>JAHBVJ010000019.1 GCA_019637615.1 Anaerolineae bacterium | reverse complement strand
GCCTCATGATATGACTCTCATTGTGCTGCATCGACTTATATCGATTCTTGATACACATCCGACCCTACTAACCCTTTTTTCGGTACATCAAATCTATCAATACCATGATAGTGATGATCAAGCCCAGAAATTTCTTCAGAAATACTTCAACATAATTGTCGAGCTGGCTGTTACTTCGATCTCATCAAATGATTCTCAACGTGAGATTCCTTGGACAATACCATTAGAATGGGTCGATCTGAAAACAGCCATAATCCGACTGCGCCCTTCATTTGAAGCTAAAATTCACGCGGCTGAAAATCGCGACAAAGCACACCAACTTCGTTTTGAGAAAGAGATACAAACTGCACCAGCATATAAAGAAACCACTATTTGGCGTGAACTTGAAGCACACTATGAACGCGCGAGTAAGGGTGATCATCGGGCAAGATTCAAGTTGTATCATATGGCGCTAGATAATCATTTGGATATTCCGGTGCGCGCAGCGGCGACGTATTTCTTCGGTAGACTTGAAGTTCAAACTGGCGTTATTGATAAACTTGCAATCCTAGTACAACACTCCAATGATCTTTGGAACGATTATTACTCTCCGATCAGATTTGAGGCTGGAAAAACGTTATTTGAGATCGGTGCTCCTGAAGCTTGGGAGGCGCTAATAGACGCATTCTTTGCTAATCCGTCCAATACGCTGGAAAACTTTCTCTGGGATTGGATTCAGAATTTGACGGATTCATTGAGTGGAGTAGTTAACACCTATGAGGGAGGCGAACAAAGCATTGAAATGAAGTGGTTTAGGACGCTTGTCAAGGAGTCATAGGTGTAGACTTATTCACTTAGTCATAGGCTGATCTTCGATAGGTCGCCCGAAGTTGTGCTATTGAAATCATCCCAGTGGCGGATGTGGTCATCGTCGGTTGTGCTATCCTGAAATGAATTCTGCTGTTTTCGATGATAAAAACTTGCGAAAATTTTCACAACCCACTTGACTCCAAAAATCAAGTGTCCTATGATATGCCGTAATTGTGTAATTTGTCACAATTGAGAGAGAAGAGGGGAGACATGACCACGTCAACTGCATCCAACGTAGGCGTTAGAGCGCTGCAACCACCCGGCCCCAAGCGGCACTTCCCGATGGGGAATCTTGCCGAATTCAACCGTGATACCATCAAATTCATGTTGGAAAATCGCCAGTATGGGTCGCTGACCCTCTTCTACTTCGGCCCCTATCCCGCCTACGTGGTCAACGACGCGGAACTGAACCACGAAGTGCTGCTGGAAAGTACCGCCGCGTACAAAAAAGCCGAACTAACGCGCACCGTGCTCAACCCGATCCTCGGCAACGGGTTATTCACCAGCGAAGGCGATTTCTGGAAGCGGCAGCGTAAATTGGTGCAGCCGTCGTTTCACGCCAAACGTATCGGGGAATACGCGGCGATCATGGCGCGGTATGCCAGCGATTTGGCGGACGAATGGGCGGGCATGGTCAACAGTCCGCGCCCGATTGATATGGATATGCAGCGGCTGACCATGCGCATCATCGCCAAGACGCTGTTCGACGCGGATATTAATAAGGACGCCTCTGGCATTGGGGAAGCAGTGCGCGAGAGCTTGGCACTGGTGGAGGAGAGCTTCAAACAGATTTTCGTCCTGCCCGAATGGATGCCCACGCCGCATAATCGTCGTCTGAAAGCGGCTGTCACCCGTCTGGACAAGCTGATTCAGGGTTTCATCGATGCGCGGCGTGTCAGCGGCGAAGACAAAGGCGATTTTCTCTCGCTGCTGCTTTCGGCGCGGGATGCCGACGACAACAGCCAGATGACCGACAAGCAGGTGCGCGACGAAGCCATGACGCTGTTCGGCGCGGGGCACGAGACAACCGCTGTCACTATGACATGGACATGGTATCTGCTCTCGCAAAATCCACAGGTCGAGGCCAAATTACACGACGAGCTTGATCGCGTCCTCGCAGGGCGGCTGCCTACGCTGGCTGATCTGCCAAACCTGCCGTACACCGAGATGGTCATCAAGGAATCGATGCGTCTGTACCCTGCCGCGTGGGGCGTCACGCGATCCACTGCGCAAGATGTCACGCTCGGTGGGTTCCCGATCCCCAAGGAACGTGTCCTTTTCGTCAACGTGATCGGGATGCACTACGATCCGCAGTATTTCGCTGATCCGCAAGAGTTCATCCCGGAGCGCTTCTCGCCAGAAAACGAGAAAGACATCCCCAAGCACGCCTATATCCCATTCGGCGGCGGGCCACGTGTGTGTATCGGCAACTCCTTCGCCATGCTCGAAGCGCGTATGTTGCTGGCGACGCTGGCGCAGCGTTTCAAGATCGCGTTGATGCCCGGTTTCGAAGTCGTGCCGGATCGTCAATTCACGCTCAAGCCGAAGTATGGTATGCAGATGATCATCAAAGAGCGCCAACCTATGTCTGTGCTTGCCTAGCCTATCTGCTTTCGGGCGAGAGAATGTCGATTCTCTCGCCCTCATTGAACACGCCCCACCGCGCTGCCCTGTGTTACAATGATCGTAATGTTTGCTGACAGCACCGACGGTCATCATGGAAAATCACGCCAATCAATTCCTTGCCAATGCCGAAACTGCCCTTCATAACGATACGCTGCAAATCGCGCTGGATCGCGGTACAACGCGCGCCGTCAACAACCGCATCAACGCGATGGGCGAAACGACGGATGCCTATGCGCTGCGCCAGCAGGGACGTGCCGCCCGACTCCGTGCGCTGCATCGGCTGCCGGAATTGCTGGAACAGCTTGAAGCCAACCTCACCAAGCGCGGCGTGACCGTGTTGTGGGCAATCGATGCCGACGAATGTAACCGTCATGTGCTGGACATCGCCCATAAACACAACGTCCACAAGGCCATCAAAAGCAAGAGCATGGCGACCGAAGAGGTCAAGCTCAACGACGCGCTCGAAACCAGCGGAATCGAAGTCGTGGAGTCTGACTTGGGTGAGTTCATCGTGCAGATCGCGCATGATCATCCGAGTCACATCGTGTTCCCGATCATCCACAAGACCAAAGAGCAGGTACGTGACCTGTTCATGGATAAGCTGCACATGCCGCCGAGCGATGATCCGCAGGTGATCACCGCCGCCGCTCGTGTCCACATGCGACAGAAGTTCATCGACGCGGATATGGGCATCACGGGTGCGAACTTCGCCATCGCAGAGACAGGCCATCTGGTCACGGTGAGCAACGAAGGCAACGCCCGCATGACATCGTCCTTGCCCCGTGTCCATGTCGCCGTCGTCGGCATCGAAAAAGTAATCGCGACGCTGGAAGATTTCACGACGCTTGTACAGTTGTTACCGCGCAGCGCAACCGGACAGCGCATGACCAGCTACACGCACCTATTTGGCGGCCCCGCGCATCCCACCGATCCCGATGGGCCGGAACACCAATACGTGATCCTGCTGGATAACGGACGCAGTCGCATCCACGCCACCGAATATGCCGAAGTCCTCGCGTGCATCCGCTGCGGCGCGTGCCTGAATACCTGCCCCGTCTATCAAAACGTGGGTGGTCATTCTTACGGTTGGGTTTACCCCGGCCCCATCGGCGCGATTGTCACACCGCTACTGACCGGTATCCACAACGCCACTCCGCTCCCGCACGCCAGCAGTCTATGTGGCTCGTGCAAGAGTGCCTGTCCCGTCGATATTGACATCCCCAACATGCTGTTGCGTCTGCGCGGCGATCTGGTCGAGGAGCACGATACGCCGATGGTGCTCACGATTGGCTTGAAAGGCTGGTCAATGGCGATGCAGTCACCCGCACTGTATGAGATGAGCGGACGCGCCGCCAGCCTTGCCAGCAACGCCATCAAAGGCCGCGACGGTAACCTCCACAATCTGCCCGGTATGCTCGGCAACTGGACGCAGAATCGCGATTTTCCGCCGTTCGCGCCGAAGTCGTTCCGCCAGCAGTGGCGAGAGCGCAAGAAAGAGTAGGTGGAACTACCCACCGTTTTGCCATCAATCTAATAATAGTCTCATCTATCGGCGGTAGAGTCTGTGCATAGTTACTAGCACATGGCAGGTACGTCGATGCGGTTTCTACTCAGTGTCATAGTCATCATTGGCGTTTTTTCCATATCACTCGCCCTTGTTACACAGCAGACCTCTGCTTCCGATTGGGATTGCCTTAGTCTAGGTTCCTCCAAAAATCATTATTTGTTCGATGTGTGGCATGGCGCATACTTTCATGAGAATCAGTCCAAACGCCCCGCCTCTGTCGCCAACATATTTTGGTCAGAGTCCAATCGGATGACCACATATGAATATTTTGGCTTGTTAGGGCAGCATCGGATCGGCGTGGTAGACAACAAACGTGCCTATGGTCAACTGGATGATACGACCACACCGAGCAAATTTACGACAGCACGCGGCACGTCACCAGACAACAAATACATAGCAATCAGTACAGTCGATCAGGCACAACAAACCCTGACGGTGACATTGCACGATGTTGCTAGTTTTGTGCCCATTCTCGCCACGACGCAACCCTATGAGGCTCAACCTGATACACCCGCTTCACACATCAATCAATTCGCATTTCAGTGGTCGCGTGACAGCGCATGGTTCAGTTTCTCCAGTTCAACATCACAAATCGGTACGCTCACATTCATGTCCGTTAAGGCTAGGCAGTCGCAAACGATCCAGCTTCGTCACAAGATCGAGACTTCTGTTATGCTGTGGTCGCCCACTGAGGATGCCGTAGCCGTCCTCAGCAGCCCCACCAGAGTCGGGAGCTATGATGAACTCGATCTCTTCGTACTGCGAAACAATCGGTGGGAACTTGAGCAATCGCAGACCGCCTACAAAGCACCGGAGTATCCTGAAGGGGGAACTTATGGGTACGTGCTGTTCAGTGCGGATGGTCGCTTTTTACATACGACCATGAGCGATTTACCCGTTGCTAGCCCCTTCAATATGCGGATTTTTACCTATCAGCTTGGCAACCCGACAGCAGGCTTCAGGTACGTAGGGCAGTTTGGGACGGTCAGCTTCGAACTCGGTGCCACGTGGATGTGTACAACCAGTGCTGGATCGACTCAAGTTGTGATGGTGCCGCTAACGGAAACTCATGTCCCTATTCCCTTGCCCGCCTCACAACAATGCACCGTACAAAACATCCCGAATCAATCCGCTATGATCGTAAAATTTCAGAATAGTACGAACCTCACTGAACAGTGGGTCGGGCTTCATGCTTCTCCAATCAATGTGACGCCTTTAGTGCTCCCAGAGGCGGGGTGGGTCATGCAAGGCAACGCCCATAGTCAAATCGCTCTATTTTTCTCGCCAAAGACGACAACAGCAAATAACGTTGCCGTCGGGCAAATTGCCATCATCAATCTCTTAACATGGCAAACAACGCTCGTCTCCGATATGGTTGCCTATAACATCGTGCTCTCGCCGGACGGTGAACGCATCATCGCGGTGGATACTAACCAGACCAGCCTTTTACTGTTCAGTAAAGCGGGGCAATTAGTTGCTCGGCTGCCAATTGGACCGTATCACGGCGACAATATCTACTGGACGCCCAACAGTGAGGCGTTTGCGATCACGCTGGACGGCAAAATCAGCATGTACAATCGCGATGGGCAATTCAAGAGCGTCGCTCCGTTACCACCAGAGTTAGTTCAAACCTCGAATGCCCGGATTTGGTCAAATTGCGAACCATCAACCAAACTTCCTTATAAGGAATTGTCTCAATAGCACCATGCCAGCGTCAATTAGGCGCTGGCATGGTGTCAGCTTTTTGATCATAGACTCCAGTCGGCAACTTATCTGCGGATCCATCTGTTCGGTCGCGATGGCAACCTGATCAACAGCATGACTACGCTGTGCCAGTTTGCGCGATGGGAGGCTGATTTCGTGACACGCGGCTAGACAGCACGTGAGCTTCGCATCAAGCCATTGTTTATGCCAGCGCAGTGATCTCACCCACCGATACGCCGCAAGCCGCTGATGATCAGCCCGAACAGCCCGATCACGGCGAGGCCGACGATCGGGATGATTGGCGGCAGATCGCCCTGATTTTGCGCTACTGCTCGTGCGGGCAATGTCGCTTCGACCATCGGTGGTGGATTCGTGAAGGTAGGCAGCAACGTACCTTCACCCACTGCGCCGCCCACCGCGCTATTCGCGGAGAACTGCCCTGTCGCGATGGCCTGCGCTGCCGTCGCTGTTTCCAGCGCACCGGGCGTAGCGGTGATATAGCTCAGGGTTTGCTCGATCTGCACCGTGCCGACATTCATCGTCGGGATGGCGTCTGTCGTGATTTCAGGTAGATCTTCCAACGCGCCGCCTTTGAATTCGAGTAGTTCCCCGAACACCCACCCGATCCCCGTCGGGCTGCCTAGATAACGAATTTGCACCCATTTGCCAAAACGGGCGGTTGCTTCGAAGAACGTCCCACGCTTGATCTTGCCGAGGATCGTCGTGCCTTCGGTATCGGGCGCATTACGGACATTTGCGCCTGTTTCCGCATCACTGGCTTGGACGCTGATACGGCTGACAAAGTCTGTCGCTGTGCGCGATGGCGTGATCGTGATGACGGGTTCTGGCGTAGTGGTTCTAGTCGGGATATTAGCCTGATAGGGCGTCGGCTGATCTTGTGCGCTGACCGTAGAAATCACGGTCGGCAAACTGATGATCAGCGCCGCGTAGATCAGCATTCCCGCCACCAGCCACAATCGATAAATGCGGTTCAGTCGTTTGACGTGGGTAATCCACTGCTTCACCATGAAATCTGATTCGAGGGATCGTCGCGGCCTTGTTCAGCCCGCACGACCTGCTCGCCTTTCTGCAAATAACCCTGATAAACCTGATTTGGATAGCCGTGTACTTGCCATCCCCCCATCACAAACGGCGGCGCGGCTACACCCGGTGGACATGCCCAGCAGTCGGCAGGAATCCACTCACCGTTATAGCGCCGCGAGATATGCGTATGTGTCGCGGTCGAATTTGTGTAGAAACCCTCGCACGATGGATGCCCCAATCTGGTTCCCGGCTGGACGCGCGTCCCCGCCTTGACCGAATCTGCCGAGGCGATATGCAGGTAAACCAATGTCCAACCCGTGCGCTCATCGCCGTCCAAATCCAGATCAACCACTACCACGCCATCGCTGCTGCGCACGACCAACCCTTCCGCCATCGAAGTGATGTAATAAGACGACACGTAGCAGTAGCCTTGCGACGCGAGGACATCATCCGGCGGACTTGGCGGCGCGAGGTCTATTGCCGCCCAACTGCTGAAATTCGCATCCCATCCACCGTGCGGGCCAGAGGTCAGGTACCACACTTCGCCCTGCCCGAACGGGAGCGTCAGCGTCGGCTGCTGAAGATCAGGCGGGATCAGCGGTTCCACGGCGTAGCGGAACGGATCGCCAAACAATGCCATGTAGGTAGTGAAAAAGCCTGCCCGCGAGACATCCACCAACCACGAGGCACGATCACTCGCGGTGCGAGCGAGGTAATACTGCACCGCTGTCGTGCCCGGATTCAACTCCGGCGCATAGGCCAACCGCGAATCGTCCTTGAACTGCAAAAACGTGACGCCGCGATGTTTATAGCTGTAATAGCCCGCGTTCAACGTGTTCGCCGCACAGTTCAACTGCTGGAACAAATTTGGCGAGCAGTTGGTGACGAACCCCATCGGATACAACATCTTGCTATCCGATGGCACAGGGTTAGTGATCCAGCCGGAGCGATATTCGAGCAGCGCCAGCAGCAAGCGCGGATTGACGCTGGTGCTGTTAGCGACAAACCGGATGATGTCTGCACCGCTCATCCGCCGCCCGAACACATCTTCCGAATACACACGGATGAAACCCGGTTGGAATTTGATGTACGCCGCCACATCGAAGCCTGTCACGCTTGGAGAATTGACCAGTTCGCTGTCAGGGATCAGCTTGGTATTGGGCGTTTCCTGTGTTGGTCGCCCCGGCATGGTCAGCGTTTGCCCGACTTGCAGCGTCGTCGTCTGGTTGACGCTGGGATTCAGCTTCAATATCTCTTCGACGCTCGTCCCGTACAACGCTGCCAACGACGACAACGTATCGCCCGCCGCGACATTATGCGTCGTGGTGGAGGGCGTCGGCGGGAAAGTCGGATTCGGCGTGACGACCAGCGGCGTAGCGGTCGGGCCACTCGGCGTCGGCGTCGGCTTGAACGGGTTAGGCAGCGTTGGCTCATCATTGGGCAGCGCGGTGACAAACAGCGGTGTAGCCGTCACATACACGATCTGCGTCGTAGTTTGCGCGCAAGCTACCATGACGATGAGCAGCAGACAACAGGGCAATAGAATTGCGAGACGACGGTTCATGCGTTTACCCAACCAGTGCCTTTGCCAACCGGGGCAGCGACACCTCATACCGATAGTGTGTGCCGCGATGACCGCCGGGATACTCCTCGTACGTATGCGGAACGTTGACGCGCGTCAGGGTGCGGCTCAACAGCCGAGCACCAACCTGCAAATTATACTCGTCGTACATGCCGCAGTCGATGAATAGTTCCTTAAGCCCGCGCAACGACGCGGCATGATCAGGATCACCCGCGAGGTTGATCGGGTCGAAGTGTTTGCATCGCTCCCACACATCCTCACGCAGCGCGCCCGTCTCCATATCAATCGGCAGATCGAAACCGTAAGGAGCCGCGTCGTTCGGCGCGAAGGTTGCCGCGAAGGTGAGAATACTGACCGAATCGTAGAAAGCCTGATCTTTGCTCCCAGTCTGCTTGGTAGCGGCGAACAGCCCATCCAGCCCGCCGAAGCGCATCAAATTCCGGTGCAAGCGGGCGATGTCCGGCAGCGCCATGAACTCGAAATAAGCGTCCCCGCTGTGATCCGCCACCGCCGCGAACATCCCCGGCGTCATCATCGCGTGGTACAGTGCCGCGTAGCCGCCGCTACTGCGCCCCATCACACCACGATGCGCCCCGTCCGCCAGTGTGCGATAATGCGCATCTACATACGGGATGATCTCGTTCAGCAAGTAGTCGCCATAATTGCCGAGCGCGGGCGTATTCACGTGTAGCGTACCGCCCAACCGCGTCCACGTATCGGGGACGATCATGATCACGGGCGGCATTGCGCCGGAGCCAATCAACCGATCAAGCTGCTGGTTAAGGCTCTCGTCCCACGGTCGCCAGTTGAGCATCGCCGCGCCCGTGTTGCCGTGGCTGGACAGCATCAAAATCACCGGATAGCGGCGCGCGGGATCATCATCGTAGCCAGCGGGCAGATACACCGACAACGGGCGCACATGCGGATCGTCAAGACGGTTCCCACGTAGCACCTGACTTTCGAATGAGTTTGTTTCGATGCGACCTTGGGGCATCATCACCTCAACGTGTCTGGACTGAGCAATGTTTGGTACACTCAACAATACTAACGCACTCTCGACCTATGAAAGGATTCGATTTCGATGCCGAGTTTCACCAATGTAAAAGACATTTTCGACAATATGTGTACGCAATTTCAGGCCGATAAGGCACAAAATGACAATGCTACCATTCAATTTGACATCACTGGCGATAGCGGTGGCAAATGGTGGGCACAGGTCGCCAACGGCACCTGCAACATCGGCGCTGGCGAGGCTCCGTCAGCGGCGGATATGACCCTGATCGCCAGTACGGAAGACTACCTCGCCATGATCAACGGCGAACTCAAGCCGATGGACGCCTTCATGAAGGGCAAGGTCAGGGTCAAGGGCAATATGACCCTCGCTATGAAGCTGCAATCTTGGTTCGCAATGTAAATAGAAATAGAGACCATGCTGATGGTCGGGACGAGATGGCTCCCGTCCCGACCATCAGCACCTATGGATAGAGGTTATCATGCGATCTAGATTGTTTGCTTTACTTGTTACTGGCTGCTTGCTCCTCGCCACCCTCCCGCATCCCACCGCCGCCGCTGACGATCAACCCGCTGCCCGCATCGTCGCCTATTTCTCGTCGTGGTCGATCTACCAAAAGTCTTTTTTCGTGACGGACATTGCCGCTGACAAACTCACGCACATCAACTATGCTTTCGCCAACATTTCCGACGCGGGCGAGTGTGTGCTCGGTGATGAATGGGCGGATACGCAGTACCCGTATCCCGATGACGACAAGACGGAAAAACTGCTGGGCAATTTCAAACAGTTGCAACTGCTCAAAGCCGCGCATCCACAATTGCAGACTTTGATCTCAATCGGCGGTTGGACGTGGTCGGGCAAATTCTCCGATGTGGCGCTGACCGACGAGTCGCGCAAGAAATTCGCCGCGTCATGCGTGGCCTTCATGACGCAGTATGGTTTTGACGGGCTGGATATCGACTGGGAATATCCGGCGGGCGGTGGCGATCCCGGTAACAAAGTGCGCCCGCAAGACCCCGCCAACTTCGTGCTATTGATGGCGGAACTGCGCTCACAGCTCGACGCACAGACCCAGCTCGACGGCAAGCACCATCTGCTGACCATCGCGGCTTCGCCAGATACCAACAAGATCACGCCCATCGATTGGAAAGCCGTCTATCCCAACCTCGACTTCATCAACGTCATGGCCTATGACTTCGCTGGCTCATGGAGCGCTAAAACGGGCTTCAATGCGCCGTTGTATGAAGTACCGGGCGCGGATCCGGGCAGCGCCGACACTGCTATGAAAGCCTATCTCGCGGCGGGTATACCCTCCGATAAACTCGTGCTCGGCGTGCCATTCTACGGGCGCGGTTGGAAAGAAGTCAAGGATGTCAACAATGGCCTATTCCAACCCTATGGAGATATTCCCGGCACCGAAGGCTCGTTTGAATATCGCGAACTCGCCTCATTCTGGATCGCCCACAGCGACCGCCACTGGGACGACACGGGCAAAGTGCCATGGTTGTTCATCCCCAAGACGGGCATGATGATCAGCTATGACGATGCTGAATCGTTAACCGCGAAAACGACCTACGTGAAGGAACATAACTTCGGCGGCATCATGATCTGGGAATTGGTGGGCGATGATCCTGAGCGCACTTTGCTTACCAGCGTCTATGATGGCCTGATGAAAAAATAACCATCGTTTGCTGAATATTTGACATCACCTCAGTTCTGGATCGGCTCTGATGCCCTACTATCCAGAACTGAGGTCAACATATGCTAGACCACGAACGCTAAACGGTCTGGAGAGTGTTGTGGGCGCAGATCAAAGTGAACGCTACCGGGAAATTCTAGAACAGGTAATAGAGGCCAGTGGAGCAGAGCGTGGCTGTATCGTGACCCTAAACCTCGAAACTGGTCAACCTGATATGGTGGCATCCGTTAATTGGGAAAAAGTAGCAGCCGAGGATCAGTACGCATTCAAACTGGTTAGTTCACAGGTTTTTGCTGAAAACACTCCGATCATTACCACAAATGTAGATCAGCAAGCGCCAACTTTTCAGTCCATTGACGATTTTAGAGTATTTGTCCCGCGCAGCATTTTGTGTATGCCGTTCCAGATCAACCACATCCTCAGCATACTCTATCTCGATAGTCGGCTTCTCCAGCGCACCTTTTCAGGCAAAGATATACAGCATCTTCAATCGCTACTCGCTCAGTATACTGTCGATCCAGACCAGTGAGTCACGCTTCATCTAGATACTGGTGAGTAGGTTGATGCTCATATTGCCAGCTAATCGACCATTCTGCGCAATCTTCACTCATGATCATCTTCATGGTGAGGAGGCTCCTTCATTTTCTGTTCAACGGTATACATGATCACGCCAACCACAGTGAAGATCACGATACTTTCCACGGGATGTTGCAGAAAATTGGTCACCAGATCGAGCAAGGTACCTATAGCGGTTATCATGGGCTTTCCCTTCTCCCGCCGTTTCTTGCCGTTATATCACAAGAGTGCTGCAAACCCGTAAAGTGACTGAAATAATGTCATAAATCTTTCCGGTTGAAGTGGGAATCCACGCGGATGTCACGTTTTTAAGCACAATCCATGTACCGAACTGCTAATCCATCAGTTGTTCACACAGGCCTCATCGACCGCCAGAATGGCCTTGACGACCTCTTGTTCCGCCGCCTTTTGCCTTCCTTGTACTAGGGTAAACATTCTCAGATCGATAATATGATCTGTGCAGAGGAATTGCGCCGTACAAATCACGCGCTGTTCTTCTGAATCTTGCATTTCCCAACAGGAGATTTCCTGATTTTCAGGTGTTTGGAGGCGGGTGCGCGCTCGTTCAATCGCTGGACCCAACACACTCCCTACCCGTGCGCTAAAATCGCGCGGCGCACGCGCAAATTGCGTGTGGTAGAAATTGTCGGAGGCGAAGACCTCATCCCCAAAGGTCATGACCTCCTGCAAAATATATGCTTGCTCATCTTCGACGTGTTTGGTGAGCCGAACGAGCGATTCAACCCACGCGTACCGATAGCCTATCGAACCAGTCGTCACATGCTGATCTGCCCCATCGGCCTGCCACTGTTTACCGAGGACGGACGAAAAATCTACCAGATACTTGTCAGCGTCATAAACGGGCTTGGTCGGGATGACCCCGATCCCCAGCAGGCGCAGGAAAAGTATCAGCAGCCCGCCAAGCAGCGCAACCCCGATGACGCGCCCGATGAGGAAGTTTCTAGATGAGCTTGATGGTACCATGCGGCGTTTCTTATATCGCTTACGTCTCTTTACTAGCGTCGATGGCCGAGGCAATCGCCAGCGCAGCGGTCGCGATGAACACGAGCAGCGCGAACAGCACCCACAGCAGCGCTGCACGTCCGGGTTGATGCGGTGTCGCCTCCCAGTTAAAGCCGATCAGCACACGCCAGCCCACCCAGTATAGTACGATGCCCACCACAGACAGTGCCAGCAGCACCAGTGAGGTCGTGTTTAGCGGCAGGCGATCCGGCGGTAAGCGGTACAGCAGACTGAACACGCCTAGCCCGATCACGCCCGTCAATCCCGCCGCGATGATCAAATTGAGCAGCATCCGCAGCAGTCGAGGCCATCTTCCAAGCCAGTTAGCGAGTCGGTCAATGATCGGTTCGCGCGGAGGCGGCTGTGGCTTGGCAGTACGGATCGGGAAGTTGGTGCGGCGTCGCTTCGCCATACCGGATTGTCCTTGCTATGCGTTGGAGGCAGTGTCAAAGTACGAAGCGTCGTTGATCAAGAAAGTAGCTGCGCCCTGAAAATATTCGCGCATGGTGGTGTTCGCGGGTTCGGGAATATCCGCGTCATCCAGCGCGCCGAGCATCGCCGTGACCCATGCGTCCCGTTCCGCTTGCCCGATCTTGAACGGCACATGGCGCATTCGCAATCGGGGATGTCCGCGTTCGGCGCTGTAATCTTGCGGCCCGCCGAAATATTGGATCAGGAACATGCGCAAGCGCCGCTCCGCTCCTGTCATATCCGCGTCGGGATACAGCGGACGCAGCACCGGATCATCGGTCACGCGCTGATAAAACGCCGCTACCAACCGTTCGAAGCCATCCATCCCGATGACTTCGAAAATGGATTTTGATGGATGAGACATTACCCGGATCCCCATTCGCTAACAATTACACGCGTAGTCAATGCACTCGATTATAGTAGATTTAGGGAAGATTGCTTGGGTGGCGCACAGTCTGTTACACGGTTGGGAACGCCACACTGAACACGCTGCCTTTGCCAGGTTCGCTGCTGACGGCGACGGTGCCGTCCATCGCCTCGGTTAGTTCCTTTACCAGCGCCAAGCCGAGGCCAGCCCCGTCACTGCGGTCACCACGGTAAAAGCGTTCCCACACATGCGCCAGCTCATCGGGTGGGATGCCGTCGCCCGTATCGCGCACATCGATCTGAGCACGCGCGTCCGTCGCCCGCGCCGCGATCACGACGATCCCGCCCGGTGCGGTGTGCCGCAGCGCGTTATGCACCAGATTCCACAGCACTTGTTCCAAGCGCGTCTCATCCACTACGGCGGCGAGTTGTGGTGGCGTTTCGATACTCAGCTTAACTCGCCGTTGCTGCCATGCCAGCGGCGCGCCCGTATCCACGATCCGCCGCAAAATCGACACCAACTCGGTTGGCACGCAGCGCAGCGTCAGCCGTCCCACTTCGGCGCGCGACAGCGTGAATAGGTCGTCCACCAAGCGCTGCACGCGGATCGCCTCCTGCTCGATCACGGTCAGATCGTGGCGCAGCGTCGGTGGCGGCGTGTTCTGCCAGTGTTCCAGCGTCGAATCGAGATAACCGCGAATGCTGGCAAGCGGCGTGCGCAGCTCGTGCGAAACGCTGGCGATCAACTCGCGGCGCGTTTGGAGCAGACCCGTCACCGTATCGCGTTCCGTTTTGAGCGCCGCCAGCGTATGCTCCAGTTCAGCGGTCATCGCGTTGAAGTCTTGCTGCAACTGCGCGATCTCATCTTCGCCATCTACCTCGACGCGCGTGTCATAAGCGCCGTTTCGCACACTGCTGGTCGCCGTCGCCAGTGCCTCGATGCGGCGTGTCGTCCGGCGCGAAATGGTGTACGACAGCACCGCGCCCAACGCCATCAGCCCGACGATCACGGGCAGGCTGATCACGATCACCACCACGGCGAAGATCAGCATCAGCGTCACACTGAGCAGCACACCAGCGGGCGACGTAATTTCCAGCGGTTGCTCTCCGATGCTCAAATTGCGCGAGAACTCCACCGCTTGCCATACCACGAACACCGCCAGCAGCACCAGCAGCGTCATCAATTGCGCGTGGACAATTGACCAGCGCAAATGCCGCTTACGTGCCACCTCCCACAGCGCCCACAACCGCATCGGCAGCCGCAACGTCATGTACGCCAAAATATCAGCGCTTCCGAACACGAGGCCGAACTCAACGAGTGTGATCGGTATTTGCTGATCCGTTAGAGGCAGCGTCGGCGCGAAATAGAAAATGCTGATCATCCCCACCATCAGCAGCACCGCGACGCCGAAATCGTACAGCAGCGCACGGACGAGTGGTTGCGCTGGCATCCGGCAGCGGAACGCGCTCACCATTACGCCGAACAACATCACCCACACGGTAGAAAAACGCACAAGCAAGGGTTGATGGCTGTCCGTCAGCAGCAGTAACAGCAGAATCGTGCTGATCAGCCAGCCTTCGATCACAGCCCGCAGCGGAGATGCTGACCATAACCAGCGGCGCGCGGCGGAGCGTTCCATTTTACGTTAAGGGGTGATAGTAACGGTCACGGCGGGCGTAGCAGTCGCGGCGGGTTGACGGGGGGGCAGCACGAAAATAATCGCCACCGCAATGATCACCACGATGAGTACGGCAATCGCCACCATCATGGGTCGCTGCGAAGTGGAAGGAAGATTATTATCGCTGTTGGATGTCATGCCGCCGCCTCGATGGATAATTCACCACTTACAGCATACCAGATGGAGCACGTATTTGTCGATATAGTGGGCGCTGCGTCACGCGTTCGGCGGGAAAAATTTACGCGTTAACTGCCACCTCACTCACTGCGTACCGCCCGCGCGGGCTGGATGCGCCCCATCTTCAGCGCTGGATACACGCCCGCCACGATTGCCGCGACCAGCGCTACTGCCAGCGCTTGTGTGTAAAATTCTGGCTCCAACCGCAAATTGAGCGACCAGCCGAAACTGCGCACATTGATGATGTACACTAGCACCCACGCCAGCACCGTCCCGACGGGTAGCGCCATCAACCCTGCTACCGCGCCCATCAAGCCAGTTTCCAGCAGCGTCAGCCGGAATAACTGCATCGGCGTCAACCCGTTCGCCCGCATCGTGCCGATCTCTCGCATCCGTTCCAGTTGCAGCGCCATCAACGCCGACAAAATCCCGATGAAGGCCACCACCGTCGCCAGCAAATTCAGCGCCGTCGTGATCGCGAAGGTCTGGTCGAACAACACCAGCGCGCCCTGCTTGATCTCGCGTTGGGATTGCACCAGCAGGTCACTGCCCGCCAATTTCTGCTTGAGTGCCGCGATCACGGCGCGCACATCGGCGTCCGGCTTCAAGTCGGCGGCGAGATTCGAGATATACGGGTCGTTCCATAGCCCGCGATACACCGCCATCCGCATCAGTACCGTGCCCTGATCGCCCGTGTAATCGCGCATGATGCCAACAACGGGGAAGGTGCGTTCACCTTTATCGCTCAACAATGTCAGCGTCTGATCCGGCCCGATCTCCAGCCCGCGCCGCCGCGCCAGCGTCTCGCTGACGATGATCCCGCCCTCCGCCATCTTGTCCCACATCTCTGCGAAACTGCCACTTTGCCACACAAACGGACGCTCGCCCTTCGAGATGTCGTAATCGTAGGCTGAGAGGTACACGGGCAGCGGATCATTCGGGCGGATCACCTCCACATGCCGGACGGTGCTCACGCTGGCGACTCCCGGTGTGTTCAACACCTCCTGCGCGATCTGCGGATCAATCGGAACGTCTTGCCGCGTAGCCGAAATCGACGGCGGGCCGATCAATATATCCGCCTGAATAGTCGAATTCAACCATACCTGCACATCGCTGCGGAAACTGCCTACCATCGCGCTCACGCCCACGATCACCGACACCGCCACCATCAGCGCGGCAATTGCCACCGAGGTGCGGCTCAACGATCGCACGATGCTGCGCGGAGCCATCAAGCCGAGCACACCGAGTCGCCCCAACAGCGGACGTACGACTCGCATCGCGCCGAGCGTCACCAGCGGTGTCAGCAGCGCGAAGCCAAGCACAATTCCGAACAGCGCCGTGAAGCTCACCACGAGGTTCAAGATCGGCAAAATCGCCAGCGACGCGATCACGATCACCACGCCGCCCGCCGTGATCCACGGGATCAACGCCCGCACCTTATCCTCAATGTTGCTGCGTTTGAGCGCGCCTAGTGGCGGAGTCGTGGTCGCTTCATACGCGGGCAGCAGCGCCGCGATCAATGCCGCCGCTACGCCGATCCCCGCGCCCTTGATCAGCGTCAAGATCGGGATGTCCACGCTGCGCACATTCACCGTGAAGTACAAACTGCTGACGGTTTGCGTCACCACCACTACTGCCAACCGCCCCATCGCTATCCCCGCCAGCAAGCCGATCAATGCGCCCACCGTGCTCAATAGTGCCGCTTCCCACAGGATCATGCTGAACACTTGCCCCTGCGTCACGCCCAACGCCCGCAACGTGCCGAGGATCGGACGCCGCTGCACGACCGAAAACATCACCGTGTTGTAGATCAGGAACATACCGACCACCAGCGCCAACAAACTCAGCGCGGTCAGGCTCAGATTGAAGGCTGCCGTCATCTGTCCGATGGCGTTGCTGCGGGCGGCGGCGGGCATCAGCACTGTTCCCGTCGGCAAAATCGCGTTGATCTTGTCGATCTCAGCTTTTCCCGCTTCACCCTCCGGCATGATCAGATCGATTTGTGTCAGTTTGCCCTGCATTCCGAGCAGTTCTTGCGCCGTGCTGATGTCGGTGATGATCAGGTCTTGCAAGCCCTGTTCGGTGATCTCGTCCGTCGGGCGCAGCAGTCCAACAATCGTGGCGGTGGTGCGCTGTGTGCCGTACCTTAATGTCAGCGTGTCCCCTTGCTTCAACCCGAACGAAACCGCCAGCGGTTCCGCGATCAACACCGTGTTCGGCTGCACCAGAAACGCGCTGATGTCTGTCACCTGTGTATTGGAATCCGTCCCGCCGAGCGTCAAATAGCCCCGGAATGGCGCTTCCGCGAACGGATCGATCCCGAACACGCGCATCGGCTGTTGGTTGAGTTCCAGCGCTTGCACATACGCCGTGACGATTGGTGCGACCTTGCGCAGCCCCAGATCGACGCGCAGTTGGCGGTACAGGTCGTCCGGCAGTCCGCTCGGCCCGCCCGTAATCTGATGCGTGGTACGTCCGGCCAGCGACTCCGTGAATAAGCCAAACGCTCGCGCCGCGCTGCCATTCGCGATGTCAATCGCCACGATCATCGCCACGCCGAGCGCCACCCCCAGCACGAACATAAGGCTCTGGAAGGGTCGTCGGGCAATCGAGCGCGTCATCACGCGCCACAGCGTATCAGACAGGGTCATCGACAGTTCTCGCTTCTTGGGGTCTTCAGCCGTTACGATAACGAGGCTACGTGTGTCGCATCCGCCACCAACTTACCCTCGTGAATGTGATACACCACATCCGCCGACGGCACGACTTCGGGGTTATGCGTCGCCATGATCAGCGTTTTGCCCGCGTCACGCGTCAATTCCAGCAGCAAATTCAAGATCGTGTCACCCGTTTCCTCATCGAGGTTGCCCGTCGGCTCGTCTGCGAGGATCAAATCCGGCTGATGTACCAGTGCCCGCGCGATGGCGACGCGCTGCTGCTCCCCGCCGGACAGCTTATCGGGGTAAGTGTTAGCCCGATTTCCCAGTCCCACGCGTTCCAACATCTGTCGCGCCTGCTGTTCGCCTTCACGTCGAGCGCGTCCGCGCAGTTCATAGGACAGGCTGACGTTTTCAAGCGCGGTCAGCGTCGGGATCAAGTTGAAAAATTGGAAGATGAAGCCGATATGATCGCGGCGGAACAAGGTTAGCGCTGGTTCTTTCAGCGTCGTAATGCACGTATCGCGTACCCACACCTCGCCTGCTGTCGCCGTGTCGATCCCGCCGATCATATTCAGCAGCGTGCTCTTGCCGCTGCCGCTCTTGCCGAGCAATACCACGAAATCGCCCTCGCGCATATCGGTGTTCACGGCGTGTAACACCGCCCGCGAAACGCCCGCTTCTTCATACTGCTTTGTTAATCCGCGCAGCCGCACGACGATAGGTCGTTCTTTACCATTACTTTTACCCGTCACTGGCTGCTTGGTTGCCACTGCCATGCGTCATCCCTCATTACCATTAAAACATTAAGCGGTAGCGAGATTGTAATGTTTTTCACAGTCTCTTGGCAACCGTCAATCGGATGATGCTGTCCATGCTATAATGCGGATCAGGGGTAACGAAAAAATCACATTTCAAGCGTTTTTTTACCATAGCTGTGTCACAAGTCGGAGGTATGATGTCCGATCTTTCCGCGTGGCAGTCAGCGGATCAACTAGCCCGCCAGCAAATCGCCAGTGGTGAGGAGCCTTCTGCGCTGGCAGACTGTCTCCGTCACGCCCTCCTGCATACCACCACCAATTCAATCGCGGATAACTACCCGCCTTCACTGCTTCTCGATGCCCTCCGTCTGAAAGTGTGGACGTTCGAACGTGTAATGAACGTGGCGGCGCATATCTCGCATCCCTATGATGGCGTTTCCTTGTACGCCGACATGCTCGACCTCAGCTTTCTCTCGGATGCCGAACGCGCCGAGAGTCGCGAGGTTGCCTTAACTGTCGCGTTGAACGTCGAATTTCCGTGGGCACGCTTCTGGACACTGATGCTCATTATCCCACGCTTACAAGATGATCAAAAAGCGCATGCCGTCGCTGCCGCCCTCGATGCAGTCAAATCGCTCGATCCTAACGAACGCTATTTCCCGAATAAAAAATTCGAGGATTTTGGCGTCTACAACATGTCGCAGGAACAAGCGGTAATCGACGCCCTCGCCGCCATCGCGCCCCACCTCAACCATGCGGAAGTCCAGCAAGCCATCATCATCAGCGTGGAGACGATCGATTTCGACATTTACCGCGCGCAAGCCCTGACCAACTTGCTGCCCTCCATGTCGTCAGATCAAATTTTTGCTATCATCGAAGCCGCACTCGCCCTTGACGATAACCGCTCTAGCGCGGAAACGCTGGCGCAGATTATCCCTCACCTCAACGCCGATCATTTTCAAATGGTGCTAGAAGGTACACTGCGCCTGCGCGATCCTCAACAGCGCATCCATGTTTTAGCCGCTTTACTGCCCAAACTTACAGGAATACAGGCCACTGTTGCGCTTGATGAGGCTGTCGAAGCGATCTACCCGATTCACCCGGATCATCACCGCGATCTGACCTATGGGTTGCTTCAACCGCAGGCGCGCGCCGCCGCCATCGCTGAACTAGCGCCCTTTTTAACGCCAGCACAAGCCGAGCACGTACTCTCGTTAGCGCTAGAAGTCACCCATGAAGAAGGGCTTGCCGCCGCCCTCAGTGCCTTGGTGCCGCGCCTGCAACACGTTGACTCGTTGGAACGCGTCTTCGAACACATCGCGGCGTGGAAGAACGGAGGCTACCGTTACCGCGTGCTGCGTGCCCTCGCCATTCATGCCGATAGCGGGTTGAGTGATCGGATTCTGAACGCTGCCCTGACGCTGCACCTTGATGAACTGCGTGCCAAGCTGCTTACCGCATTGTTCCCGCGCTTATCCGGCGAACAAGCGTGGACAGCTTTGCAAACCATCCTCGCTACAGCCGTAGCTCATGCTTCAGCCGCCCTTTTTGAACTGCGTTCCCTACTGCGTCCTGAGCATGTTCAATATCTAGTTGATGCCACGCTGTCCACACTCACGACGTCCGGTCATATATGGCAGTTAGCCGCGATTGTCGATTCGCTTGAGCCGCCCCAAGTTGATCGCTTATTTGAGGTGGCGCGCACTACCGACGATATGCATATTCGTGCCCTGATGCTTGAATTCGCCAGCGCACACCTTCACGCCGACCAGCTTTCTCTTGCCTTGGAACTGTTACAACCGATCCTCGTAAGCGCTTCCAACCACGACAAAACTAGGGTACTTCAAGCACTAGCGCCGCGTTTATCCCGCGCTCAACGCCAGCAATTATTGGACTGGCTGGTGTCCATTGATAACCCGTTTGAACTACGCTCCATGCTCGGCGCACTCATGCCACATTTGGATGAGACCCAACACGGGGAGTTGATCCACATCGCGCTCACAGCAGCGGACAATCGCCAAACCGAACTTATCGCGTTACTGCTCGAATCTGGCAGCCTCACCAAAGTTCAACTTGATGCTGTACTTGATACAGTCTTGGCGATCTCAGATCTCGACACCATCGAATCGCTGCTGGCGAAAATCTCGCCGGAACCCTCATCGCAGCAGCAAGAGCGTGTGCGCATCGCCTTGCTACCCCGCTTTCAGGATAGAACTCGACGCGCCTTAGCTGCTGCCGTACAGATCGAGGATGTGCAAGAAATCGCGCGTGCCTTGGCGGCTTTGGCTCCCCATCTGGCAGGGGAGGGCTTCCAAAAAGCACTGCACGCCGCGCTCGAACTGCCACAAAACAGCGACGGCGCAGATGCATTAGAAGCGTTCGCCCCGCATATTCCCGACGAACAACGCGAATCGATCTTCTCCAAAATCTTGACGCGCTCTCAAGATGCTCTCTATCGCGGGCGGATACTGGCGCGGATGGCGAATCGGCTGCACGGTGACCAAGCCCAACGCTTACTCAATGCCCTCGAATCCTTCACCACTTATCAAGAATATGTATTGCTGCCGTTGATGAGCAGGCTGCAAGAAACTCAAATTCAACAAGCATTAGACCTAGCCTTAAGCATCCCCGATCAGTTTCAAGTAGCGGTGCAGGCAGTTGCTCGCAAAGTGACGACCCCTGATCAAGTCAATCGTCTGCTGGAAAAAGCCTCTGCACTGCGCCAGAGCAACGAATTGGCCTTTACAAACATCCTTGAGGCTGTTGCTCCACGCCTATCTACGGAGCAGGCCAGCCGTGTACTTGAGCTTGCCTCCACCCTGAAAAATGACGAACGTCGGGGAGAATGTCTAGCGGCGTTGGTGCCCTATCTGGATGAACCCCAACGTATCACTGCCATCACGCGGGCGCTCGATGCCGTCTGGAAGATCCGGCGTGGAGAATATCGTGCCAACATCATCCGCACACTCGCTCCGCACATCACTGATGAGCACCGGCAGCAGATGCGCAACGCCGCGCTGAATATTCCGGCTGGCTTGCCGGAACAGCGGGCGCGGGCACTTGCCGCCCTATATCCTTACCTCACCGATGAGCAGCAACAGCGTGAAATGCTCGAAGCATGGCTAACCGCTGTAGAAACGACCGAATCTTGGCGGCGGTCTAGCTTATTCAAAGAGATCGTGCCTTATGCGCGTGATGCCGCTCTAGAACGTGTACTCCAAGCCGCCGCCACGATTCCCAAAACCTCGTCTTTTGCATATGCTGTCCGTGACCTGCTGCCTTATCTCCCGGCGGCACGACAAGCACAGGTGATCGCGGATCGGCTAACCGAGGTCTGGTCACAACCGCCGTCGCTAGATCGGGTCGATGCGTTGGCGTCGATGCTTCCGCTTGTCTCGGATAAACTGCCTTTACTCAAGGACATCTGGACATTCATGCTCGATCAGCTTCAAGATCGCCAGACCGACACGCGTCAAGCCATCTTAAAATTTATCGCGGATCGCTCTTTGTTTTTTCCTGCGGCCTGTTCGCCACACCTCTTGGAACGTGTCGTCAGCGCCATCATCGACGTTTGTTTGGAAGGAAGCAGGACATAGAGGAATATGTAATCAGTTTCTGCGTTGACCGCGTCCGCTGGTGGCACGTCGCAGCAGCAGCGCCAGCACCGCCACTGACATGCTGACGTACATAATCCGCGTCCCAAGATTCTCGGAATCAGTGCCCGCCAATATGCCGTGTGCCGTCACCAAGGCGAAGGTCACGTAGCTGGCATAGTGCAGCCAGCGCCACGCCTTTTGTCCGATCACCTTGCGCAGGCTGAAGCTGATCGTGATCGCGATGGTTAACCACGCCGCGATCACGCCGATCCCGACTGCCAGCGGGCGATACGGCCCCACGAATGGCACTATCAAATCGGTGATCTTGTACTGATAGTATTTATCCAGCAGGAGCAGCGCGGCGTGCGCAATCGAGAGCACCACCGCCAACCACGACGCGCTGGCATGAAACAACATGCTCATCGGCCCCGGCGACCAATCTGCGATGATCCGGCTCGTCAGGAACAATCCCCATACCGTGGATGCGCCCAACAGCGCGTAAGCCGTCAACCCAGCCGCCCGCACGAAATACCAGCTTATCTTGCTATCTTGCGCCAGTACCGATCCAACGCTGAGTGAGGGCCATAGCGCCGCCAGTGTGACAACCGATACGCCCAGCACGATGAAAAATACGATCCAATCTACGAGGTGAGAAGGGGTAGCAGTTTCCGGCTGACTGTGCGTGGCTGTACTAGCACGGCTGCGGATGGGCTGATCCGGGGTTTGAGTGCGCATTGCATATTCCTTTGATGCTGTTTGTATGGTTAGGGAGCCTTATTGACTTCCCTAACCATACGTGGCTGCGTGTGATTTTCTTCAGAGGCAGTGAACCAGTTTGTCGATGCTGAGCTTAATCGTCACCGCCGCCGTCATGCTCACCTTGTTCGCCATGCTCCTCGTGCTCGCCGCCACCCACTGGCGCGCCGCTGCCTGTGCCACCAGTGGGTGGCGGCTGACGGGCAATGACGGGTGGTTGCGTGTTGCGCACCGGAATATCGTAGGTCGTCAGCGCGTTGCAGCTACCAGCCAGCGTTGCCGTCGTAATCGAAATCCAACCAGAGCCGACATCCGCTTGCACGAGCAGCCAACCACCCTCGCGATTCACGCCGCCCACGGGTAGCACGCTGTTACGTGCCGCATATCCAAGCACGCTGTACGCCGTCCCCGGCCCGCTGCGTACATTTGCCGACGCTGCTGTGACCGTCGCCGTACACGTTCCCGCCGTCGCAGGTTGCGCTTCTGGTGCTGGCGTTCCGGTGGGGTTTGCCGCCAATGCCGTGCCCATCGTCAAGGCGGGCGCAGTCGAAAGCGACACCAGTACCGACGATTTTGTGCTCAGGTCGCGGTTGGACATATTCAAGCCATACATGCCCGCTTCCAGCCGCACTGTCAGCCCGCTGATGCCGCTGCCGCCATTGCCCGTCATCAGCACCGTTCCCTTGGCGTCGATGAGTTGCGCGGTCACTTGATGATCCGTAAACTGCACCGTGATCATATTGTTCTGGTCGTCCACCGTCACTGGCAGCGAAGTGGCGGGCGCAAGTTCAACCGTAGCGCTCACGGGCGCATCAAACACATTCACGGGTTGGCTCGCAGAAGCGGCGGTAATTTCGGGCAAATTTGCTTGTGGGGTCAGCAGGACGCGTGCCACACTTACGCCGGGTAAACGTTCGAGGCGCAGTGTATGCGGCGCAGCACCTTGCGCGACCTGTATCCCAATCGCATTGATCCGTTTGTCGATCAAATTCAGCACTTCCACACCAGTACTGTCTAGCAGATGCAGTTGAGCGCTGTCCAGTTCGGCATACACAACGCCCGGTGCTCCATTGGCGGGCGTGATCACCACATCCACCGACGGCGTCTGGTCGTCTAGCGTGATGACGGCGTTATCTTGGGCGCGGGCGTTTGTCCTCGGCAGTACCAGTACCGCGCTTAACAACAGGCACGAAGACAGCATGAATAGTTTTCTTAACATCGGTCGTCTCCTTAGCAGGGTGAAGTCTTCGTTGTGAGCATGGTCATCACCATGTCTCTCAACGCGTTCAAGTGAGAAGTTGCTTCAAGGCTAAATCTGAATTAACGGCTTGAGCGCGTGCTCGGCATGGGCTGTGAGGGCGCAGGCTGGGCAGCGGCGGCTGAACCCGACGACGAGGGCGCTTCCACCACCACGGCGTTAGGTGGCTTGATCACGGTGCTTGTGCTCGGCTTGGTCGCTGCTGCAGTCGGTTGACCAGCCACCGTGATGACGGGTGCAGCGCCAGCATTGCGAATGATCACAAGCTTGGGGGCGGCGGGTGCCAGCGGCGTCATCGCGACGGTCGGGACACCGTTCGTCGCCGTCGGCACCAGATTCGCCGTACTATCCGTCTGCGTAGTAGCCGTCGCCAGATCATCGAGATCAGCGGGTGCGGTCGTGGCGGTCGGGATCAGCGAACTGAGGTCGCGTGTGCCGAGCGTTTGCACGCCCATCAACGTGGCGATGGTGGCCCCGGAGGCCAGCGCCATGCGCACGGTCATTTTTCGAGTCGTTGTGAGCTTATTGGAGGCTCGGTTGGTCATGATCTAGTCTCTCCACAGTGGGTTCCATTACAACAAAGCGCAGTCATTCCAGAACTGATTGCAAGGATAGCGGAGAGAATAGTTGTCTGTGTTAACTGATCAACGATGCACCTTAAATGTGTCTTAAATCATGTCCAGCTTTATGATCGGGATCGTACAATGTGGATGAACTATCCTAGCAGGACGATACACGCACCGATGACGACCGTATTGTTAATCGACGACGACGCAAAACTCACCGAACCGATCAGCTACGAATTAGAGCAATTAGGCTTCCACGTGGTAATAGCCAGCGACGGACGCATTGGCTTGGGGTTGGCGATGGTGGAAAAACCTGATGCCATCCTCTTAGACATCATGCTGCCGGGGATCGATGGCTGGCAGGTCTGTCAGGAAATCCGACGCTTCTCGCAAGTGCCCATCATCATGTTAACCGCGCTCGGCAATCAGGTGGATCGCGTGCGCGGCTTGGAATTGGGGGCGGACGATTACCTGACCAAACCATTTTCCTTTCAAGAACTCGTCGCGCGGCTGCGTGCCATGCTCCGCCGTGTCCATTGGGATCGCAACGGCGAGGTAGATACCGAATTCCGCATCGGTGATGTTCGCATCGACAACGCCGCCCATCGGGTCTACAAGGGCGGTGCCGAACTCGTACTGCGTCAGAAGGAATACGATCTGCTGTTGCTGCTCATGCAAAATAACGGCAAAGTCGTCTCGCGGGAAACGCTTTTCAACGAAATCTGGGGCACGGACTGGTTAGGGGATACCCGCACGCTGGATGTACATGTACGCTGGTTGCGGCAAAAAGTTGAATTAGATGCATCCAAACCCATCTACATTCAGACTGTGCGCGGCACAGGCTATCGGTTTGCCACCAACGAGGAAGTCCAAACGTGAAATCATTGCGTGTGCAGCTCACTGCGACGATTGCCGCCGTCTTGGGGTTAGGACTGGGCGCGCTGCTGCTGATCGCGGGTCTACAACTGCAAGCGACCACGCTCGAAGCCTTTGTCCATGAAAAAGAACTATCGGTGCTAGCGATCTCTAGCAGTCTCCCCGGTCTTGGCGATGGTGACGACTCCGGTTTCAACTCGCCTACCCTGCCAAGCCGTCTGGTGAACAGTGCCACGCAAGTCGGGATGGAGATCAGTCTGTTCAACAAGTACGGCGATCTGCTGGCAACCACCCACAGCATGACGCCGGAAATCGATAACGCTCCCGAAATTTTGGACGCCTTTCAAGGGCAGGTTTTCCACGTCATCCGCGATCAACGCCTGTTCATCGCGGTGCCGATCTTCCATGAAGGCAAGGACGTACGCGCTGTACTCTGGGGCGATACCTCAACCGTGCCAGTGGACAACAAAATTCGCGTGCAATGGATCGAATTGATCGCCGCATCGGGTGTTACGCTGCTAATCGCCTGTGGCTTCGGGTGGGGGTTAGCCAGCCGCATCATTCATCCCCTGATCAATGTGCAGCGGGCAGCGCTTCACATGGCAAAAGGTAATCTCAACGTCCGTTCAGAAGTAAAAAATGCCAGCAGCGAACTCGTGCAATTAAGTGACTCGTTCAACCACATGGCGCAAGAAGTCGAAACCCTCGTGATCCGTCATCGCGATTTCGTAGCCAATGCCGCGCACGAACTGCGATCACCCTTAGCTTCGATCAAATTGCGAGCGGAATCGCTCCTGAACCCATCGATTGATCCCTCCCGTGCGCACCAATATTTGCGGGACATCAACGAAGAAACTTCCCGCCTCGCGCAATTAGTCGGAGATCTTCTGCAACTCTCGCGCATCGAAGGACACGAAATTGCGCCCCCCACCGAGCCGATAGAAGTCGCCAACGAACTCACCAATTGCATCCGCCGGATTCGCCCCCGCGCCGCCGCCAAACAGCAGCAGCTTACGTACGACATCCCTGTTGATTTGCCCGACGTTTTTATCCACGCCAACGAACTCGATATGATGGTAGGCAACCTGCTCGATAATGCCGTGAAATACACGCCCGAAGCAGGTCACATCACCCTCGCGGCAGCATGGCAAGACAAAACGCTGACGATCTCGGTGTGCGATGACGGCGAAGGCATCCCTCCCGCTGACCTTGATCGCGTGACGGAGCGCTTCTTCCGCGTGGATCGTGCCCATCAACGGGCGATCATCGGGGCGGGCTTAGGGTTGGCGATTGTGAGCGCGATGGCGGCTCAATATGGCGGTCAGCTCATTTTAAAGAGTCAGGGTATCCCCGGTCAGGGCACGCAGGCCACTTTACAACTACGTCCACGATTCAGCCATCAGTCTTCCTGATCATTATTAAGTCCATATTTATCTGAATCGACCGATAATCAAGCTGCGCGATTCATGCCTCATTTAATGCGATAGGAGGAACTATGCCTACTAAGTCGAACCCTCATCGTGCTCGATGGTTCATCATCTCGCTCATTACCATCCTCAGTGTCACTACATTCGGGTATAACCTGCCCACCGCCGCGCAAAGCCAGCAAACGCGGCTCGGTGATCTCCGCGTAGACTGGTTCTGTTTGCAGCGCGGCTATAGCGCGTGGATCGTCAATAACGGTCAAAGTTGGGGTTGCACAGCGCCGAGCGGTTCGCTCGTGTTCGTCCTCACGCAGCTAGACTTCAACGCCGCTTGTCAGGGCTTTTTCAAAAATCCATCCGCCTATGCCGTGCGCGACCGTACCAGTGCCGTCCCCGCGCTTGATTGGTCATGCTATGTCTTGAGTCCACCCACGCCGACGCCGCTCCCCTCGCCAGTAACCGAGCCATCCCGTTTGGGCGAATTTCAGGTCGAATGGTATTGCAATGAGCGCGGGTTGGGCGTCCGCGTAATCAACAATCAAGCGGATTGGGCTTGTATCAATTCAAGCACCAATCAAGTCTCCTTTGTCTTGGGGCAGAACGAATTCAATGACATCTGCCGCCGCACCTATGGCAATCCGCGCGCCTATGCCCTGCGCGATCAAAACAAGCCACAGCCTGCTTATAATTGGTCATGTTACGTCGATGTCGTCGTAACCGCCACCCGCACCCCCTTCCCGACGCCAATTCCGACCGCCATCCCGCAGCTCACGAGACTTGGCGAATTTCAGGTCGAATGGTATTGCAACGAGCGCGGTTGGGGTGTCAAGCTGATCAACAATGACTCTGACTGGGCCTGTACCGATCCTAAAACCAACGCGACAGTGCAAGTCCTCTCCAAAGCCGATTTTGACACGATCTGCAAGCGCACCTACAACGATCCAGCTGCCGTTGCCATCAAAGATCAGCGCAAACCGCAAGCCGCCTACAATTGGTCATGCTATACCTCGCGTTGATCTGCCATTAGTTCACCTATCGGGGTGCTAGATAAGCCAGCGCCCCATTTCCTGATGCCGATTTGCGCTATACTCTAACTAACGCTTGTTAGGTTGAATAATTAATTACGCGAGGCCCCTCATGTTTGACCAAGCCAAACTCGACGCATTGCGCATCGCCCGCGACCAGTGGGAAGAGACCACGCTGCACCGCACCCTAGCCAAGATGCCCGAACGTCGCGCCGATTTCACCACGCTCTCTGGCACGCCGGTCGAACGCCTCTACACGCCGCTGGACGTTGCCGAACTCGATTACGAGCGCGATCTGGGCTTCCCCGGCGAGTACCCGTTCACGCGTGGCGTCCATGCCACGGGGCATCGCGGCAAATTGTGGACGATGCGTCTATTCGCGGGCTTCGGTACGGCGGAAGAAACCAACGCGCGTTATCGCTATCTGCTCGATCAGGGCAACATGGGGCTGTCGGTGGCCTTCGATCTCGCCACGCTGATGGGCTACGACACCGACTCGCCAGAAGCCTTGGGCGAATTTGGCAAGTGCGGCGTCGCGGTATCCTCGCTGCTGGACATGGAAATCCTGTTTGATCACATCCCGTTAGCTGATGTCAGCACGTCGATGACCATCAACAGTCCGGCGGCGGTGATCTGGGCGTTTTACATCGCGGCGGCGGAAAAACAGGGCGTCTCGATGGATCGACTGCGTGGCACCCTCCAAAACGACATTCTCAAAGAGTACATCGCACAAAAAGAGTACATTTTCCCGCCCGAACCGTCCATGCGCCTCGTCACCGACACCATCGAATTTGGCACGCATCATCTACCGCAGTGGAACACCATCAGCATCAGCGGCTACCACATCCGCGAGGCGGGCAGCACCTCGGCGCAAGAACTCGCCTTCACCCTGATCGACGGCCTCGAATATGTGCGTTGGGCGCTCAAACGCGGCCTCGCTATCGATGACTTCGCGCCGCGCTTATCGTTCTTCTTCAATGTCCATAACGATTTCTTCGAGGAGATCGCCAAGCTCCGTGCCGCCCGCCGCATCTGGGCGCGCGAAATGCGCGAGACCTTCGGCGCGAAGGATCAGCGCTCGTGGCTCATGCGCTTTCATACGCAAACGTCCGGTGCCAGCCTGACCGCGCAGCAACCCGAGATCAATATCGTGCGTGTAGCCATCCAAGCCCTTGCCGCCGTACTTGGTGGTGCGCAGAGTCTGCACACTAACAGCATGGATGAAGCCCTCGCGCTACCTAGTGAAAAAGCCGCTACCATCGCCCTCCGCACGCAGCAGATCATCGCCCATGAGAGTGGCGTCACCAACACCATCGATCCGCTCGGCGGCAGCTATTTCCTCGAAAAACTCACCGACGATATGGAAGCCGAAGTCTATCGCACCATCAAGCAGGTCGAGTCGCTCGGCGGCGTACTGCCCGCCATCGAGAAAGGCTACTTTCAGGGCGAGATTGCCGATGCTGCTTTCCGTTACCAGCGCGAGCTTGACCGCAACGCCAAGATCATGGTCGGCGTTAATGATTACGCCGATCCCGACGCCAAGCTGGAAATCCCGATTCTCGAAATGGATCCGCAGGGGTACCAACGGCAGCTCGCACGGCTGCATAAACTTCGCCAAGAGCGCGACAACGAGCGCGTGAACACCTCGCTCGCCGCCCTCCGTCACGCCGCCCGCGAATCATCCAACCTGATGCCGTTCATCCTAGACGCCGCTCGATCCTACGCCACCCTGCAAGAGATCATGGACGTCTTCCGCGCCGAGTTCGGCATCTACGAGGAAAGCAACGTGATCTAGTTCCGCCTGAATAGCTTGCTTGTGGTAAGTCCGATAGGGACTTTGTTCCCTAGACTGTAAGTTTATGGTGTTTCAAAAAATGAGACGGGATTACGACATTCACGCCAACACATCTTCTTGAGTCCCTTTAGTGGACTTCGTTCTCTAAGCCTGACGTTTTAACGTCGGGCGGCGTGACGACAAACCTGCGTTTCCTTGACCAATTTCTTAAACACCATCATTGTCGGAGCTAGTTTCTCTAAGCCTGACGTTTCCGCATCCAGCGGCATGGCCTTCTATGCTAGGAAGGCACTACTCCCTTCAGCCCGGCGATTGATCGCCGGGATCAGGTTGCTAACTCATATATCCCGATCCACGTTCGTTTTGTCGTCCGTCGAGTACAAATCGTCTTTCGCATCGATGCCATCGTAAGCCCCGTCATCGGTATCGCTATCTATCAGATAGGTTACGCCATTATGAATCAGAATCAACCGTCCTTCGGTATCGAAATACGGTGCCATCTCGTCATCATTTTGAATTTCATCATCGATGATCTCGTCTTCTTCCAGTACCGTCGCCAATTGACGTAGTTCGCGCAGCCGTTTTCCACCTAGCTCATCAGGATCGTCATCATCAGGGTACAGCCAGCGTTGTAGTGCTTCTAGGCGGATTTCACCCTCGTTGTACGTATCGGAAGCCACTTCCCACAATTGAGGATCACCCAGTTCATCTAACTGGTCTATGCTGTCGAGCCGCATGATAGAGTTACCCTTTTCCAAGTTGTCAATCTCGCTATCAAAAGCATAATGCGGATTGTCTAAAATTCGTCAAAACTCCTTATTGCCGCCTAGTTGCAAGCTTGGCAGAAAATATATACGAACTTCTAACGTTCTGTATATTGACTCTGTAAAACATCCTTGCTATACTACGCAACATGGATGAGTGACTCCTATCCTCAAGGAGGCGTCTCCATGCTCCGGTTTACCACTAAACCGCCGGGCGTCGTATCCCTCTACTTAATTCGGTTGGCTTTATGTCGACATCGCCCAACTTGCTGCTGCTGCAATGTGAAGTAGTCACATCAACCCTTGGGGAAATGGTTGCGCTGTGCGCACCTTAACAACTCCATTTCACCCTAGCCAATGTCTCGCACCGACATGCTAGAACACGCGGCCTGATAATTTGCCTGATCTTGCCTGTTATGGCCTGATAATTGCCTGTTCCTGTCAGTTCAGGACGGCTCATCTGAGCGTAAAATGGCGTTGTCTGTTATTTTGCCTGTTTATCAGGCAGATCAGGCAAAACAGGGGTATCGAAAAGCATCACGCCAAATGCTGATGGTTTTGGTCGCCCTGTTCCGAACCCTGTTACGCCCTGATCTTTGCGACTCTGGGCGGTTCATTGAGCAAAGCATATTGGTCGCCATGTTATTTCCCTGTTTATCAGGGTTAACAGGGCTACTCGCATGTCCCACAGGAAGACGGAGCGGAGAATCGGGGAATGTCTTTCCTAAGCACGCAGGACTAATAGAGTACCAACAACGACTATTCCTATCGTACGGACGCCACATGTGGCGTCCATTTGAGCTTGATGATCAGGTCTAATCAATTTCGGTTATCTATAAGCACTCAGCACCGGATTGAAATGATCCCGTTCGCACCAGCCAACGGGATCATTTCAGGGATCATTCTTCTACTAAGCACTCAGGACTAAGCACTAAGCACTTTCTTCACTTGCTTCGTTACTCTTCCAGCGTGCTCACGTCGCCTTCCGGCTGACCAAGCGCCCGTGCCTTCAACACACGCCGCATGATCTTGCCGCTGCGGGTCTTGGGCAACTGCTTGACGAACTCGATGTGAGCGGGCACGGCAATCGGGCCGACTTCGTGCCGGATGTGGTTCTTGAGCGCGTCCTCCAACTGCGGGCTAGGCTGGTTGCCCTCGCGCAGGATGCAGTACGCGTAGATGATGTTGCCCTTCAGTTCGTCGGGCAGACCAATCGCGGCGGCTTCCGCCACGGCGGGATGGCTGACGAGGCCGCTCTCGACCTCCGCTGTGCCCAGACGGTAGCCGCTGACCTTGATCACGTCATCGATACGCCCGATCACCCAGATATAGCCGTCTTCGTCCTTACGCGCGGAGTCGCCAGCGAGGTACAAATTCTTGAACTTGCCCCAATACTGGTTCTTGTAGCGCTCAGGGTCGCCGTACACGGTGCGCAGCATACCGGGCCATGGACGCTTGACCACCAATAGACCGTCTTCACCCGCCTTGACGGGCTTGCCATCCTCGCCCACCACATCGACATCGATGCCGGGGAATGGACGTGTCGCGCTGCCCGGTTTCAAGCCCACGCTTGGCATCGGCGTGATCATGAAGCCGCCCGTCTCTGTCTGCCACCACGTATCCATGATCGGGCACTTGCCTTTGCCGATCACGTCGAAGTACCACTTCCACGCTTCGGGATTGATTGGTTCACCGACCGAGCCGAGCAAGCGCAGCGACGACAGATCACGGCGGTTAGGCCATGTTGATCCGAACCGCATCAGCCCGCGAATCGCCGTCGGTGCGGTGTACATCACGTTGATCCCGTAATATTCGACCATCTTCCACCAGCGGTCAGGGTAGGGGTGTGTCGGCGCGCCTTCGTACATGAAGCTCGTCACGCCGAGGATGGCGGGCGCATACACGATATAACTGTGCCCCGTGATCCAGCCCGGATCAGCGGCACACCAGAAGCGATCATCATCCTTCAGGTCGAACACCCACTTGAGCGTGGTGCTCGTATACACCGCGTAACCACCATGAGTATGCAAAATGCCCTTTGGCTTGCCCGTCGTGCCCGATGTGTACAGGATGAACAGTGGGTCTTCGGCGTCCATCACCTCGGTTTCGCACTTGGTGGAGGCAATTGGCAGCGCCATCAGGTCATGCCACCAGTAATCGCGATCTGCTTCCATCATGACGTTGTGACCCGTGCGCTTGTACACGATGACGTGTTCCACCACCGCCGAACGCTTGACGGCTTCATCGGCTACCTTCTTCAGATCGACAATGTTCCCGCGCAGCCACGATCCGTCCTGCGTCACCAGCACGCGGCTTTGAGCGTCTTCGATGCGGTCAGCCAGCGCTTGCTCGCTGAAGCCGCCGTACACCACGCTGTGTACCGCGCCGATTTTCGCGCACGCCATCATCGCGATGATCAGTTCGGGTACCCGCCCCATGTAAATCGTGACGCGGTCGCCCTTGCGCACGCCCATGCTGCGCAGCACGTTCCCAAACTTATTCACTTCTTGCCACAATCGGTAATAGCTGTAGGTGCGTTGGTCGCCTGCTTCGCCTTCCCAGATCAGCGCCAGCTTGTTGCGTCGGTACGTCTTGACGTGTCTGTCGAGCGCGTTCATGGCGATGTTGGTTTTGCCGCCCACGAACCACTTGTAGAACGGAGCATTGGAATCATCCAACACCGTATCCCATTTCTTGTACCAGTCGAGCGTTTCGGCCTGCTCTGCCCAGAACCCCTCAAGGTCATCCATCGAGCGCTTATATAGGGCGTCATAATCTTTGATGATCGCGCCTTGGAGGACTTCTTCGGAAGGGTAAAACCATTCTTGGGTATTGGTTGGCGTGGTGGTATCTGTCATTTTTTATGCTCTCCCAAAAACAAACGAGGAAATTTTGATGTCATCCATTTTAGGCATCTTGAACTAAGCTGGCAACGTTCACTACAATACTGCCACTCAAAGACGAGGAACGAAACGTGACCAATCTGCCCAAACCCACCCGCGCTGATCTGCTGGCCTCCTACGGCAAACCGACCGAAGATGTCATTGCTGAGGGGCTGACGTTGCTATTCTGCGGCATCAACCCCGGCTTGTACTCTGGCTACACTGGGCATAATTTCGCCCGCCCCGGCAACCGTTTCTGGCCTACGCTGTACCGCGCTGGCTACACGGATCGGTTGCTCGCGCCCGCCGACAAGCGCGAGTTATTGGCGCGTGGCTACGGGATCACCAACCTCGTCAACCGTGCCACCGCCCGTGCCGACGAACTCACACCGGGTGAATTAGCGGCGGGTGGCGAACGGCTCCTACGCACCATTCAGACCTATCGCCCGCGTGCGGTAGCCGTGCTTGGCGTCAGCGCCTATCGGTCGGCCTTCAACCAACCGCGTGCCGTCATGGGTCGCCAACCGCACGATCTAGCCTCGGCGCAGTTGTGGGTGCTCCCCAATCCGAGCGGCCTCAACGCCCATTACCAGCTTGACGACCTCGCCCGCATCTTCCGCGACTGCCGTCTCGCTATCGAATCTGGAACCGAAAATCCGTCTACAGCCTCATAGCATTCACTGCAAAACACGTTAGGATTATCTGCCATCCATCGATCAATCATCTCAAATACGGTTCCTGTCTTTACTTAGCACTTAGGACTAAGCACTTAGCACTATCTTTGAGGAGTTCACGTTGAGCGACAAGATTCGTTGGGGAATTCTGGGTACGGGCGGGATTGCCCACAAATTCGCGACTGGCCTGACCGCCCTCTCCGATGTCGAGATCGCGGCGGTTGGCTCACGTAATCAAGCCACTGCCGACAAATTCGCGGATCAGTACAGCATCCCGCGCCGCCACGCCAGCTATGAAGCGCTTGCCCACGACCCGGATGTGGACGCCATTTACGTGAGTACGCTCCACAACCTGCACTGCGAGAATACCCTGCTGTGCCTTGACGCGGGCAAACCCGTCATCTGCGAGAAACCCTTCGCCATCAATCAGGGGCAAGCCAAGCGCATGGTGGATCGTGCCCGCGAGAAAAAGGTCTTCCTGATGGAGGCCATGTGGACGCGCTTTCTGCCCGCCTTGGTACGCGCCCGCGAGATCATCGCCGCTGGCACGCTCGGTGAATTGCGCATGGTTGTGGCGGATTTCGGCTTTCGTACCTCCGTCAATGCTGAAGGGCGGCTGTTCAATCCCGACAACGGCGGCGGTGCGCTGCTGGATGTCGGCATCTACCCGATCTCCTTGGCGTCGATGCTGTTCGGTGCGCCCGCCTCTATCGTCAGCCAAGCGCAGTTAGGCACGACGACAGGCGTGGACGAGCAAAGCGCCTACCTGTTTAGCTATGCGGGCGGTCAATTGGCGCTGCTCACCTCCGCCATTCGCACCAACACCGCGCACGAAGCCCGCATCTACGGTACCGACGGCATGATCCGCATCCCCGATTGGTGGCACGCCAAAGAACTCACGCTTACGCTGAATGGCAAGCCGGAAGAACGGATCGACTTACCCTTCCTCGGCAACGGCTACAACTACGAAGCCGCCGAAGTCGGTAACTGCGTGCGCGTGGGCAAGCTGGAAAGCGCCGTGATGCCCCTTGATGAAACCCTCGCCATCATGGGTACGCTGGATGCCATCCGCGTCCAGTGGGGCTTAAAATATCCGATGGAATAAATTCGACTGCATTAATAGTCAAAAAGAGAGTATGAGCATGATGCGTTACGGCAATGTGCCCGGTATCGACAAGCCGATCTCGCGGCTGGTGCAGGGCACGCTTATGATCAGTCCTGACAAAGTAGAGTGGGGGTTCGACCTGCTGGATTCGATCCGCGCGCTCGGCTGCACCACCTTCGACACCGCGCGTGTCTATGGTGGCGGCACGAACGAAGGGATCGTTGGAAAATGGGTAAATTCACGCGGGATACGTGATCAGGTTGTCATCATCGGCAAAGGCGCGCATCCTAGCAAAGACAATCCCAAGCGCGTGACGCCGGAAGCCATCGATGCTGACATACGGAAATCGCTTGAATCCTTCGAGTTCGACTACATCGATCTCTATCTGCTCCATCGCGACGATCCTGAGGTGCCCGTCGGCCCCATCATCGACATGCTCAACGAGCAGAAAAGCGCCGGACGCATCCATGCTTTTGGCGGCTCGAACTGGTCACACGAGCGCCTGCAAGCCGCCAACGACTACGCCGCTGCGCATGGGCTGGTGCCCTTCGCATGCAGCAGTCCCAACTTTAGCTTGGCGGAACAGGCGCAGCCGCCGTGGTCAGGTTGCATCAGCATCAGCAACGATGCGGCGGCGAAAGCGTGGTATCAAGCCAACCAGATGCCGATCTTCGCGTGGTCGAGTCTGGCGGGCGGCTTCTTTTCCGGTCGCTTCCGGCGCGATAACCTGACCACCTTCACCGACTACTTCGACGCGCTCTGTGCTACGACGTACGGTATCGAACCCAATTTCCAGCGTCTTGAGCGCGTTCAGCAGCTTGGCACGGATATGGGCTTGACGGTTGCGCAGGTCGCGATGGCCTACGTGCTGAATCAGTCGCTGAATATGTACGCCATCGTCGGTTGCAACAGCGCGGCGGAATTCCAGCAGAATATGGACGCTATGACGCTCGATCTCACGCCAGATCGGGTCGCGTGGTTAGTGGGCTGAGTCACCGTCTGGGAAGTGTGTCTGCGTGATCCGCGCGAACAGCGTTTCCGGCACCGCGATCTGATGCCGTGCCGCCAACGTGCGGATCATCTCGCTGCCCCATGTCCACGTGGCGCGGTAGGCACGCGCCAGATCGCCTCGATCCAGCCGCGCTGTGCATTCAGCCAAGCGCTTATAGGCTTGTCCCGAAATCTCGGCCTCAATTTTTCTCGACGGCGTAGGCCAATGCGCGATGCTGCCTTCCACCAAGCGCGCCATCCACAACAGGAGGCGATGCAGCCCGCCGAGCAGTTCAAACGTGCGTGCCAGTTCGCCCCGTTCCAGCGTGTTCAGGCCGAACAGCACGATATTCGCGAAGTTGTACATGAACCGCTCGACAGTTTCCGCATTATCACGCTCCGGCGGCGGGCCAAACAACGGCTGCATTGCGGTGTGCAGTGCTCCCGTGCGGTCGATCACGATGGCATGTTCCGCCGACGGGAACCATGCGTTGCCCTGCCACGTCGCCGCGTTCGGAATGCTCTCGGCGGGATCAAAATGAAACTCGCCGCGAATCAACGAGTCGAAGATCGCCGTGTAGTGCCCGAAATCATCCTTGAAGAAGGCCAGCGTCGGCGCGATCTGATCGATCCAGCCGCGTTTGTCGAAGCTCGGCAAGGCGCTGCTGTCGATGAACAGCACGCACTCGATATCCGAATTTTTATCCGCCTCGCCCATCGCGAACGATCCGTACAGCGTCGCCGCCACGATGCGCGTATCTTGCTGGCAAAGGTCACGTAGTCGGCTGATGAGTTCTTGTTGGGGCAGCATAAGTAGTTTACCTAGTGACGAGAGGATGACCTCCAAAACTTGGAGACGAGTATGAGGATACCTCAGATTATGAATAGCTTGGGTAACGATAACGATGCGCTGCCTTTGTTGCGTTGGCATCTCGTTGGCAAAGGAGAGTTGATCTCTCATCCAGTAGTGGGAGAGAATTTCAAAAGCTAACTATCGAAAGTCGGTGTGCATCCCATGAATAGCAAAACTGGTTGCGTTGCGAGTATTCTCCTCTTACTCCTGCTTTTAGGCGCACTCATCCTAGGGGTTTATATGTCCTTCGTTCGAGCTTTCACACCTGAACATTGGACGTTAGACAAAATCAATGACTCCTTGAGTATTCCAGTACCGACGGATGCCGCAAACCTATCTTTTGATGGTCATTTGGGGCGTGGTGGCTATTTGATGTTGGAATTTCAAGCATCGCCGGAAAGTATCGCCGCGTTCGTGAGCCAACTTTGCGATGGTGTCCTTTACGATGGCTATGACCCGTTCAAGGCTATCGACGTAGCCGAACCTTACACCTTCGCACACCCGATGCACCTAGATATCTACTCATATTATTCGTACTCGATAGGGCTACCGAACGCGATCAAAGGCAACCGCTGCCTTCAAAGCAGACCCGGCTATCAAGTTCAGGTGAGGGTCGATACTAGCGAAGCTCAGGTTTACGCAATCAAACTTCATTTGAGCTTCAGTTGCGATGTTGGTTGTCCATACCTTCCTTTGAACGTGACCAAGCCAGTAGGAGAGTTCCCGTTGACCGTGCTCGGCTTGAGAGGGGCTAAGAATCCGTACAAACTAGCCGAGCGCGAAGTGTGTATCAATATCGACAACTCAAACCACAACGCGGAAAAGTGGGGTTACTTGAAAGATGCCCGCATCGAGATAAAAGTGGATGGGCAAATTCTTGCTAGAGCTGTCTTGAACGGCAATAGCCAATTATTGTCGCGAACAAACACAAATGGCGCAGTGACAGCAGAGGCATCGGGTGGCTTGTGGTATTACTGCGTAGATGTGGTATCAAATAGACTGATCAACTCGAATAGGATCACGTTAAGTATCGTGATTGACCCGACCACGCAAACCGCAACGACTTATACTTGGCAAATTGAAATAGAATAGGGGGCCTACAGCACAAGCGAGTGTATTTTACTTAGCACTAAGGACTTAGCACTTAGCACTATTCTCAGACGAGTGGGGCCGGTGGGAGTCGAACCCACATGCCTTTTGAGGGCGGCGGATTTTAAGTCCGCTGCGGCTGCCATTTCGCCACAGCCCCAATGTCTTGTGTCCTAGTATAAACGCCATCCAAGCGCGGATCAATAGCTAACTTTTACGGCGCGCTGAAAATCAACTGAACCGTGCCGATCAGCAGCGCGAAGCCAAAATAAGCCAGCGCCGCCGCGCAGATCAAGTTCAGCCAGTAGAACAATCGCTGATTGACTAGCCGCCGACCAACGCCAACGAGGGCGGCGAACACGAAGCACCACAGGAACGCCGCCAGCATATAACCGCTCATAAACACGGCGATATGCGCGGGCTGCGGATTCAAGAAACCCATGCCGATGATGGTGCCGCTCATGCCGAGCCAGAAGGTCAGGTTTTGTGGGTTGGAAAGCGATAGCGCCGCCCCCGCGACGAAATGGCCTTGTCGGGTGCTGTGCTGACCGTCCAGCGCCAATTCTTTGCGGCTGGCGTGGTAGGCTTCCCATGCGAACCGGAAGATCAGGAAGCAGCCGAACAGACTCAGTCCGATGGCGGTTAGGCGGTTCTGGAACAACACGGAGACGCCGAGCAGCGCGATGAGCGCCCATGTCGCGTCTCCGATCAGCGATCCGAACTGGAGCTTGAGCGCTGCTGTGTGTCCCTGTGCGAGGCCGCGCCGCACCGCCTCTACCGCGATGATTCCCGGCGTCGCCACGAAAATCAGTCCCATCACAAAGGCTGACACAAACAATGTGCCCATCACTCACCCGTCTCCTGAAGCCGTTCTATGCTCATCATACGCGGCTAACCGACCGCCGACTAGGGTGAATTCTATCGAAAATTAGGCACTTCGGCTTTAGGCAGCTTGCCGATATTGGACTCGATTACGCGCCGTGAGGAGGTTTTGTTAAGATTCTCACAATCGACGGACGGAAGGTAAAAGATATAAATGACAGGACAACGTGTAGTCGTGATCGGGGCGGGCGTAGGTGGCTTGACGGCGGCGGCACTGCTAGCAAAATCAGGTTTTGATGTGACCGTGCTTGAAGCCCATGTGTATCCGGGCGGTTGCGCGGGCACCTTCTTCCACAAAGGCTACCGCTTCGATGCGGGCGCGACCTGTGCGGGCGGCTTTCAGGCAGGCGGGCCACATCATATCGTGGGCGAACTGCTCAATCTGACATGGCCTATCCGCAAAGCCGATCCGTCGTGGGTTGTCCACTTGCCCGACCGCACGATCACTGCTTGGGGAAATGAACCGCGCCGTCAGGAAGAACACGCCCGCCATCTGCCCGAACTTCGCCGTTTCTGGCCTATCCAGACGAACGCCGCCAACGTCGCGTGGGAGTTCGCCGCACGCCTGCCCGAATGGCCGCCGCGCTCACTCGGAGATGTGGCACGGCTGATCCCCAAACTCCGCCCGAACATGCTGCCATTCGCGCCGTTAGCCTTGATGAGCATAGGGCAAGTGTTAGACGGCATCGGCGTTCGCCGCACGAATCACCCAACCGCCCGCACCTTCATTGATGCTCAACTGCTGATTAGTGCCCAGACGACGGCGGAACATGCCAACGCGCTCTACGGTTCCATCGCCATCGATCTGCCGCGCGCTGGAACCTATCACGTGCGCGGCGGGATCGGGAATCTCGCGCGGACGCTGGCTGACTCGCTCACGGCACACGGCGGACGCATAATCTATCGCCACACTGTGACGAGGTTGCGGCGATTGGATGATGGCACATTCAATGTTGATACGAATAAGGGACAGACCTTCCACGCCGATATTGTGCTGGCAAACCTGACGCCGTGGGGCTTGGCGAACATCCTCGGTGAGCAGACACCATCAGGACTACAGCGCGAACTGAGGCAGCGCGGGAGCACATGGGGAGCCTTCACGCTGTATCTAGGCGTGCCAAATGATGCCCTCCCCACACATGCGGATCACTTTCAGATTGTGCAGCGCTACGATCAACCGCTTGGCGAAGGCAATTCGGTCTTTATGTCGATCTCGGAGCCGGATGATCGGCTGCGTGCGCCAGAAGGCTTCCGTACCGTGACGCTCTCCACCCACACGCGCATCGAGACTTGGTGGGAACTGCGCCAGCACGATCCCGACGGCTATCAAGCGCGCATCGAGCAGTACCGTGATCGGCTTTTGGACGCGGCAGAACGGATCGCGCCGAATTTACGCCAGCGCGCGGCCTTGATCGTGCCGGGTACTCCACCGGCCTTCCAGCGCTTCACGCGGCGACCGGGCGGAATGGTTGGCGGTTTCGCGATGACGAGCCTATTGACGGCGCGTAGCCCACATACAGGCATTCCGAACTTGTGGATGGTGGGCGACAGCATCTTCCCCGGTCAAAGTACCGCAGGCGTGACGGCGGGCGCATTGCGAGTTGCCGCCGAGGTGCAGCGATCCGCTGGTCAGACAGCCCATGTGGCACGACGATCAGCGTCAGCACGCAAAGCAGAGTTCGCCCCTTAACGCGAAAAACTCGGTGGTGTGCCGAGTTTCCTGCTTCAAAAAGAAAATGGAGGGAGTCGCTTAGTAAAACAGACCCCAGTCCTGACCCGCGCCTTCTTCCATCATCGAGGGATCCCAGATTTCATTGACGAACTCGATGGTGGTGGGGACGCCCGTAGTCTCTTGGACGTTCCGACGCGTTTGCTCAAGCATCTGCGGGCCATACGGACAAAACGGTGTAGTCAGCATCATGCGAACGTGCGATTTATCCGGCTGTAAGTCCAATTCTTTGATCAAGCCGAGCGCGATCACGTCCAAGCCGATCTCAGGATCGACCACCTGTCGCAGGGCTTCGCGTACTTCCGCCTCGGACTTAACGCCGGAGACGCTGTTTGTCGTGGTGTTATCTGACATTCCCGTTTACTCCTAAAGGTTTGACGATTATTATAGACGAGCGATCTGTGATCTGCCTTACTCTTGCACGACAAAGGCACAATTGCGGTCGCCATGCAAGACACACGAAGTTTGCTCGACGCTGACGCCCAACATGGTGCGGATCAGCGCTGTGTCGATCTGGCATACTTCGGGATGATGCTGACCAATTGAGGTGTATGGGCAGTTGGAAGACATGAGCACCAGTTGATCGTCAACGTGGCTCACTTCCGCCATGAAGCCTTCCGCGCCGAGGACATCCACCAGATGCGTGAGCCGCTGCTCCAGCGTGCCACCAACTTGAGGATCGCCATAACGCGCGGCGACAGTTGCTGCGATTCGATCAATGATCGCTGTGACTTGCGTTGGCGAAAGCGACGCTTTGAGTTCATCCAGCAGACGCAGCGCTAAGGTATGATACTGATTAGGTAAGGTGGGTTCGACTCGCTCTGTCAAAGAGTATATATGCTTAGGACGCCCAACCCGCTGCCGATCTAACTCGACACGGATTAACCCTTCTGCCTGCAAACTGGTCAAATGATGCCGCACCGAAATCGGGGAAATACCGAGCGCCTCAGCCAGTGATTGCACCGTGCTTTGACCGTTCACGCGGATATGATCTAGCACGGCATGTCGCGTATCTACCATACAGTTGTTACCAGTACATCTACGGTTGACCTTGAGGAAGATCGTATCAACCGTGCGATCAAATGTCAATATTTATGATTATTATCTTATTTATTGACGCTTCACTTGGCTGTTGGTACAATTTAAGCAGCGTTAAAGAAAGATGCATTTACTAGTCCAATCTACTGAGGAGGAAACTCGGTTAATGTCTGCCGTACTGGAAATTAAGAATCTACATGTCAGCATCGAAGGTAAACCTATCCTGAAAGGTGTCAACCTCACCGTCAAGCAGGGTGAGGTACACGCGTTGATGGGGCGCAATGGCTCCGGCAAAAGCACCTTAGCCTATGCGCTGCTCGGTCATCCTGCCTATACCGTCGATGATGGTGAAATCTGGTTTGAAGGCCAAAACGTCTTGGAAATGGAACCTGATCAGCGCAGCCGCGCGGGTCTATTCCTCGCCTTTCAGAAGCCAATCGCCGTGCCCGGAGTGACGGTCGCCAATTTCTTGCGCACTGCCATCAACGCCCGCCGTAAGGAAGCCAATCCCGAAGATAAGGGCATCAGCATTCCGGAATTCCGCAAACTGCTGACCACCAAGATGCAGCAGTTGAAGATGGATCCCAGTTTTGCTGGACGCTACCTGAATGATGGCTTCTCTGGTGGCGAGATCAAGCGTACCGAGATATTGCAGATGGCAACGCTCGAACCCAAGATGGCGATCCTCGATGAGACCGACTCCGGCCTCGACGTGGACGCGCTGCGCGTGGTAGGCGATGGCATCAAGTCGCTGATCGGACCCAACCTCGGTGTCGTGGTCATTACGCACTACGACCAATTCCTGAACTTTATGCGACCCGATATTGTGCATGTCATGTTTGATGGTCGCATCGTGGAAGAGGGCGGGTACGAGTTAGCCGAGAAAATCCAGAAGAATGGCTATGACTGGATCGCGCAGAAGCACGCCGTCACCGCGTAGCCTCTTCCATCGTCAACGAAATAAGAGATAGGATGCCACTATGACGGATAACACACTTGATCAGGAACGGCAGTTAGCCCAGATCAAGGATAACTACGAAGAAAAATACGGGTTCAACGTGCCCGAAAATAACTACACGTTCAAGAGTCGTAAAGGGCTGGACGCCGAAATCGTGGCGGAAATCTCTGCAATGAAGGACGAGCCGCAGTGGATGCGCGACTTCCGGCTGAAGTCATACGAAATCTGGGATAAGAAGCCGATGCCCAAGTGGGGCGGCGATATGAGTGGGATCAACTTCAACGATATCTACTACTTCGTCCGTGCCAGCGACCGTCAAGGGCGTTCATGGGACGATGTGCCACAGGAGATCAAGTACACCTTTGATCGGCTGGGCATCCCCGAATCGGAGCAGAAGTTCCTCGCGGGGACGGGCGCGCAGTTCGAGTCTGAAGTGATCTACCACTCGATCCGCAAGGACTTGGAAGAGATGGGCGTCATCTTCACCGACACCGACTCGGCGCTGAAGGAATATCCTGAACTATTCAAGGAATATTTTGGCACGGTCATTCCGCCGACGGATAACAAACTCGCGGCTTTGAACAGCGCCGTATGGTCGGGTGGTTCGTTCATCTATGTGCCGAAGGGCGTCAACGTCGAACTGCCGCTGCAAGCCTACTTCCGCATCAATACACAGAACATGGGTCAGTTCGAGCGTACCTTGATCATCGTGGATGAGGGTGCCAGCGTCCATTACGTGGAAGGCTGCACCGCGCCCACCTACTCTACCGATAGCTTGCATAGTGCGGTAGTCGAAATCATCGTCAAGAAGGGCGGACGCTGCCGTTACACCACCATCCAGAACTGGAGCAATAACGTCTACAACCTCGTCACCAAGCGGGCGGTTGCCTACGAAGACGCGACGATGGAATGGGTGGACTGCAACATTGGCTCTCAACTGACCATGAAGTATCCAGCCGTCTATCTGATGGGGCCAAAGGCGCACGGCGAAGTGCTGTCTATCGCCTTCGCGGGCAAAGGTCAGCACCAAGACGCCGGTGCCAAGATGGTACACGGTGCGCCCTATACCACCAGTCAAGTCATCAGCAAGTCGATTTCAATGCATGGTGGTCGCGCCACCTATCGCGGTCTGCTGAAGGTCTACGAAGGCTCCCACGGCTCCAAGTCGAATGTGGTCTGCGATGCACTGTTGATGGACGAGATCAGCCGCACCGACACGTATCCAAGCATCGAGATCGATGAGAACGATGTGACCATCGGACACGAAGCCTCGGTCAGCAAAGTAGGCGAGGATCAGCTCTTCTATCTGATGTCGCGTGGCATCAGCGAAGATCAGGCCAACGCGATGGTGGTCAGCGGTTTTATCGAGCCAATCGCCAAGGAACTGCCCGCCGAATACAGCATCGAATTGTACCGTTTGGTGCAGTTACAGATGGAAGGTTCCGTCGGGTAATTGTAAACTCTATGCTATAGTATCGTATGGGCGATCTCGTTACGATGATCGCCCTTATCTTGAACGAAGCATAGAGGCGAACATCATGTCAAATTCAGAACCACGCGAAGTGATGCCCGGTCTGACAGTAGAGGAGTTACTGGACGGCGATATATTGATCGTCACCATCAAAGATAGTTCTCGTGTGCTCGTAGATGGTTTCGTGGCCTTTGCGACCGAGCATATGCGCACTCATGCGCACTTGCCCTTTGACTATATGCTAGTCGATCAGTCGCAGAGTTTCGCCGCCTTCAATACGCCGTATGGCAAAGCGAAGATGCAAGAACTGATGAAGGTCATACCCGCTGGCAAGCACGCTTATGTGTCGCTCGTGTTGCCCAAAACATTCGTGATCCAACTGGCGCAGACTTTTCTGCGCGCGATCACGCGGGAAGGGACGATCTCGCGCATCTTTTTCACCAAGCAGGATGCACTGGCGTGGTTGATGGAGATGTACGAGAAAAATTCGGGTATGGGTGTGACCGACAAGAAAAAGGATAAGTAACGGAATTCGGATGAGGATGCCAACACTGAGCCTAGGAATTATCTGTCTGAATCCGCCGCTGATAGTGAGTAATCCAAACGGGCGTCGGCAACAGGCGACATCATTAAGCGCCTCAAAATCGGGCTGAACGCGATCACATAGGAGCAAGCGACACGAGTCAAGCCCCTGTACATAACAGTGGATAGCGTGTTGGCTGAGGATTGGATAGCTGAAGCGAAGATGACAATCAATATTCGGCAAGCACATGTCGCGGATGCGGATCAACTGGCAAAACTCCGCTGGGAGCACGCCTTTTACTATGAGGATAAACCGGGGCCGGACGAGCGCCTCGAAGATTTCACGGTGGCCTTCCGTCCGTTCATCGAGCAAATCCTCACTGGCGGCAAATGGGCGATCTGGGTGGCGGAAGAAGACGGCATCTTGGTCAGCCAGATGTATGTCCAACGCATTGATAAGGTGCCGCGTCCGGGACGCTTCGGCAAGCAGTATGGCTACATCACCAATGTCTACACACTGCCCGAATATCGTAACAATGGCATTGGGACGCGTCTGCTGCGCCGTGTGATTGCATGGGCTGGTGAGATCGAGCTTGAACTACTGATCGTGTGGCCCAGCAAGGCCAGCCGTGAGTTCTATCAGCGACAGGGCTTCGCGCCGAATCTAGGACTGTTTGAGCGCGGAATAGATAACGAGTTTTCAACATATTGATGTTGTGCTGCGAAACGTTCCACTAAGGGTGTACCATCGCGGTGAACTCGCAGTGAGAGCGGGATCGAAGATGAGTAGTTGAGGGAATACGGATGCGGCAGGTAATTTTGATCCCGGATGAGACAGGTGGCTACACTGTAGAAGTGCCCAGCTTGCCCGGATGCATTAGCGAAGGCGATACCCTTGAAGATGCGCTTGTGAACATCAAGGACGCCATCAACCTTTATATAGAGAGTTTGATCGAGGATGGCGAAGAAGTACCCGAAGATATTCCATTGCCGATTCAAGTGATGACCGTGTGACGAAACTACCTCAAGTATCAGGACGGGAATGCGTTAGAGCGCTCCAACGAGCAGGTTTCATCGTTGCTCGGCAGAGTGGTAGTCATATCATCATGAAACGACTTGAACCACAGGCGCGAGTGACGATACCGAATCACAATCCGATCAAGCCCGGAACACTGCGTAGTATCATCCGGGAAGCAGGATTAACGCTTGAAGAGTTTATCGAACTGCTAAATATCTAAAATGTTCTTTAATTGATGAAATTTGATTGTTTGACTGCTGATGCCAACAACATGGAGATGATCTAAACGTGACTGTAGTACGTCGTGTAGGAACTAGTAAACTAACCGCCCCCGCGCTGACACAGGCTGATGTCGAAGCCCTGAGCGCTGCCCGCCATGAACCAAAATGGTTAGCCGAGTCGCGCCTTGCCGCGTGGGAACTATACACCGACATGCCGATGCCTTCGCTCAAGGCCGAGGAATGGCGGCGTACCGATTACACCAAGATCAAGTGGGAAACAGCCAGCCCACTCGCCTACAAATCCGACAGTGTGGCGGGTTTCGACGCCATCCCGACGCAGCACCGCGAACCACTGATCGGGGATCGGCAGGGCGGCCTGATCGCGGCGGTAGATGGCAACATCGTCCACAGCGAATTGAGCGACGAACTGAAAGCGCAAGGCGTGATCTTCACCGATCTGGACACGGCGATCCGTGAGCACGAGGCGCTTGTCCGCCCACAGTTGATGACTAAGGCCGTCAAGCCGGGGGATGGCAAGTTCGCTGCCCTGCAAGCGGCACTGTGGACACAAGGGACATTCCTGTACGTGCCGAAGGGTGTCAAAGTGAAATTACCGCTGCACAGCGTGTTCTACAACACTACGGCAGGCATGACGCTCGGACACATCCTCGTCGTGTTGGAAGACGAAGCCGAAGCAATCTATTTGCACGAGTATCTCTCCGTGCCCACTGTGACCGCCGATGCCAGCTATGTCGGTGCAACGGAAATCTTGCTCGGCAACTACGCCGATCTGAAGTATGTCTCGCTGCAAGACTGGGGACGCAACGTCTATGACTTCCGCCACGAGCGCGGACGCGTGGGCGAGCATGGCAAACTCGATTGGGTGATGGGCACGATGGGTAGCAAGCTCACCAAAGACTTCACTGAGATCGAGCTAGACGGCGAGTTCAGTTGGGGACGGATGTCGGCGCTCTACTTCGCGGACAATGAGCAGCTTTTTGATCATGACACGCAGCAGAATCACAATGCGCCACACACCACCAGTGACTTACTGTTCAAAGGTGCCCTCAAGGATCAAGCCAAGACGGTCTGGCAAGGCATGATCAAGGTGCTGCCCAATGCCCAGAAAACCGATGGCTACCAAGCCAACCGCAATCTAGTGTTGAGCAATCAAGCACGCGCCGATAGCATCCCCGGTCTGGAGATCGAGGCCAACGACGTGCGCTGCACGCACGCGGCAACTGTCGGCAAGCTGGAAGCCGAACCGATCTTCTACCTGATGTCGCGCGGGATGACTCGCGCCGATGCGGAACGCTTGATCGTCGTCGGCTACTTCGACCCGATCATGGATCGCATCCCGTTTGAAGAGGTGAAGCGGCGGCTGCAAGAACACATTCAGGTGAAGCTGGAATCGCGCGTCGAAATGTACGCTTAGTCAGTGATGGGAAAGTTCTCCGAATGCCTTTGTTACAGTTCAACCTATCTTATGGGCAGTAAAATGAGTGCATCTGCTTATTTTACTCCTCTATCTGATTAGGATGGTTTACGACAGTTATGGCAACGTGGAAGACTTTCTCACTAGCAACCCCTGAACTTGCGGCGTTCGGTGCGCGGCGGCTAAGTCATGAATCAGGGGTAGCATATCTGGCGACGGTGCGCGCAGACGGCAGCCCGCGTGTACATCCGGTGACGCCGATTATCAACGACAGCAGCTTATTCTTGTTCATGGATTCAACCTCGCCCAAATCCAATGATCTGCGCCGCGACAGCCGTTATGCGCTGCACTGCGCGGTTGAAGATATGGACGGCGGGGCTGGCGAATTCGTAGTCTCTGGCAAAGCCGTGTTGGTGGATGATGAACAAATCCGTGCGCACGCTATCGAAGCAGCGGGCTATGCGCCGAAGGATCGCTATATTCTGTTCGAATTGATGATCGAAGCTTCATCGTCCACGGTCTATTCCGAACACGGTATTTTGCGCCAGCAGTGGGCTGGGAAATAGAGCAACGGCTCGTGCCAGAAAAACCCCGGTGATTTATCACCGGGCTGAAGTAAGTAACGGCAAAGGTCATTAGTGGATTGTGTTGATAGTTCGGTACGGATAAAGTAAGAAAGGTACGTCAGATATGCCGTACTCACGATTATTTTACCATTTCGTGTGGACGACGAAGCGACGTATACCTTTCATAACACAAAGTAACCGGACATATATCTATGACGCAATCAGCGCGAAGGTGGACGAGTTAGCTGGCATGGTTTTTGCTCTGAATGGGATGGATGAGCATGTCCATCTCGTTGTGAATGTACCAGCGAAGATCGCTGTAGTTGACTTTGTTCGGTTTGTTAAAGGGGCATCTTCTCACGTTGCGTCACGAGTAACTACCGAATATGAGCCTTTTGCATGGCAAGCGGAATATGGTGTCTTGACGATTTCAGAATCCCATTTGCCTACAGTGGTGCAGTATGTTGAATTGCAACAACAGCATCATGCGCTAAATACTCTCGATAAGCGCTTGGAATTTGGTAATGGAGATGTATAGAAATGTGTTACTTGATTTAGCTCGGTGAGTGTGTGTATAGATGAATAACAACACTATGTTGCTTTACTACCTTCAGCCCGGTGATTTATCACCGGGATATGGTTGTACTTTATCATTACGAGGATAGGAACATCAATGATGAGCTTCAAATGTACCTATTGTCCCTGTTGTTGCCCTCTATTCGAGTGAATCGGACAGACTCGCTTAACCGTTCCTAGTTTCGAGCGCGGCGTGAGTCGCGCTCTTTTTTTGCATACCTTGAACGATCTAGAGGAGAGAGAAGCATGACCAACGTAACAACCGACCCGAACATCGCCGTCAAAGGCTATGTGCATCCTGACGTGTTAGTGTCCACCGATTGGGTGGCGAATAACCTCAACAATCCACAGGTGCGCTTAGTGGAGTCGAACGAAGATATTCTGCTGTATGGTCAGGGGCACATCCCCGGCGCGGTGAATATCGACTGGCAAGGCGATTTGAATGATCGGGTGCGCCGCGACTATCTTGACCGTAAAGCTTTCGGGGAACTACTATCCAAACACGGCATCAGCAATGATACGACAGTGGTTTTCTACGGCGACAAGAACAATTGGTGGGCGACTTACACCTTCTGGGTATTCCAGTTGTTCGGGCACAGCAATGCCAAAGTCATGGACGGCGGACGCGCCAAGTGGATCGCGGAAAATCGCCCGCTGACCAAAGAAGTGCCGAGCTATCCGCACACCAAATACGTGGCGAAAGAACGTGCTGACTACAAATATCGTGCCTTCCGCGATCAGGTCAACCAGCACAGCCAAGCCGGACAGCCCTTGATCGATGTCCGCAGCGCCAAAGAATACAGCGGCGAACTGCTGCACATGGAAGCCTACCCGAACGAAGGCGCGCTGCGTGGTGGGCACATCCCCGGCGCGAAGAATGTGCCGTGGGCAACCGCCGCCAACCCCGACGGAACCTTCAAATCGGCGGATGAGTTGAAGGCGATCTATGAGCAGAATGCGGGTCTCAGCGCCGATGACAATGTGATCACCTACTGCCGCATCGGGGAGCGCAGCAGCCACACGTGGTTCGTGTTACACTACCTGCTCGGCTATCCGAACGTCCGCAACTATGACGGTTCGTGGACGGAATGGGGCAATCTGGTCGGTGCGCCGATCGAGAAGTAACGCGATAACTGGCTAACCCATTTTGGGCGTCCCTCTCGGCATCATTTAAGAGAGGGATGTCGGATCACAAGCCAGCCGTAAAAGTAGAAAGTGTGCTGCATGAGCATTAAAAGACCTAGCATCCGCAGCCTAGCCAGCGAGAACAGTGTGCTGAGTATCGTCAGCATCGATAGTTTCCTCTCGATTGGCAGCGTCAGCAGCACGCTGTCCATCGGCAGTGTAGCGAGCACGTTGTCCATTGGGAGTGTCGCCAGTACCCTATCCATCGGGTCGCTAGGCAGTGTGCTGAGTGTCTTGTCGGTGGCATCCGTCCTGAGTTTGTTCAGTGTAGCCTCGATCTTGGGCTACCGAGGGTTCCTCCGTTATCGTTCACAACATCTATCTGCGCTGTGGTCGTCCGATAAGAAAGAATCGTAGACGTGATGACTCAGCCTGAGAATCGAGGCTCCGATGTTTGATAGTCAGATGTTTATCGAAATGATCACCGACCATGTGGAAAATCCGCGACACTACGGGCGCATGGCGGATTCCACCGTGCAGATGACCTACGGCAATCCCGGCTGTGGCGATCTGATCACCGTTTTTCTCAAGTTGGATGACCAAGAGCGCGTGGTGGACATCTCGTTTGTCGATGAGAATCCCAACACCGACAACCCGAATACAAGCTGCTCGGTGAGTCGTGGGGCGACCTCAATCTTGACCGAGATGGTGATCGGTAAGACTCTGAGCGAGATCGCCGCGCTCGATCCCAAAGAATGGGTCGATGAGATCGGTGGACAAGCCGTCGCTGCCACCCGCCCGAAATGCATCACGCTCGGACTGAGCGCGGTCAAGAATGCCGAAAAACGCTATCGCTACCAACAGCAGCAAAACGCGCAGAGCTAACAACGCCCGGTTAATCGCCGCTATTTGCCATCACCAAGCGAGTTGTCTCATGAAACGCCGATCTATCGCTACCGTCATCAATCTTGCCATGTCGTTTGGGTTAGGTGCCGTTCTGCTGACCGCCGCGACGAAAGCCGCGAAATCAGCGCCAGCGAAAAAGAAAAAAGAGGGTGTCTTCAAATCGCCGCGCATTGAGATCGGCCTCGAACCCATCTACTCAGGTAAGCGCGTGCTCGATTTCACGCCATTTGCGGACGCACTCCCTAAAATGACCGCTTCCAAAGCCGCCGCGCTGGATAAGACGCTGTTAACGGGAACGATTACCGATATTTATAGGTTGGTGGAGGCGGGTAAACTGACTTTCGAGCAGTTGACCTTGTATTACCTCTACCGCATCAAGCGCTACGATGTCGGTAAGCTGCAAAGCGTGGGAGAACTCAACCCCGTCGCGCTCGACATTGCCCGCGAGCGAGATGCCGAGTGGAAGGCAGGCAAACGACGCGGCGCACTGCATGGTATTCCCGTTCTGCTCAAAGATAACATCGGCACAGGCGATGGGTTGCACAACACAGCGGGCGTCAAAGCGCTGGTGGAAGAACGCGCGGATCGGGATGCTTTCCTCGTGACGCGGCTGCGCGAAGCGGGCGCGATCATCCTCGGCAAAGCCAACATGTCCGAATGGGCCTATTGGATGTCCAGCAAAGCCCCCAGCGGCTTCAGCGCCAACGGGGGGCAGGTGCGCAATCCCTACGGCAAATACGATCCCAGCGGGTCGAGTTCAGGCTCGGCAGTCGCGGCAGCGGCAAACTTGGCGACGGTGACGGTTGGCTCGGAAACCACCGGCTCAATCACTTCGCCTTCATCCGCGAATACGGTGGTGGGCATCAAGCCGAGTTTGGGTGTCGTCAGCCGTGACCGCATCATCCCGATCTGCGACTACATGGACACCGCTGGCCCGATAACGCGGACAGTCACCGACGCGGCGATCTTGCTTGGCGCGTTGAGCGGCAGTGACGCCAACGACTCGATCACAGCGAAAGCGACTTCATTGCATGGTAAGGACTTCACCGCCTACTTAAAAGCGGATGGATTGCGTGGCGCGCGGATCGGCGTGCCCGTGCCGAGCGATCCGACATTGCCCAAGAAGAAAACGCAGTTCCTTCAATTTGACCAAAGTATACTAGCTACTTTACGCGAGGCTGGCGCAGAACTCATCGAAGTGCCGCTCGATCTGGCTATCTCACCATTCGCGGAATCCGATGAAAAGCCCTACCTTGCCGTGTTGAGCTATGGCTTTCGTGCAGGCGTGAATCAGTATCTCGCCGCCACCAACAGCCGCGTGAAGTCCGTCGCGGAAATCGTCGCCTTCAATCAGGCAGATCCCACCAATCGCGTTCCTTATGGTCAAGATTTGGTCGAAGGGTCGGAGAATATCAAACTTACGGAAGCGGAATATCACACACTCGCACAGGGATTAGCCGAAACGCGCCAAAAGTTGATCCGCCAAGTGTTGAACGACTATCGGCTTGACGCCCTGATCACGAATGGCAGTTCGTTCTCGCCCATCTACTGCCCGCCCGGTTTCCCTGCGCTCACCGTTCCGGCGGGTTATAAACGCGGACGTCCGTTTGGGATTACCTTCGTTGGAGACTATCTCTCCGAGCCAACCTTGATCCGCCTTGGCTATGCCTTCGAGCAGACCACCCAAGCGCGCCGTTCGCCTCGCCTAGAAACAACTAAAGCATCACCGCGCAGCACCAGAAAGAAGAAGTAGTATGCCTGAATTCGTCACCGTCGCTTCCGCTCAAGAATTTGAATCCGGCGACCGTATCGTAGTGGAAGTGAATGATCACTATATCGCCGTGTTCAAGGTGAGCGATAACTTCTATGCGATTGAAGACTTATGCACGCACGACGACGGCCCACTAGCGGAAGGCACCTTAGAAGGCACGGTGATCGAATGTCCGCGTCACGGCGCGACCTTCGACATCACCAACGGCAAAGTCCTGAGTTTCCCCGCTATTAAAGATGTTCCGGCCTATGAAGTGCGTGTTGTCGGTGACGAGGTACAGATCAAGGTTTAGTCCGGCAGACTCAAGATGCAGTGGACGGAACATCGCGATCCACTGCATCTAACGGATGATCACGTGCTGGGATTCGCAGGCTTATTGCGCACACCAAAGTAGATCAATACCACGGCTACCACGACCATAATCGCGCCGACTACCGCCCAGAACGGATCATTGGTCATGAAACTGCCCGGTAACACGCCGATCCCTTGCAGGAAAAATATGCCGCCAACCAGCGCGATGAGAATCCCTCCATATCGCATGATAGTACGCATGAATGGTAAGTCCCCTTCCCTATAGATAAACATCCCCCCGGATGTTGAAGCCACCTTTCGGATTGTAGCAGAACCACGCCAAGATCAACTCCTACCGCCTGCTGCGCGCTCCGAGCATGGCTAACGTCATGCTCGCGGTCATGTCTTTTCATGACTTTGGATCATGACGCTGGCTACATCCTTTGATCCTCTCCTCGTCGTAAGCTACAGCCATCATCTCGCACTATCTGAGGGGAAACTATCATGCGTTCACGGTTCTTCCGACTGCGTTATTTGATGTTGATCGCGGTAATTGTGGCTATCGCGGTGGTGTTGTTCGTGTTGTCGCTTGCGTCAGGGCCGACGGTCTTACAAGAAGGCAACGGCTATGCAGACGCGATGGGTCATTTCACCGCCCCTATCCCCGCTGGTTGGACGAATGCAAGCACCAGTCAGTACGGCATGTACACCAAAGGCGATTCAGCCATGTATCTCGTCACGCTTGAAGCGGCTGATGTAAAAACTGGTATCGCGGCGGCGATGGCTCTCATCGCGCCAACCATCGATCTGACCAAAGCGACGTTAATGCACACGGGCGATGCCTCGGCGGTAAATGGGGTGTGGCAGGAAAATGTGTATCAACTGGGCGATGGCAGAATCTACTACACCGACACACAGATCAAGCGAAACACCGCCATCCTGACCATCTTCACCGCGCCGAGCATGATCGCGCTCATGGGCAGCATCAACGACGCCCATGCGGTGCTCGTCGGCATTCGGTTCGCGGGCGAAGAAGTCGTCATGGCGACTCCCAACCCGACTGCCACCGCTGCGCCACTGCCTACCACCGCCGTCACGCTCCCCGCGTTAACGGGTCACTACGCGGTTGGACGCACGATCTTTACGTGGGTAGATTCCGCGCGTCAAGAAATCTATGCTGAAGACAAGGCCGCTAAACGCATATTGACGGTATGGGCATGGTATCCGGCGGATGTCGTGTCAGACGCCCAACCTGCGCCCTATCTCACTGAGGCGATGAGCGAGGCGATCAAAACGATCTGGGCGGTCAACGCCGCGAAAATCACCAGCCACGCCGTTGCCAACGCGCCGATCTCAGCCGCGCAGCCCAAATATCCGGTGCTGGTTTTCTCGCATGGCAATCAAAGCAATAGCGCCTTTTCAACAGCGCTGCTCGAAGAAATCGCCAGTCACGGCTACATCGTGTTTGGTATCGACCACACCTACAACGCCTTCCTGACCACGCTGCCGGACGGTCAGGTCATTCAAGCACTGCAAGCCGCGACACCGGAAACCGACGAAACGCTGGCATTGAGAGTTGCCGATGTCCGCTTCGTGCTCGACCAGATTGCGGCGCTGAACACCAGCGAGTCCGCCCTCGCTGGACATCTCGATCTGGCTCATCTTGGCCTGATCGGGCATTCCTTTGGCGGCGCGACGATGGCGGAAGCCTGTCGTCAAGATCAACGCTGCAAGGCCGTCGCGGTGATCGATGTGCCGTTACGGGGCGAAGTCGCTGTGGTTGGATTATCGCAACCTATCATGCTGATGGATTCCGAAGTGATCCCGTGCGACCAATTTGTCCGTGAAGTGCAAGCCCTGAGCGCGAATCCACCCTTCGGATTGCACGATCTGTGCGAAGCGATCAAGCGTGATCGCCAAAAAGCGGCGACGGCAGCGCTCACAGCCTCGTCAGCGGCGTATCACCTCAGCCTCGTCGGGACGCGTCACAACAGCTTCACCGATTTACCTTTCTTGGTGCAGCAGCAGCCCGCCCTGAAGCCGAATTTAGGCGGTGTGGTCACTATCGATGCGGAACGCGGCTGGCGCGTGAGCAGTGATTATCTATTAGCCTTCTTCGGCAAACATCTGCGTGGCGAAACTACCTCGCTGCTTGATGGTGCGAGTGCGGCCTATTCCGAAGTGATCTTCGATCACTAGTGCTTGTGACGACAATCCCTCGTTCAAAGACAAGGGATTGTCATGCTATCGTATCGCTACAACATCTCGTATTCAGCGTGCAGCGCCAACGCCAATTCGCCAGCTCGCTCGAAGCGGAAATCTGGCACCTTTGACAACGCGCGGACTACTGCGAATGCCACATGCGCCGGAATCGTCGGTTGAAACTCGCGTGGGTCGGGCGCGGGGCGCTGCATGTGCGAAAACACGATCACCCCCGGATTATCGCCCGCGAACGGGAGCTTGCCTGTCAACATCTGGAACAACATCACGCCGAGCGAATAAATATCCGCGCGATGATCGACCGTCCGCGCGCCAGAAATTTGCTCTGGCGACATGTAATCGAACGTGCCAACGATCACGCCCGATTGTGTGAGCGTGCTCACATCGGTGACGATGCGCGCCACGCCGAAATCCATCAAAATCGCGCGGTACCCGAAGGGGCGCGGCGACTGTGTAGTCACCGGACGCAGCATCACGTTCGACGGCTTCACATCGCGATGCACCAAGCCTTGATCGTGTGCGTAATCGAGCGCCGCGCACACATCCTCCATGATCGATTGCACCACTTCCAACGACAGCGGCGCATGTTGGCGGATATACGCATCCAAACCTTCGCCCTCGACGTACTCCATCACCATGTACGTGTCGCCATTTTGCTCCCCGAAATCGAAGACCTGCACGATATTGGGATGATGCAGCGTCGCGACGGTTTTGGCTTCACGCTCGAATCGGGCGCGATATTCCTCGTTGATTGCTTTGACGGCGGGCAGCACCTTCACCGCCACCTCGCGGTTCAGGTTGCTCTGACGCGCGCGGTATACATCGCCCATCCCGCCGCGTCCTAGCATCCCGATTACCTGATATTCGCCAAAATGCTTGCCTGTAATCGCGCTCTCGCTGAGAGGTGGTGGCGCGGGACGCTCAAGGCGTGGAGCACGGAAATTAACCTTGATGCCGTACAGACGGCGGTCAACGAAAAACTGCAATTGCTTCCGTACGGGCTGGAACAATGCCCCGATCGCCAACGTGGACATGATGATCGCGATATTCGACTGCGTTGATCCGGTAACGGTCTGCAAAATGCCTTGCAGTAGGTAGACTACCAGAAAAAAAACGATGCCGAGCAGTAGGGTTAGGCCCGCCACCACCAACCCGCGATTGATGAATAGGTCAACTTCCCACAAGCGGTATCGGTTGACAGCGAATACCAATGAGACATACGTCAGCAGAAACGGCACAATGCGCAGCAGCGGGATCAGGATGAACACCTGCAAGAACCATACCGACGGATTGTCCGCCGGAACGACGGGCCACAGCGTGCGGATCAACAGCACCAACACATTGCCGAACAACACAACAGCGAGGCCAAAAATCACCCATTTGGTTTGCTGGCGCTGCATCGGCACGTAGTACACGCGGTAACGGTAAATCTGGATACCTATCGCCACTCCAAAGAAGATCAGACGCACCAGCCGCAGGATCGAGAAATTTTCGGCTTTGTTGACGAGATCGATCAGCGGATAGAAATAGATCAACTCCCAGACGAGGTACGCCGCCACGACCACGAAGCACCAGCGCGGATGGAACTTGCCATCGGGCAGCACCATAATCACCACGAGCGTGATCATCAAGCTGAACACATTGATGAAATAGGCCGCCCACTGCCACGCATTTGGCAGCGACGGGATCGCCTCGCCCGAACTGGTTGCAAGTGTCACCATCGCGATGGACAGCAGCAGCACCATGCGGTTATCCGAACGTCGCATGAACAGAAACGTGCCGAGCAGCAGCCCCGGCGCGACGATCAGCAGTTCGCGGATAGTGAGGTACGTCGCATAGAATTCTTGACTCAGCCCAAGTGAAGCAAGCGCGGCTGCATACGACTGCGCATCAGTCAGCAGCCGGTTACGCAAATAAGGGATGGCTACCGCGAAAGCCGTAATACACAGCAGCGCGATAGCGAACCATAGCAAGCGCATTGCCAGTACGGTGCGGGGATCGCGCAGCCGTCCATCCACCTCGGTGGGCTTGATACCACCGCGTCCGATCTCGGTAGGAGCCTCATAGATCATGAACGTTGCTGCTCCGGCTTCGGTAAGCGCATAAATTATGGCGTGATTGCCAGTACACGCAGCGGACTGCCTGAGCCGTCTACCAACTTCAGCGGCGCGGCGATGACAATGGCTCCCGTCGGCGGCAGTTGGTCAAGGTTGACGAGGCTGGCGAGGCCAAATTTGCCGTTCATATGCATGAAATGGTGGTTCGGGAACGGCGGATCGAAGGTACCAGCCTGTCCCGCGTCCGTACCGACCGTTTCCACGCCCACGCCGAGTACATCCCGTTCTTTCGCCAACCATTCCGAGCATGTGCGGTGAAATCCCGGCGAATGCGCCCCGTCTTCGCGCACGTTGAGGAAGGCGTCGCGACCTTTGCGCTTGCTCCAATCGGTGCGCAGCAGCACCCATGCGCCCGCCGGAACCTTGCCATAACTGGCTTCCCACGCTTCCACACGCTCGATAGTCAACAGGAAATCCTCGAACAAACTCACGTCGCCGCTCACATCGATCACGCACGCGGGGCCGATAAACTTGCGCGGGGGAATCTTATCCGTCGTATTTTGGGGCAGGTCTTTCCCCGTGATCCAGTGAACAGGCGCGTCGAAATGCGTACCTGTGTGCTCGCCCATATTGATCGTATTCCAGTACCAGCCGGGGCCATCGCTGTCATAGCGCGAAATCTTGGTGATTGTCACACCGGGCGACGAGGCGAAAATCGGCGGCAAGTCGATCACGACGGTATCCGGCCCCAATGGCGTCGTCAGATCAACTACTTTGAGTTGTCCATCATCCAGCGCTTGCAACAACTGCATCAATAAGGACGTTTGCATCGCCAATCTCCCCGCAATGGTGTGTTAAATAAATCGATCTCTAGCCTATCTACGCTAATCCCTTGAGCGCCCGCGCGAATTGGAACCGATTTTCCAGCAACCCAATATCCATCTGGAACGACTTCGGCCCGATGGCCTCTACCTTCGAGATGATCGTGGTCAGCATGTTGCTTGCCAGTGCCTTCTGGACGGCCTCCTGCAAATCAGTTGGCGTATTCGCTTCCATCACGTTCGGCATCCCCGATGCGCGCGCGATTCCCGCCAGATCGGTGCCTGTCGAGGTCGCGGTCGGGAAGCCGCCGACGGACAGCAAACTTTCGTTGTCGAACACGATATGCAGTAAATTGCCCGGTTTGTAGCGTGCCATCGTGCTAAACGTACCGAGGTTCATCAGCACCGAACCATCACCATCGATTACGATCACCTTCTGGTTCGGCTTTGCCAGCGCGATCCCCAACCCCATCGAAGACGCCAGCCCCATCGCGTGCTCAAGATAGAAGAAATTCGGACGGTGTCCACAGTTGTACAACTCCACCGCGACCGCACCCATGATCGTCACCACGATGTGCGGTTCGAGATCAGGGTAAATCTGCTTCAAGGCATCTTCGCGCAGCATAGTCATTCCTCCCACATTAGATCGCGGGTCAGCAGCACGGCGACGGGCGACAGCGATGAATGCGCCAGCGTCTGCGCATCCTTGATCCGGCGATGCACATCAGCGGGGTTGCTCAAATGCCACGTGGGGATGTTCATCGAGCGCAGCAGCGGCTTGGTTAACAGGCCGCCTTGCGTTTGCCACGGGTCTTTTTCTCCGAAGTGTCCGCGATGGCTGATCAGCATCAGCAGCGGGATTTTGTACAGCAGCGCGAGGGAGATGATCGGGTTGATGGCGGCGAAGAAACCGTGATTCTGCATCAGCAGCGCCGAACTCACGCCAGCCAGATGCGCTCCGGCGGAAATGCCGATGCCTTCTTCTTCTTTCGCAAGGCGCACGAGTGTCATATCGGGGTCTTCATCCGCCATGCGGATCAGGTGGACGAGCCACGTTTCTGGCAGCGCCGACATGATCTTGACGTTACAGGCTTTGAGCGCGTCATAAATCAGCTTGGAACTGGCAACTGACACAGGCATAGTGACAACCCCTACGGAGGACAATGACAAGGTACAGTGACACAATGATCACTGAGTTTAGCATGATCAACCTGAGACGCAAGAAGTGGACATCGATATTTCGAGGTGCTGACACGGGCGGTCTCACTCGATCACTGCCGTGGATACGAGTGAGACCGCCGAGAAAGGCGAAGTCTGGCCTCTATTGGGAAGTCGGCTGACGGCGACGGCGCAGCCAGAACCACAGTGCAATGATCAGCAGCACGAGGATCGACGCGCCACACGCGATTGGCTGCCAATCTGTGCCGCCCGCCGGATTACTCGTACTGCCGGATGTGCCAGCCGAATTTTCCGTCGCTGCTGCCGTCACCTCCGCCGTCGGATTGAGCACAGAGAATTTGACGCTGCGTTCAGCGCTTCCACCTACCGCGTTACTGACGATAACCGTGATGGTATGCTCTCCAACGGTTAGCTGCTGCGGATCAAACGTATAGCTGAACGGCGAATTGCTATCCGTTAGCGCCTCTACGCCGTCGATGGCGAATATCACTTTGTCGAATGCTGGTTGATCGCCATCCGGCGTAACGACCACTTCGCGACTGCTATCTGTGACGCGTTCGCCCTCGGTGATCCCGCTGATCTTGAACATCGGTAGGAACGGGGTTGCCGTGTAGGTCGTGGTAGCCGTAGCCGTGATCGTCGCCGTGTTGGTGATCGTCGGGCTGGCGGTGATCGTCGGAGTGAACGTGGCGGAGGCCGTTTCAGTCGCGCTCGGAACAGCAGTGTTTGTAGTCGTATTCGTAGCTGTGGGCGGAACAGGCGTCGCGCTTGGTGGCTCCGTCGCGGTGGCTTCGATCACGTTCGCAACTTCAGTAGGAGGTTCTGCCGTCACCGTGACAAACAACGACGAATCCACGATGAAGGGGATCGTTTCTGTCGTTTGTTTCCCTGCGATGTTGGTCGCGGTCACTTCAAGGACATGATCGCCTGCGCCCAGAATCACCATGCTGACGGTGACTTGATACGGTTCCGTCGTGAACCGGCTGATCTCGCGGTTGTCTACCTTAACGACCACCGTCTCGATGGCGAGTTGATCGGGATCGGTCAGCGTCACGGTGATACGTCGATTCGCATCCTTAACCGTTTCCGCGATCTTAATGCCCGTCACGCTGAAGCTTGGCGATACTGCTGTTGCCGTTGGTGGTGCTGCCGTATTCGTAGCAGTGCTGGTCGGCGGGATCGGTGTATTACTAGCGGTTTCGGTTGCCGTTGGTGGCACTGGTGTGTTTGTGATGGTATTGGTTGGTGGCACAGGTGTATCGCTGGCGGTTTCGGTTGCCGTCGGCGGGATCGGGGTCTTGGTCGCCGTGCTAGTCTTGGTGAATGTATGCGTCGGCGTACTCGTGTGGGTCGCCGTATTCGTCTTAGTCGGCGTGTCCGTAGGCGTGTTTGTCGGCGTCCGTGTATACGTTGGCGTACGCGTCGGTGTGTTTGTCGGCGTAATGAACAAGGCCGGATCGACCATCACTCGGAAAGTCTGCTGTGTAGTCGTGCCCGCTGCATTACGCACATTGAGGACGAGTGTATGCTCACCGGGGCCAAGTACTAGATTATCCAATTTGAACTCGTATGGCGCTTGTGCGAGCGCCCCGATTTCCTTGCCGTCAGCGGTCAGCGTCACCGATTCGATAGGCGCTTGAGTCTTTGCGACAGCAACGGTCAGTGTGTTGCTGGCTGTGCGCAGGAAGTCGCCATCCTTTAGCCCGGTAAGACTGAACAGGATCGGCAGTTCCGCGATCTCGATCTCGGCCTTGATCGCGCGCTTACCGCCTTGCTTGTCCAACACTTCAACGGTCAAGCTATGACCACCCGGCGGCAGCGTATACGGATCAATCTCGATCTGACCCGTCGCCGTCTGGTTGTTGCTGCTGATCTTTTGGTTAGTGAGCTTGAAGGGTTGCCCATCCATAGTGACGTTGATCTGGTCAATCTGGCGGGGGGCGGTGACGTTCAGCGCCAACGAAACTGGCTCGCTGATCGGCTGCGTAGGCACATCGCGCAGAGTCGGCGTCGGATACAAGTCAGGCGCGGCATACGCGTAAGTAGTCGATCCGCCGCGCGCGCTCAACGTCAAATCATACTGGGTGCCGTCCGGTTCGATCTTCGGGACAAGCGTGACGATGTATTGACTGCGCAAATAATTAGCGACGAAATCAAAGATGCTTGATAACTTGTCCGAAGTGGGCAGCAGGTATGTCTGTCCTCGCGTGTTTGTGCCGAGTTCCTTGAGATAAATCTCACTAAGATCGTATCCCAGCCCGACCACGAAGAATTGGACGTTATTGGCGACGGCAAGGTCGATCCCCGCCGCTGCCGAATTCTTGCTCAAGCCGCCATATTCGTTGCCATCGGTGAGCAGTACCACGAATCGGCGCGGGGTATTTGACTTCAAAGCCTGCTCGACGCCCGCATAAGTGGCGTCATACAACGCAGTTTTGCCGTTCGCGCGTAGTTGACCGAGAGCTTGCCGCACAGCATTCAGATCGGTAGTGAAATCCTGCACTACACGCACGGTGGTATCGAAATCGATGAGTGCCACCTCATCACCAGCGCGTAGATTATCGAGCAAGATATTGGCCGCTGCCTTGGTGTTATCCAACGGAGTACTCAGCATACTCTCGCTGGAATCCAACACCAGCACGACGGATACTGGCGCGTCGGAACTGACGATCTCCTCGACTGAGACAACCTCGGTCGCTTCGGTGTTGAGCTGTGCTGAAAAATCGTCCTTAGTCAGTCCACTCACGGGCACATTTTGCGCGTCCGTGACTGTGACTAATAACTGTAAGGTCGGGAAGTTACTGTCATTGACCCGATTAATCGTAATAGTAGGGGGTTGTTGGGCACGTCCCGGCATCGCGAGTGCTAGAGACGTGATGAGCGCACTGATCAGCAGTGGGAGAAGAATAAAGCGGCGCTTGTGTGAAGGTCTCATAAGTTTGATTAGCTCCGTTGAGGCTGAAAGGACAATTTCCTAGCTCACGTCTGCCGTTATATGCAAAGATGTAAGTATTGAGGGGGATGGGCAAGATAAAAATCATAGCAGGATGACGGGCTGTCATGGCTCCCCCTAGAAACCGTACCTTCCCGATACCTACGTTACCAAGCCGTATTGTTGTATAGCGAGGTTAAATTTACACCGTTCGTGCGGACTATGCCAAAAGAGAATCAAAAAGAGCGACCCGTCTAGATCGCTCTTTTTTTAGTTGGCGGAGAGGGTGGGATTCGAACCCACGATATCCTTGCGGATATAACGCTTTTCGAGAGCGCCCCGATCAACCACTCTGGCACCTCTCCGTATAGTATTTGCACCGAGCGCGAGGGTCAACCCTCGTCACTCGCGACCCTCAATTTTCTACCACGTTCTCCCGCTGCCCGCAACTTCGCGAAGAAATTCACGAGTAATGCAGCAGCTTCTTCCTGTAGTAGACCAGCCTCCACCTGCACATGATGGTTAAGCTGTGGATGATTCAGCAAGTCCATGATACTGCCGCCCGCGCCCGCCTTTGGGTCAGTCGTGGCGAACACCAAACGCGGTAGCCTTGCCAATACCATCGCCCCGGCGCACATAGCGCACGGTTCGAGCGTACAGTACAGTGTCACATCGTCTAACCGCCAGTGATGTATAGCCTGTGATGCTTCCCGCATCGCCATCATCTCGGCGTGAGCGGTCGGATCGCGATCCAACTCGCGGCGGTTGCGTCCCCGCCCAATGATCTCGCCGTTCAGGACAGCAATCGCACCGACGGGCACATCACCGTGCGTTTCCGCCAGCGCAGCCTCCTCAAGCGCAATCCGCATCCATCCTGCGTCATCCATACCGACGATAGTCTAGCATAACTTGCTACAGGTGTGAATAGTCAGTTTGTTAAGGGATGACGGTTACGACGAGCGCGGATTTGCTACGATCCACGCTCATCACTGCTCGAAACGATACCTCTCACCGCTGTCGCTGTGGCACAAATGGCGGCGCAGTTTCAGGTGGTGGCGGAGCAATCCGTACCCAATATCCCGCTAATGGATAATCACTAGCGCTGCCAAACACGAACGAAGCATCCGCAAAGCCTGTCGTCAGCGCGTTCTTGATGTACGTCAAGCCATTTGATTGACGATATACGCCAACGCCCGATTTGCCGTCATTATCCCAATCGCCGGCGAATGGGGTATCGCCCGCAATACCGAGGCCAAGCTGAGCATCCCCGAACACGGGGCAATTGCAAACGCTATTCGTCAGGTAAAACTGCTGGTTAGAAGGGCGATAGACACCGGGGCTGTCTTTGCCGTCGCCATTCCAGTCGCCCGCGATACCGACATCGCCGGGGATGCCAAGCACCATCGTATATTGGGCAAAACCCGTCGTCAGATCACTTTTTAGGTAAATCAGGCCATTCGACGGACGGAACACACCGACGCCATCTTTGCCGTCAGCATCCCAGTCTCCAACGATGGGCTGATCGTTAGGAATGCCAAGCACAAAGCTGTAATGCAGCACTGCCGGAGTCGAGGTACTGTCTGTGAGGAAGAATTCGCCAGTTGACTTTCGATACACGCCCGGAGTATCGATTCCATCTCCATTCCAGTCGCCCGTGATTGGGAAGTCCGTTGCAGCACCGAATGTCAGACTGCTATCGGCAAAACCTGTCGAGTTCTCGTTACGCAGATAAAACGTCGCGTCCGATTGGCGGAAAATGCCGATGGTATCAGTATGTGTCTTAGGATGACATTGAGAAAATCGGGATGTACCAATGCTGCTGGTGGCTGTAGCGGTGACGATCTTCTTCATCGTGGGCTGCACGTCACCCGCGAAGTTGGCGATTCCCAAAGAATCTGTGACCACGTCAAGGAAACCAATATACTGTTCACCTTCGCCGTAGCCGATATAGTCACAGGCAACATTGCTGAAAAATTCGATGCGCACGGTCTGCACCTGCGCGGGTTTTGCGTTAACAATACCCTCGACATGAGTAGCCGTCGTTGTACCACTGACAGACGTTAGGATCACTACATTTTCCGCCACATCAACACGTTCGATGCCGAGAAGTCCGTTGTTGAAAATGGAATTCATGAGGATTCGAATACCGGTGCTGTCGCTGGTTTCGATATAAATACCGTGGTTATTGTTCCCTGCAATCAGATTCCCTGCTCCGCTGGTCGTGCCACCGATAAGATTGTCTTGACTCCTGTTCATGCTGATCCCGAAACCATTAGGGATGTACGCGGTTCCCGCCGCATTGGTACCGATATAGTTGCCCTGAATGACCGTGCGTTTAGCAGTGGTGTGTAGGTAAATGCCCCAACCACTGCCTGAGATAACATTGCGTCCGGCTGGATCAGCACTTCCTATTACATTATCTGCGCCAGCGTCGATTTCGATGCCAATATCTACATTTATTACAGCAGCCATACCTGTCGCGTCGGTGCCAATGTAATTGCCCTGTATACGATTGTTACTGCCTGTTGTGCCCCAGATCGCGATTCCAGTTTGCGAACCGGAAATGACATTTCTCGCGCCGACTTCTGTCCCGCCCACGACGTTATTAGCCGCACCACCGATGAGGAGACCAATCCCGCTGTTCAACCGTGTCGAACCATCGACAGCGACACCGATGTAATTACCCTGAACGACATTGCCTGCTGCACTCATTCCCTCGGCTGCAAAAGACGCAATCGTGAGTGCTTTTATCACGTTGCGTTGAGCACTCGTCAATCCACCAATGACGTTATTCGATGAATCCTCGATCCGAATACCATAATCTGGGGTGCCAACGGGTGCTGTACCCGTCGCATTCATGCCGATGAAACAGCCTTCAATATGGTTGTTGCCACCTGCGTAAATCATCACGGGCTGCGAAAAACGGTTAATGATTAGCCCTCGTAGCGTGGAATTACCAGCCGTTATGGAAAAGCCAGTGGTTGTTCCTGCTGCCGTAGGTATCGAGCCATCCAGTTCAATCAACGGACTGTTGGTATAACCGGGCTGCGTCGTTCCGTCGATGATGACGGGAGCTGTGATCTCAGGAAATTGCGTCAGCGGTTTGATCGTCTTCAAGCCGCCAGCGCCGATATTGAAAGTAATGGTGTCCAGCTCTGGAGTGCTATTCGCCGTGAGAATCGCCTGCCGGAGGCTGCCTGCCCCACTATCATTGGTGTTGGTAACAGAAATTGTGCTGCCATAAACTTGCATTGGGGAGAAGAATAACAAACTTAGCGATAACGGAAATACAAACACCAAGCCGATCTTGATCGCGCGTCGTAAACGCATACACTGCTTCCTATTTGTTGACGTAATACTATATCTACGCAAATTATATACCCACCTCAGCCAGCATTAATTCTCATACTCATAATCATTTGCACGTGGAATGGCCTGATCCCGACGCACCAGCTCGTCACCTCCGCCATTGGTAGGAGTACCCAATCATCCCTAGGTTTCAGCGTTAATTCGTCCTTTCATGCGTTCGGAGGATTGCTCATCGATGCTTCAATAGGCACGTATTCCAGATCGTGCTTACCAGCGCATGAAGAAGATCTTGAGGGAGCAGTTACATGAAACGACTTTCGCTTGTGATGTTAGCCGTGATCATCTCGCTGATGACGTTATTGTCCAGCAGCCCCCGGCCTAGCAACGCTCAGAATCCGACGGCGACTCCGAACCCCGCCGCGACGGAAGAAGTGGACGTACAACCACTCGATCCGACCATTACGCCAACGACGCCCGCGCTCAAGCCACCCACCAATGGCGGACAACCACCATTTAAAGCGCCCAAGTCACTCGATGAACTACGGGCTACCTATCCCGACCTCGGCCCCTTCATTGACAAATACAAGGATGCCAAAGTCGGTGACATCGACATGGCGGAGCTGTACGAGAAGATCACTACGATTTTCAATAGTGAAGGCGCATCAGGCGTCGGTACTTTCCTCGTTGACTCCGGTCTGCTCGACAAGCTCAACATCCCTCTCAGCTATATCGATTTGTTGACTGCCTATGATGAGGGTGGCTTAGAAGCCGTCGATAAACTGGCGCGTGATCGTCAGATCATCAACAAGCGCGACGAACTGGCTGGCTACTTGATGTTGGATGCCGAAACGAGCGTCCCCGACGAAACGACTCGCCTGCAAGCCTTGGGCGTCAGCGTCTACCGCTACAACGTGACCACCGATGAACTTGAGATCGGTATTCCGCTGGCGATCCTCGCCCAGTTCCAGACTCCCGGCAAACTGCTGGCCTATCTGTCCTCGGTTAGCGACAGCGATCATGTCGAAGGCTTCCGTCCGCCTCACGCTGGCAGCGGCATTGATGGCCTCACGCTCGGCGCGGTCAAAGGCATTGGCGCTCAGGTCATCGGCGCTGATAAATGGCACGAAGCGGGCATCACCGGCAAAGGTGTCAAGGTCGGCATCCTCGACATCGGTTTCGGTGGCATCAAGGAACTGCTAGGCGATTCACTGCCAGAGGAAGTTACCTCGAACCTCGACCTTGATGAACTGGACGCCCAAGAAGAATCGCACGGTACGGCGGTAGCCGAAGTCGTCCACTCGATTGCGCCCGATGCGGAACTCGTGTTGGCCTATTTCGACCAGACCAGTTTCGACAGTGTGTTGGATGCGCTCCAATTCCTGCAAGATAATGAAGTGCAAGTGCTGAATCACTCATTCGGCGGCGTGCTTGGCCCACGTGACGGACAGTGGGGTATGGCTGCCATGTTCAATCAATTCGTCCGTGACACGGGCGTCTTGATGGTGCAGAGCGCGGGCAACTCTCGCCTTTCGCACACCATGTTCAAGTTCAACCCCGGTCAGAAGGATCTGCACCTGTTCGGCAAGACGGACAGTGGCGATGAAGTCTATGCACTGCCTATCGAAGCCCGCACGACCAATGTCGCCGTGATCGCCAACTGGAATGGCAATTGGGACGGCAAAGAGAAGAGCCAGTACAACGTCATCGTCTTGAACAAGGATGGCGAAGAAGTTGGCGTCGGCAACGAACCACGCCGTGGCAAGAAAGCTGATTACCCCTTCCAAATTGCCGAATTCGAGGCCGAAAAGGGTGAGGTCTACTATGTGCTGTTCCAACATGCCCGTGGCGACTCAGACAACGTGCTCGATGTCTTCATTCAAGGCGGCTATGTGGCGGAATGGGCGCAAGTGCAAGCCTACAGCGTCGTTTCGCCCGGTGATGCGGATGCTCTCTTGACGGTGGGTGCGGTTGGCCTTGAAGGCGATGAGCAGGAACCCTATAGCTCTGAAGGCCCTACCACCGATGACCGCATGAAGCCGGACATCACCGCCCCGACGGGTGAGCAAACGGGTGCCTATCCCAAGGGTTTCTTCGGCACCTCCGGCTCGGCTCCGATGATCTCTGGCGCTGCCGCCCTCGTGCTGCAAGCCAACCCGAAGATGTCGTACTCAGAACTCAAAGCCTACCTGATGGAAAACATCGTTGACCTCGGTGACGAAGGCGAAGATACCAAGTTCGGCACCGGACGCCTGATGCTCCCTGCGCCGGATGGCAGCAGCGACGACAACACCAAGGGCGATGATGGCAGCGACAAAGACAAGGGCGACGATAAGGGTGATAAGGGCGATGATCGTGGCAGCAAAGGTAGTAGTGAACCTGCCGTAGCGACTGTCACCGATGTGAACGCGAAGTTTGGTGTCAAGGTCGGCAAGCAAACGGGTCTACAAATCACCACCTCGTTCGATCTTGAGAACTTTGAAGGGGATAAGCTGATCGTTGGAGCACTCTTCCTTGATAAGGACGGCAATAGCCTCCCTAGCGCTGACCCGAACTATGAAGTGAGTGGCACGATTGCGGCGGCGACCGAAGTAGAGCCATCCAGTGGCGAGACATCCTTCGAAGATATCACGATGTTCATCCCGAACGCGGTCTTCAAGAAAGTGACCGTAAAAGAAGCCTACATAATCATCGTGATCGTTGATCCTTCCAAGGAAGGCAGCGACAGCTTGATCGGCAAATCTAACCCGATCAAGGTGAAGATCACCAAGAAGTAGTCAACCGCAGGCTCGCAGACAAACAGAATAACAATCAACAGCACGCTGCCCGGATAGGTAGCGTGCTGTGATGTTAATTGGTTATGGGGAATTTGTCTGGTCTAGTAGCGCCGCGCGCGGTAAAACCCGCCGAACAGTGCCAGTACGATGATCGCGCCCAAAAACGACACGACGATGTCTGACCAACGTAAGGTCACGCCACCGCTAAACGCTGGCGGCAGACTCAAGCCAAAAATGGTGAAGATAAAACCACCCACAATCGCGCCGATCAACCCGATCACGACGGCAGAAATGAACCCGTAGCGCCGACCACGCACCAAGATGCCCGCCAGCAGCCCCGCGATCAACCCGATGATGATCCATGTGATCAACTGCTCAGGTACAAACGTAATAGTTACTGCTTGATTCACGATGATCTCCTCTTGAGAATTTGCTCAAATTGCTGCGACACAGCGCACATAACCTTAGTCGTCGTACTCGGCAGGTAGCATGATGTATGTTCACTACATAAACCACCAAGAGCTATCTGAGGTTGTCACGACTACCTTCAGCCCGGTGATTGATCACCGGGGCTTGCTGAGAATGCTCTCCACGCTCACCATCATCCATTAGGGATTGACGGTATAGGTAAACGTTGGTTTGTTGTTAACCTTGCCATTTGGTCCCTCATCCACCTGATTGTTCAGATCGAGGACAATGGCAATCGTAAACGTACCCGATCCGGTCACCGTACCTGTCAGATTGACGACCGTATCCGTACCAGCCGCCAGACCGGGCACGTTGACAGCACTGAACACATCTCCCGGTAAGAAGCTCGTGGCGACGGCGAATGGCCCTGCGGCAAGGGTGCCCTGATTGCGTACCGTGACCGCCAGTGTGAAGGGCTGCCCCGATGTTGGCGACGCGGGCGTCATGATCGCGCTCACCATGACCAGATCGGTGAACGGTTCGACGGTGGGTAGCGCCGTCGGTTGCGGTGGCACTGGCGTCACCGTCGGGATCACGGGCGCTGGCGTCGGCGTGGGCGGCGATTCCAGCAGCGGCAGACTTTGTACGTCACCGAATACGCTGACCAGATTGGCGGGTATCCAGCTTACCTGTTGACGGTAATCAATCGCGTACCACGTCAAATCAGCATTCGCGCCGATCAAGGGGCGTTGTTCGCCCGCCCGCAGTTGACCGATAGTCTGGAAAGATTCCGCTGGTCCAAGTTTGACATTTACAGTCGCGCGCATCGTCCCGACCACGCCTTCTGGTGTTGGCGATGGCGTGAACGTACTGCTCGGATACGCCGTGGGGACAATATCCGGCACCGTCACGCGCCCCGTATCTTCATAACGCGCGACGACAATTGGTGCGCCGTATTCATTCGTCTGGATGATCGACACACTAGCGCTGAGATCGTTATTACCCAACTTGGGATTGAAAAAGCCTTGCAGCGATTCAGCTTTGTTGAAACCTAATAGCGTCGTGCGAATCTGATCCGGCGTCGAGCCGCCATTCTTGATGGCGATAGCCAGCGCGACGGCGGAATCATAAGCACTAGCACTCAGCGGCGTCGGGATCGTCCCGAACAGCGCCACGTAGTCACGGAAAAAATCGGCAGTATCCACTTTTTCGACGGAATATGACCAGTTCGTGACGCCGTAAATATTGCCTCTCAAACTCTGTGGCAATCGCTCGATGAAACTGCGCGAAATAGCATTCGGTGTCGCGAATGTCCCTTGGAAGCCCGACGCCATCACATTGCGGTAAATATCAATCGTGACTGGGATCGTGCCCAGCGCCACGATAGCGTCAGCTTCGCTTTCGATGAGCTGACGGGAAGCGTCCTCGCTGGTTGTCGCGGAGCCAACAATAGGCAGCAGTGGCTCAACCCCGCGTTTGGTCAATTCGGCGTTCAAAACAGTGACGGCGTTGGTGTCAGCCTCGCTGCCTTGGAAGACGGCAACTTTCTTGCGCCCCAGATCGGTCAACAGATAATCGACCAACGCCGACATGCGCCATGTATCGGCAGCGCGTGTGCGGAACAACAAACCGTCACTTTGAAGAGCGGTCGAAGTCGCGCTGGTGAAAATAGGTACGCCTGCCCCTTGTAATGCGCTGAGACTGTCAATCACCAATTGATCATCGTCGGGGCCAAAGATCGCCACCACGTTGTTGGTCTTCAGTTGAGTAATGGCGGTTGCGACTTCATCCGGTGTGGTCGCCTCGGCGGTGACTACTGACAGTGTATGCGTGATGCCATCCGGCGTTGTGACTGGCCCCTGTGCGCTAAATCGCCGGATAGCCAGCGTGACTCCTTGAGCAGTCGCGCCATCGAACGAGCCGATGATGCCAATATTGATGGGTTGCGTAGCTTGTGGTCGTGGTGCAGCCAACGCTTGAGGAGTGACCAACCCGATGAGGATTACGAGGAATCCTACTAAGCCAATATGGATAACGTTTCTTCGCATGGAATACTCCCTGAGTGAGATGAATAAAGCATGGATGGAGACACCAACTTCGCCGTAAATGCAGCTTCCTCGCCTCGGCTTTATAGTCAGTCCCGTAGATTGTACGGCAATCTGTACGCTGTACGCAGCCTACCGCTCAACGTCGAGCGCTATCATGTATGCTCATCTTAGTGCTTGGTTAGGATAAATTCATCCCTCTGCCTTCCCTTTAGCCACTAGTCCAACCGACCTATTTTTCTCTAGTCGGGGTTAGCCATTAATGCGCCTAAATGAGTGATGTATGTGCGGTTCGGCAAATTGTACGAAGACAGCCACACGGGTTTATGCAAAAGTAGGCACGTGGCAGCCGATTCCAGCGGCATCACGCTCTGGGCTATCGGAGGTCAAATGAAGAAATGCTGTCATCTGGTGTGGAAAGTATTGCAGCGTTGCAAGAACGCACCCACCGATGAGCAGTAGTCAGGAGTACACAATATGTTGACATCCAAGCGCATCGCCTTAGTTGCGCATACCAACAAGAAGCAAGATTTGCTGACATGGGCGCGGTTCAATCGCGAACTACTCGCGCAACATGACCTCTGTTCGACGGCGACGACGGGTACCATGTTGGAACAAGAATTGAGCTTGCAGATCACCAAACTGCGCAGTGGCCCACTCGGTGGTGATCAACAGATCGGCGCTAAGATCACCGAAGGGGAATTGGATTTCCTCATCTTTTTCTGGGATCCGCTGGAGTCACAGCCACACGACTCGGATGTACGGGCGCTGCTGCGGATCGCGGTCGTCTGGAATGTGCCCGTCGCTTGCAATCGCGCCTCGGCAGACCTCATTATTACGTCGCCGCTGATGAACGAAGCCTACCAACGCCATGTCCCGAACTACGATCCGCTGTCCGTTCCCCTTGATCTCAGTTCCAATCTAGGGACGCTCAACAACCAGTAACCGTCGCAGCCAATCAAGGTCGCTAGTCCCGGCTCTGGTGCGGATGATGACCAGAGCCAGCTTGCCCTAGGGGCGCGGTACCTCGTACAACTCGATCATCACCCCGAATGCGCTTTTGGGGTGGATGAAACAATACTTGGTGCCGTGCTCATTAATTTTCGGCACATCGTTGATCAATTCGATTCCCTTGCTGCGGAGTTGCTCCATCATCGCCCCGATGTCATCGACCTCTAGGCACACGTGATGCATCCCCATCCCGCGTTTGGCGAGGTATTTCGCCACCCCGCTGTCAGCCGTCGTCGGCGCGATCAACTCGATCTCGCTCTCACCGATCGGCATGAACGCGATCTCAACAGCTTCCCCATCATTCCGTTCGCGTTTTTGCAGCGGCAGCCCTAACGCATCGCGCCACAAACTCAACGCACTGTCCACATCGTCCACCACGATAGCCACATGATTGATACGGCTTAGTCTCGGCATACTTCTCCTTCGCGATACACATCGCTCTACGGCGATCAGACTTTGCCCGGTGAAAAACTGTGTCTTGACTCGATTCAAATGTTCGTGTATAATTTTGCGTGCTAGTTCAAATCGGTGGGTTGCGCTTGCCCAAATATCACTTGCGTCCCGCCAATGATCTGAATCAGGATTCTTGCTCGATTCGTAGCAGAAATGATCTGAATTAAGCAGCCAAATCAGATCATTTTCAGATCATTTGACCCTTCCTGAACCAACTCAAATGATCTGATTCCCACGCTCAACAGATCATTCAATGATCGATTCGATCATATTCAGATCATTGCCACGACGAGCACACGTTCTACAAAAACTGCTTTCTCGCCAGAATTTTGCGCGTTGGTGATCAATAATGATCGCGATTAACACCAGTCTCCTATCTCAACATGACGACTGGTTAACTTGAATCACACTGCTTCCAGTCTAGCCAATGTCCGCACCACGAACAACCGCGAGTCGTGACATTTATCTCTATGAGTCGTGATGAACCGCACGCTGAAAATGGCTTTAAATTCCGTAGGATGTAGGCTCGTGGAGAATCATGCGCCAGCCGTGTGAGGGACGCTGTTTTCGCCAACAGCGCACACGGTTTATCGGGTGGAGTAGACACAGCCAATGCATAACGTTCGGATAGTATGGCAATGGAGGAACGGTAATGATAATTGATGCTAGACAACTCGCGCCCGGTAGTACGCTCGAAGCGGACATTTGCATCGTAGGGGCTGGCCCTGCTGGTCTCACGCTTGCCCGCGAATTCAAGGATCAACCTTTGAAGGTGCTCATCATCGAGAGTGGTGGCTTCAAAGCCAAGCGCAGTCTCAAAAAGCTCAACGAAGGCACGAGCGTTGGTGATCCCTACCCGAATCCGCGTTGGGGACGTCACCGTCAGGTCGGTGGTACTGCCAATCGTTGGTTGGTCGATATTGGCTCAGGGTTGTACGGGGCACGTTACGCGCCTCTCGATCCGATTGACTTTGAAAAGCGCGAATGGTTGCCAAACAGCGGTTGGCCCATTAGCCGCGCCACGCTCGAACCGTACTATGCCCGCGCCCAGAAGCACACTGGTCTCGGCCCCTATGAATATGAAACCAAAGCATGGGAAGAAGGTACCAGCCTGAAACCGCTGTCATTTACGGGCGGCGACATGACCACTACCATGTTCCAGTTCGGCCCCAAAGATGTCTGGACGAAACAGTACGCCGATGTCACCGAGCACGCCGCCAACATCACCGCTGTCGTTAACGGGACAGTGCTGGAGATCGAGACGGACGAGGGCGGCACCAACGTGACCGGACTGCGCGCCGTCAATCCGGATCGCCAGCAGTTCTTCATCAAAGCCAAACAGGTCATCTTGGCGATGGGCTGCATCGAGATCACGCGCCTGCTGCTGCTCTCACGCGCCAAACACGCCAACGGCATCGGCAACCAGAATGATGTACTTGGTCGCTACTTCATGGATCATCCGCAAGCCTATCTGAACGTCTTCACGCCCTCAGATCGAAATCTATTTAATCAAACCGACCTTTATGACCTGCGCCCCATGAAGAATTACGGCGTGATGGCGAAACTCGTCTTCACCGAACAGGCCATGCGCCGCGACCATCTGATGAACATGTGTTTTGTGTTGTTCCCGCGCCGCGACCACTTCATGAGTGAAGCCTTCCAATCCTTCTTCAATGTCGCGTTGGCGGTTGTCCATCGTCAGCGCCCCGGCAATCTCGTCTACCATATGACGACGATGCTCAAGGGTGCGCCACATCTCGCCCAGATCGGGTTGTGGTGGTTGCAAGGGAAAGCGCCCTATCCGTACCTTTCTAAGGGTGGTTGGGCACCGCTGAAGAACAAGAGCGAACTATTTACGATGTTCGAGCTGTTTAGTTTGGTCGAGCAAGCGCCCGATCCGAGCAACTACATCACGCTCGGCAACCAGCTTGATCCCAACGGGCAGCCCAAAGTCGAGATTCACTGGAAATTCTCATCGCTCGATAAAGACAATGTGGTGCGCTCGCGTGAGGTCATGCGCAACGAATTCACCAAGTCTGGCTTGGGCACGCTGCAATTCACACAGGAACTCTTCACCAGTCCGAGTTCTGTGCATCCTATCGGCAGCACCCGCATGAGCGACGATCCCAAGTACGGTGTGGTCGATGCCAACCTCAAGGTGCATTCAATGAACAATCTGTACCTTGCCAGCAGTTCGGTCTTCCCAACCGGCGGCTATGCCAACCCGACGCTGACCGTCGTGGCTTTGGCCTGTCGTCTTGCCGACCACATCAAAGCACAGGCGCAGAGTGTGCCAACCGTCACCACCTCACACGATCTAGTCGCCAAGTAGCCTTTACTAGTCAGCATCCTCTCCCGATCAAAAGGAGAGGATGCTTTTCTCGGTCACATCTCGGCGGGGATCAGCGCGACTTCGAGCCGCTGACTGCTGCGCAATATGCTGATGACCATGCGTTTTCCAGCAGCTTCTCCCGTCAAATAGCGGTGCATATCATCTACCGTCGCGATTGCCTGACCGTTGAGCGCCACAATCAAATCATGCTCACGGACGCCCGCCCGCTCGGCTGGCCCGCGTTCCGCCACAGCGACCACCTCGACGGTAGACTCGTTCGCCAGACTGAAGAACCGCTGCGTGCGGCGGCTCAACGGACGTGCTTGCCCGCTGATCCCGATATACGCACGGCGCACCTTGCCGCGCGTCAGCAGTTCGCTGATCACCCATTGTGCCGTGTTGATCGGTACCGCGAACCCGATTCCCTGCGCCATCTGGATGATCGCCGTGTTGATGCCCACCACGCGCCCGTGACTATCCAGCAGCGGGCCGCCAGAATTACCGGGATTCAGCGATACATCGGTTTGGATGATGTTCTCGATCAGGCGTCCAGCGCCGCCGCGCAAAGCCCGACCAACCGCTGATACGATGCCCGATGACACGGTGCTGCCAAAGCCGAGCGGGTTTCCGATGGCGATCACGAGCTGCCCGACTCGCAGTTTAGCCGAATCGCCCAACGTCACCGTCGGCAGACCGCTGGCACCTACCCGCACGACGGCAAGATCGGTAGCCGGATCACGCCCGACCAACTGCGCTTTGAGTTGCGTGCCGTCTTCCAGCCCGACTTCGATTTCGCTGGCGTCTTCGACCACGTGGTTATTCGTCAGCACATAGCCATCTGGGGCGATAATCGCGCCCGAACCCGCGCCCTCGCCGCCCGTCCGCCCTTGCATTTTCTGTGTGATGCGGATGTTGACTACGGCGGGGCTGTTCTGCTCGACGACCTTGATCACTGCCCGCGAATATGCATCTAAGAGTTCTTCGTCGCTGCTTACTTGGCTGCTCATCATCCGTATCCCATCGCTCAACGTGACCCGTTACGCTTACTGATCATGACTCTACAATTGTTTGCCTTGCCGCGAAATAACCCGTTCGATCAGCGCCCACCTAAACGAGTCGCCAGTGTGCGTCGAAATTTGGTCAGCAACTTTCTCTGGCACCTTCGCGTACTAGTCTCTAATGCGGCGTCCTCCCCCAAATTATGGTAAAGTAGGTACGCATAGACTTGGAAACAGAATCCGACGTTGAAAGGATTGTCCCTCATGGCTCAATCGATTCTTGATAAGATCCAAACGCTCATCTCAGCCAATCTCCACGCGATGGTTGATCAGGCGCTCCAGACCAACTCCGTCGCGGTGATGGATGAATATATTCGGCGTGCGGCGCGCGACCTCGAAAATCTTGAAGATGCCACCGTCACGGTAGGCGGCAGCGTCAAGACACTCAAGCGCAAGTACGACGAAATCTCCGCCGCTGTGGAAAAGCTAGATCGCGACATCGATACCCTGCTGACGCGTGGTAAGAGCGATCTCGCCGCCGCCGCGCAAGCCGACCTCAACTCCAAGCAGAACCTCGCGCAGGAGTATTATGAGCAGTGGCAGTCGCAGCAAAACGAATACCAGAAGATGCTCAATTCCAAGGTCAAACTGGAAGCCAAGCTGGTCACCATCAAGCAGGAACGTGAGCACCTGAAGGAACTGATGAAGCTGGCGGAGGCCAAGGCCACCACCACCAAGGCCATCAAGAGCCTCAACGACATTGCGGGCGTGGGCGACGAAGATGTGCGCAATCTGGCGGATGCCATCCGTGCCCGGTTGGATCGCGAAGATGCGCAGTTGGAAATGTCCTCACAGCGCCTGTCCGACCAGATGGACGACGTGTTGGAAACCAGTGCCATCGACCAGCAGCTTGAGGAGCGCAAGAAGCGGCTCGGCTTGGGCGCAGCGTCCGCCCCATCTGCCGCCGCGTCTAGCACGACGACCTCCGAAGCATCCTCCTAACGGGTGAGCACTCAATTTTAGGGGAATAGGGGCGGCAACGAACGAGTTGCCGCTTTTTATTGGGTTTCCTATGTTCTTCTCAGCCAACTCTGAGATAGAATGAACACTATTGATTGATTACACCGTCAGATAATGATTTGGTTGCTAATTGGTCTGACAACCTATATCGTGACAGCCTCGCTTGGCACGGCTGCGCAGCTCGGCTTGGTGAATACGCGGCCCTTCCGTTGGGCACATCATGCGCTATTTGCGGCGGTGTGGGTCACACTTATTGTCTTGGTCGTGATGATGTGGGGTACAGCGTGGCTGGTTGCTGCGCTTCCCATCGCGGTGAGTATGGCGATCTTGCCGCGCTTTAAAGCAGGTACGCGAGCACATTGCACTTGTGCATTGATCGGGCTGGCTAGTTATGGCGTGATGCTCGTGTGGGCAGTCGCCTTGGGCTGAATGGAGAGAAGGTTCTAGCTTATGAGTACGAAACTACGCGACGAAACGGATCAACGCGCACTTGGCGCAATGCTGCGAGAAGCCTTCTTTTCTTGGCCTAGCGCGGTCATCATCGGCTTTGTGATGGTGATGTTTGCCCTCAATGTGCTCCCGTTCGCCTTCTGGCAAAGTTGGATGTGGCTGGTTTTCGGTGTGCTGGCGGAAGGTGCCTATCTGTGGTCAACCCTGACCGATCCCGTCGCCGCGCAGCAAGCCGTCGCGCGGATGCTGCAAGAAAAGTACGATCCCAACGACATCCGCAATCTGCACGCGCGTCAGCAGTTGCGGAAAGCGCTCGAATATAAGACCAACATTGATGCTTTTGTCGCCAAGCAAGCAGGGGCGATGCGTGAAGGTCTGAGCCAGACCTCGCAGGAAATCAACGACTGGATCGGGCAGATTTATCAGCTCGCCAAGAGCATCGACATGTTTGAAGCCAACGAGATCATTAACCGTGATCGCCGCACCGTTCCCACCGATCTGGAGAACCTCAAGCGCCGCCTCAAGATCGAAACTGATGCCGCTGTGCGCAGTGAGATTCAAGATGCCATCGAAACGCGGGAACGGCTCGTCGCCAGTCTGCGCACGATTGAGAACAACGCCAAGCGCACCGAGATCAAGATGGATAACACCGTTGCGCAGCTCAGTACCGTGTTCGCCCAGATGCAGTTGCTCAACTCTCGCGAACTCGACAGCGGCAGAGCGCAGCGGCTACGTGAGGAAATCCGCGACGAAATCGCCTCGCTGAACGATATGGTCAGCGCGATGGGCGATGTCTACGACTACGGGCGCAAGGAAAAAGATTACACCGCAGCCTTAGATGATCTCGGTGAAGAAGATGCCTCTCAGTCCACCGAGACGCCAACCGCACGCCGCGCCAGCAGTCAATCGAAATAAGCGCGGAATCGGCGGCTACTGGCGATTGGCGGTCTCGGTGGGCCACACGAAAGGGGCGCGTCGGTAGCGCCGCCAATAATTTTCTATCAGCGTCGCCCCGACCCACGGGTATACCGAGCGTTTGGCCTGCAAGTTGCGCAGCAAGGTCTCCATCTGCTCCGGATCGGTAGCGTAAAACGAGTAGAGCGGCAGGTTCAGCGAAACGCGCAGTGAGCGTGGCCCCATAAAGCCGATGCAAAAGTGTTTCTGCTGATAGCACAGCGAAATGTACATCTTGAGCGATACCAGATCGCGCACGATCTCGATGCTAGTCGGTGGCCCCCACAGCAGCAGCGCATCCCCCAACGTCGCGGCGATGATGGCTTTTCCGATTCCGCGTTCTGCCAACGGTATATCCGTCACGCGCGCAAATGAATTGAAACTGAGCGTATGCACCCGATCATCAGTGATCCGAACGTAGGCGGAAATCCCCATCTCGCGGATCGAGATGAACTGTTCGTGAGGACGCTCGGATTGTTTGGCTTGCACTTGCAAGATCAACGGATGCGCGTGCAGTACAGCCAGCACCGTATCGGGCGTGGAGGTTCCCGTTTGCACACCCAACATACAGGGCATTTGGCATAACGACCCATCAGGGTTGCTGAACAAGGCTTGCAGCGGCGAATGTTGCCATGCAGATGCGACCCGCACCACCAGTATCGCAGCGACACATACCGTCCATGCTATCAACACGTGGCCTAGCATCCGTAAGTTCATCCCTCGTCTCCCTATGCAGAGTATACGGCTGTTTGTTCAAGCTGTAACATTACGCATCTTGGGCAAGACAAATTAAAATCTGTAGAGTCCCAACGCAAGGTCGTAAGTATTCCGTAAGCAATTTCCGTCATGATCGACAAAGTTGAACCCATAGTGGCAGTGAGGCTGGCATGAAACGTATATCTATTTTGATGAGTATCCTCGTCGGTTTATTGCTGATTGCGCCGCTGTTAGCGATCTTGTTCCTCGCTAACACGCTGGTCGGGACGCCTTTCCCGCCGTATAGTCTGTTTAATTTTGCCTCGCGGCTGCTCCCCGGCCCCGTTATCACCTTCGGGATCGACAGCATCGTGGGTATCGTGCGCGGGCTAAACCTTGGTCCGACGGATACGACGGCAAAACTAGCCGAAAGAATCATGGCAATCGGCATGATGGCAGTCGGCGGCATCCTCTTGAGTGTGATTTACTTCGCGATTGTGCCGCGCTTCGTCAAACGCGCCGAGACCGTTTACCGTGACAGTCAGATGGTCGGTCGCGTGTTTGGCTTGCTGGCGGCGCTGCCCATCATCCTGATCGTGCTGGCCTATGACACGTCATCGCCGCTGCCATCTGTGGTCGTCGCTATCTTCTTAGCGGTCGTCTTCTTCATGTGGGGCGAGATACATGGCATCGTATATTCGCGCTTGGCAGAACCGCTGTCGCCAGTCGCAGCCGAGGCCGTCGATCCGGGCAAATTGGATTACGTGCCGCCAATGATGCGCACGGAAGCCCCCGTTGCCGCGTCCAACATTCCTACTGCTGCTAGTGTTGCCGTGCTCAATCGCCGTCAATTCTTGATCCAGTTGGGTGGAACCGCTGCCGTGATCACCGTAGCGGGTGCTGGTCTGAGCGCATGGCTGAATGCCAGCCGTGCCGCCTCCGAATTGGCGGAAATAGTGGATAACGACCCAAGCAACGCCACCTTCATGCGTTCAGATGAGGCAAATTTGACCAAGCCCGCTCCCGGTACGCGTCTAGAATACACGCCTCTTGATCGGCATTACCGCATCGACATCAACTCGGACAGTGGACCAGCGATTGCCGAAGCAGATTACGAACTTGAGATCAGCGGCATGGTCGAAACGCCGTTGAAGTTGAAGTTAGCTGACATCCGCAACAACTATGAGAAGCAGAGCCAGTACATTACCATGTCGTGCATCTCCAACCCGCTCGGTGGCGACCTGATCAGCACCACCAAGTGGACAGGCATCAGTATGCAAGACCTGCTCAAGACGGCGAAGCCCGCCCCCGGTGCGCGTTATCTCAAGATTTCGGCGGCGGATGGCTTCTATGAGACGGTGGCGCTGGATGTCATCAATAACGATCCCAAAGTGATGTTGGCTTACGAATGGGACGATCAGCCGCTCACCCAGATTCATGGCTTCCCGCTGCGCATCCACATCCCGAACCGCTACGGTATGAAGCAGCCCAAGTGGATCACCTCGATGGAATTCGTCGGGGACTGGGAACCCGGTTTCTGGGTAGATCGCGGTTGGGATAAGGAAGCCTTGGTTCGGGCGACTTCGGTGATCGATACGGTAGCCACCAAAGACATCATCACTGACGGCGATAAGAAGCTCGTGCCCGTCGGCGGGATCGCATGGGCAGGTACGCGCGGCATCTCTAAGGTCGAAGTCAGTGTCGATGGCGGCACATGGAACGAAGCGCAGTTACGCAAGCCCCTGTCGGAAAAAGCGTGGGTCTTGTGGCGCTATGACTGGCCTTATCAGGAAGGCACCCACACCTTCTCAGTACGCTGCTACGAAACCGATGGCACCATGCAGATCGTAGACGAGGCGGGCGTGCATCCGAGCGGCGCGACGGGCATCATCAGCAAGCGCGCCTCACTGTAAACCCAGCATCATCGTCCGCGCGTGTCGTTGACAAGTGGTGACCGTCTATCTCGGACGATCACCGCTTTTGTTTGCACGTCAGCACGCCGGACAAACTACCACGAACTCTCGCACCTGTTCGGCAATTGACTGAACAGCAACCCCTGCATCATCGCTGATATTCAACGTTGTCCCCTTTGCCCACGCCAGCCTCGTCGCACCGCCAACCTTAAGAACTTGCGGCAAGGCAGGGATCGCGAGTTCTGTCATTTGCCCATCCGGTGTGACGGCTAGAATGTGCTCGGTCTTCGGCATTTCCACGTAGTAGTGACCGCTGGCAGGTGCCCACACAACCTCTCTGAATTTATCCTCCGTGGAGAGCTGGCTGATCTTGCCATCGGAGGTGTACAGATGCAGACCGGGTAAGGATTTGTCGTCCTCAGTACCGTATCCCGCATTCTTCGAGATGAGTACCGTGCCAGATTGCAAATCGGCAGCGGCGCTTCTCAGGCTTTCATCCCAGATCATGGTCGTGTCGCCCATGCCGAGATTGACCGAGCGTAAGTAAGCGAGTTCCGTCGCGGGCGTCCACGTGACTACCCAGAATGTCACCTTGTTGCGCCAACCGATGATTAGCTCATCGCCGCTTTGCACGCCATTGAATTGAGGGCGATTATACGTGAACAGCACCTTGCGGCTGTTATCGGCATAGGCCGACCACATCCCGCCAACTCCGTAGCCCGCGCCTGTGCCAAGCCCCGATATTGCCAGATGGACGATGTATTTGCCTTCCGGCGACCAGACAGGGCGGACAGCTTGTGAATTGGCATCGCTCAAGCGTTGCTTCGTATCCGTTTCGGGCCGGTAAGTGTAAAGATCGACGGAAGTGCCGAGTTCCGCGCCCATATACGCCAGCGTCTTACCGTCCGGCGACCATGACATGCTGGCGATTTTCACATTATCGATGGTCGTGCTCGACACATCGGTGATCGAATAGCTAGGAAAATCGGTGCCCGCTTCGGCCTTGGGATCAACGGCGGTCTTTGCGTTGGTCAGCGGAAGTTCCTTGATCATCTTCCCGCTTGGCAGTTGCATTACATACAGTGTGAGATGTTGATAGAAGGCACCGTTGGCGGGAATATCGGAGCCGAGAAAAGCGACATAGCCCGCTTTGCTGGCGGATAATTGAGCGAAGGAACGCCCTTCCGCCAGCACCGTGCTGCCTGTGCCATCCGCGTTGATGGCGATCACCTGATCGGTGACGTTCGGGTTGTTCGCGCTGCTGCTCAGATACACGAGCCATGGGCCATCCGCTGCTAATCCTTGCGCGGCGCTCGGCTGCGGCAGCCCGTTAGTCAGGAGCAAACAGATCAGGATAAGTCCAATCTTCAGGAAACGGTATATAGAAAACATAGGCCAGTTCCTTGCTAAAGAGATACTAGTTGACGAACCTGCCAAGACCGTTGATCATTAACGGCTATTCGCTAGTCTACATCAAAGCGCGAATCGGGGAATGCGATGGCTGATCCACATGAACTAGCACTGCGCCGCGCCATTCAACTGGCGGAATTAGCACGCCAGCACGGCAATCATCCCTTCGGCTCGATAGTCACCAACGCGGCGGGTGACATTGTGTTGGAAGCTGAGAACACGGTGGTCACCGGACACGACCTCGCGGGACATCCAGAGATCAAAGTGGCGACGTTGGCGGCGGCGAAGTTCGACGCGGCCTCCTTGGCGGGCTGTACGCTGTATGCCAGCACCGAGCCGTGCCCGATGTGCTCCGGCGCGATCTATTGGAGCGGGATCGGGCGCGTGGTATTCGCCTTCAGCCAGCGCAGCCTCAACCAGATCGTCCAGCACTTGCCTACACAGACTTATTTGTCGCTGTCGTGCCGTGAGGTCTTCGCCAGAGGCAACCGCCCGATTGAAGTGATCGGCCCGCTGTTGGAAGAAGAGGCCCGCTACGTCCATCTGGGCTTCTGGGATCGGTAGCGCGGTTAGTTCTCCTGACGCGGCGCGGGGACGTTGGCGGTGAGCTGGAGCGGCACGATGCCCTTCAGATCATCATCGATCAGCAGCGAGAATTCGTAGTCACCGGGGCGCGGGAACTGGACGCTGTTCATGCGGATGATATGATTCATAGTCACGACTTGACCGCGTTCGCCCTGCGGCACCTGTGCGTTGATGTTCAGGCCGACGATCTGCGCGGCGTCTTCATCCAGCAGCTTGATCTCCAGCTTGAAGCGGCGGTTATATTCGTGACGGCTGGCGCGGAGTTGCACCACGACGAACATCTCCGGATGTACCACCGGAAACTGCGAGGCGCTGATGCGGCTGAACACGCCCATAATATACAGCTTGCCGTCCACGGTGCTGTTCGCGTAATCCGCCACGAGCATAAATGAAACATCCATTCGGCTTTCCCCTAGACCAGCGTGCCTGAGCGCGGTAAAATCAATGCTATGTTACCTCAGTTCTCCCAAGCGCCGGAAACGCTCGAAGGCGTGATCGAGCGCATCACCTATTACAACCAAGAGACGGGTTATTCGGTGCTCAAGATCAAGCCGAATAAGCCGCGCTACGGGATCGCCGCGCGCGATGGCACTGTCGCGGTGGTCGGCAACCTGCCAGAGCTGCAACCGGGCGAGTCGGTGCGCTTCACGGGGCAGTGGGTGAACCACAAGGAACATGGTAAGCAGTTCCAAGCCGCCAAAGTTGACCAGATGCTGCCCGCCACCATCGAAGGCTTGAAGCGCTACCTCGGCAGCGGCATGATCAAAGGCGTTGGCCCTGTCACCGCCAAGCGCATCGTGGATCACTTCGGGATGGACACGCTGGACATGCTCGACCAGCGACCGGATCGGCTGCGGGACATCCCCGGCATCGGTGGCAAACGCGCCGAGTGGATCATGCAAGGCTGGCAGGAGCAGAAGCAGATCAAGGAAATCATGCTGTTCTTGCAAAGCCACGCCGTCAGCACCGCCATTGCGGTCAAAATCTTCAAGGCGTACGGTGATGACTCGATCAATGTGGTGCAGCGCGATCCGTACAGATTGGCGCGAGAGATTCACGGAATCGGGTTCAAGACCGCCGACAAGATCGCGCAGAATCTGGGCTTGCCGTCTGATTCGCCGGAGCGCATCGCGGCGGGCGTGATCTTCGCGCTGAACGAGCTGACCGACGACGGCAACGTGTACGGCACACGGGAGCAGATCGTCACGGCGGCGGCGGAGATGCTCGGCTTGACGTCGGACGTGTGCGAAGTCGCCATCGAGCGCTTGTTCAGCAACCGCGAAATCCAGATCGAGACGATCCCCGCCGAGGACGGGCAAGCCACCGAGGCCATTTACATCCCCGCCATGTATTACAGCGAGAAAGGCGTCGCTACGCGCATCCTCGGCATGACAGGCTTGGCGACGACACGGCTGCGGCGGGCGCGCACTATCGAATGGTCGGCCTTCTTCGAGCGGTTGCGGCGTGAAGACAAAATCGAGCTGACCGCGCAGCAGCAAGAGGCCGTGCAAGCCGCGCTGACGCACAAGATCAGCGTGCTGACTGGCGGCCCCGGCACTGGCAAGACGACCACGCTGCGCGCCGTGATCCGCGCCTTGGAGAGCATCGAAGCGCGCTACGCCCTCGCCAGCCCGACGGGACGCGCCGCCAAGCGTCTGAGCGAGGCCACCAACCGCGCCGCCAAGACGCTGCATCGCTTGCTCGGTTACAAGCCGCCCGAAGGGTTCATGTTCAATGAGAATAACCCGCTGGATGTCGATATTCTGGTGGTGGACGAAGCCTCGATGCTCGACTTGGTGCTGTTTTACTCGGTGCTGCGGGCGATTTCGCCGGAGACTCATCTGCTGCTGGTGGGCGACGTTGACCAGTTGCCGAGCGTGGGCGCGGGCGACGTGCTGCGCGACCTGATCCGCAGCCAAGCCGCGCACGTCACCCGCCTGAACACGATCTTCCGGCAGCAGGGCGGCAGTCTGATCATCACCAACGCGCATCATATCAATCGCGGCGAGATGCCCGACCTGACCAACAACGGCAGTGACTTCTTCCTGTTTGCCGAGCGTGAACCCGACGCGGCGGTTGATCTGCTGGTAGACGTGGTGCAAAACCGTATCCCCAAGCGCTTCGGCCTGAACCCGATGGACGATATTCAAGTCCTCGCGCCGATGAAGCGCGGCACGATCGGGATCGACACGCTGAACGAGCGCTTGCAGGCGACGTTGAATCCGCCGGGGCGCGCCGCTGAGAAGCAGATCGGCGGGCGCACCTTCCGCGTCGGTGACAAGGTGATGCAGACGCGGAACAACTACGACAAGGACGTATACAACGGCGACATCGGGCGCATCCACGCCATCGACTTCACCGAGCAGACCATGCAGATCGTGATCGACGGGCGGTTCGTGGAGTACGAATGGACTGAGCTGGACGAGCTGCTGCACGCCTACGCCGTCAGCGTTCACCGCAGCCAAGGCTCCGAGTATCCGTGCGTAGTGATGCCCGTCGTCTCGCAGCACTGGCTGATGTTGCAGCGCAACCTGTTGTATACGGGGGTGACCCGCGCCAAGAAACTGGTGGTGTTGATCGGCACTCGGTGGGCAATTGAGAAAGCCGTCGGCAATGATGCGGTGGCGCAGCGGGCGAGCGGCTTGGCGTGGCGACTGACGAAGAGATAGTGCTAAGTGCTGAGTCCTTAGTGCTGAGTAGAAGACGGAAGATAGTGCTAGGCGCTCAGTGCTGAGTGCTAAGTAAGAGCAGTCGGTGGCTGGTCGGCGGGTGAGTGGCAAATGATCCCGTGTGTCGGCGTGCAGGGCGTGGTTATCGCGAATCTCAGAATCAATGATCCCTAAAATGATCCCATTACGCACGGATCGTGGTTGTAGATTTCTCCATCGGGTTGATAACTGGAATTGTTGACAGCCGTTGTTCGAGAGGGAAGCGGTGCGTTCCGGCTGTGGAACGGACGCTTGACGAGCCACATGCCACATCGTGACCTCGACGGGGATAAATTGGGACTGATGGGTGAGAGGCGGCTGCCCATTGGGTGGAAATGGGTACGCGCCCGCGAAATACGAAGACCCGCTGATATGTCTTCTCAGCAGGATTTATAGTATATCAGAACTAAGGAGCGTTTGTCAAGCGAACATTGTATATAATTTGTTGTGATTTTGTAAATAAGTTCTATGCAGGAACGACAGATGCGAATATACGTTAAAGAAGTGACGTAAAAATTGGCACGTTACACGGCTGGCAGCAGATGTTTATGTCGTTCTGATGGTTTGCATATGTGATTCATACGCTAGGCGACTACACTTTTCATAATCATGATAGGGGAAGGTGTGTTTATTGTATGAACCTGAATAACTTCACGAATAAAGCGCGCGAAGCCGTGTACGCGGCACAAACCACCGCGCAGGAATTTAACCACACAGAAATTGAGCCAGCGCATATTTTACTGGCGCTGTTGAAGCAAAATGAAGGCATCGTGCCGGAAGTGATCGCCAAGATCGGGGCACGCCCCGCCGCGTTGACGAACACCGTCGAGCAGATTTTACGCGATAAGCCGCAAGTGCATGGCAGCAACTCGCAATTGGGCTTGAGCCGCGCGGCGACGGACGTGCTTAACCGCGCCGAAAAAGAAGCCAACAAGATGAAGGATGACTACGTTAGCACGGAGCACATCCTATTGGCGCTGGCGGCGGACAAGGGCATGGGCGATCTGCTAGGGCGCAACGGCGTCGATTACGATTCCGTGTTGAAGGCGCTGATCAGTGTGCGTGGCAGCCAGCGGGTGACCTCGCAAGATCCGGAGAGCACGTATCAGGCGCTGCAAAAGTACGGGCGCGACCTGACCGCCGTCGCGCGGCAAGGCAAGCTCGATCCGGTGATCGGGCGCGATGAGGAAATCCGCCGCGTGATTCAGGTGTTGAGCCGCCGCACCAAGAATAATCCGGTGCTGATCGGTGAAGCGGGCGTTGGTAAGACCGCCATCGTGGAAGGCTTAAGCCAGCGGATCGTCAATGGCGATGTGCCAGAAGGCTTGAAGAATAAGCAGATTTTCGCGCTGGATATGGGCGCGCTGGTGGCTGGCGCTAAGTATCGTGGTGAGTTTGAGGAGCGCTTGAAGGCCGTGCTGAAGGAAGTGACCGAGGCACAGGGCGACATCATCATGTTCCTTGACGAGCTGCATACGGTGGTCGGCGCGGGCGCAGCGGAAGGCGCGATGGACGCCAGCAACATGCTCAAGCCGATGCTGGCACGCGGTGAACTGCACGCCATCGGCGCGACGACGCTGGACGAATACCGCAAGTACATCGAGAAGGACGCGGCGCTTGAACGGCGTTTCCAGCCCGTATTCGTGGACGAGCCGAGCGTCGAGGACACGATCAGCATTTTGCGTGGCCTGAAGGAGCGCTACGAAGTGCATCACGGCGTGCGCATTCAGGACAGCGCGGTGATTGCGGCGGCGACACTCTCGCATCGGTATATCCCTGATCGGCAGTTGCCGGACAAGGCCATCGACCTGATCGATGAGGCGGCGTCGCGGTTGCGCATGGAGATCGACAGCAAGCCCGCACCCGTAGAGCTGGTGGATCGGCAGATCATGCAGCTTGAGATTGAGCGCGAGGCATTGAAGAAAGAGCGTGACGCCGCCTCCCGCGAACGTCTGGCGAGGATTGAGCAGGAACTCGCTGATCTGCGTGAGCAGTCGAGCGGCTTACAGGCGCGCTGGCAGACGGAAAAGGGCGCGATTGCCTCGATCCGCGATGTGAAGGCCAAACTGGATGATGCCCGCGTCAAGCTGGAACAGGCCGAACGCCGCTACGAAATGGAAACGGCGGCACGGCTGCGGTACGGTGAGATTCCTGAGCTGGAAAATAAGTTGAAGGCCGAAGAAGCCAAGCTGAACGAGCTGCAAACCAACGGTGCGATGCTCAAGGAAGAAGTGGACGCCGATGAGATCGCGGCGGTGGTCGCCAAGTGGACGGGCATCCCCGTGAGCAAGCTGCTGGAAGGCGAGATCGAAAAGCTGCTGCACATGGAAGATCGTCTGCACAGCCGCGTGGTGGGACAAGATGACGCGATCCGCGCGGTATCGAACGCGGTACGGCGGGCGCGGGCTGGTCTGCAAGACCCTAACCGTCCGATGGGCAGTTTCCTGTTCCTTGGGCCGACGGGCGTTGGTAAGACCGAGTTGGCGCGCGCGCTGGCGGAATACTTGTTTGATGATCAGGACGCGATGGTGCGTATCGACATGAGCGAGTATCAGGAAAAGCACACAGTCAGCCGTCTGATCGGCGCGCCACCGGGGTACGTGGGCTATGACGAAGGCGGTCAGTTGACCGAAGCCGTGCGGCGTCGCCCGTATGCGGTGGTGCTGTTCGATGAGATCGAGAAGGCGCATACCGAAGTTTTCAACGTGTTCCTGCAAGTGCTGGAAGATGGTCGGCTGACGGACAGCCAAGGCCGCACGGTGGATTTCAAAAACACCGTGATCATCATGACCAGCAACGCGGGCAGCAGTATGATCAAGCAGATGGCGGGTCAGGATGAGGCGAAGGTGCGGAACGCGGTGCTGCAAGAACTGGATCACCTCTTCCGGCCTGAGTTCTTGAACCGTATCGATGAGATCGTGCTGTTCCACAGCCTGACGCGGGAAGACATCACGCACATCGTGGACATCCAGTTGACGCGGCTGCATAAGCTGCTGGCGGATCGGCGCTTGACGCTGATATTGAGCGACGCGGCGAAGGAATACCTCGCGGAGCATGGCTACGATCCGGTGTTCGGGGCGCGTCCGTTGAAGCGTGCCATCCAGCGCGATTTGCAAGACCCGCTGGCGATGTACATCCTGAACGGGACGGTACACGAGATGGACACGATTTATGTGGACGTGAACGAGGACGGCACGGCGTTGGCATTCTCGCAGGCGGAAGCCGCTCACGCGTAAGCCAACGCGAAAAGGTTGGTAGCAAGAAAAGGGATAAGTCGAGATGCTTGTCCCTTTTTTATTGTCCAACGTAAAACAGTCGTCGGAACGGGATAAAGTCAATCTTTCGTTGGAGAAAGCGGATCAAGAATCGGACTATAGTAAGCTTATATCATTCAGCGAGTAGAAGCGACCCATGCCCCGATTCTTGAAGCGCCATCCGTGGTTAGTGACAGTGTTCATGCTGATGCTGGCGGTGTTGGGGTGCGATGAGTACGGGCCAGCCAAGCCGTTCATCAAGGCGGTGATGGCGGACAAGACGAGGCCGGGGCGGGCGTATGCATGGCTGAGTTTCTATACACCGGCTGGCGAACAGAAACCAACCATCGGTCAAACGCTGCTGGTGTATCAGACCGACGATTACGGCAAGACATGGCAGCGCTCGGAGTTCAGGTTCCCCGACGAGATTCCGCAAGAGTATCCGCTGACCATCCGCGATCAAGCCATATGGCTCGAAGGTCGCGTCGTGTGGACGTTCCCGCATCGTGTTTTCCGCGACACCTTTTTCTATCCCGACGATACAGGTTACGAATTTCTATATCTGCTGCCAACTGGCAACCTCAGTAACAGCGCGGCGGATGGGGTGATCTACGCGGCGATGGGCACGGAAGGCGTGCTCGTCGGGCACTTCGAAGGTGCGCAGCCGACTTGGGAGCACGTTACGTGGTCGCTGGAAAATAGCGGCATGGATGCGCTGAAACCGATTAAACTGACGATCACTGATCCGACGGCGATTAGCCTGATCATTCTGATGGCGCTGCTGCTCCCGCCACTGCCGCTGATTCATCATTACCTGCTCATGCGCGTGTGGACGTATGCGATGCCCGATACACGTGCTGTGAGTGGCGCGGCGGTGGTCAGTTTGATCTTGTCCGTCGGCGCGGCGGCAGCGATCAGCGTGTGGTTGACCGACCAGAATGTCGATTACTATCCGATGGTGGCGGTGATGACCGTCGTGACTGTGCTCGTGAGCATAATCGGCGGCTCGGTGCTCATGCGTGATCTTGGAATGCGCCGTCGGTTGTGGTTAACGCTGATGACGGCGCTCGCCGCGCTGCTCGTGCCGATTGGCGTAGCGGCGGTCTGGTGGCTGTGGCCTCCGATCATTTTCGTGCTATGGGGTTTTGAAACATTCCGAAACGCGTTCAGCAAGAAATATGCGGGCTTTATGCGCGTGACCGAGCATCCGCACGGACGGTGGCTGACGGATCGGCTTGTGTTGGAAGTTGTTGTAATCAGTCCTATCGTGATGGGTATCTTAGGTGTGATCTGCTTCCGGGTGATCGATTGGCTGCGCTGGGACAGCCTCGTGATTCCGGCGGCGCTGCTGTTGTTCCTCGCGTGGGGATGGTTCGTGCAACTATATGTGACGATGCGCAGTGAGCAGCTATTCATGAACGGCATCGTCCAAAACAGCACGACGCCTGCGGTGCCGATGCTACGGTACAGCGACCACATGATCACCGTGCTGGTGTGGCTAGGCGGCGCGGGCGTGATGGCGGGCGTTTTGTTCGTGGCACAGTCTTATGTTAGAGGGCTATTTGAAATGCTGGTGCGCTGAGGTTCTCAATTGACAGCGTGGAATCGATCTGTTAACATTCGGGTCAAGTAAAGTAGGGTCCTGTGCGGTAGGGCGCTCGAACCGTGTCAGGGCTTAACGGCAGCAGCACTAAGGGCATCACCCTAGGTGCCACGGGGCAGCCCTACTTTACCCTTTTTCGTGCATCCGCCTACATCCGGTAGTTCTCTACGAGGCCCGCCATAGGCGCATCACCACCCACTAACTACAGTAAATACCCCAATACCTTGTATCAGCGTCGCAGCGGCCCGCCGATCAATCCTATCGTTTTGCTCGTCATCCTCCTCATCGTTTTCGGCACTATCATCGGCAGCGCGGTGTATTTCTTCACCGCCGTGCCCGTCACCCTTGTCATTGAAGATGTCAGCCAACAGGTGCGCACGCGCCAGCATACTGTCGAAGGGATGTTGAGCGAACTGGGCGTACTAGTCGATCCCGAAGATGTGGTCGCGCCGTCACTGGATGCGCCGATTCAGGCCAATATGACGGTGACGATTGATAAGGCCGACCCGATTGCGCTGCAAGTGGATGGACAGACCAAGCGCTTCCGCACGCATCTGGTGCAGCCGCTGGCGATCCTCGCGGAGGCCAAAGTCGCGCTCAGTCCCTATGATCGCGTGCTGGTGGATGGCGTCCCGATGAGCGATCAGCCGCTGACCGCCGCGCCCCGCACGCTGGAAGTGATCCGCGCGATCACGGTGACGCTGGACGACGCGGGCAATCGGCGCGAACTGCACACGACGGCGCGCTCGGTGGGGACGGTGCTGCACGAAGCGGACATCACCTTGTATCTCGCGGATGAAGTGACGCCGCCACTTGAGACAAGTTTGAGAGGCGGCGAAACCGTCCTCATCAAGCGCTCTGTTCCGATCACGGTTACACTAGATGGTCACAAGATTGAAACACGCACACACAGCGCTACTGTGATCGAAGCACTGGCGCAGATCGGGGTCGTGCCTGTGGGGTTTGACAAAGTGCTGCCATCCGAGGACGCACCGATCACAGCGGGCATGACGATCACCATTGTGCGAGTCACGGAAACCGAAGAAATCGAGCGTCGTCCGATTCCGTATGATCGCGAGATCAGGCTGGATTCAAACTTGAAGCCGGGTACACAGGTGATTGTGCAACAAGGGCAAAACGGCGTGACCGAAGTGCGTATCCGCGTCCAACGCGAAGATGGCGAGGTGGTGAGCCGCTCGACGCCAACACACCTTGTGATCCAGACGCCACAGCCTGAAATACTCGCGCAGGGGCCAACCTTAACACCGATTCCATCACTCGCGTCAACCGCTGCCCCAACACCATGAAAGCGATATGCCATGAACCCGAAACATCTGATGGATTCGTTCCAACTGCAACCGAAGAAGAGTCTGGGGCAAAATTTTCTCCATGATCCGAACGCGCTCGATAAGATCGTCCATACGGCTGACCTCGCCAGCGCCGCGCATGTGCTGGAGATCGGCGCGGGGACGGGCGCGCTGACGATCCGGCTGGCGCAAGCAGACGTACAAGTTACCGCTATCGAGATCGACGAACGGCTGATCCCGATTTTGCAGCAGCAGATTCAGGACTTCCCCAACGTCAAGCTGATTCATGGCAATATCCTCGATTTGCCGATGCACGATTTGGTGGGCGACGAGCCATATTCGGTGGTGGCGAATTTGCCGTATTACATCACCAGCGCGATATTGCGGCATGTGCTGGAAGCGGAGAATAAGCCGCAGCGCTTGGTGCTGACGATCCAGCAGGAAGTGGCGGAACGCATCATCGCGCGCCCCGGCGACCTGAGCTTGCTGGCAGTCAGCGTGCAGTTTTATGGCAAACCGAGCATCGTCTCGCGCCTGAATCCAGCGGCCTTCTGGCCCCGCCCCGACGTGGACTCGGCGGTGGTCAAGATCGAGGTGTATCCCGCGCCCATTGTCGAGGTGCCGAGCGAGGCGATCTTTTTCCGCGTCGTGCGGGCGGGTTTCAGCCAGAAGCGCAAACAGTTGAAGAATTCGCTCGGCGCGGGCTTGGAGATTTCGCATCCCGAAGCAGCGGCGATCATCGCGATGGCGAGCATCGATCCCACGCGGCGGGCGGAAACGCTGGCGCTGGAGGAATGGGCGGCCATTGCACGCGTAGTAGCCGAAAAAGGCGTATAGCACACAACGACGTACACATAAAAGTATACAACGTGGGCATGAGTATCAGCTTTCAGAAGAGACGTACACCATGACGGCGATAGGGATTGATTACACGCCTGCATATGAGCAAGGAGGTGGCATCGGTCGCTACGTCCGCGAGTTGATCGCCTCGCTTGCCGAAATCGATACGGAAACCGACTATCGCCTGTTTGTGATGGGCGCTGGTCAGAAGCCGCTGCCCGCGCTGCCCGGTCAGAACTTCCGCTGGCGTCCCTCCAGCATCACGCCGTTGTGGTACGCGCGGGTGTGGCACCGCGCCCGTATGCCGATCCCGATTGAACGCTGGGTGGGCGACGTGAAGCTATTCCACGCGACGGATTTTGTGCTGCCGCCGACGCGCCGAGGCACCAAGACGCTGTTGACCGTGCATGATTTGTCGTTTGTGCGCGTGCCGGACAGCGCCAGCCCTCGCCTCAAAGCGTATCTGGATGCGGTTGTGCCGCGTTCGGTGCGGCGTGCCGATCATATTCTGGCAGATTCGCAAGCCACCAAAGACGACCTGATGGCGCTGTACAACGTGCCGCCGGATAAAGTGACCGTCTTATTGAGCGGCGTCAACCCGCGCTTCAACACCAGTCTGGTGACGGGCGAACAGCGCCAAGCGCTACGTGAACGCTATGGGATCGGGGACTGGCCTTTCATCGTCGCGGTGGGAACGGTGCAGCCGCGCAAAAATTATGAGCGATTGATCTGGGCGCTGCATTCGCTGCCGCCGGAACTGAGCAAAACGCGACTCGTGATCGCGGGCGGCAAAGGCTGGCTGGACGCGCCGATCTACCGCACCGTGCGCGAACTGAAGATCGAAGGCCGTGTCGTGTTCACGGGCTTCCTCGATGACGACCTCTTGCCCGCCCTGTACAAAACATCCAGCGGGTTAGCCTTCCCCTCGATCTACGAAGGGTTCGGGCTGCCGATTCTGGAGGCGATGGCCTGCGGCGTGCCCGTCATGACCTCGAATGTGTCCTCGATGGTAGAAGTGGCGGGGCAGGCGACCATGCTCGTAAACCCGCTGTCTATCGATGAGATTCGGCAGTCGTTAGTTGCCATGCTGACCGATCAGGCGCTGTGCAAACGGCTGATCGAGGCGGGTTTCCAGCAAGCCTCGCACTTCACATGGACGCGGGCAGCGACTGAACTACGCGCCATCTATCAACAACTAACCTAATCTCGCGTGACGGCACTATAATTGAGGCGTGCGCTACCATCTCTGCCACGAAAGGATCGCCTCTATGCTGCCGCGCGCAAGTGGTGTTCTGCTACATCCTACCTCTTTGCCAAGCGAATACGGAATCGGGGACATCGGCATTCAAGCTATTAACGGGAAGCCTTCCCCCATGAAGCGCTTCATCGACTGTCTGGACGCGACTGGTCAGCGCTTCTGGCAGGTGCTCCCGCTCGGCCCGACGTTTTATTCGCATTCGCCGTATCAGAGTTCATCGACGTTCGCTGGGAACCCCAATCTGATCAGCCTCGAAGACTTATGCACGGCGATAGATGCGCGTCCCGCCCTGCTGCGCCGACAAGAGTTGGATGATCATCCCCCGTTCCGGCGGCGGATTGTCGAGTTCGAGCCGGTGGTGCGCTGGCGCGAGGAGATGCTCGATCTGGCGTTTGACCGTTTTCTGGCGTATGGCGGAGAAAAAGATGGCGGTGATTTTGATCAGTTCGCACAGGCAAACGCGTCTTGGTTGGACGATTACGCGCTGTTTATGGCGCTGAAGGAAGACAACCAGAATCGCCCGTGGAATTTGTGGCCTCGCGGGCAAGCGCTGTACGCCGATCTGGAGATCAAGGCGGCGAAGCGCAAACTGCGCGTCCCGATCCTCAAGCATAAGTTCCGGCAGTGGTTGTTCTTCCAGCAGTGGCAAACGCTCAAGGATTACGCGGGCAGTAAGGGTATCGAGATCATCGGTGATCTGCCGATCTACGTGGCGATGGACAGCGCCGATGTGTGGCGCAACCGCAATCTGTTCGATCTCAACAGCGATGGCTACCCGAACGCGGTGGCGGGCGTCCCGCCAGATTATTTCAGCGCGACGGGGCAGCTCTGGGGCAATCCGCTGTATAAGTGGGAAGAACATAGCGGCACAGGCTTCGCGTGGTGGATCGAGCGCGTGAAGGCCAGTTTGCGGCTGGTTGACCGTGTGCGCATCGATCACTTCCGTGCCTTTTACAATTATTGGCGCGTGCCAGCGGGCGAACTGACCGCGCAAAACGGCAAATGGATCGAAAACGAAAAGGAATCGGGCATCGGGACGGCGTTATTCAAGGCGCTGCAAGCCGCGATCCCTCGCCCTCTCGGTGAGGTAATCATCGCGGAAGACCTCGGCGCGAAGATGGATGACATCATTCAATGGCGCGTGGACGAACTGCATCTCCCCGGCATGGAAATCCTACAATTTGCCTTCGGGGAAGATGACTCCGAGCGCGGGCGCTTCACGCCGACACAAGAGCAACGGCGTAACAACATCCTGTATACGGGCACGCACGACAATAACACGCTGCTAGGATGGTGGTGCATGGATGCGGGCGATAGAGGCCAAGCGCGCGTGAAAGCCTTCGCGGAAAAGTGGTTCAAACAGGCGTGGGACGGCAGCGATCCGCACCTGATGCTCACGCGGATCGGCATGGAATCAGCTACCAACATGTTCATCCTGCCGCTGCAAGATGTCCTCGGCTTGGGCGCGACCAGCCGCATGAATACGCCCGCCACCGACTCCGGCAACTGGCGCTGGCGCTGCGAAGATGATGACCTGAATCCGCAGTCCGAGGCATGGCAGCGCGTCAAACATCTCACCGAGCACAGCGGACGGGCACATTAGACACCAACACGTTGGAACCTGTAACGAATTACGCCTCCCGCAGACTACCGTAAGGAAATCGTAATCGATCTCGGACAAGCTAGTGTTGAGTGCAAAATCAACCGACGCTGGTTTGTCCGCTTACGGGAGTGAGGTTCCAACCGATGATCACTATGCTCCGCCGCCGTCCGGCCCTGTCTGTGTTCGCTATCATCGCCGCCGTAATCGTCCTCGGCGTGGCGTGGTGGCTCGGATCGCCGTTATTCCTCAACCAAGCCGTGAATGAAGCGCCCATCGCTAGCAGTGCGCAAACGATGAACGAGAAAGCGGGCAGTTTCCGCAACGGCGATGACTTTCATCGTGGCAGCGGGCAGGCCGTGATCTACACACAGCCTGATGGTACACGGCAGCTTCAGCTCGAAAACTTCCAAGTGACCAACGGGCCGGATTTGTTCGTCGTGCTCACCGCCGCCGCCGATCCGAGCACGTCCAGCGAAGTCCATGCGGCTGGCTACGTCGAACTCGCCCGTCTGAAAGGCAACCTCGGCAATCAGGTCTATGACCTTCCGGCAGACCTTGATCTGGGGTCTGTCAACAGCGTCGTGATCTACTGTCGTGCGTTCAGCGTGGTGTTCAGTGTCGCGCCGTTGGAAACCGCCACCAGCTAGGGATTTTGCCTACACGTATCGTCCGTGCTCGTGATGTAAATAAACTTGGAGCGCCTTATGAAACGATTTATTCCTCTGGTTGCTGTGCTGTTGTTCGTCAGTGCGTGCAGCGCCCTACCTGACCTGACCAAGTTCGCTGAGACGATGAAAGATGACTCTACGACGATGACGACCAATGAAAACACCGAACGGGTAGTCGCGCCGCTGGCGGATTACGGCGAAGCGCCCGAACTGACCAACACTATCTGGCTGAACACGCCGAATGAGCAGCCGCTGCGGTTAGCCGATCTGCGCGGACAAGTGGTGCTGCTAGATTTCTGGACGCTCGGCTGCATCAACTGCATTCACGTGCTCCCATCACTCAAGGAATGGCATGCCAAGTACAGCGACAAAGGCTTGACCATCATCGGCAACCACTTCCCCGAATTCGGCTATGAGCGCGAATTGGCGAATGTGCGCGATGCCGTCAAGCGCTTCGACATCAAGTATGCAGTGGCGCAGGATAACGACGGCGCGACATGGTACGCCTACGGCACGCGCTATTGGCCTACTATGATCTTGATCGACAAACAGGGGCACATCCGCTATCAAACGATTGGCGAAGGCAACTATGACCGCACGGAGAAGTCGATCCAACTGCTCTTGGCGGAAACGTATCCGTAGAAGCGCTGAGTGAAGAAGGCACCAACGGAGCAGCTTGGACAAGAATCGAGTCTTGACCAAGCGCCAACACTCGGCTACAATGCCATCCACACACCGCAGACCGCAGGTGCCGATCTGAACGATCCGCTTAATTCCCTGCCGAGGTGAGTAACGAAATGTTCAATCGTCAAGATTGACACTGCCTGAGTTTCGACATTGGGCGGCCCTCGTACTCTGCGTGCTTGGGCCGTTTTTGTTTTCCCAGAAGCGGCCTCCCACTTTATGGGAAAGGAGGAACTTTCACTTGGCGATCTCTAAACAGAAAAAGACCGAAATCATGGACACATACCTGAAGGTATTGTCCAAGGCCAGCGGGTTGATCGTTACGGAGTATCGTGGCTTTGCCATGAAGAACTTCAATGCTACCCGTGCCGAGCTGCGCAAGGTGCAAGGGGCGTATACCGTCACCAAGAACACCATTTTCAAGCGCGCTCTGAAGGAAACTGGCTTCGCGGCACCTGACGATTTATTCGCTGGCCCAACGGCGGTAGCGATTGCGTTCGGTGACCTGAGCACAGTGACCAAGACGGTGCTGCAACGCGCGAAGGATGACGACAAACTCATCCTCAAGGGCGCGGTCATGGGCGAGATGGTTTTCCACGGCAAGGAAGGCGTCGAGACTCTCTCTACGCTGCCCACGCTGGACGAAGCACGTGCAACGCTCATGGGCTTGCTGCTCTCGCCAGCACAGCAATTCGTCAGCTTGGTCAACCAGCCAGCACAGGGTGTGGCGCAAATTCTCAAGGCTTACACCGACAAACTGCAAGGCGGCGAATCCAGCGGAGACGCGGCCTAACTGAAACGCTAGTCCGGGTGTTGAAGCCAATTCCGGCTGCTCAACACGCTTGAAAACACACTAACAAACGAACCTGACTGAAAGGATGTTACGACAATGGCAGATTTGAATGCTCTGATCGACCAACTGAGCGGCATGACCGTTTTGGAAATCGTTGAACTCACCAAGGCGCTGGAAGACAAGTGGGGCGTGAAAGCCGCCGCTGCTGTCGCTGTGGCTGCTGCCCCCGCTGCGGGTGCTGCTGCCGCTGCTCCGGCTGAACCCGTCGAGGAACCCACCGAATTCAACGTGATCCTCAAGGATGCTGGTGCCAAGAAGATCGAAGTGATCAAGGTCGTCCGTGCCCTGACCAACCTCGGTCTGAAGGAAGCCAAGGACGCCGTCGAAGGCGCGCCCAAGGAAATCCTCACCTCCGTCACCAAGGATGCCGCCAACGACGCCAAGAAGAAGTTCGAGGAAGTCGGCGCTGTGGCAGAAGTCAAGGCCGTCGTCTAAGACTGCTTGACGCTCAATTACAGAGCTTCACGAGGCCGTCCCATCATGGGGCGGCCTTTTTGTTTTCGAACACTAATCTGCCAGTTACGGCACGACTTGCAGCACGATCTTGCCACGCCGCAGATCGCGCGTTTCGCCTGCCTGATGGGCTTGCGCGGTTTCCGCCAGCGGGAATACCTGTGTGACGGTCGTTTTCAACTTGCCCGCCGCCATCAGTGCTGCGATCTGGGCAAGCTGGCTTTCGTTGGTATGCACCAAAAAGCGGCTGGCTTTGATCCCGCGCCGCTGTGCCTCGTCCATGTCGGGTTGTCCGGCGATAGACACCAACTGCCCGCCTGCCTTCACCAACCTTAACGATTGTGCCAGCGTGGCAGCGCCCACCGTATCCAAGGCGAAATCGACGGGCGTGACAGCCTCCTCAACGCGGGTAGTGCGGTAATCGATCACCTCATCCGCGCCGAGCGAACGCACGAACTCGACATTGGCGGTGGACGCTGTGCTGATCACATACGCGCCCTTTGCTTTCGCGATCTGCACCGCCAGATGCCCGACGCCGCCCGCGCCCGCCTGAATAAAGACGCTCTGCCCGCTCTGCAAATCGCCTTCCTCAAAGAAGCCCTGCCATGCCGTGAGCGCGGCCAGGGGAATCGCGGCGGCTTGCAGGAAATCGACATTTTGAGGCTTGAGCGCTAAATCATGTTCCGGCGCGGCGACATATTCGGCATACGCGTTGCCATTGTCGGGGAAGCGTACCATGCCGAACACCGCGTCCCCCACTTTGAACTTGGTAACGCTCGATCCGACCGCTTCGACCACGCCGGAAATGTCCCAACCAATGATCATCGGGAATTGGTTGCCATAGCGTCCACTCATCCCACTGCCCGCGCGGGTTTTCCAGTCCACCGGATTAAGGCCGATGGCGTGAACTTTGACGAGGACTTCCCCTGCGGCGGGTTCCGGACGTGGCGCGTCCTCGTATTTCAGAACGTCGGGTTCTCCGTAGGCATGGATACGGGCGGCTTTCATCATGTTGGACATGGGTAAGGCTCACTTTCCTATGGTGATAACGTGTAGTTCCATCAATATCTCTCATTGTACGCCGTCAGTATAGGAATAAAAAGTACGCACATAATTGTGGTATAGTATCACTTTATATACTGTTAACGGGGTGAACATGAGCACAAAACGACACGGCGACTACGTTTTCGGCTGCAATGTCGAAGCCGCACTGGAGGTGATCGGCGGTAAATGGAAAGGCGTGATCCTGTTCCACTTGCTGGACGGCACCAAGCGCTTCAACGAACTGAGGCGGATGGTGCCCAACGTCACACAGCGCATGTTGACGCTGCAACTGCGCGAGCTGGAGAACGACGGCGTGGTGCATCGCGAGATTTATCAGCAGATTCCGCCGCGCGTCGAGTATTCGCTAACCGAATTCGGACGCAGCTTGGAGCCGATCCTGCTGCTGATGCGCGATTGGGGACAGCAGTACATCGACCAGATTCTCAGTGTGCGCCCGAATCATCGCCGCCCGGTCTCGAAACCAGTCAGGGCAGAATTGCGACGATAGGCGGTAAGTCATCGGGCTGTGTAGGCGGCCCCGTTTGCCGTGATCGCGTCGGGGGTGCTACTATCATGGGGCAACAGCGGATTGCGCGGGCTAGGACACGCTGACTTACCAGCGCCTCATAAGGGGAGTCGATTACGATGGTACGCATTAAGGCATTTTGGAACGCCTTCAAGAATTTTGCCATCCTTCTATCCTTCATCATGAACTTCGTGCTGATCGTCATCTTATTGGTGGTCATCCAACAAATCTTCGCGATCAAGGGCGGAATTCTTGAACCGCTGGTGACAGGCTTGCACAGCAGTTTCGTAGGCTTGGGGGAAGCGCGCATCATCACCAATATCAAGGTGGAAGATACGATCCCCGTCAAACTCAACGTTCCGCTAGACACAGAGACGGTAGTGACCCTGACCCAAGATGTCCCGATCCGCGTTCCGGCTGGCTTTACGCTGTCTGATGGCACGACACTGCGCGGTTCAGTCGCCCTCACCTTGCCGACTGGATTGGCGCTGCCCGTCGCGCTCAAGCTGAATGTGCCGATCGATCAATCGCTGCCCATTACGCTGAATGTGCCCGTTGACATCGCGTTGAGTAAGACACAATTGAACGATGTCGCCAACCGTCTGCGCGGTCTGTTTGACCCCTTGGTGCGGCTCATCGGCAACCTGCCTAACGATTGGAATGAAGCCGCCGTCTGGATCGGGCAAATTCTATCGGGCAATGCGCCGGACATCTGGGCACCGAACCAGTACACTACCGATCCTTGGCCCGGTTTCACGACCGGCTTAGTCGCGCCCGATTCAGGCGATACAGGCACTGGTGATACGGGTGGTGGCGCGCTGCCGCCTGCTGAAACCGTCGAAGCGCCTACTGGCCCGACGCCGACTCTGTCGCTGCCTACGCCGGAAGGGGGTGAAGCGCCGCCCGTGATCGAGCCAACGGCAGTCCCGCCCACCGCTGAGCCGACGCAAGGCCCCACGCCGACGCCCGTCCAAGATATGGGCATCATCACGCCGACGCCCGCGCCCTAGCCAGCAAGGTTGAGGGGATATGGCAGTGCTATATCCCCTTTGATTTTCCCACCATTCCCTTTTAAATCTGCCTTACCGACCTCCCAACTATTGGGGGTTGTCTTATAATTTAGATTGACCTAAAATAATTTTTGCTCCACTAGACCCGAACCGGATCACTCCGCCGTTTATCCACATGTGGCGAGGTGTAGGCGAGCCTAATGAAGGGCGTCTATTGAGATTTACATACGCCTTGTCGAAGGGGGAATGATGGCTACACAACCCGCCATTCACATTCAGGGACTTACTAAACGCTATGCAAAGACGGATCGACCAGCGCTCGATCACCTGACCTTACAGGTGAACAAGGGCGAGATTTTCGGCTATCTCGGCCCGAACGGTGCTGGTAAAACGACCACCATCCGCATGATGCTCGATTTGATCCGCCCGACCGAGGGCAGTGTCGCGCTGCTCGGCATGGATGGTCAGCGTGACAGCGTGGCCTTACACAAACGCATCGGTTTCCTGCCCGGTGAACTCTCGCTGTGGCAAAACTTGACGGGGCGCGACGTGCTCAACTACCTGAGCCGTCTGCGCGGTGATGTCGATATGCGCTATGTTGATCAACTGGCGGAACGCTTGGCGCTCGATCTCAGCAAATCGGTGCGCAGTTATTCGACGGGCAACCGTCGCAAGATCGGCCTCGTGATCGCGCTGATGGGCAAGCCCGAATTGCTGATTCTGGACGAGCCGACCAGCGGTCTTGACCCGCTCGTGCAGCAGACCTTCAACCAGATGATGTTGGAGGCGCAAGCGGAAGGCCGCACCGTCTTCCTCTCGTCGCACATCCTGAGCGAAGTGCAGGCGATCTGTGAGCGCGTCGGCATTCTACGCGATGGGCAGTTGAAAGCGGTGGAGAAGGTCAGCGACCTGACGCGCGTGCAGGTTCACCATGTGCGGATCAGTTTCCACCAAGCCGTGAATCCACAGCGATTGGCGAACGTCCCCGGCGTCAGCGAGATCGGCGCGGAAGACAAAGCGCTCAAATTTACGCTGAACGGCGATCTCGATCCCGTGCTGCGGGCGATCAGCGATGAATACATCGTGGACATCAAATCTGAAGAACCGAGTTTGGAGGAAATCTTCCTCAGCTTTTATGGCAACGGCTCGAACGCGCACCGCGAACCATCCGTCAACGGGCGTCCAGCAAAGGAGTTGGTACGATGAACGGCGTCATTTTCAAAGAAACGCTGCGACGCAATTGGCGCGGCATGTTGATCTGGGCAGGCATCATCGGGCTGGACGCGGTGTATTCGGTCTACCTCGTACAGAATTCGGAATTGCTGCAAAAATATTCCGAAATCCTCAAGAGTATGCCCTCGTTCATCATGGGTATGGTGGGGGGCGCTGATGCACAATTTGCGGCTTCGCCAGAAGGGTTTCTCGGCATTGGCTATTACGGTTGGGTGCTGCTCGGCATCGCGGCCTATGCGGTCGTGGCTGGCTTGAACATCACCGCCAACGAAGAAGATCGCGGGATCATGGATGTGATGCTGAGTATGCCCGTCCCGCGTTGGCGTGTGATCGTAGAAAAGTTCGCTGCCTACGCGCTGCTGATCATCGGGATGGCGCTCTCCGCGCACTTGATTCTGGTGGCCTCAACGGTGATCTGGGCTAGTAAGCCGTTCAATCAGGGGCGTCTGCTGGAAAGTACCCTCAACATGCTGCCCGCCGCGCTGTTCGTGTTGGCCTTCACCGCGCTGATCTCGGTGATCTTGCGGCGGCGCAGCACGGCGACTTCCATCGCGGCTGGCTTCGTGGCGATCAGCTATCTGATCGACGTGGTAGGGCGCAGTGCTCAGTCCGCCGATGTGCTGCGGCGCGTCTCGTTCTACAGCTACTACGATGGCGTCACTGTCTTGCAATATGGATTGCAGTGGGGCAACGTGCTCGGCCTGTTGGGGCTGGCAGTGCTGATGGTGATCGGCACGGTGTTCCTTTTCCAGCGGCGCGATATAGGCTTGTGATCGCGCCTGAGGTGTCGCCGTGAAAGCGTAGTCAGATCGTTGATGCATTCATGCTTAGTTAAGGCGACAATGTTGCCCTCATCATAGCGAATGTAAAATCAGCCTATCGAGCGCATAGGGAAGATGGTTCGGTAGGCTGTTTCAGGTGAGGATAACGAGATGACTGATCAATTTTGGGCGAACCAGTCCGTGATCGTGACGGGTGGCGCGGGGTTCTTGGGATCGTATGTGGTGGAGGCGCTGCGGGCGCGTGGTGCGGGCAAAGTGTTCGTGGTGCGCAGCCGCGAGTATGACCTGCGGCACGAAGCCGCCACCAAACAACTGCTGAAGGATGTCCCTGCCACCATGATCATCCACATGGCGGCGGTCGTGGGCGGCATCGGAGCCAACCGCGCACACCCCGGCAAGTTCTTCTACGAAAATATCATGATGGGCACGATGCTGATGGAGCAAGCCAGACTAGCGGGCATCCACAAGTTCGTCGCCGTCGGCACCATCTGCGAGTACCCGAAGATTACGCCGATCCCCTTCCGCGAAGAAAATCTGTGGGACGGCTATCCCGAAGAAACCAACGCACCGTATGGCCTTGCCAAGAAGATGCTGCTGGTACAGGGCAATGCGTACCGTCAAGAATACGGCTTCAACAGCATTCATCTGCTACCCGTCAACCTGTACGGCCCGCGCGACAACTTCCATCCCTCTAGCTCCCATGTGATCCCCGCGCTGATCAAAAAGTGCTTCGACGCGATCCAGAACGGCGACTTGGAGATCGAAATCTGGGGCGATGGCTCCCCGACGCGCGAATTCGTGTACGTGAAAGACGCGGCGGAAGGCATCGTGCTGGCGGCGGAACGCTATAACGGCGCTGATCCCGTTAACATCGGGTCGGGCAACGAAATCTCGATCCGCGATCTCGCCCTACTGATCGCGGAACTGACGGGCTTCACGGGCAAATTCCGCTTCGATCCGAGCCAGCCGAACGGCCAACCACGCCGTCAACTTGATGTCTCGCGGGCGCGGGAGCAGTTCGGGTTCAGCGCGTCTACCTCGTTCCGCGATGGTCTGCGCGAGTCGGTGGAGTGGTATCGCGCGCAGATCAAGGAAGGCGTCAGCATTCGCTAGATCATAAAGGCGGCGGTTGGCGGAAGACGGCAATGAACATCATCTCCGCCATTTGCCGCGAGGTATAGGCTGACGGATTTTCCAGCCACCACATCAGCAGCCGCACGAGCGCTCCGGCGATGAACTGCGCGAGGAATTCCGGCGGCAGATCGAGGCCAGCGGAATACGTCGCGGCTTTAAGATGACGCTCGTGGAGTTCAGCAGTGTAGCGGAAAAAGTTGTGCTGTAGTTTGGCGCTGCCATGACTGCCAAAAACATCGATGAACACGGCACGAGTCTGGTGCATGTAATCGAAAAACAGCACCCATGACATGAACTCGCGGCGCGGGTAAGGCATATCCGCCAACTGCGCATCGATCTCTACTTGCAACCGTTCGGAGTTGTCCACCATCGCCGCCCAGATCGCGTCGTCTTTGTCCTCGAAATGCAGATAGAAGGTGCCGTAGCCAATATCGGCGCGGGCGGTGATGGCTTGCACGGACAGCGCGGCGTAGCCGTCATGCAGCAGCAGTTCCAGTGCGGCGCGTTTGATCGCTTCGCGCGTGTGCTGCTTGCGTCGTTCCGCCCGATTGAGGGGTGGCGGTGTGCTGACTGCCATCATCTCCGTCCTGTGTGGCTGACCCCCTTGCCAGTATAACAGGTCGCAGCATAATGCCACCGGATATTGCCCGTATCGTGTTCACGAGCCGTCGATCTCCCCATCAATTCGTCACGATAGAGTGATCGCTCATCTTGCCTCGCCAGCGGCGTTATCGGCTGCTTCTCCCAAGAACGCGGACAGCAGAATCGTATTGCCATCGGGGTCGTCTATCATGGCGAAATAGAGTTCCGGCGTCACTTCGTAAGGCGCGACATGCCCATGATAGCCGTAGCCTATCATCTCCGCGTATTTGGCATCGACGGCTTCGCGCGTTTTCAGGTAGAACTCAAGGATGATGCGGTAGCCGCCGGATGCGTCGCTTCTGGCGGGATCCCAGCGAGCGTTGGCGCGTTTAGTGGTTAGGAAAAAGGTCATGTTACCCATTTTGACTTCGACATGGAATTTGGTTTCGCTGCCTTCGGGAATGTCGAGGCCAAGCCGACGATAGAATTCCACCGCGCGGGGCATATCTTCGATGATCACGCCGACCATGTATAGTTCGAGACCCATCTTTTACGCATCCTGTCGAATTGACAATAAAGGTCGAGTTTACCGTTCACAGAGAATCGGGGCTTGCAACTTTCGGGGAGAATCCTCCAAAAGTCTATATTGTGTCTGCGAAAAACTCGTTGTATGATGTCCGAAGATCATTTTCGGTGGTAACCAATGGTGTTTTTCAACGGTTCAGCCATTCTCTCCTTCATGCACATGACGTCCACTCAGGGCGCGCCAAGGAGAGGGTGCGCCTGCTGACCGAATGATCCAGTAAGACAATCGGTAACACTGCAAAGGCTATGGGCGCACGCTCGTAGCCTTTTTGATTCTTGGGGACGTTCTCCATGAATACGCTGTAGGCTGCGAGTCGCGGAATCTGAATTTACTAAGGACTAAGCACCTAGCACAAAGCACTATACTCAATGGAGAGGTTCACATGCACATCATTCATCTGGACAAACTGACGATCAACCACGCAGGGCACGTGATTTTCCGCGATCTGAGTTGGGCGCTCGGTGATCGTGACCGCATCGGATTAGTCGGGCCAAACGGCGCGGGCAAATCGAGCCTGTTCAAAGCCATCATGGGGATCGTGATCCCCGAAGTCGGCGCGGTGACCAAGCAGCGCGGCGTGCGGGTCAGCTATCTGCCGCAAGAGGTCAACTTGCCACCGGGGAAAACGCTGTTAGACGAAGCGATGGTCATGCCGCCCGAATTGGCACAGGTCGAGGCCGATCTCGCCAAGATCGATGCGCAGCTAGGCGATCCGGCGGTGTACGGTGACGCGGTAGCACTGGAGCGTGTGATGGCGCGGCAAGAAAAGCTGCTGGCGGAATATGAGCGCTTGGACGGGCCTAGCCATGCCAGCCGCGTCAAGGAACTGCTGCTCCGCTTGGGCTTCAGCAAGGACGAGTTCGACCTCCCGACGGAGTCGTTGAGTGGCGGCGAAAAGAAACTGGTCATGTTGGCACGGCTGGCGATTGAAGCGCCACAGGTGCTGTTGTTGGACGAGCCGGATAACCATCTCGATCTGAGCGCGAAACGGCGTTTGGAGAGCTTCATCAACAATTTCGACGGCAGTGTGATCATCATCTCGCATGATCGCTATTTGCTGGACGACACGGTCACACAGATCGCGGAACTGGCGGATGGCAAACTGACGCTGTACAAGGGCAATTACACCGCCTATGCCAACGAGCGCGAATTGGCGCGGCTCCGCCAGCAGCAGCAGTACGTGGCGCAGCAGAAGGAGATCACGCGGATCAAGGATGCCATCGCCCGCTTTGAGTTGTGGGCAAGCATCGTAGTGAATGAACGCCATATCAAGCAGGCGCGCAGCCGTCAGAGGATGCTTGACAAAATGGAAGCTAACGGCGAGATCATCGAGAAGGTGGTCGAACGCCGCCAGATGGATGTGCAGTTCGACGGTTGGCGCGGCAGTACGAAGACGCTCGAACTGCGCAAGCTGACGATGGGCTTTGACGACGATCTGCTGTTTATGGACATCAACTTTTTGCTGCGGCATGGCGAACGCGTAGGCTTGATCGGGCCGAACGGCGCGGGCAAATCCGTGCTGTTCAAGTTGATTTTGGGTGAACTGGAGCCGCTTGACGGTGACATCAAAATCGGGCCGAGCATCAAGATCGGCTACTACTCGCAAGAGCATCAAACGCTGGCGGCGTGGCTCAACCGCACGCCCATCGAGCGCATTCGCGATATGAAAGTGATGACCGAAGGCGAGGCGGTCGCGTTTCTGGGCAAATTTCTGTTCAGCTATGACCAGACTCGTCAGCCCATCGGCACCTTGAGCGGTGGCGAACGCAGTCGGTTACAGTTGGCGTGTATCATGCTCAGTCAGCCGAATCTACTGCTGCTGGACGAGCCGACCAACAATCTCGATATTCCGTCGGTGGAAGCCTTGGAACAAGCGCTGGAAGATTTCGACGGGGCGCTGCTCACCATCTCGCATGATCGCTACTTTCTCGATAAAGCGGTGGATGAGGTGATCGAGTTGAAGGATGGCCGGCTACGGAAGTTCATCGGTGGCTATACCGACTACCTAACCACGACGGGCAACACATTTTGATGCCTCAGGGTGGCTGCAACCCCGCTGTGTCATAAGACTGCGGGGTTGTATCTCTGGTCAATTCGCACTTAGGTTCGTTTTTCTGTGTATAGATGGTCTTATTGGTTGGATAACTAGAAAATATTTACAATTCTCTAACGTTCTATCTCTTGACTCTGAGAATCGCCTCTGCTATACTAACTATATTAGAAATAGTTCTTTCCCAATGTGGTGAGATTGTTTCTATTGGGGTTTTCTAGCCTCATCAACATCGTTTGCCTCGAACTGCTATGCTACGGCGGCAGTTTATGCTGACTATCCGATTTACGTCGGCGTCCTAACCACCTTTGCCAATTCCATACTTGCTCAGTGTCCTAACGCTCGGCTTAACAGAGGACTTCACATGTACACCATCACCCTGTTTTTGCCTGTTAAGCCCTGATCCAGCCCTGTTTTTCTCGGCTCAGGGCGGCTCATTGAGCAGAGATTTCGATAGCCCTGTAAATTTGCCTGATAAACAGGGTTATCAGGGTTCGTAGGCAAATTTACCAGTGAGGTACTCAGTGCGAACCATTCCACTGCCCCAATCGTCCATCCGGTTTCCGACCGATGTGTTAGCTTCAGGTTGCCTGAATTACAAGCAGGATTGCCAGAGCCTTATGGCTCCCATCAATCGTCAAGGAGAGAACCGATGAAACTTCTGCTCACGTCCGCTGGCATCAAAAACACCAGTATCCACAACGCGCTCCTAGACCTACTGGACAAACCGATTGCCGAGTCCAATGCCCTCTGCATCCCCACGGCGGGGTATGCGATGCCAAACGGTGCTGTCATGGCATGGCGCTTCTTCACCGGACAAGCTACCACGCCGATGTGCGAACTGGGTTGGAAGTCGATGGGCGTGCTGGAGCTTACTGCACTGCCTAGCATCGAAAAAGAGGTTTGGGTTCCTATGGTACAGGCGATTGACGTTTTGCTGGTGAATGGCGGCGACCCCTTGTTTCTATCTTATTGGATGCGGCAGTCCGGCTTGGCGGATATCTTGCCATCGCTGCGCGCGGTCTACGTGGGACTGAGCGCAGGGAGCATGGTGATGGCTCCCCACATCGGGGAAGATTTCGCTCGTTGGCGTCCGCCCACTGGTGGCGATGAAACGCTAGGACTGGTCGATTTTGCGATGTTCCCGCACTTGGATCACGAGATGCTTCCGGAAAATACGATGGCGGACGCAGAAAAATGGGCTGCCGGAATGCGGGTGCCCGCGTATGCGATTGACGATCAGACCGCCCTCAAAGTGATTGACGGATCGGTCGAAGTTATCTCCGAAGGCCACTGGAAACTATTTACGCGCTAAGGGAGGTGTGGGAAATGGTTCGTTCAAGGCGGAAGTGGCAGCAATCGAAATTCGCCAAAGTCCAGCTTGTGTTACGGACGAAGCACTCAGCCCACAGATTCCCCTTGATCCCGTGTCCACCAGCCAACGGGATCATAACTGGGATCAGTCGCACATCAGCGGGTGGCTTGTGAAGGATTGCGCAATTGACTAGACTAGAGGCAGCATCAAGTCAACGGACACACTGCGATGAAACTCACCGAAATGACCGCACATCGACCATATCCGCTGGTGACGGGGCCGTGGATCATGCGGCAAACGTGGAGCGATCTGGCGTTTTTGCACTGGTCGCTGCCCGTCGAGCAGATGCGGGCGCTCGTGCCAGCCTCCCTGCCGCTGGATACCTTCGAGGGGGAAGCATGGCTCGGCATCGTACCCTTCAAGATGGAGTACGTATCGCTGCGAGGCTGCCCGAACGTGCCGAAGTTGTCGTTTTTCCCCGAACTCAATGTGCGGACGTACGTGAAAGTGGGCGGCAAGCCGGGGGTATACTTCTTCAGCCTTGACGCGGGCAATCCGATTGCCGTCAGTCTGGCGCGGCGCTGGTTCCGGTTGCCGTATTACCATGCCGACATGGCGACACACCGCGACGGCAACACCGTGTATTACGACAGTCGCCGCACGCATCGCGGCGCGCCACCAGCAGCCTTTAAAGCACACTGCCACGCTACTAGTGGCGTCGAGATAGCCGCACCGGGATCGCTGGAACATTGGTTGACGGAGCGATACTGCTTATACACGACTGATCCGCATGGTGCGGTACTGCGCGGAGAAATCCATCATCAACAGTGGCCTTTGCAAACGGGTGAGGTAGACATCGAGGCGAATACGCTGGTCGAGCCGCTTGGTTTGACGCTGAGTAAGCAACCACGCTGGTGTCACGTAGTCCATACCATCAAAATGGTGGCATGGAACTTGCGACGGGTTTAGCCATTGTCCTGTTCACCGAGATACTCGGCAATGATGCGCGCGCGTTCCCGCAGCCACTGAAGCCCATCTTGTTCATTCAGAAATATGTTAGTTACCTGTCGCGCTTTGTTGTCCAGCTTACCGATGAGCATCCTGACCAAACGGGCAACGACCGAATCCGTCACGATCACTGCGTGCGATTCCAATAGTTGAGGTGGTGTCGTACGCGCCAAGGCAATCAAGCGTTGCGTGGCATACGGTGTGGGGTAGACGTGACTGGACAGCACCAGCATACTGCGGTTGTGGCGGCTGAGTGCCAGCCCTTCAAGGTCGAAGTTATGCAGCAGGACACATAACGCATCGACTGACTCGCGGCGTGCGTTATCCGCGCGGATGATGAAGATACCGTCGTCGGTCGTTTCCGTGCGAATGCCTTGCACGCTTGGTTGAGGGTCGAGCATTGCCAACTCCGATGCAGCGCTATTCAGAATGCCGTTACCAAATTGCAGTGGGCTTCAGCAAACAGAATACGACCAATTTCTCGTCAGGCATAGTCACAGCCATGTAACATCTTGGCAGTGCAAATCAGACTTCTAGACAGGGGGATCAGTTTCGTGAAGGATTTCGGATGTTCGAAGCGGACGATATAAAGCGGCTTGGCATCGAGCTGCGCAAACTGTTTCCCGATCTTAAGACGGTGACACCGTTGCGTGTATTGGGCAGCGGCTTCAACAGCACTGCGCTGGAGACGGCGGAAGGCTTGGTCTTTCGGATCGCCAAAAATGAATGGGCAGCGGCTGGCTACCGCAAAGAGGCGCGCTTTCTGCCTGTGATGGCGGCACAGTTGCCGACTCCGATCCCCGATCCGCAGTGGTATGCCGCGACGTCAGGGACATTCCCGTTCGGTGTGATCGGCTATCGCAAGCTGGCAGGCACGCCGATGACGAACAACGTCAGCAACCTGAATCAAGACACATTGGCGGGTTCGATAGCGCAATTTTTGATGGCGCTGCACGGGATACCGCTTGATGTGGTGGAAGGGATGAAGCGCAGTGAGGTGGCGGATTATACGGCACTGCGGGAGAGCGTGATGCCAACCTTGCGTACGACGCTCACTTCGGGCGAGTATGCGACGATAGCCACGTGGTGGGAACGCTTCCTCGTTGACGTGAACGTGACAGCTTATCAACCTGTCGTGTGTCATGGCGACTTGTGGTATGAGAATATGTTGGTGGACGACACAGCACAGCAGGTTACTGGCGTGCTGGACTTTGAGAATATGACGATCAGCGATCCTGCGCTGGATTTCGTGGCGCTGTTGTATCTTGGCGAAGCCTTCGTAGCGCAGGTGATCCGTGCCTATGAGAAAGCTGGCGGGATGTTGGGTGGCGACTTTCTACGTCGGTTGAATTGGTTATGGGGACTGCGCGAATTCGGCGGCGTGGCCTATTCGGTTCGTTTTGACGACGCGGAAGAATTGGCAGATTCTATCGAGAAAATCCGCAAGGGGCCGATCCTGACGCCGCGTGAGTTTCGGATATGAACAAAAAGGGCGGCTAATGATCTGCCGCCCTAGGGCTAAGCTAGTTGTGCGTTACGCGACGCCGGTGCTCAAGGCAGACTGTTCTTGCGTCTGCTTGATGAGTTCTTGGATGCGCGCGGCGTCCACGATCTCGTTTTCCATCAGTTCCTTGGCGATTGAATCCAAGGCAGCCCGATTCTCACGCATGATCTGGCGGGCACGCTCGTGAGCTTGCTCGACCAAGCGCTTGGTTTCCTTATCGATCAAGGCAGCGGTTTGATCGCTATACTGACGGGGTTGCGTCATGGTATAGCCCAAGAATGGCTGCTGCTCTTGGTCGCCGTAGTTGATCGGGCCGAATTCTTCGTTCATGCCCAACTGCGCGACCATCATCCGCGCCAAGTAGGTCGCTTGGCGGAGGTCGTTCTCCGCGCCAGTGGTGATGCTGCCAAGCGCGATCTCTTCCGAGCTGCGTCCGCCAAGCGCCACCACCAACCGCGCCATCAGATATTCCTTAGGATAGTTGCGGCGGTCATCGATGGGCGCACTCTGCATTACGCCGAGGGCACGACCACGCGGGACGATGGACACCTTGAGGATCGGGTCGGCGTCAGGCGTGAGCGCGGCTGCCAGCGCATGACCACCTTCGTGATAGGCTACGATCTTGCGTTCCTTCTCGTCGGAAAGCGGCGGACGTTCCGAGCCGAGGATGATGCGATCTAGCGAGACTTCGAAATCGCGCATGATGACCTTATCACGCTTGTTGCGGGCGGCGGTCAGCGCAGCTTCGTTGGAGAGGTTTTCCAGATCAGCACCCGAAAAGCCCATCGTCGCCTGTGCTAGTTTGAGAAGATCGACTTCTTGCGCCAGCGGCATATGCTTGGTGTGTACCTTGAGGATGGCATGGCGACCATTACGGTCGGGCAGGCCGAGCGTCACCTGACGGTCAAAACGACCGGGACGCAGCAGCGCGGGATCGAGCACGTCGGGGCGGTTGGTCGCCGCCATGATGATGATCGTCTCACGTTGGTCGAAACCGTCCATCTCTACAAGCAGTTGGTTGAGCGTCTGCTCACGTTCGTCGTTGCCGCCGCCGAGACCAGCCCCACGCTGGCGACCGACCGCGTCGATTTCGTCAATGAAGATGATGCACGGCGCGGAGGCTTTGGCGCGACCGAACAGATCACGCACGCGGGAAGCGCCGACGCCTACGAACATCTCGACGAATTCGGAGGCCGAGAGCGAGAAGAACGGAACCTTGGCCTCACCTGCGACGGCACGTGCCATCAGCGTTTTGCCTGTGCCCGGTGGGCCGATCAGCAGCACACCGCGCGGGATACGCGCACCCAAGCGCAGGTATTTATCGGGGTCTTTGAGGAAGTCCACCATTTCGGCTAGTTCGCCCTTGGCGGCTTCTTCACCAGCGACGTCTTCGAAGGTGACTTGCGGCATTTCTTCGTTATAGCGTCGAGCACGGCTCTGACCGAACCCGAAAATATTGCTTTGCTGCTGGCGGGCACGGATGAAGAATACGTACAGCAGGATGCCGATCACGATCAACGGCCCCCAGTTGACGAGCAACAGCAGCCATGTTGGCGGCGAGGGATCAACTGCTTCGATCTTCACGCCTTTGTTGGTCAACAACAACTGCATGAGCGCGGCATCTTCGATGGTTGGAAGATAGGTAGTGAACTTTTGAATGGTGCGGACAGGCGCACTCTGATCGTTGGTTTGCGAGGGCGTAATCGCGATGGGTTCGGTGAACTCACCCTGCACCTGTTTATCAGTAAACGTCACCGATTTCACCTTGCCCGCTTCGGCCTGTTGGCGAAAGAAGGAATAGGCAATCTCGGTCGGTGAGGCAGAGGCGTCCAGCACAAGGGTTGACATGCGCTGAAGGAAAATGAACACGAACACCAGAATCAACAGTGTAATCACCCAGTTGGGGATGTTAAAGCGATTCTGAGGCCCACCGCCGCCCCGGTTGTTCTGGTTGTTGGGGGGTTTAGGCATGTTGGACATCTAACATTTACTCCTACGAATGATGATGAAATCTTGGTTGTCCTAAGTCCCCCGCGAAACTACACTATCCTGCACTGTACAGAGTGCGAGGTGGACAGGACGTTACGCTTCTACAGTAATCCCATACGCTTGTGCGATGAGTTCAATGGGATGAATTAGCTTTTTTCCGGTCATTTGGGAGATATGCCAGCGACACGTTTCCGTATCACAGACTGCCATACTAGCACCACTCTCCCGAATTCGCTCGAATAAATGCGCCCCGACACGTTCAGCGATGTCGCGCTTCTCGGCTTTATAACCGTAAGTACCCGCAATGCCACAACAATCCGCATCCACTTCCCAGACTTGCAGGCCGGGGATCAGATCGAATAAGTCGAGCGCGGGTCGCCCAAAACCGTGTGCTTTCAATTGGCACGGCGCATGATAAGGGATTTTTGCATCGATTGGCTTAAAATCGGTACGCAAATTCCCTTGTAGATAAAGTTTTAGCAAAAACTCAGAAATATCGTACACACCTGCTGCGACTACATGGGTTTCATCGTCATGCATATCGAGGATATGTTCGTAATCATTTTTGAGCGCGGTCATGCAGCTTCCGGAGACGCCCACGATAGGAATGCCCTGCCGCGCAAAACGCGCCAACGAACTAGTATTACGCTTGGCAAACTTTCGTGCCTCGGCAAAGTCGCCGTTCGACTGCATCGGCAGCCCGCAACAATCTTGTTCCGGCACGATCACGTTGAAGCCATTGTGCTCCAAGACCTTGACGGCGAGTTTCCCCAAGCGCGGATCATAGGTATTGGTGCTGCACCCGTGGAAGAATACGACCGATGGCGCACCGGCAACCTGTGCCGCTTCCGAGGCGCGACGCTTGGTCTGCTTCCACCAACCACGGAAGGTATAGCCCGCCCATGTCGGGAACGCGACCCGGCTGGATACACCAAGCGTCTTTTCCAGCACTAAGCGGAACGGCTTGAACCCGAACATCCAGTTGAGCAATGGAGCGAACGGCGTCCCCAATACGCCCCACCACGAATTATGCTCCAACACCCAACTACGCAAATTGAAGCCATGCTCTACCGCGAGTTTGGCCTTGGCTTGCGTGTTGATTTCCATCACGCGTACCCCATGTGGGCAGACCAAGGTGCAAATGCCACAACTTGAACAATAGTCCAGCGACTTATCCACGGATGGTAGCGACGGTTCGCGGAAGCGTTGGGCTTGCGGGCCGACCGTCTTGGGGCCGGGAAATAGATCGGTGACGGCAGCGACGGGACACGCTTGCGTACACACGTTGCACTTTACGCAGTGGTCTGCCGTAAAGGGTGTGTCCTGTAGATAAGGGAGTTCGCGTAATTCCAGTTCAGCCACGATGTACCTTCATTCGGTTAATGGTAACGTTCTTTGTGTTAGATTACTGCAAGAAATCGATGAGGTAGTGCTAAGTGCTAGGGTGGAACCACTTTCTTGATATGCCCGCATTTGCCCACCTCCAGAGCAGTAGACTAAAACAGCGTATCGCCTATTTGGACTATTTTCAGCCTAATAATTTTGAGACTCGTGATGAAGAAGGTCTACAAAGCGCAATAAAAATCTCTTTATGGGACATTATTTTCCAATACTCTACCACTTTAACCCAAATTGTAACGGAAACCGCGAGATTTCTCAGAGATAGGAGCAATGACAGGCCAAAACATGATCCTTCGGACTAGTCAGGCGTGGCTGATCTCCCTATGCTCAGGACAATAGTGAAGCATTTTTGTAATGGACAGTAAAAGATGACACGAACTCGCGTTTTGATTATGGGAGCGGCTGGACGAGATTTTCATAACTTCAATGTCTGTTTTCGGAATCAACAAAATTACGAGGTGGTAGCATTTACCGCTACCCAAATCCCCGGCATTGATGGACGTACCTATCCGCGCCAACTGGCTGGCGATTTGTATCCGAAAGGCATTCCGATCTGGCCTGAACGCGATCTTCCACGTTTGATCCGCGACAACCAGATCGACCAAGTTATCTTTTCGTATAGCGATGTCTCGTATGACTACGTGATGCACAAAGTGTCTGAAGTCGTCGCGGCGGGTGCAGATTTCCGATTATTGGGCGCACAGCAAACGCAGATCAAGGCCAAACGTCCCGTAGTGTCGATTTGTGCTGTACGCACGGGCAGCGGCAAAAGCCAGACAACACGCTTTGTGGCGGATTATCTCAAGGCAATCGGGCTGAAAGTAGCTGTTATCCGTCATCCGATGCCGTATGGCGATCTGGTGAAGCAGACGGTACAGCGGTTCGCGACCTATGCCGACCTCGATCGCTATGAGACCACAATCGAGGAACGCGAGGAATACGAGCCACATATCGACCACGGGCATATCGTCTTCGCAGGCGTAGATTATGAAAAAATCTTGCGCGCTGCTGAAACCGAAGCAGATGTAATTTTGTGGGACGGCGGCAACAATGATTTGCCGTTCATCGTGCCCGATCTGCACATCGTGGTGGCTGATCCGCACCGCGCGGGGCACGAGCTGTCGTACCATCCCGGCGAGGCGAATGTGCGTTTAGCCGATGTGGTAGTGATCAACAAGGTCGATACCGCCGATTACAGCGATGTGCTGAAAGTGCGCGAGAACGTGATGCGGTTGAACCCCAAAGCGGTCATCGTAGAAGCAGCGTCGCCATTATTTGTGGAGAATGCCGAAGCGATCCGAGGCAAACGTGTGCTGGTGGTCGAAGATGGCCCGACGCTTACACACGGCGAAATGGCCTACGGTGCGGGCATCGTGGCGGCGATGCGCTTCGGCGCGGCGCAGATCGTTGATCCGCGTCCGTTTGCCATCGGATCGATCCGTGATGTGTACACCAAGTATCCGACGCTCGGCAATGTGCTGCCCGCGATGGGCTATGGCAAGGCGCAGATCGCTGACCTCGAAGCGACGATGAACAGCGCTGAAGCTGATCTCGTGATCGCTGCTACACCGATTGACCTGCGGCGGGTACTGCATATCCGGCTGCCGATTGAACGGGTTCGCTATGAATTACAAGTGATCGGCGCGCCGTCTCTCATCGACATTCTAGCGGAACGCTTCCAACGGGAACGGCATGTCACGCAAGAGCAAGACGTGTGAGGTTACAACTTCAGCGTAACAACTATCAGCGAGTAAAGTGAGTAAAGTATGGCAGCATTTCAAACTGCCATACTTTAATTCCACATTCCACTGCACGCAATTAGCTTAGGCCAGTACACTGCTGCAAGCTGTAACCAGACGGGCTAGACCCCAACACGGTGTAGCTCGTCGGTGAGACTAGCGGTGAACTGAGCAGCAGGGATTGAGGCGCTATCCCGCCCTGAGTACTCCGGTCAACCACAGAATATAGCACTGTGCCGCACGAGAGCATTTGCGTGAAGTACTGCGTTGGCTCGCTGACGGATGGTCCTACTTCGCTAACCATGCCGTTGAGCACGGACACGACATACATCTTGGCATAGACCAAAAACGAACTGTTTTGATAGTTGCCGCCCGTGAACAGGATGCGCGTGCTGTCGGATGTCCACGTCATGACGCTCAGGGCTTGCCCCACGCCTGCCCGCGCAAGGACATCGATTTGTCCCGTCGTCAGATTGACCGAGGCGAGGATGTTGGCGGGCAGCATCGGGCCTTCCCCGACGAAGCCTTGCACAGGATTATTGGGATCGTTGTACAGCAGCGCTAGTCTGGAGTTATCCGGCGCGACTTGCCAATTGACGACCGCGTTATTTTCGCCCACGAGTAGCGAGACAGGCGGCATCCCGTATTGATCAGCGCCATAGGGGGTTAGATCAGGCAAGGGCATCGCGAAAATGCCGCCGAAGCCGCCTTCGCTGAAGGGCGTGAACGCGTAGACCAACATACGGTGCCCGTCATAGTCAATGGGCGCTGCCGATTTGCGCGGGCCGAACGGCGAGAAGTCATCCGCTACCGCGACAAACTCTAATTTTTTCCCCGTCGCCAGTTCCAGCATGCCGATCAAGGTGCGGGCGGGCTGCAAACTGGACAGGCTGTACAGGAGCCAGCGCGAATCCGAGGAGAATTTGAACCCGGTCATGCTGTAGCCTTGATACAGTTTGAGTTGAGTTCTCGGCGCGTTAATCTGACCAAAGTTAATGAAATTCTGGAAATCTGACGAGGCCGCCCATAGTCCATCCCGTGAAATCTCGGTTTTGTTGCTGCCATCTTGTGGCAACCGGAAGATACCCGCCGCGGCTGGTGTGAAGACACTGGTGATTGTGCCACCTGCTTGGTTGCTATAGACTTGCACCAAGACATTTTCAACAAATGGCTGCTGCGCTAAAGCGGGACTAATCATCGTCACCATCGCTGCCGTGAGCATCAGCATGGCTAGGATGCGAATTCGAACGCGCATGAAGAACTCCCCTCTGGGTAGAAATCCACAACTATCACTAGTGTAGGAGGAATTGCGAGGCATCGCAACGTAGAGCCGATTATCAATTGCCATTGGCGCATTCAGTAAGCAATCTGCTCCAACGCAGGGCAATCACAACGCTGCGGATGATTATGCCAACTAACGCAGGCCAGAGATTCAACGGTCAATCGTTCTAACTGCAATGATCTGAATCATGATCGAATCTAGCATTTATGATCGGTTTACGTGTAAGATTTAGATCATTTCACTCAGATTTTATTAGGTCAGGAAGGGTCGAATGATCTGATTATGATCTGTTTGTCTGCTCAATTCAGATCATTTCTGTGAGTATTCGGAGGGATTTTGCGATTCGGATCATCTGATCGGTTACGACTAAGAGTTGAGCATTTATCGTTGATTCAGTCAGCACGGAAAATTATAGACGAACACTTGAGTGTAGTCAAGGGTGATTTTGAAAAGTCGTAGGATTCACAGTTATCCTCGTCCCTTTGAGTTGAAGCGGATAATGTCACCAAGCTAGGAGTGGAATCTGTGCGCGGCAGGTATTGATGAGGTATGCCATCCGACTCTGCAAAAGCCTTATACTCAACAACCGCGACGCAGAACTTTTGTTGCTCTCTGCTATAATACCAATTCACAATCTTCTCACACACCGATGAGCATCGGGGGAGAGTAAATATCGTGGGACGTTTATTGACGGTTCATCCTTGCCCCATGTGTAACTATCATGTCGAAGATGAACTTCACGAGGGGGGCAGCGGTAGTGCCGTGCTCTTCCTTCGCAATCACTATGTATTGGCGCTGTGCAACGACTGTCACAATCTGGTGTCGGTGCTGGTGAAGAACAACGAGCAGGAAACACAAGATGCGGTGCGTCAGGCACAGTATGACATCGTACAGTTGGAAGCAGATGCGGTGATCGGTGATCTGCGCGCCAAAGACTTGCTGCCGTTTTACCGTGACGCGCTTGATCATTTTAAAGATGACTATCCCGAAGCCGCAACGAAATGCTCGATGTGCGGAAGCGATAACATCGATCTTCAATTGATGGAAAGCAGCAAATTTGATCAGGCCGAGGCGTGGATTCCGTGCCCGCGCTGCGAAGAAGGTCGGCTGTTGATCGAAGCCAGCGGACGGTGGGACTAGTGCGATAGCGTTCGCACTAGTCCGATCATTGGTAAGGGTTAGAATTTCACAGGCAGCCTTTCTAGCCCGCGAATAACGAAACTTGGTCGCCACGCGATGGCTTCCGAGTCGGCGTTAAGGGCGAGGTTGGGCAGCCGTCGCAGCAGCGTCGTGAACGCGATTTGAGTTTCTAACCGCGCGAGTGGTGCCCCCACGCAGTAATGAACGCCCTGCCCAAATGCGATGTGACGGTTGTTTTGCCGTGTAATATCCAGTACTTCTGGATTCTCGAACTGACGCGGATCACGATTGGCGCTGGCGAGACCGACTAAGACCATTTCGCCCTGCGGGATGATTTCGCCACCAATAGCAATATCGGTAGAGGCGTAGCGCTCCGTAGCCGTCTCCAGTGGGCCACAGAAACGGAGTAGTTCTTCCATCGCCGACTTGATGAGGGACGGATCACGACGCAGCAAGGCGAGTTGATCGGGATTTTGCAGCAGTGCCAGCGTACCATTTCCGATCAGATTGACCGTTGTCTCGTGTCCAGCCACGATCAAGATGAAGACCATCGCCAGCAATTCGTCCTCACTTAAGGTATCGCCGGACTCTTCCGCGCGGATCAAGGCCGAGATCAGGTCGTCGGCAGGCTGTTGACGCCGCTGCTCGAACAACTCTCGCAGATAGTCGATGAAGGCCTGAACAACTGGCAGTAGATGCTCTACGTTTTCCGTAAGACCTGTATTCAACAGCGCGTTCGTCCATTCGCGGAACTGCTGATACACGTCGCTAGGAATTCCGAGCATTTCCCCGATCACCGTGATCGGCAGCGGAAAGGCAAAATCTGTCATGAATTCCATCTCGCCACGCGCCTGTGCCTTGTCGAGCAGGGTGTCGGCAATGGTTTGGATGCGTCCCTGCATCTTTTCGATCAGGCGCGGCGTGAACGCCTTATGTACCAGACTGCGCAGGCGATCATGAGACGCGCCGTCCATATCCAGCATGTTAGCGCTTAGCGGCTTGAGCGCTTCTGGCATCGGCGGGAACTGTGCCGCCTGCTCAGGCGTAAGCATAGCGCGCACATTCTTGACGAAGCGATCATCTTTGAGTACGGCGAGACAGTCCTCGTAGCGTGTGATTAGCCACAATGGTTGACCTTCCGGCGTGATGATGCGGCAGATCGGTTGGTTATCCCGCAAGCTGACGTAGGTTGGATACGGATTAGCTTTGAAGGTTGGGCTGAAGATGTCCACCGTTGTTGGCTGAGTCATGGTATTCTCTCCCAGAAATTGATTAGACTGCATGATTAGACCGGCTGGTCGAACTATATAGTACGACTGATTAGTCTAGTTGTGTTGTAAAAAACTGATAAAATCGTCTACAAGGAGTCAATGCTGATGCCACGACCACGCTTCAATAAGCTGCCAGAGGAAAAACGCGCTTTGATGATGCGCTCCGCAGCCAAGGAATTCGGGACACATGGCTATGAGAATGCTTCGCTCAACCGCATCCTAGAAACTGCTGAAGTAAGCAAAGGAGCAGCTTACTATTACTTCGATGACAAGGCCGACTTGTTCTCGACCGTCGTAGACTATTTCATGGATTTGATTCTGGGCGAGACCGATTGGCGGGAAATCGAACTTACGGCGGAGACATTTTGGCCCGCGATCACGACGATGTATAGCAGGCAATACGCCAAGGTGGAGGAAGACAGATGGATGCTTTCGCTTATGAAGGCCGGACAACGCCTTACCGCCGAGGCACGCACAAACCCGCTGCTGGCTACCGCGTTTGACCGTGCGTGGCAATGGTTGAAGGAATTGTTTGGGCGTGGGCAAGCGTTGGGCGTGGTGCGCACTGATCTTCCCGATGAGCTATTATTCAGCCTGATTATGCATATCGATGAAGCGTTTGATAATTGGTTCGTCGCCCATTGGGATGAGACGACACCAGAAGAACGTCAAAAGTTGCTGATGCGCTTGATCGAGAGTTTGCAGCATTTTCTTGCACCCGTGTAAGCCGACCAATTCACATTTCAAGGTTGTTACGACACAAACAGAATTGATATATTCTTCATAGGGATGGGTCGCGTCTTGTTCCATTCTTTGCTATCCTGTACCATAGTGCCACTAACACGTTAGAGTTGTTCAGCATGTCGAACATAACCGGGAAAAAGCTAGGCAATTACAGGATCAATGCGCCGTTGGGGCAAGGTGGCATGGCAACCGTATACCGTGCGACGCAAGAGTCCATGGAACGCGATGTTGCCATCAAAGTCATCGAAACCAACGAGCATACTGATAAAGACTTCACCGAGCGGTTTCGGCGTGAAGCAAAAACCATTGCCTCCCTCAGTCACCCTCATATCATCAAGGTGTTCGATTACGGCACGCAAGAAAACTACGCTTACTTGGTGATGGAACTGCTGCCCGGTGGCACCCTTAGCAAATTGATGAAGAAGGGCGCATTCCCGATTCGCGCGGTATACCGCGTGTTGCAACAACTGGTCGAGGCGTTGGACTACGCGCACGTTAAGAGCATCATTCACCGCGATCTCAAGCCGCAAAATGTGCTGCTGGACGAAAATCGTAATGTCATCCTGACTGACTTCGGCATCGCGCGGTTGTGGCAGCGGTTCCCGATCAATTTGGCTAGTTTGACCGAAAAAGTCGCGGGGACACCAGCCTACATGGCTCCTGAACAATGGCGCAACGAGGAGCTGACGCCGCGCACGGACATTTACGCGCTCGGCATTATGACCTTCGAGATGCTGGCAGGGCGATTGCCGTTTTCGGGTTCCGCCAAGACGCTGATGTACCTGCATACGTATCACACGCCGCCGCCGATCCGCACGATCCGCCCTGACGTCCCAGAAGCCATCGAGCGCGTGGTGCTGCAATCGATCGCCAAAGATCCGGCGCAGCGCTATGACACTGCTGGAGACTATCTAGTGGCGTTCCGAAAGGCCTTAGAAGGCGACAGCACGCCTTTGTTCATCGATGAAACGGTCGATGCGCAAGCGACTAACCTGTTTGATACGAGTATGCTGCGTTCCGACAGCATGAATTCCTTTAATCTTGACTCCGACATTTGGCAATTGGTCAAGAGTTCAAACCAGATGCCTAAGTCGGAAGCACCACCAGCGGAACCTGCCCCGCCTGTGGAACCCGCCGCCAGCAGCACAGCGACTAACCTCAATATGGGGTCGATGAAACCGCGCGTCTTGCGGAAAGTCTCGGTCGGCGAAATTCGCAAATTGAGCGATGATTCTTCGATGCGGCGTCCGCCTTCCGCCAACGGAGCGCAAGCAGCGCAAGTTGCGCCGGCAATGCCTGCCCCTGCACAAGCGCCTGTTCCACCACCGCCGCCACCAGCTTATGCGCCAGTACGTCCGATTACAGACGATTTACCGCCGATGGCGATTAATCCAGCCGCCAAGCCAATGCCAGCAAAGTCTGGCAGCAATTCTAAGCGTAAGAAGAAGTCGTCTAAAGGGAAGGCGTCGAGCGGGATTTCTGGTGTCAGCCCAAGTACACTAGTCTGGATCGGCATTGGCTTCGTGATTTTTGTGGTGCTCGTGGCACTAATCGCTATTTTGGTGATGCAGTAGATCACGCTATCGATCATCGTGCGCATAAGAAAGAGGGTTGGCGTATGAATTGCCAGCCCTCTTTTTGATTTCATAAATCGCGGTACGTTTGTTGATTACGGCGTCGCTATAGTTGGCGAGGGCGTCGGCGTGAAGGCAGGCGTCGAAGTCGCCTCGCTGTTCGGCGTGGCTGTGGTCGGTGCGGGCGTTGGCAGATTGAAGTTTTCTTCCTTCATGAAGGCAGCCACATCACGCGGCAGCGGATCGGTGGGAATGGCATCTTTCCACGACTCGGTGTAGCTGGTCACGGCGCTGGAGTTTGCCTCGCGTGCTAACCAATCCGTAAATGCGCGTTTCTTGGCATCATCAAGATCCGTAGGCTTTGGGATATTGATTTTGCGATCTTGCAGTAAGATTACCTCAAATTTCCCCTCAGCAGCGATCGGGCCGACAAGTTTGCCAAATTGATCAGGCTTTATCTGATTCAAGGCAATGCTCACGGCTGACGGCAAATCTTGCTCGGATACCGCCCCATAATCGCCGCCGTTGCCACCCGTACTATCAAGTGAGTACTGGCACGCCAAGGCCGCGAAATCTGTGCCCGCTGTGGCACGCGCTTGGATGTCTTTCGCCAGCGCTTCGGTGGCTACTACGATGGTTTGCACATCGACCAAAGTATCCCCATCCGCGTTTTGCTTCTTGCCATTGATTTTGAAGACATGGAAGCCGAGCGGACTCGACAGCGGCCCAACCACTGTGCCGACATCAGCGCTAAAGAGTTGATCGCTGTTTTGCAGTCCTGCCGTCAATTGACCACGCGTGACGAAACCAAGATTGCCACGGTTGCCCAACACGGCGGGATCGGTCGAATACTGACAGGCCACTTGGCGGAAATCTGCACCGCCATTCAGCGCGGCAAGAGCGGAGTCGGCGTCAGCTTGGGTCGCCGCGATGATACGCTTGATCGTATAGGTTAATACTTCCGGAGCCGACGCCAACTCGCTACCAACGATGGGACGCAGCACATCCGCTTTCACCGAGGCATCTGCCAGCGCATCAAGCTCTTGGCGCGTGATACCTGCATATTGCGCGGCTACTTCCGCCCATTTGTTGAGCAAGTCGGGAACCTTGCTACGTGCATCTTTATCGAGTTGAAGTTCAAATTCGCGTACCCAGAAATCAGCGACATCGGTTTCGCCCAATTTCAGGGCACGTTTCTGGAATTCATGCCGCGTCACGGCTTCGCGCACCATCACGTCATAGACATCGCGTCCAAAACGCCCCGAATTCGCCAGTGTGTTGAAGATGCCAGCGACCGTCGTCACGGTCTGATCTTGCGAAGGTTTGCTGAAGTCAAATTTGTCGAGGCCAACGCTTTCGATGATGCGGCGGGCAGTATTCAACTGCTTGAACCGTTCATACCGCACCCGCGCGCGGAACTGCCCCAAGGTGATGGTTTCGTCGTAGACCTTGACGATGGGCTGCGAAAGATCAAGCGCACTGCTATCGGTCGGACGGCTGTAGGGCGTGCTCGTCAGAGTTGGCGTGAGGGTTGGCCCAGTCGGGGTCATGGTCGGCTGTACCATTGCTGTCAGGGTAATTGAACGGCTGTTATCTCGGATCACTTCGGGTGTAGCCACGGGGCCGCAAGCTGCTACCAATAACAACAACACTACAAGGGGAAAAAACTTACGCATCAAGTCTCCTAAGCATCACGGTCGGTTCTGAGTTAATTGCGCGTCGCAGTCTGTTGGATCGATTGGGTGAACGTGACCTGCCACAGTTCGCCCGGCGCAAGGTGAATGTTCCACAGGTGCAAAAATACTGTCCCTTGATAGCCGCGCTCAAAACCCGCTTCTGAAAGCGAGATTGTTTCTAGCGGGAACTGCCACAGAAAACAGGGACGGTTGATTTCTGTGCGCAGCGTGAGATTCCGTAAATTGGTATCCGTCGTGTAGCGCGTGACGGCTTCAAACTCGCGAATCGCGTTCAGCAGCAGTCGTTCTGGCGCATCGTTGATGCGCAAGGAGCAGTAGTGCAAATCTTGACCGCCGTCAAAGCCCACGACGGTCTCGATCCCCAAGCGCAATTCAATCGGCTGATCGCCTTCATGGTTGATCGAATATGTGGTACGTAGCATCGATTCATGCTGTTTGAGGTAAAAAGCCTTCTGCACGGTGACTGGGCGATGCACCTCACCGATCCAAACGTGACCGCTGCGTTCAAGGCGCAACGACGATTCAAGACCGTTACACATCGCTACCAAGACCGTATACGGCTGATTGACGAAATCGCCCTGTTCCGCATACTGCGCCTTGTAGAACTCATCGAGCGTGGTGGACGGCGCGATAAAATGCTCAATGAATGAGCCGCGTCGGTGCCAATCGTACAACAGCAGTTGCTCCAAGCCGGGTTCTTTGGCACGCACCACTTTGATCCGCGCATTATCTGGCTCAGGATTGGGCGACAGCGGCGTGATCAGCGTGTTATCGGCGGCAGCTTCGAGCAGTTCGTGATGATAGGCTTCGCGATAGCGCGTCATCACGTTGAAGAGATTGTAATGAGCAGGTCGGTAATCCAGCTCGAACAGCGCCCCGCCATGTCCCGGACTCCAGATCGCGTTCAGAGGCCAACCGGTGATAATCACATCGTCTTTGCCATCGCAATCAAAATCGTTGCGCGTCAGAGTCATCTGCACTTCATCGGTGGAGACTGTGTTTTCCGCCGCCAACAAGCTGCCAAAATTCGCCACGCGCGAATTGAACAGATAAATGCCGCCAAATACACCATGCCAATAGGGATCGTTGCTTTGCGCCGCCCACAGCAGATCCAACGCCGTGTCGCGTTTGCGCCCACGCCGCATGTCATGCACCTTGTTGCTGACCAGCAGCATCCGTTTGTGCATGTGGTTGATTTCGTCGTACTTGATCATGAAATTACGCCAGATGCCGCCCCGCATGAAGCGTGTCACATCCTGACGATAGCTGTTGTTCATCGCGCGGCGCAGCTTGTCGAACTGCTGGGCGGCTTCGGCGGGCAAACTCCACACATCCATTTCCATGTAGCTGGCAGTCGGCAGGTACACGCGTCCTAGCGGTGGATAATCCGCCATATACAGCGTAGGTGTGGTCGTTTGCAGCCAGTCAGCATTTTTTTCCAGTGTCGTGAAGAAGTGCTCGACATACTTGTAATCGCCCCAGCAGTGTTCATAGGTGCCGGGCCACGTGCCGAATTTCTCGCCATCATCCCCCATCAGGGCCAATTTCGGCTGATTCGCGGTCAACAGTTGAAACGACTGATCGCGCAGCCAGTCGATCACGTTATCCACCGTTTCCCACGGGATCATGTAGCGCAGCGGTGTCAGTGAGGGGAAGACAGCCAGCGGACAGCCTTGATCTTCGGTCAAGTAATAGCCAAACATCTGCTGGTCTTGGAAGCCAATCGACTCGAATGCGGTATCATCCGCGATGACGTAACGCAAGCCAGCTTGTGCTAAGGGACGGGCAAGATGTGGCTCCCAAACGCGTTCGGCTAACCAGCCTCCCGCCGCCTCATAGCCCAACACGATATTCAGTTCGTCGGTCAGCTTTTGCACCTGACCGATTTTGTCTTCATCTGGCAGCGTTGCCAAGATCGGATCGTAGTAGCCGCCGGAGAGCAGTTCCACCTGCCCACGCGCCACCAACGTCCGCAACCGTTCTATGATCTCGTTGTGATGATGCTTAAGCCAATCTAGCAAAGGGCCGCTGTAGTGCAGCGTGACTTTGATGGCGGGATGATTTTCAAGCGCTTCGATCAGCGGTAGGTAGCTAACGTTCACACTGTGTTCAACCACGTGATCAAATTGACCCACCGGCTGATGATTGTGAAACACGAGCATCAAGTAGATTGGGACGGTCATGCTACCTCGGTTGCGATTCGAGTTCAGGGGCATCATTATAACAACTCCGCCTCAGACTATGATATTCCCAGTTGTACCGCTATTGCTCACATAATCACAACGTCAAAAGTGCTTAATTGGTGGGCAGAATGCGCTACCTCGTTCAGCGTTTATCGACTGAGACCCGTTGGAGCATGGGAATCACATACAATGCTTCAAAAATTATGTTCTTGACTGTAAGCATGTTTTGCGATAGACTTATCATTTTTACGGTAGCGAAGCTATAATTCGCTCGGTGAGCAACATCGTTACTCCAACCACCGTATGGTACAGTGCCACTCGTGAACAGAGCAGTTGTTCAAAATGTGTATTCATCCAGTCGCGCTACAATATCTATGTATTGAGTTGTAATGGAACAAGCGATGGCTGACAGTAAGACCACCAAAACGCCGACCAATAAAAGTGGGGCACTCAAGACACCTGCGGCTTCCTCTGCTAGACCGCAGGACGCCAAGAAGCCAGCCGCACCCGCTAAACCCGCTTCGCCTGCCGGGGCGCGCAAAACTACGACCAAGAAAGACGAACCGAGGCCGATGAACATCCCATCCCCACGGGAGCATCGCAAGCCGATCTATCCGCTCAAGGTCGTGGAGCGCAAACGTGAGGGTAATGGCAAATCCTTCTGGCAGCGGCTATCGGAAGACCCTGAATCGTTTGGCAAGATGCTGATCGACCATCCCTCGCTGATTGATGAATTTTTCGCCATTGGTGTGCTCGTGTTCGGCTTTGTGACGTTATTTTCCCTGCTGTCCGCGTCGCCCACCGCCACACTATCGGGGCAGTGGTCGGACATCCTACGGCAGATATTTGGCTATGCGGGCGCGTTGATGTTCGCGGGCATGATCGCGCTGGCGGGTGTGTTCATCATCATGCACAAGCTCGGCAGAGATGTGCCGCTGACATTCAAGCAGGTTATGTGGCTGGAAGTGGCCTTTTTCGCACTGCTGGCACTGATCCATGTGCTGATCAACGATCCCGAACCGCGCGCGCTGGCTCGCAGCGGACAAGGCGGCGGTTACATCGGTTGGGCGCTAAGTCAGGTGATGATCAGTTTGTTCGGGCCGTTGATGACGACCATGTTTTACGGTCTGCTGACGCTCTTCGCGGTTGGTGTGGCGATCGGTGTTGACCGCCACAAGGTACGCGGCTTCCTCGGCAATACGGCAAACGGGATGATCAAGACTTCGCAGCAGTTGCGCGAGATCAAAGCGCCATCGTTGCCACGACTGCCAAGGCTTGAACTCCGACGTGGTAGCAGTGATGGCGGGCATGTTCGGCGGGCTGCGTTAGAGGGAGTCGAAGAAGAAGCTGCCTATCTCACGGCAGGGAACAGTGCCGACACACCACCGGATGTAGCCGCCTTGCCCGCCATCAGACCTACTGCGTCACCGCCGCTGCAACCTGCCGCCACGCTCACCGAGTCGGTGAGTCCGGTGCGGTTACGTGGTACACAACCGAGTGCCCCGCCAACGCCAGTCGAGACACCCGCACCAACGCCCGCTGTGCCCACGCCGCCACCGCTCAAGGTGATCGCGACGCCCAAAGCCAACGAATCCGACGAGGCTGCGCCAGTCGCACCCGCTGCCAGATTGATCGAGCGCAACCCGATGGAACGCTCCGATACGCACCCATCGCCTTCGGTCACATCGCCCACGCCACCGCCACTGCGTTCTACGCCACCATCCACACCGGCGGCGCAACTGGATACCACCGCAGCGCCGTCGCTAACAGGATCCACGCCTAAGACTGGCTCTACGCCAAAAGTTGGCTCGACTCCTAAGACTGGCTCGACCCCGAAAACAGGATCAACACCCAAGACAGGTTCTACGCCGCGTAAATCGACGCCCAAAGATGTGCCTTACATTCCGCCCGCCGAACGCATCCGCCGCCATTTCACCGTAGCCGATTTCCAAGAAATGCGTGTGCCGATCAAGCGGGATAATTTGCCGCCGATGACGCTGTTGAGTGATGTCGAATTGAACCGCCCGACCGAAGACGAGATCAACGGTAATGCACGCGTCATCGAGAATACCTTGCTCGAATTCGATGTCGATGTCGAAGTGGTCGATGCCAAAGTGGGGCCGACGGTCACGCAGTACGCTGTGCAACCATTCCGCGAGTTCAAGGACGAAGAAGGCAACGTGTCCACGCAGCGCGTGCGCGTCCAGAAAGTCGCCAGTTTGAGCAACGACCTCGCTTTGGCGCTGTCCGCTAAACGGCTGCGCATCCAACCATTCGTACCCGGTCACACCTACATGGGCATCGAAGTGCCGAATAAGCAGCCGAGCACTGTTGCGCTGCGACCCGTGATGGAGTCGGAGAATTTCGCCAAAGCGTTCGAGAAATCCGATCCTGAAGCGCCCGGTGGCAAGCGGATCGTGCCGCTGGCAGTGCCGCTCGGACGTGATGTATCGGGTGAATCCATCGTGATCGATCTCGCCACGATGCCGCACCTGCTGATCGCGGGCACGACGGGGTCTGGTAAATCGGTGTGCATCACGGCGATGGTCGTGTCGCTGGTCATGAATAACACGCCAGATCGCGTCAAATTGGTGCTACTCGATCCCAAGATGGTGGAACTAGCACGGTTCAACGGACTGCCCCATCTGCTTGGCCCCGTCGAAACCGACGGCGAACGCATCGTTGGCGTGCTGCGCTGGGCGACCCGTGAAATGGAACGCCGCTATAAACTACTGGAAAACGAGAGCGCCCGCAATATCGAGGTCTACAACCGCATGATGGCGGAAACCAACAAGGCGGAGCAAATTCCGTACATGGTCATCATCGTGGATGAAATTGGTGACCTGATGCTCTCCCGTCCAGACGAAACCGAACGCACCGTGACCCGCTTGGCGCAGATGGCACGCGCGGTGGGGATGCACCTCGTCATTGCCACGCAGCGTCCCAGCGTAGACATCATCACGGGGCTGATCAAGGCCAACTTCCCTGCGCGTATTTCGTTCGCCGTCGCGTCCGGCACCGACTCCCGCGTGATCCTCGATTCGATGGGCGCGGAAACGCTGATGGGGCGCGGCGACATGCTGTATTTCCCGTCGGATGCCTCCGCGCCGCGCCGTGTGCAGGGCTGCTATGTGTCGGATGCCGAGATCGACGCGGTAGTGAATTACTGGAAGCAAAAAGAAGCCGCACTGCCTGTGGAAGAACGCGCCGCCGAGCAAGACGATTGGGCACCGTGGGAAAAGGCCATGACGCGCCGCGAATCGCTTTCCGAGACCGATCCGATGCTGGAAGAAGCGATTACGCTGGTGGTCAAAGCGGGCGAAGCCTCCACCTCGATGATCCAGCGGCAACTGAATATCCCGTATCCGCGCGCCGCCAATCTAATGGACTTGATGATGACTCTTGGCATCCTTGGCGCGTCGAAGGATGGCGGACGTTCGCGCGAGGTGCTCATTCGCCCCGGCACCGACCCGTACAAAAAGCTGATGAGCAAGATCAAGAAGTAAAACTTCCGTTACCTCGCCGTGACAAGACCGTCGCATTCGTTGTAAGTGATGCGGCGGATTGGTAGACTAGCCCTCGTTAGGCGGATCAGCAGCGATCCGCCCCCTCCGTTTCTAGCTAGGGAGCGAAAAATGCCTTATGGACGCAAACTCAAACCACAGCCGATGACGGCAGGCTTGAGCGTTTCTGATCTTGTCGATAATTACTTCGCAGCCTATAACGCGGCACGGTTACGCGAAGCTTGCATGATTTTTGCCGATAAGATCGCACAGCCGGATGTCACCGTCGGACTGACCATCTCCGGCGCGATGACGCCGACGGGCATGGGTTACGCATTAGTCACACCGCTGATCGAGGCGGGCTTGGTCGATTGGATCATTTCGACGGGCGCGAACCTGTATCACGATATTCACTACTCGCTCGGTTTCGAGCTGTTCAACACCACACCCAATACCGATGACGTTCAACTGCGCGACGATCACATCATCCGCATTTACGACATCCTATTCGACCAGAAAGTGCTGCTCGAATCGGATGCCTTCCTGCGCAAAGTGATGAAAGCGCCTGAATTCCAGCGCAAGATGGGCGGCGCGGAACTGCATTACCTGCTCGGCAAGTACGTCAAGGCAGCGGAAGATGAACTCGGCACGGGGCATCGCTCGATCCTCAGTTCGGCCTACACCGCTGGTGTGCCGATCTACACGTCCAGCCCCGGCGACTCCACGCTCGGCATGAATGTGGCGGCACTGCGCCTCGGTGGTTATCAACTGCAATTCGACGTAGAAAAAGACGTGAACGAAACCACCGCCATTGTGCATCACGCGAAATCGACCGGTGGCAAAAGCGCGGTCGTCATCCTCGGCGGCGGCAGTCCGAAGAACTTTGCGCTGCAAACCGAGCCGCAGATGCAGGAAATCCTCGGCATCCCCGAAAAGGGTCACGACTACTTCTTGCAGTTCACCGACGCGCGCCCTGATACGGGCGGACTCTCCGGTGCGACGCCATCCGAGGCCATGACGTGGGGCAAGATCGACCCCGATCAACTGCCGGATACCGTCGTGTGTTACGCCGACTCCACGATCTGCTTCCCCATCGTCACGGCCTACGCACTCAGCAAGGGGCGTCAACGACCTCTCAAGCGGCTGTACGACAAGCTCCCGATGATGATGGAGAACCTAGAGAAAGCTTACCGCGCCAACAACCCCGACGAATAATATCGCGCAGCCTGAGATCGGAATTCCAGTGCCAGACAGCCGATCTCAGGTTGTCCGCTGCAAACCTACAAAGTGTGAATAGTTTGAGACATCCGCACGAACGATTTTCTGCCTTTTCCTGCTCAATGGTCGCTATAATAGTCCCTCATACTTACTGAAAATAGACCGATTTCGCAGCATAGAAGGCATCCTCGGAAGGAAAAGAAGTTACGCATGAGCGCTCGTATCGTCAGTTTTGGCAGCATCAATATGGATTTAGTCGTCCGCGCCCCACATTTACCAAAACCGGGCGAATCACTGATCGGACGCACTTTCTACACAGCCCCCGGCGGCAAGGGAGCGAATCAAGCCGTTGCGGTGGCACGTCTGGGCGCGCATTCGATCATGATCGGGCGCGTGGGCGAGGACGTATTCGCGGACACGCTGCGGGCTAGTCTGCGCAGTTACGGCGTAGATGCCGATCATGTGGCGACGGCGGCGGGGCAGCCCTCCGGCGTTGCGTTGATCACCGTCGATGACAACGCGGAGAACAACATCGTCATCGTTCCGGGTGCGAATGACGCCTTTACCGATGACGATCTGACGCGCACTGAACAAACCTTACAGGGGGCGTCAGCCCTACTGGTGCAGCTCGAAGTGCCGCTGGATAAGGTGATCGCGGCGATGGAATGCGCGAAACGTCTCGGCGTCAAGGTGATCCTCGATCCCGCGCCGATCCGCCCGCTGCCCGAAGCGATTTACCAAGCGGTGGACGTGATCACGCCGAACGAAACCGAAGCCAGCGCGCTTGTCGGGTTCGTGGTCGATAAGCCGGAAGCCGCCGCCCGCGCCGCTCAAACATTGTTTGAGCGCGGTGTGAAGACCGCCGTGATCAAGATGGGCAGTAAGGGAGCCTATTGGCAGCACGCGGGGCAGGATGGGCATTTCGTGCCCGCCTTCAAGGTCAAGGCTATCGATACCGTCGCTGCTGGCGATGCCTTCAACGGCGGACTCGCGTTGGCTTTGAGCGAAAATCGTCCGTTCGCGGAGGCGATCCGCTGGGGCTGCGCCACTGGCGCGCTCTCGACCACCAAGGCGGGCGCACAGCCATCGATGCCGACCCGCGCCGAGGTCGAGCAGTTACTACACGAGCAAGGATAATTCACAGTGATGCCGAGCCAGCCAACCCGATCTCTGAAAAGCGTGCGCAACCGTGACCTGCTGATCATCTGGATCGCGCTACTGGTGGTGCTACTGTATGCCTTTGCCGCCGGACGCATGAGTGCAGGACGCTTTCCGCTGGATGACTCGTGGATTCATCAGACCTACGCGCGCAATCTGGGGCTGACGGGACGTTGGGACTATATCCCCGGCGTGCCAAGCGCGGGATCGACCTCGCCGCTGTATACTGTCCTGCTGGCGATTGGCTACGGACTGCGACTGCCCTATCTGCTGTGGACGCACTTCCTCGGCGCGGCGGCGCTGGCCTTGGCAGGCATGATCGGCGCGCGGATGGCGGATCGGCTGTATCCGCAAGTCAAGCGCGCTGGTTTGTACACGGGAGTGGCGCTAGTGCTGACATGGCATTTGATCTGGGCGGCGGCGTCCGGCATGGAGACGATGTTATTCGCCACCCTGTGCCTCGCGGTGATGGCGCTGGCATGGCGGGAACTGCCCACGCCGGACATGCCACCAACGAATACGCCGCATTTTGGATCGGGTGTGGCGTTCGGGATGGTCAGCGCACTGCTGATCGCCGCACGCCCTGAAGGCAGTCTCCTCGTTGGGATGACGGGCTTGATCATGCTGATCGTACGCCCGCAAGGCTCATGGCGCTTGTTCGCGATGTGGGCGGCGGGCGCGGCGCTCGGCGGCGGGGTCGGTCTGATGCCTTATGTGCTACTGAACCTGAGTTTGAATGGGACAGTGTTCCCTACCACGCTGAACGCCAAGCAGGAACAAGCCTCCCATCTGCTGGCACAGGGCTTCTTGTACAATCTGGTGAAGATGATCGAGCCACTGATGCCCGGAATCCAAATCGTCTTGCTGCCGGGCATCGTAATCTTTTTGCAAGCCCAATGGCGTAAGCCGCAGCGCGCCAGTTTGTTGTATAGCCTTCCGCTGTTGTGGACGGCAGCCTTGATCCTGCTATTTACACTCCGGTTGCCCGCCGCTTATCAACACGGACGCTACCTGATACCCGGTATTCCGTCGCTCGTCGTCATCGGTGTGGGGGGAACGTTACTACTCATCACACAACGATCACGGCGGATGCTTGGTCGCGTACTACGGCGTTCGCTGGCGCTGACCGCCATCGGTGTGCTGATTGTCTTTGTCGTGATCGGCGCTAATGCCTATGCCGTCGATGTCTGGCGCATTGAGACGGACAATGTGGTGGCGGCGGATTGGGTCAAAGCGCACATTCCCCCCGATCAACTGCTCGCAGTGCATGACATCGGCGCGGTGGGCTACTTCGCTCCCCGCGATCTACTGGACATCGCCGGACTGATCTCGCCGGAGACGATTGTGTACTATCACGACGCCACTGGGATGCTCAAGCTGATGCAAGATCGCGGCGTACAGTGGGTGATGGGGCTGCCCACGCAGATCGCGCCGGAATGGTTACCCTTTTTATGCTTGCGTCAAGATATTGGCGGGGGCATGGGCGGCATGAAGATATATGAGTTTGAGATTGCAGGCACATGCCAATAAGATATATGATATTAAGCACGATTTGCTTAAGGTTTGTTTTCTCAAATTGCGCTGCAATTGAAACGCTTATACAATCGCAATCTATACACATTTCAGTAGACCAGCAGGCAGGTCAAGGTATTATCGGATATGGCAACTAGACGTTTCCCGGATGATGACAACCAGCCGATCCAGCCGCCTCAACAACCCGGTGGCCCGGCGCGTCCAGTGCGCCCACCGTCGATGGCACCACCGACGCAATCCGTACCTCAGCAGCAGTATGCACAACAGCAGCCACCGCAGCAATATCAACAGCCACAACAGCGCCCACCACAGCAAGCGCAGTCGTCATCGGGAGTGATGCCGCGCCCTAACCGACCTGCTCGTAACGCGCCGCACATGCCGCGCACGCTGTCACAAGTGTTGAACGAGGCGAATGACCATGTGGTTCGCGGCGATCTGTCGGATTTCGTGCCGCAACCAACTGGTTTTGATCCGCTGGATGGTTTGATCGGTGGTGGGCTGCGCAAAACCGAGTTGGTGTTGCTTGGCGGCGCGCAAGGCATCGGCAAGACGATTACGGCGCTGCAAATCGCTCGTAACGTCGCCATGCGCCCTGACCAATTCGCCTTCTACCTCTCTTACGAGCACACTGAGACGCACCTGATGAACCGTCTGCTGTGCTTGGAGAGCATCAACCCGCCCGAAGTTGATCAGCGCAGTGGGATCAAGCTGAAAGACCTGTACGACATCATCATCTCGCAGCGCGCACGTGGCTTTTTGGATCGCGATGGGGCGGCTGGCTCGTTGCAGACTATCCTGCGCGAGAATCCCAAGACCTCAGCGGCGCTGGCACGAATGAACAAATACGCCGACCGCTTGATCATGGTCAAGGCCAGCCCCGCCGTCACCACCTTGCGCACCATCCGCGAGATGACACAACGCTTGGTGGAAGCGACCAACGGCAACGTCACGCTGTTCGTGGATTATCTGCAAAAGATCGCGATCCACCCCGAACGTGCCAACGATGAAAACGAGAAAGTCACTATCGTGGTGGAAGGCTTGAAAGACATCGCGCTGGCGCTGGATATTCCGGTGTTCTCGATTGTGGCAGCAGATCGTGAAGGCTTACACGCCAAACGGCTGCACCTGTTCCACCTGCGTGGCAGTTCGGCGCTCGACTACGAGTGCGACATCGCCATCATCATGAACAATAAGTATCACATTCTGGCGAAGGATCACATCACGTTCAACGCGTATCAGGCCAAGCAATACCGCGATTGGGTGGTATTCACGGTGGAGAAGAACCGCGCCGGACGCGCCATGATGGACATGGAATTCCAACTGCACGCCCCATACTTTGCATTTGATCCGCGCGGACAGACCGTTCAGCAACAGTTGATCGATGACAAGATCATCGAGTCGTAGGGCACGACATTATCCAGCTATGATCGTAAGGGCGAGTCGTCATGACTCGCCTTTTTTGTCGCTGATTAGCCCGGAGGCCACGCCATCTGCCGCCCGCCGAGCACATGAAAGTGCATATGTGGTACGGACTGGCCCGCATCCGCGCCGATGTTGGTCACTACGCGGTAGCCACTGTCTACGAGATTTTCTTGCTTGGCGATCTGCGCCGCGATTTGTAGTAGATAGCCCACTAAGGCTGCGTTGGAAGCGTCAATTTCCGCCGCCGACGCGATATGCTCACGCGGGATGATCAGGATATGGACAGGTGCGCCGGGGTTGATGTCACGGAATGCCACGACGCGCTCATCTTGGTAGACAATCGTGGCAGGTATCTCACCTCGTGCGATTTTGCAGAAGATGCAGTTATCAGCCATCAGCGCTCATCAGCCTTTCTTTACTGTTCGCAATGAAAACGCAATTCGACATCGCCAAATTTGATCACATCACCAGTTTCTAGCGCCTGTGCCATGTTGGGAGCAACGCGTGTGCCGTTGATGAACAAGCCATGCTGACTGTAGAGATCGCGGATCGTGAATTCGCCGTCCGCGTAAACGATCAACGCATGCGGACGAGACACGGTGCGCCGTGCATCCATTTCCGTCAGGTCCGCGTCGAGGGATTCCGGCGGGAAGCCATGATCGGGATCGGCACGTCCGATAAGCGCGCGAGTACGCTTCAACTGGAAAACCACGCGTCCCGCCATATTCGCAAAGACCGCACTAACGGATAAGGGTTCACTACTGCCCTTGCCACCCAAGCGATCTAAGAGTGTGCCCGCCAGCATCTGACCGATGTTCAGGCCGACAGTGGCATTCGCATCGACGGTGATGAGCTGCAAAATATTGTCTTGTTCGATGCCTAATTCATGCAATGTTTTGTCGCCGTCGAGGACGCGGCGCTGCGCCACCAATTGATAATCGAGCGGACGCCCGCGCGAGTCTTGAGGAGGCAAGCCGAGTTCACTTACTAATTTGCTGGCGACCTGAGCAGCAGTGCTATCGAGGGCAACCTTGACCCATTTGGTTTCTTTGTTGCCTCCACGCATATATTGCAGCGTCACTTGAACCGGAATCATAGTATCTCCATTTCGCTTGTCGCTGATTATAGCGCAAGGCAAGCGTGAAACGGATAGCGGATCAAGGCAAATCGGGATGCACCGCATACCCACCCAAACAGTCCAGAACAGCGACTAGCTGCGGGTAGGAGGCCATACTTGCTGATCCACCGAGTCAACTGAATTTTCCGTTAATTTGTGCAATTGGCGAACGACACTTTGTGCTTCGGACGGGTTGACGCACAAGATATAGCGATCACCCGGCCCTACCGCCGACGCTAAAGGACGGATCGGGCTGATCAGCGCAGACTCGGAAAACCCCGGCGTACCCATCAGTGTGATGACTTTGACGGGCACAATTTCCCACCCTGTAAGCTGTGCCGAGAGCCGATCTTTGGCAGTGGTGACCGCGTTGGGGCCTTCATTGGTGGGCACAACGAACACGACCACACTGCGGAAATGACTTTGCATCACGATCACTGGCCCCGTCACGGTACGCCCCACGATGCGGTGAATCCGGCTGACAAATTCGCCAGTATCGAGCGGGCGTCCGCTGGTGTATAAGCACAGGCCATCAACGGCAGTAACGGCTTTGATCGAGCTGTTCTGCGCCTCTGCATTGGCCTGAATCAGCGTACCTGCGTGATCAAGATTGAACGGATTGCGTACCCGCAGCGGGATGCCCTGTGCTTGCAGCGGTTCAACGGCACGTGGATGCAGCACGCGCGCGCCGAAATACGAGAGTTCACCGACCTCTTCGTAAGACAAGGTGGGGATCACGCGCGCACCGGGAACAAGCTGAGGATCAGCCGACATCACACCATCGACGGTCGTCCATATCCAGACCTCATCTGCGCGCAACGAAGCAGCCAAAGTGGTCGCGGTGTAATCGCTGCCACCACGCCCCAATGTCGTCACCGCGCCGGTTTTGGTCGCGCCGACAAACCCCGCGATGATCGGTACGATGCCAGATTCCAGCAGAGGACGGATCACCTGCTCCACTCGCTCATCGATCACGTCCAGCAGGGGATGGGCGTTCTGGTGTTTATCGTCGGTAATCATGACCGATTCGGCGTTGACGGATGCCGTTTGCAGACCTTCTTGCCGTACAAGCGCCGTCACAATCGGCACCATCATTTGTTCGCCCGTTGCCATCACAATATCGCGGTCACGCGGCAGGGCTTCGCGATGGGCATAGATACGATCGCAAGTGGTCAGCACCGTAGAGAGGGTATTATCTAACTGTGCCGTGAGCATATGCTGAATGGGCAGCGAAGGGAACAGTGCCATTAGTAAGCCGAGATGACTCTCACGCAGCTCCGCTACCGCCCGACGATAACCGGGGGCGTTGTGCAAAGCGGCTTGCTCAATTGCCTGACTCAAGGTGTCGGTTGCGCCCGCCATCGCAGAGACCACCACAATCATACGTTTCCACGCCAGCGATTCCGCCATGATCACTTGCGCGACACGGGTCAACCGCTTCACGTCGGAAGTGAGCGAACCGCCGAATTTCATTACAAGGGTTGCCATAGTTCACTTAAGTCGGTCGAATAGGATTTCGTTGTATTACTCTGTCACTTTACCCTATCCTGCCTACTTTTAAAAACTCGCTCTTCGCACTCTCATGGGCATTCCAAGCCGTGCTGCTCCATCAATTCTTGATTCAACAGGATGTCGCTGGTCGGGCCATCCGCCGCGATGCAGCCATGATCCAACACGATGGTGTGTGGGCATAGTTCATAGGCGAGGCGCATGTCGTGTGTGCTGATGATCATCGTGTGCTGGTCGAAGCCGCGCAACATGTCGATCAGATTGCGTCGTCCACGGGGATCGAGGCCAGCAGAAGGTTCATCGAGCACCAGAATCTTGGCGTCCATGCTGAGTACTGTTGCCATCGCGACGCGTTTCTTTTCACCTACGCTCAGATGGTGGCTGATTCGATCCGCATAGGACTGGATGCCCACCGTCGCTAACGCTTGATCGACGCGTCGTTGGACTTCAGCTTCCGACAACCCCATGTGCAACGGGCCAAAGGCCACATCCTGACGCACACGCGGCGAAAAAAGCTGATCATCGGGGTTCTGGAACACCAATCCCACCCACGCGCGGATCTTGCCGAGGTTTTCTTCCGCCAACGACAACCCGTTGATCGTGATCTTGCCAGTGCTGCTGGTCAGCACTCCGTTGAGATGCAGCAGCAGGGTCGATTTGCCGCCGCCATTCGGCCCAACTAGTGCCACTTTTTCATTAGGCGCGATCTTGAACGAGACGTTGTTTAATGCGAGGTTGCCATCTGGATAACGAAAGGACAACCCTTCAACCTGTATGATCGGTTCACTCATCGTTAGCGGTTCCAGTACAAGAGTGCCAATAATTCAATCACCACAAGGGCGGCGATTGGCGCTACAGCATAGGCAATCGCACGCATATCGATAGGCGGTGGATGCGCGACCATCATCTGACCCGTATAGCCACGTGACAACATCGCGGCATGAACACGTTCGCTGCGTTGATAGCTGCGCAAAAACAAATTGCCGACCATGCCGCCCGCGACTCTGGCACGCCACATAAGACTGCCGCCCGCTTTGTGATCATCCAAACGAGCGCTGCGCGCAGTTCGGGCGCGCAGCAGGCGATCTACTTCGTCTTTCAACGTGAACAGATAGCGGTACATAAAGCCGATAATGGCGACCAACGTGTCCGGCAAATGCAGACTGCTCAATGCCCATAAGATATTCGTAAAATGGGTCGTGATTGACAACAACAGTGTTACCTGCACCGCCAGCCAACTCTTGATCATGATAGCAGCGAAGCGCGCGAACCCTGCATCACTCACCGTCAACCCAAAAATCGCGACGAGCGGACGCCCCGGCGTCGTGAACAGCAGTGTCGCCGCCGCCAGCGTAAACGGCAAGGCTACCGATCCCAGCCGCGCCAGCCGCCACGGGCTGACATTGCCCAGAATCGCCAACGAGGCCACTAACGCCCACAGCAGCGGATAGGCAGGCCACGCAGCCGGCGGCGTGAGCACGATCCCGAAGATCAAAGCCAGCGCTACGATCAGCTTGAGACGGGCATCGGTGCGGTGCAAGAGGCTGTCGCCCGCCTCAAAGCGCTCGTTCAAATAGGTATTCATGGCAGGTGCTATTCCTAATGCGCTGATTAACGCTAGTTCGTTGTGCTGTCCAGCATATCTTTGGACTTGCGGGCGCTCATTTTCGCCACGCCGTAGCCAAGTCCCGCCACCACGAGCACGCCGATCACGCCTGCTGCAATGGTCGTGGCGGCTTCGTCATGGATGAATGGCACAGTGTAATCGGGCAATACCTGATAGGGCGCACTCTGGGCTTTATCGCTGAAGCCGTTTTGCTGCGCCACGCTATCAAGCCCATCGGGACTTTTGCTGGCAAGGGGCGACGCAAACGCGATCCCGATGGCGATGAGTAGCCCGACGGCGATCCAGCCTGAGCCGCTGCTGGCGGTTTTGGCACTGCTGCCGATCAGATCGGGGCGTGTTTGCCGCACGAAGGCCACCGCCGCTACTGAAATCAGCGCTTCACCGATCCCAATTAAGACGTGGATGCCTACCATCGCGGGCAAGGCAATGTTCAACGGAGACGTGCCGGAAACAGCAAGTTCTAGCGCTGTCAATGCCGCTGCCAATACCACGCCAAGCCATGCGCCGATACCGGTTCCGATCAACTGAACGGTTGGCGATGTGCCAAGAATTCTGCGGATGAAGTTGTAGGTACCGTAGCCGACAAAGGCCGACACGATACCCATATTGAAGATGTTGAAGCCCATCGCGAGCAAACCACCATCTTGAAACAGCAGCCCTTGTACACCGATGACGCTAGTCATGACCAACACTGCCGCCCACGGCCCTAGCAGAATCGCAACCAACGCGCCGCCTAGCAAGTGCCCCGAAGTCCCGCCCGTGACAGGGAAGTTGATCATCTGCGCCGCGAAAATAAACGCCGCTAAGATGCCCATCAACGGAATTTGACGATCCCCTAGTTCTTTGCGTGTTTGTCGTAGGGCAATACCGACGAGTGCGATCAATAATATCCATCCGATAAGCGCGACCGGAATGCTCAACAAACCATCGGGAATGTGCATGGCGAAAATTGGAGTAAACAATGTTGATGCCTTCCTCAACTTAACGTCACTGGGCTGATCGAAAGAGCGATCTCAAGATAGCCTCTTGAGAATCTTGCGCTAGATGTATAAACTTACACAAGCAATATTTTACAACTAGCTTAGAAAATTTGCACGTTTCAGCATCCCAAGGACAATCTCGACTCTTAGACGGTGTTACCCTGAATACCTTTAGCAATGTGGGGCTTAAGTGCTCATGGATCAATTAAATAGCATAATCGGCAAGATAAAGGCAAATGGCGAGCGGGTTACGCTGCAACGGCGGATCGTAATCGAGGCGATGTGCAACCTAACGGGACACGTCACGATTCAAAACATTCGCACGTATATCCAGCACGAATATAAAGAGCAAGACTTATCCGACACGACTATCTATCGGATTTTGCAGTGGCTCAAGCAAGTTCAGCTCGTGGCGGAGACGGACATTGGCGCGGATGCAGCCGTATATCAACTGCTGACCCACCCACATCACCACCTGATTTGTCTATCGTGCGGTGGCGTGACAGAGTTGGAAGACGCACAGTTCGACCTTTTGCGTCAAGAGTTGAATAATAAATATGGCTTCAAGGCACGTATCGATCATCTCGCGATTTTCGGGCAATGTCGTCACTGTGCCGAATAACAATGCGTGCCCCGATGTTGTTTATATCGGCAAACGCAGCGTAAAGGTTGCACCCGCGCCTAACTCGCTCGTCACCGCCAGCGTCCCCCCATGCGCTTCAGATAGCCGATGCGCCACCGCCAACCCGATGCCCATGCCTTGTTTGATGTGCCTCTGTCGCGGGCTGCGATATTGAATTTGGAAGATCGCTTCTTGCTCATCTGCCGCGATGCCGGGACCTGTATCTTTTACGCGCAGCACAGCGAATGATTTTGTGCCCTGGTTATCTTTTTCCACTGAAATATCGATCTGACCGTTGGATGGCGTGTACTTGAAGGCATTCTGTATCAAATTGGCGAGGATTTGCGCCACGCGTATCTCGTCTGCATATATCGAGAGCGGCTCATCGGGCAGGTGATAGATGAGCGTAATCCGTTTGTCCGCGATCAGTGGTTGATAGGCGCTGCATTTCACCACAACCAGCGCCTTGAGGTCAATCCACTCGCGCCGGATGACTGGCTCCCGGATTTCCGTCTCGCCCAGTAACGAAAGATCATCGACGAGCAAGCTCAACTGATCGATTTGGCTGTTGATGCCAACCACGAGGTCTTGGGCAAACTGTAGATCGTTGATCGCTCCGCGCTGCAAGGCTTGCGTGGCGGCCTTGACCGCACCTAATGGAGTGCCAAGCTCATGGACGATATTTGCTAATAATTGTCGCCGTTCTGCTTCCATCTTGCGTAAATGCCGGAGCAGTTGATTGTAGCTGGTCGCAATCGTGCGCACTTCGTCGGGGCCGTGTTCTGGCAGCGGACTAGCTTGCACTGATCCCGGTGCGAGGGCGGTGACGGCAGCTTTCAAGCGCTGCAACGGCAAGCTTAACGACTGCGCGAAGAATAACCCGACCGCGAGCGCGGTAGCCAACCCGATCCCGAACGCGATGATCACCGTCGTACGCAAGGGGATGATCGACTGTTCGATCTCGGTGACATCGTGCGAAAAGCGCAGCACACCGATCACGCCGCCAGCCGGATCGCTGATGGGGCGTGCCACATCCACGATCCGTGCCTGCATAAAGCTGTTGTAATCCACATCCCACGCTGTATGTCCCTCCATAGCATCCAGCACTACACCCGCATGGATCACCTTACCTTTGCGGTTATCATCCGAAGGAAGACTAGAGGCCAGCAACACGCCGTCTTTATCCAGAATCATCACACGGGATCGCAAATAGGGTCGGACGCGGTCTATCATCCGTTCCGCGCTTTTCAAATCGTTCCATCCCGTGACATCGTTCTTGCCCAACTCCAGAATCAAATTGCCCTGCTGCTCCATCTCATAACGCAGGTTGTCTATCGAATAGCGTGTTTCCAGCAGGTACAAAATGACGGGATACAAAATGATGGAAAGGACGATTAACGGCAGCGCGTGGCTCACCACAAGTTGAGTTTGGAGTTTATGCAGCATATATAACCACCGGACACTATGCTTTTGCCGTTGGCGCAACGAGCTTATAGCCTACGCCCTTCACGGTGAGCAATCGGCGTGGCTGGGCGGGATCATCTTCGATTTTCTCGCGCAGCCACCGTACATGGACATACACGGTTTGGCTTTCACCGATCCAGCGTGATCCCCAAATCCGCGAGAGCAGCGTATCGACACTAATTACGTTGCCAGCTTCTTGTGCCAATGCATATAGCAGATCGAATTCCTTCGGGGCGAGTTCTACTTCGCGCCCGCGCAGCATGACAACGTGTCGTTGTGGATCGATGGAGAGATCCCCAATATCAATTGGCTGCCGCTGCGCCAAGTTTTCTTGGCTTAGTGCCGAACGTCGCAGGACGGTCTTGAGGCGCGCCAGCAGCACATCAATGTCAAATGGCTTAGTAATATAGTCATCCGCACCAAGTTCCAAACCATACACTTCGTCCAGTTCGCGTCGGCGTGCCGTTACGAATATGACGGGCGCTAGGGTTTCACGCTGAAAGTTGCGCAGTACATCGAAACCACTCATACCGGGTAGTCCTACGTCGAGCAGAATGGCATCCGGGGCTTTTGTCTGGATCATCGTCAATGCTTCTTCGGCGCTAGCAGCTATCGAGGTCAAATAACCCGCAGTTTGTAGGTGATACGCTAGACTGCGCGTGATTAGCGTGTCGTCATCGACAACCAATATGTGTTGACTCATGCAACAACCTCAATCAAAATACATAGATGCCTACATTAGTTGCATCGCGACTGCGGAATACTTTAGCATCTTTCCAAAGTCTAACGATCTATCGCATCTTAAGGTAGCCTTAAAGTCGGATGCGCAAAAGCTGGCTATTCTCATGCACTAAATTTACCTTACAGTACGCGTACGCCTATGGGTAGGACTAAGTTTACCGTGTTAAAGTCGCCATCACGTCAGGCCGCCTCGATTAAGCTAATTTCTATCGCCGCTGAACTCATCTTTATTGTCCTCGTTGGCATCTGGGCGACGTCTCTTTTTACAGATATGGATCCTGCGTTGCGCTTGGGAGGTGGCGAGGCTGAATACATGACGAGAACCTCCTACGCGCTCGGTACGTTGCTCCCTGCTAAGGGTTATATTCCACTGTGGCAGCCTTATCTGGAATTTGGTGACCCTCTGCTCGAAAATCCTGTTTCGTTTGCGTTTAATCCTTTCATCGCGTGGCCTTGCATCCTATTTGGCACCCACAACGGGATCAAAGTTTCCATCGCTTTGACTGCTATCATGGCCGGACTGGGTGGGTGGGCTGTTGCCCGCGTGCTTGGCCTTGGCTTTCTGGGGCGGATGCTGTTGGCGATGCTCTGCCTTGGCAAAGGCAACATGCATTCATTCCTATCGCAAGGTCACTATGCTCTAACCATTGTGCAAGCCTATTTCCCGTGGATTTTTGCGGGCGTGATCGGGATATTCAAAGGGTATAAGCGCTGGCCTATTATGATGGTGGCAATCGCTTTTTCGCTCGTCATCTGGACTGGACTACCGTGGTTCCCGCCTGCGCTCGTCCTCACCATTGGCATTTTATCCTTAGTCTGTGCGTTCGGCATCAAAACTACGCTCATCGATAACAAGCCGCAGCACCAACTTGTCATCAATTGGTCAAAGCTGATTCTAGTCGGTGTAGCGCTGGGCGTCGCCCTCAGTTTGAGCATGATCACCATGTTGCCGCTGTGGGCCAAGCGCGATTACATTGGCGAATCAACGGTAGCACAAGACTATCGCGCTGATCTGGGTGGCATCATTGGGTTCTTCTTTAACAATGTCAAAGACATGCAGGAAAGTGTGCTGATCCCAACGGGCACCGCATACAGCTATTACAGCTACATCAGCCCTGCATGGTATGCTGGCTTGATCGGGGCAGCTGCACTTGTATTCGTTTTGCTCCGTCGGAAACTCCCGCCGCTGTACTGGCAGGTTGCCATTGGCGGCGTGTTCATCGTCATCTTTTGCACATTGTGGGGTGCGGGTCAAAACCCGATCATCGAGTGGTCATATCAGGCAATTCCGCTGGCGAATCAATTTCGGCATGTCGCCCGTGTTTTGGGGCTGGCCTCGCTGTGGGTAGCTATCCTCATCGCAATGGGCGCGGACGTTCTCTGGCGTGACCTAGTGAGCAAGCCAGTCTGGTGGAGCAACTCGTGGTTTTCCGCCCCTTCTGTGCAGAAGCCGATGCTGGCAATCTTGGCTTTGGTCTTGATCGTTCCAAGTGGTGTCGCCAGCTATGATGTGGTGCGTCAATGGCAGACTAGTTGGGGAGAATTCTTCATCCAGCCGGAAGATCCGTGGGAAGACTACTGCATCTCGTGGTTGCGTAAGCAGTATCCAGATCGGGAGCTTTCCGTCTGGACACTCGACTATCACAACATCTTCACGTACTTGCGTAACCAAGTACGACATGGGTGGGTGGCCTCGGATTTCTATCACCCTGAAGCAATTGCCTCGACCATCTATAAGGGATCGCTCATTCCAAAGTCGGATGCCTCTCAACCCTCGATGCCGGAGTTTGCGATTGGCGTAATCCACTTTGATGACGCGTGGATGGAAGCAAATGGTTACGTTGCTATGCCCGAAAGCGCTGATCCTTTTGAACCGGAGAAACGCCCGTGCATGTATCGCCGTGACGGTGAATACGAGTATGCCTTTACAGTGACTAGAGCCGATTTGGATGCCCATCCCGAATCGCTACCTGTCACGGCGACCACACCTATCACGCGCTATGGTCGAGACTATGACCGTATCGCGTTGGTAGTGAATGGACGCACTGATCAAGATGTGGTCGCAACCGTGCAAGAATTGGCTTATCCCGGTTGGACAGCCGCTATCAACGGTGAATCCGCGAACCTCGAATCTGTTGGCGGACAAATCGGGGTTGTCTTACCAAGATCAGATGAACAGTTCATCGTTACATTCCAGTTCTTGCCACAGCGCTTCTTCATAGGCAGTGTAATCACGCTTTTGACGGCGCTCGCGGGCATTCTCTACCTGATGCACATCGATCAAGGTGTGTTATGGTTGCGGCGACGTCTGATCAAACAGCTGACTCCGCCCGACGCTGAGACACCCGTTGAATCAGCATAGGACACCTATGGACGCTGATGGAACCTGAAGCTTATGTAGAGATGTATCACGCTGAAGCGGATCACTGGTGGTATCGCGGGATGCGCCTCATCACAGAGCGATTGCTCACGATTGCCTTCCCGCAGCGCCGTGATCTGCGTATTCTCGACGCGGGTTGTGGCACGGGCGGTAACTTGAGCTTCCTCAACGCCTTCGGCAGTATCTACGGTATTGATTACTCAACTTTGGCACTCAGTTTCGCGCGGAAAACTCATGTCGGCGTGGTAGCCCAAGCAACAGTAGAAACTCTACCTATTGCGGATTGCACTTTCGATGTTGTGACGTCGTTCGACGTGCTGTATTGTCAGGAGGTGATCGATGATGTACACGCGTTGTCCGAATTTGCGCGGGTACTGCGCCCACAAGGAATAGTCTTGATCCGATTGCCCGCGCTCGATGCTCTACGCGGCCCGCACGATGCCAAAGTGCATGGCGTGCGCCGTTACACGCTTGCTGAATTACGCAGTAAGTTGAGCTTGGTTGGGCTTGAACCGCTCCATTTCACATATGCCAATTCCCTGCTGCTGCCCATCGCTTGGCTATCTCGCTGGAGCCAACAGATCCGATTGAAGCGCGGACAATCGCCTGACTCGGATTTGAAACCGCTGCCACCATTCGCCAATAACCTGCTTCGCGGCATACTCAGCCTCGAAGCCGCATGGATCGGCAGTGGACACGGCTTCCCGCTCGGCGTCTCAGTATTTGGCCTAGCACGCAAACCCGTTTGACATATTATGTTCAACCATGAATTTCATATAATTTGTTGTTCGCATTTTATTACAATACTCAATCTTAAGGTGAAGTTAAGGACACCATTTGAGCGAATCGATTAAGGTGCATTAGTGGTAACGATCGAAAAGGATTGCAGGAACCCCGACATGAAGAATGTCCGTCCGAGTATCAGTGCCTTTTTTCCCGCCTACAATGATGCAGGCACCATCGCGAGTATGGTGATCGCAGCGATGAACGTGCTTGAACAGCTTACCGATGATTATGAGATTATTGTCATTAACGATGGTAGCAGTGATTACACGCCAGAAATCTTAGATCGCCTCGCTGCCGATTATGACCATGTGCGCATCATTCATCATCCTCAAAATCGTGGCTATGGTGGTGCCTTGCGTTCAGGGTTTGCCGCCGCCACCAAAGACCTGATCTTCTATACCGATGGTGACGCGCAGTACGATGTCCACGATTTACTCCGGCTATATCCGCTGATGAAAGAGGGTATCGATCTCGTACAGGGCTACAAACGCGATCGCAATGATGGGCTGCTCCGCCATGTGATCGGGCGGCTGTATCATTTCGCCGTCAAGCAGATGTTTGCACTATCTGTGCGTGACGTCGATTGTGATTTTCGCCTTATGCGACGGCGCATCTTCGAAAAGGTTGAACTAACACACGACAGCGGTGTGATTTGTGTCGAAATGGTGAAAAAGATCGAGATCAATAACTTTCATATCGTAGAACTCGATGTTTCACATTTCCCGCGCCCGTATGGACGTTCTCAATTTTTCCGTTGGCGGCACATCTTTAATACCGCCAAGGAACTCTCCACACTTTGGCAAGAACTGATGCTGGCGCGCCACTTCACTGCTTACGCGCCTAACAACAATCTGCCATTGAAGTAGCCTTTCATGTAAAATCCGTGCTGCGGCGAGCTATGTCGCAGCATGGTCGTTACTGCCATTAGCCTGCGCTGTCGTAGGCCAGCTTGAGCCACGTGATGAGTTCATCGTCCACCTGATCGGCATCGGTCACCTTGACCGTGTACTGGCACATGCTGCCAGCGGGCATTGCCACCAAGCGAGCGGTTGGTTCCACACCTTTCATGTTCAGACCAACCTCGACACGGCTGTTTGTCGTCGGCCCGATCATCGTGAATTGCTTCTTGCGACGCAGACTGAGGTAACCCTTCTTCGGTGCGATCTCGAACGACCCGAACCCGTTAATCACCGCCATCAGCTTGTCATGAATCGGGCGCAGGGTTGCCTTCGCACCCACGTAAATCCCATCTACTACATCCTCTGTCGTAGCGTTTACTGATTGTGCCGCGCGCACGCCATCGGACTGCAACACATGATGCACTAAGGCATTGGCATCGCCGTGTCCAAGCCCCAATGTCTGCTTGAACATATCCCGCAGCTCACTGTGTTTGGTGAGACCACTTTGGCGTGCGATCTCACTCAGTTCTTCGAGCGATTTGCCTGTCTTAGTCTGGATGTTCTTAAGCTGCGTTTGCGTGGCCTTCTCAATACTGCTCATTGTTAGCCTCCCAAGCGGATGGGATACGATAGCAATAAAGTATACAGGCGGCGCAAAAGTGTGCTACTAAGAAAGGCTGTCTGTCATGTGTGACACCGATGGTTGCGTATGTATATGGCGGAGCGCACGTTCCGCTCCGCCGCTTGCAACGCATCAAGTTAGCTGTGTGAGGTGCTGCGACACCGCTTGATGCAAATGACCGTTGGTGACAAGCATATTCGCCGGATTGCTCACCTTCAGCGGTGAACCGTCATACGTCGTCACGGTAGCCCCAGCTTCTTCCGCGATCAGTGTGCCCGCTGCTACGTCCCACGCCGACAAGTTATGCTGCCAGTAGGCATCGAAGCGCCCGTTGGCGACATAACACAAACTGATGGCGGCGGAGCCTGTACGCGCGATTGTCCGGCAGAGGGGCAGCATCGTCGTCCATTCCGGCACTAAATTACTGTTGTTGGAGACGAGCGCTGTCCGCAGTTGGGTGACTGCTGAAACGTGGATTGGTTCCCCGTTACAAGTCGCGCCATGTCCGCGTACCGCGCAGAAACATTCGTCAAACATCGGATCGTAGACCACACCGACCATCATCTTACCGTCAGCGTCGGCACACCCGATGCTGATCGAAAACTGTGGTACGCCGCGCGCGAAGAAGAAGGTGCCGTCAATCGGATCGATCCACCAGATCGGCGTACTACCGCTGCCGATGTTTGCGCCCTCCTCACCGATGATGCGCGTCTCCGGGAACGAGGCTTGAAGTAGCTGTGTCACGAAGCGCTCTATTTCGCGGTCAGTTTCGGTGACGGGTTCATCACCCTGCTTATAACTTACTTGCCGTGGTAGGTAAAAGGCACGGCGGGCGATGCCACCGGCTGCCCGCGCCGCGCCTTCAGCAACGTGCGCTGCTAATATCCAATCCATACTTAACCTTGCCATCTTGTGAACTGTAGCGTTGATGCCTCATGGGAATATCGCATCTCAGGTCTAAATGCAGAAGAACCGACCTTTAGTGAGATCGGCTCTCCTACGTAGCCGTGAGCTATGATCCGGCGAGGAATTTCACGCCTTGGAGGACGCCTTGCTTTTGATCATATTCGGTATCGTTATAGAAGTGATCTTCTAGTTCGATGCTGACGCAGCCTTTGTAGCCACTGTCAGCCAGCATATTCAGAATGGTTTTCCAGTCGGAAAGGCCATGACCGGGGATGGTGTACCGCCAGTTCATGCCGCCATAGTTGTAGGGGACACCGAACGTGGGGTCTTGTAGATTGCCGTACTGGTAAAGATTCTCCTCGATGAGCATGGTATCTTTGCCATGAACATGGAAAACATGGCTAACAAACTCACGCAGGAAGCGAATCGAGTCGATGCCCATGCGCACGAGATGCGAGGGGTCATAGTTTACGCCCATGTTGGGAGAGCCGACCTGTTCGATGAAGGCGCGGTAAGTTTCCGGCGTACATACGAGTGAACCGGGGCCGGGCCAACCTTCAATCGCCAGATAAGCGTTATTTTCTTCAAAGACGGGTCTCAATGCACGATAACTCTCGACCATGTAGCCAAAGTTTTCTTGACGGGATCGGGATTTGTCTTCTGGCAACATGCAGATGAAGAAGACATTCGCCCCTGCCTTCACACAGGCTTGGATGTAGTCGGCATTTTTAGCGACGGCCTCTTTACGTTTCCCGGCATCCGGCGAGATCATGGCTTCCCAGACCACCAAATCCGCCGTACCGATGCGCAAGCCTGCGTCTATGAAGGGTTTGGCTGCGGTGTGGGTATCGCGACCGAGGTCGATGACTTCAAGATCGTTTTCTTTCGCCCATCGAATCACCCCTTCACCATCTTGTTCCCATGCGAAGTTGCGTCTGCGCCATCCAAGTGGGAACTTACCAGTTGCTGTTTTCACGTAGCGTGCTCCTATGTTATTAATGAAGTAACCCTATTATTGATCGGCGTGCCTAGTACCTTTAGGCTGTCCCTAAGGGGCGGACGGGTTGACCGTCTTTGCTGGCAGATTCGACAATCGCATCCCAGAGTTTTGCCATGCGTAACCCGACTTCGGGCGGGCACGGGTTGGGGATTTCTCCGGCGCGCACCTGCAAGAATTGTTCCCATGCGCCACGCATCGGTGGCAAGTTGGCGGGGACGTAATCGGCATCGCCTTCACGACGGATGAACAGTTTTTCGCCCCAGATGCCGGTATGAATAACACCCCCGGTCAACATCACATTAATTTGCGTTTCCATGGCACGAATGGTGTCGCCACAACCATTGATCGTGACCAGCGCCCCCGACTTCAGCCGCCCCATCACCACACCATTGATGTCAACAGGGGTGCCACGGTTGTCCGTCCACGCGGCGACAGTTGCGAAGTCTTCGCCAACGAGGGTACAGACCGTATTGAGCATGTGCGCACCGGAATCGAAGAGGAAGCCGCCGCCAGCGAGTTCTGGCTGCTGCCGCCATGTGTTGGCTGTTCCGCTTTTCCAGCCTTGCCAGACCATGCCATTCACGGTCATCAGCTCACCAAGTTCGCCGGACTTGATCAGGCGGGTGGCTTCGCGAATCTGTGGGGAGAGACCACCTTGAAAGGCCACGACGAGTAATTTGCCAGTTTTGTCACGGACATCAATCAGGCTGATGGCTTCTTGTGCGTTCATGACCATCGGCTTTTCGAGCAGGACATCCAAGCCAGCTTCCATGCACAGTTTGGCTTGTGTAAAGTGGTAGGCGTGCGGAGTGACGATGAAGACCGCCTCAAGGTCTTTGGCATACTTGGCGAGCATGTCTTCAAGCACGGGTTCGTTGGGTGGAGGAGGCACGCCAAGTTTTTCGAGTTTTTCGAGGGTGAGTTCGTAATTGGTGGCGGACGGTTCGCAAATAACGGTGATGTCCGCGCCTTTTTCGATCATCACGGGCAAGTGATGGCGTGCCATTCCACCTGCCCCGATCAAGGCAATCTTTGTCATCAGGTCTTCTTCCTTAAATATGTTGTGGTTAATTGTAGAAAGCTATCGCTAGGTAGTTGAGAGCTGGCGAGAGCGGTACTGATAAATTATAACCGTGTCTAGGAAAGAAGGGTGATGACCTGTGTAGGGAATATACAACGCCAGTGAGACTTTTGGTGTGCTGCCTAGAAATAACAGAAACGGGTTTACTCCGGTTGAAGTAGACCCGTATGTACGCGTATGGGCACTAAGGGACTCGGACACGCGCGCTAACACGCACAAAATCAAGGTAAAACTTGTCCCGCCGTACTCCCGAAAGGTCAACTAATCGGCAACCGCTGGTGGATGATACCACGTCATCCACCACTTCCGTATTAGCTGGTCTCAAATTCTGTCGCGGCCATCCAGCATGATGCAAGCCATAGCCGTTCAGCCTTCCCCAAAATTAGTTCAGGAGCATCACCATCGATTACAGCAACAGGTCTTTCCCAATCATAATCTCCACACCAAAGCGAACCTTTCTTTGATTCACGTTCATAGACAAAAATGAACTGCTCTCCATGTTCATTCTGGAAGTAGCCGTAATACTGTCCTGAAATAGCAGTATTTATATGTGGTGGGATACCTGTTGCCGTACTATGATTATTAACGGCAACGAAAATTGTTTGCTTTGAAATATCATATTCCAAGATGTTCAACTACCCTTATCTGCTAATCGAGAGGCAAATAAGATGGATGAGTAAGTTGCCCACGATATGCTTTTGCCAATAATTCTGCCCACCTCGCGCAAAATTCATCAAGATTTTCATCATCGATTGGTCTGGGCTTTGCCGCAAACTGAATCGTGTCCATAATGGGTGAAGCTGCCCGATCAGCATCCTCAATATCATCTACAGCAAATGGTTCAAATGAACGCCTTGTTCGCGAAAGTGGATGAGACATATAAATAACTTCCCACCATCGATACTCCGAATTTGTTCCTAAATTCGTGTACCAGAGATTTCCGCCCCATTCATACGGTCTAGGAGACGATTGCTGTACCTGTATTTGTGCTCCAACTACAACATCCCACCCAGAGCGCTCGAATGCATCTTCAGAGATTAATACTCCATTATTGAGTAACTCGATCTCAAGTAATGCAGAACCAAGCCTAATTGCCTGATTTTTGGTTGTGCGTGTTTGAATACGTTCTGCTGTAGGTGCAACCTGTATTACCCTTTCAAAAAGTGTCTCAACCATAGTATCAAGAATTGGAATAGCCGCTTGCAATAATCTTGTCCGTGATTGTTGTTTCGTTTGCCGATCAATTTGCGCTGCGTCCTGCGCAACAGCATATTGCGCAGCATCCACGCCAGCTTGAGCTAACGCTTGAAACCCAGTATTTTGAAGTGATTTCGGAATACCCGAAGCGATATCTTCAAGTTGCTGTCTTATTCTTGTTAATGTGGGACGGGTTGCTGGCTCTTTTCTCAGCATTGTAGTCAACAACGAGCGAAGTTGAGCAGGGTGTTTTTCCGGTAGCGGTATTGGGGTTCCAGTCAGATGCTGCTTTTTGTAATCTTCTCTTGAGAAACCAGTATAAGGTGGCTTACCAGTTAGCAATGCATATCCAATACAGCCAAGAGCATAAACGTCAGTTGCAGGAATTGTATGTTCAATCCGCCATTGCTCAGGTGATGCATAATCTCGGCTTAGAAAGCCGTTCAGAGTATTAAGTGAGGTAGAATCTTCAACAAAACGGGCGATACCAAAGTCTGCTAGCTTCCAGTGACCTTCATGATATAAGACGTTTGCTGGTTTTAGGTCTCTATGCACGATGTCTGAGACTTCTTGAAGTCCTGCCACAATATCCTTCAAAATATGCACAGCATCCAGATCATTTATCACAGCTTGATTATTGATTTCCTGTTGAAGGCTTTTTTCAGCTAGTGCCATGACGATAAAATATGCATCGGAGTCTGCGTCTTGTCCCGCGTCTAGCACAGGTATCACGTGTTTCAGATTTCTTTGAACCAATACATTTGCGATTTTGAGTTCTCGATGCGCTAGGTCGTTTGCCCTAAGATGAAGGCGCTTGATTGCAACATTGTTGTGCGTCGTGTTTCGTCCCACAAATACTGCGCCGAAGCCGCCATCCTGTCCAAGCTGATTATTTGGCTCGTATTCCCATTCACTCAAGTGGAGTTTAATATGTACCATCTCTTCATTTTCCTAAGACTTATTTTAGTGTTCAACATCAACGTAGATTTTATATCATGTTCATCGAACTCAATGATCTTACAAAGATAGGCTAAATTTGTAACTTGGCGAATATTTTTGTTTGTATAGTGTATGCGTTGAACATGTTGCACGTGCCGTCTATATTTTGTACCATAGCTTGGTGTCCAATCCTGAAAATCCACCATCGTCAAGCCGCGATCAGATTTTAGCGTCACTTGAAGACGTTCAATGCAAACTAGAACTCAATGATGAGAATGAAAACCAGGTAGAACGTGCCCTTCATCGAGACCATTTACTAGATCGACAAGATTTGTTGGTTGAGGCACTCGCTTCACTCGATACAACTTCTACTTCGTTCCCATCGGCAGATTCGACCTCTTGACCTTCGCACCCTTAGCCATACAATGGCAGAGTGAACCCTCGCGAACGACATGACCAACCACCATTTAAAGACCTCGATAAAGACCTTGTAGTGGCCTATGCTGACACGTTTATTCCCAGAGACGATATGTATCCTCTCCAACTGGAAAACGGGCGTTATATCTCAATACAACGACAGCTATACCCAGATTTAATTGCAGCCCATCTCAAAGGATTTATCACCATTGGATCTTACGCCCTAGATCGCCACAGTGTAGCCAAATGGATCTGCCTAGATGCAGACGACCAATTGCGTTGGCAGAAGCTCATTGGCCTTGCCCAAACACTCACCGCGCAAGGCGTGACGCCTTATTTAGAACCCTCCCGACGTGGTGGGCATTTATGGCTGTTTACCCCTCCCCTATCCGGCACAGACGCGCGACGCTTTGGCAAGCAACTGCTGGCAGATCACAAACTAGACAAGCTCAAGATCGAGTTATATCCAAAGCAGGATAAGTTGGTAACTGGCCCCGGCTCATTTGTGAGGCTACCACTAGGGAAACACCGCCTAACCAACAAATACTATCCATTCACGACGCTTGAAGGTCAGCCACTCAAATCACCAGCGGCAGCAACGCCCAGTATCCGAGATCAAATCAAGGTGTTGACCAATCCCATCCGAGTTCCCAAAGAGTTTGTTGATAGTCTTATTGCCCGTTCCCCAGTTCCCAAAACACACTCCCCCACTCCCAAGTTTGAGCCGACACCAGAACCAGCTAAGCCCAAGAAGCCAAGCAAGAAACGTCGCGAACGTTACGATTCCAAACCATCAGAGCGCATCAAATCTGCCATAAGCGTAAGTGACTTTGTGCGTCAGTACATCGAACTGGACGATCAAGGTCGTGGTCACTGTCCCTTCCATGAAGATCAAATCAATTCCTTCAGCATCAATTCAGATCATAACTTCTGGCATTGCTTTGCTTGTGAGCGAGGTGGCTCCATTATTGACTTTTGGATGCTGTGGAGAAAGAAGCAGGGGGAGAACTACAGTTTCAAAGCGACTATCACGGATTTAGCACACAAGCTGCTGAAGTAGGGTGAGAAAGCGCCTCGTTAGCCAGCGAGCGACAAGCCATAGTCCTTGTAGAACCCATCAAACCCTAGAATGGAGGGGATGCTGTAATACCGTGCGACAGCGACATTGGAACAATCGACTGGACTTGTCTTTTCGCGCTGATGCGCAAGGAAAATCGTGTGGGTGCTATCCTGAAGCTGTTTATCCACGTAGATAATCGGAAAATTCCCAGCTTGGATGTATTCAATAAACCGACACGCCAATGGGTAGCTAATGCGCCGACTGAGCATGGCAGCGGTTTCGGTGATGACTAAATTCGTGGTCACTAACACGTTGCCCACTTTAGCAAAATGGCGAAAAGCAGCGCCAGCACGCGCAAAATGAACATCTTGCTCAAAGAATAAGCCGATGAACGCATCACTATCCACCAATGCCTCAAAATGCGTACTCACTCCCCTCCTTTCAAACTTCCCGCGCCATACAACACTTCATCAATAGTGGTGGACGCATCGGTAATAGGTTCCCGGCACATCCCTTCTAGCGCAAATAAGCCGTCATACATGCGCTTCAGTCTCGTTTGTTCCTGTTCTTCAAGGAGTGGCGCTAGTTTCTCTTCTACGAGTTGCGCCATCGGTTTGCCCGTTTGTTCAGAGACAGTCTTGAGTTTGAGATGAAAGGCAGGGCTAAAGGCCATCGTGGTGCGTATATTCATTTGCATATGTGCGTATCATAGGACATCTATGTAGGTGGTTGCAAGTCTCATAAATGTAGATGCACACGATAGATATCGGCTTTTGAGATGGTTACGATTCAGTTTGAGTAGGAGTGAATACGTTCGACACAGACTTGCCCTAAGTCGCACGCTAAGTTCAAGAAAGTTGTTGACATCAGTTGGTGCATCTGCAATAGTGGGGCTATGTATACTGATTTTTTTGGTCTGGCAGAAATGCCATTCATGATTACACCAGATCCACGCTTTTTGTGGTATTCAGAACAGCATCAGGAAGCCAAAAACAAGATCGTGTACCACATTTTGTCCAGTGCTGGTCCCATTTATTTGCTAGCCGATATTGGTACGGGCAAAACAACTCTCGCCCGGCGTATCATGACCGAGTTAGAGCATGATGAAAAACAACAAGTCGTGTTTGTGTTTGCCCCGAAGCTACCTACGACAAACGCTTTTCTGCGCTTTGTAATGGATGAGTTCGGCGTCAAAACAGATCGGTCGTACAGCAGATCACTCAAAAACTTCGAGGAATTTCTCAAGGAGCAGTATAAAGCAGGCATATCCCCCGTCTTGCTCATTGATGAAGCTCAAAACATGACGCGGGATATGTTGCTGTTGGTTCAGCATCTGTTCAATTTCAGCACCAATACCGAATTCCTGATCCAGATGGTCATGTTTGCCCAGCCAGAGCTACAGCCCAAGTTAGAACGCTTATCCTCCCTCAAAAGCCGCTTGAACCTTGCCAAACTCAAACCGCTCAATGCAGACCAGACCAAAGCCATGATGCAATTCAGATGGACCGTCGCGGGCGGGAAGAAACTCCCCTTCAACGATGACGCGGTGAGTGAGATTTATCGCGTGACGCAGGGTGTACCACGATCCATTGTCAAACTTGCCAACGAAGCACTTATCAAAACGGTGGCTGAGAATCAACACACGGTTACTAAAGATGCCGTTTTTGCGGCAACCGCCGATCTTGCCGTTGGACAACTCTAATGGGTACGTATACTGATTTACTCAACCTCAAAAAACCATCCGCGCCACCTTCTCAGCCGAAGGAAACCCCGCCTGTCACTCATGACATGTCTACCCCTTCGGTAACGTTGCCAATCCCCCGCGCTACGACACAGGCAACCGTGTGGGAAAACGAGGTAAAAAATGGAGAGCGCCAAAACGACAATTCGCCAAGTGGCGACTTCGCAGAATCGCCAGATCGCCAAGTGGCGAAATCGCCAAATCGCCGCCTTTCAAAACGACGGGTGGTACATCGTGGCATGGATGTGTACCTTGACCAACTACAAGCCCTAGACAAACTGCGCTTTGCCTTGTGGCGACGCGATGATCGCAAACCTACCATGCGCGAACTCATCCTTGCCGCCATTGATGAATTCATCGAACGCCAGAAAGAGGAACTGAACGAAAAATAGCCACTTCGCCATTTCGCATTTCGTCTAAATAGCCACTACGCCACTTCGCAGAAAAGCCATTTCGCCAGATCGCCAACTGGCGATTTCGCCATCATCTCCGCCTCTTGACGATCTAAACTCCCCATGTCTATGATGACAGTAAATCCTTGTCAGTGAGTAGGAGAATGTGAACGGCACTATCGCAGGTGTCATCACCTAGGGGAAGCCCGAACGGAAAGCGACAAGGTCGGCGTGACCAGAGAAAAAAGAATGGTTGTGGAGCCTCAAAGCATGAAAACGGCGCTTTGAGACAGCCCAAAGCGCCGTTTTCAAGTTCAAAAGCGTCGTATATTCTCAAGTTATCCACAAAGAACTTACAGAGAATAATGAAATTACCGACGAGCGCAGCTCGTAACGTTTTAGAACTATGGGAGGCGTATTGTCAAGCACCAGACCAACAGGTGATTTTATGGGGCTGTACACATTTTGAGAACGAACACGGTTTAGCCTCCCATCGTATAGCCAATCACTAAACCCATCTTAATAATGGGTGGGGGAGTGTACGGGGTCTGCCGAGCTTGCGAGTGTAGCTGACCCAGTGTGTCCCGTCTCAAGGAGGGGGATGCACGTCGGTTGCTCAATCGTCCACGTTTAGGTGGACATTTCGCCCTCGGTTTACCCCCTCCCGTTCGTCGTGCCACCCGCCGTCGTCCTTTGCTCCTTGCTTACGCTCGTCTCAAAGTCCGACCACCCTCGCGCCTTCGCCAGCCTATATAGTTTCGTCCACTTTTCAAGTGTCCATCCCTATGTCGTCTGGCTATGGGCTGTCTCTGGTCGGACGGTCTGCACTGACTTTGAGGTCAGGCATCCCCTCCTCGCTTCGGGTGGTCGTCCTTACAGGCCGACGGCGGGCGGCGAATCTGCACCGACTGCGCGGCGCTGTTTTGCGGCGAATATTTGGTGTGTCGCGGCAGCCGTCCACAGCGCTCCAAAGCGGCGTCAAAATTCCGCCTACTTATGTGGCGACGACCCATTCCCATCCCTCATTCATCTCACCACAATTCATCCTCATTTTACGCTCAATCCTATGCCAATTGGATGCGCTTGTGCCCCAATCCTACCCTCGTTGCAGTTACCGTACTCTGTTACCGTACCCTCACTGACCTCAGTTGGTTGCAATGGGGCCGGGGATGTAATACGATGCTGGTAGCTATGATGACCCGCGCCTCATTTTATTTGCCCGCGCCGCTGTTGCAACGCTTGCAACTTATTTCCAAACGTAAGCAGCAATCTGCATCGGATTATTTGCGCACACTCCTTGAGCGCGACTTATCTCGCGAGGAACAATCGGAACTCAATACGCAGTATGACGCTTGGGAGAAAGTGAAAGCGATAGTTATCGACCCAGTACCAGAAGCATCTAGCATTATCAATACCGTGTTGTATGCAGAAAAAAGTGTTTGGCAGGGGAGTGAGGAGGACCGTGGCAAAACCTGATACCCAGCATTCTGTGTTAGTCGATAGTGATGCGCTAGTGGCTTGGTTTTATGCGTATGATGCTCACCACGCGCGAGCACTTGCCATTTTTGACCGTATCCGCAAACAGCGGTTATCGACCGTGGTGCAAAGTTTGGTGGTCGCCGAAACGGCGACGTTCCTCAGTCACCGACAGGGACAAACCTTGGCCCGCCAGATTTTGGCGTTTGCGTCACAGCTTCCCGTCATTCACATTACGGAAGATTTGCAGCAGGAGGCATTGACGTTATTTGCTTCCCTTGAACCGCAGGGAACCAGTATCGTCACGTGCGCCAATGTCGTTGTCGCGCGACGGTTTACTATTCCCCTCATTTTTTCCTTCCATGAGGTCTATACCAAACAGTTCAAGCTCACGGTTGCTGCATAAATTTCTTTCGCTACCCGTTCCCTACACCAGAAAATTCAGGTGTGATTTGGCGCGTTCTTACAACCCATTTGAGTAGTAGTAGGTTGATTATTAATATATATTATGGTATAATAATATTATGTTTATGTATATACCAAAGGAGGGGATGTTGCCGTAAGTTTCCTGCCAACTCACGCACCATTTCATGCACAATATGAAAAGATACTTTTTCCCAGAAGATTGCCCGCCACGAAGTCTTACGCTCGCAGAGGAAGAAGCGCTTATGCAGTACTACGAAGCGCAAGGCATAGACCGTTTAGACGCACAAAATATGGTGGAGACAAACCCTATTGCCATCTGCGGTGACTGTGCTCGTTTTCTTCCAAACCATAATGGCACCCTGCTTGTCCTTTTAAGTGCTCGGAAAGTAGAGATTTTTGTGCATGACAATGTTACTAAGAGGGTCGCCTTGCTTCAAACCTTCCGTAGCGTCACCATGGACGGGACAGCGAAGGCGCACCCAGCAATCTCGGAAGGTGGGATTGTATGAATACCCCGTCATCAACGATTAATATCGAACACTATCAATTATGCGTGAGGAGGGAAATATAGCGTATGGTTCACTGCCAACCCAGTTGCGATTTCATGATTTTATGAAGCATAAACTTTTATCAGCAGGCTGCCCACTGCGACGACCGACACCAGCCGAAGAAGCCGCCATTATGCGCTACTACGAAGTTCACAAAGCGACACCGCAGCAAACGGCGCAAGACCTCTTGGCAATGAACCATCTGGCCGTGTATGACGCGTGTGGGTTTTATCAAGAAGGTAGGTGGGGACGCGTGATTATTACGCTTAATGGTTGGGAGGTAGAGATATTTGCGTATGACATCAGTACGCAAGAAGTCGCCTTGATACAGGAGTATAGACGCAGAAATGCGATAGTGGTCTATATTCAAACTCAGGTGGAACGGTGCATCAAACACATCGTGAACGGTGTCTCAACAACCACCAGCCACCGTCACGCAGGGAAAATTTTACCTAAATACCAGTTATGAACCATTTATCTATGACCACACAACCTGTATTGCCTCCGACAACGTTTCCAACAGACGACGCCTGGAAAGCGTTGCTGCGGCGCACCCTTCCGCCATCGCGGTTCGTGTCTGACCAACCCGAAGAAATCGTCGTGCCCGTGCATTTCATCCTGCCCACTACCGATGAGGAGTGGTTTCTTGCAACCTATTTCGATTTTGGTGCCCTTTTTAGGGTGCTAGGGTTGTGGAAGGCGACCTTACCTCAATTCGGTGGAGGCATTTATGCAACGGGTAGTATTGATTTGTGGCAACTCACCCGCCCACGATATAAGGGCTGTGTCATGTTGGATACCACGTGGACGCCACAGTCTTTAGCCACCATTGAGCGCCGACTCAAGCAAGAGCGCTACCGTCCGCGCCAAGAGGTACAACGCTTATATTGATGCAGTTCATTCTACAGCGTGTGCAGTATACCTAGGTGGCAACGCCATTCAGATACGTAGCGGCAGACTTGCGTGAAGGACCCATTGCCTCAAACACATAATGGGAGTTAAATCCATATACGTGCATTGCACAGGCTATTTTTCAGGGAGCGTGTTGTATGCCCCGGTATTATCGTGATGATAGTCGCGAAGTCGGTGAATTTGTCGGTTGGTCTATCGTGCTGGCAGGGCAGGGGATACGGGCATTGTGGGAAGCGTTTCGTCCCCGACCCGATATGTACTACCCCAAAGCGCCCGATGACCCCACCCAAATTCCTGTATTAGAGCGCTTTTTCAAGGGCAACACGGTGGATGTCTCCAAAGTTAAAATGCCCAAGATTGACCTATCTGGGTTCAAATCCTTAAAAGACTTGAAGCAAGTCAAGGTCGAGTGGAACAAAGAAGATAGACCCCAGCTTGTCAAAGCCGAGGAAAACCCCTATCCCTTCTTGCTGCCTGTCAGTCGCGATGGAGGGACGGTGCTGCGCATCTATCCCACGCCGATTGAGGCTAACCATGAGAACGCCGTCAAGCTGATGGAGGTCATCCTTGCTTCAGTCACTAAACTCTCTTTTGAGATTGTGGCTGACCCCAGCGGTATCTACTGGCAACTCGTTGATCTTGAAAACACCGTTTCGCCCGACGTACTCGCCATGCATGTCAAGAGCTACTACCCGGAAGCAGAAATAGAAGTTGTTCAGGCGTCACCAGATGCCCGTGAATACCCCTTTTACCGTCAAATGATCTTATTTGGTCTCTCCAACGATTACGCCGCGCCGTTGCCATTTTACGGCCTGACAAAGGCATCCCAACTGGTGACCGTTGCCAATCGCATGGAGCTATTATCCAAAGAGTTGGATGAGCGCGTTTCGTATCGGTTAGTTACCTATACCCGCACCATTGAAGCCGAGAACCGCGCAGGCAAGCGACTAGCCGAGGGCGTGGTCAAACCAACCAGCGGTATTTGGAAGCAGTCGGATGTGTTTTTAGGGATGGATGAAAAACTTTTAAACGCCAAACTGGATATGCCTCAGTATCATGCATTTTTGAGCTTGACGGTGGAGAGTAGGGAAGAGGGGAGACTGCCTATTCTCATCCAGAGTGCCAAAGACTTGACGACGATTGCCCAGCCTCGCCACAACGGGATTATCACGGTTGGCAGCCAAGCTGTGAAGCATAGCGTGGATACATCAGAGGAGGCACGACTCCTGTGGTTTGAGACACTCTTGACAGCCTTAGTCAGACGACGGGCGGATGAATGGCGCAAACTGTTATTGGTGCTCTCCCCGGAAGAACTGGCTAATTTATGGCATCTCCCCGATGAGCGCTTCAATGCCAGCCGGATTGCATGGAAACAAGCAGGCATTGCCGATGACTTGACCACCGTTTCGGAGCGTGCGGTGTGCATTGGTGATGGGGAAGTGGGAGCCAAGAAAACACCGATTTTTGTCTTGCCAGAGGAACGCATCAATCACACCGTCATTATCGGCAAAACGGGTGTTGGCAAGTCCACGCTGATTCATTCCCTTGTCCATCAGGACATTGCCGCAGGACGTGGCGTGGTGGTGTTGGACCCGCAAGGGGAACTTACAAAAGATATTCTCATGCAGTCCATCCCGACCAGTCGGCAACAGGATGTTGTCTATTTGGCTTGTGGCAACAGTGAAGTTCCTGTGCCCCTCAATCCCTTCCGAATGCCATCCGGCATCTCATTTGACTATGCCAACAGCTACCTCTATTGGGTACTGAGGAATATCTATGCGTCTATCTGGCTCGAAGGCCGGATGGATTTCACGATGAAGAATGTCATCCAAGCCTTGCTCTGTGATGCTGAGGCAACACCACTGGATATTTCCCGGCTATTCACGGACGATACATACCGTGAGATGGTGGTCACCAAGCTCCATGACAACGATGATGTCTCCATTGCCGTGACGCAATATTGGCAGTATTTTGCCGATAAAACGAAGGGTGAGAAAAACGAGATTGCCCAACCCATTATCAACCGCACGGGCGCATTTGTCGGCAACCGCTTGGTGGAGCGGATGACGTGCCATCCCACGAGCCTGAACTTCAAGCAGATGATAGCGGAGAAGAAAATACTCCTCATTGACCTTTCCGGTGATGGTATCAAGGGAGAGGCGAATAATCTTGGCACGATTTTCTTATCCCACCTCTATTTAGCCAGCCAGTCATTAGGTGTACTCGGAAAAGGCGAAGAGCCACGCAGCTATGTATACGTGGATGAAGCGGACAGATTTGTATCCAGTCCCTTGCCCGATATGTTTTCTGACGCCCGGAAATTTGGCTTGGCCTTGACCTTAGCGACCCAGTTCCTTGCCCGCCTTCCCAAAGAAACGCAGGAGGGGATTTGGGGCAACGTCGGGACACAGTATCTGTTTGAAACAGGGTTGGATGATGCAAAGGCACTGGAAAAATATGTAGCACCCTTGACCCAAGAAGAGCTTATTAATCTTGGTAAATACCGGATGATGGTCAAAACCAGAGCCAACGGCAAAACCCAACCAGCCTTTGTCGTTTCTACCCGCCCTGTACCAGAAAGCAGCAATCCGCCATGTCCTGAACCAATACTTTCTGCAGAACGTGGATTTATCCCGAAAGCGGACGTGTCGGCATGGCTCAAACAGCGGTATGCACCACCACCCAAACCCAAAGCTGAAGAACCTAAGGCGGATTCATCAGAACCGTTAAAACCCAAGCAACCACCTTCACAGGACGGCCTCATGGACTACGAACCCAATGAGTGATACACCCAAAGCTCGTCGCCCACGTCACAAGCGGGTGGAGGAACAGGAACGTCCTGTCATGGTGTTGACGGATCGCGACAAAGACATTATTCGCGCCGTCAATGACCATCGAGCATTGAAGCAAGAACATATTCAAGCGTTGTTTTTCAATTCGCGGTCAACGGCGCAGTTTCGCTTGCAACGTCTGTATCAGAATGAGTTTTTAGACAGGCAGTTTTTATCGGTTGTTTCTGGTGGTCCCGCCGCCAGCCCTGCTATCTATACCTTGGAGAAGCGGGGAGTGAAGGTGTTGGTCGAGGAACTTGGGCTTGACCGTCGTGAAGTGCGGTTGCCCAAAGGCGCATTTTCATGGCAGTTTATTGAACATCTTTTGAAAATCAATGACTTTCGGGTGGCAGTGGCACTGGCAGCGCGGATCAATGGATTCACTCTTGAAGATTGGCGCGATGAGACGGTGTTTCGTGCCAACCCCGATTACGTGACGCTGCATGACAAACGCGACAAACCTGTCAAGAAGCCCGTTTTGCCGGATGGGTATTTCTGTCTTGCCGCCCCACGAGGGAAAGCACGCTTTTTCCTTGAGATTGACCGAGGCACTGAAGAACTCTCCAAATTCACGCCACAGATAAAGGTCTATAACCAGTACACGGCAAGTGGGCAGTATGCGGAGCGATTTGCCGCCAAGAGTCTACGGGTGCTTATTATCAGTTCTTCACCACGCCGACAAGCAACCCTCATGGAAGCCACAAAAGCAGTGGGAGGCGACAGAAAGTATTGGTTTACCACCTTTGGGCAGATTTCGGCGGAAACAGTCTTTACGGCTCCTATTTGGCAACAATTGGAAAGTGATTCATCCGCGCCGCTTATCCAATAAGTGCGCGTTGACACCAACATATGCGTTATAGTACGATGCAAGCATATGGTTAGAACCTCTATCATCCTACCACCAGCTTTGCATCAGCAACTTGTAATGACCGCCGAACGTGAACAGAAAACACTCTCGGATCTCATGCGTGAGCTACTTACCACTGCAATGAACGCGCAGCGGCAACATCACTATAAGCAGGTCTACGCAGCACTGCATAAATATCATGGAAAAGGCGACCCCACTCTCACGGATGTTTCCACGACGATCAATGAAACACTCTATGGTGAAAACGGAGCGTGGAAAGGACGGGATGAAGAGTAAATTTGATGTACTTATCGACAGTGATGCCTTTGTGGGCTGGCTATTGCCCGCAGATGCACATGCTGATCACGCCACCAAACAATTTCTGGCATTTGAACAATCTTCAACTGCTATTGTTACCACCAATTGGGTGATTGCAGAAACAGCTACGGTATTAAGCCACAGAAAAGGACAAGACCTTGCTCGACTATTTTTGTCGATGATGGAAGAGGGCAAGTTTCCCATCATTCGTATTGACGAACGACTTGAGGAGGAAGCGTTTGCAGTTTTCAAAACACAGGAGAAAAAAGGGACAAGTATGACGGATTGCGCCAATGTCGCTGTGATGCAACGGTTCGCTATTTCCTATATTTATAGTTTTGACCGCTTTTATAAGCATCAGCGACTAGATTTTGAGGTCGTCTCAAGCTGAAACCGTTGAACGGCTACCCATTATGACACTTGGATTATTTATTACCTTTGCTGCTGTTGTGGTTGTTTCCGTTGTGTTGGGTTATGTGCTGACACGTAATCACTAGCCTTTACCCCTTGCTTGCCTTCACATCACGCTTTTGCTATAGTGCGACTGCTATGCAGACACAACCCCAAGCACCATCTGAATTACAAACGCTTTTTGCCGAACTTGCAGCCTCTCTCCATCGTGCAGGGCAGATCGCCAGCGTTATCAGTGCAAAAACAGGGATGGCAGTATCCATACCAACGCTCAAACGCCCTGAACACATTCCAGATGATCAGGAGTGGTTTTGGTCGGACGAGTGGCAGAAGATGGAGGCCGAAGCGAATGATGCTATTGCTAAAGGACAGGTATCTCAACCCTTCGCAACGATTGGGGAGGCGCTCACGTTTCTTGATCAGCAGGTATGACCATCCAGTATTCCAATCCATCTATCCAAGACTACAAAGCTATTCCAGACCCTATTCGAAAAAAGTTCAAACGAAAACTATCACTGCTTGCCAGTCATGGCATCACCTATCCCGGCCTGAATGCTCAAAAGATGGTCAATGAACACAATATCTGGGAGGCACGTATTGACATCCATTACCGCTTTACCTTCGAGATGGACAACGACATCATTGTTGTACGCCGCATTGGAACGCACGAGATATATCGCAAGCCTTGAGGATTATTGTTCAACATGCTAGGCTACGATCATGCCCACGAACCCCACCAGCAAACCCATCCACAAGCGATCTTCTATGTACCGCCGTCCTGAAAACCCATTTTCCGGCAAATTCACGCTTCGCGACAGACAAATTCTTGAGGCTATCCACAGTCACGACGGGATACTGGCAGATTATCAAATCAGGGCGCTTTTTTTCACAGGGGATAGCCAATTTCGGCTCAGAATGCGGTATCTGTTTCAACATGGGTACGTTGCCCGTCCCAGCTACAAACGTCGTGCCAGCCTTAACCACCTAATGTATTGGCTTGATACCAAAGGCGCAGAGCATGTATCAGGATTGACAGGCACTCCTGTCACAGATTTCGTTTATGTGAAAGAACCCCGATGGAGTCAGCTTGACCATGATATAGCGATCAACGATGTACGCATTGCTATCGCTAAAGCCTGTGAGAACGACCTATCGAACGGCATTACCCTTGCTGAGTGGATACCTCAATCTGAATTCTACAGCCATCCTGACAAAGTGGATTATACCGATATTCACGGCACGAAGAAGTCCAGATACGTCCGTCCCGATGCTTTTTTCACCCTACAACTCACGGAAGCAACCCATCACTACTTGCTTGAACTGGATATGGCAACGGAGTCTAATGTCAGGTTTGCCCGCGAGAAGGTCTTGCCCGGACTGGCGTATCTCAAAAGCCCTGTATATGCTCGTCGTTTTGGTCACAATACAGGCAGATTTTTAGTCGTAACAACCAACGAACGGAAACTCCGCAATATGAAGCACCAAACTGAGCTTACAGCAGGTAAGGAAGCCAAGTTCTTTTATTTTACGACCGCAAGTCATATACGCCGAGATGAGATCCTGACTAAACCTATCTGGTATCAAGGTGGGAAAGACGAACCGATGCCACTGATCCGAACCAACAGAAATATGCCCACTTCATGTCAGTAATTTTGAACTGCTACGAGGAAAGTTATTGTAATACGATATCAAAAAAGTAATTTACAGATCCGTCAGCGTTTATTAAAGAATCTACGACGGAATTTGCATTATATCCCTTATTATACGCTACTATTGAGTTATTATTTCTATTAGCATCTATTAAGAATTCTGTTTGTTTAACGAGCATCACTGTACCAACTGTGATGCTATTCTTGAGCATAAAAAGTCCTCTTTCCTTATCTGTATAAGCTTTACCGTCAGAATTTAGATACATAATAACGATATTTGCCCCATCTATTGTTGTTAGCGGATTGACGTACGTTATCATCGGTTCTTTCCCATCTAGCTGTGACAGCATACTCGGACCATCAATTTTGGTTGTAAAAATAGTTTTATTAGTAAAGTCTGTTTCAAACAGTTCATGTGGTCTTAAAAGAACTATATGATGGGATGTTAATGGAATGCCTGCTCTTTTTAAGTCCGTTTTTAGATTTGCTATATTTTCATTAGTTATAGATATACCAAGTAATTGCGAGATAATTAAAATATGATGACCGTCTATGTTATAGTCAGCAACGTCCTCAATTCGTCCTTTATATTTACTTTCTACTGCAGCTTTGTATCCATCAACATAGAATTCTTGATCTGCTTCAGGGATTGAACGAATATCAGCGATAAATTCACTTTGGGGTGGCTTTTGTCTTGTTCCTAACTCTTCGGGCTTTATTGGTGCGAAAACCATTTTTCCATCAACTAGAGGATCAGATGAGGGTGCAATAAGTGCTGTGAATAGCGATGCTTCCTTTGTGTTAACGATTCTTCCAATTGGATACCATTGAATAGCTGAAAGCACTTTGGGATCAGTTATTGATGGGTCGTTTGTGTGAATGAAAAGTAATCCTGAATCTTGGTCTAGCTGAGAAAAAAACGTTTGAGCTGTACGTTCTTGACCGTCATAGAATGGTATAACCGGAGGAATGAGTAAGGAAGAGAGATCGTTAAAATCATATCGAATTAGACCCGTCCTTTCATCAATTGTTGGATCTATTCCATTAATTTGCGAAGCCGCAAATACAATACCAATATCTTCACCTTGAAATTTGCCCCGTACAATTTTTAAGCTTGGTCCATTAGGCTCTTCTTTATTTACTGGAATTCCGGTTAAAATATCTGACGATGAAGATACTTTTATTACTTCAAGTTTATTTTGCTTCAATCCCACAGAAATTATGTTTACTTCTGCCGTTTTTAACGCTTTAGTTTTATCTAGAAGGCCATCTACTATTCCTAGATAGATAGGTCTTAAATCACCGAATGTAAATTTTCGTTTTTGTGATTCCGTTGTTTCAGGAATTGTAAAATGCAAAGGGGTTGCTACTGTGATTTGATCTATAGGAATAATATGTGAATCTAATGTAAGTAGTGGCGCAACTGCTGCGGCAGGCATAAAAAAACATATCGCTGTAGCAACTATTTGTGCCGTTCGTGTATCGATTGGTTTGTAAAAAGTGTGACTTGTTGAATCTTCAATCTGAGTAGAGCGTTGGTTTTGTATTGCCAATTGATTAATAGAACTCGGATTAAAATAATCTAGAAAAAACACAACTACTCTGAAGTTTTGTTCGATTTGTTGAAGCGCTTTTCTGACGGTATGTCGGAGATCAAACATTGTATGTACATCCCTCTAAATATTTTATGTTGATTGGGTGAAGATGAAGATTCAATGTTCATAAAACAGCAATAATACCATAAAAAGCGTCATTGTGCAGTGTCTGGAAACTGAACTCTTCCTTTGGAAGTTGTTGATGGACACTATAATCCAATTTGTTATCATAAAATCCCGTGTATGCGGAACGTGTCCTACCTTTATCCTTGCAACACACGAGGAGACGGGTTTCTCATACATCCTGTCGATGAGTGGACAAGGGAACACGGCAGTGTAACAGGAGGCTGTCCCCCTGTGAGGACGCCCATATACGGGGATTAAAATAAAAGATGCGGCATCTTGCGTGTTCGTGTGTCACAGCCGATCCCCAAAACTATGCTTGACAGTGCGCGGTCTGATATGTTGTTATGTTTTCATGCCTTGGCTCGAAAAACAGCAGTCATTTCCATACGAACATAACCCAATTGATGGCTTATTTCTCCTTGACGGCGATCTTCTTGCGCGGAAACATAACTCACCTTGGGTGAAGGGACAAAAATACCCACTACTGATGCTGCCATCTGGCGAACAATGCCAGTTATTTGACAGCCGTGATCCACAAAATCCGAAAGTTCACGTTTTCGGTGAAATGGACTTACCCCTCTTTCAGACTCGTGACGAAGCGTATACAAGTGCGGCCCATATTGCCGAGGCGGTGGGCTATGTCGTGCATAAGTCAGGTGAACATGCGATTGATGCCCTCAGTGATGAAGGGAAGTTTCGCATCATCTACGACGCAGCGGCGAACCGCATCTCCGACATTATGCAGGTTGTCGATGACGAAACCTATACGCATCCCGCCCATGAGCTACTGCCGCAAGACGTGCGTGAACGGTTACCAAAGTTATACGCAAATGAGGAAATCGGTCTTGAGGCTCTGGCACAGGTCAAGTACTTCACCCCAGATAGTAACTGGACTTGGTACGCGAGCGAGTTTGACGGTGAAGATATGTTATTTGGTTTAGTTTCAGGTTTTGAGGTTGAACTTGGGTACTTTGCGCTATCGGAATTGCAGGAAACTCGTGGCCCGCTGGGCTTACGAATTGAGCGCGATCTGCATTTTGAACCGAAATCGTTACGGGAACTGAAAGAAATGCACGACAAAGCTCATCACACGTGATTTTTTATGACAAAGGAAGTCCCTCAACCATCCAGTGGGTTTGAATTCTCGGAGCATGAAAAACTCTATGACCGCATCAGTGATGCCCGGTTCATGGAGATGATCCGTGACGAACGTACCACCATTCACGATGTGACCACCTCATCCAACAATTACGGCGAATTCGTTTTCATAACTGCTAGCCGTCCCAACGCCAGCAAGCTCGATTGTGTCACCTTCTTTGGCTTGGGCTACCACGAACGACGTGAACGCTGGATAACCGATACATGGTCGTGGTATGACGCCCATCAGACCGAGGAACGGTTGGCGATAACTGTAGACCGACAGGAGGTAGAAGCCTTGATCCAAGCGCGACGCGATGAAATCGCGGAGGATATGAAACACTTCCCGTCTGAACAATCTCAGAGTGGCATATTGTATGAATTCCTTGCCGACCTCACCGATGAGGACGGTGCAGCTACCGAGCTTGACGATTTGTTTGATGCTGGATTTTTGGACGAGCAGTAGCCTATGAGTGAACGTGAACCTCTATCGTTTCCTACCAACCATATCAGCCGTGAAGATCTCATTTATGTCAGTCCTGACCGAGAAAGCAGCATCAATGCCTTGAGCGACGGGCAGATGAAACAGATAGCCAATGAAATTGGGGAATCCATGAGCGAAGAGTTTTGGGTTGCCACCTCTATCGTGCTTGATCGCCATGTTGCGTCAGCTAGCGAATTCATCCCGGATACGCGCGAGCAGACTATCCAAGGTGCTGAACGCGTGAGGGAACATGACCAGACTCCAGAGCAACTCCTTGCCCTAAAAGATGCCATTTTGACAGCATTCAACGCCCTTCCGCCAGAACATCAGGCGACCATGAGTCTGGTTATTGTAGGCAGAATCATGGAAGGGGAGTGGGGAGACTGGCTTCAGGATGCACTCAATCACCTCTATCCATCCAACGAGATCGCTGGTACATCTCCACTACAATTTCCCATTGTCACGCGTGAACAGCTACAACAAACATCCATCAACCCCGAAGACGTGGATACCCTGACCGATGATGACCTGGCTACGATTACCACGAACATGCACAGCCACTATATCAACGACTTATTCTGGGATGAGTTGCAATTTCACACGGAGAATTTGTTGGGGACCAAACGCAGTGCAGCCGATAGTACAAACGCCGATCCAAGCCTAACCAGTGATACTACAGGCTAACACTCATCAACTACCCGCCTCATCCTCCAAGTTATAGCCCCTGACAAATTTATCATAGGTTCAAGGAGACGGCGCATTGTGAACATTGTGAGACGTCTAGTGATATTGGGTCCTCGTTGCCATCCATTCTAGTTTTAGCCCATAAAGGGAATCAAGAAATATATATCTGGGATGATGGCGGTACCTACAAGAATTATAAATTAATTCTTAGAATTCTATAAGCAGGCTAAGTCATTGTGAGCCGAAGCAAGGCTCATATGTTTTGCGATTAGCATTTCATGTCTCAAGCTGGTGTAGGCCAGATGAATTTTTGCTTACTTCCTCTTTATCTAGAGATATGTTATAGTTATTTCCTTACAAATCTAGGCGTTTGTATGTTTTTATATGGAGAAATATAACCCAAAGATAGATCCATTCACTTTGCAAACTAAGACTTGTCTTGAATATCCAAGCTTGCGGAAATTTCGTAATGAATGGACTGAGGAGCATTTCCACAATAAGTATCACATTGGCAGAGTAATTGGGATGGTTTTAGATGAAGCTGATCCTAGATTTGTTACTGTGTTTTATGATGGAGGTCGAAGACGCGAAACGAAGGAAGGCAAAGAGGGGATTGTACTAGAGGCAATTCGCGCTAAAACAAAAAGAATAATTAAAGAAGAAATTGAGCTTGGAGATTTGATACAAACTAATATGTTGTTTTCAAGACCAGTGAAGGTTGCTTCTTTAGCGGATCTGAGCGAACGAGGACTTGATAATACCTCTCTTGAATTTGAGGTTGAGCGAATAATTGGCGTACTTCTTTGGGATAATGAATTTTGAAAATTTCTTTTGAAAGGTGTTGTTCCCCTTGAGTTTACAAGAGTTTGTCGCGACAGTTGTGGCGGGCATTATTTCTAGCGTTCTGGCTGCATTCCTCGCCCTCTGGTTTCAAAAGCAAGGAGGCAAGTCAATTGTCACTCACGTGATAGCTGCAGGAGTAGGGCTAATAGGTTCACTTATACTTGTTGCGGGCTTTGGTCAAACAAATAGCTCAGGTGAAATTGCTATTAGAACCGCTATTCCTGTGACGCAAACTGCAATTGCAGAGGAATGGGCATTAGTACATGCAACGGAAACAGCGTTTGCTAATCAAGCACACGCTACTGAAATTCTATTAGCAACCGTTCAATCCACCGCTAATTTTAGAGATCTTCCAACAATTATTTCTACTCCCGTTGAAAATAATTCACAATGGATTTCGGTAACGAAAGAATTTGATGGAGTTTTGATGGTACTTGTTCCCCGTGGTTGTTTTTTTATGGGAGAGAATAAAGAGGATGAACAACAATGTTTTGATACGCCGTATTGGATCGACAAGTACGAAGTTACGAATGCTCTCTACAAACTATGTGTTGAGGCTAAAGACTGTCATAAGCCAGTTCCACCTGATCTATATGTAGATCCAAATCGTGCAGACCGTCCTGTTACGAATATAGGTTGGTTCGATGCAAAAGACTACACCAATTGGCGCAAATGTAGATTCCCCACCGAGGCTGAATGGGAATATGCTCTTCGCGGAGTTGATAATATTACTTCATTTGAAAATACCAGTGGTAGTGATACAAGTTTCGTAGGGAGCAATCTTAGCGATATTTCGTGGATAGGAGCATATGACATGATTGGGAATGTGTCAGAATGGACTTCTACAATATATGATCCCAAAAAGTTTGGTCATCCATACGATGCGAAAGATGGTCGAGAAGATCTAACTGATAAAATCAGTGAACGTATTACGCGGGCATACTCTTTTGGAGATTTCAAGGGAACTGTAGATCCGACGCACCGCACTCACAGCGATCCTCGGTATGGCTCACAATTTACTGGTTTTCGTTGTGTCCGAGATTTTCAACTAAGTGACCTAGATGGTCTCAATTGATTTAGCCACCTAGGGGACAATTCCTATTCAAAAATTCCTCTACGTGCTCTGTGGCACATTCTCTGGTACTTATCTTGTCCCTGCCAACTTGCTGGCGTGCTCGTAGCCCAACCTGTCTCGGCTTACTGTCTAGGTGGTTCTCGCAGTCTAGCTCATTTTCATTCCCGCTGGTGTATTCTTTATTCATGATACTTGCTGTAGTTATTGCACAGAATGGTAGACATCCGCCAAGATTTGTTGTGCGATGTGAGAAATGATTTCCAGACAAACAGAGAGTAACGGCGATTTGGCCCAATAACTACCAATGAAGGTCATTACCGATAACATCCCATATGACAGAAAACCATTATTGTGGCAACTTCCGCGATGGCAATTCCTGCTGCTGTGCAACGTTGAGGAACGTCAGGTATGGATAATTGGGAACTTAGCCGAGGTATTCTTCACGCAAGCTCATTCACGCCCCACTTGGCTATTTCACCGTGCTGAGTTCGAGTACCACTGGTTTCAAGCGCAAAGAGCTTGTTCATATTATGGTAGACCCTTTTCACCTCCAGTTTTGTGTGGTCGCTACAACGGTCACTATTTGGATAATTGCAACTGAGAAGTTAACATTTCCAATTTGCCTGATATGACCATTAGGTGCCTTAGAGGAACTCAGATGAAACGGTCAAGAATCTTCATAGGATCGTCCAGTGAATCGATTCCGATTGCACAAGCAATACAAGAGAACCTCGAAAATTTTGCTGAAGTATCTGTATGGAATCAGGGCATATTTGAACTTTCTCAGTATACCCTACCTACATTGCTAACTGCACTGAAAGATACTGACTATTGTATCTTCGTTTTCGGGCCAGACGATATGGCAGTTTTGAGACAAGAAGCGCATGCTGTGGTGAGAGATAATGTCCTTTACGAATTAGGACTATCCATGGGCTTACATGGTCAACAACGTTCGTTTATTGTGATGCCACGGGGAAATGATCACTTCCATATTCCGAGTGATCTCATTGGCTTATCTGTTGCCACTTTTGATCCTAACTCGCCAAGCGGTAATCTGACCACAGCGCTCGGCACAGCATGTAATCAAATAAAACGTGCAATAGAAAAGAACGAAACAACCACAAGATCAACGGCACCAACACAGCTTCTCGGATATTATGATGGTGCTACATATCACTATAAAATTGCTAACCTTATGCTAGAGAAGAATTGCACGAGTATATGCCTGCTACAAGTTAGTAGCTCACTTATTGCTGGTCCAGAAGAAGGGAACACATATGAAGCACCATTCTTGGATGCGCTCTATATGCGTTTGCGCGACGGTGCTGAACTATTTCATATTACTACACTGAAAGGTATGCATGAACATCTAACATCCGCAAATAGGGCATATTCTTCCATTGGTACGGCATTAGAGAAACTTAGCCGAGACACGAGCAACGTTTCCGTAGCGGGCGGAAGGAATAGATGGTCTATTCGAGTTGCCGACGAGGTAGGAGGAAACCTTGATAATACTATGATTAGGCTTGCTCCAGCCTTTCTGGTTCGGTATACTGACAAACCGACAGAAGGCTTATTCGTCGTAAACATTGGAATATCCCGTACCTGTTTTCATATGGCCGGAGAAAAAATAGATGATTTCTTCAGACGATGTGAGGATTTTTATCACAACTGTCGTATCTTAAGCTGGTTGGAAGTCGACAATATGCTAGAGAAAATCAACGGGGGACATATTTAGCAGTATTAGCTGAAGTTTGGAGAAACCAAGTAATGGCGCAGGCTAGCAAAGTTTTGATTATGCGGCATTGAGAATGTTGGGTTGACACATTACAGTAGATTGATGGAGACCTGATCTGACCTGATCTATTGGTAGATGCTCTTTGAGTACAAAAATGACCGTTTCTTTCACCTCCTTATTGCAAAACAACCGATTGACTTCTGTCGTCCGAATCTGTACAAATAAAAGTGGGATCCACCTTTTTGTTTCACCACTCACTTTATGCAAACTATCGGCTATATCCGCGTCAGTACCGAAGATCAAGACCTCTCAAAGCAGAAACATCTCTTGCTTGAGTATTCTCAACAGCAGCATATTCTGATAGACGAGTTCATTGCTGTCGAGATGTCATCACGCAAGACACCGACGGAACGCCGGATTGATGAGTTATTCACAAAGCTTCAAACAGGGGATAGAGTAATCGTGGCAGAACTCTCCCGGTTAGGGCGAAATATGCTTGAGACTTTGAACATCATCAACGAGTTAGGTCAGAAAGGAATTGCCATCACATTCATTCGACAACCAGAATTGTCAACGACGGGAGGACACAGCAAACTCCTCTTGGCAATCTACAGTTACTTTGCCGAGACCGAGCGAGAATTTATCTCGATACGTACCAAACAGGGACTCGCTGCAGCAAGGGCGAGTGGAACGCAGTTGGGCAGACCAAAGGGGAGCAGAAATCGGAAGCAACGGGTTCTTGATCCGTTCAAACCCGTCATCGTCCACTATATAGCCCAGCATATACCGATTGCCTCAATCATGAAGGTAATCAATCCACAACTGGACAAACCGTTGAGCTATAACTCATACAAGTATTACATTCACCGACTGTCGTAATGGGCAGGTCGCAAGTTGCCGCCAGTATGTCCAATTCAACACCCATCGCCACGATATGCTGAGATTGAGTGGCTTCCTTCCCTGTGCTATAGTGCGAATGTATGACACGCTATTCAGAAGACCAGCGCGGGCGAATAGGAGTAAAGCTACTCGATTTGGGCAACATCGCCGCCGGAGCAATGCTCTTTGGTCAGGTTGTATCAAATCGCCAATTTGACATGATTACCGCATTTTTAGGGCTGGTTGTGCTTATTGCGTGTTACTTGGTTGGTCTGCGAATTATGAGAGGAGGTGGGAAGCAATGATAGTTTCTACAGTCGAGTTATTTTTAGCAGGTTTAGTGTTGTTCAGTCTCTTCATTGGCTGGTGGGTGCTGCATGGCGAAAAATGAATGCGACTCTTCCCGTCCATCGGCCTTGTGACGGGTGTCACTTCGCTACTTAATCTTGCTTCCGCTACCTTGATCCAACCTCATGCAGCGTGCTACCATGCCATATGGGGCATGAGGCGACACACTATTATCCAGAACAACCCTCGGCTTATTTCTCTGCGCGACGTAGTTCATCTCAATTCGATAGTCTTTCCAATTCACACTCGGCTACAACTCAAATCCCAGTTGAGGCAGTTCCTCAGCCAACTATTGCCGATGATCCACCGCTTGGAAACGCGTCATTCTTATGTCGGTTTGAGCGTTTACAGCCCCGCATTGAACAGATTATCCGGGCAAAGTGGGGGGCAGAACTTGATTCTTTTGAAACCGACAACTTGATACAGGCCGCCTACATTCATCTATGGCTAGGGTATGAACGAAATCCTGAGCGATTCGACATGCATGGTGACGGCTACTGGTATGCAGCCGCCAAGCGTGGTGCATACAACGAGTTCATTCAAGAGTTTCGGCAGCGATACCGACAGAAAGGCACAGGCAGCAGCAAGAACCGTCAAAATGTGGAGG
>JAHBVJ010000018.1 GCA_019637615.1 Anaerolineae bacterium | reverse complement strand
GTGGGGTAGGTTTGTAAAGAAACTGTCAATGTTTGGTGCGCGTATTCTGGACTGATGATTGACTTCGTTTGAAGCAGCCTACATTATGTCATGCACGACATCAACCCTTTCACTAGTGTAAATAGCCGATGCAGAGCATTTACGGCGGCGCAGGGAGCGGCTATACTACAGACTTGCCGTGCGCGGTCACCTATTAGCACTTTGATCACACAGGCAGTTGTCACTTTCACAGATCGCAGAAAACGGGGAACTCAGCTTGGAGAAGTCACGTAGCAGCAACCTGCTCACCATTAAGTTCGGCGGCACCTCGATGGGGGGACACGACGCCATCCGGCAAGTCGCGCGGATCGTCATCGATCATTTTGAACAGGGCCACCGCGTCCTGACGGTGGTTTCCGCGATGAGCGGCGTGACTGATCTGCTCAAACAGACTGCGCGCGCTTCCGGCGATGGCGACGAGGCGGCCCATGTGGCGACGATTGGCGAAATCCGACGCCGTCATCAGGAGACGATTGAACAGCTCGTCTCGGATGCCATCATCAAGCGCGACGCACTGGCAGATATTGATGGTTTGCTGGACGGTTTGATCCAGATGTGCCACAGCATCGCGATTTTGCGCGATGTGACCCCGCGCGGGATGGATTTGATCATGTCGTTCGGGGAGCGGTTGAGCGCCCGACTGCTGGCGGCGCACTTGAAGGACGCAGGTTATCAGTCGATGGCGATTGACGCGACGGAATTGATCGTCACCGACGATAACTTCCAAGACGCCGCGCCATACATGGAAGAGACGACGACCAAAGTACGCACCCATTTGATCCCGCTGCTGGAACAACGCAAACTGCCGATTGTGACGGGCTACATCGGCTCGACGCGTAAGGGCATCGTGACGACGCTGGGACGCGGGGCAAGCGACTTCAGCGCGGCGATCCTCGGCGCGGCGATAGACACCGACGAATTGTACATTTACACCGATGTCGATGGCATCATGACGACCGATCCGCGCATCGTGCCAACGGCGAGGGTGATTCCCACGCTGAGTTATGGCGAGGTGGGCGAACTGGCGTATTTCGGTGCGAAGGTGTTGCATCCAAAAACGGTACAGCCGATGATCGACCGAGGATCGACGGTGCGGGTGCGGAATACGTTTAATCCAGCGCACATGGGCACGCTGATCCAGCCGCAGTCGGAGATCACAGAAGGCGCGGTGAAGGCCGTCACCGTGATCAAGGATGTGAGTTTATGCTCAGTAGAAGGGCGCGGCATGGTGGGTGTGCCGGGGATGGCGGGACGTACGTTCCTCGCGGTGGCTCGCGCACAGGCCAGCATGTATTTGATCTCGCAGTCGTCGTCCGAGCAGAGTATGTGCTTCGTGATCCCGACAGGACGTGTCGAGGCAACGTTAGGGTCAATCCGGCAGGAATTGGTCAAGGAGATCGAACGGCGCGATATTGACCGTGTGTGGGCGCGCGATGATGTGGTAATCGTGACGACGGTAGGCGCGGGGATGCGTGGAATGCCGGGGGTGGCGGCACGGGTATGCGGCGCACTAGCGAACGCGGGCGTGAATATCCTCGTGATCGCGCAGGGATCGTCCGAATACAGCATCTCGCTGGTGGTCGAAGCACAAGATAGCAACCGTGCCGTACAAGCACTGCACAATTTGATCGCTGAAGTTCGCGAGGTTCGATAAATAGCCAACAAGGACGTGCGCATGGACGGAAAAGCCAATGGTTCGCCGGAACCGATCATCGTCGCCCGTGATGTTCATAAATGGTACGGCGAATTTCATGCGCTGCGTGGCGTCAGTCTGGAAGTGAAGCGGGGCGAGGTGATCGTCATCGTCGGCCCGTCCGGATCGGGGAAATCGACGTTCGTGCGCACGATCAACCGGCTGGAAGAACACGAACGCGGCGAGATCATCGTGGACGGCATCACGCTGAACAACGATGTGCGGAATATCGCCACGATCCGCAGCGAGATCGGGATGGTGTTCCAGAGCTTCAATTTATTCCCCCATTTGACCGTACTGCAAAATATCACGCTGGCTCCGATCTGGGTGCGGCAGTGGCCCCGTGAAAAAGCCGAAAAAATCGCAACAGAACTGCTGGAGCGCGTGCAGATCCCTGAGCAGGCAAATAAGTATCCGGGGCAGCTTTCCGGCGGGCAGCAGCAACGCGTAGCCATCGCGCGGGCGTTGGCGATGCAGCCCAAGATCATGCTATTTGATGAGCCGACCTCGGCGCTTGACCCTGAGATGATCAAGGAAGTGCTGGACGTGATGCGCGAATTGGCACAAACTGGCTTGACGATGCTGTGCGTGACTCATGAAATGGGCTTCGCTCGCGAGGTGGCGGATCGGGTGATCTTTTTCGATAAGGGGCAGATCATCGAGCAGGGAACGCCGGATTATTTGTTTACGCAGGCGCAGCATCCGCGTTTGCAGCAGTTCTTGTCGCAGATATTGAAACACTAAAGGTATTAATAAACTTATAAGTTGCGCGTGAAGGGGGCTACCTGTGGATATTCACACCGGTTATGCCGAGGTTGAGGGAACGCGGCTCTACTATGAGATGGCGGGATCGGGGTTCCCGCTGGTGCTGATTCACGGCTTCGGCGCGGATCGGCGGGTATGGGACTATCTCTTCGAGACGTTTGCACAGCAATACAACGTCGTGCGCTACGATTCGCGCGGGTTTGGCAAATCTGCGCTGCCGAGTGGCGAGGTTTACGCACACCCGAAGGATTTGAAGGGGCTGCTCGATCATCTGCATATCACGCAGGCGCATATCGTAGGGCAATCGATGGGCGGCGAGATCGGGATCGAGTTCGCGCTGGCGTATCCAGCATCTACGCGCAGTCTGGTGGTGGTTGATCCGGCTTTGGGCGGTTATGTGTGGTCACAGGCATACAACGAGTCTTATTATGCCGTGGGCGCGAAGACGGCTGAGTCGGGCTTCAAAAGCGCGATTGAACTTTTGATGGCGCATCCGATGCATGTGCCGCTCGGTGAGCATCCGGAAGCCGCCGATAAACTGCGACTGATGCTGGCGAATTATTCGGCGTGGCATATGGCAAACGCGGATACATGGCAGCGCCCCGTGCCAGCGGCGATAGAGCAGTTAGCCAGCATCCACACGCCGACGCTGGTGGTGATCGGAGAGCGCGATGTGCCGGATTTCCACGCGATTGCAGAGATCGTGGCAGAGCGGATTCCTCACGCGCAGAAGAAAGTGATCATCGGTTCAGGGCATGTCGTGCCGCTAGAAGCACCGCAAGCCCTTGGCGAACTGGTATTGAAGTTTCTGGACACAGTGACGTAAGTTTTGTGGTCCAACGTGCGTAGATGAGATGGATGATTGTTCTAAGTAAGGCGCATGTACAGCAAGGAAAGCAACCCTCACCCTAACCCCTCTCCCGCAAGGTGAGGGGCTTTTTGTCGTAATAGATGGGGCAAGGGTAGATTCGATGTAGAAATTTTGGTTTTGAAAATCTAACGATTTTTAGGCTTTTTGCCTCTTGATTATTCCGAACGTCCGTACTAATGTATATTGGGGATAGGAGTTAGCCATGCGTAACACACCTGAATCAACGCGTCAATACAAATACATCGACATCGTGACCGCGATTTTTGTCACGGTGCTGATTGTCTCGAATATCACGTCAGTCAAGCAGCTCGTGCTTGGCCCGTTCACTTTTGACGGCGGCACGATCATTTTCCCGCTATCGTACATCTTTGGCGATGTGCTGACCGAGGTGTATGGCTACGCGCGCTCCCGCCGCGTGATCTGGACAGGCTTCGCGTGCTTGCTGCTGACCGTGGTCGTCTTCGGAATCGTGCAGCAGTTGACACCAGCGCCGTATTGGGATGCACAGCCCGCCTATGACGCGATTTTAGGGCAGACTCCGCGCATTGTGCTGGCGAGTCTGGTAGCGTTCTTCGTGGGTGAGTTCTCGAATTCGTATGTACTCGCCAAGATGAAGATTGCGACACAGGGCAAATGGCTGTGGGCGCGTACGATTGGCTCCACCATCGTCGGTGAAGGGGTGGATACGCTGATATTTGCGCTGGTGGCGTTTGCTGGTACGATGGGCAACAGCGATTTAGTCAATCTGGTGGTTTCCAACTATATTTTTAAAGTAGGTGTCGAGGCAGTATTTACGCCGATCACGTATTGGGTGGTGGACTTCCTCAAGCGGGTTGAGCACGAAGATTACTATGATCGTGCGACGAACTTCAACCCGTTCGCGCTGCGCAGTTGACTAACGGGGACGTGCGCGAGATGCCCCGCCGAACACCAACACAGGATCGCATCGTCGCCTTCATGCGCGATTGGAAGGCCAATCCGGTGAATGATGGCAACAGTCCAACCTATCAGGATATTGCGGATGGACTAGGCATCTCGATCACCACGGTGTATACTGCGATCCAGAAATTGATCCAGCGGGGCAAGCTCAAACAGAACACGAAGGGCAAGCTAGTTTTGCCCGGTGGAATGTATCTAGTACCCGAAAACGAGCAGAGCAGCGATAATAGTGACTTGCAGCAGTTGCGGCTGCCGCTATTTGAGGAGAAATGAGTGTCAGTTACACCGCGAATGGTCACTTGTGTACCTGATTTTGTCGGTTTTTCTTCGTCCTGACGGGTTGATCGTTGAATTTGCGATCACAAGATAGTACAATCTTCAACCCTGTCTGTAAGGATATTTCTGCATCCTAATCAAAAGAACACCCGGAGCAATACACTATGAGTACTGATCAAATAGAAACAGCAGCAGATGCTCAGTTAGAATCGCCAGCACCTGTTACTGAGCCAACTGAGGCACAACCCACACCCGTTGCAGAAGCGCCTGCTACGCCAGCCTCGGAAGTGGAAAGTCAGCCTGCTGCCGAAACCGAAACGCCTGCCGAAGCACAGCCCGCCGCTGTAGGCAGTCTAGCGGACATCAAGCCAAAGCAGGAGATGCACGGCGTGGTCAAGAACATTCAATTGTTCGGCGCATTCATTGACCTTGGCGTGGGCGTCGATGGACTGCTGCACATCTCGCAACTGGGCAACGAAGACGTGAAGAACGTCACGGACGTGCTCAAGGTGGGCGACGAAGTCACGGTCTGGGTACGCAAGGTGGACGTGGAAAACAAGCGGATCGACCTGACGATGCGTCCGATGCTGGCGCTAGGTTGGGGCGAGATTCACGAGGGCATGACTGTCACTGGCAAGGTCGTCAAGATCGAGCGGTTCGGCGTGTTCGTGGAAATCGGCGCGGAACGTCCGGGCATGATCCACGTTTCGGAACTGGCAAGCGGCTATGTGAACGCCCCCGAAGATGTGGTCAAGCTGAACGACGAAGTGACCGCCAAGGTGATCAAGGTCAACCGCAAGAAGAAGCAGATCGACCTGAGCCGCAAAGCTCTTGAAGAACCCGTCGTGATGCCAGAGTCAGAGGACGACAACGAACCCTCGATGACCGCGATGGAATTGGCGCTGCGGAACGCGATGCGCGGTACGGAAATCGGCGATGCATATGCAGAGGCACAGAAGGTAAAGCGCGAGAAGAAGCAAGCAGCCAACGACAAGCGCCGCAAGGAGCAAGAAGAACTGCTGAACCGTACGCTGAAAAACCGAGTGAAATAACGAAGGGCGGAGTGTTGCCGCCCTTTGGGACACGGCTGGTTTTGACGTTTCCGTTGCTTACTTCAGCTTTGCGTTTGCCTCTTGATTTGCACGCGCTTAATCTTCCTCTGACGCGGCAGGTACGCTGAACGAACGCCATACGCGGATGATCGAGACGACGAACAGTAACGTCATGGCAACTGCGCTCACCACGCAGTAGGGACACCACGTGTGCAGCACAAATGCTTCGATCCCGGTTAAGTAGGCGGAATATAGGAAGCCGAACAGCGTCATGCCAAAGACGATCAGTTTGCCATTGGCCTCGAAGAGTGGCACGCGCGTCTCCAACAGGAGCACCGCGAGGATTACCACGTAGGCAGCGAGGCCAAGGAACTGAATCGGGATGGGGCCGATCGTGGAATAGATCGACGATTGTACGATGTCACAATTGAGGACTGCGCCCTGTGGGCAGGCCACTTCGACGTTGGCGACTTTGGTATAGGTCAGGTAAGCGGCATCCAATAGACCGATGCAGGTGAGGATGACGGCAAGTAACCAGAGCGATCCGCGTCCGGTGGCGCGGGTGGGTGAGAGAGTCGTCGTTGAACTGGTCATAATCGTTATACTTCGGTCTCCATTTAGAATAGTGCTAAGTGCATAGTCCTTAGTGCTAAGTCCATGCGATTCCTCATAGGGTAAATCGTGGTGCGCGTACTCATGACGCACCTAGATTGTCATACCTCAGTATAGCGCCTTTCATAGTCCCATAAGGTGACATTTATCCATTTCACATACGACTAAACGTCCGATTCTCCTAGTAGCGTGTGCCGGACGCGGTGGGCAGTTCGTTAAGGGATTCCAAGTCGGCGGGCGTAAGCTGGATAGCCGAAGCAGCGACATTTTCCTCAAGATATTGGAGCCGTTTGGTGCCGGGGATGGGGATCACCTGATCGCCCTGCGCCAGCACCCAAGCCAGCGCGATCTGAGCGTTGGTCGCGCCTAGACGCGCGGCGATGGCGCTGATGTGATCGACCAAGCGCTGATTGGCGGCGATGGAATCGGCCTGAAAACGCGGATTGTTGTAACGGAAATCGGTGGCGTTGATGCCATCGTTGGAAGTGATCTTGCCCGTCAGGAAGCCACGACCGAGCGGCGCAAACGGCAAAAAAGCCACATCGTGCTGGCTGCACCACGGCAAAATTTCCGGCATGGCGTCGCGCGTCCAGAGCGAGAGTTCCGATTGCAGGGCGCTGATCGGGGCGATGGCTATGGCACGTTCGAGCGTCGGCAGATCACATTCGGAGAGGCCGATGGCGCGGATTTTGCCCGCTTGCAGCAGTTTGAGCATCGCGCCCATGCTGTCCTCAATCGGGACGTTGGGATCGGGGCGGTGCAGGTAGTAGAGATCGATCACGTCCACGTTCAGACGCTTGAGCGATGCCTCGCAAGCGGCGGTAATGTAGGCGGGCGAACCATCGCGACGATATTCGATTGGCTCGAAATTGCTGACAATCAGGCCACATTTGGTCGCCAGCGTGACCTGATCGCGCTTGCCGAGGAGCGCTTTGCCGACCAGTGTTTCATTGGTGAACGGCCCGTAGACATCGGCGGTGTCAAAGAGCGTCACCCCTAGCTCGATGGCGCGGTGGATGACGCTAATGGCTTCTGTTTCGTCGGCGGGCGTGCCGTACGCCCAACTCATGCCCATACAGCCCAAGCCTATCGCACTGACCTGAATGTTGCTGCTGCCTAGCCGTCGCTGCTGCATGATTTTCCTCGCTGAATGTGTGGATGTGGAGAATGCTAGACTATAGCGGCTAACGCAGGGTGTTTCAACGAGAAATCATCCTCTCGCCACGCGGACTCGACTTGGACGAGCTAGACTTTATATCCTGATTTACGACAACGAGCGAGGTTACTTTGCCTGTACTCGATAGCTGTCATCACCAGATTTCTCGCGCTCTTCGCCGCGATGGTTGGACAATCGCAGACAAACCGAAATATATTGGCGATGCTGAGACAGAGATCTTTGTGTATATCGACATTGAGGCGTTTCGCGACCCAAACGGTTCGCCTTTGGAAACGAGAACTATCTACGTTGAGGTCAAATGCTTCCCACGAAAGAATGTCACGCAGGAAATCTACATCGCGCTCGGTCAATACTTGATTTATCGTGCCTTGTTGGAGAAGCAGGCTATCGCCGTGCCGCTCTTTCTGGCTGTGCCGCAACCAATTTATGAAGCCACCTTCAACACGGTATTCCGAAAAGCCTTGCACGATAGCGGTATAATGATGATTGTGGTGGATCTGGAGACGGAGACCATTGTGCAATGGATAAAGTAGATAATCTCTTGATGACCGTACAGCACGAAGTGGCTGACTATGTACGTTCCTCACCCAACGCAACCGCATTCTTTGTCGAAAATGCCGAGCAGCATGTCTTTGCTGTATTGAGTGTGCCGACGAAAGATCCCCAGAAAACGTCGGTGGTTGTGATGGCGCGTGTTATCGATAACCTTGTCCTCATTGAGTCGGACAAAACTAACAAGCCGTTAGTCGAAGCACTGCTCCAAGCTGGTGTTCCACGTGAGCAAATCGTCCTCGTCTACGAAGGCGAACATATCCCTGCGGCTTAACCGTTGCACGTTTATGAAGATAGCGCTCTAGATCAGGCGTTGAAGCTTGGGGGTTTTCGGGGTTACGTGCAAGTTCGGTGAATTATGCACCTCGACAGGTACGAACAGCTGTCGTTAATTTTAAGGACGTATCACTGGCTGGATAATAGGCAATGTAATTTATTCAAACCACATTCGAATCATCCTTTAACTTTGCACGCGTGAAGGTCGGCGGATTGAGATGTCCATTTGATCGACGCTAAGAAGTTTCCGTGCTAGAATGCTGATGTTCTCAGTCCGCAAGGGCAAAAACATCTACACGATATTGCTACCAGCATTCGCAGCATTGAGCGAGCTTTCATGATCGGCACATGGATTGGTTCCTACCAGATTGTTGAAGAAATTGGACGCGGAGGGATGGCTACGGTGTACCGCGCCGTCCAACGCAACACCGACCGCAATGTTGCCATCAAAATCATTCATCGATCGATCGCTACCGATCCGCGAACCGTCGAGCGCTTCATCCGCGAAGCACGCCTGATTTCCAAGCTGGAGCATCCGCATATTTTGCCCGTGTACGATTATGACGGTACGCACGAACCGCCCTATATCGTGATGCGGTATTTGCCGACGGGCACGCTCAAGGACGTGATGCAGCGCGGGCAACTGCCGTTGTCGGAAGTCGTGTATCTGATCAATCAGATCGCGTCGGCGCTGGATTACGCGCATCGTCAGGGTGTGGTACATCGCGACATCAAGCCCTCGAATATTCTGATCGACGCTGAGGGCAACGCGTTCTTGACCGATTTTGGCATCGCGCGGATGGTCGAGAGCACCGACAGCAACCTGACTGGCACAGGCGTGGCAGTCGGGACACCGGGGTACATGTCGCCTGAGCAGGGCATGGGGATGCCGATTGACGGACGTGCCGATATTTACTCGTTGGGCGTGATGGCCTACGAAATGCTGACCGGACGCGTGCCATTCAGTGCCGAAACGCCGATGGCAGTGATCCTCAAGCACATCAGCGAACCTGTGCCGAACGCCACCACCCTCAACAGCGAATTGCCCACCGAGATCGACGCGCTATTTGCCAAGGCGCTCGCTAAACAAGCCAGTGATCGTTATGCCTCTTCGATGGAATTTGCGCGGGCATTGACACAGTTGCTGGGTGCCAGCGCCGCAGCAAACGCGAATCCGGCGACTCTGCAATCCATCGCCGCCGCCGTCATCGCACAACGCGAATCTGAGCGCAAAAGTGGTCAGGTCGCGATCCCGAAACCGGGCACAGGTACGCCGACGCCCAAACCACGCAGTACCGATCCGAAAGGGACAGCGACACGACCCGCGCCTAACTTTGAGGGCACTGTCACCGGGGCGATGCCGAGTGGTACGCGCTCGAATCGCGGGCTGCTGATCGGGATTGTGGCAGTAGCGGCTGTTGCCCTGATCGGGATCAGCGCGTTCGTGTTCAATGGCTTGAACAAGGCCAACGAAAATGCCACTGCCAGCGCAACGGCCTTAAGCGGGATTCTGGCGCAACTGCAAACGAATACGGCTCAAGCGCTGGAAAGCACGTCGGTTACTGAGATTGCTGGCGTCAGTTCCACTACCCCGACGGTCGTGCCATCCGAGACAAGTACGAGCAATCCGACGCGGACAAACGCACCTACCGATGACACAACAAAGGTAGCTCAGGTTGTCCCTACCGAGACGCCGTTGCCGACGGCAACAAACACGATCTCGCCAACACCAGAACCGACGGATACGCCAGAACCAACAGATACGTTGACGCCAACACTGCCGCCGCTGGATGCACAGATCGGTGACTTGAGCCAAGACGGCGCGACGAAGCAATTGGTGATTACCCTGAATGTCAACCGTCCGGCGCAGATCAAGCAGTACCGCATTGACGTGTTGAACGCGAACGGGTTAGAGGTGCGCTCGTTGACGGTAGAAGCGCCCGTGGAAGGCGCAATTACGATCCCGATTGATGATTTGCCGGGTGGTCAATACATTGTGCGCGTGATCGCGATCCCCATCGTCGGGCTGCCGATTCAATCGCGCAATGCGTCGATCACGATTGTGCAGACACCAACGCCAAGTGCGACATTCACCGAGACCTTTACGCCGACAGCCACGTTCACCCCATCAGATACACCGACCTTCACACCGACAAATACGCTGACGTTCACCCCATCGGCAACGTTCACGCTGACACCTTCGTACACGCCGACACTGCCCGTCGCGCTGACGATCACCAACGTTCAGTATGTGCCGGAGACGAATCAATTCGTGATCTCGATCCAGACTCAGACCGAGGAATTGATCGTGCGGTATCGAGTCGAGTTCATCAACGCCAGCGGCGCTATCGTCACGGAGGCCGCGTTCGTCGCTCCGCCGTATGACAAAGTTTCTGTGGATGCGGGCAGGCTGCCGGGGGGCGAGTATCGCGTCACATTGCGTGGCTTCAACGAGAATTTGCAGCAGTTGACGAGCACAACCTATCCATTCACGTTTGTGCCACCGACGCCGACCCCAACGCCTACGCTGCCACCGACCGACACACCGCTGCCAACCGACACACCAGCGCCGATCCCGCCCACCTTCACACCGCTGCCGCCCACTGAAGTGGCATCGGTGCCCACGACGGATCCAAACCAACCACCCGCGAGTGTGCCGGGTGCGCTGCCGTACCTTAACGATATGGAAACGGCAGATTCGCTCGACCAGTGGGATTACAGCCTCGATGCGTGGTCGCTGCGCACGGACAGCGGCAACACGACGCTGACCAGCACAGGCGGCGAAAAAGACCTCGCCATTGTGATGGGGAAGGCCTCACCAGAGTGGGCGATTTCCGAGAATCCGAATCTGGTCATCAACTACAAGTTGAGTCTGGTGGATAACGGCGCGATCTCGCGTGTCATCTTCCGTTATTCGGACAAAGGCTATTACGTCCTGCAAATGAGTTCAGGCACGTTGATCCTGTACCGAGGCGCGTCGGGGGCGTTGGCACGCACCAATGCCCGTCAGGTGCAGCGCGCCGGCGGACTGCCGATCAGTGTTGGGCCGTATTATCAGGTGATGATCTGGGCAGACGCCAGCCGTGTGTTTGTATACGTTGACCGCCAACTGCGGATGCAATATGAAGATACCGAGCAAGTGCTGCCGAGTGGTCAGATCATTTTGCAATCGTTGGCGGCGACCAAACGGCTGCGTTTCGATGATATGAAGATTCAGCGCCCGCTTTCGGTGAGCACCCACTTCCAGACTAGCGACTTCCCGAACGACTATGAGCGTTCGCAATCCGAAGGCATCAATCTGGCGACCGATAGCACGAGCAATTCCTACATCTCGATAGAAGCGGGCGAGGTGGCACCGAAACTTGATACTTGGCCTGCCGATATGCTGTTCTCGTGCCGGATCAACGCGCAGATCAATGCTCCGTTTGAAATCCGGCTGCGCAACAGCACGCAGGGCGCGTACGTTTTCGAGTTCGCGGTCGGGCAGTTGACGCTCTCGACGGCGGATGCGGCTGGCAACAAGACGTTGGTGCGCAAATACGTGAATTATTTCTCGCCGGGACGATTCTTCGTATTCACCGTCGAGATGCTCGGTAATGAGATTCGCGTGTATGACGAAGGCGTCGAAAAGCCGTTTGCAGACGTGATCGCCAACGCGCCACCAGCGGGCGGCGTGAAGTTTTCGGCGCTGTCGAGCGGCAAATTCTTCATCGATGATTGTCTGTACGCAGAACAGGTGAAAAGTCCGACCGAAGACGGCGCGTGGGCATTTGAGCGCGTGCGCAAGATCGAGGCATCGCCCAAGAATTACTTGCTCGATTATTGGAACGATGAATTCAACCCCGGCGAAGAAATCCGTACCGAGCAGTGGTGGATCGACGGGCGGAAAGCGGCGGGCAAGTTCACGCGCAACCGTGACCGTAACGACAAAGAGCATCCTTCGTACCTAGAAATGGTGTACGCGCCGGATGCGTCATGGCGGATGTTCGCGGATAAGCCGACGTTCCGACTATTCGGCAATGGCATTCGCCCCGATTTCTACGATAGCAGCGACATTTATCTAAAGGTCGATGTCCGGCTGCCGGACGCGGGCAACGCGGCATGGATCGGGGTACGCACGACGATTTCGACGGGCGGCACCGATGTGGATGGCATCCGCTACGAGATCACTAAACAGGCTGATAGCACCTATCTGGTACGCGGACGCTTGAAGACGGTGAATCAGGCCGCGCTGTACTTCGAAGCGCCGCTGCCGCCACCTACCACCGGTACCGGCGAATGGGCACAACTGCTGGTGGTCGCTTTTGAGGATAAGGTGGCGTTCTTCGGCAACGGGCGCTATATCACGGCGGTATCAGGCGTACCCGTGTTGAGCGGCACCATCGCGTTAGGCGTAGAGCCGAATACAATCGCCAATTTCGCCAATATGGAGCTGCGAGACGCCTCGACTGAGACACGGTAGAAGAAAGTGCTCAGTGCCGGGTGTTCAGTGCTAAGTAAAGACGAAGACAGGTTGGCGACCGTGTGCCATTGCGTTCACGGCGCGGCGTGGATGACGCGCGATGTGCGGCTATCGGCGGGCCAAGGCAAGGACAGTAGATTGTCTAGATCGGGATGCGCGATGTTATCGGTATCGCGCACAATGACGAGCGATTCTACGAGCGAGTCGAATTCCGGCTGACCGAATAAGTCGTGTGCCGTGCGGAATGCAGTCTCTGTGCAGTAGTCGATCACACCGGAATACGATGCGTTGTCGATGGCGCAAATATCTTTCATTTTGTGACACATATCCCACACTAAGAAATCTAAAAACATTATACGAGCACGATCCGGCGCAAGTTGCGCATCGAGCTGCTGGCTGGTCGCTTGCCACTGCGCGATGATCTGACCGAGCTGTGGATATTGACAGGCGGGCGTTGCCCCGCCTCCCCACAACAGGTGACGCAGCCGTTGCTCCCAGTGCGGCGCGGTGACTAGCTCTGCCGGATCGAGAGCGGCGATAAGCTGCCATTCGTCAAGGCTTGGCGATGACTGATAGGCATGGACGCGCTGGCGCAGTGCTCCGATACAGCCCTTGCAGCCTCGCGGACAGAAATCGAGATTGTCATAGAGGGCGGCGACCAATGGATTCATGCGTACACACTGTCAGTCATAGAACTTTGTGCAGATGATACGTGCCCGCGCTCGGTTGATAGCCAAGTTTGCGGTTGATCATCATCATGGGCGTGTTGAGCGAATCGTTACCCGCCCGCAGTGTACTGATGCGGTGCGCCCGTGCATAGCGGATGGCAAGCAGTTTGAGCGCCAGCCCGATCCGGCGTCCGCGATAGTCACGACGCACGCCCGTCATGGTGTGGATAAGGTAGCTCGGATCGGGACTTTGCTGCAACATGACGAAGCCAATCCACGCGTCGTGGTGACGGGCGATGAAGGTGCCTTCGGGCAGAAACCACGCGCCGTTGAGGACTTGCTTCTTGTACTCTTCGAAGGGCGGAAAGCCATATTCCCAACCGGGGACATCGTGCATCGTTTCGCGGTGCAGATTGTAGAGATCGAGCGCCGCCTCCGGTTGATCCATCACCTGTTGGTACGACGTGAAGGTGATGCCCGACGCCAACAGCGAGGCTAAGGCGTTGATGAAGGGGGTCTCATCAAAACTGGTCACGTCGAGATCGGACTCGAAAATATGACGCTCGATATGGAACCCGCGCATCTCCGCGAAACACAGCGCGCGCGGATCGTCGTCGCGGATGGTGGCGTCAAGCAGGAGCGCCCCATGCCTGTCAGCGAAATCTAGCGCGGCTTCGTAGAGCATCAGCCCGATGCCCTGACCGAGGCGGTGCGGATCCACGATGATCTGTAGCCAGAACTGCCCCGTCTGCGACCATGACGGATGCCAGACGGAACTGGTGCCGCTGATCGCGCCCAGTTCGTCAAGCGCCATCAAGCGTAGCCAGATGTCGGCGGGATGACGGCTGTTGTCTTCCTCGCGAAGATCATCCACGCCGGATGCATCCGCGTAGACGATGCTCATCAGGTCTAACAAACGGGGGTAATCGGTCGCCGCATCGAAGGGTCGTAACTGACATTTCATTAGATAAGTCCTTTAGTTTTGACAGCCAAGTGCTACTTTCTTGGCTGTCTGAAGCCGCACAAATGATGGACGCGAAATAGTTAGAAGTTGAGGCTGGCGTACAGCGTGTTTTCGGTCAGCAAGCCCATCTCGTAGGGCATGAGATGGCAGTTGGAGGTCAGGATCAAGTTGTAGTATTCCTTGAAGCAGTGCCCGACCGCGTAGGCAATCGTGAACACACGATCGCGCTGGCTGAGGATGGCAGGCCACGGCGCGGCGAAGACCGCCACGACACTATCCGCCATGTAAATGCCGATCTCACGCAGCAAGCTCCAATCCATCGGCAGGCAGTAGGCCGAGGCCAGTTCGTGCCCCATCTTGATGAAGATGCCCGCCACTTGCAGCGTATCATAAGGCGCGGGGAGCAAAGCCGAAGAACCGATTTCCAGCGGCTTGGGAGTAATAAAATGATCAGCTTTGTTGTTTAAGACGGCTAGTGCGGATTTGGAGATTGTCATTTTTCCCCCAAAATGACCGAGCCAAAATAAAGCGCGCAACTTGTTGATACGAAATGTATCAGAAAATGAGATATTACCGTCAAGAATATGCAATATAGATTCTTTTGTCAAGTAGCCAATGATATAGAAGTTGTCAAAAAATGATACATTTTTATCAAGACAGGTTTCTCTTGTGTATCAATTAGTGGTATATAATATGTCGTACATATTGAGGCGAGGAGACAGGCGATGCCGATTAAGTTAGAAATCGACAAAGCAATGCTGCAATGGCAAGCGCGGCATAACCAGCGGATGACCTACGCGGAGTTGGCGAAGGAAATAGGCATTTCGTTGGCGACGCTCAACCGCATGAAAAACGGGGATATGACGAACCCCGATCTGCGGAAGATCAACTTGCTGTGTAAAGTGCTAGAATGCGATTTACCCCAATTGATGGTACGGTACGACACCGCCTTGGATTTGGCGGCACGGCACGGCGAAGCGCTCGATCTGGAGAAGAAAGAAAAAGAAGACTTCATCGCGCGGAAGTCCGGCGCAGAAAAAGAGACCGGTGGTACGGGCATGTTTAGCCGACAGCGTCAACGCTAGGCGGCTTTTCCGACGCGTAGTCACGTGGCACGGAACTACCCCGCCTGTATTTAGTTGCCACAAACGCTACGACGTGCGGGTCCCGTTGTGAAGCCGCGCCAAGCGAAAAACAACTCGTTATCGACACGGCCTGTAGAGGGCGTTACTGGAAGATATTCGATGTAAAATACCTTCATATCGTGTCTGACGCGCCATTCGTTGGCGGGCGTGGGATAAATGGGTGGTTGGCGTTTCGACGGCGTGAAGGCCGAAATGGTGATCCCGTTGGCATATTCCACATGCACTTGAACACCTTCGTCCCCAGTGACGGCGAGAAAGGGTGAATAGCCCGCGCACATCCACATGCTGTCAGGGCTGCCAAGTTGGGCGATCACCTCACCCAAACGTACATCAGCGTCGGTTAAATCGACCCGCACTTCGGTATCCGCCTCGTCTACGCCGGTACGTAAACACGTACGCAGCGTGCGATCCAGAAATGATGCACACAGCCGATACGGGATAAAGTAGCCATATTCGACCATCACGGGGTTACGCGTAACTTCGGCGGCATGAGAGTCAGCGACTTCGGTCAAGATGGCGCTGCTAGTCTCGTCATCAGTTTGACCCGGACAAAGCGTGAACCAACAGCCTTGCGAGGCTAACGTACCGTCATTCGGTAAGGCTAACGTCAGGGCTGCCGACAGTGGTTGTCCGAGTTGGCACACACCGACGATCAGCAGTAATAAACTGATCATCAGCGCGCCCGTCCACGCCAATATTTTGCGCACTAGTCCGCTCGATTCCAAGCGACCATCAGACAGTGAGCAGAGCTAACAAGCGGTCGAAGAGCGTATCCCACGGACGCGATGGCACTACTGACAAGCCGTACTGCTCAGCCTGCTGCTTGATCAACTCCCCGTACAGCCAACTGACGCGGGCGCGGTACGTTTGGGGCGGTGATTCGGGTTCGCGGCAAGCATAGTTGCTCAATATCTGCGCTTCACTCGGCTCGTAGATGAACATTATCTGTACATGGGCATATTTAGCAGGATCGGTGGCAACGAGCTTGGCGGACAACGCTGGCAGCAGGAAATCGCCCTCTAGCACAATGGGCACATTCGACTCAATGTGATTGTCGATTACGGCTTCGAGCGCGGGCAACATCTCATGACAGATAGCAATGCCGATCTTGATCATTTCTTCGGGAGGCATCAGATAGGCATCGGGATGCGTATCCCAATAATGTAGTGCGGGAAATTGTTCGGGTGTGGTCAGGCGTTTGAGGATCACCTGAAAATCATCGATCTCGGTGATGCCAACGCCGAAATGCTGGGCGAGGCGATAACTAACGCTGGTTTTGCCTGATCCCGACGCGCCGCCGATGAGCAAGACATCCCATTGGCGGCGGTTGGTGGCTAGTGCCTTCATGCGCCATTAGCCCTAGTTGGCAAAATTCAGGCGGATGGCGCACGGCAGGATCGGGTAATTGCTGGTGTTGTCGATTGCCGTAACTTGAATCCAGTAGATGCCAGACGGGAACTGCGACGTATCTAGCTGGCCTAACAGCCCTCCTTGAACAGGAATAGGCGATGAGATGAAGGTTGCCCAATTGGTGGCAGTTTCGGCGCGAATTTCCAGCTTATAGAAGTTGAAATTCGGGATGACCGCTGAACCGAAGATGGAGATGGTGCCACGCACGGTGATGCCCGGACGTGGGGCGGTGATCTGGACGGCGGCGTCCCCACACTGGACGATGTTGATACCGGGCAGCACATCATCGGTGCCGGGGGGCGCGCCCGTCACGGTGGGATTGCCGATGGGACGGCCTTCAGGCACGGCTAAAACCTGACCTTCGAAAATACGATCAGTAGTCAGGCAGTTGCCGCGTTGGAGTTCGGCTACGCTGATACCTGCTTGCCGCGCGATGCTGAACAGCGTATCCCCACGCTGCACGATGTAGGGTACCCAATCCGTTTGACGTTCACAGGGAGCACTCGTTCCGCCACGCGCTTCGGTGGGAATGGATGTCGCTGGCACGGTGGTCATCGCGCGCAGAGTCGGGATCGACAGCGTGGGCGAGGCCGTCAATGTGCGCGTCGGCGTGCGGGATGGTGTCAGAGTCGGACGCGGCGTCAGGCTAGGACGCGGCGTGTAAGTGGCCTGTGGCGTAAACGTCGGGAAGGGCGTCAGGCTCGGAATCGGGGTATAGGTCGGCTGCGGCGTAATCGTCTTGCTAGGCGCGACGGTCAGCGTATGCGAAGGCGTCAGAGACGGCGTCACGCTGGCGGTATTGGTCGCCGTGCTAGTCGGAGGGAGCGGCGTAGAGGTCTTGGTTTGTGTCGGTGCTGGCGTGGCGGTCTGGGTTGGGCGGCTGGTGACGGAAGCCGCTACCGTCGCTGATTCCGTCTCGGTCGCTACAAGGTTTGCCTCACGCGTGTTATTGGTGCTACTTACGGTCGCTTCAACAGTCTGCTCGGCAACTGTCGTCGCGATGGTCGGTGTGGCGGTTTCTACCGTCGGCTCGTCGGTGAAGGTCGTCTGGACTGTGCTCGTTATGGTCGCGGCTGCCGTAGCGGTGAGATCGCTGGCAACAGCGGTACCCGTACTCGCCGCGATGACAGTGCCGGTCGCTGGTTCCGGTGTGGCCACCGTCCGGCTGATGGTCAGCACGATCCCGAACACCAGCGCCAGCGCGAGAACGCCCACCGCAAACAACGCTACTAGAATCTCACCATTGAAATCACGGCGCATAGTAAGTGCTTCGCCTTCGTATTACCTGTTAGACGCTCTCCGCTGCCATCGCCCCTTCGACCGGAATGACCAGTTTAAAGGTGCTGGATGTGTTTTTGATGCTTTCCAGCCAGATTTTGCCGCCGTGCGCTTCCGTCAGGGCGCGCGCAATCGACAGACCAACGCCCGTATCGCCCAAGCCTTGAATCAGAGGATTATCGGCGCGATAGAGGCGGCTGAACACGCGATTCTGTTCTTCCGGCGGGATGCCACCACCAAAATCACGGACGGCGATGGACACGACATCGGTAGTGATGGACTGCCCACCCCGCTTAAACTGAAAGTTGTGCTCGACTTTGGCGCTCAACATGACTTCGCCTTCAGAGGGCGAGGCTAGATAGGCATTGGAGAGCAGTTGAATCAAGATTTGTTGCAGCGCATCGCGATCCCCTCGAAGGCGCGGCAGCTCGTCGTCCACATCCAGCTTGAGCGTGATGTTTTTGTCGCGGAACTGCGAACGAGTGGCGGTGATAGCATCGTTGACCACCTCGTCCATGTCCACCGTCTCTGGCTTGAGGCTCAACTGACCGGTGTCGATGGCAGTAACGCGGATGAAGTCTTCGATCAGCGCCGCCAGCCGATCAATGTTGGCTTTGACGCGGGTGAGGAACTGTCGCTGCAACGCGCCCAGAATGCCGACCGACTCACCGAGCAGCAGATCCGCGTAGCCGATAATCGAACTCATCGGCGTGCGGAGTTCCTGCGCGATGCTCAACATGACCTCAGCAGTGCTGGAATTCACCGTCGCGCCTGATGGTACCGGGATCGACTGTTTGAGGCGTTGTTCCAATTGGCTGAGTTGATCTTCCAACTCCTGAATGGTGTGGTGCGCTTCCATGAGATCGCGCTCAAGGTTGGTGCGTTCCTCGGTCAAGTCATCGATCATGGTCTTGAGCGAACCAACGCCGTCCTCGCCAAGCTGCTGCAAGGCGTCTCGGTTGCCCTCAACCCGCGCACGCAAGGTATCACGCTCGGATTGCAGCGCGGTGCGTTCGGCGGCTAATTTATCGCGTTCACTGATGAGCATGGTACGCTCTTGCACGAACTTGGTGCGTTCGGAAATTAGTTTGTTGCGCTCGAAAACGGCTTCTTCGAGATCGGTCTGGATTCCCGCTAATTCCGCCACCATTTTGGTGCGCAATTGTTCCCACTTGGCACGGTCAGCCGCCAACGAGTCGCGTTCGTTGCGCAGCGCGTCACGCTGACGGGCGAGGGCTTCGCGATCTTCAGCAAGGCGGCGCATTTCTGTCGCCATCGCTACGATCTTTTCGCGCACCCCTTCCGGCGCAAGCTGTGTGCTCATCCGCTGACGCTCGTTGAGCAAGGTATCGCGTTCGGTCGTCAGGCGATCCGAGAGGGCTTTGTAGTAGCTGCGCTCCTCGGTTAGGGTGACGATGGTGGAGGCCAAGGCTGACGTGCCGCCCTCGATGCCAAGCGAGGCCATTTGCTGCTGGACGCCCTCCAACTGCTGCTTGATGGCATCGCGTTCCACAAGGATGCGGGCGCGTTCTTCGGTCATTCGAGTTAGCGTGTCGCGTAGCAAGGCCGGTGTTTCCCCTGCACCACGCGCGCGGATATTTTCCAACTCAGCTTCTAATTTATCTTTCTGGGTTTGCAGCTCGTCACGTTCGGCCTGAACCATGTTGAGCATGGTTTCGTAGACTTGCTGGTCGTTGCCAGAAACGGTGGCAAGCTGCGTTTGCGCCTCTTGCAAGGCCAGCATGAGCCGTTCGCGCTCGGATTCCAACTGCGCGCGTTCGGCGTGCATGGCTTCCATGCGCTGCGTGATGGTCATGTTTTCGGGATCGTCGCCGCTGAGTTCAGCCATGCGGCTGCGCTCGTAGTCGAGTTCGATCTGAAGATCGCGCACCCGCGAAGTCAAGTCGTTGATCTGCTGGCGGGCGAGTTCGAGGCTGGCATACATGTCGGCGCGGGCAGCGCTGACGGGCAAATCGGGGACGCCATCTTCGACGCCTTGTACAATCGCTTGCACGCTGCGTTCTTCATGCGCGAGCCGTGCCCGATGCGCTGAGCGGCTGATCAGCAGTAGACGTGCCGCGATGGGGCCGATCCCTTCCAACAGGCGAGTTTCGGAATCGCGGAAGGTGCGCCCCGTATAGGGCAGCGCGATGACCAAGACACCGACAACTTGCCCTTCACGCACCATCGGCTGCAAATACGCGGGACCGACTTTTTGAATATCTAAACGCGTATACAGATCGACCAATTCGTTGAGGTTCTTTTCGGTCAGCAGAACGCGCTGCGCCTTTTTCTCGACGCTCTCTTTAAGCGTCGGCTGTTCATCCATCTTGAGCGCCATCGCCGCGATGGGACGATGCTGCACATTGTCGTAGGCAGCGATCACATCGGCGTATTCCGCGTCATCGAGGATCAGCATGGCGGAGACATCGGCTTTCAGCGAAGCAGCCACGGAGACCACGATTTGATGTGGCAAATCTTCGGGGTTATCGCGTTCCAGCATTTGCCCCAAGGACTTGAGAACGCCAACCGCATCACGCTCATGATTGCTGTCGGCAATGATGGCGTTCATAGTGGCCTGCTGAGCAGCGTCAGCGGCTTGCTGCACACGCTCTTGCAAGAGCATCCCCAACCGGATGATGATGAAGCGGTAAATCACCACGCAAAACAACGGCATGGCGACGAGGAAGGCCAGTTTGACCGTGCCGAGTTCATCGCCTTTGATCGTTCCGTTGGCGATCTGCGTCAAGGCGTAGCCATAGCCGAACAGCATCAGCAGGAAAAAAATGATCTTGAGCGGGGCATCGTATACCAGACGGAATTGGATCACATGCAGGACGAGGAAGACGACCAGTACTACTAAAGTCCCAACTACCCAGACGGTATTGATGGCAGTCGTGTTGAAGGTATCGGGGGTGCCGGCAGATAGCCACTGTGCCATCGACACCAGCCACGCGACCACGACCAAGACGATAAAGGCCACCGTAATGATAGTGTAAGCAGGTGTATTGACTGCGACTGTGATCGGGCGTGTATCTTCAGGGCGCTTAAAAACTCGCCGCACCAAGCGATCCGAGGTAAGGAAAGCGTAACCGACGAGCAGAACAACAATCGTGCTGACGGCGCGATCCAAGGGTGGCAAGATCAAGGGGTTGTTGGTGATGATAGTAGCAAGACCGCCAACCATCAGGGCGGCCCATGCCCACAACACCCCGAACGAGGCTACCGCGTAGCGACCCGCCCCACGTTCGTTAGCAGCCCGCATCCGCTGCCCAAAAGCCATGAACAGCGCACCGCAGCTTACCACGATGACTGTCATGTAATAGAGCAGCCGCACGGCAGGTTCGTTGAATAAATTGAGCAGATCGGGCGTCCCGTTCAAGGCAGAGACTCCTCAAGTCTATAAGATGACATCACTCATTGTAGCACAGGTGATTTAGAAGTTTGGGTGTTAGATGTTGAAAACTGGTGCATATCTCGTTAGTAGAGGGTATGAAACACCAGCTTTGCCACACCCAGACAGTATTTTAGTCGTCGTTTAGTCTAAATCTACACTGTGCCAATGATCAAAAAATCGTAATTTCCTTCACGCGCAGATCAGACCAGTAACAGGACGCCTGTGATCGCCAAAAAGACGAGGATGATCGTCTCGAAGGTTTTCATATCGATGACCTTATCGAGCTTGGCACCAGCCCATACACCCATCGGGATGATCGGGATCGTCCACGCCACGATCAGCATGTTTTGCGGGCTGAGTGAACTAGCGTAAATCGGCAACTTGACGATGTTGAGGGCGAAATAAAACAACGCGGAGGTGCCTACCCACACGGTGGGAGTCAAGTCGAGCGTCAGCATGTGGATGGTATAGATGGGGCCACCCGCGTTTGCCAAAGTCGAAGCAAAGCCAGTCCCCCACCCGAGTGCATTGGTTTGCAGCGCGTTCGCACCTTTGGGCAGCGACTTTCCGCCTGACCGCCGCCAGAGCGCGAAGGCACAATAGATCAGCGCGACGATCCCCAAAATATGTTTGAGCAGCGTTGGATCGATGGCTTCGAAAGCCAACCAACCGACGAACACGCCGACGAAGGTAGCAGGCAGGATTGCCCGCAGCAGCTTCCAGTCCCAATTGCCCCGATGTGCGATCACGGCGAAAACATCGCCAACCAACAGCATCGGCAGGGTCAAGCCAACCGCGAGTTTGGTGGGCATCAGCAACGCTAACAGGGGTGTGACGAGTGATCCCAATGAGCCACCCAAGCCCCCTTTGGAGAGGCCAGTAAGATAGGCGCAAAAGGCAATCACGAGGAAGACGACGATCATCGAGGGCATAAGTTAGTTCCTGCTTTGTGGATAGGCGCGATCATGGTGCGCAGATCGGCGGGCGGGAAGATTATACCCCCAAATCAAGTGCTGATTGTGCAGTGTTTGATGCAAAGTGAAGACGAAGTAGGCTGCTTACCATAGTCAAACACAGAAAAGCGCAGGATGTCCCGCGCTTTTTCGCTTATGATAAATGTTCGGATGCGCTTGTTATTGGGCGAAGCGCTGCGCACCCGATGTATCACCATTCTGAAGGGCTTGGATAGCCGCGTTCAGGTCGCTGGACAGCTCATTGCAGTGCGCGCCGATGGCATTGGCATTGCCTTGCACGGCGAGCAGCATCACCTGAGCAGCGAGACCGATGATCCCACCGAAACCAGTCGCCGCGAGCAGCGCAGCAGCAGCGCCCACCATGTTACCGACGTTACCGAGCGTGTCGGCAGACTGCGAGAACGTATTCGCCATATCACCCACGACGGCATAATCAATAGAGACTTCTGGGTTTGCCATTTGAATTCCTCCAAGGAAGCGCTGTATGAGCGCCGATAGATTTCAGTTAGATAGAGTCGCGATCCGATGGGTAAGGGAAACCCCTTACCACGGCGTAATCGCGTCAAAAACGTCTTCGACGAACCCAAACAGACCGTTCAGGAAGTCATCGGCGGCGTGGATTTCGGACGCGACATCCTTCGCCAAAGTGTTTGCCGAGTTCAGATATTGGATGAGGTCAGAGAGGCCGGGAATGACTTCCGACAGGACTTCATTCTTGAAGGCTTCTGCGCCCTTACCGAGCCACGCACCATCATTGATGGGGCCGAACTTGCTCAGGACATTGCCAAGGACTTCCTGAGTCTGCGAAGAACTCTGATTGATGAGATCGACGGCTTGGTCAGCGATTTGTGCTTCAAATGAGAAGATACTCATGGTGTTTGCTCCTTATGTCCCTTATGTGCTTTAGAACTGGCCTGCGCCCTGTTGATCGGCATCAGAGATTTCGCCCATCGCGGCACGGACATCGCCCTGAAGCTCACGGAACTTTTCCGCGCCATAGGCAACCTTACGTGCGAGGTTGTTCTGAAGCGCGCCTACGAGACGGTCACCGGCGACACCTAACAGCGCGCCACCTTCGAGCATCGAGACCATCTGTTGAATGGACGACTGCATTTGATCCATTTGTTGGGCTGCGGTGCCAAACATATCGGACATAGCAGATAATGCGTCATAATCGGCCTGTAAATCGGCTGGCATAGTTATTCCTCCTGAGTGTCTGAGCTAGAAATGCCTAGGAATGCTGGTGTTAGCGACTGTGTACGTACTGCTTGAGTTGCGATTGGAAGTTCTTGAACTTGTTGGCGCTCGAATCTTCCATCTCGTGCAGCTTGGCAATCGCTTGCCGCGCCTGACTCTCGGTCGTTTGCAGTGCCTTCACGAGCTTGTCGAGATTGGGGAAAACGTGGTCGTCCATCTCTGCGTAGAAGGCGTTCGCCCCGACGCCCAGCCAGCCACCACCACGTAGTTCTTCTACGCCCTGCTTAAGGATGCGGATGGTGCCTTCGGTTTCATCGGATTCGCGGATGAACTGCTGGCAAATCTTCTCCATATCCTCGTAGTTGCATTGAACCTTATTGCTTGGCATATCGCTTACCCTTTCGCCTACTGGCTCAATCTGCGTCAATCTTCGTTGATCGCGCTTATTGAAAATCAGTGTATGAGAAGTGGATTTTTCAGTCAAGCGAGTATAGGAACGCTTTATAAGATTTAACCTTCCTCAATACTATCGTGATAGGTTTTTTATAAGTTGGCGCTGAATGGGAGAGAAATGGCATAGCTGCGGAAGATGAAAAACATGCCCGAATCCGGCATAATGCTGGCAATATCGGGGATATAAACGAATCTGCCCGTGATGCGGTCATCCTGATTTCGATGATCGTTTCACGGGCAGATGAAATGCAATGTAAAAATAAAAATCGAGGCGGAGTCGTTAACGCGGGCTAAGGCTGCGCCACTTTACTCTTGTTATTTTCCTCGACCAGTTCAGCGAATTCGTCAAACAGCGCCAGCGCATCATGCGGGCCGGGCGCAGCTTCAGGATGATATTGCACGCTGAAGGCACGCAAACTGCGGGCGCGCAGCCCTTCGATACAGTTATCGTTCAGGTTGATGCGCGTCACGTCGATGCCATCGGGCAACGTGCCGGGTGTCACCGCGAAACCGTGATTATGCACCGTGATCGTCACCGCCGCGTTATCGGGATCGATGACGGGTTGGTTGCCACCGCGATGCCCGAACAGTAACTTGTGGGTTTTGCCACCAAGCGCCAGCCCGATCAATTGATGACCGAGGCAGATGCCAAAAATCGGCACTGTGCCGAGCAAGTCCTTGATCGTGTCGATGGCGTAAGTGACCGCCGCCGGATCGCCGGGGCCATTGGAGAGGAACACGCCATCGGGCGCGAGTTCGCGGACTTGAGCGGCGGTAGTCGTGGCGGGCACAACCGTCACGCGGAAGCCGCGTGAGGTCAAGAGGCGCAGAATATTGTGCTTGATGCCGAAGTCGAAGGCGACCACATGACCGCGATAGCTGTGCATCTGATGGCTGTTGGCGTCGGGGCTGTGATCATACCAGACGGGGTTGGTCGATTCCTCCCACGTGTACGGCATGAAGCACGAAACTTCCTTCGCCAGATCAAGGCCATCCATACCGGGCCATGCGCGGGCAGCGGCGATGAGCGCGTCAGTATCTTCGGCCGCCGCACCGTGCGCAATCACCCCGCGCATGACGCCCGCCGTGCGCAACCGACGTACCAAAGAACGCGTCTCACACTCCGCGATGCCGATCACGCCGTGCGTTTTGAGATATTCATCGAGCGTCTGGTTGGCGCGCCAATTGCTGACCACTGGACTGAGCGACCTGACCGCAAAACCCGCTACCCATACGCGCTCGGATTCGGGGTCTTCGGTATTGATCCCGACGTTGCCGACATGGGCGACAGTCGAAACGACGATCTGTTTATGGTATGACGGGTCGGTCAACAATTCTTGATACCCCGTCATCGAGGTGTTGAACACCACTTCGCCAACCTGCATCCCTTCCGTGCCGAAGCCGACGCCGGGATACACGCTGCCATCTTCGAGAGCAATTACTGCACGCACGCTATCACCCCGTAAAACTAGTGCTACGTGCCGAGTGCTAAGACAAGGCAAGATTCTGTTGGCGGTGATTACTGACAACAGAGAGCACTGAGAACTCGTTGGACGCTAATGTTAGCGGATTCGCACGACAAATCCAGTGGGGATTTGCACGAGCGACGGTTGCACCATTTACAACAGGCTAGGTAACGCGCGAAGAACGCGTTACCGTCTGCTCTACGTTTGCCCGTTAATCTGACCAATTCTCGTGGAGATGTGCAACGATTCCTGCGAACATCCCGTAATGATGTCTGATGAGTGGTTAACACAGATTGATGTCTCTTATGATCAAACGTCTTCGTTTTTCCCTCCTGTATGCCCTACGTAACCTGTGGCGAGATCGCCAACGGACGTTATTTGCCCTATTCAGCATCGCGGCAGGTGTTTCCACCGTGGTCGCGCTGCGGATGCTCGGCCTGATGCTGACCGACGCGCTGACCGATAACGTGCGTGCCTTGATGCGCGGCGATATTGTGGTGTCATCGGGCGGCGGGATGCGCATCAGTTTTCTGAATCCCGATCAGGACGCGCAGTCGTATGCCTTCACCGACCGCAATATTACACAAATTCAGCGGTGGGCAGAGCGCAACAATGCGGAAGCCACCTTCGTTGCGTCGGGCGAATTAACACAGGTGGCGGTGGTCAAAGATGAGCGGGCGGGGCGTCCAGCCTTCGCACAGGGCATCTTCATCGATCCGCAGACCTATCCTTTCTACGACACGATCCGCGCCAGCGACCCATCTCAGGAACTGTTCAAAAACCTGTTCACGGGGCCGAATCAGGTAGTTGTCTGCCAGCGCATCGCAGATCAGCTTGATATTCACGTTGGCGACCAACTGCGCATCGGGACATCAAAAGAATTGCATACCGTGCAGGGCATCGTACCGGATACCGCCGAGAGCAGTTTCAACAGCCCACTAAATCTACTATTTGGCTTTATCTATATCGACCGCGCCTATGCGGAACAATTCAATATCCCCCCCAATTCAGCGGATACGGTGTATCTGAAATTTCCAGCAGGCACCGATCTAGCCTTTATGCAAAACAAGATCTATCAGGAGTGGTCGAATGGTCGGGGCGTCCGCGTGCGGACGGTCGATCAGGTGCTGGAGAACAATCAGGTCAGCTCGCTGTTAATCTCACGCTTCATTCTGCTGCTCAGTCTGATCGCGCTGGTGATCGGTGGCGTGGGCATCGTCAACACCATGCTGGTTTCCGTGAATCGGCGCGCCAGCGAGATCGCGGTGCTCAAGACGCTCGGCGTGAAAAGCGGCGGCATCTCGCAAATCTTCCTGTTTGAAGCGCTGTTCATGGGCGTTTTGGGCAGCTTGCTTGGCGTGGTGATCGGCTTCGGCCTCAGCTTGATCGCGCGGGACTTTGGCGAACGCGCCTTTGGCTTCCCGCTGCCGTGGCACTTTCAACTCGATCCGGCAGTGCTTGGCCTCGGCATGGGCATCGTGATCACGATCATCTTCAGTGTGCTGCCAACGCTGATGGCGAGTCAGGTACGTCCGGGCTTGGTGCTGCGGCAGGGCGCGTTGGTGCTGGCGCGGGCGGGCTGCCTACCGTCGCTGCTCAGTCTGATCGCGTTGATCGTAGGGTTGGGTACGCTGGTCGGCCTGATCATCGGTGACATCTTCACCCTATTCGAGACGCAAGCGCCCGCTTCGGTGCGGATGCGCGGCGTGCGCGTGCAGAATCCGATCCTGTGGCTGAGTGAACAACTCCCGCCCGGACTCGCGCCGATTTTTAGCGGGATCGTGGGCGTGGTGGTACTGTTCCTGATCTTTGCGGTGATTTTGGGCTTGGCGTGGTTGGTGGTGTGGGCGCTCGGCAAACTGCCATCGTTGCGCAACCCCGATCTGCGCTTGGCGATTCGCGGGCTGACGGTGTACCGCACGCGCACCGCGTTGAGCTTGTTGGCCTTGGTCATCGGCATGACAGCCTTGAGCAGCACACTGATCCTCTCGCGGAGCATCAACCAACTGCTGTATACCACCCTCAGCGGCCCGCTCGGTGGCAACGTCGTCGTACTCCCGCTGTTGCCGCTGACCGATAATTTGGTGAAGGCGCAACTGAATACCGAATTGGGCAGCGATGATGTTAGAGGGTATCGCACCGTGCGCATTCCTAATGTCGACCTCATCGCGATCAATGGGGATCGTGATTTTGAAAGCAAGTTAGCTGAACTTAGCACGAACGAGGTCAGCGTAGAATTCGCACAGGCGCGCTTACAAGCCGTCGTTGGCATGGATGTGGCAGGTGCGCCGACGCGTGGGCGCTTGTACGCGGGACGCTACCTGAACGCCGAGGACAATGGCAAGCGTGTAATGACCATCCCGTATGATCCACTGCTGGAATCCTTGGGTGTTGAGGTCGGATCGACGTTGACCTACCGCATCTCTGGCAAAAACGTTGACTTTGAAGTGGTCGGCATTGTCGCGCCGGACGTGAGCGAAGGCTTGATCCCGTTCAGCTTGGGGGATCGGGCGGCGCAGGTGCCGCTGAATACCGTCAGCAGCACGATGCCGTTCGATTTCGTGATCGCGGACGTGAGCACCGCCAAAGTTAATGATGTGATGGCAGTGGTCGGTGCAGTACCCGGTGTATTCGTGTTCGATGTGGGCGTGTTCGACACCTTTTTGAACCGCCTTTTCTCGCAGATCGCCGCGCTGCCGCTGCTCGTGGCGGCGTTATCGCTGTTCGCGGCAGCCGTGCTCATCGCGACGACGGTTTCGCTGGCAACGCTGGAACGGCGGCGGCAGATCGGTATCCTGAAAGCGCTTGGCGTCAAGCGTCGTCAAGCGCTCGGTCAATTGCTGATCGAAAATGGCTTGGTGGGCTTCACGGGCGGGATCATCAGCTTGCTGCCGACACTGCTGATCCTCGCCGCTGTACCCGCGCTCACGCAAAACGTGATCGTGCTGCCAATCCCCACCGATTTGATCCTGCTGATGTTAGGGCTGGCGATTGTGATCACCCTCGGCGCGACGCTGCTCACGGCGTGGGGCGCTTCCGGCGAGAAGCCTCTAACCGTTCTGCGCTATGAATAACCTGTAAGTTGATGGGCGAGTGTCAGCGCTCGCCCAATCTCCTAGATACCGCTGAAGGCGTTCACACCGCCATCGACCATGATCACGGTGCCGTTGACGAAACTGGCGGACGGACTGCACAGCCACACCAACGCGCCGATCAATTCTTCGGCCTTCCCGAAGCGGCGCAGCGGCGTATGGTGAATCATGAGTTCGCCGCGCGGCGTAAGCGTGCCATCCTCGTTCAGCAGTAAACTGCGGTTCTGCTCACCCACGAAGAATCCCGGCGCAATCGCATTCACGCGCATCTGCGGGCCGAACTTGGTCGCCAATTCTACCGACAGCCAACGCGTGAAATTTTCCACCGCCGCTTTGCCTGCCGAATAGGCCACCGCCCGTGTGAGTGCCCGCTGCGCATTCATTGACGAGATATTGATGATCGAGCCGCGCTGCTGCTTCGCCATCACTTGCCCGATCACCTGTGACGGGATCATGGTGCCGATCAGGTTGAGATCGACCACGTTGGACATCGCATCCATCGGCATGTCAAAGATCGTTTTGTCCGGCGCGACGGTCGCTTGCGGTGTTGTGCCGCCCGCCGCGTTGACCAGAATATCGATCTTGCCCCACTGCTGGAGCACCATATCGCGCACGGCTTCCATCTGCGTTTTGTCCATCACATCGCCCGGAGCAGCCATCGCGGTGCCACCGAACGCCTTAATCTGCTCGACCACGGCATCGGCCTTTTCCTTACGGCGTCCGACGATAGCGACACTCGCGCCCGCCCGCGCCAAGCCAATTGCCATCGCGCCGCCGAGCACGCCCGTCCCGCCCGTCACGACGGCGACATTGCCATCCAGCGCGAACATCTGCTGCACAAATTCAGTTGAGAAAGAAGTCATTAGCCTTTATCCTTGAATATCGATCAAAATTTTGGTGAACTCATTTGGCGCGGCGTCCCAATCGTGAAAGGCTTCTCCCGCTCCGGCAAAGGGATAGCGCCGCGAAATCAGGTCGTTGAACGGCAGAATGCGCTGCTCTATCATCTTGATCACCGAGGGGAAAACCCGCAGTGCGTTGCGTGAGCCGAGGATGTCAAGTTCCTTACGCACGAAGTCTTGCGTGTTGTAAGACACTTCTTTTTTGGTGTAGCCAATATACACTACACGCCCAGCGAAACAGGCCGCTTCCACCGCCAAACGGAACGTTTCCGGCAGCCCGACGGCTTCAATCGCCACGCTGACGCCCTCGTTGTTGGTCAGTTCCTTGATGGTCGCTAACACGTCTTGCCGCGTCGAATTGATGGTGTGCTGCACGCCGAAACGCCGCGCCAACGCCAATTTCTGGTCGTCAATATCCGCCGCGATCACGGTCGCACCTTTGCGCACCGCCGCGCTGATCGCACCGATGCCGATGGTGCCCGCACCGATGACCAGCACGGTGTCTGTTTCGCTCACACGACCTCGATTGGCGGCATGATAGCCAACGCTCATCGGCTCGACCAGCGCCAATTCATCGAAGGTGAGTGTGCTGCTGCTGAAGACTTTGCTGTGGTGGATGGCAAAGCGTGGCGTCATCGCGCCGTCGCGCTGTACACCGAGCGTCTGGTTGAACTCGCAGCAGTTGAAACGCCCCGCGCGGCAGGCCGGACACTGCCCGCATTCGGAATATGGCGACAGCATCACCCGATCCCCGATTTTGATGTGTTCCGGCACACGCTGCCCTTTGGCGATGACCGTGCCGCTGATCTCGTGACCGGGGATGCGTGGGAAGGTAACGAGCGGGAACAGTCCACGATACACATTCAGATCAGTGCCGCACAACCCCGCGATCTGCACATCGACCAACACTTCATCAGCGCCATAAGTCGGCTCAGGCACCTCGATAATTTCGACATGCTTGGGTTCAGGGAAGAAAATGGCTTTCATGACGGGTTACCTGCACAGCATTTAGGCTATCAAGTCGTGGAGCGCTAGATCGGTTGTCGATTATATAAGATATTTCGGTGACAGGATACCTGAATGTGCTATTGCAACAATCCGCTACACTCGGTCTAATGAACAACAAAATCCCTCGTTAACTGGAAGGTTTCCCGTGGCGCTGATTGGCATTGATATTGGCACCTCGTTCGTCAAGGGCGCGGTGCTCGATCTGGACACGCAGCAAATTACGCACATCAAACGCTCGCCGTTTCCGCCGCCGTTGGTGAGCACATCACCGCTGTACCGCGAATATGATCCGCACATCATCTTAGAGGCAGTGCGCGGCTTGGTACACGAACTCGCGCCGTTGGCGGGGACGTGCGAAGGGCTGGTGATGTGTAATCAGATGCACGGCCTCGTGTTCACCTCCCCGACGGGCGAGGCGCGCTCGACCCTGACCACGTGGCAAGATCAGCGGGTGCTGATGCCACACCCCTCCGGCAAGGGCACTTATTTTGACGTGATGATGTCACGCCTTAGCGCCGATGGACATCGACAATTGGGTAATGAACTGCGCGTGGGATTGCCGATTGGCAACTTATTCTGGATGCGGGAACGTGGCGAACTTCCCACTGACGACACCATGCCCGTCTCGATGCCCGATTATGTGCTGGCGAATCTGTGTCACACCACGCCCACCACCGAAATCATCAATGCGCAGTCACATGGTGCGCTCAACCTCGAAACGCTGAACTGGCATCAGGGCGTGCTGGCGAAGCTCGGCTTGGATCAGATGCGCTGGCCCGACATCCGGCAGCACGGCGAACGCGTCGGCACGATGAAAGTCGCTGGTCAGGAGTTCCCCTGCTACACGCCGATCGGTGATTTTCAGTGTGCGTTATTGGGAGCGCTGCTCAGTGAGGGCGAACTATCCGTCAATATCTCGACCGGCTCGCAGGTAAGTTTGCTGCGTCCGCAGATCGAGTTCGGCAACTTCCAGACTCGCCCATTCTTTGATGGAAACTGCCTGATCACCGTGACGACGATTCCAGCAGGGCGGGCACTCACAGCCTTGATCAAACTGCTGACGGAATTAGCCGATAGTCAGGGCGTGCAGTTGAGCGATCCGTGGGAATACATCACGCGGGCGGCGGAAGCAGCCTCAAAGCCGGACATGCGCGTACATCTGGCCTTTTACAGCACGCCCGTCGGGGATCATGGCGAGATCACCAACATCCAAGAAGGCGAATTGACCGTCGGGCATCTATTCCGCGCGGCCTTCGAGAGTATGGCGGCGAACTACCTGACCTGTGCGCGGCGTCTCTCGCCGGATCAGGCGTGGCAGCAGATCGCGTTTTCGGGCGGACTGGCGCAAAAGATCGCCCTGCTACGGCAACTCATCAGCGAACAGTTCGGCGTACCGTATCGGATGGCTCCGCACACGGAAGACACGCTGTTCGGGCTGCTGGCGCTCGGCATGGCGTTCACAGGACGTACGCGCACAGTGCAGAGCGCCACCAAGATATTGGCGAACGCAACCAGCTCAACGCGGGGTCAGTAGTCCGGTGCCGCCGCGCTGTCTGAATTGCAGGAAGTGATACGCCACCAGCGGCGTGTACGTGAAGCCGAGTTTGCCCATCAGCAAGCCGAACGGTTCCAACAGGCGGGCGTCGATGAGCGCGCCCGCGTCGATGGGATCGAATTTGGCATCCCCGATCAGACGGTCAGCAGCGCGTTTAGCGTCGGCGTCGTCACCCACGTAGAACATGCTGCGTTGCTCATTTTCGCGCGGTGGGTGCGCGATCATATTCGACCATACCGTGTTGAAGGTCGCCACCACGCGCGCGCCCGTTTGTTTGGCGAGTTCTTCCGCGCCCGACCAGTTGAACCCGAAGGCCAATTCACTGTCATCGGCGGTCATGGGCAGCATACAGGATAGGACGATCCGCCCTTGTAGCGAACCTGCCTGCTCAAGTACGTCCGGCACGCGATGCCACGGCACCGCAAACAGGATCACATCGGACTGCTCTACCGCATCCGCTACCGTGCCCGCGCTAACATGACTTCCCATGCTGTTTGCTAACATTACCAATCTGCTTGCATCGCGCGAATAAGAGAGCAAAATGTGATGTCCGGCGTTCGCCCATACTTTGCCTAACGCGCTGCCCATTGCTCCCGCGCCGATAATGCCTATGTTCATATACCGTCTCCTAGCGACGAAATATGTATTGCATGATTTATACCATGATCATCGCTCAGAAATCTGAAAGCGGCTATCTTTGAGGTAACATGAAGTGCAGTTTCAACCAATCACAACTCCTCAAACACCATAGAAAGGCAGACTCGGATGACAAAACGGGATGATTTCCTCGCTAGTTTATATAGTTTGGAGGGCAAAACAGCCATCGTCACGGGCGGCACGGGCGTACTCGGCAGCGCGATGGCACGTGGCTTGGCGCGGGCGGGCGCGAAAGTAGCCATTTTAGGGCGGCGGGCGCAGCTTGCGGAACAGATCGTCGCGGAAATGACGGCGGAAGGCGATGTCGCAATGCCGCTGGTGGCGGATGTGATGGAGCGCGACCAACTGGACAAGGCGCGTGAGCAAATCCTCAAAGAGTGGGGGCGTATCGACATCCTGATCAACGCGGCGGGCGGCAACTCACCGGAAGGCACGGTCAAAGTCGATGGCTCCTTCTTCGACCTGACGCAAGCCGGTATTCAAGGGGTGATCGACCTGAATCTGATGGGCACGATCTTGCCGTCGCAGGTCTTTGGCGAAGTCATGGCGAATCAAAAACTCGGTTATATCGTGAATATTTCATCGCTGTCCGTGCCGCGCGCGCTGACACGTCCGATTGCATACAGCGCCGCCAAAGCGGGCATCGAGAATTTCACGCGCTGGTTAGCCATCGAGATGGTACAGAAATATGGCGAAGGGCTGCACGTGAACGCGCTGGCTCCGGGCTTCTTCCTCGCTGACCAGAATCGCCCGTTCATGGTGAATCCCGACGGGACATTTACGCCGCGCGGGCACGCCATCATCAACCATACCGCTTCGGGGCGCTTTGGCGAACCGGATGAACTGGTTGGCGCGGTGGTATGGCTGTGCAGCCCGTCTGCCAGCTTCGTCAACGGGATCGTGGTAGCAGTGGATGGCGGCTTCGGGGCGTTCAGCGGTGTGTAGCCGGAAGTGATCGGTATATGCTCAGTGAAAACGCCTTGGCACCGTCTGGCGGTGTCAATCTTGAGCGTCGAGAGCTGTCTATGTGAATCGCACGGTAACTTGTTATAATATTTTTCTAACAGACCGCAACCCCCAATTGTTTTTGTTCACTTTGTTGAGGAGGACTCCTCGTGACTACCCTTGTCCTAACCATTACCGAAACACTGCGCTATCGCGGGAAGCTCGGTCAATGGGCATGGGCGCTTCATCGCATTTCTGGCGTGGGCGTCCTATTCTTTTTCATCCTTCATGTCATCGACACATCGTGGTCGGTCTTCTATCCAGATTTGTACGCCAAAGCCATCGCCATTTACCAAAGCCCGATCTTCACGCTTGGTGAATTTGCTTTGGTGGCGTGCGTGGTGTATCACGGTTTGAACGGCTTCCGCATCGTGATCATGGATAACCGACCAAATTTATGGAAGTATCAAGATCGCGCGGTGATGTACGTGTTTTTGGGAACAATCATCTTATTGGTACCGACCTTTATTTTGATGTTCATGCACGTCGTTAATCACTACAACGAACCGGGCGTCGTGTTCGATTTGAAGATCCCCGAATTGATCGAAAGCCAACTACCCTTCTTGATTGGTATTGTGGCAGCCTTCATCGGCGGGTTGATCCTATCCGGCGTGTACTCAGTGGTTGACCGCAGCACAGATAAAAAGGCGCTGAAACGCAGCAAGTTCGACACGTTCATGTGGTCGTACATGCGCATTTCCGGCGTGCTGATCATCCCGTTGGTGTTCGGGCACTTGGCGATGGTACACATCATTCAAGGCGTTTTCGACATCAGCAAGGCAGGCTTCACGCCTGTGGGCACAACCGTGATCAACCAATCCGGGCAAGCCGCAGAGTTTGTGATGCACCGCTGGAATACAATGTTCGCGGGGGTGATGATCTGGCGCGTGTATGATGTGCTGCTGCTGGCGTTCGTCGCGGTTCACGCCTTTTATGGCCTCCACTACATCATCAACGACTACGTCCATAACAAGGTTGTGCGGCGCGGCGCTCATCTGGCGGCGTTGGTCGGTTGTGTGATCTTGATCACGGTTGGCGGTGCGGCGTTAATCAGCACCAGCCCGGAGACGACTGACAAGATGCTCAACCAGAGCGACAGCACGTCGATGGTGGTTCCGGCGAATAAGTAAAGTGCTGATTGCTGCCCTTTGTGCTGCTTGAAGATAGTCTGATAGGCAGCTCGAAGCGAGGCAGCATCGACACGGGAAACATGGTTATTTCACTGCGCCGCCGGACACGGTCATTTGGGGATGTTGAAGCCCGACGGCAGTCAAGTTCTAGGAGCATTTCGCAACAATGAAGCAACATCAATATGAAGCTCTGATTGTGGGCGCGGGCGGCGCGGGGTTGATGGCCGCATTGCACGCTTCACAACGAGCCAAGACCGCCGTCCTCAGCAAGCTGTATCCCACACGTTCGCACACAGGCGCGGCGCTCGGCGGGATCGGGGCGGCGCTAGGCAACCTCGAAGAAGATAAATGGGAATGGCACGCCTTCGATACCGTCAAAGGCGGCGACTATCTCGTTGACCAAGACGCCGCCGATATTCTGGCGAAAGAAGCCATCGACGCGGTGATCGAGCTAGAGCACTTCGGCCTGCCATTTGATCGCACGCCCGAAGGCAAAATTTCACAACGGCGCTTCGGCGGGCACACCAACAATGATACGGGCAAGCCCGTGCGTCGTGCCTGTCACGCGGCTGACCGCACCGGACATATGATCCTCCAGACGCTGTACCAGCAGTGCATCAAAAATAATGTGGCCTTTTTTGATGAATTCCATGTCGTTGATCTAATTCTGAACAATGGCAAGGCGTGCGGCGTGGTCGCTGTGCAAATTGGCACTGGCGAACTGCATCTTTTCCACGCCAAGTCGATTGTGTTTGCGACGGGCGGTTGGGGCAAGTGTTGGGAGACGACCAGTAACGCCCACAGCTTGACGGGCGACGGCAGCGCGCTCACCTATCGCGCCGGACTGCCGCTGGAAGACATGGAATTTTACCAGTTCCACCCAACGGGATTATATCCCACCGGCTTCCTGATCACCGAAGGCGTGCGCGGCGAAGGCGGCGTGCTGATCAACGGCAAAGGGCAGCGCTTCATGGAGAAGTACGCCCCGAAGATCAAAGACCTCGCCAGTCGTGACGTTGTATCGCGCGCCATCACACTGGAATTGCGGGCAGGCAACGGCATCAATGGCAAGCGCTATCTATACCTCGATCTGCGTCCGGAGACCGTCAACCGCTATCTAGCCGAAGCGGGCGAGTCGCGCCGCATCGATGCGCACTTCATCGAGACCAAACTGGCGGAAACGTGCGATCAGGCGCGCACCTACGCGGGCATCGATCCCGTCCACGAGCCGATGCCAATCCAGCCGACGGCACACTACGCGATGGGTGGCATTCCCACCAACAACGATGGACAAGGCATCAGCGACGCACAGAATACGGTGGTGCCCGGTTTGTACGCAGCGGGCGAATGCGCGTGCGTGAGCGTCCACGGCGCAAACCGCCTCGGCACGAACTCCTTGGTTGACCTCGTGGTGTTTGGTCGTCGCGCGGGCAAGCACGCGGGTGACTACGCCAAGGGTGCGGATTGGACGCCGCTGCCAGCCGACGCGGGCAAACACATCGAAGCTGAGTTGAACCGCTTACGTAACGCTAACGGCAAAGTGAAGCCATACACGCTCCGCCAGAAAATGCAGCAGGTCATGATGGATAAGGTCGGCGTGTTCCGCAACGAAGCCGATATGAAGCAAGCCGTCGAAGATCTGCGCGAAATGAAGCGGCAGTTCAAGACCGAACTTGGCATCGATGATCGCGGTTTGAAATTCAACACGGATATGCTGGAAGCGTGGGAATTGGGGGCGCTGCTAGACGTAGCCGAAGTGACCGCTTATTCGGCGCTGCACCGCACCGAGAGTCGTGGCGGGCACGCCCGCGAGGACTACGAGAAACGCGATGATGTGAACTGGTTGAAGCATACACTTGCCTCCAAATCGGCGGACAGTGATGAGATCAAGCTGGATTACAAGCCCGTCGTCATGGGGCGGCACCAGCCGAAAGAACGTGTATATTAGAGGAGTGCTAAGTAAAAGATAGCGCTCATCTAACCCGCCTGTGAAAGGGCGATACGCAAACCAGTGAAACTGAAACGAGAGAAGAGGCAAGACATGACCAATTCACCGAACGGATCGCAAGGCGGAGGCAAGAACCCAACGGGCATGGTGGGCGTCGGTGTGGCGCTCGGCATCGCCATTGGATCGGCGCTCGGTAGTGCATCGGGCAACGTGGCAGCCGGAGTCGGCATCGGGGTGGCGGTTGGTGTGGCGCTCGGCCTCGCAATGTCATCGATGGGTAACCAGAATAAAGACAAATAGGCAGCCAAATGAAAGTAACACTGCGAATCCGGCGCTTTAATCCGGAAAAAGACCAGAAACCCTATTGGGGCGAGTACACGCTCGACAACTGCACACCCACTAACCGCGTGCTGGAATTGCTGCATCGTGTCAAATGGGAGCAGGACGGCACGCTGACCCTGCGCCGCTCGTGCGCACAGGGCATTTGTGGCTCGGACGCGATGCGCATCAACGGCGTCAATCGGCTGGCGTGCAAAGTGCTGCTCAAGGAGTGGGGCGAGCAGGAACACTACAAGATTCAGGTCGAGCCGATCCTCGGTCTGGCGGTGGTGAAAGACCTTGTGGTGGACATGGAACCCTTCTTCGCGCATTACCGCGCCGTAATGCCCTTCTTCGTCAGCAACACCAAGCCGCCCGTCGCCGCCAACGGTCATGTAACCGAGCGGTTGCAGACGGTGGAAGCCCGTGAGCGCTTCGATGACACCACCAAGTGCATCCTGTGCGCGTGCTGCACGACGAGCTGCCCCAGTTTCTGGGCGAGCGGCGAGTACGTTGGGCCAGCCGCCATCGTACAGGCACACCGCTTCATCTTCGACAGCCGCGACGAAGCATGGCAGGAGCGCTTGGATACCCTGAGCGATCCTGACGGCGTGTGGCGCTGCCGTACTGTGTATAACTGCACGCCCGCCTGCCCGCGCGGCATCGAAGTGACCAAGGCCATTGGCGAGGTCAAGCTGGCGATCCGCAGCGGCAAGCGCGAGTAGCTTCGCCTCCGACCACTTATTCCCTCCTATTCTCGCGAGAATAGGAGGGAATGTCCCGCGTAACTGCTAGACCCTCCCTCGTCAACTTCAAACTAGCTTGCGGTGTGTTCTGACATTCCCCACATGCCATGCTCCACACGGCGAGGAAACTTTCCCGGAAATTGCTTCAATGTGTTGCTTTCCAAAATTGAAAAAAGCGCTGTATACTATAGAGACAAGTAAAGACAAGTTGATTCAAGAGTTAGATTTTAGCATCATGATCCGGCATCCTTTATTAAGCCGATTTTACAAGACCTTCACGCATCATTCACCAAGCTGCGCCAGCACCTTAACGTGGTCTTTTTACCATTCAGTCAGTAGAGTCAAGTAGAGACATGATGAAACTTCAAGTTTCAAAAACTAGTCCGTTGCCCCTGCATATCCAGCTTTTGGACGATCTGCGACATAAGGTGCTGACTGGTGTGTTTCATCCTCATGAGCGGCTACTGGGAGAATGGGAGATCGCGCAGGAACTGGAGATCAGCCGGACGACGATCCAGAAAGCATGGCAAAGCGCGGAAGAAGAAAATCTGATTTACCGCATACATGGCAAAGGTACTTTCGTCAGCGGCCCTCAACCACAAACGGCAGTTCGTAAATCCATCGGACTGATCCTCCCCGACTTTCGCAGCACCTCGGCGGCACAGACGATGCATGGCGTCGAGCGAGTCTTCCGCCGCAAAGGCTATCGTGTTCAGGTGGCAGGCAGCGAATACAGCGTCGCGGAAGAAGATCGGATGCTCAACGAGATGCGCACGGATGGGGTCGTCGGATACATCGTGTGGGCGGTGGAAAGTGACAATCACGAACGCTTACTCAGTCAGCTTTCCGAGTCAGTGCCGACCGTTTTGTTGGATCGTCCCGTGGCGCAGCTTCATTTGCCATGCGTCAGCAGCAACAATTACGTCGGCGGGATGCAAGCCATGACCCATCTCATCGAGCTGGGGCACCGCAACATCGCTTTTTTGGCTCGCCCGCACTTACATCTGGCTTCCGTGGCGGAACGATACCGTGCTTATCGTGATGCACTGTACGAGGTAGGCGAGAGGCCAGCCGAACCGATCCTGATCGGCAATGAGCACGAGTTGAGCAGTTATGACGCCTATCTGACCAACGATCAAGCCTCGCTCACACCCTTGATCGAGCGGCTCCGCCAGCCCGATCGCCCCACCGCCATTTTCGCGGTCAACGACTGGATGGCAATCCGAATCTTGCGGGCGACTACCTCGGTAGGGCTGCGCGTACCGCACGATCTATCGCTTGTCGGGTTCGATAACTTGGATGTCAGCAAATCGCTTACGCCACCGTTGACGACTGTCGCTCAAAACGCCGAAGTGATCGGCGCGGAAGCAGCGTATCGGTTGCTCAACCTCATTGATGGCGAACCTATGCGGGAAGTACTCAGTTTGATCCCTACGCAACTGATCGTGCGCGAATCGACGATGCAGGTGCAGTAGTTTTTTAAGTCTATTTGGTGAAGGCTGTACAGCAGTTTGGCGGCAGTCGCTGAGAGGCCCGGAGACCGCCGCGCCTTTGTTCGCAGCAGATTTTGTTAGTTAAGGAGAGTATGATGTTAACGCGTTCGTCCCGTTACCTCACCCTTGTGGTGGTATTTGCGTTCGTTGCCATGTTGGGCATGAATGCGCATGTCTCGGCGGCTGATCCGGTCAACCTGACCATTTCAGCGGGTGGTAATGAACTCAAATGGATTACCGACACGATCAAGCCAGCCTTCGAGAAGAAAATGGCTGATGCAGGTACGCCGGTTGTAGTGAATCCGCTCGATAATTCCAATATCACCGATGCCAAGCAGCAGATCGCGCTCGACCTTAAGGCCGGGCAAGGCTCCGATCTGTTCAGCTTCGACGGCTTCTGGTTGCCCGAATTCGTCGATGGTGGCTTGATCAAGCCGCTGGATGAACTGGTTGGCCCGGAAACCGCTGATTGGGAAGGCTGGGCACAGATTCCCGAAAGCATCAAGACCATCCTTGCGTACAATGGCAAGACATATGGTATCCCACGTGGCACCGATGCCCGCGTGATCTGGTACAACAAGGACATCATCGAAAAAGCTGGCTATGATCGCGACACCTTCCAACCCAAGAGCTGGGCGGAACTGCTGGATGCGGCTCGTAAGATCAAGGAAACCAGCCCCGATGTCACACCGTTCCAACTGAACGCAGGCACCGCGATGGGCGAAGCGACTACGCTGCAAGGCTATACGATGGCGCTGCTCGGCGCGGGTCATCACGTGTATGACTTTGACCAGAAAAAATGGATCGTCAGCAGCCCTGCGATCCTTGACACTCTCAACCTGTACAACACCATTTACAACACCGATGGTCTGGGTGATACCCGTTGGCAGTTAGTGAAGAACGGTCGTGATCTGTCGTTCCAAGCGTTCAGCCAAGGTAAAGTCGGGATGCTGGTCGAAGGCGACTACCTGTGGCGCTCGATCTTGATCCCGAACGGTGGCGATTTCGCGATGGCTGACCGCGATACCAAGGTCGGTTTCGCCAAGATGCCCGCTGAAGAACCCGGTAAGGGCTTCCGTGGTCAAGACTTCGTCACAGTATCCGGTGGCACGGGTTTCATCATTAACCCCAACACCAAAGCCGCGAAAGAAGCTTGGGCACTGCTGACCTTCATGTACAGCAAGGACGAACTGACCGAGCTTCAAAAACTGGAACCGCGCATCCGTCCGCGTCTTGACGTGCCAGTCGTTGGTGACCCCGTCATGAGCAAGATGGTCACGGAAGTGCTGCCACTGACGACCATTCGTCCGCAGCTTCCGTCGTACAGCAAGGTCTCCGAGCAAATCCAGTTGATGACAGAGCGTGTCGTCTCCGGCGAAATGACCCCGCAGCAAGCCATGGATGCCTATGCCAAGGCTGTCACCGAGATTGTCGGCGCAGATAACGCCATCACCTTGAACTAAGGGTTGAATCACTAGTGTGTTGTTGGGAGCGAGTCGCCCTCGCTCCCAACCTGTCATTGTAGGAGTGCCGCATGAGTACGAGCAGGGGTCGTCCGATCCTGTCGCGACCCGTAAGCCTAGCCTTTATCAGCCCGTCAGCAGTACTCATCATACTGTTCTTGATCTATCCGTTTTTCTCTATCATTTCGATGAGTTTCACCAATTACGCGCTGACGGGCGTTCACGCGAACAACCCCGATTTTATCGGACTGAAGAATTACACCGCGTTGTTCACCGCTGACACTTGGATGAATCGTGGCGAGTTTGGTGCAAGCCTATTACTAACGGCGCAGTTCGTGATCGGGTCGGCATTGATCGGGCAAGCGGGCTTGGGCATGATGATCGCGTTGATCTTCCACGGCAAGAATGGGTTGCTGCGGCAGATCATCTATATGCTTGCCATTCTCGCGTGGATTATCCCCGATGTGGTGATCGCGTTTGCGTGGTTCGCATTCCTCGACCCGTTTGATGGTACGCTGAATCACATCCTCGGTGCGCTTGGCCTCGGCAGACCCGACTGGTTGCTACGCTACCCCTTACTAAGCATCATCGCATTCAATACGTGGCGCGGCACGGCGTTCTCGATGTTGCTGTTCACCTCGGCGTTGGGGTCGATCCCGCCGTCGTATCTGGAAACTGCCGACGTGATCGGGGCGTCGTTGTGGCAAAAACTGCGCGATATTGTGTTCCCGCTGCTGCGCACCACCATCGCCACCGATTTGATCCTGATCACGATGTGGACATTTAACACCTTCACGCCGTTCCTATTGACCAACGGTGGGCCGGGCTTCCGCACCGACTTAGTCTCGATCTATACCTACCGCATCGGCCTGAAGAATTTGGAGTTTGGGCGGGGAAGTGCGGTTGCGGTAGTCGTGATGTTGATCAATCTGGTGTTCGCCAGCATTTATCTGACGATCAGCCGCAGGAGGCGCACCCCATGAACCGTCGCATGTCGCTGAAGCAGCGTATCTCGCGCTGGGCAGTGTCTATCGTGGCAACGGTGATCGCGCTGTTCTTCGTCACACCGCTGCTGTGGTATATTTTCGCGCCTTTTAACCCGACCCCCACACTAGCTGCCGAAATCCCCAAGCAATTCTCGCTGGCAAATTTCGAGAAGGTGACTAGCAATCAAGCGGCAATGCGTGGATTGTTCCCCAACAGCTTGTTAATCAGTGGCAGCGTGATGATCTTGGCGGCGACTTTTTCTACACTGGCGGCGTATGGCCTTTCGCGCGGGAATCTGCCCGCCCGCAACGCGATTACATACGCGTTGATCCTGTTTTCATCGGTCGTCACGGGCACCGCCAGTATGGTACCGATCTTCGTGCTGATCTATAACCTTGGCATGTATGACACGTATCAGGGCGTGATCCTGACGATGGCGGGCGGCGCACTGCCAACCTCCATCTTCATCTTGCGCGATTTTGTCGATGGTATCCCCCGCTCATATGAAGAAGCTGCCTTGGTCAGCGGAGCGCGCCCATTTCAGGTGTTCCGCGACATCGTGGTGCCCACCATGCGCCCCGGTATCATGGTGACGGGGATTTTGGCTTTCGTCGGTGCGTGGGGATCATTTCTCCTGCCGCTGATTTTGCTGCGGAATCCCCAATACCAACCCGCATCCATCACCATCTATCAATTCTACGGACAAGAGGGCAACCCAAACCTGCCTGCTGTGGCGGCCTACGCTGTGTTATATACCCTGCCAGTGCTATTGCTCTACCTGCTGATCAACTGGCGTTACGGGTTCCGCTTCTACGGAGGAATCAAGCAGTAAGATGTCATCACTGACTTTGCAAAATGTATCCAAGAATTTCGGGGCGGTGCGCGCTGTGCAGTCGGTCGATCTGACCGTCAAAGATGGAGAATTTATCTCGCTGCTGGGGCCGTCAGGATGTGGCAAGACAACCACGCTGCGCATTGTGGCAGGGCTGGAGCTGTGCGATAGCGGCAACGTCGTCATCGGGGACAAAGATGTCACCATGATGCCGCCCGGAGAGCGGGACATCGCGATGGTGTTTCAGGACTACGCGCTGTATCCGCATATGGATGTTCTCGACAACGTCGGTTATCCGCTCAAAGTGCGCGGCGTCCAGCGCGCCGAATTACAGCGGCGGGTGCATGAAGTGGCGGTGCGTTTGCAGATCGAGGCTTTACTAGAACGTCGCCCCGGTCAGCTTTCCGGCGGTCAGCAGCAGCGCGTCGCCTTGGCGCGGGCGGTTGTACATCCGGCGAAAATCACCTTATACGACGAGCCGTTGAGCAATCTAGACGCCCAATTGCGCAACGAGGCGCGCATCTTCCTCAAACATCTTCAACAGGAAGTCGGGGCGACCTCACTGTATGTGACACACGATCAAGCCGAGGCGATGGCACTGTCTGACCGGATCGTGGTGATGAATCAGGGCAAAGTCATGCAAATCGGCACGCCGATGGAAATCTACCGTACACCGGCAAATTCCTTCGTGGCCTCGTTTATCGGCAACCCACCAATGAATCTGCTCGCCTGTCAGGTTGATGCATCTGCTAATCTGCTCAGATTGGGCGATGGCGCAGCGCTGCCCTTCGCCGGACTGCGCGGGTCAGCCTCACTCGGCGGCAAAAGCAAAGTGACGCTTGGCATCCGCCCCGAACACGTCACCATACATACCACACCGAAAGATGGCTGTCTGCCTGCCCGCCTCTACATCATCCAAGAATTGGGCAGTGAAATTTTGACTGTGTTCCATACGGAAAAGCAGTTGGTTACTGTGCGGCTGTATACGGATGAACCCCCGCACTTTCCGGAGCAAGTTTGGCTGGAACTGAATCCTGCCTATAGCTTCTTGTATGACGAAAATGGACAACTGATCTCATGACGCAAACGCTCGTGCTTGATTATCACATCCAACCGGAACAGACCTTCACTTATATCAACGTGCCGTTCGAGGTTCCCCCGCAAATCGGGCGCATCGACGTGTCGTACAGTTACGGCGATTCCATTAGTTCCGATCCCACGCTGGTGGGCGGCAACACCGTAGACATCGGCATCATCGATCCACGCGGTGGGCAGTTCATGACGCAGGGATTTCGTGGCTGGAGCGGCAGCGCTCGTAAGCAGTTCTACGTGGCATATGACTCCGCCACACCGGGCTACATGCCGGGGCCGCTTCAGGCTGGCACATGGGCGATCTGTCTGGGTGCATATAAGGTCGCACCACAAGGCTGCGCTGTGAGAATCGAAGTCCAACTTACACCTGCTACGACCGCGCAGCCGGACAGCCCGCCGCTGCTGCCTGTGCGTACGACCGCCAACCGACCTCCTAACGTGGATCACTGGTACAAAGGTGAACTGCACTGCCATACCGTTAACAGCGACGGCGATTCGACCACTGCCGAAGTCATCCAAATTGCTGAGGCACTCGGCTTAGACTTCCTCGCGATCACTGATCATAATAATCGCTCCCAACTCGTGAATCTAGCGCGCGCCGAAACTGCGCTGACGTTGATCCCCGGTTACGAAGTCACAACCTACTACGGACACTGGAATATCTGGGGCAACGGCGATTGGATCGATTTCCGCGTGCAGTCGCCCGCCGATTTACAGCAGGCCATCGATACCGCTGCCGCGCAAGGCTACCTCGTCTCGTGCAATCATCCGCGACCCTACGGCCCTGATTGGGCGTTTCCGCAGGTGGAAGGCTACGCGACGGTGGAAATCTGGAACGGGCCGTGGGAACTGCTCAATGAGCGCTGTTTGGCGTTTTGGGAAGCGCGGCTCAAACAGGGAAAACATCTCGTCGCGGTTGGTGGCAGCGATTTCCATTTTTCCAAGCAGCCCCACGACGCCCAATTGGCGCATCCCACGAATTACATTTACTGTCCGGAAGTGCCTTCCGCCGCCAATTTACTCAAGCATCTGCGGGCGGGACATGCCTTCGTGACCGAAGCGCCTGACGGCCCGCGTTTGGAACTTCACCTCGGTACGGCGATGATGGGCGATACGTGGATTGGTACGGAACTGCCAGCGGTTAAGCTGATCGTGCGCGGCGGGGCGCGGAGTGAGGCGCAGTTGTGGACTGCTGATGGCATCGCGGCGAGCTTTCCAATCCGCGAAGACGAGCAAATCGTTGAATATCATCTCAGCAATTTGGACTGCCGCTATATCCGTGCGCAACTTGTGGATACCATGACAGGCAACTGCCGCGCCATCACCAATCCGATCTATCTTCAAGGCGGGGAATAAAAAACGGCGGGACACGTTCCCGCCGTTCATTTGACTATAGTTAGCCTGCCGATTTAGCGATGGGTGATGATGGCGATGCGGAAGCCGACGCCGTCGTTGCGCACATCGGGCATCAGCTTGGCGCGCTGGGTGACACGCTGCGCACGCTGCCGCCACGATCCGCCACGTACAACGCGATTCTCGTCCGTGTTCAGTACGCTGCTGTTGCCCGACATATATTCCGTGATGCACCACTGCTGGACATTGCCCGCCATGTCGTACAAACCGAAGTAGCTGCGCCCCTGACGGAAATAATCGACGGGCATAGTCTGCTTGGACTTGCTTTCCTGTGTGTTGGCGCGTGATGGATCGAACACGTTGCCCCACGGATATTCACGCTGATCGTTGGCCTGTGCTGCCCGCTGCCACTGTTGTTCAGTAGGGAGGCGAATGGTCATGCCCGTTTGCGCGGAGAGCCAGTAGCAGAAGGCCATCGCTTCGTACCACGTCACGTTCACGCGCGGCAAATTGTCGCCTTTGAACGCGGGCTGCATCGCCACAGGATTCTTATGCCGCCATTCTACAGCGTAAGGTGAGAACTGCCACCAGCGCATATCGCGATAGCCATTGTGCGCGGCGGTGAACACGGCATATTGCGCGTCCGTGATGACGGTGCTCGAAACACGGAAGGCGGCGACCTGATAGGCTTTGGTCTGCCAACCGAGCTGGCGGCTGACGGTTTGCATCGTGATGGTGCCCGCCGGAATATCGCACCACTCGAACGAGTCGAGCAAGTTGCGGGCATCCGGTGAAATCTTGCTGACCGAACGTGACATGTTCACCAAGACCGTGTCGCCGTTCAAGATGGGTGTTTTCTTGACGAGACTATGCCCCATGACTGGGCGCGTATCGGGGTCTTGGACGTTGGTAGCAGCGGCTGTCTTTGCGTGCTGCCCCATCAACATAATGCCGGAGTCGATAAGAGATTCGCTGACGGCAGTCGTCGGCTGTGGCTCAGACATCCGCACCGGAAAGGTCTTGGACGCAGGCTTGGCGGGAGTGCGCTCGTTGGCATCATGGTATGCCTTGCGAGGGCGCTTGAGCAAACACTCGATGGCTTCGATGAGGTCTTGCATGTGCTTGGGAAAATCACGACCGGACGCGACCTGAATGCCATTGATACCAGCCAGCATCGAGATGGAAGAGGGCAATTGATTGGTACGGGGCATCCGTGCTTCTTGTACCAACACCGGCAGGATCGGCAAGCCGTGCGAAATCGCGACTTCGATTTCCAGCCGGACGGGATCATCATCCTCATCCAGACGGCGCAGTCCAGCCTCTCCACGCAGGTTTAGCCATTCGCTGCCCATGATCACCAAGAGCATTGAGCATTCTTTTAGAGCATTCTTAATATAATCGCGGAATGGCTCACCAAACGGGATCGAGGTCACATCACGGAAGACGGCTTCCATACCAAAACGCGTACCAAGCCAATCGCTGATGCGTCCGGTGATGTCGATGGTTTCTCTGCGTCTGTAGGAAATGAAGATCTTTCGCATAATACACCAAATCGATTATTAGGAAAGCGTTGGCCTTGATTTAATTGCGATTATAATCCCAAGCTATTTTCCGCTCATTACAGTTTTATATTATTTTACGTTGATTCACACTAATTTCAGTGATGTGAAATTTGTATAGGTTTCCATGTCAGTGATAACTATTTTTTTACAATTGGACGGCTTACAAGAGACATCGTTGGTGCTACATGGCACTACACTAGACCTCATTAATTATAGTAAACTGATAAAATGAATTTTTCCGCCCGATCTGGTACCGAACACGCCAAACTGTGGCAGAGCGTCGATCTGAACGAGCGCTTCGACCTGCTTCATGCCACCTACATCACGCACACCTTCACGCGGCACACGCACGAAGGCTTCGCGATTGCGATGATCGAGGAAGGCAGTGAAGGCTTTGCGTACCGTCATGACTATCACGTTGCCCCACATGGCACGGTAGCGGTGATCAACCCGGGCGAAGTACATACTGGCGAAGCCGTCACCCCCAACGGGTGGTCATATCGCGTTTTCTATCCAAATGCCTCGTTATTGGCGCGGGTGGCGACGGAACTCTCTGGACGCCCGCAAAGGATTCCGTTTTTTAGTAAGACCCTAATCGATGATCCAGAAGTGTGGCAGCGGTTACGACAGGCACATATCAGTATCGAGTTGTCGTCCTCGGCACTAGAACGCGAATCCCTTCTGCTCGGCGCACTCGCCAGCTTGATCAGCCGCCATGCTGATTACCGCCCGCCCGTGTTGTTGCCTTCCGAAGCGCACATCGCTGTTGTCCAAGCCCGCGATTATCTTCATGCACACTTCAGCGAAGACATCTCGTTGGAACATCTCGCCAGCGTTGCCAACCTCAGCCCATATCACTTCAGCACCGTATTTCGTGCTCAATTAGGCTTGCCGCCGCATCTTTACCTCACCCAACTGCGCGTTTACCGTGCGCGGGATATGCTGCGCCTCGGTCTGCCGATTGCTGATGCCGCGCTGCGCACAGGGTTCGTTGATCAAAGCCATCTCAACCGCCATTTCAAACGCATCCTCGGCGTGACGCCCGGACAATACCGCAAGAATGTACAAGACCAGTCACCAACGCTGAGGTAAACTGCCAAGTCTCAGTTTCTGAAGAAAGCATTGGCAGGAATGGCAACATTAACTTCCACAAACCAGTCTACAGCGATTGAGTCTTCGCCCCGCACGGAATTCATGCAGGGGTTGCGTGATACGATCCCGCTTCTGATCGGTGCCTTACCATTCGGCATGATCTTTGGGGCATTGGCGGTCACCAACAAGTTGAGCGCCGGAGCGACCATCGCGTTTTCGGCGGTGGTGTTCGCGGGTTCGTCACAGTTTATCGCTGCCAATCTGGTCGGCGCGGGCGCGGGCTTCGTGCTGATCGTGTTCACCACCTTTATCGTGAATGTTCGGCACGCGTTGTACAGCGCCACGCTCGGCCCACATCTCAAACACTTGCCACAGCGTTGGCTGATCCCGCTTGGATTCTGGCTGACCGACGAGACATTCGTGATCACTGCTACGCACTATGAGCGCAGCACCTCGCCCTACAAACACTGGTATCAGCTCGGTTCCTCCATCGCGATGTATCTGAACTGGAATTTCTGGACGATTGTTGGGCTAGTCGCTGGCTCGCAGATCAAAAATCCGGAGCAATGGGGCTTGCAGTACGCGATGGTAGTGACCTTCGTGGGGATCGTGGTGCCGACCATCAAGAGCCGCCCACTGCTGATTGCGGTCATTGCGGCGGGAGTCACGGCGGCAGTGGCATACTACATCTTGCTCTCTACGGGCTTGCCGACTAATTTGTATCTGCTGATCGCGGCGGGCGTGGGCATCGCGGCGGGCTACTTCACGGAGACGAAACAGAAGGAAGGGCAGCTATGAAACCCGAAGAACTCTTGATCGTGCTAGGTATGATGGCAGTGACGTTCGGTGTGCGCTATCCGGTGATGGCACTTGCAGGTCGTGTGACCTTCCCTCCAGCCGTTGTCCGTGCGCTGAAGTACGTGCCGCCTACCGTATTGATTGCCATCGTGATCCCTGATGTGCTGTTCCCCGGTGGCAAACTGCGTGTGGAAGTGACTAGCCCCTACCTGCTCGGCGCGGCGATCACAGCGGTGATCGCGTGGAAAACCAAAAATCTACTGCTGACCATCGTAGTGAGCATGGCGGCGTTCTGGCTGCTGCGGGCAGTATTCGGGGCATGATTTGAAGAACAAGCCCGACGCACATGCATCGGGCTTAAGCTAAATCGCTATTATTTCTTCGTAGGCGGCTTTTTGGCAGTGCCCTTTGGTGTGGCAGGACGCTCATCCTCGATTGGCTCGTAGCGAACGTCATCCACATTCTCATCGACTACTGGCGGCATAGGTGTGGCGGGTGGTACATGGGCTGGCGGCGCGGATTTCACCGCAGCAGGTTTAGCGGCTGGTTTGCTTGGCGCGGGAGCATCGGGGAATTCGTAGCCCGCGAAACGCTCGGCAATCGACTCCTCATAGCCCACCGTCTTCGGCGTATACCAATTCTGACGCTTGAATCCTTCCGGCAAATACTGCTGCGGCACATACGCGCCTGGATAGTCGTGCGGATATTTGTAGGTGCTGCTGGGGCTTTCTGCGCCTTCGTGCTGCGCGAACAGAGCGTTGGCCGTGCTGTCGCGTAGATTTGCGGGAACTGGCTCCGCGCCATTCTTCTCGATGTAAGATAACGCGCTGAACAGAGCGCTGGTCGTGTTGCTCTTAGGCGCGGTGGCGAGATACAAGCACGCTTGCGCCAGCAAATAATTCCCCTCTGGCAGTCCGACTCGCTCGAAGGCTTCGGCGGCGGCGTTGACCACCACGATCCCCTGCGGATCAGCCAAGCCGACATCTTCGCACGAAAGGATAATCATGCGGCGGAAAATTACGCGTGGGTCTTCGCCCGCGTTGAGCATCTTGGCGAGCCAGTACAGCGCCGCGTCGGGATCGCTGCCGCGCAGACTTTTGATGAAGGCGCTGACCGTGTTGTAATGCTCGTCCTGATCGCGATCATAACGAATCGCGCGGCGCTGAATGCTCTCCGAAGCCACATCCAGCGAAATCGTGATCGCGCCATCGTCGCCTTTGGGCGTGGTCATCACCGCCATTTCGAGCGCATTGAGCGCACTCCGCGCATCGCCGCCGGAAACTTCGACCAGATGCTTAAGCGCGTCATCGGTGATCTTGACGGGTGCGCCGTTGAAGCCGTCACCATAACCGCGTTCCTTGTCGGTCAGCGCGAATTGCAGCAGTGTGCGGATGTGCTCATCCTTCAGCGGTTCGAGCCGGAACACGCGAGCACGACTGATCAGCGGGCCGACCAGCGAAAAGAAGGGATTTTCCGTCGTCGCACCGATCAACGTGATCAAGCCGGATTCAACGTGTGGCAGCAGTGCATCTTGCTGCGTCTTGTTCCAACGGTGAATTTCGTCCACGAACAGCACGGTTTTGGCGTTACGCGGTTTCTGTGAGGCGAGGTCGATCACGTCGCGCAGTTCCTTAACGCCATCCAATACCGCGTTTAGGATCATGAACTCCGCGTTGGTTTCCTTCGCCACGATGTTCGCCAGCGTCGTCTTGCCTGACCCCGGCGGCCCCCACAGGATGATCGAGGTGAGTTGATCGGCTTCTATCGCCCGACGCAGCAGCTTGCCGGGGCCGACGATATGATCTTGCCCGACAAATTCCGTGAAATGACGCGGACGCATCCGTGCCGCAAGGGGTTCGCGCTTGCGAGGCGTGCCGCCCGCGCCCATGCTGAACAGATCGTCGTCATACAAGTTACCGAGATTCGCCTTTTTCCCGCGAGAGGTCATGGCAGTGCAACCTTTCCATCAGCGTGTCATTGCTCCAATTGTAGCGCGATTCGGGTGAGGGCACTGAGATTCAGATTGTCTGTTACCGCGTGAGATAGAATTCTAGAAATTTCTATAGTATGATGTGAAACAAATCTTTTTAGTACCAATAGGAGGGATATGCGACAGGTTATCATTTACCCCGATGAGGATGGTTACTTTGTAGCTGAGTGCCCTAGCCTGCCGGGATGTGTCAGCCAAGGTGCGACATACGAAGCAGCACTGGCGAATATCAAAGAGGCCATCGATCTCTGGATCGAATATGCTCAAGAGCAAGGTCGCGAAATTCCCGCAGATTATCCTATCCATGTCGAATCTGTCTGACTTTATCCCTTAAGCAATTCCAGAAATTCCTCCTCTGTAAGGCCGGACAAGGCGATGATGCTGCGCAAAGTTCCTCTTGCGATTTCGCGATGATTAGGAACAACGACCACTCGCCCCTGACCGTTATCCATGATGATATGACTGCCTTTTTGTCGCATGACAGTAAATCCGGCTCGTTGTAAAGCTCTTATACATTGTTGAGCTGAAATATAGGTAATTTGGGCATATCTTCCCCATTTCACGGATTCTTTTGTTATTCTAGCGCTACGTTGTCAATAACGCGTTGTCTAGCAATATATAATGTCTCGATAAGAACATTCCCGACCACTTGACATCCGATAAATACACATGTAACCTTATTATCAGGTTGCCTGAGTATTTACTAGGCAAAAGGCTTTCATCATGACATGGACACCCGAAGAAGCTGCGCGTGAACTCCTCCACATCTTACCAATGTTGAATCGCCTGATGCTGGCAGAATTACGCCCCGAAGCGGGCGACGAAACAACCATGCCGCAGTTCCGCGTGATGACGTATCTCTCTCAGCAACCGCTGACGGTGAGCGCAGTCGCACGGCTCCGGCGGGTGAGTCTGCAATCGGCGGGCGAACTGGTACAGACCTTGGTCGAGCGTGGTCTTGTCGAGCGTATCCCTGATCCGTCCGATCGGCGGCAGTCGCTGCTGCATCTGACGCCAGCCGGTCGCCAGCGCTTCGAGCAGACCGATCAACGAATGCAAGAGCGTCTACTGCCCTTGATGAAGAACCTGAAAGAAAGGGAGATGGCGGCAGTGCAAGCAGCCTTGCCCGCGCTGCGCCGCATCTTATTGGAGGCAAACGTCGATGCTAACGATTGAAGATGTCAAGGTTGAACCACATACCAACCACCTGCCGACGCTGGTGTCGGTAGAGCACCTCACCCGCAAATTCGGTAGTTTCACCGCTGTCAATGACATCAGTTTTCAGGTGAACGAAGGCGAGATTTTCGGCTTTTTAGGGCCAAACGGCGCGGGCAAATCCACCACCATCAAGATCATGTGTACGCTGCTGCGACCAAGCGCCGGACATATCCGCATCGCGGGCGTAGACGTGACGGAACATCCGGATCAGGTGCGGTCAGCGATTGGCATTGTGTTTCAAGATAACTCGCTGGACAGCGGCCTGACCGCGCTGGAAAATCTGCGTTTCCACTGCATGATGTATCACATTCCTCAGCAAGAACGCGAACAGCGTATCGAGAATGTGCTCAAGCTGATGGACTTGACTGATGTCAAAGACCGCATCGTTAAAGCCTATTCCGGCGGGATGCGGCGGCGGCTGGAGATCGCGCGTGGGCTGCTGCACAACCCGCGCCTGCTGATCCTCGATGAACCCACCGTCGGGCTTGATCCGCAAACGCGCAACTACATCTGGCAGTACGTCCGCCAACTGCGCGAACGCCACCACACCGCCATCTTCATGACCACCCATTACATGGACGAAGCCGAAAACTGCGACCGCATCGCCGTGATCGATAAGGGCGTGATCGTGGCGCTGGATACACCTACCGAATTGAAAAAACTAGTAGGCGAAGATCGTGTGGAATTAACGACCAAAACGCCGGAAAAATTGATCGCGACGTTAGCAGAACGGCATCAGATCGATGCCGCTTTTGAAGATGGCAAGGTGCTGTTTCAGGTGGCGGGATCAGATCGTTTCGTCCCGCAGTTGCTCGTAGGACTCTCGCAAGCCGCCGAGCCGATCATCGTGGAGACGTTATCAGTGCGGCGTCCCACGCTGGAAGATGTCTTCCTCAAGCTGACCGGACGCACAATCCGCGATGAAGAAGGTGGCAAAGACGAACGTAAGCTTACCGCGCGTCGGTTGGGACGGCTGTAGGATTAAAAAAGTGCGGCAACTAGGCAATAAATAGGGGCAAGAGAGGGCAACATGGCAGAGCAAGTACTTCCAACGACAATTCCCGCGCAGGTGCGGTCAGTCGGGTATAAGGCCATCGATCTCGAAGTGATCTACGGCATCTGGCTGCGCGACATGAAGAAATTCTGGCGCGAGCGGAGCCGTTTATGGGGCGGGATCGCGCGCCCGATCCTGTGGCTGCTGATCCTCGGTAGCAGTCTGCGTGCATCCGTCGATACTAGCACGCTCAACGGCGCGGCGAATTATCAGCAGTACATTTTCCCCGGTGTGATCGGCCTAACGTTGATCTTCTCGGCACTGCAATCCGCCACCAGCATTATCTGGGATCGCGAATTCGGCTTCCTGAAAGAAGTGCTGGCTGCGCCCGTCTCGCGGCTGTCGATTATTCTCGGCAAGTCGGTCGGTGGGGCGTCACAGGCCACCTTGCAGGGCATCATCACGCTGATGTTCGCACCGCTGATCGGGCTGTGGCTGAGTCCGCTGACTATCCTCGAACTGATCGCGATGATGTTCCTCGTCGCCTTCGCGCTGACGGCGCTAGGGGTGGTCATCGCCAGCAATATGTCATCCTTCGAGGGTTTCGGCACCATCTCGAACTTCGTGGTGATGCCGATGTATTTCCTCAGCGGCGCGATCTACCCGACCAGTAATGTCCCCGCGTGGCTCAAACCGTTGATCGCCATCAACCCTTTGAGCTACGGCGTAGATGCACTCCGCCATATTACCGTTGGCGCGGGTACATTCTCGTTCTGGTTCGATGTGGGATTTTTGGCGGTGTTCGCGGTGATTCTGGTCGGGATCGCGCTGCCATTGTTCAATCGCGAATCTTGAGAAAAGGTTGACCAGGAGATTAGTCGATCTCCCCGTCAACCGATGATTATGACAACTGCGTCCCGTCGAGAAAGGCCAGCACAGCCTGATTGAACGCGGCGGGCTTTTCCATATTGGGCACATGCGCAGATTGCGGCAGATCGATGCGCTGCGAATGCGCGATGGCCTGTTTCATCACTTCGGCGGCGCGTAAGATTTCGGGATGATCCAGCGCACCGACGATGATCAGCGTGGGCACCGCTACCATAGTTAGCCGTTCCACAGCGGGCGGATCGAGCGGATTGATGGGCTGCGAATCCGCGATAGCAAACGTCCGGTTCTTGACCGCGATCAGGTTCATCTCGGCGGCGGCACGGCGCACTTCTGGATCGACCTCACTCGGTTTGCGGAAGCCGCCATCCACCCACAATTGAATTTGCAGTTCTGACGCACGCTTCAGATCGCCCTGCTGAAACGCTGCGAACATCTCCATCATCGCGGGCGGTGGTTCGCCCTGCATCTCGAAACCGCTCGGCGTGGCGGATACAAGCACCAGCGCCGAAACGCGATCAGGATGCCCCAAGGCGAAATCTAACGCCAGTGTGCCGCTCATCGAGCAACCGATCAGCACAGCACGCTCCACCTTGAGCGCGTCTAGTACGTTGAGCAGGTCATCGCGCCGATCCACGGGCTGCGTGGCTGGATCAGACTTGCCGAAACCGCGCATATCGTAGCGAATCACGCGGTAGTGTTGCGCGAACGCTTCCCACTGCGCGTCCCACATCCGACTGTCCACAAATCCCGCGTGCCCCAAAACAAGCGTCGGCCCTTCGCCCGCAATCTCGTAGTACAGCGTGCCGCCGTTGCTCTCGATGGTGCCTGTCATCGTTTGCGTCATCCGTGTTACTCCTGTTGAACCGCTCATTGACTTGCTCATGGTACACTGGCTTGGATGACACCTTATGTCATGCAATATCAATCAGACTCAACCGGGAAAAACCATGCGGGCAGATCGACTCTTGACCATCGTGTTACTGTTGCAAAACCACAAGAAAATGACCGCGCACGCCTTAGCGGACGCCGTGGAAGTCTCGCCGCGCACGATTCTGCGCGATATCGATGCGCTGTCGTCAGCGGGCATCCCAATCTACGCGGAAGGCGGGCACGGTGGCGGGATCGCGCTGGATGAGCATTACCGCGTCACACTGACGGGGTTGAAAGAAGCGGAAATCCGTGCGCTGTTCGTCACTAGCGATAATCAGTTATTGCGCGAAGTTGGGCTAGGCGAGGCGGCAGAACATGCACGGCTCAAGTTGGAAGCCGCCCTCCCGATCCCGCATCGTCCCGCCATCGACCACATCCGCCAGCGCATTTACATCGATCCACTGTGGTGGTGGCATGACACGGATCCACGTCCTTTCTGGTCGGCCTTGCAACAAGCCGTCTACGAAGATCGGCGGATTCGAGCGGTGTACGAACATCATGACGGCGAAATCGTAGAGCGCGTGCTGGAACCGTACAGTCTGGTAGCCAAGTCGAGTTCATGGTATGTCGTCGCCAAGCATCATGGCAAACTGCGCACCTATCGCGCCTCCCGTTTCCATGCCATCACGCTGCTGGACGAGCATTTCGAGCGTGATCCCAACTTCGATCTGGCGGGCTACTGGCAAGCCCATGTGCAAGCCTTCCTCGCCAATGCGGATGGCTTTGCCTTTACTCTCCGCCTTCATCCGGATCGCCTGAACTTTGTTGCTTGGCTGACGCCGGGACGCTACGAAGTCATCAAAACCGATGAGAATGACGGTTGGTTGACGGTGCGGCTGCAATTCGAGACAATGGAACTGGCAAAAATGCTGGTATTCGGGTTAGGGACACAAGCGGAAGTCATCGAGCCGCCCGAACTGCAACAGGCAGTCTGGGACGCCGCCCGGGCAATCTTGGAGCAGCCTCCGCACGGGTGAACAGCAAACAAAAAGACGAGATCAACAGCGACCCCGTCTTTCCAAAAGCGTCCGACGACCAACCAAGCTGATGTTGGTTTAGAAGTCTTCTTCTTCCTTCTTGCCTTTTTCCATGACTTCTGGCTCGGCAATAGTGGCCTCGCCCGTTTCCTCTTCGGTCGCGGCTGCGATGGAAGCGATACGCACGATGACCTCAGTGGGGTCAGCGAGGAACGCAACGCCTTCAATCGGCTTGAGATCGCCCACGGTGATGTGTGCGCCCAAGGCCACCAGACCAGCGGCGTCCACTTCGATGTGTTCAGGAATATTGGTGGGCAAGCACTCGACTTCGATGGACGTGATATTCTGTTGCAGTTGCAGCACAGAGTCGAGCTTGGGCAGCGCCGTCAAGACGATGGGCACTTCCGTGCGCAAAGTCTTGCTCAAATCCACACGCATGAAATCTACGTGCGTAATATCGCGGCGAATGATGTCACGCTGCACTTCGCGCACGATCGTGGGGTGGGTGGAACCATCAACGGCGACATTGACCAAGTGCGTGCCACCAGCTTTGGAAAGTACAATTTCCAGTGGGCGACGCGGCACGCTAACGGAAATCGCTTCGCCGCCTGCGCCGTAAATCACTGCCGGAACCAACCCCTCCCGGCGTAAGAACCGAACCTTCTTGCCGATGACGCTGCGGGGCTGTGCGTCTATAGAATACTGTTGAGCCATATATACTCAGCGCAACCTACGGCGACCACATCGTTACGCAGCGGGGTCAACACAGTAGGCGCGGCTTCTCCTTTCGAAATCAGCTTTCAGACAAACAAATAGGCGCACTGCGCCCAAAGTGGTAGGAATTGTAGCGGAGTAGCCCCCCTCCGTCAAGCGCGAGAATGATCGGAAAGGGGCACATTAAGCATCATTGAGCGTTAGTTTTCGTCGCGAATCACGCCCGAAAGAGACAGTTCATTCGCGAAATGACAGGCCGAATAGTGCGCCTGTTTTTCGTTGGTGTTAACTTGCAATAAGGCTGGCTCTTTGGTCGAGCAAATCTCCTTGGCATACGTGCAGCGCGGATGAAAATAGCAGCCGCTCGGCGGGTTCGACGGATCAGCTACATCGCCACGCAGACGGTCGCGCACATTGCGGTCACGCAAGCGCGGATCGTTGATCGGGACAGACGAGAGCAGCGCTTCCGTATACGGGTGTTTCGGACGGCGGTACAGCTCATCGATGGTGGCGCTCTCCACCAGCTTACCAACGTACATCACCGCCACGCGGTCGCAGATATGCCGGATCACGGACAGATCGTGCGAGATGAACAGATAGGTCAGCTTGAATTCGGCCTGTAATTCCTCCAGCAAATTCAGGATTTGCGCGCGTACGGACACATCCAGACCGGAAACCGCCTCATCCGCCACGATCAAGCGCGGATTGGTGATCAACGCGCGGGCGATCACGATGCGCTGCCGTTCGCCGCCACTGAACGCGTGCGGATAGCGCGACATGTATTCAGGCCGCAAGCCCACCCGCTGCAACAGGTACGCCACGCGCTCGTGTATCTGGCTGCGTGACAGTGTATTGTTGACTTGCAGTGCCTCACTAACGTTGTCGAAGACAGTCATACGGGGGTTCAATGACGAATACGGGTCTTGGAAGATTAGCCGAATGTCCTTGCGCAGTTCACGCAGCGCATCGCCTTCCAAGCTGGCAAGGTCGATCACGGTGTTATCGGGCTGCCGATATAAAAGCTGCCCGCCCGTCGCCTGATAAGCCCGCACGATGCAGCGTCCGATGGTGGATTTGCCGCAGCCGCTTTCGCCTACCAAGCCCAACGTTTCGCCCATTTTAATGTCGAACGACACATCATCGACGGCTTTAACAAAGCCCGTCACTTGCGAAAAGAGTCCTCTACGGATCGGGAAATACATCCGCAAGTCCTGCACCTTCAACAGCGTATCATCTGACTCGATGTGTGCAGGTGCCGTGGGCGTGCTTGTTTCACGTATCAGTTGTTCAGCCATGTTGGACAAGCTCCGCTTCTGGCGTTGGTAACGCTTCGTACAATAGACAGCGCACGAGATGATTTTCGTTCAAAGTCGTTGCGGCAGGTGTGATGGTACTGCAATGGGACATGCGCTTGGCGCAGCGTGGATGGAACGGGCAGCCGGTTGGACGCCGGTAGGGGCTAGGAACCATACCCTCGATGGGAGTCAATTCCTGCCGCTGTGCCGCAATGCGCGGGATCGAGCGTAACAGCGCCTGTGTATACGGATGCTTCGGATCATGGAACAGGGTATCGACGTTGCTCTGCTCGACGATGCGCCCCAGATACATAACCGCCACATCGTCCGCGATCTCCGCTACTACGCCCAGATCGTGCGTGATGAACAGCACGGCCATACCGTACTTGGCTTGCAGCGAACGGATCAGCGATAGAATTTGCGCTTGTGTAGTCACGTCCAGCGCCGTTGTTGGCTCATCGGCAATCAGCAGCGTAGGGTTACACGACAACGCCATCGCGATCATGGCGCGCTGCCGCATCCCACCGCTGAGACGGAACGCATACTCATCAATCAAACGCTCCGGTCGCGGGATTTCAACTTGTCGCAGCAGTTCAATAGCACGGTTGCGGGCTTCTTGCTTGGATACCGTCTCATGCAACTGAATCGTCTCGATGATCTGGTTGCCGATGGTGTGCATCACGCTGAGGGACGACATTGGCTCTTGGAAAATCATCGAGATTTCCTTGCCACGAATGGTGCGGATTTCGCTGCCTTTGGCGTCCATCTTGGCGATGTCCACAACCTTCGGTTGGTTCCCCTGCATGTGGTACAGCATCTGCCCGCTGACAATCTTGCCGGGAGAGCGGATGATCTTCAAAAAGGCGCGGCTGGTGACGCTTTTGCCACAGCCACTTTCGCCCACCAAACACAGCGTTTTGCCGCGCTCAATCGTCAAATCGACGCCATCAACCGCTTTGACAACCCCTTCATCCGTGAAAAAATGGATGCGCAAATCTTTAACTTCAAGCAGTGGTTCGACCATAACCAGCTGTTCCTATCTATTTCTATTTTTCGTTGTAATTTCTGGCGTCTGCGTTTTGCCTCACGCCGCAATTCCATGTTTTGTATGTACTAAGCACCTAGCACTAAGGACTTAGCACTTGCTTCTAATACGGGTCTGCCGCGTCACGTAAGCCATCGCCAAGGAAGTTGAACGCCAGCACGATCACGATCACCGCCAACGCCGGATACATTACCCACGGATAGGTGGCGATGACGTTGATCTTTTGCGCTTCCTGAAGCTGCACGCCCCAACTGACGGCGGGCGCACGCAAGCCCACGCCCAGATAGCTCAACGCTGTTTCTGCGATGATCAAACCGGGGATAGTGAGCGTCAGCGAAGCAATGATATGACTGTAAATCGATGGCATCATATGGCGGAAAATCAGCCGACGCGGTTTCGCCCCATCCAGACGCGCTGCCAGCACGAAATCTTCTTCGCGCAAAGACAGGAAGCGTCCGCGCACCACACGCGCAAGGTCTGTCCAGCCTGCCAGCGCCAGCAAAAGCGTGATGATGAAATAGACGAGGGTAATGCTCCAATCGATCGGCACCAGTGCGGCGATGGCGATGATGATCGGTAACAGCGGCACCGAGCGCGTGAATTCGATCAAGCGTTGGATGAGGTTATCTACCACGCCGCCCGCCAAGCCGGAAACGCCGCCTAGCGTGATGCCAAGCGTCAGGCTGAGGACGACGGAGACGATGCTGATACTAAGTGATATGCGGCTGCTGAAGATCATGCGGCTGAAAACGTCACGTCCGCTTTTGTCCGCGCCCATCGGGTAGAAGGCTTCCCCGACATCACGCGGGCCAATCAGATGAATGTCCGTCGGGATAATACCGAGGACGCTGTATGGCTCACCATGCACAAATAAGCCGACAGGAATGACTTTGGTTTCGTCCAGCGTCCACACCTTTTTGAATGACACCGGATCGCGCTCGAACGTATAACCATTCACATACGGATCGAAGCGTCCGTCACGAACAAAGTTAATTGACTGTGGCGGTGCGAAGGCATATTCAGCGATGTACGTCCCCGGCCCCACAGGCGCGAAGAAATCTGCGAAGATGGCGACGAAATAATAGATGATCACTACGATCCCGCCGATCACCGCCAGCCGATGCTTGCGGAACTTCCACCACATCAGCTTCCACTGCGATGCGACTTCCAGCGCGATTTCATCTTTGACCGGCGCTTCGACAGCAGGACGCAGCGGCGCGCCGACGACTTCTTTCATATCCTTCGGTTGGCTAACTGTTTCCATCGTATGTCCTTACTGTAAGCGAATACGGGGATCGAGGATGACGAGCAGCACGTCTGAAATAAACACGCCAACCACGGTCAACACACTCAGCATCAAGATGAACCCTGCGGCGACGTACATATCTTGTTGTACCAGTGCGTTGAATAAAACCGGGCCAGAGGTTGGCAGATTAAGGACGATGGATACGACTACTTCACCAGCCACCAGACCGGGCAATACAAAACCGATAGTGCTGATAAATGGATTGAGCGCGTATCGTACCGGATATTTCCACAGCAGACTGGTTTCGGACATCCCTTTGGCGCGTGCAGTATCGACATAGGGGCGGTTCAACTCATCGAGCACATTCGCCCGCGTGATGCGGATCAGGCCAGCAGTGCCGGATAGACCGATGATGACGACGGGTATCCACAGATGACTGAACAGATCGAGCACCTTCCCGATGCTCCACGGTGCGGTGGCGTATTCCGGGGAGAACAGGCCAATCAGCGCTTTTCCGCCGTATTTATAGCTGATATACATCAAGATCAGCGCTAATAAGAAATTGGGCACGGCCAACCCGATGAAGCCGATAAACGTGACGAAATAATCGCCAACGGTATATTTGCGCACCGCCGAAAACACGCCGACGGGCAGCGCGATCAGCCATATGAAAAGTACTGATCCCGCCGTCAGGGCAAATGTCATAGGCAAACGTTCGATAATCAATTCGCGCGCATCCCGCCGCAATGCCAACGAATACCCGAAATCGCCCTTGAAAATGATGTTGCCGATCCATTTGAAATATTGGACGTAGATGGGCTGATCGAGGCCATATTGCTCACGTAGTTGGGCGATCACTTCTGGGGTAATTTTGTCCATGCCCTGCTGTGTCATCTCGGAAACCATGTTGGATACATAGTCACCGGGGGGGAGTTGGATCACCCCGAACGCCACCACACTTGTGATCCACACCGTAATCAGCATGTACAAGAAACGCCGAATCAAATATTTTCTCACAGCGGGTTTCCTTACAATCTATTCAAATCTATTTGACGGATGCACTCGACCGTGAGGCACAAGTGCATCCGATAACTTAACCAGCGAATTCTATAGACTACTCGTTAATGTACCACTGTTCTGGCAAAGTGATCTTTTGAACACCTTCGATCCAGCCAGCGATCCATGTGTCGGGTTGGTTGCCAACGCGCTTGTGGTACGGTTGGTAGCCGGGACCCGGACGGGAAATGCCAAGCACCCAGAACTGATCGGCGGCGACTTGCAGCACTTCCTTCATCTTGGCGATCTGGGCATCTTGTGTCGGCTGCTTGAGGACTTCTTGGTACATATCATAGATGTCCTTGATGTCCTGTGGCGGCTCGACCTGAACGGCTTCGGTTGAACCCGTGTACCATGCCCACCAGCCGTTGCCGAAGATGCCGAACAGCGAACCGGGCACGTAATAGCGCGGATCAAGAATGGCCGTCAGACCTGCGCCACCTTCACCCGTGAACATGAACGCCTGCAAGTCATTGTTCTCGCGGAGTTCGGTTGCTTGTGCATCGGCAACTGAATTCAGCGTTGCCTTGACACCAACTTTGTCCCAGTACCCGATCAGCAATTCAGCCACTTGCACGTAGCTGCCGCCCCATGACAGGTCATTGGAGACAGTCATGACGAAACTGAACGGCTTGCCATCTGGGCCGAGACGATAGCCATCGCTGCCCTTGTCGGGGAGGATTTTGTCCAGTGCTTCATTGGCCTTGGCAACATCGTATTCAGTGTACTGCGTGGCAAGCTGCTCGTTATACAGCGGGGAGCTTTCCAGCGGTGCGGCCTGAGAAGGTTCACCCTGACCGAAGTACACGATCTCGATGATTTCTTTACGATTGATAGCGTAGGACATACCGATGCGGAAGTTCTTATCTCCGAACACCTTCGCCAGATTCGCATCCTTGGCGTTGCGGTTGAAGTGGACGGTGTTGGTTGTCCCGCCGTCCGACACAGGGGCGGAGATTTCGAGCGGTGCGCCGCTATCCTTCGCGTCGAAGAAGGTCACACGGTCATCGCCAGCCGGGTCCTTGATATAGTCGAGGTCGCCGTTGATCATCGCCAACGTGCGGGCTTCGCTGTCTTGGTACGAAACGCCAGTCACTTCATCGATATAGGGGAGTTGGTTGCCCTTATCATCGACCTTCCAGTAGTACGGGTTGCGGGTCATCGTCATCTGCGTGTTGGCACCGAGTACCGACGTCGGAATCCACGGGAACAGCAGCGGACGATCTAGGTTATTGAAATAGTTGTTGGTGTCATCAGTCGGGCCGGAGGCCTTCTTGTTGAACAGACCGATCCAATCTTCAACACCATCTTCCTTAGCAACCAGATCGGCAACTTTTTCGTTGTACTTGGCGTGGAACTGCATCAGATAGTGCTTGGGGAACCACGTAATGTGGCGTCCGTTCCACTGCGCGATGTTGTACAGGAAAGTGCCGTACGGGTTGGCGAATTTGAACTTCACGGTGTAATCATCGATCTTGGTGGCCTTGAAATCATCACGACCATCCTTGGGCAGCCAGTCGGAGATCGGGCCACTGGGGTTGAGATCCTTGTTGAAGAGGACATCTTCAATGTAGAACATGATGTCATCGGCGTTGAAGTCCACGCCATCCGACCACTTCATGCCCTTGCGCAGGTGGAAGGTATATTCGCTGACATCTTCGCTAACATCGTAACTCTCAGCGATGTTGGGGACGACGCCGGAGAAGTCCTTGTTCCACGCCACGAGGTTTTCCCAACCGGTGACATACCACAGGCCACCCCAACCGGGGTTGGTGCCCGTGAAGCCAACACGCAGATTGCCACCATATTTGCCTGTTTCTTTGAAGGGGGTGATCACAGCGGGCTTTTCAGGGAGGCGCTTATCCACAGAGGGCAGCTCACCAGCTTTGACCTTTGCCGCCAGCATGGGCGATTCGTTGAAGCCCTGTGCTGACGTATGTGTCGTATTGATGCTTAAGATAGAAAGAAGTAGTACGATGATCAGAAAAAGCGAGACTTTGTTCTTCATACTCTTTGTTACTCCCGGCGAAAAACTATTCGTTAAAAGATGTGTGCGGTGCCTTTTTGCGTGGAGATGGAGAAATAAGATTGACCCACATGCGTGGGGCGCAAAAAGGTACGGACAAAATCTGGGTGTTTGCCTAGATATGACCTCCTTTCCTCATAAGTAGCCTAGTTCGCGATCAGAGTATTTATGCGTAGCACCGTTGAGTGCGGAACGCCTACTAATTTGCCCAAGCACATTTAGAATTACGCGCTCTTCAAAGCCATTTTCTAGCGACATTCATTTCTGGGAGCGCTCCCAGAACGACTCTATTACAGTGTACTGAAAACACCAAACCCTTGTCAAGGAATTTTCTGAACGGGCTTCCAGTCCTGTACTATCGAGCTTCTGCCCACATGGTGAGTCAGAAGGTTCGTTCTTGAGAAAGGCGAGTTAGCTAGAGACTACTAGATTGCAACCACTCTACCCTGTATAATTATCCCAAAATCTGTAACGTATCGAAACGTTAACGGTAACGTTATATATCTTGAAGATAAATCGTAACTTTCGATGTGTCAAGTAGTCACTTTGCTCAACGGAAAAAATTTACAGTCATTGAAGGCGGCAAATGAGCTAAACTATAGGGATGTGTCCACGCCCAGTACGACGCGTAATCTCGCGTCACATTGGACATCATCAAGTGCGGGTTTATCTTCGAACACTGCTACAACGTTACAGATTAACGTTTCAGGACGTTTCAGGCATATCTATGACCAGTAAGATTACTATTGCACAAATCGCAGAAGCTACTAAGGTCTCGAAAATGACCGTTTCTCGTGTGCTGAACGGTAAACCGGGCGTTTCCGAGAAAAAGCGCCAATTCATCCTTGAAACTGTGGAAACTCTTGGCTACGTAGCGAATGCCGCTGCGCGCACCCTGCGCGGCACCTCGCAGATTCTTGGGCTAGTCGTACCGGGGATCGGTTCACCGTATATGGGGCAGGTGATACGCGGCATTATGAAAACGGCGGAACGTCTTGATTACGGCGTCATGCTGTATACGCAAGGGGACAAAGGCGCTGAGCTGTCGCACACAGAAGGCAATTCGCGCATCGATTATTTCAGTCCTCTGTTCAGCAGCAGTTTGACAGAAGGCGCTGTTCTTGTCGTCCCCTACGATTATGAAACGCTCGTTGATGCCTTCAAAGAACATCAAGTGCCCTACGTCATCATCGATCATCACGGCAACATCGAGGATGAGCCGGTCATCACTGCCACCAATCAGAAAGGCATCATCGATGCCATGCGGCACCTGCTGGCGTTGGGCCATAAGCGCATCGGCTTTATCACCGGACGTATGAACATGGGGTGTGCGCAAGATCGCTTACTTGGCTACCAGACCGCGCTGAAAGAAGTAGGCTTGCCCTATGAGCAGGAATTGGTACGCGAGGGCGATTTCGAACAACCGACGGGATTTGCCAAAGCGGTAGAACTGCTGCAACTAAACCCGCGCCCGACCGCCATCATCGCCTCGAATGATGTGATGGCCTTCGGTGCAATGGACGCGATTAAGGACATCGGACTGCGGGTCGGGCATGACGTTTCCGTGATCGGCTTCGATGACATTCCGATGGCGTCACAAGTGTATCCAACCTTGACCACCGTGCGGCAGCCGATGGCGGAAATGGGCGAAGCAGCGGTTGATCTGCTGATCACGCTCTTGCGCGGGCACACGCCGCTGACGCTTCAGCGCGAACTTTCTACCGAGTTGATCATCCGCGAATCGACGGCGCGTCCACCACAAAAGTAATCGCGTGGTGCATCTCAGGCGCTGTCCGATTAGCCGCGCACCGCGCCTGAAATCACGCCGTTGATGAACTGGCGCTGGAAGACGAAATACACGATCAGCGTCGGCACCGTGACGATCACAGTCGCGGCGGCGACCAGTGCCAGATTCGTTGAAAACCGCCCTTGCAACGATGCTAATCCAACGGGCAGCGTACGCAGCGAATCCTTCTGGATCATCACCAGCACCAGCAAGAATTCGTTCCACGTCCAGATGAACAACAGCACCACCATCGACAGGATCGAAGGCCGCGCCATCGGGAACAGCACGCCCCATAGCAAGCTCCACGACGAGCAGCCATCGATCACGGCGGCATCAATCAGGTCTTCCGGCACGCCCCTAAAATAGGCTTGCATCCAGAATGTGCCGAAGGAAAAACTGAGCGCCACCTGCGGCAAAATCAGCGACCACAGGGTGTTGTACAAACCGAGATCGCGCATCAACGACCATAACGGGATGATCACCGCTTCAAACGGTACCATCAACCCCATCAAAATCAGGATGTTGATCAGCGTTTTGCCTCGAAACTTCAACAAGCCCATCGCGAAGCCGGATAACACCGTCAACACGACGGAAATCCCGACGACAGCCACCACCACGATGATGCTGTTCAAGAAGTAATCACCAAACCGCCCTTCGCTCCACGCGCGGCTGTAATTCTCCCAGTGCCATTCCTTCGGCAGCGCGAACGGACTCGCGGCGAGGTCAGTAGGGTCTTTGAAACTCGTCAGCAGTGTGCCGATCAGTGGTAACACCGCCGCCAACAAGAAAAACATCAAAATGACGTGTGTAACAAAATTGCGCGGCAGCAAGCGTCTGTATTGATTGGATGGTGCCGATGTGGACATGCCGTTATTCTCCGTCGTCAACAAAACGCGCTTGCAGCCGCAGCGTGATAAAAGACACTAGCAAAATAATCGCGGTTAGCACGACAGCCATCGCCGCCGCATAACCCGCACGGTTGACCTGAAACGCGCTCTGCCACAGATCGTAGCTGACGACGCGCGTAATTCCCCCCGGCCCCCCGTCGGTAGTCACGTACACCAGATCGAAGATACGCATCGCCGCGATGAAGCGGATCACGAACGCCACCACGATCTGACGGCGCAGTCCGGGCAGCGTCACATGCCAGAATTCCTGCCACGGTGACGCGCCAAACACCCGTGCCACATCATATAGCTCAGGGTTGATGCTCTGCACGCCCGCCAGAAATAGCACCATCGTGAAGCCATAGCCTACCCACGCGCCGATCCCGCCCACCGCGTAGGGTGCCCATGTGAAATCGCCTAGCCACGGTTTCGCCAAGCTCGCCAGCCCGATCCCGCGCAGCATGGCGTTCAGCGGCCCGAAGCGCGGGTTCAGCATCCACCGCCAGATGATACCTACCACGACCGTGCTCATCACCTGCGGGATGAACAGCGCCACGCGGTAGATCGTCAGCCCGCGCAGCGTCTTTCGCGTCAGCAGCGACGTGATGAACAAACCAATCAAGATCGGGATGATCGTGAAGAAAATGACGAAAAAGAAATTATTCAGCAGGGACGACCAGAAACGCTGATTTTCAAATAATTCGATGTAATTATCGAGGCCATTGAACACGGGTGGCGTGAATCCCGTCCAATCATGGAAGCTCAGACGGAATGTGTTCAGCACAGGAATCAAAATGAATATAGAGTAGATCAGCAAACCGGGGGCAAGGTAAAGATACCCCTGCCACGCGTTCTCATAGGGTTTCAAGTTCAGCGATTTCGGTCTGAGGATGCTGCGCAGCCTGCTAGCGGCTGTTGCGCTCGTTGGACGGGATGCAGATACGTCCATGCCTTGCTCCTAGCGTAGTGTTCGCCGTCTGCTCCGGCGCAACCACCAGATGGCTCTGATGGCTGTGCCGGACGCGTGAACACTTACAGGATGTTACTTCTTACCGTTGTTTTCGTAGTCTTTCTGAATGTCGGCGGTGAACTCCTCAGGCGTCATCTTGCCCGCGTTGAGCAGTTCTAGGTCGGCTTTCATCGTATCGTAAATGGTAGGCGATGCCCAGTCCAGATAGTGCCCGACGCCGTTCGTCGCGTTGGCTTGTTCCCACGCATTGAGGATGTCGTTGTGGACACTGTACTTGATCGCGGAACGATCCTTCAGCCCGACGGCGGGGACATCACCCGTTTCCGCCCACAATTCGGCGGCACGGGTGCCCGTTTGCCATTCCAGATATTCCGCCGCGAGGTCAGCGTTGGCGCTCGTCTTGCGGATCGCCCATGCCAGCGACCAACCACCGAAGGCCAGCGGAGTCTCGCCGTCGGTGTGACGCGGCATCAGGAAGAAACCGACTTCATCACCGAGCTTGTTCTCGATCATGTTGCCGCCCATCCAGCTACCGTCGATCATCATCGGGAATTCTTTGTTGTAGAACAACGAGCGCGCGGTTTCACGTTCCAGACCCGTGAAGTCTTCGGGGAAGTACTTCGACGCCCAATCCTGCATCATCTTGGCGGCTTCGAGATTCTCCGGCGTATCGAAGCGGGCATTGTTGCGGCGATAGATGAAGTCATCCAACCACTGCACATTGCTGAACGAATGCTGGATCGTGAAGAAGTAGTGCAGCGAGTGGCTGCCTGCCAGCGGCCCGAACGCGAACGGACGAATGCCCGCGCTAGAGAACTTGTCGAGGATCGCTTGGAATTCGCTGAACGTCTTGGGGACTTCGAGACCTTGTTCCTTGAACATGTCCTTGTGATAGAACACGCCGCCGATTTCCGCCGTGGTGGAGACGCCGTACAGGTTGCCCGTACCAAATTCCTTGCCGTCAGCGCTGAAGCTGTTACGCGCCAGCAGACCGGGCGACCAGCGCTTATCCCAACCGAATTTGGTAGCGTAGTCATTCAGCGGCAGCAGCAGATCGGCGGCGACCATCGCGCCCATGTCGGGGAAGCCTTGGTTGACCATGCTCACGTCCGGGCCATCCGCGCTGGACATGCCGAGCGTGATCACGGTTTTCAGGTCTTCAAAGGTGTACGCGGTACGTTCGATCTTGACGCCGGGGTGATTAGCCTCGAATTCGGCATTCAGCTTGTTGATCACATCCGATTGTGGCGAAGTGGGATGAATATCCCACACGACGAGCTTAGTTTCGGCTTGCGCGGCGGTGGGACGGATTCCCATCAACGTCAACGCTATTACGGTTATCGTAAAAAGAGCGCGGTAAATCTTATTCATGTGAAACTCCTCGTTGATCCCGTTTAAGTTAAGGCGAGAATGACGACGTACCCGATTGCGTTGTAACAATAGACCTCCTTTGGCACGTTACGCGTATGGTGGCGCAGTCGATTCACGGATGATCAGTTCAGGCTGCACCATGATCTGGCGTTCGGCGGCTGGCACGGTTTCGCCATTGATTAGGCGCAGCAGCAGGTGGCAAGTATGCTCGGCAATCTGGCCCACAGGTTGGCGGATCGTTGTCAGCGCGGGCACACTAAACTCGGCATAAGGTAGGTCATCAAAGCCGACGATAGATAGCTCCTGCGGGACGCGCCTTCCCTTGTCATAAGCGGCCTTCAACGCGCCCAACGCCAGAAAATCCTCAGCGGCGAGGATGGCGGTTGGTGGTTCCGCCAGTTCTAGCAGGCGTGTTGTGGCGCGGTAGCCATCAGGCATCCCTTCCACCTCGGAGATGATGTACGGCGCGTATGCTAATCCGGCCACGTTCATGCTCTCGATGTAAGCCTGACGCCGCAGCATCGTGTCACCCGACCACCCCACATCCAGAAAGCCGATACGTTGATGCCCCAGCCCGAGCAAGTGCCGCATGGCTTGTCGGATGCCTTCCATATTATTGGTGTTGACCATCGGAATGTCAGCGATCGGGCTACCCCACGCGGTCATGACCAGATGCTTATTGAAAAACGAATTGAGTTGGGCTTCGCTGAGGCCGAAAGGATCGGCGGCTAGGACTAGCCCGTCGCAGAATTGAGTTTCGAACAGCGTTTGCAGGCGCAGTGTTTCATTCGGATCGTTGGCGGCAGCCGTGACGATGAAATCGTAGCCCTTCTGGCGGAAGTTCTTCGCCAGCTCGGACGCCAGCCGTGGCAAAAAAACGCTGTCGAGTACGCGGGCGATCATGCCGATGACGTGGGTGGACTTGCCGCGCATCGCACGCGCTACCGGATCGATGCGGTAACCTAGTTCGAGCGCCGCTTCCAGAATCTTAGCACGCGTTTCCTCACTGATCGCCCGCGAAGCCGCGCCGCCAGCCAGCACACGCGATACAGTGCTCTGGGAGACTCCCACTTTGTTCGCAATATCGTGCATCGTGGACATCAAGACCCTCTGTCAGATGGTTATGCATACGTATGCACACGCGGACATGTGGGTAAAATAGCATGTTTTAAGAAGTGTGTCAATGAGGTGCTTGGGCAGCCGCTTCGGTCACGGGTGGGAATGGTTGTCGGTGCGACGGGAGTAGGCGAAAAAAATGCTGGCGACAGCCCCGATCATGGGGACGGACGCCAGCACGAGAGGTTGCGAATGCTTAGGCTTCGGGTGCGCCGCCGCCCACCAACTTATTCTTGACGCTGATCAGCCCCTTCATGATGCGCTGACGGAGGTTCGGTTCCTTGATGCTTTCCAGCGCGATCTCGTACGTGCCCATCGCTTGTGTCAGCTTACCGGACTTGAAGTGAATGTCCGCAATCGCCAGCAATGTCTGACCATAGCGATCTTCGTCATCCAGTTCCTTGAACGCATCGGCGGCTTCACGATAATAGGTCATCGCCTGTTCGTTATTGCCCTGCGCCAGATACACACCGCCCAGATTGCCCTTCACCTGCGCTTCACGGCTGCGGTCACTGAGTTCAGCGAATACCTGCTGCGCCTCATTCATCAGCGTGATGGCGTTGTCGAAATTGCCAAGCGCCCGATCCACCAGACCGAGATTGACTTTCATTTCGGCGGCGAGGTCACTCTTGCCCTCTTGCGTGTATGCGCCGACGGCTTCTTTGAACTTATCCGCCGCTGCTTCATAATCGTGTTGCATGAACAGTTTGACGCCCTGTTCTTGAAGTTCTGCACCTGTTGTCATCGTTGTTACCGTCATTTTTCCTCGCGTGTTATGGCAGTTTGCTGCTTACGTGAATAATGTAACTTTTCCCATTTTCACGCCAAACCGCATAACACGGCATTACAAGGTAATATCGAGAATTTTTTCCGCTACGGTGCGCAGCTCACCGAGGGGCATCTTCGCCAAGCGCATGGCAATGTCGATATACGGTTGGTTGACGTGCAGCGAGACAAACGCCCGCACTTCCGGCGGGAGTTCGCTGAAGCGTCGATATTCTTCCTGCATCTGCAACCACGCCCCGATGCGTCCGGTGCCTTCTAGGAAGTACGGCATATTCTTATTCACTGCCGACGCCAGCGAGGTCAGCACGGGGAAGGGGATCTCTGTTCCCGCCTCATAACTCGCAATAGTTTCCGGCGTCTGTCCGGACTTCAAGGCGAGTTCTTCTTGGCTCAATTTGCGTTCCAACCGTGCCATTTTCAGCAGCGCACTGATCATATTATTACGGATCGAGCCATATTGATCTTTGGGCACGGGAATATTGCGTTCGCGTTGAGCCTGATCGAGCGTCTTTTCGCTCCAGAATTGGCTGAGTGGCACATCGAAGAAATACGCCAGCATCTCCAGTTGGGGCAGCGTCGGCGCTTCCCGTCCATATTCCCAATCGCGGAGCTGATCCTCACTGATGCCAATTTCATGCGAGGTTTCTTCCTGTGTTGTGCCGCTGGCCTCGCGTGCATCACGGATCAAAACGCCGAGCATTCGGGTACGGAGTTCATGAATCGCCTCGAAATCGCGGGGGGCTTCTTCGGCGGCCTCGTCTTTAGACCCGCGCTTCTTCTTCATCTGCGCACTGAAATCGGCAAAACTCATAGGAACTCCTCCACGGTCTGAACTTGGCGTTTATTATACTACTGATCGCCGCACGCCATTATAGGAGGGGTGATTACATGGCGCAATGTGATGATACAGATATACTGTGTAGTAGACAAATGCACATCCACTCTGCGCATAAGTTAGCTTCATCCTCGCATGGCAGAGGGCTACTGCGCAGAGTTCTTATTGGTGATTCACAGCAACGGAGGAGCAAAGCAATGCAACGCTGGCGCTCGTCACTCGTTCTTATCGCTGGCGCGGCGCTGATCTTAACGGCGTGCGGCGGCAACTCGACCTTACCGCCCGTCGCCACGCTTGATCAGTCGCAGCCGACTACCGAAAGTGGCATCGTCGCGACCGATGCGGTGCCGACCTCTACGCCCGCCAGCGGCGCGACCGGGCAAGTGATGTCTCCGAATACGCTCGTGCTGGCGCAACTAGAGCAGTTCGTCGCACAGCTACCGGATACCAAAATCCTCACCCTCAGTGCCGACCGCATTCCGCCATCAGGCTCACCGGATGGGCGCTATGGCGTGGTTTACACGGCGCAAAATGGCTTGGTCGATCTGACCTTGACGGATTACAGCACGACGCCCGCCGCTACCAAGGCTATCCCGTCTGGTAACGCGCTGACCAGTCCGTCGATCACGTGGCGTGAGGACTCGACTGGCTTTGCCTTCGCGGATTTGCCCGCGCCCGATAAAGTTGCGCAGGCCAAGAAGATCGTCTATTACTACGATCTCGCCAGCGGGCAGACGCAAGAACTGCTCACCGAGGCGCAATCGCCCAGTAGCTTCCCCGTGCCTGTTGCCTTCTCGCCCAACAACGCCTATTTGATGTATCTTGTCACGGGTGGCGCGGAAACGGGCAGCGTCAGCTATCAAGCCGTGCTGTTTGACATGAACACCAAGCAGAAAACGCCGTTGTCGCTCGGTCAAGCGGCCTTCAGCCAGTGGTTAGCCGATAGCAGCGGCTTCCTGACATCAGCGAGCGATCCCCAAACGGGCGCATCGGCGCTGGTGGTCTACCGTCTGAACGCCCTCAGCACCCCGCAGACGATCACGCCCGTCGCTGTGACTGATGTGTGGAGCGACATCTCGCCCGATGGTAAGTTCATCGTGGTCGTTTCCGCCGCCTCAGGTTCCGCCCAGAGCGTCTATAACATCTTCATGATGGGCTTGGACGGCAGCAACCGCCGCCAGCTCACGCAGTTCAGCGATCCACAGCAGTCGATCACGGCGCTGGTCTGGGGCAACGACGGCATCTATTACAGCGTCTTCAGCGGCGAAGGCTTGGATACCGTCTGGCGTATGGACTTAGACGGCAAGAATGCCAAGCAAGTCGCGCAGGGTACCTTGCTGCGCATCATCGGCACCCGCTAACGGAAAGTTACTAGCTGATGAACACAGTTTGTTGCTATCACAGGCTGTGTTCATCATTCCATTTCCTCGTTGAATATTATTCTCAAGCTTTGATTTCGTCATTCACCGATACCCCAGAAGGTGTATTAACGCTCAATTAACTCGCTATCATATAGTCGGTGATTTGGCGACTTCAAAATTTATCTAAACCTTCACTAAATCTGACTTGTTTCTTAACAATGATATTATATTTTCGTTTGACTATTTCTATCTAGAGAGGAATTTTATGTCTATTCGTATGTGTTAATTTTCACTAGTATAGCAGATGTCTGGAAAATGTCCAACATTACTAGTTATGCCACGTAGCTACGTAGAATTATTGATATCTCGGAAACATCAAGGGGGAATCGTACTTGTTGAAGTAGTGAACTAACTAGGAGAGAATATGCAGCCCAACGAATTTCTGCAATACGCACGTGACCGCTACGAGGTAATCATAGATAGGACGAAGCCCCGCCTTCGCAGCCTCGCGATTACTGAAGTTGAGCTGTACATCGAATTAGCACTCGAGTACTTTTCCCGAAGTCCACATGTTACTGCAAAAGTGACCACCACAGAGCACGTAGTCAATCAGGTCGTCTTAAAAACCACATCACTGGCCATTGATTCCGCAAGGCGAGATCGTAATACCGAAAATGTGGAATTGGGTGTAGATGGCGATTATGGCGACTTAGCTACTGAAGATATTCTAGCTAATAAATATCATAAACAGGAGATTAGTCGCCGAAATCTTGAGTATGGTGATCCATTCGAAATCTCGGCAGTGCATGAATTCCTTGAAACCCTTCGTAGGTTCATTGACGACGAAGAAGATTGGAACATGCTTGTCCTTGTAAGCAGGGGCGAAAGTCCGGCTGAAATTGCTCTAAGATATGGAATCGATCGCGATACTGTCTACAAACGTGTTCAGCGCGCGCGTAAACAAGCTAAGCGCGCAGCTACTCTAAAATATGATGCGGAAGATCTAATTTCTATCATACACCTGTTGAATCAGTAACACAGTTTTTCAGGCTGGTTTACACGGTGGATTATGGGCGAAACACATTGTTTCGCCCGTTGGTTTTAATGTGCTGTTCCACAGATTGCAGAGAGGAATCAGCCCCGCTTTGAATCACCGTGAAGATTTATCAAAGGCAATTTGCTCTAGCAGGAAGTTTGCCACAGCAATATCAGCCGCATCGTCTGAAAGTTTATCGGGAGCATGCTCAGCAAGACACTGATTCATAAAGTCCTGTCGGAATACCAAATACCAAGCGAGGATTAGTGGAAAATCACTTCCAATCCCCTCATTTTTTTGCCGAAAGCTAAAGTATAATCTCCAAATTTCTTGGGCAGAGCCTATGCTACCTGCGCGTATTACAGGAAACACCACATTATCAAGAAAACGTTGTGCATACGCACGACGTGCCACGAGAACCGCTGGATCAGACGTTATTATGTTGTGTTGATCTCCAGAATAGAAGGCAGTGTGCGCTTCCCTGCTCACATCTTGAAACATATCGATCTCCTCACCATATATTACAAAGACTGGCGCTGCTTCCCCAAAAGTTGGCTCCGATATGAAAATCGGGCATCTGTCGGGACTATATTACGCTTTCCAGTATTATATGTCGGACAAATTAATATGCCTATATATGGCGTCATTACTTATTATACCCCCATATATGGGGGTATAATAAGATGTCCCTGAATTTGTCCTAGATATGAGCATAAACGTCGTATAGATGATGACGAAATGATAGAGTGGGAGATAAAAATGGCTTCGCATATTAGCCTTCGCGGAAAAAGCTGGACTAGATATGAGTTTATGCGCACCATCTCGCACATCATCAACCACGAAATGGACACAGCCCTAGAGAGAATCCTCCTAAAGAAATTCCTAGATGGAGAACCTATCGATGTACTGGCTGATTGGGCTTACATTTCTCAAGAGGAAATTGAGTCAGTCATAAATAAAGGACAAGCCAAATTGTTTCCTCACTTCAAATGCAGCCTCATTGATATCCGTATGATAATTCAGTGCTTCGTGTAGCGCGCTGAATTGTTGACTTATCCTTATATAAGGGATGAGACATTTCGTATACTGTACCAAGCAATTCAGGATAGTTCTCATTAACGCATATTCACGCTAGTAGAATGGAGAAACCCAGATTGTGAATATAGCTTAAGTATAGATTTCGTGTTTCAAACGGTGTGATTATGTGGATTGCTGTTTGCTCATTCGCAATGAGTAGAAAGATGGAGACAGAGTATCCATAGGAGCTAGAAAATGCCCTCAATGTCACAACGTGTACGCCGAAATCTGGTACTGCTATTACAGATCGCAGCAACTATCTGTAGCATCGCTTGGTTGTTACAATCAAACTCTGTACAAGCAATAGTGACATCACTCGGAACCTTGGCCTCATTGCTGCGCTATCTCGAAGTAGACTGAAATGACCAAACCCACAGTTGTTCATACTGTGGGTTTGTAGTTCCCCATCGCCCTTATGGTGTGGCGTTCGCGCTCGGCGTGCCCATCGCTTGCGTGAAGAAGTTCTCACAGCTCGCCCTGAACGCGACGCCATCCGCGACCAATTGATCGAACTCCGCGCCAAGCTTCATATCAGCGATGGTCTTCAGATCGGCCGTCATCCCGATCAAATTTCCCTGTGAACGGCGGGCTTCACTGCGCAGCAAGTACAACAAACCCAATGTCGGGTCAACCTCGATCCCCTTGCTATACGCCGCTTCTGCGTCGGCAGGTCTATCTAGGTTGCAGTACGCAAAGCCCTTAATCAAGTACAGTTCGGGGTTATTGGGCAGCATCGTGAGACCTCTATCAGCCTCACTGATCGCGCGGTCATACTGCCCTAAAAAGGCGTTCATCCCGCCGGATAGCAGCGGCCCGAATACAATGCCCGCCGCCGAATCCCCGTAAAAACTGCGCATAATGCGCATGACCAGCGCCGGATCAGGGAATTTGTCGATCACCGTCAGCACCATGCTGCGTGCCTCGGCAATGCGTCCCTGCCGCAGCGCGATCACCGAACCGAGCATATAAGGCAGGTTGACGGGTGCGCCTAGCTTAATCGCCTTGTCCAGATCGGCGGCAGCCGGATCAAAGTCGCGCTGCAAATAAGCGGTTGCCCCGCGCACGGAGTAGGCAAACCAATCGTCAGGGCGCATCTGGATGATCTTGTTAACAACACTAATCGTGCTTTTGTAATCTTGTTGCGCGAAGGTCTGGAACATCTGAAGATACACAGGCGATGCCCACGCACTGGAACGCCATGCGGTGGCTCCTAACTTGGACGCCGTTTCGATGTCCTGACGGGCAATTTCGTACTGTCCCAACCGCTGGTAAGTCGCGGCTCTGGTCACGTACAGGATCGGGTTACCCGGATCGCTCTCGATAATGTCGCTCAACGCGTCTGTCGAGCGTTTGGTGTCGGTCTGGTAGAAGGCCAGCGCTTGATGCAGTCGTGTCGCCGTCCCTACGCCAGTAAGTTCGCCCATCGTCGTCCCGCGCAGCGCATCGAGGATCGAGTAGAGGCGCATAATCTCGAAACCGTCGCCCGCGCATACTTGTGCCATGACCAGCGTGAACAGTGTCGAGATCGAGGCTGATTGCAAGCGTGGGTCGGTCAGTCGCAAGCGCACGTCGCTGCTGCGTCGCAGCACATCTTCAGGGCACTGATTATGCGAAAAACGGGAGAGGTCGCCCACCTGCACGTGCAGATCAGTGCTGCCAGCGCTGGTGTTGCCCCAGATCACGATAGCGGCGGCCTGTATTTTGGCGGCTCCGGTGGCCTCCTGTGCCGAGCGAACCACCTGTGACAGCGCACGCACGCGCAAATTGGAAAACGGCACGCTGGTCTCGAAGGCGTCTTTCAGATTATTGACGATGAACCGCGTCACATCTTGCGAACTCGAATCGAGCTGCTCAATGTCTGCCACCAAGATCATGTACTCGCCCGCGTCTACGGGCTGCACTTGCGTAAGTACGTTGCTGCCGGGAACGCTGGTTGGCGGCGTAGTTGTGTTCGTGCCCCGTGTCGCCAACACGATCAATACTGCCGCCAGCACGACAATGACAGCGCTCCCCATGAGCAGCCAGCCCCGCCGCACGCTAACCGGCTGCTTGAGCTTCTGTCGGGGATCAGTAGGTATACCCGGTTTAGTGATCGGTGCGGCGACATTGGTACTCAGGTTGTGTTCGGTAGCCGTATCGGTCGCATTTTGCCCGGAGATGGTAACCAGCTCAATCGGGGCAATCGCCGTAGTCGGCGCGTCCACTGCCATCCCGTTGCGTGCCTGATGATACGCCGTCAACAGCGCATCCACGGACTCGAACCGATCCTGCGGCTGTTTCGCCAACGCCCGATTCAGCACATTTTCCATGCTGATTGGCAGTTCCGGTCGGGCAGCTTTAAGCGAGGGCAGCGGTTCGTATAGATGCTTATGCATAATCTGGAACGGCGTATCCCCGTTGAACGGATGCTGACCACTGAGCATCTCGAACAGAATCACGCCGAGCGCGTAAATATCCGCCCGCAAGTCGAGCGGACGGCTCTGCCACTGTTCCGGTGGCATATATGCTGGCGTGCCGACTGTTTCGCCGTTCTGCGTGAGCATTGTGTTGGCGGTCAGCAAATGCGCGATCCCGAAATCGGTCAGGATCGCGTTGCCGTTTTTATCTAGCAAGACATTTTGCGGCTTCAAGTCGCGGTGGATGATGCCCTGTTGATGCGCGTACGACAGCGCCGAGCCGATCTGGTCGAGTAGCCGATCTACGCGTTCCAGCGGTGGCGTCCCCTTGGCGAGATAATCCGCCAGACTGCCGCCCTCCATCAACTCCATCACAAAGTACACCACGCCATCTTGCTGCCCATAATCGAACAACTTGACGATGTGCGGATGGCTCAACGAGGCGATAGTCTGGGCTTCGCGGTCAAATCGGGCAAGCAGTTCAGTTTTCGCTACCAGATCAGGCTTGATCACTTTGACCGCCACATTACGCTCAATGTTGAGCTGTCGCGCGCGATACACGGAAGCCATGCCGCCTTGTCCCAGCAGACTCACGATCGCGTATTGACCAACGCGTCTACCCGTCAGATCGGTCATGCAACCTCCGTGCCCTTTGTCAATCGTGGATATTATTAGTCTAGCACACCCTACGCCTAAGCTACGCCACTTAGCCTCAATTGGTAAATGCTTAGGGCGGTCTGGTATAATTTCACGCCGTGTTGTCCCCAGAGTAATGGGGTGTGTCATTGTCGGGGTGGTCTGGAAAACACAAGTGGACTCACGCGGCAAGTGTACAATCGCACGGATTTATCAGCGAGATAGGGAGTATTCATGACTGTAGCTAACAAAGAGTTTCACGTTGCTGACCCCAATTTGGCCCCCGGCGGCAAATATCGTATCGATTGGGCCGAGCAAGAAATGCCCGTGCTGCGCCAGATCAAGGAACGGTTCGCCAAAGAGCAGCCGCTCAAAGGGCTGCGCATGTCGGCCTGTTTACACGTCACAACGGAGACCGCTAATTTGTTGGCGACTCTGCAAGCGGGCGGTGCCGATCTGGTGATCTGCGCGTCGAATCCGCTCTCCACGCAAGATGACGTGGCGGCCTCGCTGGTGCATCACTACGAAATTCCCGTGTACGCCATCAAGGGCGAAGACCGCGATACCTATTTCAGCCACATCCAGAAGGCGCTCGATCATAAACCGCAGATTACGATGGATGACGGCGCTGACCTCGTTGGCGAACTCCACAAGAACCGCCGCGAGCTACTCAATGATGTCGTCGGTGGTACCGAAGAAACCACTACCGGCGTCATCCGTCTCCGCGCGATGGCGGCGGATAAGGCGCTGATGTTCCCCGTGCTCGCGGTCAACGATAGCAACACCAAGCACATGTTTGACAACCGTTACGGCACGGGTCAATCCACCATCGACGGCATCGTCCGCGCTACCAACATCCTATTGGCGGGGCGCACCTTCGTGGTGGCGGGTTACGGCTGGTGCGGGCGTGGTCTCGCCAGCCGTGCGCGTGGCATGGGTGCCCATGTCGTCGTCACCGAAGTCGATCCGGTCAAGGCGCTGGAAGCCGTCATGGATGGGTTCCAAGTCATGCCGATGCTGGAAGCCGCCAAAATCGGTGACATTTTCGTCACCGTCACGGGCGATGTCAATGTGCTCGATAAGCACCACTTCGAAGCCATGAAGTCCGGCGCGTTGGTTGCCAACTCCGGTCACTTCAACGTCGAGATCAACATTCCTGCCCTCGAAGAGATGTCCATCGGCAAGCCCAAGCAGGTGCGCGAATTCGTCGAACAGTACCGCACCAAGGATGGTCGCACCATCAACCTGCTCGGTCAGGGGCGTCTGATCAACCTCGCGGCGGCGGAAGGCCACCCCGCCAGCGTCATGGACATGAGCTTCGCCAACCAAGCCTTGGCGGCGGTCTTCATGGTGCGCAACGCCGACAAGCTGGAACACACCGTGTACAGCCTGCCTGCCGAAGTCGATCAAGAAATTGCCTCGCTCAAACTTGAGGCGATGGGCATCAAGTTTGACAAGCTGACCGCTGAACAGGATCACTACCTGAATCAGTGGCAAGAAGGCACCTAATCCGAATTTGCGCTGCGCCGATCCTGCGGATCGGCAGCTTACTAGAGGAGTCAGCCCCGCTCGACTCCTCATTTTTCGCTAGTATGGGCGATGTGACGTGATGTTACGCTCATCCACCTCCTTATGGGAGTTCACTGCGGGGAAATCGCTTGAAGGAGTGAGATAGATGATGCTTTCTTTAGGTTCTCAACTACGGCGCGTAGTGACGGCGTTGGTCGTCGTCATGGTCGCCGCATTGGCGTTGTCCGTGCCCTTCCGCACGGCGGCGCAAGCAGCGAATGGGCGCATCCGATTCGTCCATGCCGTCCCCGGCGCGGGCGCTGTCGATATTTTTGTCAATGGCGAACCAGCCGCCATCAACTTAGCTTTTGCCAGCGCTACCCATTACTTACTCAGCGCGGCGGGTGAGCAAAAGATTTCCGTGCGTGCCACCGGCACCACCACCGAATTACTGCCCGCCACCGTCACACTCAACGCGGGGCAAGCCAAAACGGTCGTCCTGAGTGGCACACAAGCCGTTGTCGCCACCGAATACGAAGACGAACTCGTGCCCATCGGCGCGGGCAAGGCACGCTTCACGGCGATTCACGCTGTCGAAGGTGCCGATCCGGTCGATCTGCTCGAAACCTCGCAAGCGCAGGTGCTGGTCACGCAGTTGGCCTATGGTCAACCTTACGGCTCGGTCGATATTCCAGCGTTTGCCTCGGAAGTCGCCGTTGTCCCGCCCGATCAGAACGCTGATCAAGCCATCACCAAGACCAATGTCTCGTTGGTCGCGGGCACGCATAACACCGTCGTGATCCTCGGTTCTTCCAGTGGACAGCCGCCCATCTCGACGCTGCTCCTGTCTGCGCCCATCGCGTCGGAAGACTCCGCCAGCGGGATGTTGCGCGTAGTTCACGCCAACGCCGACGCACCCGCCGTCGATGTTTACGTCGGTGACACGCTTGTTGTCCCCGGTCTGGCCTTCGGCGCGTTCACGGATCATGTTGCCGTGCCCGGTCAGAAGGAAACCATCACCGTCCGCGCCGCTGGTTCGCCAGCGACAGGTGACGCGCTGCTCACAAGCGAAGTCGATTTCAGCACTATCAAGGCGCAAACCTTCATCATCTCTGGAATCGGCACGGCTTCCGGCGCAGTGATCGGGAGCGACAACACCTCGCCGCTCGCGCCGACCACCGCCCGCATTCACCTCATCAACGCGACGGGCAGCGGTGTCGCCACGCTGCAAATCGGCTCGACTACCATCAGCTCGAACGATCCCACAGCGGCGGCAGGCGTCGAAGTGCCCGCCATCAATTCGTTCGTCAATGTCTCGGTGGACGATCCGGCGATTGCCGCGTCGGGGCCGCAGACCTTCTCCGGCGGCGTGCTCTATGATGTCGTCGTTGCTGGCACGAAGGAAAAGCCTGTCATTCTGTTCGCGCCCACCAGCCTGAACGAATCGATTGGCAGCGTGCCGACCAATCCGTTGGAGCCGCAAACTGTCGCCCAACCACCCACCGCCACCGAAGCCGCCGTCGCTGAAGTCGCCAGCCCGACCAGCGATGCAGCCGTGGTCATCGCAGCCACGCCTACCGAGATCGTGGAATCTGTTGCAGCCACGCCGACTGCGCCAGCGATAGCGCAAGAGCCAACCCTGACGGGTGATCAGATCGTAGGCACGGCAGTCGCGGCCACCGTCGCGGCGATCTCGGCACAGCAGCCCACTGCCGTGCCGGCGACGCCCGTTCCCGTCGAACCGACCGCCATCCCGACAGAAGCTCCTGTCGCCGCGCCCACCGATGTGCCTGTCGTCATCGCGACGGCGACTCCGGCTGGCCCCGCGCCGCTTGACACCAGCGAGGGTATCTTCGGTGAAGTTAACACCGATCCCGGCGTCAACCTGAAGATTCGCGAGTACCCGAAGGATGATGCGCGTACCTTGGCCTTAGCGCCGAGCGGCACGCTGCTGATCATCGAAGGCGTCAAAGGCCCTGTCCCGCCGCCTGAAGCCGCCAACGTTACGTCAACCGTTGCGCCCACCGCCACCCTCAATTTCGAAGGCGTGACGCTCGATCAAGTCTGGGTCTTCGTCACGTGGAAAACCGCTGACGGCGGTGAGATCACGGGCTGGACGAAGGCGCAGTATCTGCGTATCACGCGCGATGGCCTCGCGGTAGCGACGGTCAAGACCATCTTCGAATTCCCGCTGATCCCCGAAAATCAATTCGGCATCGTCAACAGCAATCTCGCCACGCCCATCGCGCTCGATGTCAACAACGTCATCGGCACCGTGGTGGTCGATCCCGGTGTGCGTCTGCAAGTGCGCCGCACACCGAGTCCGCAAGGCGAATCGCTCACGCTGCTCGATTCCGGTGCGCAGGTCGTCGTCCTCCAACAGACGACGGTCAAGATTGAAGGTCAGCCGGATACGGTGTGGCTGTACATCCGCTACCAGACCACCGAAGGCACGGTCGAAGGCTGGGTGATCTCCACCTTCATCACCATGACCTTCAAGGGGCGCACGTTCGACATCAAGGAACTGCCCGCCACCGATAATCCGCAGCCCGGTACGACCGCTGGTAGCGTCGTCGTCGCCGCGCCCACCGCCAAACCCGGCGTGATCGCGACCATCGATAAGGTCAACCCCGGTTCGAACCTGCAACTGCGCCGCACGCCCGACGCCACCGCCGAATCGCTTGGCCTGATCCCCGCTGGTACACAGCTTTCTGTGCTCGGTCGCAACGGCGATGGCAATTGGCTCAATGTCAGCTTCAATAATACCGAGGGTTGGATCAGCACGCTGTATGTGACCGTCACCAAAGATGGTCGCCTCTACAACATTGCCGAGCTGAAGAATCTGACCGAACAGAACGACATCGCGGCCTCGATCACGCCGGGACCGTCGCCCACCGCAACACCTGCTTCCTAGTTTCGGACTGCGTTAGTTAACATCAAAACGGCCTTACGTGAAACCCACGCAAGGCCGTTTTCTTTTCGCAGGCAAAAACGTTTTGCTACCGTGCTTGAACTCGCTTGGCACGCGTTCAGTATTGACGACTAACCCTCTAGGCTATCAAGCCACTGAGTCGCTTTTTCCACATCGGTGAACACCATCATGCGCAACCCCATTTCGAACAGTGCGTCCATCACGGGCGCAAGCGTACCCGCCGCCGCCAAGTCTTCCGGCACAACATTGGCCCAGAATTTCCAGCCAGCCTTAATCGTGCGAGGATTCCAATCATTGAATGCCCACTGTAACTGTTCTGGCGAAAGTGGCCCATTCTTGCGGTCATCCGACAGCCACTTACACGCCCCATACTTTTTGAGCGCTTCAGTGCCAGCATTCAACGCGTCTTGGAGCGGTTTATCCCCAATCGGCTTATGGACGACGTGAGCGATGATCTTCTTATCAGGCAAGTACTGAAGCGTAATGTACTCATTCTCAACGATGGAAATGGCAGACATAGAATCCCCCTATCGCGAAACAGCGGAATCGAGAATCGTGCCGATGGCTGATACCAAACTTGACGCTTGGTGCGCTAATTGACCACGATGACATTCTGGTCATCGATATACGATTGTTACCTCGCAACGAAGACCACAGCCTCACAGTCTTCAAGCGTTGCCCGCACTGCATCGAGTGCAGTCGATGTTCACTACCAGATAAACGCTAACCCTCTAGACTGTCAAGCCACTGAGTCGCTTTTTCCACATCGGTGAACACCATCATACGCAGCCCCATTTCGAACAGGGTATCCATGACGGGGGCGAGCGTACCAGCCGCCGCTAAATCTTCCGGCACAACATTAGCCCAGTATTTCCAGCCAGCCTTGATGGTGCGTACGTCCCAATCTGTGAATCCCCATTCCAACATTTCGGGTGACAGCGGGCCGTTCTTGCGATCATCCGACAACCATTTGTGTGCCCCGTACTTCTTGAGCGCCTCAGTACCGGCATTCAGTGCCGCCTTGAGTGGTTCATCCGCAATCGGTTGATGCACAACGTGCGAGATGATCTTCTTGTCAGACCAGTATTGAACCGTAATGTACTCATTGTCAACGATGGAAATGGCAGACATAGAAATACTCCATAAAGATAAAACAACGACATCGAGTTGTTATGGACGGCGATGACATTCTAGTTACCGATATGTATATGATAAGCTAGAATATACTATTCCGATTTAACAAATGCATACGCCTTGGCTAGTCTCCCGTCAGTTGGGAACGCCGCGATCGGGGAAACGCGCATACAACGACCTCAAACCTCCGCTGCTATAACCGATAATTAAAACGGCCTTGCGTGGGGCTTCCACACAAGGCCGTTTTCTTTTCGCAAACGATAACGCGTATCCATTGACACGCGTCCAGCGCTGAATGATTAGTCCTCGAAACTATCCAACCATTGCCTAGCTTTATCAACATCGGTGAATACCATCATGCGCAGACCCTGTTCGAATAACGCATCCATCAGGGGTGCAAGGGTTCCAGCCGCCGCCATTTCCTCGGGGACGATATTGGCCCAATATTTCCAACCTGCCGCAATGGTGCGGGGATTCCAATCCCTTAATCCCCATTCCAGTTGTTCAGGCGACAGCGGGCCGTTTTTGCGGTCATCCGAAAGCCACTTATGCGCCCCATTCTTTTTGAGTGCGTCACTGCCAGCATTCAACGCGGCTTGGAGTGGTTGATCCGCAATTGGCTTATGGACGACGTGATAGATGATCTTCTTGTCGGCTAGATACTGAACAGTGATGTACTCATTGTCAACGATTGGTACGACGGACATAGAACTTCTCCATGAGGCTAAACGGTGTAATCAAGGTATCTTCATCAAAATGATGACCGGATCATGCTTGACCACAGAGGCAGTGATGAACAGCAGTGACATTCCAGTTACCTGAGTATGTATAATAATCTAGAATATGCTGTGCCGATTTAACAAATGTATATGCTTTGGATAGTAGTCCGGCACTCAGGAACCTGCGTGGCTTGTACGGATAAGCCTGAGAGTCTACCTGCAGCTGGTGTAACCTCATCTCTCAGTGTTGTAAAAATCCTCCAAAACTGCCCCTTGACTCCACTCATGCGTTCTGATAGAATGCATTCACTCTGTGATTGATGGATGCATTGCGTCTGATGTTCCACTCCTAATTCACAGCAGTCCGAATGCTCATCCGTAAACTTCTAACAATGCCGCCTGTTTTTGCCTGTTCCGGCCTGTTAATTGCCTGATCTGATCGGTTCACAAGAGTTCATTTAAGTAGAAATTTGATCAAATGCCTGAAATCGCCTGTTATATCAGGCGGATCAGGCAAATCAGAGTTTCGCCATCAACATTGCACGCGAACGCATTGCAACTCAGCCACTGTGTTCGTCGCCCTGTTTTTCCCTGTTAAGCCCTGTTATCGCCCTGATCTTTTCCGGTTCGGGACGGCTCATTGAGCAGAGGAAATCGGCACACCTGTAATTTGCCTGATAAAACAGGGTTAACAGGGCTTCATCCCGTTCATCAGCGAAAGTTATTCAATCGATGCCGCATTCTAGACCAGCGCCCACATCAGCCTATCCCTGCATCACGACTCGCCCTTCGCCTTTGCTTACCACGCGGCACTTGGCACTTAGCACTACCATGATCCAGCTCTCTGTAGCGGATGGGATCATGGCAGGGATCATTCCGACTTCACCAACCGTCCAACCCGCCGGATCGGGGGAACATTTTACGTACAGATGTCAAAATATCTAGCGGCATTCTAACTTGAAGATCGTGGGTAAACCAAGTAAGATTTGTCTCCACCATGTAACCATGAGTAGCGAACGGCGGCGGGATGACACTCAATTACGATGAAGCGCTTGATTACCTGTATAGCCTGATCAATTACGAAATCAAGCGCCCGGATCGCTACACACCGGACGTGATCAGCCTTGAGCGTCCGCGCCAACTATTAGCGCTGCTTGGCGATCCGCAAGAGACCTATCCCATCATTCACGTCACGGGGACGAAGGGCAAAGGCTCGGTCAGTGCCATGTGCGCCAGCGTCCTACAAGCGCAAGGGCTGCGCGTCGGCCTCTATTCCAGCCCGAATCTGCAAGACTTCCGTGAGCGCTTCCGCATCAACGGCGAATTGATCGAGCGTGAGACACTCGCCGCCCTCGTGGAGCGCCTTCAACCGCATGTTAACGCCATTCCCGGCCTCACGTGGTGGGAAGTCATCACGGCGCTTGCCTTCCTATACTTTGCCGAATCTAAGGTCGATATTGCCGTGATCGAGGTCGGCTTGGGCGGGCGTCTGGATGCCACCAACGTCATTCACAAACCGCTCGTCTCGGTCATCACCAGCCTCAGCTACGACCACATGTACCTGCTCGGCAACACGCTGGCGGAGATCGCCTTCGAAAAGGGCGGCATCATCAAGCCCGGCTATCCGGTCGTCAGCGCGCCCCAAAAAGACGAAGGGCGCGAAGTGCTGGAAAACATCGCCGCCGAGCGTGGATCGCCCTTAACCTTGGTCGGGCGCGATTTCGAATACGCTGTCGGTGACGGCGATGTCAACGGTCAGTGGCTAACTGCCAATGCCGTGGGCGAACCACCGCGCCGGTATTGGACTCCGCTGCTTGGTGCGCATCAAGCCTTGAACGCGGCGGTGGCACTGGCTGCCCTACGCCACGTGCAAGCGGCAGGCATCGCGATCAGTGACCGCGCCATCGATGCAGGCTTACGTGCTGCCAACTGGCCTGCCCGCTTGGAAGTTGTGCGTCGTACGCCGTGGTTGGTGCTCGATGCCGCCCATAACGCCGAGTCGGCGCTCCGCCTGCGCGAAGCCCTGACGAGCATCTTTCCAGTATTGCCCAGAGGCAAAATCGTACTGGTTTTCGGCGCGTCCAGCGACAAAGATGTCAGCGGCATGTTCCGCGAACTGCTGCCCATCACCAGCCATCTCGTGCTAACGCAAGCCATGACGCCGCGCGCCTTCAGCACCGACCAATTGGCGGAATTCGCGCGTCTCAGCGGCTACGAACACGACATCATGCAGCTACCCGATGCGTCGGATGCGCTGCACTTCGCGGAGAGCCTTGTGCAGCCCAACGACCTGATCTGCGTGACAGGCAGCCTGTTCGTGGTCGGGGAAATGCGCAACGTCTTGGGTCTGTCACCCGCCCGCGCCGCCTATCTCGATGAAGCGGCAGTGCAAGCGATGCAAGCCAATCGTTAGTTGTTTTCTACCTTAACCATTACACGTTACTAGGCGTGCTGCCTACCTGATGAACTGAACTATGGATACCAAACCTATGCAAATTCCGGGAATGAACGACTTTTACAATATCCAGAATGCCAAGCTCGATAAAGACGGCTTCATCGAATGTGCCGTGATTCCCTTGCGAGAGTTTGTGCTTTATCCAAACATGGTCACGCCGCTGTTCATCGGGCGGGATCGCTCACTGGCTGCACTGATGGCGGCACAAGCCAATGGCGAGACGGTCATCGGCGTCGCCCAGCGCGACATCAACCAGTCCGATCCACAAGCCGAGGATATGTTCCACATCGGTACCGAGATGGCGATGGGTCGCCCCATGCGGATGCCCGATGGCAGCACCAGCGTCTTGGTGCAAGGTCGCCGCCGCATCGAAATCGTCAGCGTGATCCAGAGTACGCCTTATCTCCGCGTCAAAGCCCGACCGCTTACCGAACCGCCCGTCAAAACGCGCGAAGCCGATGGCCTCCGCCGTGCCGTGCTCACCCTCTTCGACAAATGTATCAGCCTCAACCCCAACCTGTCCGAAGAGTCGTACATCTACGCCATGAACATTGATGATCCGGGTTGGTTGGCTGACCTCATTGCCTCCACGCTCGACATCAAGATGGACGAGCGCCAGAGCCTGCTCGAAATGCTCAATCCGATGCAGCGTTTGCAACGGATCAGCGTCCTGCTCGGCTACGAACTCGATGTCCTTGAGATCGAGGAACAGATTAACGCGCAGGTGCAGCAGGAAGTCAATCGCGGGCAGCGCGAAGTCTATCTGCGCGAACAAATGCGGGCGATCCAGAGCGAACTCGGTGAGATCGACATCTTCCAACAAGAGCTGACCGAACTGCGCGACAAGATCGAGCAGTCTTCCATGCCCAAGGAAGTGCAGGATAAGGCCAACAAAGAACTAGCCCGCCTGACCATGATGCCCTCGATGGCTCCCGAAGTCGGCATCATCCGCACCTACCTTGATTGGTTGATCGAGCTGCCATGGGGCAAAGCCTCCGAAGACAACCTTGATGTTGACAATGCCGCCAAAGTGCTGGACGCCGAGCATTTCGGCCTGCCCAAAGCCAAAGATCGCATTCTGGAACATATCGCCGTGCGCAAACTGGCGGCGGACAAGATGAAAAGCCCGATCCTGTGCTTCGTCGGCCCCCCCGGCACGGGCAAAACCTCGTTGGGGCGCAGCATCGCCAAAGCGCTAGGGCGTGAATTTGTGCGTGTCAGCCTCGGCGGCGTGCGCGATGAAGCCGAGATTCGTGGTCATCGTCGGACGTATATCGGCGCGCTGCCGGGACGCATCCTCCAGACCATGCGCCGCGCGGGTACCATCAATCCCGTCTTTATGCTGGATGAGATCGACAAGCTCGGTCACGACTTCCGGGGCGATCCCGCCGCCGCGTTGCTCGAAGTGCTCGATCCTGAGCAGAATAACGCCTACTCCGATCACTATCTCGAAGTCTCCTACGATCTGTCGAAGGTGATGTTCATCACCACCGCCAATTCGCTCGATCCCGTGCCGCCTGCGCTGCTAGATCGCTTGGAAGTGATCGAATTCAACGGTTACATCGAGGAAGAGAAGCTCGTCATCGCCCATCAATTCCTGATTCCCCGCAAGCTCGAAGAGCACGGCTTGGAAAAGAAGCACATCGTCTTTGAAGAAGATGCGCTGCGTATGATCGTCCGCGAATATACCTATGAGGCGGGCGTGCGCAACTTCGAGCGCGAGATCGCCAACGTCTGTCGCAAACTGGCGCGCAAGATCGCCGCCAATCAGAAGTTCCACAAACGTGTGACGGCGGCGCAGTTGGCGGAGTATCTCGGCCCCGCGCAGTTCCTGCAAGAGCGCATCGAGGACAAAGATCAGGTCGGGCTGGCGACGGGCGTGGCCTACACCGAGGGCGGCGGTGACGTACTCATCGTTGAGGTTATGCTGCTGCCGGGGAAGGGCAACATCACCTTTACGGGGCAGCTTGGCGAAGTCATGCAAGAATCCGCACAGGCAGCGCACAGTTATGCCCGCAGTCAGGCCGCGCAGTTAGGACTGAAGCCCTCGATCTTCGAGAAAAATGACATTCACGTTCACCTTCCCGAAGGCGGCATTCCCAAAGATGGCCCCTCTGCAGGTATCACGCTGGCGGCGGCGATGATTTCCGCGCTCACCAAGCGCCCGATCCACAGCAAGATCGCCATGACGGGCGAGATCACGCTGCGTGGCAAGGTCTTGCCCGTCGGTGGCATCAAGGAGAAACTGACGGCGGCTTACCGCACAGGCTTGCGTAAGATCATCATGCCGGAACGCAACCGCAAAGACGTAGTTGAAATCCCTAAGAAGATCGTCAACGAAATGGAGATCATCTACGTCACCGAGATGCAAGAAGTATTGGATGTCGTGCTCGCTCCCGCCAAGCGCAGACCGGGCGCGCCGCGCAAAACCAAAACTAGGCTCACGCGCAAGCCAGCGAGCAAGTCAACAACGACGCCAGTAGCGTCACAGGTTGCTGTCAGTGTTGACAGCGCCACCGGTGGCACAGGGCGGTAATATGTACCGTCAGTTCGGATACCCATCATCCTGTTGTGGCTTGCCCAAGCGCCCAGATGAGGTGGCGATAGACGTATGAATACCGCAACCGCCAGTTTACCTGCCCGCGCCACGCTCACCGATCTCGCAGCTACGTTGGTAGCGCTGGCGAATGGACGTGGTGGCACGCTGCTGTTGTCATTGGACGATGTATCCGTCGATGATGCCATCGACCGCGTGCTAGAAGCCTCGCTGATGGTTATTCCGACCTTGAATTTGCCGAAACCGCGTCCGGTCGCGGGACGCCAGATCGCCGTTACCATTCCGCCCGACCTGTCCAAAGTCTTTGCGCTGGATGGGCGTTATCTACTGCGCGAGGGCAATCTGAACCGCCCCATCTCGCCCCGTGAACTGCGCCGATTGCTGATCGAGCGTGGCGAGGTCAGCTACGAAGAAGAGCCGACGCGTGATGCCAACGTCGATGATCTGGATTGGGCTGCCATCGACCAGTATGCCGCCAAGATCAGCACCCGCCGCGAATCCCCGCGTGATCTGCTGGTGCGGCGTGGCTGTCTGGTCAAGAGCGGCACGCGCTATGTTCCGACTCACGCAGGGATTCTATTGTTCGGCAATGATCCTCAGCGCTTCTTGCGTGGTGCGCGCATTACGGCAGTGCGGTTCGCGGGCGTGACCATGAGTGATACCTTCACGCGGCAAGACATCGGCGGCTCACTGCCCGCCCAGATTCGCCGCGCAGAAACCTTCTTGCTCGACCAACTTCGGCGCAATGTGCGCTTGGGCGCGACGATGGAACGCGACGAGCAGATCGAGTATCCAATGGAGGCGGCGCGTGAACTCATCGTCAACGCCGTCTCTCACCGCGATTACAGCGTGCAGGGTGACGACATCCGCCTGTTCATCTTCGCGGATCGGCTGGAAGTCACCAGCCCCGGCAAGCTGGCGGGGCAAGTCACGCTCGATAACATCGTGGACGAGCGCTTCTCCCGCAATCCAGCGGTGGTGCAGGTGCTCTCCGACATGGGCTTCATCGAACGGCTTGGCTACGGCGTTGACCGCATCATCAGCTTGATGGCGGCGCATGATCTGCCCGCGCCAGAGTTCACCGAGACAGCAGGCGGGTTCCGCGCCACTCTCTTCAACAGTGGGGCAAACGTACCAGAAACGTCGCTTACAACCGCCGATCCCAACGTTATACTCACGCCGCGTCAAGAAGCCGCGCTCGAATTCCTGCGGCGCGATGGCAACGCCCGGATCACCAATGGCGACCTGCAAGAGATGTTCCCCAATGTGCATTCGGAAACGATTCGGCGCGATCTGGCTGATTTAGTCAGCAAAGGGCTGCTGCTCAAGCGTGGCGAAAAGCGCGGTTCGTTTTATATTCTGAACAAATGATGTGATAGGGTGGATGGAAGCGTTGATGAAGCGATCCGTACGTAAACTGATAGTGCCGTTGTTTGCCGCGTGGCTAGTCACCAGCGCCTGTAATCTGGGCAGTGTGCAGCCAACGCTCCCACCGACGGCAACAGCCACCGAGACGGAAACCGCTACACCAGAGGCAACGAATACGCCCGCCGTCACAGCGACCCCATCTCACACGCCAACCGTAGCGGCGACCTCAACCATCACGCCAACGCCAACCCTAGCCGCGACGCTGACGCCCAGCAACACGCCCACCGCCACCGCGACGGTGCCTGCACTGCCCGCCGTCGCCATCGCCCTCGATAACTATCAGACGGTGGCAATCAACGACGACGTGAAAAACAGCATCGGGCAGTTGTGGCTGTCCTTCATCAACGTCAACGACCAATCGGCGGCAGGCACAGCGACACCGGGCACGACGCCTGTACCGAGCAGCGCCAACAATCTGGCGACCGTCTATCTGATCTCGCCCGCCACACCGAACACGCGGATCAAAGTGTTGGACTTGCCCGCCTCCACCGATGACGCGGTGTATTGGTCGCCCAACGGCGCGTTCATCGCCTATTTCCTGAACGGCGAAGGCAACGGTGGCCTATACCTGCTCAGTCTGGAAGTCGGCTATGAAGTGCGCTTGTTTGCGCTGGATAACCTGAGTCCGCACGGGGTCGCCAACCCGCCCGCGTGGTCGCCGGATAGCCGCCAGATCGCGATCACCTTGAGCACCGCCTATGACATGGACATCTTCAGCCTCAGCCCGGATGGCTCCAACTTCCGCAATTTGACGACCAGTCCGGCCTATGACTTCTGGCCTGTGTGGTCGCCGGATGGTCAAGCGCTTGCCTTCGTGTCTGACCGCGACGTGTGCAAAACCTATGAACCGAACGTTGCCGGAACCTGCTACAGCGAAGATGCGCTGCCGCCCGATGGTGGCAACTTGTATCTCTACATCACTGCAACAGGCGAAGTGCGCAAGCTCTCCGATGCGTGGGTGACCTCGCCGCCCCGCTGGATCAACACAAATCGCCTTGCCTTCAACAGCGGCAAGCGGGGCGAACCCTTAGGTGGCTCCTCGTTGTCGTGGGTCAACATCAATTCGGGCGAGTCCAAGCAGGTGACGCCAAGCGAAGATGGCTTGAGCGCCCTGAATGATGCGTGGTCGCCCGATGGCAGCAAGGTCGTCTATCAAGAGATCGGGACGGACACGGTGATCGTGGTGCGTGACGAAAACGGTAACGAACTGGCGCGTCTGACCGATTACAAATTCCCGCGCTTCGGGTTCGCCGCCGCATGGTCACTGGACGGCAGACGGCTGGTGATCGGTGGGCGCAAGGGGCAGTGTCCCTACGGCATGACCATCCTCAACGATTCGCTGCAAATCTTGACCCGTGCCAACCCGCGCCCCAGTGTGTGCGATCCGTTATGGTCACCGGATGGCAAATACATTGCGTTTGCCGGTGTCCAGTCGGGTTCTGACGGCTCATTCGATGTCTATCTCGCCGCGCCATCAGGGGGCGGCATCCGCAATGTAACCGCCCGTCTCGGTGGGGAAATCCGCCCCTTGGGGTGGGTAGGCCGCGCGCCTTAACCATGATTCCCCTCTCTGCTTGTGAACGGAGAGGGGAATCACACAGCATACAACGCCCCAGCTAAATCAGTAGGCCGTCTCGACCACCGCGCGGAAATGTGCGGGGTTATCGAGATTCTTCACGATGCAGTCAGCCACATCGGCGCGGGAGATGATGAAACAGCGCTTGAGATGCTCATTGACCCCGACGTTGTATATTTTCGTATGCGTACCGTCGCTCAAGCGTGGCGGGCGCATGATCGTCCAATCGAGGCTGCTGCGCTGAACAATGGCTTCCATGCGCCCTAAATCCGTGTACATACCCTTAAACATTGCCCCTAGCAGCGGTTTGGCGATCACCTTTTGCCACAAGGGGCCGGGATCGAGTCCGCTGGCGGAGACGCACACCACGCGGCGCACGGAAGCCGCTTGCATGGCGCGCAGGATATTCGCCAAGCCATCGGAATACAGCGTAGTTTCCGCATCTTTGGGGATGCCAATGGCAGAGACGACAGCGTCCTTGCCGCGTACTGCTTGCATCACCATCGCGGGATCGAGCACGTCGCCCTTGATGACTTCCAAACACGGATGGCGGAGGGTGATGGCGTCGGGTCGTCGGGCGACTGCTGTGACCACATGCCCGACGGCAAGGGCTTGTTCCACGACATGCTTGCCAATGCCGCCTGTTGATCCAAAGATGACTAGGTTCATGTTGATGCCTCATGTGTCTCGCTAGAATCGGGTGGTGTATCGCTTGGCGTGCTGACCCATTTCAATTTGTCCGGATTGCCAATGGCGCGGATTTCCGTGACAAAGCCGTTTGCGCCCGTGACAGCCAGCACAACTAACGCTTGGTTGCCTTCCCGTAAAATGACCGCGAGTTCGCCGTTCACCTCGGAATATTCCATGTGGTAGTCGGCAGAGCGGAAACGCGAGGTCGCGAGTACGAAGTGCGCGACGGCTTCGCGTCCGTGCAGAGGACGGATCGCCGCGCCGCGTGCCTTGCCGCCGCCGTCTGCCCACAAGGTGACATCTTCAGCCAGCACCTGCATTAAGGCGTCCATCTCGCCCGTGTTGGCGGCTTGGATGAACGTGTCAAGCAAATGGCGGTGCGCTTCGGGCGTCGGCTTGAAGCGCGGGCGCTGCTCGGTAATATGCTTCTTGGCGCGGCTGAACATCTGACGGCAGGCCGCCTCTTCTTTGCCGACGATGCCAGCGATGTCGGCATATTCGTAATCGAAGACCTCGCGCAGCAGGAAGACAGCCCGTTCCAATGGCGTTAGTTGTTCCAGCAGCGTCAGGAAGGCCAACGAGAGCGATTCGTGCAGTTCGGCTTGATGGACAGGCACGCTCAGCGCATCGGCCTCCGTCAGGATCGGTTCCGGCAGCCACGGCCCGATGTAACTGGTTCGTTGGCTGCTGGCGGATTGCAGTTGATTCAGGCATAAGCGCGTCACGATGGTGCTTAAAAATGCTTTGGGTGCTTCGATAGGCTCGATAGTGCCTTGATAGCGCAAATAGGCTTCCTGTACGATGTCTTCGGCTTCGGTAGCGCTGCCCAACATCCGGTAGGCAATCGAAAACATCAGCGGGCGGTGTGCTTCAAATTGGTTAGCGTTCAAGTTGGTCATAGCCGTGTTCATCTCATATGCCGCAGCCAAGTGCGGTGGAGGCAGTTACGCATGATCGTATCCCTGTTACATCATCGATTCGATATTCACGAGATAAGACCAACGAGGGCTGCCTTTTGTGACAAAGGGATCGGGCTAACAACGTTGGGGAAAAGAAATTGTGTGATTTCGCAAAATTGACTCTTGACTCAACTCAAATGTTCGTTGATAATATCATGTGCTATCAAAATCGGTCATGGTTGACCACTTATTAACCATCATCGATCAAATGATCCGAATCAGATTTTTCCTTAGAATCGTAGCAGAAATGATCTGAATTGAGCAGAAGAATCAGATCATATTCAGATCATTTGACCCTTCCTGAGCTAATAAAAATTAAGTAAAATGATCTGAATTCCACGCACAATCAGATCATTGTATGATCGAATCGATCATAATCAGATCATTTTCATCAGAACATTTTAACAAAATCCTTGTTTTTATAATGACTGATAAATCCGACATTGGGGAGTGAGGACTAGAAAGCCTTTAAAAGCATGTACTTTCCAGATATGGCAATCTACCCGAACGTCTTGGATTCAGCTAACCTGCGTGCAATAGGTTGGCTAGACACGGAGCATGAATTTAGCCGAGGAGCGACGCCCGAAGCAGTGATGAATAAGCTTCGGGACATACTCCTAGCTGATCTTGATGTGAATAGAATGCGCGGCTTTCACATTTGTGGTTTTTGCGCGCGCGATACATTTGGTGACAAGTATTCACCTACATCACTAGACGACTTTAGGGATTATATGAGTAAATCCACCGTATACCTTGAGCATTTGGGTCAGAAAAAACTGCTTGGCATGAGTGAGATATGGCTTCCGTCGTCATCCGGCGTTATTTATGCATCGCCAAGCTTAATCTATCACTACATTGAGGCGCATAGGTATTTACCGCCACAAGAATTTCTTGAAGCTGTTATATCCTTCAATTTGGATGCCAATTGGAACGGTGAAGCAGAAGTCGAGAAATGGCTAACCCGACCACATTAGGTGAACAGGTTATGAATTTACTTGCTGATTGGCAACAAAAAACCCGACGCCAGTCACCTGACATCGGGTTTTGGTAAGGATGCGAGGTTTACCGCGCGCCCCTTCAGACTTTTCGAGAAACTAAACACTTGGCACAAGCCAAAATCTTGGATGCGCTGTTTGAAGGTGACAACCAACCATCATATTCGCCGGATTTGAAGGCTACCGAGTCTGTCGGTTAAGTCGCCTGTATCAGGTCAAGTCCGATCTAGTACACGGAAAATAGCGGTAGAAAGTCGCGTTGATCTCAACGGTGGGATAGTGTTGCGCATAAAAAGACAGCCATTGATTCTGGGGCGTGCCCTTGGGATAGAAAACCGCTTTCCAATCGCTGTAATTGAAGCCGGATGTTCCGATATAAACCTGCCCGCTCATTGCTGCCTCTCTAAGAAATCGCGGCGCTAGTTACCCGTATCTACCATACTGCCGTGTCGCTAAATAATGCCCAAACAAGGCGCTCAAATGTCTAGTAAAACGAACTCAGCACAGTGTTGAGCGGCGATGTAACCTGAAATGCGCAAAACGATGTGCAAAGCGGTGTGATCAGTCGATGTGCTCAGGAAAAAATGGATTTAACCGCAGAAAAGTGTAGAATACTGGGATAATAATGGAGATTTTTCAGTATGCCGCTTGAGTTCAAAACCAATCAGTATCCCGGTCCCAACGCCCACCTACTCAGTTTGCAGCAATCGTCCTTTTCATCTAATCATCTGTGGCGCAGTTTCCACGAGCGGTTTATTGACGCAATCGCCGTACAGCTCAAAGAACGTGCGCCTGAATCCTATCAGGTGCAAATCGTAGATTCGATCCAGAAAGCGGATCATACGCCGTTGACGCCCTTCGATGTGACCGCCATCGTGATTCATCCTATCGACACATCAGTCGATGTGCAGGCTGAAAGCGTCCGTATCGAGTGCTTAAGCCCGTTGAATAGTGATCAGCGACTTGCCTATGCGAATCGCCGTCGTGAGGCGCTTGAACAAGGGCTGATTCTGTACGAAATCGAGTTATGCCACGAAACGCCGACTTTGCTGCCCCGCCCTAGCTATCTGGTTGATCCATACGCACAAGCCTACGCCATCGGGCTGACCAAGCCGAATGTCCATACGCAGTGGCAAGGTTTTGGTGTGGATGAGCCATTCCCCAATTTGGACATGATCTTGGGTGCAGATGACATCGTACCGAATCTTGACCTTGGGCGAGCCTATAATCACGCCTTTTTTCTATCAAATTCTGGCGTGCTGATCGACTATCTACTGCCGCCCGATCCGAAGCGTGATCCAAACAGTATGGACGTGGCATTGAACAAATATACGCTGCCCGATCAAGACCTGATCCGCGCGCGCATGGCGCATATTGCCGAATTATACGAACAAGGTGTGGATTTGGATGCAGTGATGCCGAGGCCGCTGCCTTAAGTAATCTGCTGCATACGTAGCACCTCGGTGACTAACGCGTCGGTGCTGGGCGGACGGTTAGCCGGGTCTTTGGCAAGTGCTCTCAGGATCGCCTCAGCGACATGCTCAGGAATGCTCGGCTCCCATGTGCGCGGATCGGGCGCTTGGCGGTTGAGATGCCCTAACAGAATATCAGCGACGCCACCGTCGCCTCTAAATGGCAACTGACCTGTCAACATCTGGTAGATGACCACCCCTAGCGCATAAATATCGGCGCGTTGATCCACCTCGCGTGCGTTGATGATTTGTTCAGGCGCGATGTAATCAAAGGTGCCGATAGTGCCGGATTTCGTGAAACTTTCTTTGCTTTCCAACAGTTTGGCAAGGCCGAAATCGCTTAGCACCGCGCGGTAACAGGTGGAACCATCCGGCGCGGTTTCGGGACGCAGCAAGATATTGGACGGCTTGATGTCGCGATGTACGATCGCTTGCATGTGCGCGTAATCCAGTGCCGCCGCAATATCATGCAGCAGAGGGGCGGCTTGTTCAAGCCGGAGCGCCCCTTGTTGTTTGAGATAGTGGTGCAGGTCGGGGCCACCGACGTATTCGATGATCATGTAATAGTGGTTAGCGAATTTGCCATAGTCCAACAACTGCACGATGTTCGGATGATGTAGCCCCGCGATGACGGTTGCTTCACGTTCGAAGCGCTGTTGCAGTTCTTCGGTATCCTCGGTCAGTACCGTCAGCACTTTGATCGCGACCGCACGGTTGAGCGAGGTATGCTGCCCCAAAAATACGTCCGCCATCCCGCCGCGTCCGATGCCCTTGATAACACGGTAATGCCCGATCTGCTGTCCGATCAGCGACACCGCCGTGGTATCGGCAGATCGGTTGATCGGCGCTGTCACGACCGACGAGGCCAATGCACGGCGCAGTAGCGTCGGATACAACCGTCGCTCAATCGTTTTTTTCATCCACAGGCGCGTCGGCTGGAATAACGCGGCGACAGCTAACGTGCCTGCCGCGCCCGCGACCATCGCGTTTTGTCCGCCCGTCATCATCGTGATAACTTGTTCAACGACGATCAGAACGACGAAAAAGGCTGCGCCTAACAAGCTCGTGAACAGCCCGATCACCACAGTGCGGCTAATGACGAGATCGATGCCCCACAACCGGAAGCGCAAAATCGATAGCCCGATGGAGATCGGGACGACTAACAAGGCCGCATAGCGCAGCGCCCACACACCGAACGTGAATAGCAGCCCGCCGGGGCTGTCATTGACACGAACGAACTGCACGAGCAAAATGGAAGGAATATACAGCGCCAAGGCAATCACAATGCCAAACACGACCCATTTAGTCTGCTGGCGTTGGTCGGGCGGAGCCACTCGTCGATAGCGATAGAGCTGCCCCGCTAAGCCCGTCGCATACCAACCGAGAATTAGATACAAATTGAGCGGCGAATCAAGAATCGACGCATTCATCGAACGTAGCCAGATCACAATTATGGTGAGCGTCCAGACGGGCACCAACCATTTGAACCAGCGTGGCACCAAGCGCCCATCTGGAAAACGGTAGAAAAACAACAGCAGCAGCCACAAGCCCAACGCCGTGATGAACCCGACAGGCAGAGCGAACATGGACTGTTCATTGACGAGCTGGAGCAGCGGAAATGGCGTCCCTGCGCCGAACGTAAGCAGCGCTAACGCCCCGATCAGCGCGACGCGTTCATTCGCTCTACGCCAGAGTAACATGCCAGCGATTGTCGCAAAGACAGCGATATACAAACCGTCTAAGGCCAGCACAGCGACGGTCGCGCAGGTGTTGACCGGGATGGAGAAGGTCGCGAGGGTGGCACTAAATTGCCTACAAATGCTGCGTTCCCATACATGGTGGGCGTAGGGCATCGCGTACACGTACAGCGCCAATACCCCTACTGCGAGCAGCACGCTCAGACGCTTGAAAGTGGGGCTGTTCGAGGTTGGCACTTGCGAAGACACTTTTCGCAGCAGACTGGTTAGCGGATCGGCTTGGTGCGTCGTCTCATCCACAACACAATCTCTTTCTCGGCATCCAACCGCCGATGGTAGCAAATTCTATATACCACAATTTATAGATATTGTCTGGCAAATCGCGATGTTTGTTACAGCAATCCGTCAGATCGATGGCGCTCCAGTTTCGGGGCGTGGACGGGTGAAATATAAAGCGACCCAACTCAGCAGATAGCCTAGCGCGGAAATCGGATACAACCAGCGCGGCCCAATCGAGTCATACAGTGCGCCGCCGAGTGGGGACCCAAGCATGTTGATCAGGCTGGGAATAGTGATATTCACCAATGCCAACACCGTGCGTGTTTCATGCGGCAGCGTCTCGGCTACCACGAAGCGCATCAAGCCAATCGCAAACAAACTGTAGGCAAGACCGCCGATAACCCGCTCCACCACAATCATGCCGACGCTCGGTACGATCATCACGAGGAGGCGTATGCCCGCCGTCATCAGCATCGAAATCAATATCCCTCGATGCGCGCTCATACGCCGATCCATCAATCGATCTGCCCATAACATGCACGGCACTTCGACGGCAGCGCCCAACACATTCAGGATGCCTAGCATTCCGTCGGAAGCTCCCAACTGGCTGAGGAAAACATTCTCGAACTGTTGGATGCCCGCGTTGGTCAAGCCCGCAACGACCAACATCAGGCATAAACCGATGAAGGGACGATGACGCATGAGATTGCCAAGCACTGTTTTAAATTGATACTGCACGTTCTTATCAGCATTATCAACGTGTCTTGTGCTGAAATGGGCGCTGCCAATCGGCAGCAGCGTCAAGACACTTCCCCCATACGCCAGCGCGGTGATGATGAACATGAAGTACATCTCTACATGCTCGATCACCAACCCGCCAAAGATACCGAACACCACCCAGCCTGCCGATGCACGGACGCGAATATCCCCGAAGCCTTTTTTGACACTGCTGGCAATGGTCATCGCCAGCATGTCGGAAAACGGCGCAATCGCTGCCGCGCCCAGTGCCAAACATGCTGTTGTGATCAATATCCCGATGAAGTGATGTTGCAACCCCAGCACGAGATAGCCCGCTGCAACGACCAACAGGGCGAGCTGTAAGATCAGCCGAGGTCGCGCCCAACGCTCCCCGAATCCCGTCCAGATCGGCGCGACGATCAGCGTGACAATCGAACCCACCGCTGCCACGGTGCCAATTTCCGTGCCAGTGATCCCCAACCGTGTGTAAAAAACGTTCAGGTAAGGGGCGATTAGCGCGGGGCCAGAGAGCAGGAAGTAATACCAGCGCGCGAGTCGGAGATCGCGCTGCTGCTGTTCGGTTAGCAAATCGTTCATGAGACTTCAATTCGAGTGGGACGCAGATTTGTCGATGCACAACATGCTAACACTGCCAAGCGATTCTCAACAAGGCATAGATCGCGAATGGTAGAGGAGTCGTGGGTGACTCTTTATACTGGCTTGGACGAACTCACAAGCGCAAAGTGGCTAACCCTAACATAGAGGCCATTGTCAGCAATCTTTCTGCGTGGTCGCCATACGTGAGGGCAAACTGCGGTTCAATGCCTTCGCTCAGGACGGTATTCATCACGGCCTCACAACCGCTATCAGGGCGCAGCATCCCCACGGTTCCGATGGTTTCCATCGGCATCTGGAGCATTTCGCCCGTGCTGATGACCAATCGGAAACTGCCGGTGGTTTCGCTCAGACGGGCGAGGGTAACGCGCCCCGGCTTGAGTGCGAATTCCATCAGCAACGGCAGTTGTCGCTGTGGATGAACCGAGGCACGGGGTTGCATCAGCGGATCAGCCATCGACAACGGCGCATGTCCAGCGTGCCACAACAAAATCGCGCCCTGCTGATGGTCGAACTGCACCATTTCTACGCTCGTTGCCGGTTTATCGCTGATCCACTGCAACACGAGCTGCGTGATCACGTTGTTCACGTCTACATCGGCGTTGCACGGGATAAATTCGTTGTTGAGCAGTGCGAGTGCTCCATCCGCCGTGCAGGCTAACTCTGTGAACACTTCCGGCGCTGTCCGCACTGCCAACCCCGCAACTGCGTAGCGATCCACTAGCTTGCGCAGCGCGGCATACAGGCTCAGGGTGCCGAACACTGCGCGCTGATCGACACCTTCTAGCCCGACAAGATCGCGCTGCATTTGCTCGGTGAGCAGGCCAACGAGTTTCGGATCGGCGGCGCGTGCCTCATGGAATACTTCTCCCAGCTCGATCTGTTCAATCGAGATGCCAAGGTGTATCTGAAGCGCTTCGTAATTTACCAGTGCGTTGGTGTAGCCCGCCGCATTGTCACCGATCCGTCCGACACGAGTGCCGTAGAGTTGACGGCACACGGCGGCGACCTTGCTCATCGTGCGCACTTTCTCAACCACCGTCGAGGCAGTCGGCAGCGCATACACAACCTCGTAGTAAGCACCCAAGCGTTTCAAGCTGTGCGCCGCGAGGTTCAGTCCACCGAAAGAATTCAACCGCAACCGGCCACCAGAGGGCGCTTCGGGCACTGCCCATAACAGCACAGGCAAACGCGCCATCTCCACAAGGTTCAATAACAAACTGGCATCGGTAAAAGACGCTTGCATCACAACCAAAACTTCTGGCCTGACGATGCTCATCAAGCGCAGGGTGTGCTCCACGCCTTCTATTGTCATGACCAATTCATCTGGGCCGACCAATTGAAAACCCGCGTTGGTTAGCGTTAGCCAGCCTTGTTCGCGTAATTGATTAGCGAGGGCGACATCAAACGTAGGACGAGCAAGCGCAATAAAACCGATGGCAGTCATTGCTGAGTTCTCACAAGTAGCGGTTAAGTCCGTCGAGCATAGCGGTCAACATCTCTGGCGTATAGGTATGTGCGATGCCCGGATAAATACGCGTTTCGTAGGTAGCTTTCGCGTCGTAGAGTGCGTACACTTGCTGCGCAAACTGGTCTACGATGCGGATACCATTGATCGGTGACAAGGGATCGTTATCGCCAATCAAGACAAGTTGGGCGCGCGGCGCGGTAAGACTGGCGATGATCTCCATATCGATGCCCGCTTTGATGATGCCCGGCACATAGTAATAGAACCCGTGGCTGCTGTAATCGCCTTGTTCAGCGTAATCTTGATAGCGCGTCATCTGGGCAACAGGAATGCAAACCTTAATCCGGTCATCGAGCGCGGCGATCCATGTCGTGCGTGAGGCTCCTAGACTCATTCCCGTCGCAGCGATGCGTGTGGGATCGATCTCCGGACGCGTAACGAGGTAATTCAGCGCCAGCAAATCATCATGCACCATCATGCCCCACAGCGTGCTGCCGTGCCACAGCAAATGCTTGACCAACGCGTGTTCCGTCGCTACCCCTGCGTCACGCTTGCCGCCGGGGCCTTGATATTGGCGCTCTCCGAACCCAATCGCATCGATGGCTAACACCGCATAACCCGCTTTTACTAATGCGATGGCACGCTGCTGTTTTGAGATTGGGTCGTCCAGCAGTTCATCCTTGCCGATCCAGTGCTTGCCGCCGTGATAATGATGGTACAGCACCGCCGCGACTGGTGTTTGCAATGGATCGGGCAGCAAGAAATATCCGTAGACTATCGCGCCCGTGCCATTATCGAACTGGATGTGACTGAGTGTATATCCTTCGTGCTGTTCAATATAGAGTGTTTCGACCTGCGGCGTGAATAACGGTGGCAGATCACCGAGCAGTGACCAGAGCATATGGCGATAAGTAATTTTGCGCTGTTCCCATTCTTCGCGGCTGGTTGGGACTGCCGTAGGTGCATTCATAAAAGCGACCCCTAAATTTCTTGCCTGAATATTAACTGAGTCAATATTACCGTAGATCACGGTACAGTTAGCGTAAAATATCGCGTCCTACGCATTTGGTCATGATCCTTTCGCATTATGCTCATCTCTACTGCCAAGTCGCTCGTCATGCACGACTCGACTCGTCTAACTTGCCATGCAAAATCTCGCATCAGCGATCACGAACATGCCAACTCCGATGCTCAACAGCCTGTGTCAGGTGGTATGATTCAGGTTGTACAGGTCGGCGCTTATGGCACGAGCACGGTGGATCGCGGCTGGTGCCAAATCCGAGGATAGCATGACGCATTTTGTTCAGTATCCATTGGCTGAGACGGGCATACTTCATCACTGGTTAGCGTGCGGCCCGATCACGACCCCATTGACGGCGTTGGCGAAGAGCGTCCCACCGGATGGCGCTGCCTTTGGGCGTGGCAAGCGTTGGGTCATCAATTATTGGGCGTTCGATCCTGAATCGGCGGCCTTGAAGCAGCGAGTCTACAAAAAACTGCCGCGCTTCACGTGGAAACCGACTCAGCAGCCCTATCCAGAGAGCGAAGGAATTGCGGGGCAGACATGGCGCTATGCCAAAGCTGAGGAAGACGGGGTAATTGACTTCAGCTTGTTCAACTTCGCGCCCGCGTTGATGCAAGGGTGGCTATTCGCGTGCCTCGACTCTGCCGCTGTTCAAACCGTGAACGCCGAGCTGATAACTATTGGCCCCGCGCGGGTATGGCTCAACGGAGCATTGGTAACGCATTTCGCCAGCCATTTCAGTTATGTCGCCGTGCAGCGTATTCCGATCACATTAACACTGATCGCAGGTCGCAATGAGCTTTACCTACAAGGGGATATGCTAGGTTGGCGGGAAGCACGCTTGGCGTTAGGGCTGCGCTTGCCCACTACGGCGGATATTCAGCCGAGCTTGCCGATTGGTACGTATGATCGTGAGGCTTGGCAGCAGGCAGAACGCGGGCTAGACGCCATAGGTGTCAAACAATTCGCTTTCCCCACTTTGCCCGGTTATCTCAACCTTGTGCCGGATGCAGCGCCCTTTGATGCCGAGATCGAAGTCGCCATGCCCACGCCAGATAAATTCGGTGGCGCGGTGCCGCCCGAACAACTGCCAGCGGTGCCGCGCCGTATGATCTTGCGTCCCGACGTAGCCATCGAACTGCCGATCACGCCTGCCATCACGGCAGCGATGGCAAGCGTCCCCGGCGAAAATACGCTGTCTCTGCGTGTACGTCCTGCCAATGGCTTGCCTTTAATGTTGCATCGTGAGCTATGGGCGAGTGACAGCCGCTTCAGCCACGCGCCGTATGGCACGTATGAGGAACGCCGTCGAGAGGCGATGGAACACCTCGCCGCGATGCCCTACGATGTCTTGACTTCGATGGCGGCGGTCATGCTCGGCAAGCGCAAGACGATTTCTTCCGAGGCGATTGCGTTAGCGTGCCACTTCATGGATAGCCGCTTTGATTGCGCCGATTTCTACGCGATTGGCTTGCTGGCGCTGCTGTACCGCTTCGATGAGCATCCCGCCCTGACAGACGCCGATCAGGCCAAGATCGAGTTGGCCTTCCAGAACTTCAAATACTGGATCGATGAACCCGGCCTCGATGCGATGTGCTACTTCACCGAAAATCATCAAATTTTGTTCCATGTCACGCAGTATCTAGCGGGGCAGCGCTGGCCTGACCGCGTCTTCAGCAACAGCGGCAGATCGGGGCGTGAGCAGCAAGAACGCGCACGACATCGCATCGAAGCATGGATCACGCATCGGTTGCGAGGGAGTTTCTCGGAATGGGACTCGAACGCGTACATGACCCTCGATGCTTTCGCCATGTTGGCACTGACGGAGTTTGCCCACAGTTCGCACCTCCGCGTGCTGGCGACTGATTTGCTGGACAAACTGTTTTTCCTGATCGCCTGTCAATCCTTTCGCGGGGTACATGGCAGTACGCATGGACGCTGCTACGTCGCGGGATTAAAATCGGCACGCTTTGAAAATACGTCCGGCTTGCAACGGTTGGCGTGGGGCATGGGAGGGTTCAATGGCGAAACCCGCGCCTTGGGCATGTTGGCGATGGCAGATCGGTATCAAGTACCGGAGATCATTCAGTCTATCGGCGCGGATTTGCCAGAAGTGCTCATCACGCGGGCGCGCTCAAAAGGCGAGCTGAGACCGCAGTTCGACATGAAAGCGGGCATGTGGGACGTGCGCACCATCACACGCCGCACGCCGGATGGGATGCTCTCGGCGGCAGTAGATTATCGTCCCGGCGAGATGGGCATTCAAGAGCATCTATGGCAAGCCACGCTGTCCCCAGAAGCCGTCATCTTCACCACCTATCCGGGCAACAGCCAAGAGCATGGCAACGCGCGTCCTAATTTCTGGGCGGGGTCAGCACGTTTGCCGCGCGTCGCGATGCACGACCGTACCGTGATCTGTCTCTATCGGCTGGAGGCAGGCGTCGGGCTAGAGTTGACGCACGCCTATTTTCCCGCCGCCATGTTCGATGAATACGTCGTACAGGGCAATTGGGCATGTGCGCGGGTGGGTGAGGGCTATGTAGCACTGTGGGGTGATGGCGAATTAGCCTTGACGGAAACAGGTCGGCACGTAGGGCAAGAACTCCGCAGTCGTGGCGCAGGACAGGTGTGGTTATGTCACTGTGGGCGTGCCGCCGACGATGGAGATTTTGCGTCCTTCTGCCACGCTGTGATGCAGCATTCGCCACAAACGGACGGTCTCTCCGTACAGTGGACGACGCCCACGGGACACAGGCTGACATTTGCGTGGGAAGGCGCGCTAAAGGTCGATGATCAAGCCGTCGATTGGGCTGACATACCGCATTACGAAAACAGGTATACCAATACGCCGCTCAACGCGGAAACGATGACGATCCGGCATGAAGATCAGCAAATTGTGCTTCATCTGGGGCGGGAAGATGTCAAAGCTTGATGTGCAGTGAACCTAGCTGGCACTGGCGGCAAGATGTTGGTCTTGGCGCGATCCCTTATCGATGAACTGCTGTACTTGTTTGGGGAACGCATAAAAGTCCACGGGCTTAGTGATGATGCCATCGCAGCCGAGCGAAGCCACCAAACGCTTGGTCTTTTCCGAGGCGTCGGCGGTATAGGCGATGATGGGTACATTGCCGAATTTGGCGGTGCCACGCAACTGCACGATGACGCTGGTGCCGGGTAGACCGGGCAGGGTGAGGTCGAGCAGCACAATATCGGCCTTGATCTCACGTGCCATCCGCAACCCGACCATCCCATTACTTGCCACTAACACGGTATGACCCTGCGCCATTAGAATTTTTTGAGTCAGGCGGGCACATTGGGGATCATCTTCGATCAAGAGAACAGTAGACATGGTACGTCATCCTTGGGGTAGTTCATTGGAATTGATAATGTGTTGTGATGAAGTGTAAATCTTAATTTTTCCAACTTTCCACAGTGTATATCATTTTCATGTTTGCTGTACACCGTAAATTCTGGATTGTTATATCATTAATACTACACCATTTCTTTATCAAATCAAAACAAATGCTCAATGCTGTTTGCTCAAGAAACGTGAAGACCTCTCGTGCAAGCAGCAGAGGTCTTCACAATTCTTTTAGCCTATGTTAATGCTTGGACGGGCTATCGAGAACCCGTTGGCACGATTCTCTGCGCATTGGCCTGAGCCGTCAGCGCCAGTTCTGACGCTAGGAAGGCGTGTGCCTGCGGCATCGCTGTCTCGGTGCGGTTGAGGACATCCTGCACGATATGGTTGCCATAGGTGTACGGCACGTCATCGCAATTGATGTACTGTGTCCCTTTATTGTCAATCAGGAACAGGTGATTACCACCGTGACGCCCCGCGATGTCGATGTACTTGCGGAGTTCGATGTAACCGTCAGTACCGAGGATCGTCAAGCGTCCATCGCCCCACGTGCCGAGACCATCCGGCGTGAACCAGTCCACGCGGATGTAGCCCGTCGCGTGGTCGCTGCGCACAACCACATCGCCGAAATCTTCCAGTTCGGGATAGTCAGGATGATGGAAGTTCGCGATCTGGGATGCCACGATTTGACCGTTGGTGCTGCTGGTGAAGTACAGGAACTGGTCGAACTGGTGTGAGGCGATGTCGCAGATGATGCCGCCGAACGCCTCGTGCTTGAAGAACCAGTCGGGGCGTCTGACCAAGCCCAATTGGTGTGGCCCCATGCCAATCGTCTGCACCACCTTGCCGATCGCGCCGGCGTGGACGAGTTCGCCCGCTTTCAAGGTAGCACGGTTCTCGAAGCGTTCGCTGTAGCAGACCGAGTAAATGCGTTTGGTCTCGGCCTGCACGCGCCGGACTTCCGCCAATTGATCAAGCGTTGTGAAGCCCGGTTTGTCCGCGATGTAATCTTTGCCGTGCTGCATCACGCGGACGCCCAACGGTGCCCGATCCTTGGGGATGCCAGCGCTGATCACCAATTGGATGCTAGGGTCTTCAAGGACTTCCGCTTCAGATCGGGCGACCTTCGCCTGTGGAAATTTCGCCGTATATTCCGTGATCAGGGCGGGTTCGACGGCGTAACACCACACCAGTTCCGCGCCCGCCGCCAGCAGTTGATTGGTGATCCCGTAAATATGATTGTGATTTAATCCGACAGCCGCAAAACGAATCGACATAATAGAAATTTCTCCTAAACAGATGGTTTGCCATTCATTGCATAGTAAAACGGATCGCCCGCTTTGATCGAACCGCGCGCGACAGGCTGACCAGTCATGGCGGATTTATACAAACTGGCGCTGAATTCGATGATGCGCCGTGCTTCATTGCCACTGACCAATGGGCGTTCACCGCGATCCATACTGTCCAGCACCAAGGCGAGCTGCGCTTTATGATCGCCGCGCACATCGGCAGGCACTTGCTCCCAACGCTGACGCGGGGTTTCATCGGTCGCGCCGTCGATCAGGCTCATGCGCCAATTGCTGTTGGCGGCGCTGTATAAGCCGGAAAGCTCAACCGTCGCTTGTTGAAAATCGAGGCGCAAATAGGTTTCTTGACGCGGCGAGAGGACACTGTTAGTGATGCTGCCCATCGCGCCATTCTCGAAGCGTACCAGCGCCATCGACACGTCTTCGACCTCCATAGCGCGGTCAAGCGTCCCCATCATCGCGCGGACTTCGCTCCATTCCCCCATCAGCCACAAAAACAGATCGGTCAGGTGGATGCCGTGTCCCATCGTCGGGCCGCCTAATTCCGTCGCCCACTTGCCGCGCCACGGCACCTGATAATAGGCGTGATCGCGATACCATACCGTTAGACACGTGCCAACGAGGATTTTGCCGAGCGCGTTCTCTTGCATTAGGCGCTTCAAATGCTGTGCCATCGAGCCAGCCCGCCACTGAAAGACCGTATTGATAAAACGTCCGGTGCGCTTTTCCGCTTCGTCCAACCGATCCAAGTCGGCGATGGAACTGCACAGCGGCTTTTCGCAGTTCACCCACGCGCCGGCTTCGAGCGCTTGGATAGCGAGTTCGGTATGCGAGTTCGGCGGCGTACAGATATGGACGAGATCAGGGTTAACAACGGTGAGCATATCATCAAGGTTGGAGTACGGGGTCGGAATCTGATGCTTGGCGCAAAAAGCGGCTGCCCGCTCGGCATCGATGTCCATGCCAGCGACAACCTCGACACGGTCACCCGCTGCGCGCAAGGCATCCATGTGAGAGTTGGCAATCCCTCCAGTGCCGATGATGGCGACTCGATATGGTTTGCGATTGCTCATAAGTGTGAGGTTCCTTCAGATGTAAGTATTGCGGGTTCAAGAAGGGTGTTAATAACGTCAGTGCCGCAAGGTAAGATAATTTTCCCGCACTATTATTCCACCACACCAAGCCGTTGTCCAAGTTCGCGCAGAATGTCGATGTCACTTTCCGGACGCGCAGGCGAATGCGGGTGTGTCTGATTGGTGCTGATCCAACCGCGCAGGTGGAGGAATTGAGCAGCAGTGTGTTTGTAGGCGGGTACAGGCGCACGGAAGGCAAAAAAACCTAAGTATTGTAATAAGTCGTTCAGCCCGTAAAAGCCAGTCTCGCCGGCCTCCCACATGGCATCTCGCCGCGCAAACAGGTCGGGCGCGAAGGTGCTCAGACCGAGCAGGTAATCGCTGCCGTACATAACCATATCGATAGCGAGATCGTTGCCCGTGAAGACCTTGAAATCTGCCCGCTTGGCATCGCGCAGTTGGATACGTTCCCATTCGAGTTCGCGGCTCAACGAAGAATGCTTCGCACCGAGGCATTGTGGCACTTCCAATAGGCCAGCGTAGGTAGTGAGATCGTAAATCTGTCCGAATGGCGCGAACATCTTGCCCAGTTCGAACGCGATGAACTGCGGACAACGCCGACCGATCTGCGCATACGACTCAACGATCTGCCCACCCGCTTGGCTCGTCAATCCGTACGATTGGAAAATGACGGGAATGCCGCCATACTGCTGGATCAAGTCGATCTGCTGTATATACGCGTCAAGATCGAAACTCGCGCCGGGTTGATCGCCCACGAATGCCCCCGCCACAAACGGACGACCATTCAGTGTGCGCTGCGTGTGCTGGAGCACATCGCGGCGTGTTTCGGGCGTCAGCAAATTGACGTAGCCCGTATCCATATTGACGGCGGGCGTCAAACCTGCTTCAGAAGTGCGGGCGACGTGGGCGCAAAAACCATCCAAATCGATGCTGCCATCACTGTTGAACGGCAGCAAGATAGCAGACATGCCCGTAATCTTGCGGCGAGTTTTAATCATGGTGATGGGGTTAAGGGCGGTGGCTAACATAAACACCTCACAGAAAACTATTCGGACTCGCGCGATGGGCAGACCGGCATGATATAAGTTTGGTGGAAAGCTGCGTTGTTCTCCGTTAGCTTTCGGAAGCCAAAGGCACGGACGAATTTAGGTAACGCAAATAAGCATCCAGTGCTGCTTGGTTATGACTGCGAATCACACGCTCGACCGCTTTGGGATCGCGTGAACGGAAGGCATCCAAGATGGCGCGGTGCTCCTGTTGGGCGATGACAACGCGGTGCGAAAACACATCTTTAAAATAATGTACCTGCAAGCGATTCCAATGATCGAGCGCTTTTTGCATCATCTTTTTGATCAACCACATCTGCGCGCATTCGCAAATGAACTGGTGCAGCGTCTTGTTGTCTTGCGACCATCGGATAGGATCGCTCATGCTGTCATCCATCTTGTTGATCAAAGTTGCGATGGTGTCCAGATCGGCATCACTCATGCGTTGGCACGCTTCGCAGCTGCTCACGATTTCCATCGATTCCAAGAGCGCAAACACTTCCGTGACCAGCCCTGCATGAATAGGCGTGACGGTAAATCCCACGTGCGGCTCAAACGACACGAAGCCATCTGCCTCTAGCTGCCTGAGCGCTTCACGGATCGGGATTGGGCTGACCTCGAACTTCGCCGCCAGCTCATCGATGATCAGGCGTGTGCTCGGCGGGAATTCGCCCTGAATGATGGCGTCTAGCAAAACGCCATGAATAATTTGGTTCTTGCTCTGGAATGCCGGTCGCATAGTTACTTTCTTATCGACGTTGTATTGTCGTGAGATCATATATGATATTCCTTTTGGATTTTCTTGGCAATCACAGGTTGGCACAACGCGAAGAATGTATTATTGTTGAGTGATAATCCACACGTAGATTACGGGAGGTGACATCGTCCAATTAGCGCCAACTTCCGCCTATTTCACTTAATGTCCTCACTCAAAATATCATCAGGGGTACCGACTATATGAAAAAATTAGCATTACTGCTCATTCTTGCACTTGCCTTTGCCAGCGTTGGCACCTATGCCCGCGCCGCTGATCCCGTCGAACTACGCATGACTTTCTATACCGACGGCTCTGAAGACAAGGTCATGCGCGACCTGTTGGATCGCTTTGAAAAAGACAATGCGGACATCAAGGTTGTCATGGATGTGGTAGACTACGCCAACGGCATCCAGAAGGTGCTGCCCACACAGCTTGCCGCTGGTCAAGGCCCCGACATCGCCCGCGTGACTGACCTCGGCGGCCTCTCGCAGTACTACCTCGATATGCGTCCGCTGCTGCCAGACGCCAAGTATTGGGATGACAACTTCGGTTCGTTCCTTCCGTGGCTGCGTCCAGCGGGCGAAACCAGTTCAATCCCCGGTTACATGACTCAGCTAACCGTCACTGGCCCCTTCATCAACCGCACGCTGTTCGAGCAGGCGGGTGTGGAAGTGCCGAGCGACAAGAGCGATAAAGTAACGTGGGAAGAGTGGATCGCCGCTGCTAAGGAAGTCGCGCAGAAAACCGAGACGCCGTTTGCCTTCGCGATGGATCGCAGTGGTCACCGTTTCGCTGGCCCTGCCATCAGCATGGGCGCGAAGTACTTCGATGCCGATGGCAAGCCCGTGATCGCGGGTGATGCAGGCTTCAAGACGATGGCAGAACTGTTCGTGAAGTGGCACCAAGACGGCCTGATGCCGCTCGAAGTGTGGGCGGGCAACGGTGGTAGCTACGCCGCCGCCAACGAAGAATTCATCAACGCCAAAGTTGTGATGTACATGTCGGGCAGTTGGCAGATCGGGCAATTCGCGACGCAAATCGGTGACGCGTTTGACTGGGAAGCCGTCCCGAACCCATGCGGTCCTGCGGCTTGCACAGGGATGCCCGGTGGTGCGGCGTTGGTCGCGATCAAGACCACGCAGCATCCTGCCGAAGTCGCCAAGGTGATGGACTACCTCGCCAGCGAACCGATCCTCTCTGAGTTCTATGCCAAGACGCTGTTCATCCCCGGTCACCTCGGCATCGCCACCAAGGGCGTCGAGTTCGTGACGGATAACCCGCAAGCCAAGAAGGCGTTGACGGTGTTCTCGAATCAGGTGAGCAAGCTCGATCCGATTGCCTACAAGATGCAGGGCTATCAGTACAATTCGGTCGTGCTCAACGCCACCCGTGACCGCATCACGCAGGTCATCACGGGCGAGTTGACGCTGGACGACGCGATTACCCGCATCCAAGAAGACATCGATAAGAAACTAGCCGAAGTCGGCAAGTAAGCCAGACGCAGCGCTGAATTTCTGGTAGGGGTGTACGTTCGGTACATCCCTATTTATTTCCGCTGCTGGATCATTGTCGCACCTCACCCGCCCCCACATTGCCAGATCGCTGGCTAATGTATCCCCTTCCCAAGCAGCCATTGTTGGAGATACTCCGCACTCGCCTGATAGCTGCGCTCGATCATAGCATTATGCGCGGTGCCTTTAATCAGATAGAACTCACCACCGTAGTATTTTGCTAACGTTTCTTCTTCTCTAACCGAAAAGAGTGCATCTTTTTCTGCCGCCATCACCAAGATCGGGGTTTGTGGATTGCGGCGGGGATGCCATGTAAACGGATTGAGTTCAAGCGGCACCACGAGCGATTCGTCATCCAAGAGCTTGTGCAGTTCTTCGGCAGACATCAACGGATTATCACTCAGGAATAACGCCTTGACGCGTTCCGGCGACCGCACCAGCGGATAACCATGCCAAGTCAATGTCGCCATGCTCATGCCAAGCGGATCGAGGAACAGATAGCGCCAAGGGTAGTCATATAACGGCATGGACGCCACAATCACCGCTGCCGGTAAATCCCCGACATGGCTCAAATACCATTGGGTGACCGCCCCGCCCATGCTGTGACCGATCACGACCGGCGCTTGCTCACACGCCTCCACTTGCTGCTTAAGGACATCTTGATAATAGCCTAGCGTGCAGAGGCGGATCGGGCGTTTCCGTGCGGATTTGCCGTGCGTGGGCAAGCTGTGCGCATGACTCACCCACCCCCATTCAGCGAATAATGCTTGCCAATAACGCCAGCACCATGCCCCATGCCAAGCGCCGTGCTGAAAAATCAGGGGGGTTTGATAAATAGGGTTTTCTGGACGGTAGGTGATGCGTTCAATACCATCCACGACTTCCTGCGTGATTTTGTAAGTCATTATATATCTCTTAAAAAATTAAAATCTTCGGGAGGGCGACTGAAATTATACTGTGTGCCCGTCGAGTAACTCAACTGGTGTCAAGTTTCTGACTATCGCCTCAAGCAGAAAAGTCATGATCCTTCTATGGGACGTTAAGAAATTGAAACGATGCGCACGCAGAGCAGTGTGTTGCTCACCACTAGTGGTGATGTTACAATGCCGACAAGTTTTACCTTTGATTAATTTACGAGCAATATGACCAATCAGAATTCCGCCAGTCCAGCAAGTGCCCCTGACGTTGTAAAGCAGCGACCGCCACGCATCCTATCCGGCATTCAGCCCTCTGGTCAGTTGACCATCGGCAATTATCTTGGCGCGTTGAAGCAGTGGGCGGCCTTGCAAAGCCAATATGACAGCTTTTACTGCATCGTGGATATGCATGCCATCACGGTGCCGCAAGACCCCGCCGAACTGCGCGAAGCCTCCGTGCGCAACGCGGCGCTTTATCTCGCCTGCGGACTAGAGACCAAGCACTGCACCATCTTCATCCAATCGCACGTTTCGGCGCACTCGGAACTCGGCTGGATTCTGAACTGTATGACTCCGATGGGTTGGCTGAACCGCATGACTCAATTCAAGGATAAGTCTGCCAAGATGCAAGCTGATTCCATCGGCAGCGGTCTGTTCACCTATCCAACCTTGATGGCGGCGGACATCCTGTTGTACCAGACCGACCTCGTGCCGGTAGGTGATGATCAGAAACAACATGTCGAATTGACTCGCGATCTGGCGCAACGCTTTAACTCGATGTACGGCGAGACATTCACTATCCCGAACGTGATGATCCCGGTAGCAGGTGCGCGCGTGATGGGTTTGGATACGCCGACCGCCAAGATGAGCAAGAGCGAAAAAGCCGATGGGCACGCCGTTTTCCTGCTCGATCCGTTGGACAAAGTGCGCAAGAAAATCATGCGCGCCACCACGGACTCGGATCGGGTCATCAAGTTCAGTACCGATCCAGAGCGGGCGGGCGTCAATAACCTGCTGACGATCTATCAAGCCTTCACTGAGCGGAGCCGCGAAGACATCGAAGCGCAGTTCGACAGCAAGGGCTATGGCGATCTCAAGAAGACGGTTGCCGAAGCGGTGGCAGAAGGCTTGAAGCCGATTCAGGAACGCTACAACCAATTGATGGGCGAAAAAGGCTATATCTACGAGGTGTTGAAAAAGAGCGCCGACCGTGCCAACGAAGTCGCCAGCACGACCCTCGATCTCGTCCGCGACCGGATCGGGTTCGTCAAGCCGTTGAGATGAGCCATGATTGAACTGACCGCGCTGCAAACATTACCACCGCTGCAAGGCTGCTTGTATTGCCATCACGAAGGCACCGTTAAGTTGGCGGAGGGACGCAAAGTGCTAGGACTAGGCTCCGGGCTGCCGAGCCTGACCTGTTCATTTTGCGGCGCGGTGGCGCAGTTCGATCCCGGCCCCGATGACAATACGTGGCGCATCCGCTACAAAAAGATCAACGATGCGCCGCAGTACTATTACGTGATGGTCTATTTCAGCCAGCAGAAATGGTACGACGCCGAAGAAGCGCTGGAGATCAGCCGCAAGGGCTTCGTTCAGCGCTACCGCATCGATCAAGTCCAGCACGGTGATCTCGGTTGGATGCGCCCCGTCGCGCTGGAACCGCCGCCGCCGCTGATGGCTCCCTCTGAAAAAGTCTATCTTTCCGCCTTGAATGTCAGCTTGCAACAACCCGCGCAAAACAGCGGCTTCCTCAGCCTAAACGAAGTGACTGTCCTAGATAGCGGCACATTTTATGTAACTAGTAGTCGTCTGCATCTGATCGGGCAGCGGCGCGATTGGGCCAATCGCCTCAACGAAATCCGTGACATCGAGCATGACCAGACACACTGGCGCATCTTCGTCGGTGCGAGTCGGCAGTGTTACAGCGGCCTCAACGATCCTGAACACTTGGACGCGCAGCTCTTCACGGCAATTGTGAAATTTTTGTGGAAAGAGGAAGTTTAAGCCACCATCGTTAAGCAGCGTCAAATTAGGTTATGCTACAATCCTCTAATGGCTCGAATGACGTATCCCAATCAGCCGTCATTTTAGTTGTTTGCTCATCCAACTTCAGAGCCAGTCATCATAGCTTCGCTCATTACATGACAGGAGTCGGACTGTTACGGTGTCTTTTCATAGCGTTCGACTGCCGTCAACAGCGCTGACTCAAGCAAGGTAGAGGATTTATCGTGGTCACCTGCACATATTGCCAAGCCGAAAACGAGGAGTCGGCGCTTATTTGCGCCAATTGCAAGCAGCCTCTTGAAAGCATCACCCTAATTTCACGTGGGTTAGGCGGGTCACGCACGAAAACCGACGGCAAACATCGTTCTCATCTCGGCAAGCTGAAAGAGCATGAGGTGGCAATCTACGTGGGCAAATCGGAACAGCCCATGATCGTATCGATCACCACGAAGTTGACGCTTGGTCGTCACCGCGAGCTACCCGATCCTGATTTACTCGACTTCACGCCATTCGATGGCTATAAACTGGGCATGTCGCGCAATCACGCCGCGCTTTTCTTCAAGGATGGCGCGTTGTGCATTCAAGATTTGGGCAGTGCCAACGGGACATGGGTGAACAGCACACGGTTGCAGCCTTATGATGTTGTGGCGCTGCTGTCTGGCTCGGTGATTTCGCTGGCGCAAGTCATGGTGACGATCTATTACTAGCTTCGGCATTTACATCGAGGCTAAAAACCAGCATATCGCGCAGCGGGATGCCATTTTCGCTGATCGGCGGCTGGATGTAGTCATAATAATCGCGCCGGACGTGATCCATGCGAAAGCCGCATTTCTGGTAAAACGCCAGATTTTCTAGGCTGGAATTGCCCGTCCCCACCATCAACCGTGACACTTGCCGCCGCTTGGCTTCCGTTGTGATGCCCATGATAGCAGCCTTGCCGAACCCTTTTCCTTGCCATTCAGGTGCGACGGCAAGATAGATAATCTCACTGTCCGGCCTTTCCCACTGCATCGTGATGACGCTGACCACGTAATGCTCAACTTTGCCGAGATACGTTTCATGTGCCGGATCAGCAAGAGTAGCCAGAATCCGTGTCTCCCCTTCGTCGGCAAGACGCAGCAAAGCCATGACTTCAGCCGGGGGTTCACCTTTCAGCGGGTTGCCCCATGCGACCGTCGCAATGCGGCGGGTCATGGCTGCGCAGAACTCACTTCGAGATACTGCCGCGCTGCCCAACCACTGCGAGTCGTATCATCGGCGCTCTGGATGAACCACCATTCGATGTTGCTGGCAAACTGCGGCTGTTCGCGCAGAGTATACGTCTCGCCATCCAACGCGCGGAACTTGATCGCGCCATCCACACCGGGGCTGGATCGGACGTTGAGACCCGCTTCTCCTACGCCAACCACGGTTACGGTCGCGCCGACCTGAAATTGTCCGGGCGGCGTGGTGCCCGTCGGCGGGATGGTCGGCAGCGCCGGTGCGGGCGTCAGCGTCGGAACGCCGGGAATGTCGGTAGGTGTAGCGGGTGGGCCAACCGTGTACGTGGAAGTGATCACAATGACCATCGGCGTTTCGCCACCGGGCGCGAAGTTACCCCCCAGATAGCCGACTACCGCCCACGCGCCGACCGCCGCCGCGCCGACAAAAATAATCAACACAAGCAGCGACCACCACGGCAAATATAGACCGTTCTCGCGTTTGCTCATCGTCTGTGTCCGCCGCACACGCCCCGGAATATTGGTGTTAGGTTCGGGCAGCGGTTTGCGCGGCGTAGCACGCGGTGGCGGCGGCACGGATGCCGATGTCCCGGTCGCGCGGGTGGAGGCAGTGCGGCGCGGCACATCATCCGCTGCGGAGAGCGACGGACGGCTGTAATTCGTCGGGATGTCATCCGTCGGACGGCGGGCAGGCGTAGAGCCAGTCGAACGGCGCGGTTGCTCTGGTATCTGCTGCGGACGCGTTGAACCACCCGTTGGCGTATCTTCGGCGTCGTATTCATCCCCGAAATTGAAATCGTCAGGTCGATTGCTCATGACTCTAGCCACCTGAGAAATTGTTCAGTAGACCACGTGTTGATCACGTTATCGGCGCGCACCCAACCACGCCGCGCCGTCGCGACGCCATAGCGCAGAAGGTCAAAATCTCCCGCCGAATGCGCGTCACAATCGATTGCCAGCTTGATGCCCAGTTCAACCGCCCGCTGCGCGTGTACGTCATCCAGATCGAGTCGATGCGGGTTGGCGTTGATCTCCAAAACGGTGTCGGTTTCTTTCGCGGCGGCGAACACCGCATCCATGTCGAGATCGGCGGGTTCTCGGTCGGGAATCAAGCGCCCGCGTGGATGCCCGATGATGTCTACATGCGGGTTGCGGATGGCGTTGAGTAGCCGTTGCGTCACCTGTGCGCGTTCTTGCCGCAGCCCGACATGCAGCGAGGCCACCACGACATCCAGTTCTGCCAGCACCTCGTCGGGATAATCGAGGTTGCCGTCCGCGCGGATTTCCATCTCCGTCCCCTGCAACACGCGGAAATCCGGCCCTAGCGCGGCGTTGGCTTGGTTGATCTCCTCGCGCTGTGCCCGTAAGCGTTCCGGCGTCAATCCATTTGCCACGCCGAGCGACTGCGAATGATCCGTGATCACGATGTGCTTGAATCCGCGTGCTTTGGCGACCTGTGCCATTTCCATCACGCTCAACTTGCCGTCGCTCCAAGTGGTATGCATGTGCAAGTCGCTGTGAATATCCCCGATCTCGATCAGGTGCGGGAGCTTGCCCTCGCGGGCGATCTCGATCTCGCCGCGATCTTCGCGCAGTTCAGGCGGGATGTAGGATAGACCAAGCTGTTTGTAGACATCTTCTTCACGTTCGTACAATAACTGCTTACCGCTGCCGTCCGTCGCCGTGAACGCCCACTCGTTGAGCGTCCAACCTTGTTCTTGCGCCAGCGCGCGCAGCTTGATATTGTGGGCCTGACTGCCCGTGAAGTACACCAGCGCCACGCCGTAATTTTCCGGCGGGATCACGCGTAGATCGCATTGCAGCCCGTTGCTCAATTCCACCGAGCTTTTGGTCGGCCCATGTCCGTGAATGGTGATCACGCCGGGGAGCTTGACGAAGGTATCCATGATCGGCGCGGCTTCGCGCGAAGCGATCACCAGATCGAGATCACCGATGGTGGATTTACCCCGCCGTACGCTGCCGCCGACACTGCCGAATAACGACTGTGGCAGTGCCAGCAGTTCTTGCAAGATGCTCTCGGCGGTGACAGTCGCCAGATCGAGCCGCACGCGGTTACTGCGCCGCGCCAAGGCTTCGATGCTCTCGATAATCTTCTTCTCGCTCTTTGCGCCCATACTCGGTAGCGTGGCGAGTTTCCCGTCGCGGGCGGCGGTTTCCAGCTCCGGCACCGACTTGATGCCGAGTTCTTTGAAGAACAACATGGCTTTTTTCGGGCCGACGCCGTTAATGCGCAGCACATCCACCAACCCGTCGGGGATGTCTTGGCGCAGTTTTTCGAGGAACGAGAGTTGTCCGGTCGTCAGCATTTCGTCGATTTTTTCTGCCAGCGTCGCACCGATGTTATCGATGCTCTCCAGCTTGCCTTCAGCAGCGACGGTGCGGATGTCGCGCGGCAATTCACGCACGGATTCGGCAGCGCGGCGGTAGGCGAGGATGCGGTGGATGATCTCGCCCTTCAGTTGCAGCATATCGGCAACGGTGTCGAAGATGTCGGCAATATCGCGGTTGGTTAGCGGACGGTCTGACACGGCTTGGCCTCCCGTTAATACGCTGCCATTATAACACGTTCACGAATGTGCATCCGACGCGGCAAGAATAGCCACCAAGCTAGATGTACAAAGCCCGTTCACCGCGAAAATAGCGCTGCACTAGTACCAGAATCTTTTCCATCAGGTGGTCAATCGTCAGGATAAAGTCCGTCAAGCGGAGTTCAACCCGATCCGTTGCATACCCGATGGCCTGCGCGGGCAATGTTTGTCGCTTGCCAGCGAACAGATCGAGCGCGTCTGTCACCTTGAACGTCACGAGGCCGGAGACTTCCTCAACCTGAATGTGATAGTCCCGCAGCGGCTTGTTATGAATCAGCAGAAATACATCCGCGATCTCGTGATCGACCAGTGCCCCGAAGCGGCACACACTCACGCGCTGCCCGATCGGCACAAGCTGCTCGAAGTTCACGTCGATGCCGAGTTCTTCGCGTATCTCGCGGATGCCGTCTTCTATCGACTCGCCAGTGGCGTAATGTCCGGCCGCTGTGGTATCCAGAAAATTCGGATAGAAGTCTTTCTGCGGGCTGCGTCGCTGCATCACCAGATACACTTCACCCTCATGCTCATAAGCGATCCAGCATTGAAACACGCGGTGCCAGTCGCCGTCGCGGTGAACAGCCGGACGTTCTTTCGTCCCTAACTTAACGAGATTTTCGTCGTAAATATCCAGTATTTCGGTCATCGGTTGAACTTCCTTCCAATGGCGATTTTTCGCCACGTTTTAACACGTTTGGGTGCCGCCGTTGCATTTTTTCGCAACTCAACGAATAACGCTTATGCCGCGTGTTACGATCCTGCACATCCCAGTAACACGGAGGTGAGTAATGGCAATTGTTACCTATACAGTGATGTCGGGAGACACACTAACAAAGATTGCGCGGCAATTTGGCACGACCGTAAGTGCATTAGCGAAGGCCAATGGCATCGCAAATCAAGACCTCATCTATGTTGGTCAGGTGTTGATTATTCCAGACTCCGCCGAGGTTGCCAAGAACGCGACGATTCGCACCACGGCGGAACATGTGCCATTGCGTACCTCGCCCGAATTTATCGACAGTAACGTCCTGCAATTTTTGCCTCGATATTCCACCTTCCAGAATGCCAAGCTGCAAGGAGAATGGTGGGTTGTATCGGGCGGTGCGGGCTTCGTTCACACCAGCGGTGCTGAGATCGTCCGGGAACCAAACCATCCGCAGGAAATTCCCTCCATCCCCTATCGCTCCCAATGGGATGTGGACGCCAACAACCGCACCGACGATTGTGGTCAAACTTGCGTAGCGATGTTGGCTGAATGGCGCGGTGTGCATGTGCCAGTCAACGACCTACCGCATCAATCGGTGCCAGCGGGCGACAGCACTGCGCTCGATCTCGTCCAAAATTTCGCGTGGCATGAGGTCAAACTGCCTGCGCACATCGTGACCGTACCGATGAACACGGCGGCTCCCCTAGCGTCGATTTGCCTGATCTGGTACGGCGGTATCCAACGCAGCAGCGTACAGGATGTCAATTTCACGGGTTGGCACTGGGTTGTGCTTATCGATGATCAGGCCGATCATGTGCTCGTCCATGATCCCGATTTCTGGGGCGACCGCCGCAGTGAGGGAGCCTGCAAGCGCTACAGCAAGGAGGAATGGAATCAAGCCTTTATTCCATATGGCCCTGTGAATGGGCGAACCTGTGTTGTGCTAGATTAATACGTCGTTGGTTGAATGGAAGTGGATTAGCATACACAGATCGGGACTGGCTGCGCGGGCATTTTATGACCGACTGTAAGAATTGCACAAGTCATGTATCTAATCTATTGCGACTACAAAATCGACGTGTTATAGTCTGTATCATGGTCATATTGGCGTCTTTCTCTACCCTGCGTTCCACAGCCCCTCAAATGATGGTGGCTTGTATGTGTTGTGCGTACACGACCCATAATCTGGGACGCTTGGCATTGAGGATGCGCTGAACCGACACACGCCTGCCTGACAATGAACACCAAAGCCGACCAGAAGTCGGCTTTTTTATTGTCTGGGCGCGAGCGTACAGGGTTGAGGAGAGAAGGAGATTGGGTTTGACAGTTCAGCTTCCCCATGAGCTTCGTGAGCGCATTTTCGCGCAGTTACAGAAGACGTATCCCAATGAGGGCGGCGGTTTTCTGCTCGGCGTGGCAAACGGCGCAGACGTGACGATTCGGGACGTGCATCCGGTAACGAATGTATTTGAAACCGAGGAGCAGTTCCACCGTTACGCCATGACGCCGAAAGATTGGATGCAGCTCGAAGATGAAGCGGATGCCAAAGGCTTGACGTTGGTTGGCTACTATCATTCGCATCCCGATCATCCAGCCATCCCGTCGGAATTTGACCGGGTTCACGCGCTGCCCAATTTTCGCTATCTGATCACCTCGGTGCGTGGGGGGAAAGCGGCAGAGTTGCGCGCGTGGCAGCTAACCGAGGATCGCAGTCAGTTCGATGAACTGAGCTTGAGCATTGACGGTTAGCCATAGTTTTTATTGAGCAAGCAAACTTTTTTGTTCGCAGCAAGCACAACAGGGAGATTAACTCATGTCCGATGTACTCGTTTCCACTGAATGGGCACTCGCCCACCTGCAAGATGCCGACAAGCGTTTCGTTGAAGTTGACGTTGATACCACGCAGTACGAGCAGGGACACTTACCCGGGGCGGTGGCCTTCAACTGGCAGTCGCAGCTCCAAGATCAGGTCTCGCGTGACGTCATCTCGCACGACGCGCTGGAAAAACTGCTTTCGTCGGTTGGCATCAGCAACGATACTACCGTCGTGCTGTACGGCGATAATAACAACTGGTTCGCCGCCTATGCCTTCTGGATTTTGAAGTATTACGGGCATGAAAATGTAGTGCTAATCGATGGCGGGCGCAAGAAGTTAGCGGCAGAAGGTCGTACACTGGTCACGGATGTGCCAAGCTATCCCGCGACGCAGTACAAGGTCAAGGGCGTCAACGCCGATCTCCGCGCTGACCGTGACTACATCAAGCAACGCCTCGGCAAGACCGATTTCAAGCTGATCGATGTGCGTTCGCCCGCCGAATTCGTGGGTGACATCATCGCCCCTCCCGGCATGACCGAGACGGCGCAGCGCGCGGGTCACATCCCCGGCGCGAAGAGCGTGCCGTGGGCGACTGCCGTCAAGGAAGATGGCTCGTTCAAGTCCGTCGAAGACCTGCAAACCATCTATGGCGGCAAAGGCGTCTCGCCCGATCTGGATACGGTAGCTTACTGCCGCATCGGTGAGCGTTCATCGCATACGTGGTTCGTGCTCAAGTATTTACTCGGCGTGAAGAACGTCCGCAACTACGACGGTTCGTGGACGGAATGGGGCAATCTGATCGGTGCGCCCATCGCCAAGGGTGCCGAGTAGTTCGCCAACTTGCTACGTTCGGGGCGGGTCACGGCTCGCCCTGTGAAAACCGTGTACAGCCAAATGAAAGCCAACTCTGCTAAACCTGTATACGGCCTGAATGGTTAGAGGAGAAGCATAAGCAATGTCTGTAATCAAGATTCCAACCCCCCTCCGCGTTTATACCAGTGGGAACGCCGAAGTCAGTGTGACGGGTGATACGGTCGGGGCAGCGCTGTCTGACCTGATCAAGCAGTACCCTGATCTGCGGCCTCACCTCTATAACGGTGAGCAGTTGCGCAACTTCGTCAACGTGTTCCTCGGTGAAGACGACATCCGTTATCGTGATGGACTCGAAACGCCGTTGGAAGCGGGCGAAAATCTGCGCATCATCCCAAGCATCGCAGGCGGACGCTAACGCATAGTTTCACCGCGCAGGGAGGATACTAAACTTCCTCTCTGCGGCAGATGAAGGTGAAACAGGGGATAAGGGCTGGAATTTGCCCTAGTAAGTTGATTGGAGAACTAATGAACGCCACAACCATACCTCAATCCAAAGATCGACGCGTTGATCACAGCGCCTTGCGTACGAATCAAGCGTTTATTATCGGTCTGCTGATTCTCGCCTTCGTCCTCAACGCGCCTATCCTCGTGGCTTTCGTCTGCGCCGTCATGGTGATCGGGACGTTGAATCCGTCGGCGGGCTTGTTCAAAGCGGTGTATTTCTATGGGCTGAAACCAGCGGGCGTCGTCAAGCCGGATGTGAAGCAAGATAACCCTGAGCCGCACCTCTTTGCGCAGGGGTTGGGTGGCATTTTCCTATTACTCGCGTCCCTCGCCTTGTTCAGCGGAGCCAGTACGCTCGGTTGGGGGTTGAGTTGGCTAGTAGTGGCGTTGGCGGCCTTGAACCTGTTCGCGGGCATCTGTGTCGGCTGCATCATGTACTATCAATTTAATCGTCTGGGTGTCCCCGGTTTTACGCGCGCACCTTTGCAATAGTCCTGTAAGGAGCGATCATGCTGGAACGTCTAATTATTGCGGTAGTCATCAGCCTGGCAGGGGTAGCGTTGTGGTGTGCCTACAATCGCTTGAGCGTGCGTCGTGCCGCTTCGGTTGCGCAGCACGAACCCGTGTTAGAGCAACTTCAGCAAGGCGTGGCGACGATTCTGTATTTCACGACGCCATTCTGTGAGCCATGCCGCACGCTCCAGCAGCCGACCTTGGCGCAGTTGGAACAGGAACTTGGCCCGCGCTTGAAAGTGATCAAGATCGATGCGACCGAGCAGCCTGACGTAGCAGATCGCTGGGGCGTGTTCTCCGCCCCGACCACGTTCGTACTAGATGAACATCAGCAGCCGCGCCATGTCAATCGCGGAGTGGCGTCCGCCGAAACGCTCAAAAAACAATTGGGGTTGGTATCGTAGTCAGAATGAGTTAACCTCACCGCCAATTTCCCTTCTATCGATTCTTCTATCGACAGAGTTGGACAATCGGCAAAGGTTTCCTCGAACGCAGGGAATTATAAGGAGCATCGTACAGTGGCAAGTATTGAAAGAATCGCGCCGGAGACCGTCACGCTCTCTCACGAGGAAGTCCGGCGCTACAGTCGCCACCTGATCATCCCCGAAGTGGGCATTCAGGGGCAGCGCAAGTTGAAAGCCGCCAGCGTCCTCCTGATCGGGACGGGTGGCTTGGGCAGTCCGTTGGCGCTCTATTTGGCGGCGGCTGGCATCGGACGGATCGGCTTGGTCGATTATGACGTGGTGGACGAGACAAATTTGCAGCGTCAGGTCATCCATCACACCAGCGACGTAGGCAAACCCAAGTTGGAAAGTGCCGCCACCAAACTCGCGGACATCAACCCGTATGTCGTGATCGAGAAACACAGCACGCCGCTGACCAGCGAGAACGCGCTCGATATTCTCAAAGATTACGATGTCATCATCGACGGTACCGATAACTTCCCAACCCGCTATCTGGTCAACGATGCCTGCGTGATCCTCGGCAAGCCGAACATTTACGGCAGCATTTTCCGCTTCGAAGGCCAATTGTCGGTTTTTTACGCTAAGGAAGGGCCGTGCTATCGCTGCTTGTTCCCCGAACCGCCGCCGCCGGGACTCGTCCCGAGCTGCGCGGAAGGCGGCGTGCTCGGCATCCTGCCCGGTACCATCGGGACGCTGCAAGCCACCGAAGCGATCAAGTTCATCCTCGGCATCGGTAAGCCGATGATCGGGCGGATGATGCTGTATGATGCGCTTAACATGACCTTCGACACGATCAAGCTGCGCAAGAATCCTGCTTGCCCCGTCTGCGGTGAGCACCCGACCATCACGCATCTGATCGATTACGAAGAATTCTGCGGTGTTCCGGCGCATGACCGCAGTGAGTACAAGGAAAAGAACGCGCTGCACAACGTCCGTAGCATCAACGTGCATGACCTGAAGGCGCGTCTCGATGCTGGTGATAACATCGTTGTGCTCGATGTCCGCGATCCGCACGAATGGGAGATCAGCGCGATTGAAGGTTCGCTGCGCATCCCCAAGAGCCAAGTCGTGGCACGTGCCAACGAAATCCCGCGCGATAAAGAAGTGATCGTGCAGTGCAAGACGGGCATCCGCAGCCGCGACTCGATCCTGATGCTGCAAGAGAAGGGTTTCACTAATCTGGTGAACCTCGTCGGCGGTATCAACGCATGGGCGCGCGAGATCGACAAAACCCAACCGACGTACTAACGTTTGGTTGCACAAGCGCATAAAATAGAAAGCGGATCGTGATGATCCGCTTTTTGTTGTCTGTTACGCTTGTTCAGGCACGGCGGTGATCTGCTCTTGCTTCTCCGCCCACGTGATCCCTAATATCCACAGCACCAACGGAATCAACGTGACGACCGCCGTCCCAATCACCAGACTCGATATGCGCGCCGGATCGGTGTTGTCAACCAGCCAGCCGATGACAATGAACGTGATGATCGCCGCGAGTTGTGCGCCCGCGAAGTCAATCGAGAACAACCTGCCGAGAAAATGATCAGGGACGGTCTTTTGCAAGATCACCGAACTGTATGTCCAGTACGTCGAACCGCCCATCGCTCTCAAGAACACCGCCGCACTTGCAATCAGGAGGCTCGGCGCGACGCCAAATAGGAACATCCCCAGCGTGATCCAGACATAGCCGATGGCGACCAAGCGCCGCATCGTGGTCACCGATCCATTGTTGAAGCGATTCAAGATCAGCGGGCCAAGGATCGCGCCAAACCCGAATACGCTGTAGAAGATGCCGAGTGAGCCTGTCCCTTGTTCACCTACCACGAATACCTTGGTCGCGTAAATCGCCATAAACGTATCTAAGTTGCCGATGTTGCCGAACAACTTAATCAGTAATGCCAGTGCCGTCGTCGGATGCTGCTGGATGTAGCGCAATCCATCTCGGAAGCCAGTTTGTGACTTCGCCGGATGTGCTTGAGTCGGCGCGCTCGGCTGGGTCGGCAGGCGGATCGACATGATGAACATGGCGGATAGAGCAAAACTGAGCGCATCGATGATCAGCGCGGTCTGCGTTCCGAATATTGCCGCGACTCCGCCCCCAATCGCTGCCCCTGCGGCTAACATTACCGACCACGTGACGCTGCCCAAGATGTTCGCCCTGACCAGATCGTTTGGACTAACGAGACTAGGGGTGATGGCAGATCGCGCAGGCTCGAAGATCGAACCGAACGTGAACTGAATCAGCGTTAGCGCATAGATCAACCAGAGATGCGCGGCATCGTTCACCGTCAGGAACAGAATCACGATGACGAAGCGGGAGATGTCGCTGATGATCAACAACCGCTTGCGGTTCATACGGTCAACGATCACACCAGCAAACGGGCCGATGATCAGCGGCGGGAGAAACCGTGATACGAGAAGTAAGGTGAGCGCCATACCGGAACTATTGCTGTATTGCGCCACGAGGGCGGTCAGGGCAATCGTGCTGAACCAGTCGCCCAGAAGGCTGATGCACTGCGCGATCCACAATCTAGTGTAGGCAGGATTTTCGCGCAGTAAACGAAGATATGTTTGCATGAGGGGGCGTTACCTATTCGTAGAAAAATGCGTGTTAGTGTGTTCTATCGGGTCTTGTGAATGCCGATGCCGTGCGGGCGAGACAAAAACACGCCCGATCGCATCGGTGCGCAGCAAGCTTACACGAAGATTCGGGCGTTGAACATGATCGAAAGTACAAGGAAAATAGCAGGGCAGGCAGCGTTTGGTTACTTTGTCGCGTACAGATAAGCCAGCGCGTTTCTGACCGAGCCGCGTTTTTCCTCTACCATCGGGCGCAAATGCGCGATGAACACCTTACGTTCTTCTGCCGTCAGTGCTTGCTGCATCGCTTCTTCCAGACTGGGAATCTTGGGATTACCCGGAATGCGCAGCATCACGTCCCAATCCATATCATCGCTCTTAGGCTTGATCGTGACTTGGTAATCGAGATGAACTTCGCGGAAGCCCGCCCGCTGCGCCAACGCGATCAGATCGCGCTCATCAAAATCCAGCATCGGATCGCTGTCGATGGGCTGAAGCTGTGCATACAATGCTTTGATCTTCGCGGCGATGGCCTCCACGGGCGTCACGTCGTAGCCGCTGAAGACATGCGCGGGTTCGGGATAGCCGAAGCGGTTGATCGGCTCGAAGATCGACAATCGTCCCTCCGGCTTCAACACGCGGTAAAACTCGTTGAACGCGGCTTGCTTGGCCTTGACGTAGATTAACACTGAGCGCGTGGTCACCGCCTCGACAGATTCGTTCGGCAGATTGATGTCATCGGCGGAGGCTCTCAGAAATGCGCACCGATCCGCGAACTCCGTTTCCTGAACGATCTGTTGTACATGCTCCAATAAATCTTGCGAGATGTCGCTGAAGATAACCCGTTCCACGGGCGTAGTATTCAGCGCCCCGAATGCGATCAACCCATCGCCGCAGCCCACATCCAGCAGCGTATCGCCGTCGTGGAGATCGGCGTTGCGCAGGACAGCATCGCGAATCGGCGTCAGGAAGTCCATCATGCGTTGCATTTGTCGCGAATCGCCGCCAAACCGTCGGTCAAGCAGCCACCGATGCCAAATATCCGTAGACATAGCAGACTCCCTCACCAAAACCACCGAAGTCTATTCTTATTCCGCTTCAGGCGTATCGCCGTGCTGCCAATAGGCTTCCAGACTCACGCCCAGCCCATCTGCGATCCTGTTTACATAGGCATAGTAGGCCGTGATCTGCACAATATCTAGGATCGCGCGGTCAGTGAATCCTGTGGCGCGCAGACCTTGAACATCTTGTTCGGTGATTGCTGTAGGCGTCAGCGTCAATTTGGCAGCGTAATCCAACATCGCGCGGTCGGCGGCGTTCAGTGCAGCCAGCCTGTAATCCGAACTGAGTTGCTCTACCAGTGCATCTTGCTTCGTCAACTGACGAAGATTACGCGCATGGTGGCGCAGTCAATAGACGCAGTGATTGAGCGCCGATACCACCGTCCCGATCATCTCGCGCTGCGGGCGGCTCAACGGGCCGCGTCCGTACATCAAGGTGACGTACAACTGCTGATGGTCGAGCATCGATTGCGGATGCAAGCTGTGTACTTTCATGATGTGATCGACCTTGCCCGTCTTGCGGTCGCCACATTCTTCATAGGCCGCTTTCACAGCATCAGCAGCATCCGCCTCATCGACGGTTTCGATCCATGCGGGTTTCTTGGACATGGAATACGCCTTATCGTAACAATTTGAAAGGAGAGTATAGCGGAAGAATCGACACACCAAAACGGCGCATACACCACAGGATGCACACGCCGTTGATGGCTAAGAGAGGATTGTTGTTGCTAACCGCCGATCAGCGCGGTGATGCTGTGACCAGCCAGTAAGAAGCCAGCCGCCAACACGCTGAAATAGATCGTGGTCAACAGCGCAAACAAATGCCCGACGACCACGAACAGGCCATCACGTTGTAAGATGCCTACGGAAAGTCCGAGGATCGCCAGCGCGGGCAGCATATTCGAAAACGGGATGATCGATAGCGGCATCATTAGCAGGACACCGCTGAACAGCAGGATAAAGCCGTTGAAGCGGTTGACTGTCGAGCCGTGCGTGAGCACCAGATAGCGTGGGCGAACCTTGCTATCGATCCACGTAAAGGTTTTAGCCGCACGTTGTAGTGCGGGCACCAGATGATCGGCGCTGATTTCATGATCCATCAGGCGGGCGGGCAGCCACGGCACGCGGTTCAGCGTGACACCTACGCCGATCAACACGATCAGCAAGCCAAAAACGGTACTTACGCCGGGGATCTGTACCGGGATCAGAAAAGGGATGGTGAGGAACAGGCAGAATAGCAACATACCCTGTTCCCCGATCATTGACAACAGTTTACGCAGTGTGATCTTAGTCCCCGGTTGGATGGCGGTGGCGATTTCGCCGAGCGTCTCGGATAGATTTTTGCTCGTATCTTCAAACTGGACGGACGACATTCGTTACCCTCATTCTAGAATTACCGATATGGAAAGGTGGAGGCTATTCGCTCTCACTCTTGGCTTGACGCGTAAACAGCTTGCGCAGGCTGTTCATAATATCGCTGCGCATCTCGGCGTCACGGGCGATATGCAATATCGCGGGCGCGACGGAAATCAGCACGATGACGATGATGATCGGCAGCAGGTACTTATCGACATCGGGGATGATGTTGCCCAAGAAGTAACCCGCCAGCGCCACGCCGCACGACCACAGAAAACCACCGACTACATTGAACACCACGAAAGTCTGATATTTCATTTCGGCAGCGCCCGCCACGATCGGGGCGAAGGTGCGCACGATCGGCACGAAACGCGCCAGCACAATCGTCTTCGAACCGTGCTTGTCATAGAAGGCTTGCGCTTGGGTGATATATTTCTTCTTAAACAGGCCGGAGTCTTCGCGCTCAAACAGCGGACGCCCGATCCGCCGACCAAACGTGTAACCCACGCTGTCACCGATCACAGCGGCGAGGAAGCACCCGATCAGCAGCGGAACCAGCGGCAGTTGGAAGTCCTTCAGACCGCCCGAAGCTAGGAAACCAGCGGTAAATAGCAGACTATCGCCGGGTAAGAAGAAACCGATCAACAAGCCGGATTCAGCGAAGATAATGAGATAAATGCCAATCAGGCCGACTGTCTTAATCAGCAGAATTGGATCCTTCAACAGATCGAGTACATTCATAGAGCGTCAAGACCTTTCTTGTGAACTCATTTTGCCAAATGAGCGCCGAACAGTATAAAGGACACGACTACCGTGGGCAAGCGACGATTGCTTGACGCTGCTCACGCCCGCCGTTATACTCGGCAGTTATGGTAAGCATTGTTACACAATCGAGATAAAAAACAGTCGCGAACTCAACAGCTTGCGACGTGACTTGATATGAGGTAGTCCCAACTATGAGTGATAACAACACGATCCTCAATCCGGAGTTTCTGGAAATCTTGCGCTGCCCGGTGGCAGTCCATTATAAAGACAAAGGCAGCGATCCGGGTCGTCTGCGGTTGGTACACAATGGTATGTGGCTAGTATGCGATGAGTCTGGCTATAAGTACCCCATTGTCGATGGCATCCCACGCATGTTAGTGGAAATCGGGGAGAAATACAAAGACATACCCGAAGATAAACTACCCATCCCCCCGACCGCCGACTAAACCCAACCAATAAGAATTGCCATCGCTTACTCTGCTACTAGAGTAAGCGATTTTTCGCCAAATTCCTCACTCCTTTCATGAAATTCATACATTTTTCAGGCTTGATTTAGAACTTGAGTTCTGATAAAATAGGTTGACTGATCAAAAAGCGACGTGGAATAGCGGAACCCGCTACGGGTTTGGATACTTGGGTAGGATGATCGACGTATCCAGAGTCTTAGCCAATGCACAAGCGAGGCATCATGCGCACCCATCGATGGTTCGGACTTAGCCTGTTCCTAGCGTTGCTGATGGTCAGTGCGTGCAATCCGGGTCTCGATCAAGTCTTTCCGACGCCACTGCCAACCGAGACGGAGACTCCGACCGAAACGCCAACGCTGACGCCTTTGCCCGCCACGCTCACGCCGACGCCGGGTATCACGCCGCTGTCAGCCTTGACAACCGCGACTCCTGTCTTCCCGACTCCGCGCCCCGATCAACGCTTCACGCCAACTCGCACGTCGATCCCCTACGGATCGCTGCGCATCGAATATTTCCAAGCGGAAGTGTCAGCGGTCGAAGCCGGAGCCATCTTCAGGTTATTCTGGTCAGTGCAGGGCATCGATCAAGTCCAGATTTACGAACTGACACCAGACGGGGAGCGCGAACAAGTCTGGAAGCTAGGGCGCACGGGGTCGCTGGAAGTGCGCACGCGTGAAAATGACAAAGATGCGGTGCAATACGAACTCGTGATCGGGGACGAAACCAATTCGCTTACCCAAACCGTCACGGTCGCCATCAGTTGTGTCATCAACTGCACGGACTCCGCTGCGTTTTCTGCCAGCGCCGTTTCCAGCGGTGCGGCGCAGCAAATTTTTGAACATGGGGTGATGATCTGGCTGGAAACCGAACGCCGCATCTACGTCCTGTACGACGACAAGAATTCGCCCGCGTGGGCATCATATCCCGATAGCTTCACCGATGGTCAGCAAGATTCCGATCCAACCATCACCGCGCCGCCCGGTTTGTTGCAACCTGTACGTGGGTTTGGCTTGGTTTGGCGCACGCAAGCCGGTGTTCGGGATCGACTGGGGTGGGCAACCTTGCCAGAAATCGGCTACACAGCCCAGATCGATGGTGCTGCAACCGCCGACAGCAGTGTTACGTATATATCTTCACAGGAAGGTGGCGCGTTTGCGCTTACAGGACAAGGGCAAAGCTGGCAGCGCATCCAGCAGTTGCCCACACCAGTATCAACTGAGTCTCAATCACCAACACCGTCATCATAAACGTTAGCACACGCTCGTAACTGCACTGTAATGGGACAGACCCTAATCCGCTGCTATCTTCTAAGGATAATCAGTACATCACGAAGTAAGTATGACTGATCAACTAAACACGACTCCCAAACCACCCCGTCGGCGCAAGACTGCCGCCGAGGGTGAATCAACCCCGTCGCCAGTCAGCACGCCGCCGCGTAAGGCCGTGCCGAAAATTGATGCTGCGTCCAACCCGTTTAATCCAACTCCTAGGGCGGTTACCTCCAAAGCGCCTAGCAAAGCGACCGCGCCGAAGGAAAAAGTAGCTGTAGCGCCCAAGCCCAAAGCCAAGAAAACGGCTGCGTCAGCAACGCCACCACCCGCGCCGTCGTTTGTACAAACCCTTTTGCGGGCGGTGAGCAAACTGCTTGGGCGCATGTTTCTGTGGCTAGTCCGTTCTTTCTGGCGGCTGAACTGGCGCTTCAAATTGGTCAGCGTGATCCTCACCGCAGCGCTGCTCGGTGGTAGCTACCTCTGGTTGCAGCAGGTCATGATTACAACCTCACCCGTGATCGCTTCGTTCTTCCCGCCATCGGTGCGCTATTGGGCATCTTCCATCGCGCGCTGGTCGCAGCAGTACGATGTCGATCCCAATCTGATTGCTACGCTCATGCAGATCGAGTCGTGTGGCTGGACGACAGCGGAAAGCTACGCCGCCGCGCAAGGGCTGTTTCAGGTGATGCCAATGCACTTCTCGGAAGAAGAGAAAATCAGCATGACGGATCCCGAAGTAAATGCCAGACGTGGGATGGGCGTCATCAAAGATTGCTTGGATCGGTCAGATGGTGATGTCGGGTTGGCGATGGCCTGTTACAACGGTGGCCCACGCCTGATCAATCTCGATCAATCCGCGTGGCCTGAACAGAGCCAGCGCTACTACTATTGGGGCACGGGCATCTACGGTGATGCACAGGCGGGGCGTACCCAGAGTCCGCGTTTGCAAGAGTGGTTAGCCGCTGGTGGGCAGTCGTTGTGTCAGCGGGCGGAGGCGGCCTTAAACTTGCCAATCTCCACCGACATACCGTTCGAAGCGCCCAACATTGTCACCAATCCGCCACCCACAGCAGCCTTGCCTACCATGCCCGCCAGCAGCGCACCCATCGCCACGCTGCCACCTAGCAGTGATCTGCCAACCTTCGACCCGAACCGCCGCTGATCAGCATAACAAGGAGAGGTTGTTTCGATCTTCTGAACGATCGAAACAACCTTTGATATCCTCTAATGATGTGGCTAGAAGAACGTAGACATATCGCGATACACCTGCGCGATATTTTCGACAGTGCCTTTGAAATAGGCACCTCGTCCACGATCCGCAATCGTCTTCAGCACGTTCTCATCGGCGTCCGATCCGTAGCCAATCGTGAAAATCGACACGTCACTATCGCTGGATTCTGGATTTCCGGTGAGTGCATCCATCAATCCACTCGCCTGACGATACCGCTCACTGTTAGTATCTTGCCCGTCGGTCATCACCACGACAGCGTTGATGCGCGTGGGGTCTTTCTTCATCGTCTCAACCGCGACCGCAATCGAGTCGAACAAGGCCGTGCCCCCTTTCGGGACAATCGTACCGACATCCTTGATCATGTCGTCACGTTTTTCACCGACATTCACATTGTCGTACAGGATAGTCTGCTTATCGTCAAACAGGATGATGGTCAGGTTATCGGTGGGAGCCAACTGCTGGATGAATGCCGCTGCTCCTTCGCGCGCGCCCGCGATACGATTTTCGTTCTTCATGCTCCCCGAAATATCGATCAGCATCGTCAGGTTGACTTGCCGTTTTTGCTCCGACCATACTGTGCGGATAGCGCGGGTTGTAGCCGCGCTCGGCACTGCCAGCAAGTTCTGCGGCTGCGTAGGATCGACGCCATGATCGATATCGATTGGTGACGCAATCGCGATATCGGTATCACCGGGGCGAAACCCTAATTGAAGTGCCTGCTCCTGAATCGGTTTAGACAGTAGGTAATCACGGTAAATGCCCGCCGCTTCCTTCTGATCGCTGGTCACCCATGCGGCGTTCGGAATGCACAACGGGTGGTCACTCATGAAGGTTCCCTCTTTGGGATAGATCGCCACCAGCGGGAAGCCATCCGTGCTCTTTTTGATCGCGCTGTAACTGCTGACGACCACGCTTTCATACACGGCGGCGGCGCTCAGATACGTCGGCCCCCGTTCGATCATTGCGGTACCGAAGAAGCCCGTACTACTGCCATAATGCGCCACCGAGCTTTCTACCTTCTTGATAAAATCGGCGGTAGCGGCAGTGGTCACATCGCTCTCGCTCAAGCCGCGCAGTTTTCCCGTTGCCGCGTATGCCAACGCAACGATGGTCTGTAGTCCGCTGTTCGAATAATCGGGATGCGTATGCCCGAACCGGAACGCTCCCCACTGCGGTTTGCCATAATCTGCCCAACCATTCGGGCTTGTCGCCAGCTTGGCGATGTCCGCCCAACCGATCTGCTGCTTGGGCCATCCTAGCGCTTCCGCAAATGGTTGCCACATCATGATCACCAGTGGACTGAGCACACCATCTTTGCATTGACCGTCGTCCACCAACTCGGTTCCGTTCTTTTGTACCCACTCATCATTGAGGATCGGAATGACGAGTCGGCTGGCGGGACTCCACAGGGCAGGTTGTGAACTACCATCAACGATCCGGGTGACGCTTTCCACCGAGCCAGTTACTTCGAGTTCAACCTGCACAATTTTGCCCGAAGCGGTCTTGTAGTTAGCGGCGTTAAAAGCTTGGGTTGCGGCTTCTACCCACGCCTTCTTTTCGCTCGTGTACAGAAATTTGATGGTCAGTGCATTCGCAGGTGGGTTTGTCGGGCTGCTGCTTACGCCGCCAGAATTGGAGCCGCACGCCGAAACGATCAACATGATGGCAAGCATCGCCGCCCACAACATGCGGCGCGGATACGACCTGTTCATTGGGATACCTTTCTCATTGCGCTCAATTATTGATGATACGCGTCCACAAGGTGAGTAAATCGTTAATCGTTGCGCCGTCTGGGACTTCAATCGCTTGTCCAACTTCCGTGCCCACACCAGCAGCCTTGATCTCTGCTTCTTCGAACGGACTATCGCTGCTCGTGCCAAAAATCGGAATGCTCGTGTCGGCGGGTCGCCAACCGTAGGTGAGCGCTAATTGCTGGATGTCTTTGGAGAGCAAGAAGTCCATCAATCGCGTAGCTGTTCGTTTCTGCGCGTCAGTGATGGACGGATGATTGACCAAACACATCGGATGATCGGAGAACAGGTTGTATGGCGGATAAATGATCCTGATCGTCTGGTTCTGTCGCCCGACGGCATTCTTGTAATTTTCGATGGCAAGCGCCTCGTACATCACCACGAAATCATAGGCGGCGGGGCCTTGATTGATGACTTTATCCGTCAAGGTGCCTGTGCTGTCGATGAATGGCCGTGTGGTGGCGTCTTCGATCCCCTTGAGCCACTCACGGAAAATAGCGTCAGTCACTTGCGGAGAAGTGACGGCGCTGGCTTTCTTGTAGTAATTGTTCGCGAACGTGATGAGTGACATCACCCCGCTGTTGGACTTGAGCGGGTTAGTATGCCCGATCTTGATCAGGCCCCAACTGGCCTTGCCGCCGAGCTTTTCCCAACTACCTTGGATGCTAGGATCGGTCAGCGCATTGACGAGATTTTCGAAGGTGATCCCGCCCTTATCCTTGTAATAGGCTTCGAATACTTTGGCGCGGTCTTCCCACACCATGAGCACCGTGGGCGAAATCACCAGTTGCTTACAATTTTTCAGTAAGTCAGGATTTGTCGCGTTGAGCAAATTGACTTGGATGGTGCTCGCTGGACTCCACAAGACCGGAATAGCGTAGTTCTTGTCCAGTGCTGCGCTGGAAGGAGTCAATAGGCTCAACGCCTGATAACTTTCCATCGAGCCTTGCCCATCTAGCTCGATCTTGACATTAGGATTCGCTTGCATAAAGCGAGTCGTGGCGTCTGTCAGCCACTTTTCCTTTTCCGTACCGAAGTTGATCGTGAGGGTAATGGTATGCTCAAAATCGTATTGGGCAGTCGCGGTAGCGTTCTGAGATACATTCATGCGCTCTAGCTGTGGTTGGATGAGCGTCGTAATGAGTACAACCAGCACTGCCAAACCGATGATGACGAAGAAGACGATGCGCGAACGTGACATAGGTTGGTGTCACTCCTAACTGGGTTAACCTTCCATTAAAGTGATCTACCTTAAGTCTACGTGGGAAATATGTGCATTTGTGTTAAGAGATCGCGCTGACACGTAAAACCCCAACGAATGAGGGGGTGTGGGATTTGACTCAGAACGCCATGACGCTGAGACAAATCAAACCCCAAAAGGGGATATAAGGTGACGGTTGAGGATGTCAGTTGTCATCGAGGCAACCACCGCCTACGACAGGTCGAACTTTACTTTCACAATACAGCGTTAAAGAACTCGCCGTGCAGAATCGCCTCCTGCACGGCGAGTGATGACTGTCTCCATCAACAATGAGATAACTGTTAGGGCATGAAGTCGATTAGCCGCAGTGTGGGATGAATTACGCCGAGCTTGCGAATGTCCTCGGACTGACATATCATTCGTGACCGAGTCAACAAGAGGCACCTATGGCAGACCGGACTTTATCTCCACAGTACATCGACAATGAACCCGATACGCTGGAAGCGATGCAGCGCGCCGCCGAACGCAAACGCCGCTTCGCCACCACGCTCGATCTTTATCTCGTACTCACCGTCAGCGTCCTGATCGCCATCGGGTTGATGATGGTCTGGAGCACGACCTTTTACTGGTCTGATCCGGCATGGGCGCTTTTTGTTCAGCAAGTGCGTAACGCTGGCATCGGCGCTGTGGTGATGATCGGCTTTACCATCCTCGACTATCGGGTTTGGCGTCGGTTGGCTGTCCCGCTGATGGGCGTCTTGATCATCGTGTTGTTGGGCCTAGTGACCTTACCGGGCATCAAAGAAGTGTTCGGTGCGCGCCGTGCCTATTTTGATGGCGCGGTGCAGCCTTCGGAAATCGCCACCTTGGTCGTCATTATCTATATGGGGACGTGGTTGGCCTCCAAACAAACCAAAATTCGCAGCATCACCTACGGCTTGTTACCCTTCGCATTGCTCGTCGGCACGGTCGCTGGCCTGATTCTGATGCAGCCCGACGTTGACCCCGCCGCTCTGATTCTCGTGACCGCGACGGGCATGTTCTTGCTGGCGGGCGCGGACTGGGTGCAGATCGGGATCGTGGTCTTGGCCTTCGTCATTGCAGGCGTGATCGCCATTGCGCAGTTTAGCTATGCGCGTGATCGCTTTGATGCCTTCGTCAGCCTCTGGCGCGATCCGATCCAATCCAACGCGAGTCAGGCGCAAAACGCCATCATTTCGTTCTTGAACGGCGGCTTGACGGGTGTCGGCTTGGGGGAAAGTCGTCAGAAATTCCAATATCTCCAAGCGCCGCATACGGATAGTATCTTCGCCGTGATCGGGGAAGAATTGGGCTTGGTCGGTTGCGCGGTCGTGGTCGGCCTATATGTCACACTGATGCTGCGGGGTTTTCGAATAGCGAGGAACGCGCCCGACATTTATGGATCATTGATCGCGGCGGGCATCACGATATCGATTGTGGTCAAGGCCTTGTTCAACATCGCCGTGATGGCTTCAATGGTGCCCTTCACGGGCGTGCCGTTGCCCTTCATCAGTTTCGGCGGCTCCTCCCTAATCTCTGCGATGGCAGGCATCGGTATCTTACTGAGCATTTCGCGGGCAGCCACCAAAAATGTCGCCCCGACGCGCAAAGTCAACGAGACGCTGGTCGTACCCGGAATGCGTGGTTCGATCTCGCGGGTACGCCAGCAGCCTCTAGAGTAACATGGCGCATGTGGAGATCAGGGACTTACCCTGATCTCCTTTATGACGCTGGTTACTTCATCATCATGCCTTCGGAGAACTTGGCGGAAAGGTAGCCTTCTACCTCAGCGCGCAGTTGCGTACAGGCTTCCGGTTCACCAGCCACCGCGCCAGCCCTCAACTCTGTGCCCATCATGGCTTCTGGGGTGCTTTCCATCATAGCGGGGGTAGACTCCATCATCATTTCTGGGGTGGAGTCCATCATGGCTTCCGGCGTGCTTTCCATCATGCCCTTCATCATCGCGTCGAACAGCGGCGCGAACTGACCCTTATCGAACTTGGACACATCCATCATCGAATGGAAGCCGTAGTCATGTTCAGCCACGTACAACAGCGTGATCAGCGTCGAGTCGCATACGATTGGCTGATCGCCCTGAGCATGGATGGGCTGTGCGGACGGGATGGCGAGAACGGTGAGCGCTAAAATGGCGGCAGCGGCTAAGGTCATAAGTTGTTTACGCATAGTCTTGATTCCCTTTTGAACTTTGCAGAACACATCGGACACATTCAGCCTAAAATCCAATGCTTACGAAAGCGTTTCGTAAACATTACGAGAGTCTTGCGAAATTCTTACGGCGCTAACCGAACCAAGCTTAGTCAGCGCGATAGTCGTCATCTTACCAACCGCGCTATACTTGACCGACCAAGCCACCGGAACGGGAGTGTGCATGATCAACCGCCCTGACCAGCGCCATGCCGTGATTCTTGTCAGCGGGTCTGTCAACTATTACTACGACGCCATCGGCTATCGGCTGGCTCAAGCGCTGCGCAATCTCGGTCTGACGGCGAATGTGTCCACTCTGAAGGACGCCGTTGATCAAGATTGCGATTGGCTCTTTGTCATCAACCTGCACGAGGTTTTGGTTGGCTTCGGCGGCGAGGTATCGGGCTTGGCGCGCTTACGGCAGCTTCGTAAACGAGCCAATGCGGTTTATGTGGTGCTGCTAGAATGCGTACAGACTCAATGGTTCCAGCATAATTTGGACTTGTGCAACGCGCTCGGTATCGATGCCTTGCTTGATCTTGGTTTTCACACACAGGTTGCTGATCTGCCGCCCGCCGTCCAGCGCCTTTATCGCCCTGTCTTCAACGGTCTCACCGCCCAAGAACAACAGCAAACGCGCGTTATCTTGAACCACCAGCACGTCCGCCCGATCCCGTGGACGTTCATCGGGCATCAAGAAATACGCCGCGTGCGGATGGTGGAAACCTTGATTTCGCAGCTTGCGCCGGACGGCTTGGTCTATCTGCCCACTATCGCGCCCGTGTCTGCCGAGAGCGCGCACATCACTGGCTCGCAGTTGCAGACCATTCTTGAGAAAACCCGCTGGTACATCTGGAACGCGCACCATCCGCACTTCTACGTAGAAAGCGAACGTTTCCGTAACGCGTTACTGGCGGGCGCAGTACCGATCAAAGTCTGGGATGGTTCCACCTCACCAACGGACGATCTGCCCTTCATCTATCTGATGCCGAATGAAGCCGCTCTGATTGATCGCTTGCGGCGTGCTGATTTTGAGGAGTTTCGCCAGCGCTTTGCCGACGACTATCTGAAATGTTCTTCACTAGAATCGGAATTTGCTAAGATCGTGGGTGAATCCGTTGCTACAAGGTAAGGTTATGTCTCAAGCGTCCCAACGCAGTGTACCGTTCGGCGTGACGATTGCCATCCCGAACTGGAATCACGAGTATGTGTTGCCGCGCTCGATCCGGTCGGCGCTGGAAGCGGTGCGTGTGCTGCATGATCACGGCGTATCGGCGGAAGTGCTGGTCGTAGATGACGGTTCGCGCGATGGTTCGGTAACGCTGCTGCGCCAGTTGGAGGCGCTGTACTTCGATCAAGGCTTACGTGTCGTACTCCACACGCATAATAGTGGACGCCCTGCTGCGACCCGCAACCTCATCCTTGCACACGCTAGTTATCAATACATCGTCTACTTAGACGCGGATAACGAATTGCTGCCCGCTAATCTCTATCACTTCTATCGCGCCGCGCAGCAGACCGCCGCCGCTGTCGTCTATGGCAACATCATTCGCCGCGACATGAATGATCAGACAATTAATCTGATTTCTAACGAGAGCGTGCAAGATCGCCTTTTCCAGTCGAATTACATCGACGCGCTCGCACTGATCGACCGCACGCAGTTGATCGACCTCGGTGGCTATTCCGAGCAGCCCGTGATCGACGCCAGCGAAGATTGGGAACTCTACCTACATTACGCAGTCAACGGCCGGCTCGTGATTTTTGTGCCGTTAGTCTTCGGCTTTTACTACATCCTACCGCTTTCCATGACCGACGAGCACACGCCTGCCGAAGTGCATGGCAACCGGCACCGCTATCTTCAGCGCGTCTATGATCAACTAGGGTTGCGTCATGACAGCCTTATGAACACGCGCCACCAACGTTATCATCCCGATCTCGGCTTCATCTAAGGCGCGGATATTCCATGACTAGTGATACGCTCTACAGCACGCAGCAAGGGATCGCCCGCTACAGCGCCGTCTTCAAGGAAACGCAAGGCGCGTTCAACCCGCCTCTCGCGCTGTCAGCACTCGATGGCTACCTGATGCAGCAGCTCGCCGCCCTTTATCCGCTCCCGCCCACCATCCTCGATCTAGCCGCGCAGGACACGTTGGGCGCGAGTACGGTACTTTGGGCATCGACAGCGGATCGCATTCAGGGCTGCGTTGCGCGCTTGGCTCCCGTCCAACCGCCGACGCCGGACTTATGCCGCCTGCTTCCCGATCTGCTCGATCTGTTGACGATAGATCGCCGCCTACTTACCCTTACCGAGTCCCCTGCTGACGATCTCGATGTGTGGTGGCGCATGGTGCAGCCACAGATCAACATTACGTCGCCGCTGTTCATCGTCGCTCCCATTTCGCTCGTGCAGCACCTCTCAGAACTCGCTGTGTGGCATCCGTCGCCCGTGATCTTCCTGCTCGGTCTTGGCCTGAGTGGCGAAAGTGCCGCCCTAGAATCAGTCTACGCCGCGTGCAGCCAGCAGCCCGATCTGCAACTGATCCTGCCGCGTGATGGACGTGCTTTCTGGGCAGCCAGCCGCCTTGGCCTGATCGCGCGCCGTGATAACCAGCATCTCCATCCGGTGCTAACGCGTATAGCAGCCTTATTTGAAGGTAATTTTGACTTTATCAACCTGCTCGAATCCAATCTACTGCTCCGTCAGCGTTATCAGCAGCTTCTCATCGACCACGAGCGCAAACTTGCCGAGCGCGAACAAGGTCACAGCACGCCGCCCGAATCACCCCCGGCGGTTCCTATCACTTTTGATGATCTGCCCGTCATGGGCGATCTACATTCCGTTTGGGATGTCCGCGATTGGCTGGCGCGCATTCAATGGTCAGTGCGCTATCGACTAGGGCTGCCCAAAGCTACCGTGCAGCATCCTGATTATCGTGTCGAATATCTGGAAGTCGTCGTGCCGTCGCAGATGCAGCCTGCCCACACGTATCGCGGAGCGGTGAGCATTCGTAATATGAGCACGCAGGTATGGCACGCGGCTGGGACGCACCCGCAGCCCGTCAACATCTCCTACCACTGGCTTGATCAAGACACCGCCATGCATCTCAAAGAGGGCAAGCGCACGGTGCTGCAAGATTCCATAGGCCGGGGCTATGCTGCGCATGTCGCTTTCGAGGTAGACGCGCCTGCACAGCCCGGTCACTTTCTGTTCGAACTCGATCTCGTCCATGAAGGGGTGACGTGGTTTAACGAAACGGGGCAACCCGCTATCCGTCTCCCCGTACAGGTACTTGATCCGTAGCATGAGGAAATATTCCAATGACACTCATTGATGATGGTAGTCGTTTTGTCCCGTGGTCGAATGATCAAATCACAGGCTTGGAGCACATTCACCGCTACCATTGGGCGCAGACTTTCGTCGCCAACAAGCGTGTGCTAGACATCGCCAGCGGCGAAGGCTACGGGTCGGCCTTACTGGCGCAAACAGCGCAGCACGTCACCAGCGTTGATCTTGACATCGCGGCGCTCAAACACGCCCACGCCAGCTATCAACGTCCCAATCTGACCTTCATTCAAGCCGACGCCGAACACTTCGCCCTCGCGCCACACAGCATTGATGTCGTCGTCTGCTTCGAAACTTTGGAGCACTTGAACGCGCACGATTCTCTTCTCACGGCGCTCAAAACCGCGCTTACCGAGGATGGTGTGCTGCTCATTTCGACTCCTAACAAACAGGTCTATACTGACGATGTGGATTTTCACAACCCGCATCACGTCCGTGAACTGTATCACGATCAATTTGAGACCTTGCTAAAGCATCATTTCGCGCAGGTCAACATCTTCGGGCAAGCCGTCATATTCGGTTCTGTCCTCAGCCACAATCAAGATGGTATCTTCCTGCACCAAGCGCAGCAGCTTGAAACCAACATCTTTGAACAAACCGATGAGCATCATATCACGCTGACCGATAGCAAACTTGCGCCGCGTTACTTCGTCGCGTGTTGTTCGCATCGACCTGTTTCGCAAGGACTCTCCAATCTGCTCATGGATAGCCAAGCCTCCGCCATCAGCGCCTTGACCGATCTCACGCACGCGCTGAACGACAGCACTGCGTATGCGCGCAAAGTCGAAGACTCACTAGATTCAATGAAAACTGCTGAGTACAACGCGCGGGATTATATTGCGCAACAGTTGCACTTGCTGAACGAAGCGAACAGTTACGCCCGCCGCCTAGAGGCGCAAAACGCTGACCTGCATAAAACCTACGATGAAACCGTGACTTACACACGCCAGTTAGAAACCAAGGTCGCGGACTTGGAAGCGTATCGTGTTAATTTGCAACCGCTGTACGACAACGCGGTGAGCTATGCCCGCAATCTCGAAGAATCCAACCGCAACCTTGAAGCCGAGCACACCAAACTGCAAGCTCTCTACGACAGTGCGGTGAGCTATGCCCGCAACCTCGAAGAATCCAACCGCAACCTTGAAGCCGAGCACACCAAACTGCAAGCTCTCTACGACAGTGCGGTGAGCTATACCCGCAACCTCGAAGAATCCAACCGTAACCTTGAAACCGAGCACACCAAACTGCAAGCTCTCTATGACGGTGCGGTCAGCTATGCCCGCGAACTGGAAACTAAAATCCCCGATGTAGAAAGCAGCCATGCCAGCCTGCAAAAATTGTATGCTGAGGCGGTCAATTACGCGCGTGATCTAGAAACCAAGCTGACAAGTCTCGAAGAAGGGCGCGGCGGGTTGCAGCAAATTTATGATGACGCGGTAGGCTATGCCCGCAACCTCGAAATACGCGTTGCCGATCTCGAAGGCCATTACGCCGAGCTGCAACAAACCTACGCGGATGCGGTTAGCTACGCCCGCAGTCTTGAAACGCAGGTGCAAAATCTTGATGACAGCCGCACCGACTTCAAGAAAATCTATGATAATGCCGTGGACTATGCGCGTAGCCTTGAGATCAAAATTCATGATCTAGAGGAAAATCTACGCCAGTTTACCGACATTCGCAGGTAGGCTCTCGTGTTCACCATGACTCAGCCAAGCTCGCCGCTGGATAGACTCGCACGTAAAAGGGTGGTTCCCCGTTGAAACTTCGATCCATCGATGAGCGCTTGTTGATGGTGGGAGTGCTTGTGCTCGCCTTGGTCGTGCGCTTGATTATCTTACTCAGTGGGGCGGTCACTTTTCACTCGGATGAAGCCATCGTCGGGCTGATGGCGCGGCACATCACGCAGGGGCAGCCAATCCCGATCTTTTTCTACGGTCAATCCTATATGGGCAGCCTTGACGCGCTGTTCGTGGCGCTGTCCTTCAAACTGTTCGGTGAAAGCGTCGCCAGCATCCGCCTCATCCAAACGCTCCTCTACCTCGCATTCGTCGCGACGACGATGCTGATAGCGTGGCGTCTCACGGCGGATCGGCGTGTGCTGCTCGGTGCGGGGTTGCTCGTTGCCGTCGCTTCCCCGACCTTGGTCGTCTATACCACGGCCTCGCTCGGCGGCTACAACGAACTCCTCGTCATTGGCAATCTACTCCTGCTGGCAGGTTGGGAATTATCTCAGCAGCCGCGTGCATGGCGTTGGTGGCTTGCCATCGGAGCCTTGACGGGTCTCGGTTGGTGGACGCATGGCCTAATCGCGACTTATACGCTGCCAGTCGCCCTCATCGCGCTATGGGCACTGCTGAAGCACAAATCGCTGCCTCAAGTAGCCGCTGCCTTCGTAGCCTTCATGCTGTGCAGCGCACCGTGGTGGGTCTACAACCTGACCCATGATTGGGAAACGCTACGCTTCTTGCTTGGCGGCTTCGGCGGCGTCGCTAATCCCGCGCACATGCCCATCCCCGATAAACTGATCGGCCTTGGCTTCATCGGTTGGCCCGGTCTGGTCGGCGCGCGTTATTCGTGGCAGTCCACGCTCTGGACACCGCTCGGTTGGGCAGTATTGATCGTCTGGATCGCAATCCTTGTCCCCTCTTTGCTGCGGGCGTTGCGCACGCCTGACCAGCGTGGTGAGCGGTATATGTGGGGCATGGTGGCGGGCTTCACGGCGATCTTTATCTTGTCCAGCTTCGGCGCGGATGCTACGGGGCGCTATCTGCTGCCCCTCGTCGCGCCGCTGAGTATCCTGTTGGCGGCGCAGTTGCGCGGACGGCTCGGCACAGTAGTGTTAGCGACGCTGCTCGTGTGGCAGTTGGTTAGTGTGGGCAATGCCGTCGCCAATCAACCGCCGGGGTTGACGCCTCAGTTCGATCCGATCACCGACATTCCCAACACAGATGATGATCGCGTGCTCGCGTTTTTGCAGCGCGAAGGGCTAACGCGCGGCTATGCGACCTATTGGGTGGCCTATCGGCTGGCCTTCCTCTCGCACGAGCAAGTCACCTTGTCGCCGCTGCTGCCCTACAAAGCCGATCTCAGCATCGCGGGGCCGGAGCGCTACCCACCCTATACCGAAGCCGCCCAACGCGCCGATCAGATCGCGCTCGTCACGGCCAAGCATCCCGCGCTCGATGCGGCAATTGAGGCGGGGCTGCGCAAACTCGGCATCAACAACTGGCAGCGCGAACAGATCGGGGATTATGTGATCTACTATCGTTTCCCACCTTCGGTCACACCCCACGCCCTAGGTTTTGATTACTGAGCGCGCACTACCACGACTTGATCTTGATCGTCGTGATTTTCAGCAAGCCATCTGCGTTGACACCATCGGCGGTCAAGCGGGTGGTGGGATCAGTGAAGTGATACACCGCGAGGTATACCGGATACGCTCCCGTTAGGATCGAATCCGGTAGCGTGATCTGTCGATCTTCGATGTAAAACCGTCCCGTCACCCATCGGCTGGTCTCTTGTGGGGCGTCAACGGGCATCGGTGGCGAGTCCTGACTGCGGATCACGTTACCTTTTGCGTCTTGCATTTGCAGGGCGATGCTGTAATCCAGCGGCGGCGGCGAATCCACCGACCACCACAGCCGGATCGTCACCGTTTCACCTTCCAAATATGCACGCGGCGAAATGTCCGTAATCTGCTCCGCACCGAGGAAGCGCATCCCGTTGGAGAATAGCGCCCCGTGCAGCTCCGGTGGACCTTCGTACAAACGGATCAGGAAGTTCCACGGGCCGATAAACTCCCGTGCGATCCGCCCATCGTTGATACGTTGTTTGGCAGTGTCATCTTGCTTTCCATCGATGCTCACGTACCACACGCGCCGATAGCCAGTCGGATCATCCACGATTGGCAAGCCTTCGGGGAAGTAAACTCGCGTGAAATAATCCCATTCTTCCGGCGCGCCCGTCACGCAGTTCGGATCGATGTAAAACACATCACCCGCGCGGACGTGCGTGGTCAGCCACGGGAATGTCGCCATGAACGGCGAATTCGCCAGATACATCCGGTAAGCGGGCATCGGCAAAAACATTGATACACAGCACAAACCAATAAATGCCACATGGGCGAGTCGCGGCAGTTTCGACACTCCCATCCCGATCAGCAGTGCCAACCCGATCAGCACCCACGATTGATGCCTCACGTTGAAAAACCCTAGCAGCGGATTTAGCACGTACATCAGCAGCGGGCCAGCGCACCATACGATCAGCATCACCACCACGATCCGCCGCTTGGAAGTCGCCAGCGCCACGATCAGCGCTATCACCGTCACCACCGCCCATACCGCCGCGCCTGTGCCGAACATATCGCGGTACACGCCGCCGACCGCCTCAAAAAACGGCGCGAGTTGAATTTGCTGCGTCACATTCGTGCGGATGATCGCTAACTGCGTCTTGCTGATCACTTCTGGCAGCGCCAGCGCCCCCGCCATCATCCCCGGTAGCCACCAGCGCCAGAGCTGTCGGGGGAACACGACTAGCGAATAAATCCCGATCACCGCGAACATCACCACGCTGGTCAGGTGCGTGTAAAACATCACCGCCATGCATATCGCCAGCGGGATCGCGCGTCGCCAGCCCGGTTTCCTGAAATAGTTCTCCGTCAACAGCAGCGCCAGTGGGAACAAACTGACGAGGATGATGTACCCGCGAATCAAGGTCGTCAGGTAAATCATGTACCCGAACGCGCCGAATGTCGCCACCGCCAGCAGCGCCGCCGTCACGCCGAACCACCGTCTCGCCAGTCTGTACAACGTCGCCAGCCCGATCAAGCCGATGTACACCGAAAACAGCCGCACCGCGAAAGGATGAATTCCCGTCAATTCCTGCCAGTAATGCAGCGATAGATAATGCAGGGCGGGCCAGTCATACGGTGTCCACAAAATCACCTGCGCGGGCGTGCCAATCGTCTGCCGGATCGTCCACACCTCATCGATCTCGAACTCCAACGATTGCCAGATGCTCACACGGCTGACAAGAAATACGAGCATCAGCCCGATCAGCACCACGAGCGCCGATCTGTTGATCGAAACGCGGACTCGCGCCGATTGCTGCGTTGGCATGACGACATTGGCTGCTGCGCTCATAGGAATAGTGACGTGTTCCAAACCGGACTGTGCTCCATTCTAAAAATCGGCGCTGATGTTAGCGGTTGGTCTGGTGGAGATCAAGGCTGTGCGGTGGAACGTGCAACAAGCGGCGGCTACAGGGACTAAACTCGATTGTCGCCGCGCTGGAATTGGGAGTCTTCCAACGCGGCGGTGAATCTGCGGTCACGGGCGCGCTAACATCACCCTTGATCGACACTGCCTAACCATTTTTCGGCTTCATCGATCTGCGCGCGGACAGCCGATGGCGCTGTCCCGCCGATGGCGCTCCGCTTGCTGATCGAGGTCGTGTAGCTGAACACGTCCAGCACATCCTCATCAAACGCTGGACTCAACTGGCGGTATACATCGAACGGCATCTGCGACAGCGGCGTATTGGTTTCCAGCGAATGCCGCACCAACCGCCCCACGACGCCATGCGCCTCACGGAACGGTACGCCATGCGCCACCAGATAATCGGCTACATCCGTCGCCAGCATTCCCTCATCCAACCCCGCCAGCATCTTCGCCGGATCGAACTTCATCGTCTCTACCACGCCGATCAGCGCAGGCAGCAGTGTTTCAAGCGTGTCCGCCGTATCAAATAGCGGCTCTTTATCTTCCTGCAAATCTTTGTTATAAGTCGAAGGCAATCCCTTCAGCGTATTGAGCAATCCGCTCAGATGCCCCGCGATGCGCCCTGCCTTGCCACGCGTCAATTCTAAAATGTCCGGATTCTGCTTTTGCGGCATCAAGCTCGATCCCGTTGTGAAGCGCTCATCCAGTTTGATGTACCCGAACTGTGGGCTGCTGTAAATGATCACGTCCTCGGCAAAACGGCTCAGATGCGTCAGCATCAGCGACGCGATGTACAAAAAGCCCGTGATGAAATCCCGATCCGCCACCGCGTCGAGGCTGTTCATGCTTACGCGCGCAAATCCCATCGACCGCGCCAATTCCATCCGATCAATCGTGTACGGTGTCCCCGCCAGCGCCCCCGATCCGAGTGGACTGGTACATGTGGCGTCGTAAGCCGCTTCCCAGCGTTGGTAATCACGTTGCAGCATCCAGAAAAAACTCATCAACCAGTGCCCCGCCGTGATCGGCTGCGCGGCACGCAGATGCGTGTATCCCGGCATCAACGTCTCGGCGTGCTGCTTGGCCTGTTCAAGGATCGCGTGTTGCAGCGCCAGCACCTTCGCCTGAACGCGCCTGATCGTCGCCATCTGCCAGTGCCGGATGTCCGTCGCCACCTGATCATTGCGGCTGCGTCCCGTATGCAGCTTGCCACCCACCGCCCCGATCAACTCTCCGAGTCGCCGTTCCACCGCCGTATGAATATCTTCATCGTTCGCGCCGACTTGGAACGTCCCCGCCTCGAATTCTTGCAGCACGCGCGCCAGCCCATCCGTGATCAGGCGGGCCTCATCGGCGGTCAGCACGCCCGCGCGCGCCAACGCCTGTGCATAAGCCGTGCTGCACGCGATGTCATCCGCGTACAAGCGCTTGTCAAACGGGTAGCTGTCATTCAGACGGCGTAGCGAATCGGCGGCTTCGGCTTCGTACCGCCCCGCCCACAGGGTGTGGCTCGATTGGGTCATCAATAATCTCATTTCGTTGTTGGAAGACGATCTAGCACGCTAAATAGCTTGTCTAGGTTAACTTTGAACCGCGGCAGCACATCATCAAGGGTGAGTTCTGCATTATCTCGTAGTGTATTGATCAACACCGTACCGTCGGTATTCAAACGATACACATCGATCAAGCGCTCATCGGAAAACACCGCCAAGACGACTTTAGTGCCAGCCTGTAAATAGGTCTGAGCTTTCCGCACGACATCGCGCGGCCCTTCACTTGGCGAAATCACCTCTACGGCAAGTTCAGGTGCAACAGGGAATTCAATTCCCTCCCAACCGCCCATACGAGCCTTAGCAATCAAACCCATCTCGGGCTGAAATGCGTTGGACTCCGTGATTTTGTAGATAGCTTTAGGAGCGCTCACCGCCATGATATGGGAATCGATATAATCCCAGAATGGAACGGCAAACCAAGAAGCCAATATAGAATTCCTGATCAAAGTCGGTGGCATTTCCTTGATTTCTCCGTCGATCAGCTCGAATCGCCTGTCAGCATTCTCTGGGCGCTGCACGAAGTCCATATACTCGCTAAACGTGTGGAGATTCTCTTTCGCTACCATCGCCTGACCCCTTCCAGCACACTTACCCCTCTTGTGCGGCGGCTTGCTGTGCCTCGAACGCAGCCCGATCCACCTGATCGCCGCCCGTGATCTTGATCTCGGTCATTTTACGATTCTTGTCGTAAGTCAATTCCACCTCAATCGGATCGTAGGTGCGCGTGCCGTGTAATAGCTTGCGCACGAAATACGAGCCACCTTCATCCGTTTCCGAGAGATCATTATTCGGGTTGACGCGTAGCCGGATGATCTCGCCTGTTTTTTTCGACTTGACGTAGTAATACAGGCCAACATCGCCCGCCACACCACTACCGCTGCCTGATCCGCCGCCAAACAGTGCTTTTGCGATACGTTGAAGAAATTCCATTGCTCAATCCACCGTTACCAGTTGAAATTCTTGTGCACGATTATAATGCGCCATCGCCAATAAGTGGAGAGTAGGGTGCAGCGGGTTGGGCCGTCTCAGCGTCGTTTAGCCGCCTTGAAATCGCGCTGATTGCACGAAATATATGCTTTAGCCGTCACCGATACGCCCGGTTGGAATTGCAGCTTGACGTGGCTCTGATTCCGCACCAAGATTTGCGGGGTCTGCGCATAAGCCAGCTCACGGAAGTGTAGCCCGTTCCATTTGATCAGCGCAGCGGCTTTTTCCGCCGCGCTCAACTGCGCCTTCACCAGCGTATCCATCAACAAGCGCCAGCGTGGCTCTGTCTCCGGCTGACGGTTGAGTTTATAGCGGCACTCGAATCCGATTGTGGGCGCGATTCCCTCCGCCGTCAATTCAATCGCCAGCACCATAATATCGGTCAGCTTGCCGAAACCAGCGATCAAAATATCGAGCTGTTCTTCGTTGCCTTGCCAGCCGAGCGCCTGCAAATAAGGCTTGATCGTCTCATGCGGCAAATTCAGACACAAGCGCACGTTTTGCACCTCACGCGCCATCATCACGCCCGCCCACCGCACACCACCACCTTCCGGCAGCGCGTCGAGACAGCGCGGCACCTGTGCCAGTGAGGCCGGATCGGGCTGCAAAATTGCGAATCCCGCCGCCAGCACCTCCGCCGCTGAAGTGGTGGTCGCCTCTTTCAGGCTGAAGAACGGACTCGGCACGACGTTCGCGCCCTCGACTGGCACATCAAACTCCAGCCAGCACGTTTCCAGATTGGCGTATAGCGCCGATTCTGGATCAAGCCACGCCGCGCACAACTGCTGCACCCGCGCCCACTTCGGATCGCTGCTCAAAGCGGCAGGCATCGCTGTCGCCAGTAGTTCGCGCCCGCTGTCCAGACTTGGGTCGAGCAGGATCGATACGTCCACCTGTGGCTGATCAGCTTTCAAGCGGTGTTCCAGCAGCAGACTCCGCGACAGTGCTGCCGGAAACTGCGCCAACAACCCTTGGATCGCACTTAACGCTTCGCCGCTGACCAGCGTCGCGGGCAGATACGGCGTGAATAGCTGAAAGGCGTCTGCCAGCGTGCAGTCGTCCAGTGCCGCCGTCTCGATTTTCAACGCAGGCTGCGCATACAAACTCTGATCCACCGTTTCATCCTGTGCCAGTAGCTTGATCTGCGCGGACATTTCCACCAGTTTGTCGCTGATCTGCACGGTGTTGAAAGTTTGACGGTCGCGTAGCAAGTCCGGCATCTGCTGGTCGGTCGGCGTCCCGCGCAGTGTCCCCGCGTCCATCGCCTTCGCGATCTGTACCAGTCCCATCGCGATCTGTCGCAGTTGCACCGCGTTCTGAAAAAACTGGTCAGCGATCTGGTTGAATTCGGGATGTTCGCTCATACCGTGGGTACCTCATACGTGATAACGGGTGCGAGTTGGCGCAGCGTGGCGCTTTCGGGCGTGATTCTCAGGAGCAAGTTGCGCAAGGTGACGAGGATCGGGTTGCTCACCTGTCCGATCTGCCCGATCAGCAGTGATCGATTGACAATCGCGGTTGTCCGTGCGATGCGTTGCGCCTGATAAGTCTGCAACGCCGTCACCGGATCAGACTGCTGCTGTAGGCAGGTTGTGATACTCAATGCGTCCTCAATTGCTTGGCACGCGCCTTGCCCCATATTCGGCGTCATTGCGTGCGCCGCATCCCCGATCAGGGTGACCCGTCCCATGCTCCATTGCGTCAGCGGCGGCAGATCGACAATATCGTTGCGCAAAATGGCCGGTTCCTCGGTCGCTTGGATCAAACGCTCCACCGGATCAGCCCATCCCTTGAACAGCGCCAGCACATCGGCTTTTCGTCCGGCGGACGAATCAGACTCACCCGCTGGCGCATTTTTCGTCGCGAACCAATACGTGCGCCCTTGACTGAGTGACGCCACGCCGAACCGCTGCCCGCGTCCGAACATCTCAAAACCAGCCGCGTCGATCTTCACGGGTGCCACGCCGCGCCATGCCGTGTAGCCCGAATAACACGGAGTCTGCGTGCCGAACATCTGCGTGCGCACCGCTGATCGGATACCGTCCGCACCGATCACCACGTCCGCTTGTGCCGTGCTGCCATCGCGGAACCGCACCGTCACGCCGTCCGCCGTCTGTTCGAAGCCAGTGCATTCCGCGTTCAGATGGATCACTTGTGGATCGACGGCCTTGTACAACATATCGAGCAGTTCCGCCCGATGCAGCACCACCAACGGCGCGCCGCACATCTTCTCGATAGTTGCCGAATGGCTGTGTGCCAACCAGCGACCATCCGACGCGCGGATTCCGCCGTCGCCTATGGATGCGATAGCGTCCAGCGTCGTCTTGAAGCCGAGTTTGTACAGCACCTTGACCGCGTTAGGCCACAACGAGATGCCCGCGCCCACTTCTTTGATCGCGCCCACGCGCTCATACAAGCTCACGTTGAAGCCTGCTTGCTGCATCGCGATAGCCGTACTCAAACCACCGATCCCGCCGCCGATGATGCACACTGACAAAGTTTGTGGCATGATGTTCTGCTGTCAATCTCCTCTGCCGAACGCCGATTGACGTTGATTCGTAGATAGTGTAAAATTTACTAAAAGTCGAAGTGAGCTATGAGTCCGCTCGTTTATTCCGTCGGATCGCTGCAAATTCGCGCCTTCGTATTCTGGATCGCGCTCGGCGTACTGCTCAGTTCGCTGATTGTACTGGGATCAGCATGGCGACGCAACGCACGCCTGCTTCCCTACCTCGATGTCATCGTAGCAGCGGTAGCGGTGGGCGCGCTCGGTGCGCGGCTTGGGCATGTCGCGCTCAACTGGAACTACTTCGCAGCGCATACCGATGAAATCTGGTCGCTCACGGCGGGTGGCCTCGATTGGCATGGTACGCTGCTCGGTACCTTACTAGCCGTCTCACTGATGGCGATCCTTCGCAAATTGCCACTCTCATCGCTGTTCGACTCTTTTGCTCTGATCGTTCCCGTCATGGCAGCCACCATCTGGATCGCCTGTGGTGTAGCCAACGCCGCCTACGGGATCGAAGTCCGTTCGTTGGCGGATTTTCCCGCGTGGATGGTCACCGAATCGCCCGATGTCTACGGCATGATCGCCCCGCGCCTCGCGCTGCCGATCTTCGGGGTAATCGCCGCCATCGTCATCTTCGCCATCATGCTTCTGCTGACAGCATTTCGCCGCTTCGATGGCACACGGTTGTGGATCGCCATCGGTCTTTATGCGCTGTGCATGGCCTTTATCGCCTTTTTCCGCGCCGATTATGTGCCCATGTTGTTCAACCACCGCGCCGATCAAGTGCTCGATCTGACTGTAGTCTTGCTTTCCGCCCTACTATTTGCTCTCACGCGGCTGAGTCAGTTACGCTCAATCGCTCAAAGTTCTCAAGGAGTTCCTTCATGAATCTCACCGTTGGACTCGCGCAGATTCAGCCCAAAATCGGAGACCTTAACGCCAATCTCAAGCGTCACCTCGACCTGATGCAAGAGGCCAATCAGCATGCCGTCGAATTGATGATGTTCCCCGAACTCTCCATGACGGGATACTATGTGCAAGATTTGATGTCCGAGTTGGCGATGCGTCCCACCAAAGACGAACCCATTTTCCGTGAGCTGTTGCAAGCCAGCGCCGATCTCAAGATGGACACAATGGTTGGTTTCATCGATACCGATGACCGCGCCCGCTACTTCATCGCGGCGGCTTACCTTTCCGGTGGCAAAGTCCTGCATGTGCATCACAAAGTCTATCTGCCCACCTATGGCATGTTCGATGAAAGCCGCTATTTTGCGTGGGGCGACGGTGTGCAAGCCTTCGATACGCGCTTCGGACGCTTCGGGATGCTCATCTGCGAGGATTTCTGGCACGCCTCGCCGCCCTATCTGTTGTGGATGGATCGCGCCGATGTGCTCCTCTTCCACAGCGCCAGCCCCGGACGCGGCCTCTCCTCAGCGGATCGCCTGAGTTCGGCGCGGTGGGTGCAAGCCGTCAATCAAGCCTATGGCGCGGTCTTTACCAACTACGTCATTCACTGCAACCGCGTTGGCTACGAAGACGGCCTCAATTTCTGGGGTGGCAGCACCGTGGTCGATCCCGATGGCGAGATCATGCTCGAAGCGCCGCAGCACGAAGAAGCCTTGCTCGTCCAGACCATAGACTTGAACCAACTCCGCCGCACGCGCACCCGCCTACCTCTGTTGCGTGACGAACGTACCGGCCTCATGGTGCGCGAACTACAGCGCATTTTGGGCGGCAGCACCGCATGGCCTAGCAGCGAAAGCCGCTAACAATTCTGGGAGAATGGATACATCGTGATAACTCACATTATCGGAACCAAAGCTAAAATCGACACGGAACAGGCTCTCCGCATCAATACTGACCTCGCCAAAAAAATTCTGGTGGGTTTCATCCGCGATGCCGTGACCAAGGTCGGCTTCAGCAAAGCGGTGATCGGCCTCTCCGGCGGCATCGACTCGGCGCTCTCGGCCTTCCTCGCGGTGGAAGCACTCGGCGCGGACAACGTGCTGGCGGTGCGGATGCCCTACAAATCTTCCTCCGAAGGCAGCCTGACCGACGCCCAAAAGGTGATCGATCAACTCGGCATCCAATCGCTGACCATCCCCATCACGCCGATGGTCGATCCGCTCATCGACCAATTCCCCGACATGAACGCGCTGCGTAAAGGCAACATCATGGCGCGCCAGCGCATGATCATCCTATACGACCAATCGGCGGCATGGCGCGGCTTGGTCATCGGCACCAGCAACAAGACGGAAGCCTTGCTCGGCTATTCCACCCTTTATGGCGACAGCGCCGTAGCCTTACAGCCCATCATGGACTTGTACAAAACGCAGGTGCGCCAGCTTTCCCGCGCCCTGAACGTCCCCGAATCCGTGCAGACCAAAGCCCCCTCCGCCGATCTCTGGATCGGGCAAACAGACGAGGACGAACTTGGTTACACCTACGAGCAGGTCGATAAGCTGTTATTCCTGATGGTCGATGAGCGCTTCACCGTCGAAGAAGCCGTCGAGCAAGGCTTCGATCAAACGATGGTGAATGCCGTGTGGCGGCGCGTCAAGCAGAATCACTACAAGCGTACCATGCCTAACGTCGGCAAACTCAGCCGTCGCAGCATCGGGCACGACTTCCTCTACCTGCGTGATTGGGCGGGCTAATAACGGATCGAGGCGTACAGTTCGCTGGCGCTTCGGATAGCTTGCACGCTATCATTGCAAAAATAGCTCTTGCGACGAGGGTGAGTCCCGTAGGGACTTTGTGCTCTAAGCCTGACGCTTCAGCGTCGGACGGCGTCGCCAATGATGCGCTCTGGCCTCTCCGAATCTGAGGTCAAATTGTTTCTACCTTGCAATATCTTATAGCTGTCCTAACCCCTATAATGAGATTACCGTCTCTCTATAGGGGACTTGCTATGATCAATCCATCTGTCTTTAAAACCGCTGAAGGCGCAGCCGCATATCAGACCGCCTATGATGCCGTGCTCTCGCTGTGGCCTGTGCCGCATCAGCCGCTCGATGTCCCCACCAGCTACGGCACGACTCACTTCAATTGCGCGGGCGATCCAAACCATCCTCCTTTGCTCTTGCTGCATGGCGCAGCCGTGACTTCTACCGAATGGTATGCCAATGTTGGAGCATTGAGCCACCATTTTCGTGTCTACGCGCCCGATGTGGTCAACCAAATGGGACTGAGCGTATCAACCCACCCTCTACAAACACGTCAAGATTGTGCCGCATGGCTTATCGAATTACTGGCGGCGCTCAAACTCGAAAAGGCGACTATCATCGGGCATTCATTGGGTGGCTGGCTTGCGTTGAACTTGGCAGTCTCGGCACCTGATCGTGTGGAACGCCTGCTGTTACTCAGTCCGGCTGCTTCGTTCGCTTCCGTATCATGGCGTTTTCTGCTGCGTTTTCTATTGGCTGTCTTCGTGCCTACACACAAGAATATTCACCGCTTTATCCAATCAACCACCACCATGCCACTTGACGAGCGACATGTGCTGATTGAGCAGTTAATGATGGGTATCAAACACTTCAAACCACAGCAGATGGGCACACCAATCTTTTCTGTGTTCAAAGATGATGAACTGCGTCAGCTTACCATGCCCACGCTCTTGCTCATCGGTGAACACGAGATCATCTACAAACCAACCGTCGTTTTCGAACGCGCGCGTCGTCTGCTGCCTCACCTTGAAGCCGAACTGATCATGGGCGGCGGTCATCTCTTCCCGATTGATCAAGCCGACGCCACCAACGCCCGCCTCTTGAAGTTTCTTGGCGTCACTCAATAAAGGTTAAAATGTTCTAACTTGACAATATGCTCTAGTTGGCTATAATGCTAATCATTGGGGTTTTCGGCTGTCCCCCTGATTCGCCTCCTGTTCTATTCTGTTCTAGAGGCAATCAGCGCCAAATGATCTGAATCAGGATTTCGCTTCGATTCGTAGCAGAAATGATCTGAATTGAGCAGAAGAATCAGATCATTTCCAGATCATTTGACCCTTCCTGACCTGATCCAAATGATCTGAATCCCCCGTGTGAAATGATCGAATCGATCATTTGCAATGATCCGATTCGCCGCCCACCAATCTACAAGTTGGTCGCCACTTCAAAATCACATGTTCTATGCGATGTCATTTGCCACTCCCTGCCCCGCTGCTTGAATTCGCGCATCCCATTCGTTATCATGACCACGTTACCGAAAATGTTTATGAAAATACGGATGTTTATTGATGACCACAAATGCATCCCAAGTTCGCACTTTTGACGAGTCCCACACGGCGCTCGCCTTCCCGCTCGGTGGCATCGGCACGGGCAACGTCTCGCTCGGTGCGCGCGGCAACCTCTGTGATTGGGAAATCTTCAACAAGTCTCAAAAAAATAATCTGCTGCCCAACACCTTCTTTGCCATCCGCACGCAGATCGAAGGCCAATCACCTACCGTTCGTGTGCTCGAAGGTCCCATTCAAGGCCCCTACACACTCTCGCACGGCTACCATCCCGCCCAGAACGCCGGACTACCGCGTATGTCTGGGACGCATTTCGAGGGCGAGTATCCCTTCGCGTCCATCCAGTTCACCGAACCCGCGCTGCCCGTCGCGGTCAAGCTGGACGCCTTCACGCCGCTGATCCCGCTCAATCCCGAAGACTCTGGCCTTCCCTGCGCCATCTTCACCTACACCATCACCAACCGCGCCGAAGTGCCAGTTTCACTGTCTTTGGTCGGTAGTCTTGCCAATCCCGTTGGCGGCCTTCAATACGATGTCTACTCGAATATCGGCGCGAACAAACAAGGCCAGAGCGTCAACGAGGTCAGATCAGATGCCAGTTTACGCGGCCTATTCATGCATTCAACGGGCATCGAACCCGACGACCTCGATTTCGGCAGTCTCGGCCTAGCCACCGATCACACGCACATCTCGGTCAAACCCGCATGGCGGCGCGGCGCGTGGTACGACTACTTGCGCGAATTCTGGACGGACTTCGCTGCCGATGGTCTGCTGACCGATCTCGGCTACACCACGCCGCCCACCGACGGCAAGCCCGATACCGGCTCCTTAGCGCTGATCGATACCTTGGCGGTGGGTCAGTCCAAATCCTACCGCTTCGTGCTGACATGGCACTTCCCCAATCGCGTCAACAGTTGGGACAGTGCGAAAACCGACAAGCGCACCCGCAACCACTACGCCACCCGTTTCAACGATGCGTGGGAAGTCGCCCGTTACGTGATCACCGATCTGCCGCGCCTCGAATCCGCGACTCAGCAATTCCACGACGCCCTGTTCGGCTCCACCCTGCCTGCTTATGTCATCGACGCTCTCTCCGCCAACATCGTCCCCGTGCGCAGCAATACCTGTTTCTGGCTGGAAGATGGACGCTTCTATGGTTGGGAAGGCTGTTTCGATGACGGCGGTTGCTGTGCGGGGAGCTGCACCCACGTTTGGAGCTACGCGCAGACCGTCGCCTTCCTCTTCCCTTCGCTCGAACGCGAGATGCGCCGCATCGAATTCGCCGTCGAAACCGAACCGGACGGCTTCATGAACTTCCGCAATTTCAATTCCTTTGGCGAAGTCTTCCGCTGGACGCTCTACGAAGCCTCGCGCCCCGAAGCAGCCGTCGATGGGCAAATGGGCAGCATCCTTCGTGCCTACCGCGAATGGCAGCTCAGTGGTGATAAGCAGTGGCTTGCATCGCTGTGGCCTGCCATCAAATCCACGCTCGATTACGCCAGTATGCATTGGGACACCGATCACGATCATGTGCTGGACGGCAAACAGCACAACACCTACGACATCGAGTTCTATGGCCCCAACCCGCTGAGTAGCATCTACTACCTCGCCGCGCTGCGTGCCGTCGAGGAGATGGCGCACGTCATGGGCGAACCCGACATCGCGCAGCGCTGCCATGCCGCCTTTGCGCAGGGCAGCCACAAGCTCGATGAACTGCTGTGGAACGGCGAATTCTATATCCAGAAATTAGACGATGTGAACGCCTATCCCTACCAGCACGGCCTCGGCTGTCTCACCGATCAACTGCTTGGTCAACTGTATGCCCACATCCTCGGCCTCGGCTATCTGCTCCCCGAAGATCACGTCCGCAAGACCAGTAAAGCCATCTTCGATCATAATTTCCGCGAGAATTTCCGCGATCATGTCAATTGCCAGCGCACCTACGTCCTCAACGACGAGGCGGGCTTGGTCGCTTGCTCATGGCCTAACGGCGGTCAGCCTACCTTTCCCTTCGTCTACTCCGACGAGGTCTGGACGGGCATCGAATATCAAGCCGCCGCGCAGATGATCTATGATGGCTGGCTGGAAGAAGGGCTGAAGGTCGTCAAGGTCTGTCGTGATCGTCACGATGGCAAGCGCCGCAATCCGTGGGACGAGGTTGAGTGTGGTCATCACTATGCGCGCTCGATGTCCAGTTGGGCGCTGCTGCCCGCGCTGACGGGCTTCCACTGTGATCTAGGCCGTCGCGAACTCCACTTCATGCCCATCATGGATGCTTCCACACAGCGCGGCGAATTCTCAACCTTCTGGTCAACGGGCACCGCGTGGGGCATCTACACACAGCGTATCCAAGCCATCGAGGGAGCGTGGACACCTCATCTAGAGGTGCTAGGCGGCAGTCTAAGTGGCGTAACTGTCCATGCTTGCGGCGAATCATGGACACTCTAGCATTCCAACATCATAAACCCGCTGGTCTGTTTTCTCGCCCCTCGCCTTGCGGGAGAGGGGTTGGGGGTGAGGGCTGACAACCTTACTACTTACTTCACCGCGCCCGCCGTCAGACCGCGAATGAGCTGCCGCGAGAATATGATGTACAGCACGATCACGGGGATCGCCGCCAGCGTCAGCGAGGCCAGCACCGCGTTCCAATCGCTCAAGAACTGACCGAGGAAGGCTTGCGCGCCTAGTGTCACTGTCTTGTTGCGGTCAGCCGGAGCGAGGATGAGCGGGAACCACAGGTCGTTCCAGATCGGGATCATGTTGAAGACCATCACCGTGCCGAGCGCCGGACGGATCAACGGCAGGATCAGCCAGTAGATGCGGTATTCGCTGGCACCATCCACCCGCGCCGCGTCTTTCAATTCGCGCGGAATCTGCCGCATGAATTGCGACAGCACAAAGATCGCCAGCGGCAGCCCCATTGCGGTATACACGAGGATCAACGCGAATAGCGTGTCCACCAACCCGACGCTGACCATCAGCCGCAGGATGCTCACCGTACCCAATCGGATCGGGATCATGATGCCGAGCGCAAAATACAAACCGAGGAAGTTGTTGCCGGGGAATTTGTACTCCGACAGGGCGTGCGCCGCCATCGTCCCGGCGATGAAAATGAACGCCAGCGACAGCGTGGTGACGAGCAAACTGTTCAAAAAGTAGCGCGGGAAATCGCCTCGTGCGAACACCGTGTTATAGCCCACTAGGTCGAAGGTTTCAGGCGTCGGCAGCGCATACGGTGACCCAAAAATAGCCTTGCGCGCTTTGAACGAATTAACCGCTACCAGCAGCACGGGGAACAGCGCCAGTGCCGTATAACTCAGCAGAATGGCATGAGCACCAAGCGCTTGTAAACGGGTGCCCAGTCGTAATTGTTTCACAGGAGTTCTCCGTTGCTGTCTTAAAGTTGAATATCCATAGCGCTAATACGACGTTGCCATCCGAACAAGTAAATCAGCACGCCCACGAGGATGATCAAGAACATCACGCCTGCCACCGTCGCGCCCATCGTCGGACTGCCGAGTTGCAACTGGAACCCGAAGAACGTGCGGTAGAAGAACGTGCCTAACAAATCGGTCGAGAAGTCCGGTCCTGCCAGCGCGGTCTGGGTCGCGTATACCAGATCGAACGCGTTGAAGTTTCCCACAAAGGTCAGGATCGCCACGATGCCCACCGTCGGCAGGATCAGCGGGAACTTGATCCGCCAGAATACGCCCCATGCCGTCGCGCCGTCCACGCGGGCAGCTTCGACCAGCTCATCGGGGATGCCAATCAGCGCGGCGAGGAACAGCATCATCGGCACGCCCACCCACTGCCACACCGACACCAGACTCAGCGCGATCAAAGCCGTACTCGTCAACCCTAACCACGGTTGATTCTTGATCCCGAAGATGTCTAGGAAATTTTTGGAGATACCCCACAGTGGGCTGAGGATCAACCGCCAGATGAAGCCGACCAGCACCACCGATAGCACTGATGGCGTGAAGATCAAGGATCGGTAAATCGCCCGTCCGCGTACAAACTGCGAACTAAGTAGGGCCGCCAGCAGCAGAGCGACCGGATTCTGTACGCACATATGGATCGCGAAAAAAACGAAGTTGTTCCGCAGTGCGCCCCACAGTCGCGGCGCGTACAGATCGCTGGTGAACAACGTCTGATAATTCGCCAGTCCGACGAACGTCTCGACTCCGGCGTTATCCCGCGTGAATAAGCTCAGGCGCAGCGAATCTACCAGCGGGTAGATCATCAGCATTGTATAAATAATGAAGGCTGGCGCAAGAAAAACGACGATATGAGTAGGGAAGGGTTTTCGCGTTCGATTTTTCTCTGCGACGCTCATCGGTTGCCCTCAATAAAATGATTGTCTGGTGTCAAGGCACTATTAGTGTAATAAACCTGAGTTTCGGATGCCACTAGCGGACATCAACGCGCTATTGCTTACAAAATCATCTATGCTGCTATGAATGAGTCCCGCAGCTTTATTCTCTAAGCCTGACGTTTATGGCCTTGTTGAAAATAATACAGGACTACGCATCTGTCGCGTCACGCTTACCTTGGCCTTGTATGCACAACCCATTTACGGTCTTTCAAAAAATAAGGCAGGAATACGCTGCGCACGTCAACGCATTTTCTTGAGTCCCGAAGGGACTTCGTAGGGTAAGCCCGACAATTCATTGTCGGGGATCATTTGCCTGACTAATTTCTTAAACACCATTATCACCGGGTTTTGTTTCGGCGGACGTTGCCGACGAATCCTCGTTTGCCTGCTCATTTTCTTAAACACCATCAACGTCGAGCGATGCTATCGATGTTACCGTGTAATCTATACAAAACTGAGGTTAATAAGTACGTGTCACGGACGGTCTCGCGACCATCCGTGACTTGCGGTGCGTCAGCATGAGCCTGACGCATCCCTATAGTTGAGCGATGTACCCAACCTTATTTCTTCATTTGTGGCTCGTACCACTTCTCGAGTCCGCTCTGCACCATGTCGGCGGCTTCCTTGGCGGTCATTTCGCCGTTCAGGAGCTTGGCGCTGGCAGCCCACAGATCGTTTTCGTTGTTCGGTTCCCCGCGCGAAAGGATCTGGTAAGCCGTGCGGATGGTGGACTTGCATTCCTTACGCCAATCGACAAAGGTCTGCGCCAGCGAGTCGGTCAGTTTCACGTCAGCCTTGGAGTTCAGCGTGAAGAAACCGGGCAGCGCGTTCGAATAGATGTCCGCGAATTCCGAGGAGGCGACCCAAGTCAGGAACGTCTTGGCGGCGTCAGCATTCGGACTCTTGGCATTCAAACCGATCGCGATGTCGGTGTGGTCGCTGATGTAGCATTCAGACGCACCATCAGGCGTATATGGCTTGAAGGCACCCAGTTCGAAACTGGCCTGCGCGCGGAACGTCGAGATGTCCCACGAACCCGCCGGATAGATTGCACCTTTGCCGCTGGCGAACAGTACCTGCGAGTCAGAGTACTTCTGCGCCTGATAGCCGTCACCAAGGTAATCCTTCCACTTGGCGAGTGATTCCCACGCTTGCAGGAAGCCGCCCTCATTGTACTTGGCGGTGCCAGCGATCAGACCCAGACGGCCTTCCTCGCCCTTCCAGAAGTTGGGGCCGATGTTCTGGTAGCCCATCGTGGCGGCTTCCCACTGGTCAACCGTGCCCATGACCAACGGCACGTAGTTGCCATTGGCCTTGATCGCGTCGAGCACCTTGAAGAACTCGGATTCCGTCGTCGGGACGGACAGGTTCAATTCCTTGAAGATGTCCATGTTGTAGATGAAGCCGTGAATCACGGACGCCATCGGGACGCAGAAGACATCCTTGCCGTCGTCAGTGATCCACGCGCTCTTGGCGACATCACTGAAGTTATCCATACCCGGCAAGTCGTTCAAGCTGGCGAGGTAGCCCTTCTGGAATAGACCCAACGAGGCGTCGAACGGACGGCAGGTGATCAAGTCACCAGCTGTGCCACCTTCGAGCTTGGTGTTCAGCGCGGCGTTATATTCCGTCGGTGCGGTGGGCGAGAACACAACCTTGATGCCCGGATTCGCGGCTTCAAAGGCGGGGATGATCTTGTCTTGCCAGATAGTCAGGTCGTCGTTACGCCAGCTCTCGATGGTCAAGGTGACGTCTGCTGCGCGAGTGTGGAGCGTGCCCGCTGCACTGAGCACGAGCGCTACCAACATAATCGCGGTAAATAATCTCTTCATCGGTTTCTCCTCACGGTATAAGTGTACGACGTTGAATCTACAGGGGAACAGCAGGTATCCCAATAAGGTGGTTTCTTCTCCTTTCCGCAATGCGTGTCCAAATTGTGCTCCCGAGAAGATTGAGCGCAATGAAGGAATATTATTGCGCCATCTATTGCAATTCACAACTTGTCCCATCACGCGGATCGCCCGTTGTTATGCGGCAAAATCTTCTCATCGGGTGTACACAATAAGCCGGAGTTGTTAGGCACTATAACGTGTAGAACGCTGGCTAGACCTTCGTTGTCCGGCGTACTTGTCATAATATACGAAAGTACATATTGAATTGATGACATTCCTGAGGATAATTTCCGTCAAATTTGACGGAGTTTTGCATGAAGCGGCAGCCAGATAATCCCGACAAGGTAGCTATCCAGAAAATCGTGAATACGTGGATTGACAGGGCTGATCTCAAGATTAGCTATATTGCCAATCGGATGCAGCTCCGTTCGCCCGTCCCGATCAGTCCCGATAACTTCGGCAATCTGTTCCTGTATCATGCGGAGCGCCGTCCAAACATTGATCCGGCTGTCTTGGAAGCCCTGATCACCGTCTTCTCGGTCGATATTCCCTCGGATACGCGCTGCACCGCCGACGAGGTGATCGACCTCATCGTGCGCGTTCCCATGCCCTACAAAGAATTCGAAGGGCTGATCGAACGTATCAAACGCTTTTTTCCTGAACAGGAATTGATCAACGCTTGCCTGCGACACGGCATCTATTTGAATTTCGGCACGCAGCTTGAAGAGATGCGTAAGGTGCTCGATCAACTGCGGCAGCAGTACGGCGATTTTGTCTTGCGCTTCCTAACCGATCAACTCGTGCGGGGCAGATCGCGCGACCGTTACTGGGATTTCGACAACACCGACCGCGTCTCGATCATCATCCTTGACCGCGAGTGGAAGACCATCAAGCAAGTCTTGACGTGGGTGGCGCAAGAAAAGCAAGAACTCCTCATCGAGTTGGTGCTGCTGCTCGTGCATTACATGGATGATCGCATGTTGTACAGCGACCGTCTCCTCTTCTCCGGCCTTGCCGCCGATGCCGCCAGCGCTTTACCCAACCGTCAGTGGGAAGAAGCCATTTTGCGTATCGACGCACTGGGCTGGATTCACCTTGAATTGGATCAGCTTCGCCAGGCCGAAGACCAGATCACCAGAGGGCTGCATATCGCGGAACGGTTGCTAGAGAAAGGCACCGACGCCACCGAACTCGTCGTCCTAGCCAAGGCGTGGTTAGCCCGCGTCCATCTTCAGCGCTACCTGCGCGAAGGCGACCTTCGCCAGCTCGAAGAAGCGCACCGTACGATGGGGAGCATCGAGCATACGCAGTGTCGGCCTGTCATCCTCAACCGCGTGAAGATGATCGCGGGTGACATTGCGCTGCACGACGCCAAGTTGGGCGCGTCTAAGGCCATCGACTACTATCAACAAGCCCTCAGCTACTACGGCCTGAACTTGAACGTCGATGGTTTTATGCTCATCAATCGGCTTGGGGTGGGCTACATGAAGGTTGGCGAAGTCAAACAGGCTGAAGCGCAGTTTCAAGCGATTTTAGCAGTAGATGAGGAATGGGCGACCAGCAACGCCGTTCGCGCACAGTTCAACATGGCACAGATCGATAAACTGAATGGCGATCTCGTCAGTGCGCGCAGCCGCACCGTCAAAGTACGCAATCGCTTGGCGCGGCTGAATGTGCAGCATCCCATGCTAGAGGATGCCAGAGCGTTTCTGCTCACCTTGGATGGCAAATGATAAGCTTCCCTTAACCGACACCATTTGCCTCAACGTGCTATCATTGCTTTGCATACCGTTCCACGGGGCTGGACGCTGGACACACGATTGCTTTGCTGGCTGCCGAAAGCTGCACGCTTAGTCTGCCGCTGTTGATCGAGTTGTATCATTCGGATACTTGGTGTTTACTGGATAGCTGGTTTTGGGAAGCATGGCAGAAGACTATGACTGATCGCAATAACGCAAATCTAATCGGGCAACAGATCGGACAGTACACGATCACGGGTATTTTGGGGCAGGGCGGCATGGCGACCGTTTGCCGTGCGCGTCAAGCCTCGGTCGGGCGTGATGTCGCGATCAAGCTAATCGCCCCCGGCCTCGCCCAGAATCCTGAATTTCTCATTCGCTTCGAGCGCGAAGCGCAGACCATCGCCTCGCTCGATCATCCGCACATCGTCAAGCTGTTTGACTACGGCAAGGAACGCGATTTCGCCTACCTCGTCATGCAGTTGATGACGGGCGGCAGTCTTCAAGAACTGGTGCAGCGCGAGAAATTATCGTTTGATCGCATCATCCGCATGACCGATCAGATAGCCGATGCGCTCGATTATGCGCACGAGCTTGGCGTCGTTCACCGCGATCTCAAGCCTGCTAATATTCTGCTCGATGCGCGCGGCAATGCCCTGCTGACCGACTTCGGGATCGCCAAACTGCTCAATTCTGATAATCCCAACCTCACGCAGTCCGGCATCGTGATGGGCACGCCGACGTATATGTCGCCCGAACAGTGGCACGGTTCGCAGATCGATTCGCGTTCCGATGTCTACGCGTTTGGCACCATTATTTACGAGATGATCGCGGGCGAAGTGCCCTTCAAGTCGGACACGCCGTTCGCCTTGATGCACAAGCACATTTTCGAGGCTCCTCCGCCCATCACCACCTTCCGCCCCGACACGCCGGAAAGTGTCATGGCGGTGCTGGATCGGGCTTTAGCCAAAAATCCCGATGATCGCTATCAGCGTGCCTCCGATCTGGCGCGGGACTTGCGCCATGCCATGCGCAGTCAAATCATGGCATCTAGTTCGAGTCTGCCCATTCCTAGCCAGATTACGCCACGCCCGCAGACGAGTATCGGTGCCGCTCGGACGGAACGTGCCGCGCCCGCCCCTTCCCCAGACATGACCGCGCCGCTCGATGTGAGCGCCGCGCGCCGACCAGCCACCATCGCCGCTTCTCGCAATCGCGTGCCACTCGTCGCCGCCATCGCCGTGATTGCCCTGCTGATCGTCGGCGGGATCGGCTTTGTGCTACTGAACAATAACAACACCAATTCGCAAGCCACCGGCACCGCGCAAGCCGTCGCCTTGGCGCAAACCAACGTAGCGAATGCCATCACGCAGACGCTTCAAGCGCAAATTACGCCAACTTTGATCGAGCTGGCAACGCTGACCAACACGGGGCAGCCACCGACCGCCACGCCGACGAACACCGAAGATACACAGGTGCTTGCCGCCCTCACCTCGGTAGCGGGCTTCACGCAGACAGCCAACGCGGTCGCGTCATTCACCCAGACGCCAACCATCACGCCCACCGAAACGGCCTCATCCACGCCCACCCCCAATCTCACGGCAACTACCGAAGCACTCCTTGCTGCCGCGCAGGCCAATCAGACTCAAACGGCAGTGGTCGAGGCTTCCTTTACCAAAACGCCGACGGCTACGCCCATTCCCTCGGACACGCCCACCGCGACGGTCACGTTGACCTTCACGCCATCTCCCACCGAGACGCCGACCGATACCCCGACAATCACGGTGACGCCCTCACCGACGCTCACGCTAACGCCAACACCTGTTCCCGTCGGGCCAATCACGAAAGACAATGCGCTCTACGTCAAAAATATCGGTCAACTTGAGCGCGGCACGCTCAACAGCGTGGCATGGTCGCCGGATGGCAACCTAGTCGCCATCGGCGGTGAGTTCGGTGTCATCGAGTACAACGCCAACGACTTCTCAACGCCGCTGTTCACCTTCACCGATCACACCGCGCTCGTGCGCGAGGTCTTCTTCAGCGCCGACAGCCAATTATTAGGCTCGGCAGGGGAAGATGGCAAAGTCTTCATTTACAGTGTCCACAGTGGCGAGCTTATTCAGACGCTCTCCGATTTCGTGGCTGCCGTGACGGGGGCAGCCTTTAGCCCCGATGGCACTTTGGTTGCCGCCGCGACCGCCGACAAAACCGTCAGAGTCTTCGACCTTGCGACTGGCAACGCCATCCTGAAAATGACGGGACATACGGAACGCCCGTGGGCAGTCGCCTTCACGCCCGATGGCAAACAGGTCGTCTCCGGTGCTATCGATGCCACCGTGCGCGTCTGGGATTTGGCGACCGGACAAAACGTTGCGGTGATGAGCGGTCATACGCAGCAGATCATGAGCGTCGCCGTCAATCCACAGGGTACGCAGGTCGCCTCCGCCAGCACTGATGGCACCGTGCGCGTTTGGGATATGCAAACGCAGCAAACAGTCTTGACCTTGCAGCACGACAATCAGGTCTGGAGCGTCAAATACAGCCCCGATGGCTCGCAGATCGCCTCCGCCAGTTGGGATAACAGCGTTAAAATCTGGAATGCGCGTACAGGTCAGCTAATCAGCAAGCTGGAAGGCCACACGGCGCAAGTCTGGGCAGCCGCCTTTAGTCCCGATGGCACCGAGTTGCTCTCCGGCAGCATGGACGGCACCGTGCGGAAATGGAACCTTGCCAGCAAACAATCCGAAGTGGTCATTCAGGGGTATGCGTCATGGGTGAACGCGGTGACTTTTATCCCCAATACCCAGTTGCTCGTGACCGCCAATTTTGATCGCACCGCACGTATATGGAATTGGAAGACCAAGACCTTGCAGTCTGTGTCAGAATCATTACCGGGCTGGGGAACGGGTGTCGCCGCTGGTAACTCAGGCAACCACATCGCGTACACTGGTGGCGGAGATCGTGTTTTCTGGATCGACCCGATGACGGGCAAGACCGAAGCCACCTTCGTGCGCACAAGTCCCTACATTTCCAGCGTCGCGGTCAGCCCCGATGATAGCTTGGTTGCCGCCAGCGTCTTCCCGATGCCCGGTGAGACGAACAACGTCTACATATGGGATGTCGCGACCAATACCCTGCATGACCCGCTGGTGGGGCACACTGGCTTGATCTGGGATGTCGCCTTTAGTCCCGATGGCAAACTGCTGGCCTCTGTCAGCGATGATGCGACGGTGCGCCTGTGGGATGTCGCGACTGGCAAGCTGATCAACACGCTCACCGGACATTCCGGCGGGATTCGCGGCGTGGCCTTTTCCCACGATGGCAAGTTGCTTGCTACGGCGGGTGGTGATCGCACCGTGCGCATCTGGGATGTTGCCAGCGGGCGCTCGATCTGGGTAGATGCCGATCCGCAAGAGTGGTTCAGCAGCGTAGCCTTTAGCCCCGATGGGAGCATACTGGCGGCGGGCAATGTGGATAGCACCATCCGCCTGATCGATGTCTCCACCGGGCAGGAGATCACCAGACTGCGCGGGCACGGGTTCGGCCTGACCGATGTTGCCTTCAGCTCGGATGGATTACTCATCGCGTCGTCAGCGTGGGATGGCACGGTTCGCTTGTATGGCATTCCAGAACCAACGCAATAGAAGTTGAGGGAGTATGAGCCGGATTTTCATCAATTATCGTCGGCAAGATAGCGAAGGCTATGTTGGGCGCTTATATGATCACCTTACGGAACTCTTCGAGCGCGGCGATATTTTTATGGACATTGAGGCCATCAAACCCGGACAAGACTTTGTGGAAACGCTGGAAAACGCCGTAGCCCAATGCGATGTATTTCTCGCGGTTATCGGCCCTCACTGGCTGGACTCCGCCGACGCCAACGGGCAGCGGCGGCTAGATCTCTGGAACGACTTCGTGCGCATCGAGCTGGCAACTGCTCTCAAGCACGGCAAAATCGTCATTCCGCTTTTGGTTGGACGTGCGCAAATGCCCAACCCGGACTCGCTGCCCGACGACATCAAGCTGTTGGCGCGCCGCAATGCTTTCGAGATCAGCCATAACCGCTTCAAGGCCGATGTGGAACGTCTCGCCAAATCGCTCAAGGAGCTGGTACCTGTCAACACCTCGTTCAAAGAACAACGCACCGACAGCGCCCTTGCTAGGAAGAAAGCGACGGCGCTCCGCACCTTGCGTGAGGAACTTGTGAAGTCCACCAACTCCCCTCTCTATCAGATGCGCATGGAGAACGGCTATATTCCGGTCTTGGGCGAAGGCAACCCCGACGCCAATCTGATCTTCATCGGGGAAGCCCCCGGTAAAGCCGAAGTCGAGCAAGGTCGCCCCTTCGTCGGCCCCTCCGGCGACATCTTGGCGGAAATGCTCAGGGAAATCAACCTTCACCGCGAAGATGTCTACGTCACCAACCTCTTGCACGACCGTCCGCCTGAAAAACGCGATCCAGTTCCTGCCGAAATCGAGTTTTACGCGCCTTTCTTGGATCGCATCTTGGACATTATCCAGCCTGCCGTCATCTGCACGCTAGGGCGCTTCGCCATGCAGTACATCCTCAAGAAGCTCGATCTGCCCGAACAGCGCCAGACCATCACCCAGAATCACGGCAAACTGATCAAAACCAAGATGCCCTATGGCGAAATCCATGTCGTGCCGCTGTTCCATCCCGCTGTGGTGCTCTACAGCGCCACGCAAAAGGAAACACTGCGCCAAGACTTCCTGAAGCTCAAGATGTATGTGTAGGGCGTCAACGTGTGAGTGAAACCTCTCAAGAACCTGACCATAGCCTAGACCATCATACAGATCGGCTCGCTCTAGTAAGTTTGCTATTGATCATCGTATTGGTATGTTGTGCGGTAGCTTGGCCTCTCGGTTTCGAAGTGCTGTGTCGTTTGGCTTGCGACCCACTGCTTCCAACACCAGCAACTCACGGTTTACCAACGCCCTCCTCGGCATTAGAATTAGCGACGAAACCTATGCCGCCGGACTAATTTCTCCATCGGCTTGCCAGAAAATTGGATATTTAAATGAATTTTGTCTCCATCCTGTCGGCCTCGGTGCTCGGACGGCTGGTTATCAATAGTTTGCGCCGCGTGCCCTATGCCATCATGACCGATCTCGCTGCTGCCCTCGGTATCCCGCGCGAGACACTCGCCGCTGCCGTCGCGGTGCAGTCCAGCATGGGCTTTGCTAGTCCCTTGCTCGGCCCGTTTATCGATCGAAGCCGTCGCAAGCAAATCATGCTGTTGGCACTTGGCATCTTCATCCTCATCACCGCCACAGGCGCGGCGGTCTCTTGGCTCGGCCTCTCAGTTACCATCGTATTAGCTGTCTTGGTGATCGCGGGACTGTGCAAAATTCTGTACGATCCTGCCATGTTGGCCTACGTCAGCACACATACGCCAGCTTCGCGGCGCGGCTTCGCGATTGGGATTTCGGAGACGGCATGGGCCATGTCTTTGGTGATCTTCGCGCCACTAGCGGCCTTTTTGCTCGTCAATGCCAATGTCGGCAGTATCTTCGCCGTCATCTGTGCGTGTGGGGTTGCCGCGTTTGTCCTTGTCTGGCGCTTGCTGCCCGACGATCCTGCGCCGGTGAACGTCGTGACAGTCAAAAACAACTGGAACGTTCTATTCAGCCAACGTTCCGCCGTGATGCTCATCCTTGGGATCGCCTGTCACAGCTTGGCGAGCGAAATCATGTCAATTGGCTACGAAAAATGGTTCAAAGACACATTTTTGCTTTCTGTCGGTGCGCTTGGTACGTTAGCCTTGTATATCAGCGCGGCGGAATTCGGCGGCGAACTGCTCGTCGCGGGGCTTGCTGATCGCCTCGGCAGACGACGACTTACGCTGCTTATGCTGACATCCAGCGCGCTATTTTGCTTGTTGCTGCCGCTGATGGGTCTTAGTTTACCATTTGCTATCGTGGCGCTGGTCGGCTTGTACATTTCCTTCGAGACGAGCGTAGTGGCTATCATTTCGCTCTCGATGGATGTGCTGCCCGAAGCACGCGGAATGCTGATCACCGGTGTCATCGGCGTGAGCGCGGGCACCCGCGTTTTGGGTACACTCGTCGGGAGTACTTTGCTGACAACCAGTGGTTTCGCCCTGAGCGGCATCGTAAGTACCGTGATTTTCATCCTAGCAGTTGTTATCATTTGGCGCTTTGTGCCAGAAATCAACTCACACGCCGCACCCCTAGAGAGGAATGTGTAACGAATGCGATTGATCCTCGCCCGTCATGGGCAATCGGAATCGAACGTTAACCCGGATTACCAAGGGTTAAATGCGCCCCTCACCAAACTCGGTGAACAGCAAGCGCACTTGCTCGGTCAGTGGCTCCGCGATCACGAACCGACGATTGACCAGATTTTGTGCAGTCCATTGAAGCGGGCTTTTGACACAGCCAATATTGTCAATGAGTATCTCAAGCTGCCTATTGCTATTAACGATGATCTAGAGGAAATGCGGGAATTCGTCTTGGCGTCCTTGCCGCAGCGCCAGCACCCGCTCAAACCAGACACCGAATACATCACGCCGGAAGCATCACCCTATTATGGAATCTATCGTGAGCAGGTGCAGCGCGCCTTGGACTTCCTCACACAAGAGCTAGATCGTGTCAAGCCTATCCTCGTAGTGTCGCACGGCGGGACGATGGCGACGCTGCTGCGCTTGATCATGGGGCGTCACGATCTGCGGCTGAACACCAACAACACCGCGATTATCGATGTTGCGTGGTCAGAAGGCCGCTGGCATATCGGCGCATTGAATATGACCCGCCATCTGCCTGATGAATTTATCACCTGAGCCACAGTCATCATGGGAGAGCATCATTTGCTCTCCTTATGCATCATCGCTTGTGGCTGTCTTGAAAGCCCGCCGCCAATTCTATACAATTTTCTAACAAATATTCTATTGACTCGTCCATCCATTCTGTGATAAAATCATCTTCCTACGCTCGATATGGCATACGAATAGTTGCCGTAGTCTTGATCGGGCACAGCAGTCCAGAACGTCAGAACTAAAATCTCCGAGCAGCCATCAGGCCGCTATTCCTTACTAAATCATCACTTGCAATCAGGGTGAATCCCGCAAGACGCGATCTGATGTTTATGTCATTGAATGAAAATTTGTGGGGAATGCGAAACCAGTTCTTTGGGTCTGAGTCCCGTTAGGGACTTCGTTCTCTAAGCCTGACGTTTATGGTGTATCAGAAAATAATGCGGGAATAAGACGCGCACGCTAATGCTTATTCTTGAGTCCCGCAGGGACTTCGTAGGGTAAGCCCGACAATTCATTGTCGGGGATCGTTTGCCTGACTAATTTCTTAAACACCATAAACGTCGGGCGGCGTGGATAAACCGAAACTTCTCCGTTTCGTCACTTCCTTGACTAATTTTTCAACGCCATCAACGTCGGGCAACGCTGTAGCTGCCTTACGTTCAGTAACCTTAATCGCATTACCTTCGCCGAAATGTACGCCTTACGCAGTTTGCGTCTTGCCTGCGGCGATAGTGACGAAAATGCTTCTTCGTTATCCCTTGGTTCCCCCTCTCCGCTTCGCAAAGAGGGGGTCAGGGGGTGAGGTTGCGTAAACTCAGTTACTCAGCACTAACGACTTAGCACTGTTTCCCGTCCGGTGAACCCTGTTCCTAGCCCTGATACGCCCTGTTATCGGCCTGTTTTTCTCGGTTCAGGAGAGGTCATTAAGCACAGAAAAATCGTTAGCCTATGATTTCCCTGATAAACAGGGTGAACAGGGCTTCGCCCATCCAATAACATGAGGTACATCCAACCGTTGTCGCATCCAACCACAATGCCTTCGTCCGTCCATCATCTCATGCTAGGCCGTGTCTTGCGTTTACGTAGCTCTAAGCGCTCAGGACTAAGCACTTCCCTTGGCACTTCCTCGCGGATGATCCCCACCGCACCAGCCAACGGGATCATCCGGGGGATCATACCAAGCCGACTTGCTGCATCAGGGAAATCAGCTAGAGCTTCCCACAATACGACTGAGTACGGCATCTTTATGGCTAACGACGTAATACGTGCGCACGCGCCCTTCGTGTTCACCGCGCACAAAATCCGTGATGATGAAGCCCGCCGTGATCAAGTTCTCCAGCGTTTCGCGCAAATGCTTCTGCCAGGCAATCGCGAGATCAGGGTCGTCGTCGCGAATATCGCTAATATTGTCGGGGATCTCGACCATCGCCAACTGACTCGGTGGCATGGTGATCGTTTCGCTCGGCTGCAAATAGCCACGGGAAGCAGGCTGCGTCGGGTTGACGATCATCACCGAACTGTCAACATACTGCGCCAGCGTGAGCGGCGGGCGGCGGCGGTGGATACGCTCCTCGACGCGGTTATTGGTGACCCACCACTCGACCAGCGCCCGATCCGACGAACCAAAATGCGTCAGCGGCCCGACCTCGGTGCCATAGAAATCCCGCGTATAGTCGCGTACAATCGCGCCCAATTTGTGGATATTCAAATACGCGTTGCGGCTGATGAGCGGATCGAACGTCCACGTAATCAGGCGAATGCCGCGTCGGATGGCATACCGTCGCTGTGCCAGTTTCAGTTCATAACCGATCCCCGCGTCACGATAGGCGGGCATTACCGCCATGCGCTGCGAAACCAGCTTGAGATTCGTCATCGCCGGACGGTCGGAGGTGGGGCTTTCAAGTCCAAGATAGCCAAGCAGAAACCCCACGAGTTCATCCCCGTCGAATGCGCCGAGCATCGACGCCCCGCTACGGGCAAACGAGATGAGCATATGCGGGTAAATCACGGTTGAGGGATCGTCCCAAACCAGACGTTGAAGCGCTTCGGCTTTCTTCATGTCGTCAATTGTCGAGAGTTCCCGAATTACGATATTAATGGACATTGAGCGCTGTCGAATCCTTTGTGACTAACCAGAAGGTCGGTTGTTTATCGGATGTGTCAATCATTGCTGTGTCGGCTGCGACGCAGTAGATTGAGCATTAGTTCACGGGTATAGTGGCGTCCACGCATATACGTGATGATAGTGTCCTCGAACCGCGCTGGACGGATACCGAAATTGTCGAATAGACTGCCGAGCGAGGCGGTACGATTAGAGGCTAGGATGTCGAACCATTGTGGGGTCACAGGCCACGCAGGGAAAAGGCGCGTTAGCACACCTGTGAAGGAGCGCAGCATATACGGCGGCACTGCCACAATCGAGCGGTAAGTATTCGTAACCCGCATCACGGTGCGTGCCATTTCGTTGAAGGTCATGTACTCTGGCCCGCCAATCTCAATCGTCTGATCAACGGTATTGAGATTTTCCATGCTGCGCACCAACGCCTCGATCAGGTCATTGATATAGATCGGGTGTAGCAGACCTTCGCCGTGTCCGGGTTGCAAAAACAGCGCCGGATTCGCGCGGATCACTTGTGCCAGCCCGTTGACGAAGACATCCTGCGCGCCGAAGACCACGCCGCTGCGGAAGATGGTGTAAGCCAACCCGCTGGAGCGCACCACATCTTCAACCTGTCCCTTCGCGCGGAGCAGCATGAATGCCGACGATGGAGCCGCGCCAAGATGGCTGATGACGATGATCCGTCCCACACGTGCCGATCTCGCGGCGGCGATGATATTGCTCGTACCTTTCAGATCGACATAGTCAAGATCACGGCGGCGTCCCCACCATTGCGCGCTGGCAAGGTGAAACACGGTATGTACGCCGATCATCGCTTGATGCAAGCTCTCGCTGTCGTGGATGGAGCCACTAATGGCGGGGATCGCGCTTTTCCACGGCAGTTTCTTCTCTTTACGTCGGCTGGTTGCGGGCGACATCAACACGCGTACCGGATAGCCATCTTTATCCAGCCGCTCAATGAGCATTCGTCCGATCAGGCCAGTTGCGCCCGTAACAAGAATCATGGATACCTATACCACTAAGCTTCATGGCTGGACAAGTCATCTCCCATGAGGCGGGCAACCTGTCGAGTGCGTGAAATTATACCACAGGGGAACTAGAGCACTGGGAGAGGCAAATCATGCCTAACCAACGCATTAATCCGCTCCATCAAGCATCTCTGAGTATCTGTCGATGTTAATGCACCACCCCATTGACTCGTCACAAAAATTCGGCTATGCTGTAAAAAGTTTAGGTAAATCGCACAATTTGATCAGCGCGTTGACCGGAACGAGTAATTGTTCCTCCGACCCCAGAGAGAGCAAATCTTAGGCTGGAAGTTTGCTCAGTCATGAACAATGAAAACCCTCCTTGAGCGCCATTCGCGAACGCTTCCGCCAGTAGTGAATGTCGGACTGCTCCCGTTATCGAGCAATAAAGGGTGTTGTGATCGCAGGATTGCACCGCCGAACTTGGGTGGAACCGCGTGGGATACCAAGCCCTCGCCCCTGATGTGGGTGAGGGCTTTTTCATTGAGTAAAAGGTGAGTGTCGTAATGGTCAACATGATAAGACGCGTATGGATAGAGCCTGAAGATGAAGTCGGCTTCGACCCCTACGAAGATAGTGCCGATGTAATGGTCGAGCTTGAAGATGGTCAGCTCTGGGCGGCGGCCTTTGTCACCGTCCCTTACCTTCAACGTCAAATGTATCTGTCTGGGGAGATGGCAGCGGGAATCAGCTCGACAACCCCACCAGTACGTTTTGTCGCGCTGGAAACACCTCACGTCATCGTGGAGAATCTCCTACACGACACCATTGAGGACACCATTGATTACTTGATGACGCTTGGGATTTTCGAGAGTGTGTTCATCCACCACACCGACGATCACCTCGTCATGTAAATCTACTGTTGACATAGAAGGGAGAGCCAGCCATGACCGACACTAGCCTTACTAGTAAGGGTGACTGACGGCTCAACAGGAGCCGAACAGCCGCAGCACCCGTATTGCACTAACTTCGACTCCATTTTTCGCCTTCTAATATTGTCAATCGAATTCTCTACCTCCATCACCCTCAAGGGGCGATAGGTATGTTTAACTGCGTCAGGAGCAGTCATGGCAGAGCAATATCAACAAACGCAGCTATATCGGTTGCGCCATTCAGCCGCACATATCATGGCGGAAGCGGTTCTCGAATTCATGCCCGATGCGCTAATCGCGATTGGGCCACCGATTGAAGATGGCTTCTACTACGACTTCGGCTTGCCCCGTCAGTTGACGGAAGAAGATCTTGCCAAGATCGAAGCCCGTATGAAGGAGATCATCAAGAAGAAGGTGGACTTTGTGCGTCGTGAAGTCAGCGCCGATGAAGCCCGTAAGATTTTCGCCAATCAGAAGTACAAGCTGGAATTGATCGACGGCCTCGAAAAAGGTGGTCTCGACGAGTATGGCAATAAGTCGGCGGAAGCTCCCGTCATCAGTACGTACACGCAAGACGGCTTCCAAGATTTGTGTCGCGGCCCACACGTTGCTAATTCGAAGGAGATCGACCCGAACGCCCTTAAGCTGATGAGTATCGCGGGAGCTTATTGGCGCGGCGACTCTAATCGTGAGCAGTTGCAGCGCATCTATGGCACGGTCTTCGAGACGAAGCAGCAGCTTGATGACTACCTCAAGCAGATGGAAGAAGCCAAAGCCCGCGATCACCGCAAACTCGGTCCTGAACTTGGTCTGTTCACGTTCAGCCAGCTTGTCGGAAAAGGGTTACCACTGTGGAAACCGAAGGGCACGATCCTCCGTGGTACGCTGGAACGCTACCTGCGCGAAAAGCAGCTTGAAGGCGGCTATCAGCCTGTCATTACGCCGCACATCGCCAAAGTTGATTTGTATCGCACGTCTGGGCATTATCCGTACTATTCGGATAGTCAGTATAGTCCGATTGATGTTGATGGGGAGGAGTTCATGCTCAAGCCAATGAACTGCCCGCATCACATCGAGATTTATCGCAGTGAGATGCGCAGTTACCGCGATCTGCCCCTCCGTTACGCAGAGTTCGGCACGGTCTACCGTTACGAGCAGAGCGGCGAACTCACGGGTCTGACGCGTGTACGTGGCTTCACGCAAGATGACGCCCATCTATTCGTGCGTCCTGATCAGGTCGAAGATGAGTTCATTGCTGTCGTGCGCATCGTACAGATGATCTTTGCTGTCATCGGGTTCACGGACTTCCGCGCCCGTGTCGGCACGCGTGATCCGAAGAGCGACAAATACGGTGGCGATCCCGCGCTGTGGGAACAGGCGACGAAGGCTATCATCTCCGCCGCCGATAAGATCGGGATCGATTACTTCGTGGCGGAAGGCGAAGCCGCTTTCTACGGTCCCAAATTGGACTTCATCGTCAAGGACGTGATCGGTCGCGATTGGCAGCTTGGCACGGTGCAGGTCGATTACATCTTACCGGAGCGTTTCGGTCTTGAGTATGTAGGCGAAGACAATGCTATGCACCGTCCGATCATGATCCATCGTGCGCCGTTCGGCAGCATGGAACGCTTTACGGGTATCCTGATCGAGCACTTTGGTGGTGCATTCCCTGCGTGGTTAGCGCCTGTCCAAGCCAAACTGATTCCAGTGGCGGACCGTCACGTGGAGTATCTACAAAGTGTTGAAAAACAGTTGCGGGCTGCGGACATCCGTGCCGAAGTGGACGACTCCAACGGACGCATGAACGCAAAGATTCGTGAAGCGCAGACGATGAAAATTCCCTACATGTTAGTGGCGGGTGATCGTGATGCAGCGGCGAATACGGTCTCAGTACGGCTACGTAACGGCAAAGACCTCGGCGCAATTCCGGTCGCGGACTTTATCGACAAGGTGAAGAAACTCATCGCAGACAAGTCGCTCGAACTCGATTTCGCTTAAGCCGTGACTGCTTCGAACTAACAACAAAAACGCGACCATCATTGAAAGGTGATCGCGTTTTTCGTCATCCCTAACACGCTAAAGAAACAAAAAACGCCATATTATGTGGCGTTTTAAGA
>JAHBVJ010000017.1 GCA_019637615.1 Anaerolineae bacterium | reverse complement strand
ACATTATTGGCGGCGTTGATGGCGCTGGCAGTCAGCGTGACGCGCCATGCATTCAGCTTGGCAACCTGATTCGCCACGCAGTATCTATCGGCTGGCTCGTACAGCGCTGTCGTGTGTGGGAACAGCGAAGCCGTGTGACCATCGTCGCCCATGCCGAGGAACACGAGATCGAGGTGTGGCGCGCCGCCGAAAAACGCGATGAGCATCTCGTTGTATTCCTCCGCCGCGCGCGAAGGATCATACTCGCCATGCATCCGATGAATGTTGGCCTCCGGGATGCTGATGAATTTCAGCAGCGTATCCCGTGCCATCCCGTAATTGCTATCGGGGTGGTCAGGTGGCACGCAGCGTTCATCCCCCCAGAAGACGTGTACCCGCGACCAATCCACCGACTGCGCGAATCGCTGTGCGATGACCGTGTGCATCGCTTGTGGCGTCGAGCCGCCGGACAGCGCGACGGTGAAGCGCCCCCGCATCGTGATTGCCGCGTTTGCCAGATTGACGAAGCGTTCCGCCGCTGCATGTGCCAGCGCCGGCGCATCAAAGACCGTGATTACTTCAGCCATCGTAAACTCCCTTGTCGCCGCTGTATAAAACCCAACGCGATTGGCGACAACTGGCGACAAATGCCTTCCATTTCGCTATAGTTGATCTTATCAAAAAGCACACATAACGTACCACGACAGGCGGCGAGGGAGGGGTTGTATCATGGCGGTTCTGGCAAAACCTCGAAATCCGATTCACTGGCAGGAGTTAAACCACTTCCAGCGGACGGCCCAAAGCTGGCAGCGCTACGAACTGCCGATTGGCATAGCGTCCATTGCCGCGCTGCTGCTCGTGATGTGGTATTTCGTCCAATCCAACTTCAACTATCGCGCCATGCAGTACGCTATCCCTGCCATTTGGATTTTCCACGCGCTGGTGGCGATGCGGGCGATCATCGCGGGCGTCAACGTGATCAGCCGCGAACATGTCGGCCTAACGTGGGAGTCGCTGGTGCTGACGGGCGTCAGCGGACGTCAGATTCTGCTCGGCAAATTCGGCGCGGCACTGCGTACCGTGATGCCGTGGACGATCCTCCTGAGCATCCTCCGCACGCTGATGCTGCCCATGTTGTCGATCCAGTTGACGCAAACTTACGCGGGTTACACGGGCTACTACGTCACGAATTCCAGCTACTACGCTAACTACGTGTTGCCTAACATCGACTGGGTGCCGTGGGCATGGCTGGCTGCGCCCGTGCTGACGGTCTTGCTAACCGTGCTCGAAGTGATGGCCTGTGTCGCGTTAGGTTTGGTCGCCAGCGCCCTGACTCGCCGCTCGATGACAGCCGCCGTGCTGGCGATCACGGTACGCTTCGTGCCTGTCGCGGTATTTGCGGGCTTCGCGCGCTACAGTTTGGGCAGCACATGGTTCTGGCGCTATTGGGGCTACACGCCGTTCACGCTGGCGGACGGCGGCACGGTCAGCCTGATGCAGCTTGCCTTCCCGCTCATCAGTTGGACGCAAGGCGATCACCTCGCCGCGCTGCCGGGAGTCTTCGGCACCGTGATCATGCTGCTGATGTTTTTGGTGGGGTCGCTTGGTCTTGCGCTGTGGCTGATCCGGCGTCATGGGGCGCTGCGCCATCAGGCCGACGTCGCGGCGGATGCTGCTTACCGCGTATTCCGCGCATAAATGCAGCAGCGGCGTAGACTGCTGATCTACGCCGCCGCTTGTGAAGGAGAGACTAGCGATTCCATGGATGGCAGGTTGGTTCACACATACCACAGCAGGAGTTCGTTTATGGTGGCGGTGGTTGCGACGATATGGTGTGAACACTTATCAGCATAGCACGGTCTCCCCGCGTTTCTATAACAAGCCTATTTGCAGCTTGTCAAATCCATATAACAGAATCGCCTGCATCAGATCAGTTCCAGCCGATAGCTGAATGTGTACTGCGGTTCCATCAGGCAGTAACGTTCCAGTGTATCTGGCCCGCAGCTTGCCGTGCCTAGCCCGCGCTGACCGAGGTCAAGGTTCAAGATCACGTCGGCGCGCGGTGTCAGGTCGTAGGTATGCTTGGCGGCGTACAAATCCGCGTCCGTGAAGTGGCTGGCGGAAAACTCGATCAGCGGTGCGCCTTCGACTTTCACGCCGTGATGATCGCCGCCAGTCAGCGCCAGCCAGCGCACATCGGTCTTGTGTCCGTGTTCCTGCGGCATCACGTAGGGCACGTATTCTGCGCTGACGGTGCTCTGATAGCGCCCGACCATCGCGCTGGCCTTGCGATCCGCGTAATTTTCCCACGGCCCGCGCCCGAACCACGCCAACTGTTCAAGGCCATGATCGAGTGTCAAACTCACGCCCACACGCGGAATATCATTGATCTCGGAGCCGATCTGTACCGTGTTTTCTACCGCCAGTTGCCCCGACGGCAGCAGTTGATAGCGCTGCGTATGCTGGAAGTCGTCCCACTTCGCGCGCCCCGATGCCTGCTGCACGATCTCCACGACGGGCAACTGATTCTCTGCTTGGATCAGCTTGATCGACTTGAGTTGGTGCTGCACACGATCCAAACCTAGCTTCAACCATTTGCCGAGTACTTTCCGGTCGAGGTTTTGCAGCTTAATCCCGTCGTTATCCGTGCCCGCCCGCCACACATTCAGGCGTGGCCCTTGTTGGATGTGATTCTGTCCTGTTTTTCCATATGCGGTCAGCGTGCCTGATGCCTTATCGAACGTCGCGTGTACCTCACCCACCGTCAGCACGATCTTTCCAGTGTCTTCGCTGGCGATGACGCGCGTTGGCGGTTGCTCGGCTGGCGCGGCTTTTTGCACGGGCAGCGCGATCTGCTCCCACGCCACCAGATGTCCTTGTTTTGCCCACAGCGTATCTTCGGCCTGATAAAAGCGGAAGTTTAAGAAGGCTTCGCCCGTCGCCGCTGCCATCTCCACGAACGTCACATCACGGAATTCACCCGGCCCGATGTCCAGCGCGGGCAGCTTACCCGTCTGTACGATGTCGCCATCGACGGTCAGTTCCCATTCGCCCGTCAGCCATGCAAGGCTGGTGAAATCCTGTTTGTTGACGATCCGCACGCGTCCCTGAGCCAGATCGACGGCTTCCACGCGCACAGGCTGGATCAGCTTCTTGAATTCATACATGCCCGGATGCGGCGTCCGATCAGGCCACACGAGTCCGTCGGTGCAGAAGTTGTCATCGTTCGGCACGTCGCCAAAATCGCCACCGTACGCCCAGTATGGGTTGCCGTTGGCGTCCAGCTTGCGGATGCCATGATCGATCCATTCCCAGATGAAGCCGCCTTGCAAGCCGTCATACGTCTCGAAGGCGTCCCAGTAATCGCTCAGACTGCCGTTGCTGTTGCCCATCGCGTGCGAATATTCGCATAGGATCAGCGGGCGGAAGTCATTGGTGGTTTTCGCCCACTGCACGATGTCCTTGATCGACGCGTACATCGGGCAGATCACGTCGGAGGCATGTTCGCCGCCGCCCAACACCTCACGTACCGCCGCTTCATAGTGTAGCGGACGTGTCGGTTCGGCGCTGCGAATCCAGCCCGCCGCCGCGTCGTGATTCGGGCCATAGCCGCTTTCGTTGCCGAGCGACCAGAAGATGATCGACGGGTGATTCTTGTCGCGCTCGACCATGTTGCGGACGCGCTCGACAAACGCGTGCGTATAGCGCGTATCGCGGCACACATCGTCATAATAGGCGTGTGCCTCGATGTTGGCCTCATCGATCACATACAGGCCGTAGCGGTCGCACAGATCGAGCCAGTACGGATCGTTGGGATAGTGCGAGGTGCGCACCGCGTTGACGTTGAACTGCTTCATCAGACGGATGTCGGTTTCCATCACTTCCCGCGTGACGGCTTTACCTCGCGTATCGTCGTGATCGTGTCGATTCACGCCCTTGATCATCACCACTTTGCCGTTAATCAATAGATGCCGATCCCGAATCTGCACGCTGCGGAAGCCGACGCGACAGCTTAGGCTTTCTTCGCTGTCGCCTATTTTCAGCGTCACGACCAGCGTGTACAGGTACGGCGATTCGGCTGACCATAGATGCGGCGAGGGTACAGCGTGGGTGGCCTCAAGTACGTGATACCGATAGGGCGGTCTGCCTTCAGCGCGGCTGTCGATGCGGATAGGATGCTCCAGTACCGACGCGCCATCAGCGTTGAACAACTGCGCCTCGATGCTGCAATCGGCTGGTTCCCGCTCGCCCCATGCGACACTGCACTTCAAATTTAGGGCAGCCTTCCCCGTCTCGGCATCCCACACGCCGCGCGCGGTGAAATCCTGCACATACGATGTGCCCGTCGAATACACGAACACCTCGCGCTGGAGTCCCGCCTGCCACCAGTGATCCTGATCCTCGATGAAGCTGGCATCCGACCACTGCACGACCACCGCCATCACCTCGTTCGTGCTGCCGTGCCGCGCTTGCGCTGTGATGTCGAATTCGGCGGGCGTGCGGGCATCCTTGTTCATGCCGATGAACACCCCGTTCACATACACATACAGCACGCCTTCGCAGCCGCCGAAATGCAGCACCACCCGCCGCTGCTGCCATGCTTCCGGCAGATCGAATGTGCGGCGGTAAATGCCGGTCGGGTTCTCGTAGGGCACCGTCGGCGGCAGGCACACGAACGGCATCTGCACATTGGTGTAATGCGGATGCCCGAAGCCCTGCATCGTCCAATTTCCCGGCACGGCGATGCTCGACCACGTCCCACCCTTCACGGCGTCAGTGGTAGCCGCTTCCGGCCTCGGCAAAATCTGGAAATCCCATGTTCCGCTCAGGCTTTGGAACCACACCGATTCCTCGCGTTCGATCCTCAACGCGCCGGATGCTGACGGAAACGGGGTCAGTGTGGCATGAGCGGGCAATTTATTGAAACTGGGGAGTTCTGGCATCTCCCATGTTTTCGCGCCGCCAAACGGCGCAAGGATTAAATTTTCAACAGACATATCAATTTTCCACCATAGCGAAAAGATTAAGATAGTTTTCCCGGTACTTGATTTTGCCACGTAACATGCTGTTTGCTAAGGAGCGCCACGGCGGGCATCGCGCTCCAGCCTTGCAGCAGCCCACCCACCGGATGCGGCGGACTCCAATACTCGAACGGGGTCAGCCAGCCGTGCGCCAGCGCCATTTCCCACGCCCGCGTCAGCACATAGCGCCAGTCGGGATCGTCCTGCTGCATCAGGATCAGCCCATACACGCCGTCCCAGTAAGGCCAATCCGCGCCGTTATGGTAGCGGTACGGTTCGGCGGAAATGCTGAACAGGTCGGCGGGTTCATGGTAAAACGGGTAGCAGCACATCACGCCCCAATCGCCGTGACTCTGCTCGTGATTATGCCGTGTTTGCAGCATGTTTCTTGCCGCGTTCAGCACGCGCTCGGTTTGCGCGTCGTCGCTCACACCGTACAGCACCGTCAGCAGCGTATCGATGGATAGATTCGTCTCGGTAAAGGTCGCGTTCTGATAATTGCGATAGTAGCCGCGCTCCTCGTCCCACAGCTTGGCGTTGATCGCCTCCAACACACGTACCGCCTGTGCGCCGAACCATGCCGCTGTCGGATCACCGATCTCAGTCCCCATCCACGCCGCACACTGCAACCCGCGATAGTACAAGGCCAGATCGTACGTCACCAACCCGCCGCGCCGCACGTTATCCGCCCAATCGTTGGCGGTGCGCGGCTTCTCGAACAGCGCATCACCATCCTCATCACGCGCCGCTAGATACCTCATGCACGCCGCTGCATACTGCCACAGCGTGCTGCCGTTAACCGTCACCTTGAGCAAGTCGCGTTCGCCCGTCGCCACGATGTAATCATGCAGCAGCATCACGAAAAACGACGGCGAATCGTAGTGATCGTTGAGCCATTTCAAGGTAGTTGGCGATTCCGCTTCTGTCGGCGCGAACAAACCGGGATCCCACACCGCACTAGGGCATGACCCATCCGCCGAAATACCGCGCGCCAGCCACAGCAGGTTATCTCTGACCATGTCGGGTTGCGCGATCAGCGCCGCTTGTGCCGTCCAATAACTGTCGCGGAAGTACACGCGTGGCGGATAGGCATAACTGACGCCCGCGCAAAAGCCCGCCGCGCCGCTGTCCAGCTTCTTATACGCCGACAGTCCCGCGTTCAGCCCCGCCACGATCAGCGATTGCAGCAGCGGATCGTCATTGTTGGCGAGTTCCATCAAGCGGCGGTTATAAGCGTTCGCGGCCTCATATGACTGCTGCCAATGGCGCAGCAGCCGATCTAGCACAGCCTCATCGCCCGCCGCCGTCACCAGACAAAATTCCGCAGTCTCGCCGGGCGCGACGGGCAGCGCGTAACTCAGCACGTGCAAAGTCTTGTCCATCACCATCAGCCACGGTCGCAGCGTCGCGCCGAAATTCGCCTCAAACTGCAACTTCGCCCGCACCCGCCCGCTGTTCACCGACCGCGATCCGATGTAGGTGAACGCGAAGTCCAGCGAAACCGCCACATCCAGCGCGAACACCCGCGTGGTCGTCCCCTGATTGCTGATCTCGATGCGCTGGAACGCCGCCGGATTGCTGTCATCCACGAACGTTGTCACGCTCACCGCCAGATCGCTGCCCCGCCCCGTCAGCGTCCACAACCGCCCGATGGCCTGCGCCGCCTCAAACGTGATCGACCGCGCTTCCACCGCTTGCCACGGCTTTTTCTGCGTGTTACCTGTTCCCTCCGAGTCCGTCCCTTTGAACTGCTCGGCAAGGCTCCGCGCCACATCCTCGACAGATCGGCTATCAACGCTGATTCGTTCGTCCAGTTCAAGGTACCGCACACCGCGCATCGTCTGGAGCGGCAAGCCTTCCGGCACGAACGCGGTCACGATTCGCCCCTGTGCGTCAGCTTGCGCATACAAGCGTGGATTGCCCATATCGTATAGGGTTTCCGGCGAGAGGTCGTTGACGAGCAGCGTGCCGTCAGGTTGAGGGAGGACGTTCATGCGCGCAGTGTACCTTTCTAGGCTGTATATGGATGCGCGAACTATAACCTATCGCGCCTGATCAGGATAGATGATTCGTATACACTGCTCCGAAGAGATAACGAGTACTCGAAAAGTGCCCGGTTATCCATACACGGTAAATCTCCCGTCCATCTCCGACCAATGTAAGTAGGCAAGATTGGTTTCCACCCATTGAACCATTTTCCCAACATCATTTGGATATTCATCAGGGATCGGCACCAATCGCAGGAACACGCCGCGCAAAAACCGTCGTGCGTTAAGTGGTGTCTCTTCAATACATGCCGCAGCGATGGGTATTGCTTCTATAGCTCCCCAAGTCATCATTGCGGACGCAACAAATGCGAGCGATATTTTAGTCAGATGAAGATTCAGCGCAGGCGCGTTATTCGCGATCAGTACATCTAGTGCGGCTTTTTGCGCGCGATATTCATGCTCTGCATATTCCCTAAAAATCCGCATATCTTCATGATCATCATCCAACTTCGGCAAAATCCGAAAATGTTCCCGTAACTGTAATCTCGCAAATTCAGCGGGAGTAAGGCGCTTATATAGTTCACTCCAATTGGGCGTAATTTTCTTGTCCATCACACGATTGTTGCTGTTCACGCTAGGGTTTTTCTGTACCCACCGCTGAATCCGTTGAAATTGGCTGGTGAGTTTCTGTTTATAGGCAGCCCATACGCCAACCAAACTCGCGAGCACCCTATTTCTCACATCTTCATCCTCAAATGTCTACTATTTCTACTCGTTCAACCGTCGTATTCTATCCCATCGCGCGTAGCGCCTTCCCCAACTGCTTCGCACCCTCCGCGATCTCCGCTTCCGGCACGAACGCATAGCCGAGTAGCAGTCCACCGCGCTTAGGCGGCTCGATGCTGTAGAACGACAGCGCCCGCGATTCGACACCGTAGCGCCGTGCCGCCGACACCGCCATGTCATCATGCACGCCTTCCGGCAGCCATCCCACCAACTGCAACCCGCATTCGGCCTCGTGGACTTCCAATAGCCCGCCCAGTTCCCGTTCGGCGGCTTCGATCAACGCGGCTTGGCGCTGCTGATACAACACGCGCATCCGTCGGATATGCCGCGCGAAATGCCCCTCGGTGATGAAATCCGCCAGCACCGCCTGATCCAGCGTCGGCGCGTGAAAATTGGCGGCGGCGTGCGCAGCCGTGAACGCGTTGATCAGGTCAGGCGGCACGACCAGATAGCCGAGCCGCAGCGACGGCAGCAGCACCTTGCTGAACGTGCCGATGTAGATCACGCGGTTATCGTGATCCAAGCCTTGCAGCGCGGCGACAGGACGGCTGATGTATCGATATTCGCTGGCGTAATCATCTTCCAGCAGCCACGCCCCGACTCGACTGGCATGTTCCAGCAGCGCCAGCCGTCGGCTCAGGCTCATCGTCACGCCGAGCGGATTCTGGTGTGAGGGCGTCAGGTAAATCACACGTGGCGATGGGCAGCGCTGGATTCCCGCCGCCACATCCAGCCCATCCGCCGCGACAGGCACGGGGATCACATTCGCGCCCGCCGCTTGCAGAGTCGCCCGTGCCCCCGGATAGCCCGGATCTTCCATCCACGCCGCGTCACCGGGATCGAGCAAAATCCGCGTGGCAACATCCAGCGCCTGCTGCGACCCCGCCACGATGATCACCTGCTCGGCGGTACAGCGCACCCCGCGCGCCGCCGACAGATAATCCGCGATGGCTTGCCGCAGGGGTGGGTAACCGCCTGCTTCGCCATACGTCAGCAATTCGCGGGGCATGTGCTTCCAATAGCGTGCATGAAGTCGTGCCCACAATTCGACGGGAAACTCATCGAAGGCAGGCAGCCCCGGACGGAACGCGTGCGGAATCCCGCGATGGTTGAAAAGATGTACCGAAGTTTCCGCCATCACCTGCCCGCGTTTGGAGAGCCGCCGCCCCGTGTTCACTGCCCGCGCCGCCCGATCATTCTCCGTGCGCGTATGCAGCAGTTCCTCCGGCAAGGTGTCGATCACGTATGTGCCGTCGCCTACTTGGCTGTCGAGATAGCCTTCCGCCAACAACTGCGCAAAGGCGTTCAGCACCGTGTTGCGCGACACGCCGAGTTCATTCGCGATGGTGCGCGTCGAGGGCAGCCGCGTCCCCGCCGCCAGCCGCCCGCTGAGGATGCTCTGCCGCAGTTCCTCGTACAACTGCTTATGCAGCGGACTAGCCGAGTTCGGATCGAGCGCGGGGATCGAAAACGCAAACACAACGGGGGATTTCGGCATACGACGCTCACATAACGGTAGTGATCTACATCGAACTGATGGATAGAGTAAGCCAGAGAGGACAGAGGCGGTGGAAGAATCGGCAAACCCTGCTTGGTGCCGATGCCGCCGCTGCTCAGACCGCTCGAACTTCGGCAAGCCGCTTGATTGAGTGCTCGTCGTCCCAACAGACGGCGGCTTCCCATGCGGCCCACGCTTGCGCGGCGATGTCGAACGCCTCGTCATCGAGATCGGCAGCGTTGTGGGGCATCACCAAGTCAAGGTCGGGGACATCGACGTGCGCTTCGTCCCAGTCGATCAGCGCGACCCGATCGACGGTCATGCGGATGTTGCGCGGGTTGGGATCGCCGTGGACAACGCAGGTCTGACGTCCGACGAGCCGTGCCCACGCTGCTCGGCATCGCCCAACGCCCTCAGGCGGCATCGCGCGGAGGTCGATCCTCGTCCCGGTTTCGGCGTGCAGGAGGTCGGTCGATGATCGCCAGCCCGGTCGCTGCGGCCACCCTTGCGTCAACCGATGCAGCAGGCGGAGCATGTCGGCTACGCGACGCCAGTCGGCCTCCGTTTCGGGCGGTCTGCCCTCGACGTAGGTCATCACCACGACACCGTCAGCGAACAGCCGACCATCCGTCGTCGGGATCGGCACCGGCACGCTCATACCTTCACGGTCAAGGCGTTTGAGAAGATCGGTTTCCCACGCGAGATCAGCATCGCTCCTGACACCGACACGACCGACTGCGAGTTGCCCGTTGACGCGCACTGTCCACACGTCGTTGGCCTCGCCCCCAGCGAGCCGTTCGAGGCGAGTGACATCCTTCCCCCACTGATCGAGTGCTTCCCATCCCACTGGTCACCTCCTCTTCACGCATCGCAAGATTATGCTCTATCTGCACCAACGAAAATGCTTTCCATTCGTCGGCATAGCGCTCATTATCCCGCGCGTACAGCCAGTCTGTATCTTACCGTAGTTGCCATAGTTCGGCTGTAAAGCCTTGTTTTCAGCAAGAATTTCTTCCTACCCCCGTCTCGTAACCTAGTTTTGAGCACTACTATATGCTACGGTTGTGCAAATCGTAGACCATGCACTACAATGTTGACCGTTCGAAGCATAACACGTGCTGCAAGATTGAGCCTGTGTCGATCTCCAGTCTTCTCGATCCAAACACAGTTTTGTTGACATATCGTTTAGATCAAGCGCCTTACAGTAAGGAACAGTCACACCTGCTGCGAGGCTTAAGTCCTCAGGATAACTCTATGAAAATCGCCATCGTTCACCCCACTTTTGAGGCTGCGGTTCCTCTCTCGCGGGGCGGCTCGATTTCTTCGTTTTCCGTGATCACCGATGAGATCGCGCAGCGTCTCGCCAACCAGCATCAAGTGCTTGTTTTCTCGCGTGGCGACAAAAACCTGCCCGCGCACGAACAAATTGGCAACATCACCTACCAGCGCTTCAGTGCTTCCTTCGCCGTCGAAGACAAGGTCGTCAAAGCCTTCCGTGTGATCGAACGTCTCACCGATGTGCCGCTGCGCAAGAAGCCCTTCTTCACCTCGCCTGCTCATTATTACCTCTATGCGCGGGAAGTCGGTCTTGCCTGTCGTGATGCGCAGGTGGATGTCATTCACGTCATCATCTTTGCCCCGCTGATTCCCACCATTCGCGCCCTCAATCCGCACGCGCGCATCATCCTGCACATGGAAAACGAATGGGTCACGCAGATGGATCACGGACGCGCTGCACGCGCCCTGCGGGATACCGACTGCATCGTCTCATGCAGCGATTTTGTTAGCAATCGCATCAAGGCCAGTTTTCCAGAATACGCTAATCGCGCTTTCACCGTTCACAATGGGGTCGATATCGGGCGCTTCCCCCTGCGCAGCAGCCAACCTCCCGCCGATCCCGCCCGCCCGCGCCGGATCGTCTACGTCGGACGGCTCTCGGCGGAAAAAGGCGTCCACCTGCTGATAAAAGCCTTTGAACAGGTCGTCAAGGAAATTCCCAACGCTCATCTCGACATCATCGGGCCAGCCAACAGCCCCGCCTACGAGTACATGGTGCCCATCTCGGATGATCCGAACGTGCTGGCGCTCAAGCCCTATTTCACCAAATGGCTCAAGCGCGGCGACACGCACTATCTGGATTTGCTGCAAGCAATGGTGCCACCGCATCTCACAGATCGCATCTTCTTCTTGGGGCAGCGCCCCAACACGGAAGTGCGCAATATGCTGGAAAGCGCCGATGTCTTCTGCTTCGCCCCGATCTGGCATGAACCGTTCGGGATTCCGGTGGTGGAAGCGATGGCAAGCGGTGTCCCCGTCGTCACCAGTGCCAGTGGCGGCATTATGGAGCTAGTGGAAGACGGGCGCACGGGCATCGTCGTCCCGCGCGCCGATGTTGATGCACTCGCTAAGGGGCTGATCCGCGCCCTGACCGATCCTGAACTGGTCGCGCGGATCGTACCAGCCGCCCGTCAACGTGCCGAGCAGCTATTTTCGTGGGATACCTCGGTGCGCCAGCTCGAAAAATACTATCAGGGCGGTCATCCCACCCTCAACGGGCAGATCAAGCTCTCGCCTAGCCTCTAAGGGTTTATAAGGCCGGAATGATCGGCAGCATCACACATGATGGATGCTCCGCGTCATGATAAATCGTCTGCTCGGCAACCCTGAATTCCGTATCAGTGCCGAGCGGATGACCCGTGTTGTGATTACGGTCATATTTCGGGAAGGCGCTGGAACTGATCTCAAGGCGAATGCAGTGTCCCGCCTTGAACACCTGTGATGTATACCAGCAGTCGATCTGGTACTCGTAAATCTTCCCCGGCTCGATCAAACTGGGGCTGTCCATGCCGTCGCGGAAGCGGGCGCGCACCATCCCGTCGCATAACCGCTGTGCGAATCCCGAAGGCCACACGTCCAGCAGTTTCGCCGTGAAATCGGTATCCGGCGCGGACGACGACGCAAACAGCGTCACCATAATGCGCCCTGTCACTTCCACATCATCGGTCAGCACGAGCGAGGTGTAGACCAGTACATCGGATCGGTTTTCGATGGCGGCGTAATCATCCGGCCCGCCGATCTGCGACGAGACAGGTTCCGTGATGAACGGCACGGGGCGCTCTGGATCATAGCTGAAATGATCGGGCATCTGTTCCGCTGCTGGCTGCGTTAGCAGCGCCCCGCCCCCGTAACGGCTGTTGGCAAGCCCGCCGCTGTGCAGGTAATAGGGTGTGTGCTGTGTGCGGGCGAGAGGCCATTCTTGCTCGTCGCGCCATTCATTTTTGCCCATCACGAAGATGCGCACAGGCGGCTCCGGCTCCAACGACTCGTCGGTCAGCCAGCGCTTGAACCAGCGAATCTGCGCCCCTCGCAGATCGATCAGCGCCTTGGCACCGAAGTCCACCTCACCGAGCTTGGATTTGCTGTTCACTGCATGATCCCACGGCCCCATCAACAACTGCTGATGCTTCCGCGCGAACCCACTGCCGCCGCGTGTCGTCATGCCTTCGTAATTCAGCGGCGTCCCGATCTGCTCGTCATCGTACCAACCGCTGATGTGCAGCACAGGCACATCGATCTGCTCGAACTTATTCTGGTAGCTCATGGCGTCCCAATACGCGTCGAACTGCGGATGGCTGACCTGCTCGCGCCAGAACGGGATCGAACGCCCCGTCGCCTCGTCCATCGTCATCAGCGGGACGTGCTCGTAAACCTTGTTCCAATCCACCGTGTAAAAGTTCTGCGTCAGTCGCCCGCTGACCAGATGCAGCCAGCATAAATGCATCGGCCCCGGTGTGCCCGTCGGCGTCTCCACGAACGGATCGGAGGGCGACACCAGCGCGCACATGGCTTTCAGGTGTGGCGGACGGTGCAGCGCGGTCAGCCATTGGATGCGTCCCAGATACGATCCACCGCATGTGCCGACATTGCCGTTCGACCATGACTGCACGGCACACCACTCGATGGCGTCGAAACCGTCAATGCCATCGTTGCGGTACGGCACGAATACCCCATCCGAGTCGCCGCGTCCACGCACATCCATGTAAATCGTGGCGAACCCCGCCCGTGCGAAGGCGCAGCCCGCGTTTACCACCATATCGCTGACTTTGTTGTAAGGCGTGCGGAACAGGATCACGGGATAACGACCGGATGCAGTCGGACGGTACACATCCGCCGAGAGCGTCACGCCATCACGCATCGGCACCCGCACATCGAGATCGATCTTCACGCCGTCAAGGTTGATCATGAACTGCCCATTTCTGCTAACCGGATCAAGATGCGGCTAGTCTACCTCAGCCCAGCCTCAGCGTGCATGAATCGCTTGATAGATGGCGAGTCGTCAAGCACTAGCTTCTGGGGTCATGATAAATTTTGTCTATGATGAAAGCGCTAAAGTCTACAAAACGTATTGCTCTTATTCGCAGCGTAGCGATAGGCTTGCTGATGGGGTTCTCGATATGCATTGGGCCTATTCTCTTTGCGTGGACAATCTTTGAATCGTTCAATGATGGTTGGGATCTGCAAGCCGTTGAGAACCATTTACACGTCACAATTCCTGCCGATGCACAAGATTTCCACTATTCGAGTGGCTCGAATCGCTATGTCCATGTAGACCTGAGTTTTAAAGCGCCCCCTGCCAGTGTGCTTGATTTTGCCAAGCACTTTTGTGATGGTGTTTTGCATCAAGGTTATGATCCGTTCAACGCATTCGACCTTGCCGAACCAGTTCCAAACAGTGTCGAGATACAGATCATCGAAGCATATTATACGTACTCATACTATTCCTATTCGCCTCGCGCATTGCGGACTGAATCTGGTAACTATTGTGATTTACCGCAAAAAGGTCAGTTCTGGCTTTTGGTCGATGAAACTGATCCAGCGTTATACACGCTAAAGTTCAAACACATGCTAGATCGATTTGCCCACGATAACGATGTGAAACCCATTGCGAATTTCCCACTGATTGTTAGAGGGTTAATGTCTGAACAAGATGGTAGTTACAGTGCGTACATGAAACTTTGCTTTGATCTTGATCCTGCCGCTGTACATGAATCAGTTAAGTGGAACGCATTGATTGGTGCTGATATTGGCGTGGCAATTGATGGCAGAATGATGACGGGCGCTTATGTAACCAATGAGATTAGACTCTCACGTACGGATGGCAAAACCAATTTCAGTGATCCGAATAGCGATCTATTCAAATACTGCCTATTTGTGCGGCAAGGTGGGTGGCATACAGTTACAATCCATTTACCATCTACTTTTACTGGCAATCATACTTATACATGGCGCTTTCATGAAGAATATTCTGATCGATGCGATGAAAGTTATATTGATAATGATTGCTACTAACCAAACCTAAATCATGTAATTGTCTCCTTGTGTCTGAGTCCCGAAAGGACTTCGTCTCCTAAGCCTGACGTTTCAACTCTGTGCTGTTTCGCTTGCTCTCAACCCGCGCGTTAGACTTGGGCATCAACTGCATCCACCAAGTTGCTTTCCCTACCATTCTCTAACTTTCACCGCCTTTTCGAGTGCATAAAGTTTAGAACTTATAACTTGACACACCAAGAATGTTCGCTTATAATGTTCGCATATTACTTGTATTGGGTGTGAACGTGTCTAGGGCACGAATTTCTACCCATCTTCGGCGTTACTGCACCATACTTAACCCGCCTCGAAGTTGCCTGTTTTTGCCTGATATCGCCTGTTAATTGCCTGATCTAGTCGGCTCACAAAAGCTCATTTACGCTCAAAATGCCTGCCGTCTGATTTTTGCCTGTTATATCAGGCAAAACAGGCAAATGGTCAACATGGTTTCGAACAAGCTATCGAATTAGGAGGACATCACGTGTCGTACGGGAGAATGCAGTCAACTTCATCGCATCTGCTGTCAACGCAGACTGTCGATTCGCGCGATGCTGCCATCTCCACCTCACTGACAGAGATGACAGCCCGCGCGGATGATCCCGTTCCGAGCAGCCAACGGGATCATGCTAGGGATTATTTCACACGGTCACAGGTCGAACGCCATCTGCTCACCGCCGAGATCGATGCCCTCGTGCCGCAGCAGCCACCGTTTGCGATCCAACCCACCGCCGTAGCCGGTCAGGTCGTTGTTCGCGCCGATCACGCGGTGGCACGGCAGCACGATGGCAATCGGGTTCTGCGAGTTGGCGTACCCCACCGCGCGCGAGGCGGATCGGTTGCCCAACTGCGCCGCCAAGTCGCCGTAACTGCGCGTCGTCCCCACCGGAATCGTCCGCAGCGCCAGCCACACCTGATTCTGAAACGGCTTGCCGTCCAGCTTGACGGGGATCGTGTCGATGGCGGTCAGATCGCCCGCGAAGTACCGCCGGATCGCGGCACTGAAGCCGTGCGGGTTGGCGCTCGTCACGAGCTGGTAATCCCCGAAGCGCTGTTGCAGCGCCGCGATGCCCCGTTGATTCAGCTTGCCGAAGCTCAACACGACAAGGTGTTGCTCATCCGCCACCAGCGTGAGCAAGCCAACGGGCGAGTCGATATAGTCGGTGTACAGGATAGTCATAAGCTCAGGATTCCCTTCAAACACGCTTCAAGTGATGCTGATCGCTCAGGGGTGCAGAGTCGGGTTATCGGTGGCGAAGCCTTCCGCCGTCGCCGCCGCCAGCAAACGCACATCCGCACTGACGAACGTCAGCGCTTCGCCAAGGCTACTTGCCGCGTCTAATGCTGAAGCTAACTGAATGCCATCTAATCCGCGTAAGCCATGCCGACCAATCACAGCCGGAGCCGCAAACGAGATGCTATCATCCAACGACCTGACCAAGAATTCAGTATTTCTATGCACAAGGAATGCACCAAAGAGCGCGCTTTGGGTCGCTCCAGAAATACTGCCGTCGCGGGTTCTACGCTCTAGTAAGGAAAACATCTCTACGACCGTGAGTTGACTGATGATAGTGACGTGAACCGAATGAGGATTACACCAACTTCTCACCCACGTCGATCCGGTTTCGTTCAAATATCTCTTGGCAAGGGCGCTCGTATCCGCATAGTAAACCGTCAATATTCACCTCGATCTTCATCGATCAAATCTTCTGACGGTCGTGCATCAGGCGGCATCTGCCCCAAAATGGCGAGTTCTTCGTTGGTCAAACTACGCGCATTTATTGGCACATCCATATTCGTTGCCAATCTTCCTGCCGCCAACAGCTTGGCGCGGAGTGCTTCGCGGGTAGGGTTGAGGGGTATGTCTTCATCAGCCTTTACCGCTGGCTTAATCGTCAACTCCGCCTTGCCGACGGGTACCTCCGGCGGCAGTTCAACTACCAACTTGCGGTCTTCACCAATCGTTACCGAGATCGTGATGGCATCCATGAGAGTGAGTTCCTTATCCGTGAGCGTCCCTAAATTATACCAAACGCGGCTGCTGACCCGTTCAGTCCATATTCTTATAAACACAGGCAGCGCCATTATGGTTGCAAAAAGGTCGTGCCCACCCCAACGCACAGAAAAAGCAGTTTGGGTTAGAATGACTCCAAAATAATGTTATTTGCACTAAAGGAGTGCTCTCACATGCCATCCAAAACCGCTGTCATTGCTATCGGCGGCAATTCACTGATCCAAGACAACAGCAAACCACAGGTCGAGTACCAGTGGGACGCCGTGCGCGAAACGACAGAAGCCATCGCGAATATGATCGAGGCTGGTTGGCGAGTAGTGATTACCCATGGCAACGGCCCACAGGTTGGTTTCATCTTGCGGCGCGCGGAACTCGCGGCGCATGAAGTCCACGGCGTGCCGCTGGACATCATCGTGGCGGATACGCAAGGCAGCATCGGCTATATGCTTCAGCAAGCGTTGGGCAACAGCCTGCATCGGCGCGGCATCACCAAGCCCACCTTGAGCGTCGTCACGCAGACTTTGGTAGACAAAGATGATCCGGCGTTTCAGAAGCCCAATAAGCCAATTGGCGGCTTTTTACGTGAGGCCGAAGCGCATAAATTCGAGGAGCAGGGTTGGACAGTCGTTGAAGATGCGGGACGCGGTTGGCGGCGCGTGGTAGCGTCCCCGCAGCCCCTGGAGATCATCGAGCTGGATACGATCAAGATGGCCTTGGAAAATGGCTATGCAGTAGTCGCGGTCGGCGGCGGCGGCATCCCCGTGATTCGCAAAGCTGACGGCGAGTTGCGCGGTGTATACGCGGTGATCGACAAAGATCGCGCCAGCAGCTTGCTTGCCAGTCTGCTGCATGTCGATCTCTTCCTGATCTCGACCGGCGTGGAGCGTGTTGCCGTGAACTTCAAGAAGCCCGATCAGCGCCTGTTGGAGCAAATGACTTTGAGCGAAGCCAAGCAGTATATGAGCGAGGGACACTTCGCGGCGGGCAGTATGCTGCCCAAGATCGAAGCGGTGGTCGGCTTCCTTGAGCGCGGCGGCAAAGAAGCCCTGATCACCGATTATCTGAACCTTGACCGTGCGCTGCGGGGCGAAACTGGCACGCGCATCATACCGGATTGATCCTCGTCTAGTCGCATTCATGGAGAAATCAGAGCAACAATATCATGGGGCTTCAAAAGCAATCTGCGTTATTAGCAATCGACGTGGGCAACACCAACATTCACTTCGGAATCTGGCATGATGGCGCTTGGCGCTACAGTTGGCGAGCACGCACGGTACACGAAAAAATGCCGGACGAATATGCCGTCCTGATCCGTAACTTTCTGCATGACCGCGATCTGAGCTTTGACGTGATCGGGCATGTAGTCATCACCAGTGTGGTGCCGCCCCTGACCAGCGCCTTTGTCGAACTGTCGCATCACTACATCGAAGTCGAGCCGCTGGTGGTGTCGGCGCGCGTCAAGACAGGCATCAAAGTCGATGTCGATCAACCCGATCAGGTCGGCGCGGATCGCATCGTGAACGCCGCCGCTGTCCATGCGCTGTATGGTGGCCCCGCCATCGTGATCGACTTCGGCACGGCGACCACCTTCGACGTAGTGGCAGCGAACGGTGACTACATCGGTGGCAGCATCGCCCCCGGCATCGGCATCTCGATGGATGCACTGGTCGGGCGCACGGCGCAGTTGTACAAAGTCAAGCTCGAACCACCCGCCAGCCCCATCGGACGCAACACTGCCGAAGCGATCCAGAGCGGCCTGTTCTGGGGCTATGTCGGCCTGATCGAAGGCTTAGTCAAGCGGCTGCGGGATGCCATGCCGCCAGAACCTACCGTCAAAATCATCGCGACGGGCGGGTTAGCGCCGCTGTTCCGCGATCACACCACCGTGATCGACAGCATCGCGCCCTACCTGACGCTAGACGGATCGCGCATCATCTACGACTTGAATCAATGAGCTTACTAGCCGCATAACAGTATGTGATAGAACGGTGAACGCGGGTTGAAATCGATCCAAGAGACTGCTTTAATTAGCATGTTGCTTGAAGGTCGAGTCAACCTGCTTAAGGGGTCGCATGACGGTAAATCCCATCATTTGGAGAGAACGACTCCGCGAACGACGCACGCAATCGCCGTGGCGATGGATCGGGCGCTTGGCGGGGTTAGTCTTGCTGCTGGCGGTGCTGGTCGCCTTGACGGAATCGCTCAACGATCCTGAAGCGCCAACCCGTGAAGCGGCTACCCAATTTGTGGGTGGTCAACGCGGCGGTCGCCATCCGCGCGATCTGGGCGGGCGCAAGCGTCGCCAGCCGTGAGTTCACCTCGCCCACATGGGAATCGCTAGTGCTGACGGGGATCGGCGTGCGGCGGCTGTACTTCGGCAATTGGCGTGCGGCCTTACGCATCGCCGCGCCGTGGATGTTTGCCTTGGGTGCGGTGCGGCTGGCGATGCTGCCCCTCTCCATGCTAGGGATCACTACGCGATTCGCAGGCTACATCGTCTCGGCCTTTGGCCCGCCTAGCACGTACCAACCCTACCCGGAAAGTTACGTATTTTTCAGTTGGATACCGTGGGCGGCAGTGACGGCAGTTATTGCGGCGGTACTGCTGACCGTGCTCGAAATTCTGCTGTGTACCGCGCTCGGCGTGACGCTGGCCTTCCTGACCCGCAACAACATCGCAGCGATCCTCACGGCGGCGGTGCTGCGCCTGATGCCGCTGGTCGTCAGCGCCATGCAGGCCTTGCTAGATGGCACGCTCGATTTCAGAAATCCCTATGCCATCTTCACCCACGCCGCCATGTCGATGGCGGATTTGGGCACCTCGGCTATCTCGCGGCTTGCCGCGCCCTATATGCTGTGGTCAGTCACTACGCACATTTCCGCTCTGTATGGCTTGATGCTGGCGTTCGTATTGGGGATTACCTTGCTCGTGGGAGCTGTCATCGGTGGACTGGTCTCGATTCGCCTGAGCGGGGCGCGTACGCTGCCCAAACAAGCGGGGCAGGTCGCGGTTTTCCGGTTGGCGCGTTGAGCTGACGGACTTGTGTACTTTCCCAAGCTCAGATGGCGCGATTAAGTCATTACAATACGCCTTAAAACATTTGCTAACTTCTACAGGAGTTTTTCGTATATAACGTAAGAGGGTTGAGTCTGCGGAGGCCATTCGGCATGATCAAGGCAATTGTATGGTGGTTTACCAAGCAGAGCGACACGTTCGTGATCAAAGATTTCGGCGTGATCGATGAGGTGCGGGCAGGTAGCGAACGGTTCACCAGCAAGTTAGCATTGTGCCGCCGCAACAATATGTACTGCCTGCGCCTGACCCTTGATCGTCATGTCGCGCGGACGACTACCAAGCAACGCCTATATCTTTTCCTGCAAGACACCTATCCGCTGGAACGCATTCTGAACAACATCACCGACAAAGTGAAATATCACACTGCCGCGTTTCCCGATGGAGCGATTCAATTTGGTTGGGCTGTCCGTAACATGCTCAAGATGACAGCGGGTGAATTTGTGCATGGCTACGGGCGCATCGATCATCATCCGCGCAATCCTACGATGCGCCGCGTCGAACTGTTTCTGTTCCGCCAAGACGAGCAATTCTGGCTGGTGTTCCGCACGCACGGCAATGATTATCACGTGTGGCCTATCACGCTCGTGGACGCCTTACGCGCCAAGTTAGCCGAGGTGCGCCCGCTGCTCTCCCATGCAGAATCGGCATGAGCACGCACAAAGGCCGTCACTCAGTTTGCGTAGGCTGCCAATTCTTCACGGTAACGCTGAATCCTCGCGAGTAATTTCTGGTGCAGGTTAGTCACCCACGATGATTCATCGGCCTGTTGCTCAAGGTTGAGCGTCCGTCGGAGCTTGGTGAGCAAGATCAGGTGATGTACACGTAGAAACAACTGAATCAACGCTAACTCGGATTGGGAAAGCTCCCGCGCCGTACGATAGCCCTCGATGAACGCCGCCAACCGCACGTCAGCCAGATCGACTTGGTCGGCGCTGTCATCTGCCAGATCGCGCAAGGCGTAGGCGACATCCGCGATGAACCAGTAGTGCGCACAGTCGTCAAAATCGATGATGCTTAAGCCGTGCGCATTCCAGAGCACATTGTCCAACTCGAAATCATAGTGGATCAGGCCGAAATTCTGCGGTGTGACCGGCAATTTGTTCAGTTCACCTTGCAACTTGCTCAATGCACGCCGTGCGCTCTGCTCATCGGCTGGCAAACTCGCCGCGACCCACGCAAGGTGATCCTGCCACGCCGAGCGGCCTGTGCCGTGATAGCGCTGCGCAGCGTTATGGAGCTTTCCCAACGCTGCGCCCCACGTCACGAAGCCATCGGTGGTCAATTCGTCAAGCTCGCGCTGTGGGCCCATCATGCGCTCAAACACGACTGCGTGGAACGTGCCTAGCTCGGTGGAAATGCTCTCGACGTAGCTGCCCGCCTTGGAGCGCAGTATGCGTGGAACGTCGATACCTTCGTCCGCGAGGAAGTGCAGGTAATCGACTTCCGCCCGAATCGTGTCGCTGGTGCGCTCGTCGGCATGGTTGAAGCGCAGCATATAGGGCTGATCCGCAATCGTCATCGTGAATAGGAAGTTAGCGCTGGCACGGAAAAATCGCACACTGCCAGCATCAGGCTCCCACGGCGCGGCGATCTGGTTGGCGATCTGGCTCTCGCCGTCATGCAGTGTATCAATCAGTGTTGTCATCAAACGGAGTGTCATCATAGGCAATCGTCCCCATGCTATACATGAATATTATCCCGATATCTCAGAGTTCAGCGTTCGGAAATACCTGAATCGGGCGGTTTCAAACGAGTGTATCCCGTCTGCGGTAAACGATGCGCAGCAAGACGGGAACTGAAGCATCTGTTGGCAATCTTGATATATACTATTCTCAGTCCGAGGTACAGCGAGTGATCATATAACGAGGTCTCGCCATGCCTGAACATCAATCTGTTGTTCAATCGACGATGTTTATTGGTCGCACACAAGAACTTAGTCATATTGCGACTTTGTTGGCAGATCCCGCCTGTCGCTTGCTAAATCTAGTCGGTCCCGGCGGCATCGGGAAAACGCGGCTTGCGCTTCAAGCGGCTGCCGATCAAGACGCCAATTTCCCTCACGGTGTCCATGTTGTTCCTCTCCAAGGCGTCAACTCGACGGAATTACTGCCGTCCGCTATCGCCAGCGCGCTCAAAATCACCTTTCTTAGCGCAGAGAATTCCCGTCTGCATATCATCAACTATCTGCGCGATAAGCATCTGCTGCTGGTGATGGATAACTTCGAGCATTTGCTGGCGGGGGTAGACCTGCTCACTGAGATTCTTGCGTCGGCTACCTCTGTGAAAATTCTAGCGACCTCGCGCGAACGGCTCAATGTGCAGGAAGAATGGACACTGACGCTGCAAGGACTACCATTTCCTGATGATCAGACGACAGAGGCAATAAATAGTTACAGTGCGGTGCAGTTGTTTATCCTACGTGCCCGCCAAGCTCAAGCAGAGTTTTCGTTTACGCCAAATGCCGACGCAGTGAGACAAATTTGCCAGCAGGTGGAAGGAATGCCGCTGGGGATCGAATTGGCAGCCACATGGTTGCGGGCGATGACCTGTCAGCAGATCACGGAGCAGATGGGGCGCAGTTTGGATTTTCTGACTAGCCCGCTGCGAAACATTCCGGAACGGCATCGCAGTCTGCGAACGGTGTTTGAGCAGTCGTGGCAGTTGCTATCGGAAAAGGAACAGGATGCCATGATGCGGTTGTCGGTGTTTCGCGGCGGCTTTGATCGAGAAGCGGCGGACGCAGTAGCCGGGGCCACGCTGACCGCACTGGCGGGATTGGTAGATAAGTCGCTGATTCGGGTGAACCCGACAGGGCGTTGGGATATGCACGAACTACTGCGGCAGTATGCGGCGGATAAGCTTGGGGAAGCGGGTGAAACGATCGCTACCACGCAACGACATTTAGAGTACTTCGTGAACTTGGCGGAGAACGGCGAGGCGCACGCCTACGGTCGCGAACAAGTTGTGTGGTATGACCGCCAAGAAGCCGAGATGGATAACCTGCGGGCAGCGCTCGCTTGGGCGTTGAGCAACGAAGAAGCAGATAAGGGGCTGCGAATCGTCGGAGCACTGAGATGGGTCTGGGAGATGCGAGGACATCTCAACGAGGGGTTAACATGGTATGAAAAACTATTACCAGTTGGTCGCTTTGCCACGCCCTCTATACATGCCAAAGCGCTCCATCGCGCGAGTGACCTCGCCCGTCAGTTAAGTTACGAGCCTCAGGGGACTATATGGGGACAACAAGCCTTGCAATTAGCTCGCGATATAAATGATAGATGGAATATCGCATGGTCACTTTCCGCCATTGCCTACTTCACTGGGTCCTATCAATACTTCGATCAAGCCGTACCCATGCTAGAGGAAAGCCTGCAAATATTCCGCGAATTGAAAGACTCTTTTGGTCTAAGTCATGCACGTAGACGGCGCGCGGCTCTTGCGATTGAGCAATACGATTACGCTTATGCCCAAGACCTATTGGAACAAGCGCTAATCGATGACCGGAGAGCAGGGGATCGGAACGCAACTGCTTGGGGACTTTGTCTCTTGGGGTTGTCTTTATGGTGCGAACAACATCATCCTGACCAAGTCATAACACTCTACCAAGAAAGCGTATCACTGTTCCAAGAAATACGGGATGTGCATGGGGAAGGGTACGCGCTTGCACTGCTCGCTGACGTCGAACGTTCTCACGGGAATTACGCACGATCTCGTGCTTGCTTCGAGGAAACTCTGCGCCTCGGACGAGGACGAGGGGTATTCCACAACCTAGATGTTTTTGTGATGGCGGGGATGGGAAGCCTAGCCGCAGCGCTTGGGAAACATCATCAAGCAGCAACACTACTGGGTGCCGTCAACGCCGCCCTTAAGTCGAGCACTTATGATTCCAAATTTCGCCCTCTAGTCGAAATTCTTGACCGCGATGTCGATGCTGTGCGTGCCCGATTAGGCGAAGCAGCCTTCATTGCAGCTTGGGCTGAAGGGCAGGAGATGACGTGGGAGCAAGTTATTGCTTACGCGCTTCAAGATGAAGCCATGCCGCAACAAGCCATACACCCCTTACAAATTAACGCTCAGACGTTAACTGAACCTCTTACCCCTCGCGAATTCGACGTGCTGCGGCTGATGGCTGACGGGTTGAGCAACCCGCAGATCGCCGCGCAGCTTATTGTCGCTACAGGCACAATCAAAGCCCACACCAACAGCATTTTTGGCAAGCTCGGCGTGAGCAACCGTGTGCAAGCAGTCAACCGCGCTAAAGAACTTCGTCTGCTAGAAAATAAACTCCTCGAATAAACCCTCGTTAGAAGACAACCCTCACCGTTTACCGTCAGGATAAGTGCATCAATCCTTTTCAGAGAAAGGAAACGACGATGCGCCAGATTCTACGATGGGGTGTCAGCCTATGGGCTGCGAGTGTCGTGATAGTGAGTTCAGTGTCGGTATGGGATCGCGCGGTTGCATCTGGCACCATGCTCGTGTTCTTCTCGCAAACCGACCGAAATTACCAAGTTTACCTTGCGGATATGGGACTATATACATCCTATTCCATTGGATACTATCCTAATATTCAGGGTTTACCTGCGTGGTCGCCCGATGGGCAACAGATTGCCTTTGATATGGAGCGTGACGGCAATCGTGATATTTATCTTGTGTGTGCGGAGGGAAATCCCCTTCGTAGACTGACGGATAATTCCGGTGCAGATGAGCATCCAGTGTGGTCTCCCGACGGGCAGCGAATCGCCTTTGTGTCTTGGCGTGATGGCAACAGCGAAATTTATGTGCGGGATATCCTCACCGGCGTCGAACAAAACCTCTCGCGGAATAAAGGCGTAGACCAAGACCCGGCGTGGTCGCCCGATGGGCGTCAGATTGCCTTTTCTTCTTGGCGTAATGGCGATCAGGATATCTACGTCCTTACGTTAGCATCGCAATCTCTTTCTAACTTGACCCATTTTCCCGGCGAGGACACGGAACCAACATGGTCGCCCGATGGGCATCAGTTAGCATTCACGTCAGAACGCGACGGTAACCGCGAGGTATATACCCTCGATTTAGCTAGTGGACGGCTGCGTAACCTCTCGGCACATCACTTCACCGACCAAAATCCGGTCTGGTCACCGGACGGACGACAAATTGCCTTCCAGTCGTGGCGCAACCGGAACGCGGAAATTTTCATTGCGGACGTAAACACGGGTGAGCTTGTGCTCCTCACTGATAGCCACCAAAGTCCTGTTCATCCTGTATGGCTGCCAGAACACTTCAATCTTAAGGTGGTAGGGTTACTTCTCCAGCTAAAGTAAAGCATTCATCACAGTCTAGCATATCAACGCCTAATAGCTATGCTCCTTGATGTACCTTTTACTTCGATGTAGCTCGAATTATCGGCGTCGTATACTATGGGTGTGTAGAAATGGGAGATACCACATGCCAGCCGAACCAGACATCGCCACCATCGCCGCGCTGATCGGGGAACCTGCCCGCGCCGCCATGTTGATGGCGCTGATGCACGGGCACTCGCTGCCAGCGGGCGAACTCGCCTACTGTGCGCGCATTTCGCCGCAAACCGCCAGCAGTCATCTCGCCAAGTTGGTCGAATACGGGCTGCTTACGGTGACGGTTTCCGGCAGACATCGTTACTTTGCTCTGCGCAGCCCCGAAGTCGCACAAGTCCTAGAAGCGCTATCCAGCATCGCGCCACTGGGAAAGGTGCGTTCGCTGCGCGAAGGTAAGCAGGTCGAAGCGCTGCGGCGGGCGCGTACCTGCTACGACCATCTGGCAGGCAAATTGGGCGTCGCACTGGCACAAGCATTAGTCGAGCATGATTACTTTCGCCTTGAGCCTGACTGCTGCGAACCGACTCAAGCGGGGGTGGCGTGGCTGCAACAATGGGGCATCGATGTGCTGGCGCTGCAACACAGCCGCCGCCCGTTCGCGCGTCCATGCGTGGATTGGAGCGAACGCCGCTTGCATATCGGCGGGGCGGTCGGGACGGCCATCACCGATCATCTGTTTGCGCAGGCATGGCTAACGCGTATCCCCAATACGCGTGGCGTGCTGCTGACGGCAGCGGGACAAACCGCCTTGAGAGATGAACTCGGCTTGTCTTTCTAATCCCACGTAACCCAACGCACTACGGTTGAGTGACGGTAACGCCGATCTCAAACAGATTGTCCGACTCGATGATGTGATCGCCGCGCGCTGCTAACCGCGATCCATCACTGAGGTGGTACCAACCTACGTACAGCGTGTAGTCGCCAGCCTGCGCAGAAGACGGTAGCCGCATGGTGCGTGTATCGGTGAACTCCCGCCCGCACTGCCACGCCGTGGTAGGATAGCCTGCGGGAATGCCGTCGGCTTGGACGACGATCTGTTTGTTGGTGTCCAGTAGACCGACTGCCGCGCTCAACGGTTCGGTGATTGGCTGATCGCACTGCCAATGCAGCACGAGCGTAAGCGTGTCGCCTGCCACTGGCGTCCGGGGAGACAGCGTATAACCTACCAGTCGAATACTGTCGCCAAACGTGACATTGACGCGCGCATCCGGCGGCGCTGGCGGCGGGACATTGGCCCACGCTGGCCCGTCGATCATCAGCGTTTCCAGCGGCTTCGTGCCATCCATCAAGGGGAGATAATGTTCTCCGGCATTCCAGCCGAGCACCAGATTAATTTGTGTCGGAGTGCGCAAACTGGACGCATCGATGCGCACTCGGATGTCCGCGCGAAATAGGCCGTTCACATCCGAAGTGACATTGGTCGGTGCCATGCCGGGGTACACGTCCAGCGTGCCGACGATGGTCGATGTCGCCGTGTCCAGCGCCTTGACGTAGAGGCGGGGATTGTCGCGATGTTCGCCGGACAAATACAGCCGTAGTCCGATGACGCCATCCGCTGCAATCGACTTGGAGACGAGTTCGTAGCCGTGAATCTGCAATGCGTCAGCAACTACATCGAGGGGATGCGCCGAGCTTGGCAGTGATTCAACAGCAATCAGCGGCATGTAGGCGGGGCGCAGAATCTGCGTGGGCACGAACAAGGCCAGTCCGACGATTGGACTCAACAACATGAGCTTGCCGACGCGCCTCAACAGCGTATGCCAACCCACCGCCAGCAGGCACGTAAACGCCGCTATCGCCGGAAACAACAGACGCCCTTGCGAGATGTTGATCTGGCGTGTCGCGATCAACACGCTGGCTACGATGCCTAACCAGATTAGCGCTAAAAATGCGATCACAGGGCGCGACGCCCGCGCCCGTAAGAACAGCAGCGCAGCACCGATCATGCCTACGAGCGTGACGCCGTTTGCGTAGACATACAGCCATTCGGGGCCGCGAATGTTGAAATTGCCGAGTATCAGCCAGAACGACTCCCAGATCGCATACATTTCAGATTGGCTAATAGTGGAATAGCCGCGTCCCCAGATGGCGAGGGTGGCTTGCAGCGCCAGCGGATCGCCGTACAACTGCCAGTTTCGCAGATACCACCAGCCGCTGAATATACCTGCCACCATCAGCGAGACGGCTATTAAGCGGAGGACGGCACGCGCAGAAAAGCGTTTAGTGATCCATCCGACCACCGTCACGCCATAGATAACCGCGAACAGCGACAGCCCAGTTAGCTTACTGAACGCGATTGCCGCCAGCACAGCGCTGATGAGGAACGTATCGCGCCGTGCGATCTCGCGCTGCTGCCACAGCTTGACGGCGTAATACAGCCCGATGGTATATAGCAGCGTCACCAGATTGTCATTGTTGACGCTGGCGCTGATGAAGATGAACTGCGGGATGCAGGCCGTGAACAGCATCGCCGTCAAGCCGATGGACGCGCTGTGAAAGGCAAGACAGCCGATCCGATAGACGAACCACAACGTGACCGTGCTCAAGCTAATGCTGAACAGGCGCATGATCCAGACGGCAGTATCCGTGTCCCCCGTAGATGCAAGCGGATGCAGATAGGCATTCTGGTTGTTCACCGTCACCGTGCCAATCGAGGCATACGGGTTCGGTTGCAAATAGCTGTCGAGGTCGGCGCGGTTCGTCCACGACATGAGCACCGCGCCGATCAGGTAGTACAGCGGCGGATGATGCCGCTGCGTGGACTGGCTGGCGAACACCGTGGCGCGGTCTTCCAGCACAGGCAGCGCGTGTGTTTGCAGGATGTTATGCGCGTATAGGAAATGCGAGGCTTCATCCGGCGCTTCAAAGGCTGGCGTCACCGACGCATAGCCAACCGCCAGCAGCATGAAGCCCACGCATACCCCAAGCGCGATTCGATTGGACGTTGAAAAAGGCAAGCCGTGATCCACCTTGATAGGCACGCTTATGATCAGCGCATCATACGGAATGCGCTGTCAGCAGCAGTGGTTGCAGCGCATCGATGGAAGCGTTGATCCGCGTTTCGATCATCATCTCGTCACCGATAAAATTGAATTCCAGCGTGTGAAAGAACGGCGTCTTATACAGCCGAACGATCATCGTGAAGCAATCTACCGTCATCCATCCACCACTAGCAACAATGGGCGTAAAGCCATCGGGTATCCAGCGCGAATTGAACACGCTGGTCTGCCCATGCTGCCACGCGTCGTAGCCACAGGACAGTGTTTCTTCACCTGTCGGCGTTTTGAGGCGTACCGTGCAGCCAGCTTGGGCAAAGTTGAGCGTGACAGCTTCGATCTTCAGCGCGTTGGTATCGACCTCGAACGTGCGACCGGATACCCGCGCTGCCAGCGGTGAGATGCCCTGCCCATGTGCTGGTGGCAAGCTCAACAGGGATAGCTGCTTGACCAACGCCTCATGTGCATCAGGATTTTCAGGTAACGGTTCAGCGGCGAACGCAGGCAGCAGATAGTCCCAGACGACATCCAGTAAGCCCTGAACTTCGAAGACATCGACGCCAGAGGTCAGAGCAAGCACGGCGTCCTGTTCGGGCATCACGATGCAGTCTTGCCCGAAGACGCCACTCGCTTGATACGCGCCATGTCGGCAGCGCCAGAACTGATACCCGTAGCCTTGCGTCCAATCGCTCGGTGCGGAAGGATTGCCGTTGGCTATCTGGGTTGACGTCGCAGCCTCGATCCACGCTTCGGGCAGGAGTTGAACATCGTTCCAGCGTCCGCGTTGCAGATAGAGCTGACCGAAACGGGCGAGGTCTTCAGTTTTGATGTTCAGCCCGTAGCCGCCGATGGCAATGCCCTGTGGCGATTCGTCCCACGTGGCATTTTCGATCCCCAGCGGCGTGAACAAGCGCGGTTGCAGATATTCGACCAGACCGATGCCCGTCACCTTGTACAAGAGCGCCGCCAACATGTACGTTGCGCCTGTGTCGTACAGGAAATGCGTGCCCGGCGCATGGGGAATTGGCGTGTCAAAGAAGCCCTTGATCCAATTGCCATCTTCACGCGCCATTATGTAGTTGAAGCTGTCGTCGGCGTGTCCCGTTGACATGTTGAGCAAGTCGCGCACGCGCATCTGCTTGAGATATTCGCTTGGATCGGCGGGCGCTTCAGCAGGGAAGAAAGACAGCACGACATCATCAATGGAGAAGCGTCCTTCGGTCACCGCCAAGCCAACCGCCGTAGAGGTGAAACTCTTGCTGACTGAAAACATCATGTGCGGGTGTTCCGGCGCATACGGCGACCACCAGCCCTCAGCAACGACGCTGCCATGACGCAGCAGCATGAAACTGTGCGGTTCGTGAATCTGGCTATCCAGCGCTTCGACAAAACGCAGGATGGCAGCCGAAGCGATGCCCTGCTGCTCTGGCGTAGTACGCGGCAACTCATGGGCGACTATTGAGGTCATTATCCGTTCTCCGTATTGAATGCGGCTCATGATACACAAGTTTGCGGCGCTTCAGAAGCCTGAATTTTTGGAATATCCCCTACTTGCACACGCATCAGTGGTAAACTGGGAACGATCTCGAATAGTTCCCTCGCCAACAGGATTTCTTTTTCATGAACGACCAACAAAGTTTGCAACTCATTACTGATGCTATTGCCAGCGGCGCGGGCATTTTGCGCCTGACGCCGACATGGGTGCCACGTTCGTTTTGTGTGCCCGGACGGCGGCTGCGACTGCACACCGATGACCTGTATGCGTTCGGCGCGAATCGCGGCGGCATCGATGAGCGCTGGTTCGCATCCACGACCAAGGCCGATAACGGCCCGCTGACGCTGGATGACGAAGGCTTGAGCTACATCTACCACGAGGGCAAAAAGGTCACGCTGAAGGATGCCATCGGTCTCGCGGGCAATGACGTGCTCGGCAAGCAGGTCATGGATCAGTTCGGCGGCTGGATGATGTACAGCAAGTTCTTTGACAACATGTATCCGCTGCCGCATCACCTGCACCAGAGCGACGCCGACGCCGCCAAAGTGGGCAAACTGGGCAAGCCGGAAGCCTATTTTTATCCCGCGCAGTACAACTTTGCCCTGAACACGTACCCGTACACTTTCTTCGGCTTTGAACCGGGCACGACGAAGGAGCAGGTGATCGACTGCCTGAAGCGCTGGAACGACGGCGATAACCAGATCTTGGCGCTGTCCAAGGCATATCGACTGAAACTCGGCACGGGCTGGTACGTCCCGCCGGGGATTCTGCACGCACCGGGGACGCTCTGCACCTACGAGCCACAGCGCGCCAGCGACGTGTTCTCGATGTGGCAGTCGTTGATCGCGGATTATCAGGTCGTTGATCGCGCGATGCTGGTCAAGGATGTGCCCGCCGACAAGCACGACGACTACGATTACCTGATCGGCATGTTGGATTGGGATGCTAACGTCGATCCCAACTTCAAGGATCGTTTCTACACCGAGCCGCGACCTGCCAAGGAACCCCTGCAAGCGGAAGGCTATCACGAGAACTGGATCGTGTACGGCTCCGAGTTCTTCAGCGCTAAGGAACTGACCATCGATCCCGGCCGCACCGTCAAGATCACCGATCCGGTGGCCCACGGGTTGATCTGCGTGCAAGGCTACGGGAAGATCGGCAAGTTCGCCATCTCCGCGCCGAATATGATCCGCTTCGGGCAGATGACCGAGGACGAATTCTTCGTGACGGCGCAGGCGGCGACGGGCGGTGTGACGATCACGAATGCCAGCAGCACCGAACCGCTGGTCATCCTCAAGCACTTCAATCCGGGCAATCCGGAAATGCCAAGCAGAAGTGCTTAGTGCTGGGTGCTTAGTCCTTAGTAAAGATGAATTTCCACGCATAACGGGCGGATGACCGATGCTTCGTCGGCGTCCGCCAACCGCGCGCCGAATGGTTGTAGAATGAGCAAAACGGTCGTTGGATAGGCTCGTACTGTAACCATTCATGCGCATATTTACTTCCCTTCGACAACTGCTATCATCGGTATTCACCCGTTGGCGTCAATGGCGGCGCTGGCAGCAGATTTTGAGCGTGATCGGCGCGGTAATGGTGATTGCCCTGATCGCGCTGTACCTGTGGATTTTCAGCGATCTGCCGTCGCTGGATCGGCTGCAAGCGGGCATGGCGTTGCCGAGCACGCGCTTGTACGATCGGCATGGGCGGCTGCTGTACGAGGTGATCGATCCGCAAGGCGGGCGCAACATCACCGTGCCGCTCGACCAAATCCCGCAGAGCCTGATCCAAGCCACCATCGCGACGGAAGACCGCAACTTCTACTCGACGCCGGGTGTCGATGTGGAAGGCATGGTGCGCGCGCTGTGGATCAACCTGCAAGGCGGCGAAATCCGCGCGGGCGGCAGCACTATCACGCAGCAGGTGGCGCGTAACTTGCTGCTCGATCCGCAGCAGCGCGCCGAACGTACCCTGCGCCGCAAACTCCGCGAGATGGTGCTGGCGATCCAACTGGCGAACACCAAGAGCCACGATGATGTGCTGGCGCTATACCTGAACCAGACCTATTACGGCAACCTCGCTTACGGTGTGCAGGCAGCGGCACAGGTATACTTCAACAAGAATGTCGAGTCGCTGACGCTGGCTGAGTCCGCGCTGCTGGCAGGCTTGCCGCAATCTCCCGCCGTCTACGATCCGCTGACCACGCCGGAAGCCGCCAAAGAGCGCCAACGCGTGGTGCTCGATCTGATGGTGGTGGCGGGCTACATCACCCAAGATCAGGCCGACGCTGCCTACAAAGAGCGCCTCGAATATGGCGACGGTCAGTTCACCTTCAACGCGCCGCATTTCGTACAGACGGTGTGGGCACAGTTGGAGCGCGATTACCCCGCCGTGATCTATCAGGGCGGCTTGGAAGTCACCACTACGCTCGATCTCGACTGGCAGTACACGGCGGAAACGGTAGCACTGCGGCAAGTGACCGCGCTCAACGCCCCGCAAGATGGCAAGCCGCCGCATAATGTGCATGGCGCGGCGCTGGTCGCCCTCGATGCGCACACGGGGCAGGTGATGGCGATGCTCGGCAATGTCGATGAGGGGCATGGCAGCGCGATCAACATGGCGCTGGCACCACGCCAACCGGGATCGACGCTGAAGCCGTTCACGTACGCGTTGAGCTTCAACCCCGATCAGCTTCAGCCGTGGACACCCGCCACCATGATCCTCGACGTGGCGACGCCGTTCATCACGCAAGAGATGTCCAGCTACACGCCGTCGAACTATGGTCTTGTCGAACACGGCCCCGTGCTGATCCGTGAGGCGCTGGCGTCATCGTACAACATTCCGGCGGTGGTGGCGCTGAACCACGTTGGACTGCCCGCACTGCTCGATCTACTGCACAAAGTCGGCATCACCACGCTGCAACATCCTGAGAAGCTCGGCCTGTCGCTGACGCTCGGTGGCGGCGATGTGCGGCTGCTCGACCTGACGGCGGCGTACGCGGCGCTGGCACGCGGCGGGAGGCCGAGCACACCGAGCATGATCCTTGAGGTGAAGGACAAGGCAGGAAACGTCTTGTACCAGTGGCAGCAACCGCCCGTCGAAGAGTATGCTATCGATCCGCGCGTGGCTTATCTGATCACCGACATCCTGAGCGATAACGAAGCCCGTTTGCCCGCGTTCGGGAACCACAGCGCGCTCTCGCTCGGACGCCCCGCCGCCGCCAAGACCGGCACGACGACCGACTTCCGCGACAACTGGACGATGGGCTACACGCCCGATGTGGTGGTCGGCGTGTGGGCGGGCAACCCTGACAACACGCCGATGGTCGATGTCTCCGGCGTGACGGGCGCGGGGCCGATCTGGAACGCGTTCATGCGCGAAGTCACGAAGGGTACGCCGGAAACATCGTTCGAGCGTCCGGCGGGGGTTGAACAGGCCGAGATTTGCGCCGGATCGGGCTTGCTGCCGACGGAATACTGCCCACAGAAACGCCTTGAGTGGTTCATCAAGGGTACGCTCCCGACCGAGAAGGATACGATGTTCCAGCCATTCACCATCGACCGCCGCACGGGGCAACTGGCGACGGATGAGACGCCGAGCAGCTACCGCGTGGTCAAGGTGTACAAGGTGCTGCCGCAAGAGGCACGCCTGTGGGGACTGCGGCATGGCATCGAGCCACCGCCCGTATCCCTGACCGAGATCGCCAGCCGTCCCGACGCCGGATTCCGGCTGCTGACGCCTGATCCGTACACCGTGTATCAACTTAGTCCGACGCTGCCGTTCGATTCGCAGCGGATACGGCTGTCGGTGGCGGTGATGCCCGGTACGCAGAAGGTGGAGTACTGGATCAACGGTGCGCTGTACCAGACCGCCGACGCCGATCCGTGGTGGGTATGGTGGGCGCTCGTCCCCGGCGATTACAAGCTGGTGGCGAAGGCGACGATGGCGGATGGGAGCGTCCAGACCAGCGCTGAGATGCCGTTCACGGTGGTGTCGTTCGTGCCGCCGGATGAGCGTCCGCCGTCGGGGGCGCTGCCGTAGGATGCCCGACGTTGAAACGTCAGGCTCAGAGAACGAAGTCCCTTCGGGACTCACGCGATCAGAACGCTGGTGGGGTAATGATCCCTGCAATGATCCCGTTGGCTGCTCAGAGCGGGATCATTTGCGATCAAGTCGTTTATTCGTTGTGGTGTTCTGAGATGGCGTTTGCGGACAATCCGCACGAGGGTGACGTTGACCTGACATTGGCTCGCATGATATGAGGCGTGTAGTCCCCGTTACTATTACTAACGCGCATGGGCGGTAACTGGCGAAGGAGAGCACACACCACTCTGTAAGCTGCTATCGTATTCCATTGGTCTGGGCTAAAGCCGCCAAGCCCGCCGAGACATAGAACGATAGCATTCATATTCTAGCAGAGTTGGATAGGAAGTCAAGAGGTTAGGATTGAGGTTAGCATAAGAGATCATGAGGATAGAATCGAGGGATGGGATCATTTGGGGATGGCGGTCTAGTTGAGGTTGATTGCATAATTCTTGCTGATGATTTAGCAATATGCAGAGGAAATAAGCGATGACGAGTCTCAGCGAAGAAAAGCAATATCCCATCTTTCGCTTGTGGGAAGCTCCTTCGTTTGAACCTATGGTATCTTGGACAATTCTGGTAGATCGCGGAGTAGTGGGGTGGCAAAATCCGATGGTGCGAAGGGTTATCGGCAGTAAGTTCACTTCCATCGAATCGCGTGACGTTTTCAGGACGCTGCGGGAGGATATGGCGACCCCGAATGCAAAGGTGGATGAGTATTATCTAAAACCACAAGAGTTCGACGCATTGGATTTACACCGACAATTTCGATTTCAAATCATGGACACCAATGGATTATCGGGTTTGGATGGGATAATTTATGGGATGGAAAGTTGCACACGTTCTCCATCCTTCAAAGTAGAGTGGTGGGAAGATGGGCCAGATGGTTGGCGTGAACTTGTTGACTGGGCAACGAAGACAATGAGCTATTTGTCGAAACGACTCGATAGGTTTGAGATCGAGTTGAAGGATGTTAACCAGTTACATCTACCTGACTATAAAATTTGGACGCGCTTGGACAAATAACGACGATGCTGTGCATAACATTGCGACGTTGCCGCGATGAATAGCCTTCATAATGAACAATATGCAGAATGACACGTTGTTACACGACCTGAAATCACAAAAATATCCCGATGAGGATGTTACTTATCTCCGTCAGGCTGGTATCACCACTTATGGACAATTACTAGCACTATTGGGAGATGATTCCGCTGAATCAGATCTTCGTGTCCGAATGTGCCACGCCCTATGGCGTCTATCACGCACTGTGGATAAGCGTAAAGCGAGTAAACCACTGCTTGCTGTCCTCAACGGGGATAATTCAGAGTTGCGCTCAGTGGCAGCAGTGGCGGCTGGCATGATGAACTTAAAACGGGCGATCCCGACCCTAAGCAACTTGGCAACTGATAAGAGTCAACCATACCAAGTGCGGATGTCGGCAATTCAGGCGTTCGGGGCGATGATGGATGCGCGTGCGTTGCCCATGCTAAAGGCCATTGTGGCAGATACTACGGACGATCTCGGTCTACGGGGTTCGGCGCTTGAACAAACTACATCGCATATCGATGATAATTCGGTTCAGTATTACACGGGACTCTTGAGCAACGAAAATGCGGATTTACGTTTCTGGGCTGCTTACTGCCTCGGTCAACTCCGGTATGAGCGCGACGCGACACCAGCCTTGCACATGCTCGATCAGGTTGTCGCATTCGATCACACGCTGCCCATCTACTGGGGATGGCATGTTGACCGCGAAGCATTACTTCCGTTTGAAACCATCTACTTCCGTATATTGAGTGGTGATCCAGAAGCGAATCCGCGAGACGTATGGGTTATCAGTCCTACTGCTGAGTACACAAGTTTTATTCGGAAATATCGGCATTGGACGGAAACATGGGTTCACACGACAGACCCGACGCCGCCAATAACGCTCCATATCGATTCGTCGTGGTTGATTGCGCAGTTGCAGCGGCATTGGACGGTAATTAATCTGGATGTGCGTCGACCGAGACCAAAAGCCTATTTGTTTGATTTCCAACTGATGCTTGATGGACAACTGTTGATCGGTGGGCTGCATCGCGATGGCTATACGCTGATATTGACGGGAGAAAACGATGCCGTTTGTGTATTCGCGGCATGGTATCGAGGGCTATTTGCGCCTGATCAAGCACTGTACCTGTATACATGGGCGGGGTTCGGGATTCGTCTTGCGCACGGGATCGACTCTCCAGACATTATTCAACAAGTCGAGCCGAGCACGATGCACGAAGTATCTGATCCACCGCCTACATGAACGATGGGTTGAGCGCTCTTCCACGTCAACCCACCGCCACTAGAGGATAACTAGATGTCTGCTGTGTAACTGCTATTTCGCGACATGCGGTGCATCACGCACTTCGAGGCTGACGAGCTGGCTGACGTAGCGCCCGCCGTGACCATCAGTTGGCACGACCAGACGGAACGCGCCTTCGGCCTCAGCGAGCGGCTTGCCATCGGATTCGTAGGCGACGAGGATCGCTTGGTTGCCGAAATCGGCGTCGATCTCGCCCCACGCGATGACGGCCTGATAGCCATCCGCGCCCGTGGCGACGATGAAGGTGCTAAGTTTGTCGTTCTTGACATCGGCGTTCAGGTTGACCTGCGCGCTATCTAGCAGATCGCGCAGGAGGACGCCCGTGTAATTGGCCTTGACGGGGTTCTCGCCGTTTAGATATTCAACGGAGACGGTCTGCGGCGCGTAATTCGCCTTCAGATCGTCCACCGACAAGGCCAGCGGATTGAGCACCTGACCATCGAGGTGCAGTTTACCATCGGTCGGCAGGCTGATGGTGGCGGGCAGTTCGGGAATACGCACCGAAATGAAGTTCCACTTGACGAGGATGTCTTGTCCCGCATCGGAGAGCACCAGATCGATAAAGGTCTTGGCAAGATCGGCGTTGGCGGAGTCGTTGGTGACGGCGATGGGATAGGTTGCCAGCGTGTTCAGCGCGTCGGGGATGGGGAACGCGACCACTTTGTCGGCAATGTCGGGCGTCACATCGGAACGGTAGACGATGCCCGCGTCGGCTTCACCGAGCGAGACTTTCAAGGACACCTGCCGCACGTTGGCTTCTTCCGAAACCACATTCTTGAGCACGGCATCTTTGTACGCCTGACCATAGGCGGGCAACTTGACTAAGCGATCCAGCATGGTGTTGGTGTAATCGCGCACGGGCACTTTGTCGGCGGCGATCACCAGCTTCACGCCAGCATTCGCCAAATCCTTCAGGCCAGTGATCTTGGCGGGGTTTTCCACGGGCACGATCAGGATCAGGCGGTTCTTGGCAAAGGTGGAAGGCTTGCCAGCGATGCGCTTGGCATCGACCGCGACTTGCATCTGCTTGCTGTTGGCGCTGGCAAAGATATCAGCGGGTGCGCCTTCTTGCAACTGCGTCGCGAGGGTGGAGGACGAGCCGAAGCTGAACTGCACGTCTACATCGGGGTTACTGGCTTTGAACGCCGTTGCCAGTTCGTTGAACGCATCCGTCAGGGAGGACGCGGCGAAGATGGTCAGGGTTTTGCTGGCTTGGGCGTGGAGGGTGAGGTTGCCGCCTAACACGCCAATTAAGAGCAAGCTGGCGATAAAGGCCTTTAGGACAGATTTCATTAAGGATCTCCTTCTTCTTTCGGTACTATTTCGCAGCGGTCGATCCACTGTAGGATGGCGTCTAACTGCGCAATTTCTAAATCTACGACCAGAAAGCTCACACCGGGCTGCGTCTCGCCACGTTCGATCATCAAGTGATGGCGGCGCTCACGGCAGACCCGCTTTTGCCTCTGGATAAGCTCGATGGTTGACAGGTTGAGCAAGCGTGCCACGTAAAGACGGCTCAAAAACTCAACCCGCACCCGCCGCACACTGGCGGAAGGGTGTTCTTCGTCAAGCCACGCCGCGAGTCGATCCCGTCCGGCGTCGGTCAGTGTATGTTCTGTCCGCGCGGGTGCATCGGTTGTTACAACCTCGCGAACCTGTGTCAGCCCTTGCTGCTCTAACCGCTTCAAGACCGCGTAAAGCTGGCTGGTGCTTAATGTCCACACCTTGCCGAGCTGGTTTGGATCGCGGAAGCTGTCGAGCAAGTCATACCCATGTTGAGGCCGTGCCGCGATCAAACCGAGCAGGGTCTCATCTGGTGTCAATTGTGCCATACTAACCCTATTCTATCATGGAATAGCTAGATTTTGCAATCATCCAGAGTATACAACCCACCCGCTTCCCACCGTTCTTATTCAGACGCGGCTGCTTGCTATAATCTGGCAGCGGACACGAGGAGCAGCACTTGGGTACATGGATCAGTCACTTACGCATCGCAGAGCAATTGTTAGCCGCGATTCCCGATCTGGACGAAATCGGCTTCACGCTTGGCAGCCTCGCGCCGGATTCGGGTGTGCCCGTCCCCGGCCCTGAATACCGTTTTGAGCCGCCCAAAACGATCACACATTTCCTCAACAAAGGCGATGATGAGGGACGAATCCGCGATCTGGACTTTTATCGTGGCTATGTCGCTGCCCTCGATCCTGACGCTGATCTGGCGTTGTACAGTTTTGGACTCGCCTACTTTTTCCACCTGATCGCGGATAATCTGTGGGCGCTGCACATGGTGCGCACGCATCAGGAAGCCTATGCGTGGCTATTTGATCAAAAAGGCGGCGCGGCGTGGTGGGACTTCAAGCGCGACTGGTACGATCTCGATCACAAGTATGTGCGCGACCATCCGCACGGCCTGTTCCAGCGCGTGCTGCTGACCGCGCCGAATCCGCCGTGTTATTTCCCGTTTCTGGTGGAGTCGGCGTTGCATTCGCAGTTGAACGACATCCGCACTTTTTATGCGCAGCCCGATCCTGACCGTGTGCTGGATCGCGCGTATCCGTACCTCAACGCGGCGACGATGGATCGATACGTGGGTGAAACTGTGGCGGCGATTATGAGCATCTATCAGCATATTTCCGAACACGGCGCACCCGCTGATCACGGATCATCGATCATGCTGCTGACCGCTGCCGACCGTGCGCCGTATCCACCGCCCATCGGTGATCCGCTGCCATGACCACGCGCATCCGAGAAATCGCGATCATCAAGGCTGTCCTCGCGGCGGTGGTATTCGTGATCATGCTGATCACGTTCCGGCGCACGATTCCGTTGATCGTCTCTGTGCTCGATCTGCTGGCGGTGCCCGTTTACCTGTGGGCGGCGCGGCGGTGGCCCGTAACCGCGACTTACCTCGCCATCGCGGAGACGGCGCTGGCGCTGACACCCCGCCAATTCGTGCAGGGCTACGTCAACGGCATCAACTGGGTGCTGTACCTTCCGCTGCCCTTCGCCGCCGCATATGTGATCGGTAGCCGTCGGGCACTCGTTCGTGCGACAATCCTCGTCACGGGCATCAGCGCCCCGATCATGCTGTTGGCAGCGCTGACGCTTCCGGCTCACATTGAACGTGGAGAACTCTTGACGCTGGTAGCTTATCTGCTGGTGGTGCTGTGGGGCATCACGTGGTTAGGCAGCCGCGTTCTCAAGGAATAGTCGAGGTAATTTGCATGGCGCGTGTGATTGGTCTCGCTACTGCCGTTCCGCCCTACCAGATGTCGCAATCCGCCGTCAAAAAGATGGCGACTGATTATTTTCGGGACTTCATGCCACACGTTGACCGCATGGCGAGCGTGTTCGACCACGCCGACATCGATACGCGCTATTTCGTCGTCTCCGAGGAATGGTGGCACAGCGCGATACCGACCCTCAAGGCGCGCAACGAAGTTTATCTGCGTGAAGCCGTCGCGCTGCTAGGTCGGGCGATTCAGGGCGCGCTGGACAAAGCTAACCTGACGCCGCAGCAGATCGATAACCTGATCGTGGTCAGCAGCAGCGGGATCGCCACGCCGAGCCTCGATGCGCGCGTAATGAACACGCTCAAGATGCGATCCAATGTGCGGCGGACGCCGATCTGGGGCTTGGGCTGTGCGGGCGGCGTAGCAGGGTTGGCAAGGGCGGCGGAGATGGCGCGCGCCTATCCGCACTCGATTACCGTGCTGGCGACGGTCGAGACGAGCAGTTTGACCTTCTTGACGGAGGATCACTCGAAGAAGAATTTCATCGCTACTGCCTTGTTCGCGGACGGCGCGGCGGCAGTCGTCCTTGCGGGCGATGAGATGCCAGCGACGGGGCCGGAAATCATCGACAGCATGAGCACGCTGTGGCCTGATACGCTGGCGATGATGGGCTGGAATGTGGTTAATACTGGATTAGAGGTTTTATTTGGCGTCGAGATTCCCCGCTACGCCGCCGATTTGTTTCGTCCGGAGGTGGACTGCTTCCTCGGCAAGCACGGCTTGAGCGTAACCGACATCAGCCATCACATCTTCCATCCGGGCGGCTCGAAGGTGCTGGACGCGCTGGAACGGGCGCTGGAACTGCCTAACGGCGATCTCGCTGCCTCGCGTCAGGTCTTGCGCTGCTATGGGAATATGAGTTCATCTACGGTGCTTTTCGTGTTAGACTATATATTGAAGAATAATGATCCGCAGTCCGGCGCGTTGGGGTTAATGACTGCGCTTGGCCCCGGCTTTAGCGCCGAGCAGTTGCTTATCCGATTTTAGAGCGAGATAAATAGCTTGATGATGTCTGAGACCCGCGATGCCGAAACTGAGAAACACCTCCACGACATCCGCACAGAGTCTGTCGAAGATTTCTTGAAGGCGGTATATGACTTGGAACGCCAGATCACGCCCGTCCCGACGACGCTGCTGGCACAAGCATTGAACATCACCGCCGCCTCGGTCACGGATATGCTCAAGCGGCTGTCCAGTACGACGGGCATCCCGCCGCTGCTCGATTACACGCGCTATAAGGGCGTCACGCTGACCCCGCTTGGCAAGCAGATCGCGCTGGAAGTCATCCGCCATCATCGCTTGCTGGAACTGTACCTGTCCGAAGCGCTCGGCTATTCGTGGGACGAGGTGCATAAGGAAGCCGATAAGCTCGAACACCACATCTCGGAGCAGCTTGAGTCGCGCATCGCGCAGGCGCTCGGCAATCCGGTGATCGACCCGCACGGCGATCCGATCCCCGCACTGGATGGCACCTTGCCGGATACCGATTGGAGTTTGCTATCCGAACTCAAGGTCGGGCAGCGCGCCGAAATCAGCCGGATCACTGACCAATCGCCGGAAGTGCTGCGCTATTTTTCCGACCTCGGCCTGACGCCGGGGATGACGATCACGCTCACTGAACGCGCGCCGCTGGAAGATACCGTCAGCCTGACCATCGGCAGCGACCACGCCAAGAATAAGACCATCAGCAGCCAGATCGCCCGCAAAGTGCTGGTCACGGCGACCAAGAGCAAATAGCTTTTCCCAGATCGCGACTTCAACCGGAAATTAAAAGATCATTTGCCTGCACTATACGCAAGCAAATGATCTCCTGATTCAAGCGGATAAACGCGGGTTAGGCGTTACGCCACATCACCGACAGCGACATTCTCGAACTGGCTGTTGTACAGGTCAGCATAGAAGCCGCCCTTCGCCAGCAGTTCCAGATGGTTGCCCTGTTCCACAATGTCGCCGTCACGCATCACGAGGATCAGGTCGGCGTTGCGGATGGTGGAGAGACGGTGCGCGATGATGAAGCTGGTGCGGTTCTGCATCAGGTTGTCCATCGCCTTCTGGATCAAGACCTCGGTGCGCGTATCCACTGAACTGGTGGCTTCGTCCAAGATCAGGATTTTCGGATCGGCAAGGATGGCGCGTGCAATCGTCAGAAGCTGCTTTTGCCCTTGCGAGACATTGCCTGCTTCCTCGTCCAGCACCATGCTATAGCCATCGGGCAGCGTGCGGATGAAGTGATCGACGTGCGCGGCCTTGGCGGCTTCGATCACGTCCTCGTCCGTCGCGTCCAACCGACCGTAGCGGATATTCTCCATGATGGAGTTGTTGTACAGCCACGCGTCTTGCAGCACCATGCCGAACATCGAGCGCAGTTCTTCCCGCGTGAACTCACGGATGTCGTGACCATCCACGAGGATCGCGCCGCTGTTGACATCGTAGAAGCGCATCAGCAACTTGACCATCGTCGTCTTGCCAGCACCCGTTGGCCCCACGATGGCGATCTTCTGACCGGGTTTAACCTTCGCAGAGAAATCGTTGATGATGATCTTATCGGGGTTGTACCCGAAGTGGACATGATCGAACTCGACACTGCCTTCCACCTTCGGGAGCGTGATCGGAGTCTTGGTTTCGGGCACTTCTTCGGCCTCGTCCATGAACTCGAAGACGCGTTCAGCAGCGGCGGCGGTCTGCTGGAGGATATTCGAGATATTCGCGATCTGCGCGATTGGCTGCGTGAACGAGCGCACATACTGGATGAACGCCTGAATATCGCCAATCGTGATGCTGCCGCGAATCGCCAGATACCCACCGAGGATCGACACTGCCACGTAGTTCAGGTTGCCCACGAAGGTCAGGATCGGCATCAGCAAGCCGGACAGGAACTGCGACTTCCACGCGGTGTTGTACAGCGTCAAGTTGTACTCATCGAACTTTTCGACGCTTTTCTGCTCGCCGTTGAAGGCTTTGACCACGCTGTGACCGCTGTACATTTCCTCGATGTGTCCGTTGACGTGACCGAGGTAATCTTGCTGCTCCTTGAAGTAGTGCTGCGATTTGCTGATCACCAGTGCGATGATGCCGAACGAGACCGGGATCATGACCAGCGCCACCAGCGTCATCACCCAACTGATCGACAGCATCATGATGAACACACCGATCAGCATCGTCACCGAGGTCACGATCTGCGACAAGCTCTGGTTCAGCGTCTGGCTGACCGTATCTACGTCGTTGGTGATGCGCGAGAGCACTTCACCGTGATTGGTGCCGTCGAAGTACTTCAGCGGCATCCGGTTAATCTTCTCCGCGATGTCCTTGCGGAAGCGATACGTTACCTGCGCCGACACGCCCGTCATGATCCAGCCCTGAACGTAGCTGAACACGGCGGAGATCAGATACAGCACAACCAGCAGCAGAATGATGTTGCCGATGTACTCGAAGTCGATTCCCGTGCCGGAACCAGAGATCTGCGCTACTACGCCTTCGAACAGCTTGGTCGTCGCCTGACCGAGGATCTTCGGCCCGACGATGGAAAAGATGGTCGAAGCAATTGCAAAGATCAGCACGATGATGATCGATAGGCGGTAAGCCTTCAGATATGCCAGCAATCGCTTCATCGTACCCCGAAAATCGCGCGCTCCCGGCGCGTGCTGTTGAATGCCCCTACCGGGGCCTGCGCCCGGTCGTCCACCCATCATCATGATGCCAACTCCTCGATACTGAGCTGCGACAGCGCGATTTCGCGGTATGTTTCGCAGGTTTCCATTAATTGTTCGTGTGTGCCGATGCCCACAATCCTGCCTTCGTCCAAGACGACGATCTGATCGGCAGTTTTGATGGTCGAAATACGCTGTGCCACAATCAGCAACGTGCTGTCGCCGGTGTTATCTTTCAACGCTTTGCGCAGCGCCACGTCGGTTTTGAAGTCCAACGCCGAGAAGCTGTCGTCAAAGATGTAGATGGGCGGTTTCTTGGCCAGCGCGCGGGCAATCGAGAGCCGCTGACGCTGACCGCCGGATACGTTCGTCCCGCCTTGCGAAATCTCCGATTCCAATTTTTCCGGTTTCTCGTTGATGAAGTTCGTCGCCTGTGCGATATCCGTCGCCAAGGTCAGTTCTGCCGCGCTGGCGTCGTCTTTGGCGTAGCGCAGATTGCTGTCGATGGTGCCGGAGAACAGGTTGCCCTTCTGGGGGATGTACCCGATCTTATCGCGCAGGTCGTGCTGGCTGATCTCGCGGATGTCGATCCCGTCGATCAGGATCGCGCCGCCCGTCACGTCATAAAAGCGCGGGACAAGGTTGATCAACGTGGATTTGCCGGAGCCAGTCGAGCCGATGAAGGCCGTCGTCTGACCGGGGCGCGCCGTGAAGTTGAGATCGTGCAGCACATCTTCTTCCGCGCCGGGATAGCGGAAATTCACGTTGCGGAATTCCACCGTGCCCTTGAACGGCATCGGGAAGGTCTTCGACTGCTTGGGGTCTTCGATGGCGGGTTCCATCTCCAACACGTCTGCGATACGTTCCGCCGAGACCGACGCACGCGGCAGGATGATGAACATGAACGAAATGAACAGGAAGGCCATCACGATCTGAATGGCGTACTGCATGAAGGCGATCATGCTGCCGATCTGCATTTGCGATTCGGCTACCTGATGCGCGCCAACCCAGATGATCAGCACCGTCACGCCGTTCATCACCAGCATCATGAAGGGCATCATCAACGCCAGCACGCGCCCGACGAACAAGTTCGTGTCGGTCAGGTCACGGTTAGCCTTATCGAAGCGCTTTTCTTCAAAATTCTGCGTATTGAAGGCGCGGATGACCATCATGCCGGAGAGGTTCTCGCGGGTCACGAGGTTCAGGCGGTCAACCAATTTCTGGATGATCTTGAACTTTGGCAGCGCAATCGAGAAGGTCGCGATGATGAAGCCTAACAGCGCTCCCACTGCCACCGCAATCGTCCACCACATCGAAGCATCGGTGTTGACGGCCTTGATGATGCCGCCCACCGCCAGAATCGGCGCGTAGATCACCATGCGGATCATGATCATGGTCAGCATTTGAAGCTGCGTCACGTCATTGGTGGAGCGCGTGATCAGGGACGACACGGTGAACTTATCAAATTCTGTGTTGGAGAACGTCTCGACTTTGGTGAAGATGCCGCGCCGCAAATCGCGCGCTACGCCAGCCGCGACCTTTGCCGAGATAAAGCCCACCACGATCGTGCAGATGCCGGAGAGCAGCGAAATCGCCAACATGCTCCCACCGGTGCGGATCACGTAGTTGTTTTGCAACGATTCCGTATCCATGCCGAGCGCGGTATATTCCGTCTTGACCGCCGCGATAGCTGCCTGATTAATCATGCTGTCGCCCATCGCGGAGAAACGCTTGTTCATGCTCTCTAGGATCGAGCTGCGCATCTGCGCGGGCAGCATCTTGATGAGCGTGAACACGTCCACGCCAGCGGGCAGATTGGACAGGTCGAAGCCGCCTTGCGCGCCCAGTTCCGCCGCTTTCGCCGGATCAGCCATCGCTTGCTCGATGCCTGACACCGCCAGCAGCGATTTCGCCATAATCGGTTCGATGGCTTGCTTCTGGTCATCGGTGATCGTATTCAGCACGTAAATTGGCTCGTTGGCGAGCACGGGATAGGTGCCGACATAGGTGTTGTAGTCCGCTGAATTCTTATCTACGAGCGTATACTGACCGAGCACCGTGGTCTTGTCTGTGTCGCTCATAAACAGCGTCAATTTATCCATCTCGCTGCTGCGGATGGCGGCGGGCACCGGACTTTCGACACCCCCCTGTTGCAACCCGTTATTGACGATTCGGGAGAGATAATCTGGTAAGGATAAGTCAGCCATTGCTTGCGTAAATAGCAAGATCACGGCGAACGTCATCCATAGCGTAAACGGTTTGAGATACCGAGCGATACGCATCATGGTATTGTTTGTTCCTCTCGCGGTGCGTGTTGAATATCTTGTTGTTGGGGGTCAGCGGTCGAATGCTTTGCCAGAATACGCGTTAGTGCTGGCAAAAATAGCTGCGCGGCTCCCACTTCTTGCGCGGTAAGATCTCCTAAGAGATCCGTTAGGTAATTCACAAGCTGGTGACGTGTCGCTTCGGCCTTAGCAAACCCCTCCGGCGTCACTTGCAGTAGAAACTGCCGCCGGTCGGTAGGGTCAGGGACGCGAACAATCAGTCCCCGCTCGACCATCCCTTGTACCAGCACACTGGCAGATTGCAGACTTACCCGTCTTTGCTTTGCCAGTTCGCTGGCGGTGATTGAACGATTTTTGATCTGATGCAGCACGCCAATCTGCATGAGTGTAGTTTCTTCTTCACCTGAATCGCGCAAAAATGCCGAGACCTGCCTCCCCATGTTGGGGAATAACCTCAGCAGTTCTTCGGCAAGTCTTTGTACAGACCAAGTGTCATCCATTCAGTTACTCAACCCCTATGATTATCAACATGGTTGATAATCAGTATAGTTGATTATTCTATGAAGTAAATACCTGTCTGTGCGAAATTCCCAAGATTCACGAAATGTTGATGCATTTCTTACACAAGCAAGCTGCCTCAGCGCGTCGTTTTGTGCTCACGCTGAGACAGCTTATCGTTGGCCTGTTATGCGTTTGGGATGTGGCTAGCCGGGGGACAAAACGCGTCGCTGCTCGTTACCCGCACTCAATATTTCTTGACGCGGCGGCGCAAGACATCCAGAATGGCGGAAACGATCAGGATCGCGCCGACGACCACGCCTTGCGCGTTGGTCTTGATCTGCGCGGCACCGAGGCCGAGCTTGATCACCTGAATCAGCAGCGCGCCGAGGAACGCGCCGGAGATCGAGCCTAGCCCGCCGCTGAAACTGCTGCCGCCGATCACCGCGATGGCGAGTACCCACAACTGCCAGCTATCCCCGATCTGCGGATCGGCGGTGATCGCGGCGTTCATGACCAGCAGCCCGCCGATTGCCGAACATACGCTGACCAACACAAAGCACAGCGTTTTGACGAGCGTGGTGTTGATGCCTGCGATGTCGGCAGCGCGGCGGTTCGCGCCCGTCGCAGACAGAATCGGGCCAAGCCGCGAGCGCCGCAGCAGAAAATCGCCCACCACGACCAGCACCACCAAGATCACGAACGTCCACGGCACGCCCCAGAACGGGCTAGGCGAGGCTAACTGCGTGAGAAACGGGACTTTGCCTTCCACCATGATCCAGTTGCCGCGTAAGATGGCCTGCATGACGCCCAGAATCACGAAATGGGTACCCAACGTCCCGAAAAACGACGGTACGCCGATTTTGAGCACGACCACGCTGTTGAGCAGCCCCGCCAGCACCGCCGCGACGATGGCAGCCGTCAGCCCTGCCCACTCAGGCCAACCTTGATTGGCGATCAATGTGGCGGCGACTGCTGCCGCCAGCCCCGCTACCGAACCCGTCGAAAGGTCGATCTCGCCCGCCAGCATCAAGCAGCACATGCCGATTGCTGCAAAGCCCATATACGTCACTTGCGTGAACAGCAGCACCAAGCCCTGTGGCGTCGCCATGCTCTTATCCGCCGCTGCGAACACCACAAAACACAGGATGAGTGCGGCGCTCACCCCTAATTCCGGCATATTCAGCAGACGGCGACCAACCTTCCGCAAGGACTGCGCAGCCGGAACTGGTGGTGTAATTGCTTTACTGGCTTCCATGACAGCTCCCTTTTGAGTCGATCCCTACGTTGTTCGTCATCTGTCGGCGCTACCCGTTGGCGTGGCGTTCGCCGCTGGCGGGTTGAATCGGCAGTGCCATTTTGGCGGTCAAGCCGCCGTCAAAGTACAGGACTTGCCCCGTCATGAATTCGGCAGCGTCCGAAAGCAGGTAGGCTGCGATGTAGCCGCAGTCTTGTGGCAGCCCGACGCGCCCCCACGGGACGATGCTGTTGCCCTGTTCGCGCGTGTAATCCGAGCCGCCAGCAAAGTAGCTCGGCACTTCGATGGTGCCGGGAGCCAATACATTCACGCGGATGTGCGCAGGGCATAATTCCACCGCCAATTCGCGGCTGAAGGCGTTGATCGCGCCCTTGGTGCCCGCATACACGGAATGTCCCGGACAGCCGACGAAGCCATGCACCGACGAGACATTGACGATGCTGCCGCCCGCCCACGCGAGTCCCTGCTGCTGACGGACTTTGCCACGTTCCAGCATATAATGCACCGCCCGCTGCGAGGTGAAAAACTGTCCACGAATGTTCAGGAAGTAAATGCGGTTGAAATCGTCTTCCGTCACGTTCTGGAAATCCAGCGTGAGCGTCAGCCCTGCATTGTTGACCAACCCATCCAGCCCGCCGAGGAAAGCGACGGCCTCATCGACCACGCGCTGACAGTCAGCTACCTTGCCCAAATCGGCCTGAACCGCCGTCGCGCGCCGTCCCATCGCCTTGATCTGCTCGACAGCTTCCAGCGCTCCTTTGGCACTGCTGCTGTACGATAACACCACATCCGCGCCTTGCTTGCCCAGTTCCAGCGCCACCCCCTGACCGATGCCCGTGCCTGCGCCCGTCACCAGCACGCATTTGCCTTCCAAGCTATAAGGGTTATAACCCGTCATCATCGCTCCTTGATGTGCCTCGACCTAAAACCCCGACTCACGTTATTGAGAATGGGTAATTTTGTTGAATTAGCTGCTCTATTTGGCTCTCGTATATTCAAACTTTACGTTATTCGTCTGGCTCGCCCACGTCATCTTGTCGCCCTGTACCCTGATCTCTACCATCGTGCTCAACTGCCCGCTGATCGTGATCATCATGTGTGCATAGTCGGTGAACGAGTAACTGAAGCTCGTGGCGGCGATCTCGCCTTCGACGCCGGGGACGTAGCCTGTGCCGTTGGCGTAAAACTCGATCCAGCCACCGCCCTCGTTCACCCACTTGCCGACGATCTCTTTGGTGGGGATGGGCGGCGCTTCGGTGGCGCACGAGACGAGTGTCGCGGCGAACACCAGCAGCGCGACGATCAAGCCCATCGTTTTCCACCGCGCTAGTCGGGCATGACGCCAGTTGCTTATCATCTTACTAACCATGTTGGCACCCTCTCGGATCGTGTCTGTGTCTGGTTTTATTCGACAGCGTCGCCTTTGATTGCGCCCGTGATCAGACCTACTATCTCTTCTTTGGTCGTCTCGGATTTCTTGCGCGTCCCCACGCGGCGACCACGCCGCAGCACGATTAAGCGATCCGCCACTTCAAATACGTGCTCCAGATTGTGGCTAATCACCACCACGGTGCTGCCGTGCCGCTTCAGGTCGGAAATCAATTGGTTGACCTTGCCCTGCTGTTCCACGCCGAGCGCGGCGGTTGGTTCGTCCAGCAGGAAGAAGCGCTGACCACGTGCCAAGGCGCGGGCAATGGCGACGGCCTGCCGCTGACCGCCGGAAAGTTCGCCTACATTCACTTTGAGCGAGGGCAGATCAATGCGCAGACGACTGAGTACTTCGGCAGCGTCGGCGTACAGCTTGCGGAAATTGATGAAAAGGCCGAGCCATGTGGGTTCGATGTTCAAGTAAATATTCGAGGCCACGTCGCGCACGTCTACCAACGCCAAATCCTGATACACGGTCGAAATGCCCGCTAATTTCTGAGCGTCTACGGGGCTGTGAAATTCTACAGGAGTGCCTTCAATATAGACTTGCCCTGAATCTTTGTGGTACACGCCGGAGAGGATTTTCACCAGCGTGGATTTACCCGCCCCGTTGTCCCCGATCAGCGCCACCACTTCGGCAGGATACAGCTCAAAATCTACCCGATCCAGCGCCTGTACGTGACCGAACGCCTTGGAGATGCCTTTCGCCTCCAAGATCGGGGCGGTGGCGGGAGCGGCAGACTGACTCTTCTCGGCGCTCAAGGTTGCGACCATAACGGATCATTCCTTCAAAAACAGATCGTGCAGTGCGATGACTCTTAATAAGTTACGGTGGAACGACCCGTAAGCCATTCCACCAAAACCTCTCTCACGATGTCAGGCGCAGTTTCCGATTGAGACTACGCCCCCACAAGATGCTTACGGCGCTGCGGTTGGCGTCGGGCGCATCTTCGGCTCGAAATTATCGAGGATCTTGTAATAATCATCGATATTTTCCTTCGTTACCAGCGGCGCATCCAACACCGTCCAGTAATCGACCTTCTCGCCGTTCGCCATTTTGTACAGCAGGTCGGCAGCGCCCTTGCACTCATCGTACAGCGGCTGCGCGACGATGCCAAACATCTGACCATCCTTGACGAGGTCGAGATTTACACGTGTGTAGTCCATGCCAACGGCGACGATCTGCTTGCCGGTTTCCTTTTGCGCGCCTGCCCATGTCGTCGGGCCGCCACCGGTGGTGGAGAACGCCGCAACGATGTCGGGGTTGGCTTGCATAATGGCAACGGCGACCGCGATGGCCTTGGTCGGCTCTGGGCCTTCCAGTTCCGGCTCAAGGATCGTCAGGTCGGGGCAGTACTTCTTCATGCTCTCCGCGAAGACCTTGGCAACGGTATCTTCGGTGGCGTTGTGGTTATTCTCGGTGATCGCTACGGTGCCCTTCTGGCCTTGCAGCGCATCGCACATGGCCTTTGCCACGGGATCAGGATACTTTTCCGTGTCAGCGGCGATCTGGACAGCGTTATCCGCGAAGGTGCCTTCTGGCACGGGGAAGTGTGGCAGTACGACGGGGATACCCTTTTCTTTGGCCTTTTCGATGATCGGCTTGAAGACGGGTAGACCGCCCGCCCACATCGCTAGACCCTTGGCATCATCACGCGCAACCGTTTGCTCGGCTACAGCGACCAAGGCTTCCAACGAGGTGTCATCAGTCGTCGCCAGCGCGCAGTCGAGCTTGAGTTCTTCGCAACCCGCGAGGAAACTAAGTTGCGTCAACTGGTGGACGGGATGCCATGCGGTGTTTTGCACCCAGTAGAACTTGCCCATCACCTTGTCTTGTGCGTGTGCGGGTTGAGCCAACCCCGTCAGCATGAGGATGAACAAAACCGTAAAGATTATGCGAGACGCGGAACGCATCTTGAAGAACAACTTACGGGACATTGCAAACTCCTTTAGATAATTTTAAAGGTTCGGTGCCGTCTCTCGTGTAGCGGCCTGAACTACATATTTACAGGCGACGAATCACGGTAAGAATGAAGCCATCATGGATTGATTCGTTCGCCGTTGCATCGATGGGCGAGCCTCCTTTCTATTCTGGCTGACCTGTCTGTTCGCAAAGACGGGAGCCGGAATACTAATCATGATCTGGCAGCTTGAGGAGGTGACTTTCCCCCACGAAGCACAACGCTGATACAACGGAACGTCATCAGCGTGCCAAGCTCATCGCTCATAGCGTTTGTGGCGGATCACGTCTACCGAGGCGGCGGCGACCATGAGCACACCCAACGCCGGAACTTGCCACCAAGGGTCAAGGCGAGCCACCACCATGCCCGTGCGCACGACCTGCATCAACAAGACGCCGAGCAGCGTGCCGATTGCCGAGCCGCGCCCGCCGAAGAAGCTGACGCCGCCCAGAATCACGCCGCCGATGATGTCCAGTTCGAGGTTCTTGCCGATGATCGGGTCACCTGACGGTAGCGGCAGTTGGCTCATATACAACAGGCCGGAACAGCCCGCGAGGAAACTGGTCAACACGAAGCAGATGGCCTTAACGCGCCCCGTGTTGATCCCGCAAATATCCGCTGCCAACCGATTCGAGCCGGTGGCGAACAGCGATGCGCCGAAGCGGGTCTGGTTCAAGGCGATCTGCACGACCACCATCACGCCCAACATCAGGACGAACGCCACGGACGTTCCTAGCGGGCGCAGCGAGCCGAGGAAGCCTACTTCTTCGGGCAGGGGATAGATGGGCAGCCCGTTGGAAAACAAATAGCTGATGCCGCGCACGGCGAACCCGACGCCGAGCGTGGTGAGGATGGCGTGTACACCGACTTTGACCGTCAGCAGCGCGTTGAACAGCCCGATCAGCACGGCAACGCCTAACGAGCACACCACGGCGAACCATACCGGCAGTCCGACATCGCGGATCAACACCGCCGCCAGCACTGCCGTCAAGCTCATCACCGACGCCGTCGAGAGGTCGATCTCGCCCGTGATCATCAGCATCACCATGCCCATGCCGATCAAGCCGGGGAAGGCCATCGTGCGCAGGATCGACGTGACCGTGATCGGGTTCAGCATCGCCGGATTGCGCAGCGTAAACACCGCGATCAGCGCAATCAGCGGGATCAGAATGGCGACCTCTTGGCGCGCGAGCTGCCTACGCAAAAAGGCCGTGATATTCTGTCCGGTGCTTGGCTTTGCCAGTGCCTTGGTTGTCACATCCATCCCCAGTGTCCTTTATTGATGTTCATCGCCGCCCGCGCCCTGTGTTATGTTGGTTATTTTGCTTGCTGCGGGGCGTATGTGTTTTCCAAGCGTCCCAATGGTTCCACGATGCGCCGTAGATAGTCCAAGCCCGCGCCCCGCAGTGGCTGAATCGGTGCCAGTGGATCGCCCACCTCGTCACCGAGGATGATCAAAGCGGCCTTGACCACCGCGATGATATGCGCGCTCGGCAGTTCCGGCGGGAAGGGGCCAAATTCCAGCCGCACGAAATCGGTCAGTGGCAGCCACAGTTGACGCGCTTCTTCCAGCCTCCCTGCGCGGATCAGGTTGAAAATGCGCGCTGTCAGACTAGGAAACACGATGGGCGAACCGGAAATCCAGCCATCCACACCCGCGCATAACGCCTCGAACGCGCTGGTATCATGCCCGATGAAAATGGCGGCTTTATCCCCGACCGCGCGCTTGAGATCACGCGCAAGGCTCGGATCGCGCTGCGAGATTTTGGCGGCGGCGAACACGCCTTCTTCGATCAGGCGCGCCATCGTGTCCAGACTCAGCCGGACGCCCGTCGTTTCAGGGTGATAAATCATGATCGGCTTATCGACCGCCTCGCGCAGCCGCCGGAAATGATCGGCAACATCCTGTTCCAACGGCTGCATCAGCCACGGCACCAGCACCATGAAGCCGTCCGCGCCTTCTGCCGCCGCCCATTTGCTCAACTTGATCGTGTCGCGCGTCGAATAGCAGCCCGTCCCCGCGTAGACGGGAATGCGCCCATTACTAGCTTGGATGCCTAGCGCGATGATCTGCTGACGCTCCTCGAAGGTCAGGCCGACGAACTCCCCGCCGCTGCCACCGGGGCACAGGCCGTGTACGCCGGAATCGACCAAGCGCCGCATATGGCGTGCCGTCGCTGCCAGATCGACCCCATCGTCGGACATCGCTGTGACGGTTGGCGAAAATACTCCACCAATCATGACTCAACCCTCCCTATTGCAAGCTGTACATTACTGCGCGATCAGGCTGCTGACCGCTTCCGCCGAGTCAGCTTGCCCCACTTGTATACCGAGTGTCCATTCGACGCTGCCGTGCCCCGCCAGCGTCATGTACGCGTGCCGCGCCACCGCCTGATCCAACCTGTCGGGATAGCCTGTGCAAGGTTCGAGCGCCACCCAATAGCCCGCCACGCCTTCAAAAGGCCAACCGCCATGATCGATGCAGATGCCCAGATAGGGGATTTGCGCGGCCGAGAAGCGGAGCGCCACGAAATCGCCCGCGTGCGGATGGTAGAGTGCGCACCATCCTTCGGCAGGGGCGTCGGCGTATACCTTGTCGTTGGCGGCTAACGCGGCTGAACCGATCAGGCTGTAATCTACGGCCTCTCCCGCCGGATTACGCAGCCAAGGCCAACGGAATTTTTGCAGTTCCTCCCCCGCGATCCGCTCACCAAGCGCGAAGGTGAAACGCACATCGGGATTACCGGGCAACACGATGCGCATCCCTTCATGCGCCGCGAATAATGGATGCGCCGACCAGATATAGTTCAGTGCGAACGGCGATAGATTCGTGATCCGGTAGCGGATGCTGTATACGCCGGAATCTTCCGCCAGTGTGATCCATTTTTCGAAGTGATACGGGAAGCGCACGCCGACCATATGCAGATACAGGCTTTGCGCGCTCAGTTCATGCTGCCACGGCAAGCACCACAATTCGCCATGATCGGGGATCGGCGTGCCTTGCCAAGGATATTCGGGATAAGCGCATTCACCGATGGTGGGGAAGCATTCATCGAAGCCGCTGATGTCGTAATTGCCGAAGGCGTCGCCATAGCGTGGTTGGCAGTACGGACGGGTATCATCTTGCCACAGGAATTCATGCCCGTTCGCGCGGCGCTGGATCGACGCGATCTTACCGCCGATCTCAGGCAGGATCGTCATGCTAGTGACGGCATTTTCCAGTGTTACCGCAGGCCAATTTTTGAACCGAGTCTGGGTTACTCGCGTTGACGACATAAGTTTCAAAATTTCTAAAAAATTCAAAATCTGTTGACTGTTAACAATACGGATAGATGAAGTGGATGACAATTCAGAAAAGTTAGGTCTTCTTATCGAAATGTTGGCTGCGGTAGAGGTGCGGAGAAAGCTGATAATGACGCTTAAATAAGGTGTAAAAGTGGTTCAAACTCTGGAAGCCAGCCAGCTCCGCGATGCGGTTGATGGTGTAATCAGTTGTTAACAAAAGTTCGCTCGCATAGGCCAAGCGCAGTTGATGAACATAATCCGTGAAGCGCTGCCCGAATACCTGTCGGAACTGATGTGAGAAGTAGTTGGAATTGAAGCCTAACAGCTTGGCGACCTGCTGCGCGGTCAATTCTTCGCGGAAATGCTCCTGAATGTAACGCTTGGCGAATGACCATCGCTCGGTCGTCGGCGTGATCTGCGCCGAGGACGCCCTCACCACCAGCATCGGCGGCACGCAAAGCTGACACGGTTCCGTTTGCGGCCCGTTATGAATGCGGAACAGCAAGCGTTCGACCGCTAACCGCCCCAACTGCTGCAAATCCACCCGCACAGTGGTCAGCGGCGTACTGGTCAGCGCATACGGCAGCGCGTCATCATAGCCAACGATGGCAATATCTTCCGGGATTCTCAGGCCGAGTTCTTGAATGCACTCGATCACCTCGACCGCCAGCCAATCGGCGCACACGAAAAAGGCGCGCGGTAGTTCTGGCTGCGACAGGAACTTGCGGATTTCCGGCAGCCGTTCGGCGCGGCTGGCCTCCGTAAACCCGTACGACAGTTCCAGCAGCCAGTTATCGCAGACACGTAAATTGGCCTGTTTCAGCGCGTCTTCGAAGGCTTGTCGGCGCTCCCTGACGGCTTGCAGCGATGTGCGCAGCGTGATATGCCCGATCTGCTGATAGCCTAGATGCAGCAGATGGCGCATGGCGGACATGCCACCGCTGTAGTCGTCGCCCGTGATGTGATCCAGATTCGGGATCGGCTTGGGATCACCGATCTGAATGCATGGGTGATGGGCGGCAAGGTGTTGGTACAACGGGAGATTCTGCGGGAAGTAATCCCACAAGAAGATGTAGCCTTCGACCTGCGCCTCGCTCACCGCCGTCAACAGCTCATGTTCGCGCTCGGCGGATCGATGAAAATCGAGGCTGATCAAGTGGTAGCCGTTGGCTTGGGCGATCTGGTTGGCGCTGGCAGCGATCTCGCCCACATACCAATGGGCAAGGTCTTGGGCAATCAGCACCAGCACTTTGCCACGGTAAAGGCGTAAAAACGCGCCTAGCCCGCGTGATAGCCCCGTCGGAGCCGCCTCACGCACCCTACCTGCCATTGTACGAATCGCTCCTAGCCACGGGCACGCCTCCTCACAGGGAGGGCAAGTTCGTTAGTCCTGCTCATGCTGTGCTCGGTTGCGAATCGTCCATCTCCTATCCGTCAGCCGCCGTCCAATTTCAATGCGGTGTGCTAATCCTAGTCTAAGAAGCACGGTAACTTGAACGGCAGGGAAGGTGGGTGATCGAACGTCCGAGGCACCATGCGGACATACGTGATTGTACTCTGCCTATGCGCAATCTTCAACCACAGCGACCTGAGATGGTAGATAAGCAAACGGAGCCAAGTTACCTTGACTCCGCCTGAACACCGTATTTGGATTGCGAATTACGGTTGTGGTTAAGGCTGCGCTTGGTTCTCCCGCACGCTGAGTTGATATTTGCCTGTGGTCGTGCCGTTTTCCACGTCCACGCGCGAAACCGCCAGCACAAACCACCGTTCGCCCTCAGAGTCCGGAAAATCTTGCGGGTTGAATTCGATACTAGTTGAGGTGTCGCTGCGATTCTTGGCGCGTTTCAACACCTTCCCCAAATCGTTCCACTGCAAGATGCCCATGAACGGCAGCAGATCGCCGCCATCCGTTTGCGACCGGAACATCTCGATCTTGTACGAACGCGCCTGTGTAGCATCGATCAGGTAGTACACCACGTAAGATTGATTGTTGATCACGCCCGTCACCGTGGTGTTGATCGGCAGCAGTACCGCTGGTTGTGGTTCACCGTTCTTGGTCTTGGGGCGCGGCAGTTCCAGACTTTCATCCCGATCATCGCTCGTGAACAGCGCTGGTTGGGTCGCGAGGCACGGTTCCGCCGGAGCCGTTGGCGCTTCCACCGTGTCGCTGCCCTCAACCAGCAGCAAAAATTCGCCGGACGTCGTACCATCTGCCAGATCGGCGCGTGTCGCCACAATCTCAACTTCACCGGACGCGTCAGCCGTGTAGGTGAGCGCGCTGCGCGTGTCGGTTCCCTCATCAGGGCGCTTCAACGTGTCCGAGCCATCTGCGTTACGCAGCACCACGAACGGAGCCAGATCGCCCGACAGCGCGATCATGCTCACATTGAGAGCACGCCCCGCGTCTACTGGCACACGATAGCACAGCGCGTAATTATCGTTGGTGACGCGCCCTGTAAATCGTACTGCGTTCGCCGTGCTTGGTAAGCCGAACAGCGCCGCCACCAACAAAGTCGTTAATCCGAGAAACAGCACACGTCTGATCACTGTGTTCATGTCCATCATCCTCTTTGCTCACCGCGCTGGAGCGTCCCATGCCAATACATCCCCGCCGAGGTTAATCGCGATCAACTTGTTGGCGTCTAGCGAAAACTGAACGGCATATACATCCGCGCTTCTGGTCGAGATCGTCCGCGCTACCGTGTTCGTCGCCATATTCCACAACAAAATCTGATTATCGGTCGCGGCGGTCGCCAGAATGTTGCCATCTGCCGTGAAGCTGGCTGACCGCAGCCATGCGCCTTCGGCATGACCCACTAATTCGCCTAGCTTTTGTCCGTCCACGCGCCACAGCGTGATCGTGGACTGATTCCCGATGGTGACGAATTCAGCGGCGACATCGGTCGTGCCCGGACGGAATACGATCCGTGTGATGTAAGCGGTCGGTTCGGCGGTCTTGGCGACAATCTGTTGACTCGCCACGTCCCACAGCGAGACGATGCCATCGGCGGTGGCGACTGCCAGCAATTTGCCGTCCAGCGAGAAGGCCAGCGCCGTTACCCGCGACGGTTGATCCAGCTTGATCGGGTCGGGCAGTTCGCTCCAATCGGCGGAAGGCGACCACAGCAGCACACTGTTGTCATGGCTGCCCGTCGCCACCATCGCGCCCGTCGGATCGACGGCGACCGCGCTGATGTACGCCGTGTGCGTGTTCAGAACGCGCAACTGCTGACCGTTGGATAGGCTCCACACGTTGGCGCGTTGATCATCGCTCGTGGTGACGAACCAGCGACCTTTCGGATCGATGGTGATGCTTGAGATCAGCGTGGTGTTGGTCTGGATAATCAGGTCGTTGCCAAGTGCGCCATACTGACCCGTCACCTTCACCAAGCCGTTGATGTCGCCCGTCACGATGCGCGTGCCGCCGGAACTCACTGCCAGCGCCGTCAGCGAACTGTTATGCCGGACGGGCTGCGTGGGTGGTGCCGGAGTCGCCTCGATCCAGCGCGGCGAACTTTGCTGTACCATCCGCGCCCGCAGATCGGGGAACTTGGTGATGAAGTCATCCAACAACGCATTATCGGCGTTGCGTTCCTCACGCAGACGCTCGAACAACCCGACTGCCGTTTCCCAGTCCGCGTTGGCGATGGCGGTTCGCAACGGCGTGGCTAAGCGCTCAACCTCTAATTGTTCGGCACGGAAATGCGCTTGGAGCATCGTCTCGTTGAACAGATTCTCGGTGGCTAACTCATTCTCGGTGAAGCCCAACAGCTCTGCGATCAGCGCTTGGGCGATTTCCGTGTTGCCCTTGTCAATCGCCGCCGTGATCGGGGTGGTGTACGTCTGGATCAGCAGATCAACCGTATCTTTGTACGGCTTGTCGCGCAGTTTCAGATCATTGTACAGCGGCAGCAGGAATTGGAAGCGTGCTGTCAGCCAGTCTTGTGCTTGCAGCGCCGTGCTGCCCGGCAGATAGTACGCCTCGAAGTAGCCCGTTTCCGCGCGCGCTGCCATGTCTTGGAAGGGCGGCGTCTCTAGCAATGCCTGCGGGATCGCGCCTTGCCCCTGAGCCGCGAACATATCAAGCACGTTGCTGTACAGCACACGCGCCACGCCCCAGTTCTGCTCCACGTTCAGCGCTTGATCGGCGGGCTTCAAGTAGGTGTCGATCAAGCCCTGCCATGCCCAATCCAGCGAATCATCTAGTTTAAGGATTTGCTGATATTTCTGACGGGCAGTGCCCCAGTCCTCGGCGGTGAAGGCTTCCTCAGCGGGGAGCCGCACCGCGTTGACGAGCTGCGCTTTGATCGCTGGATCGTCGGGTTTGCGCCGCAGCGCCTCGGTTAGAACCTGTTCAGCCACGGCGTAATTCTTGTTGCTGACGGCGATCACGCTTTCTGTCACGTAGCTTTCCATCAGCAGATCGAACGCCGATTTATCCGTGACGGCGGGCTTGAAGTTGCGTCCGCCCTCATCCACTTCGACCAGCGGCACCAGATACTTACGTGCTTCGCGCCACTGTTGCTGGTTGAAGGCGTTAAGGCCGGGAGTATAGAAACTCAGATAGTACAGCGTCGTGATTTGCGCACGCAATGCCTGTACGTTGACATCGGCATAATTGGGGCTGCGATCCTTCACGCCTCGCAGCACGCGTTGGGCATCATCCCATTTCTGCGCGTCATAGTAAGCCTTAGCTTCCTGATAGTACGTGTCACGCAGCAAATACTCGCCCTCGGCATAGCCCGAGTCCGTCGCCAGCAGTTCGCTCAAGGAACGCCGCGCCGTGTCCCAGTCCTTTTTGTCGATAGCAGCTTTGGCGGGGATCACGTAAGTATCGCGCTTGAGCTTCAACGCGCCCGGATACAGCGGTTCGTTCGTCAACAGCACGTCCAATGAGGCACGCGCCGCCGTATATTGGCCTTGGTTATACTGGTCGTTGGCAAGCTGGAACTGAATTTCGTTCCGCAGCGTCGCCGCGTCCTTATACGCGGAGGTCAGCGCCAACAACTGCGCCAGCGCGTCCGTCGCGCCGGATAGATCATTCTTGGTGCGCAGCGCGAGTGCTTCTTGGTAGTAGCTTTCGTACTGCATCGAGCGCGCGTCTTTGTAATCGCTCTCCGGCGGGATCACCTTGAACAGCGCGTCCAGTTCAGCGCGGGCGGTTGTCCAGTCGCCCCTATCAAAAGCCTGTTTGGCAGGCACGTAATACGCCTCGCGCAGCAGCGTCGCCGCGTCGCGGTAATATGGGTCTTTCTCCAGCAAATCCGCCAGCAGGCTCGATAACTGCCCACGGTCAGTCACCAGCGCTTGCAAACGCTCACGGGCATCTTTGTAATTTTGGTTATTGAAATCGACCTTGGCTTGCGTATACGTCGCGTCCAGCAGCAGGGTTGCCGCGCCAGCATGAGCGGGACGCAGCGCCAGTAGTTTATCCAGCAGTTTCAGCATTTCCTGCACTTTGCCAGCGTCGTTCGCTTGCTTGGCCTGTTCGCTCAAGATCGAGGCTTTCTGATAGTAGGCGTCCACCAGCAGGGTTTCGGTCTGTTCATCCAGATAGCCCGGTTGCGGATACTGGGCGCTGGCGGTTGACAGCGGTTCGAGGATGCTGATCACCGTATCCCAATCTGGCGAGCCGCCGCCCGAAAAGCCGAGCGCGGAGGAATAAAACGCCCGCGTCAGCAAAGCGGTGGTGGCTTCACGGCGGAAGATTTGTGTCGTCGGCGCGCGTCCGTCCAGCGCGATCAGTTGCAGGAGCGCTGTCCGCGCCTTATCAAGCTGTCCCGCGTTCACGAGCGCATCGGCTTCCAGATAGTACGTCGCGCGCAGGAGGTCGAACGAGCCAGCAAAAGGCTGCGCGGGCGGCGGGTCGAGCGCGATCAAAGTTTCGAGCTGTGTGCGCGCACCCGTCAAATCGGTGAGGATCGAGGTCAGTTCCGCCTGCTGCCGATCAACGCTGTAGGCTTCGATCTTTTCGACGGTAGCTTGTGCGGGCAAGAAGTAACTTTGCCGCATGATGGTCGCAGCCTGTCGATAGATGGGAAGTTGCTGAATATCAATCTCCCACGCTTGCTTGACCGCCAACAGCGCCAACACATCATTACGCGCCGCATCATATTCTGCCGCGTCGAGATGCGTCTGGGCAGGCACGAGGTAACTTTGCACCAGCTTATTGGCTGAATCGAGCGCGATGGTGCGCAGCGCGGCGATGCTGAAATTACGCAGCAGTTCTTGATTCGCGAACTGTGTGCGGGCGGCTGCCCAGTCCTTCGCGTTGAAGGCGTTTAGCGCGGGCTGATAAAACGTCTGTAGTCTGAGCAGTTCGGCGCGCTGTGGGACGGCTTGCCGCTGCCCTTGATAGTAGCGGATCATCGTGTCAAGGCGCGTGCGGGCTTGCGCGTATTCGCCCTTGATAAAGCTTTGCTGCGCGGGCCAGTAATACGCCGCCTCCAGCCAGAAACGGGGCATCCGCTTCTTGCCGCGCAATTGCTGTTCCGCAGCGGGCAGGCGGCTCGCCACCAACGATGCTGGCAAATTGTCTTGCAGCGCGTCGTACGACTCAAGATCGACCAGCGCATCGCTCGTGTACAGCGCAATCGCACCGTCGTAATCGCCAGCCAACAGGGTGCTGAAGGCCGCTTCGTAGTGAGCATCGCGCCACAGAACGAGGATTTCACGGTCAGCAGGATCGGAGCCGACGGGTCGCAGGTTGAACTTATCGACCGTATTCCAATACGGCGTCAGCAGCGTTTTGAGCGCGTCCCACTGACCAGTTTGTGCCAGTGTTCTGGCTGGCTCAAGATACGCCTCGCGCAGCCGAATTGCCGAATCCTTATACCCCCGGACGCTGTTAGCTTGTACAAAATCGAGCAAATCCTCGGCTTGGAACAACGTCTGCGCCTGCGTCCAATCCTTGGCGTTAAACGCATCCAGCGCTTCTTGATAGAACGTCTCTAGCCGCTGCGTGATCGTGTCATTATGGTAGTTGCCCGCCAATTTCAACAGATCATCGAACAACGCGCGTGCGCCTTTGTAATCCTTGGCGGTGAGCAGTTGAACGGCAGGACGATAGTAGGCTTCGGAGCGCAATGTCGTTGCATTATGCGCATCCAAATAGCCGGTATTCGTAGTCACGCTGAACAGATCTGCGAACGCCGTGCGCGCCGTCGGATAATCCCCTTGGTTGAATGCGTCAGCGGCGGGCAGATAGTAGGTATCGAGGAACTTGGTGCTCGTATCCTTGTAAGGATTATCGCGGTTGAACGTGATCAGGCTGCTGAACAGCCCGCGCGCCGTCGGATAATCTTTCGCGTCGAGCGCTACCACACCGGGTTGATAATACGTCTCGCTGCGAAGGTCGCTCATCGTCCAATCCGGATTGACGTTGGCGGGCTTGAACTGAAGCGTATCGGCATCGGAATAGGTCTGAGTCGCCGCAAACACAAAATCACGCGCGCCTTGCCAATTTTTGGCGTCCAGTGCGGCTCTGGCTTGATAATAATAGCTGGTCAGCAGCAAACGCTTGGCTTCGGCGCTGGCAGGATCGCGCTGGCGCAGTTGATCGAGCAGTGGCTGTGCATCAGCCCACCGTTGCTCATTGATGGCGACGGCAGCTTCCTTGGCTAGACTGTCGTTATAAATGAGCGTAGCTTTCTGATAATTGCGGATGCCGTCGGGGTAGCCTTCTTGGATGCGGATCGAGTCGAGTTGATCGAGCAGGCGGCGCGCCTCAGCCCATTGCCCGCTGCTATTGGCGTCCACGGCTGGCAAATAATACGATTGCAGCAACGACTCTACAGGCTGCTGCGGATCTTTGGGCGGCAGCGCCCGCCATTCCGCGATGCGCACGCGCGCCGTGTCCCAATTTTTGGCGTCTAGCAGCGCCTTCGTACTGCCCTGATACGCCTTCTCGAGCTGGTCGTTCTTGTCGGGGAACTGATTCAGCACATCGTTGGTGATCACGTAGCGCATCGAGGTGATCGCGTCATCATACGCGCCACTCGCGATGCTTGCCACGCCGTTGTCATAGTAGTTGCGTACGATCTGCGGCGCGACGATGTAACGCCCCACCAACGCTATCACCACCAGCAAAATCGCCAGTAGCAGCAAAATATCGACAGGTTGAATGCGGGTCGTCGGTTTCTTGCGGATCGCGCCCCCATCCGCCAGCGCAGTCGATGAAAGCGGCGGCATATCCACTTGCGCGGCGTCCACCAACTGTGCATACGCCCGCCGCATCTCATTGACCGTGGTCGCTAGGGTAGGCAGCGAGTAGTCCACCACCGTCTCTTGCATGGGAACCGCCGACCCGATGCCCAAGCCGGGGTGATCTTGGACGAGTTGTGTCGCGTTGGCACGCAGCTTGTTCGCTTCATCCAAGAAGAGTTGTCCGGCGCGTCCACTGCCATTCTGGTTCAGCTTGGCGGCAATCTCAGTCGCTTGCTGATGCCGTGTCAGCAGCAACACATAAGCAGAGGCGGCAGTTTGCTTTTTACTGACTGCTATCGATGCTAAATCCATCCTCGTCGTCATGCTAGTGGTGCCCCTTATACATAAGGTATCTACCTAGAAGTCCAGCCGCAGTCTGTTCCACCATGCCATGTGCTCAATGGACGCTGGCGGATATGAAGTGAAACCGATAATAAAACATTTTTTATTAAGATTAGTTAATTGATGATACCGAAGTCCGAGTATAATATGATAATCCGCATACCCAAAGTGCGGATGACAATTAAACAATTGTTTGAATAGTCTTACTCAGAAACACACTATTAGCAAGACTATTTGATGGTATCATTTTGTGAACTGGACTCTGTCATTCTCATCCAAACTAGCTGCACGATTGAGGGTTAAATGACGCGTGTTTTTGTGAGTTCCACTAGCAAAGATCTAGGCGAATTTCGGGCGGTACTGCGTGATGCACTAGCCGAAGCTGGCTACGAGATCGCGGATATGGCGCACTTCGGCGCGCAGGACGGCGACGCGGTGCAGGTTAGCGAGGACGAACTCAAGCGCTCTGACGTCGTCGTCGGCATCTACGCCCTGCGCTACGGCTATATCCCCGAAGGTTCCACCAAATCGATCACCGAGATGGAATATGACTGGGCGTTCCAGTACAAAAAGCCAATCCTATGCTTTGTCCTTGATGAAAACTTCAAAAATCCCCGATCTGTACTTCAGAAGAACCAAGATCCAGAGTATGGCGAACAGCTCGCAGACTTCAAAGATCGCATTATGAAACAACGCGTCGTCGCCACCTTTAATGATGCCAAAGGACTAGCCGCCTCGGTCATCGCCAGCTTGCGGAAGTGGGAATCGCGCACCAACAAGAATTCTGAGAGCGACGATCCTCCGGAAGCCGTTACCATCACCATCAATGCCGACCACAACAGCGGCGTGATCGTTGGTAAGATCGGCAACATCAGCGGCGGCAACAACAACTTCGGCTCAAACAACACAACCAACAACAACACCTGATCCTGTAAATCTATCCAATGCTTCCACGCGTCGTAGTGCTCTAGATCGCGATAAGCAAGGGGGAATCGCGTATGACGGATCAAAGCGCAGCCAGCGCACAATATGTGATCAATGCGGATGGCAACAAAGGTGCCGTGATCGGTGCCATCGAATCCATCTCCGGCGGCAACAACATCTTCGGTCAGGTGATCTACACCGCCCAAGATGTGGCGCTCGTTGCCACCAAGCTGCCCCGCATTGACCCCAATAACAACTTCTTCACGCCGCCATCGTCCATCAACGAACTGATCGCCAAGCTGAACGATCAGCGCTTGCTCATCCTGTATGCGCCCGTCCACTACGGCGTTGACTACGTTGCCGATTATCTCGCGCAGCAGCTCAGGCGTGAACGCATCTATCGCTACGACTCCGATGCACCGGGCAGCAAGCTGCGCGGCATTTTCGAAAACAAAGAGCGCGAAGCTGATCTCAAGAATTCCGTCATCCTCGTGCCTTCGGTCAGACCGGAGCAGTATGTAGACGTGTGGATGGACATTGCGCGCTTGGCGGCAAGCCCGATTCTGAATGTGCGCGTAATTCTGACCACCAGCACCGAAGTCGGTTGGCGCGCCCAGAATACGCCCGCCTTCGTCTCGCTGGATAATTATCCCGCCTACACGCCCGCCGATCTCAGCGCATGGCTGATCAAAGGCTTGGATGACGCCAGAGGTCGTTTGGAGTCCATCGGCGTCTTGCAAGCGCAGGATAAATTGCTGTCCTCCTCCACGCAGCTAAGTGGGCTGGATATGACGATTGAAGCACTGGCCGCCCGTCTGAAAGGCCCCGCGCCGACTGCCAATTTCGTGGCGCGGCTGCGCACCCTGACCGCGACGGATCGGCGTGAGCGCGTTCGTTCCTTCTTGGAAGACATCGAAGCCGCCCAATCTTCACAGGTACAGGCGTGGTTCAACGGGTTGGAATACAAAGAAGAGCGCTATTTCGTCTTGGCGCTGGCCTTGCTCGATAGCCTCGATTGGACGGAAGGCGTCGAACAGGGCACCTTCTGGGCCATCTACGAACGCCTGACGCAGGAAGCATGGCGCGAACGCGATACGCAGCTCTCGATGGCAGATTATCTCAATCTCGCCCAGAAATTGAGCACCTTCATCAACGTCGAAAACAACCGCATCCGCTTCCGCAACCGTGACGATCAACGCACCATCATCGCGCAAGCCCTCAAGACGCACCGCCGCGCCCTTGTGCAAGCCCTGCCCATGTTGGCGGGCATTCTGACCGCCGAAGCGCGCCCCACCACGGCGCAGTCGGACAACCTTGCCAGAGGGCTGAACTCGCTCGACATTGTTGGCTCGGATTTGTACACATCGGAGAACTTGAGCAGCCGCCAGAATGCGCTGCGGGATAACATCGCCCTCAGCATCGCGCGGATCGGCAAGCTGGAGCCATCTACCACCGAATATCTGCTCCTGAGTTGGGCAGAAGGCTTGGCGGATAGCGCCTCGGAAGAGGCCAACATCCGGCTGCGGTTAGCCGTCAGCCGCACGCTCGTGCAGATCATGCGCCTCGAAACGGCGGACTTCGACACGGATCCGGGTACGGACGGAGCGAACCAAACGCAGTCATGGAGCGCCACGCGGCTGCTCTCCGACTGGTATCAGCGTTTCCGCAACGGCTCGGCGGGTTCCACCTACATCGCGCCGTCACGCCGCGCCAATATCCGATCCACCATGTCAATCGCTCTTGCGCATCTCGGACGCGCTTATCAAGACTCCCCGACCTACTTTGGCATCGAGCAGGCAGGCATTAACAAGAGTCAGGCGGTCGATCTGGCGATTCCGTCCAACACGGGTCAGCCCGAAATCCCGTCCACACTGTGGAACATGCTCATCAGTCTGGCGTGGGATCCCGATCCTGCGGTGCGTGCCAGCGCCGTCTATGGCGTGCCTGAACTGCTGGAAAGCTACCCCGATCAGGCCGAACGGCTGCTAGAGTTGATGGCCTCGGATTGGAACGTCAATGTCCGCGTCAACGTCGCGCGACTGTTGGTCGCCCTTATCGAGCGCGATCCGTGGCGCAGCTATCTCCTGCATCGGCTGTTGACCATGCCCGATGTAGACAGCGGGCGAACGGAACCCATCCGCCACTTGGACGGGCGCTCCGATCATTACCTGTACATCGAATGGCTGGCCTATCAGCGCAGTAGTCTGCCAGCGCTGAAGACGGCGGGGCTGCTCCATCTGTGGACGGCGACCTATGCGCTGCTGTATGCCTCCGTGCGCAATCCAGCCCTACTGCACAGCTATCTCGGTCAGTTGATCGCGACGCCCGATCCCGACGGCCTGCAAGCTTTGCGCTCCGTATTGTACGTAGTCGCCTTGACGCAGCCATCCAGCAACGAATTCCGTGCGCGCATCCTCAAGCCGATCTTGATCACGCGCAAGAAAGACGGTCAACTGAGCGATGCAGCGGAGCAGCTAAAACAGCTCATGCGCGAATGGCTCAAGACCCTGCCCTTTACCGAGACGATCAATTACTCGTTGGAGCGTAAAGCGCGGTTGTTGCTCTGGAAACCGCCTGTCATCACGGTCAACTATGCCCGTTCCGAAGGCGATGATCGCCGCACGCTGGATTCACTCATCCGCACCGCCCTCGCGCCCGCTGGCGACCGCCGCCATCCGATGGGCGAAGTGATCGAGTTCTTCCAGATCGACCCCGAAACCAAGCCGATCATTGATGATCTGCTCAATGAATATGTCGTTCAGGCCTATAAGGACAAGCGCAAAGAGCTGGAAGACGCGGCAGACCGCGAAATGGAATATCGCAACCAGAATCACGGCCCGTGGCATAACATCAGCGTGAACTTCTTCGGCAGGAAGAACCTGAAAGATGACACCGACCCGCAGCCCATCGCCATCAACGATTTGCTAAATCGCGCCAACAATCTGCGCTGAGTAGGGTCGTCGGCATGAATAACATGAATAATATGACAGATGCACACGAGAAAGGTTCCGAGTATGCGTCTTAAACGACACCTTCGCCTGTGGTTGCTGTTGGTGCTGTCGGTGGCGGTGACATGCACTACGCAAGCGCTGTTAACAAAAGGCCAAGGTCAAGGCTTGCCGCCCTTCCCGCCCGATGCCGCGACGGTGCGCCTGTTGTTCCCCGGTTCGGTCGAAGCGGGCGAGATCACGGCGGCGCAGCCAAGTGTCCGCTATCTGCTGCTGGCGGTAGGTGGCGATCAACTGTCAGCCTCGCTGGTGCGCGTGGATGGTGATCTCGCTCCTAGTTTGACGCTGACCAACGCTGCCACCAACGAAGTCCTCGAAACACAGGGCGCTGACCTCGCTGGTCGTCGCGCCAACTTGAAATTTACGCTGCCTGATCGCGGCTGGTACTATTTGGACGCCACCAGCGAAAAAGGCGATACTACCGGACATTTCGCGCTGCGTGCCTTCGGCTTCTCGTCGGAGCTGTATGCGCTGCTCAAAGTCGGTGTGCCGCCACCGCTGCCCGATGCGGAAGCTATTTTACGCGGCGGGCGCGTGACTCTGCTTGGCAAAGGCAAATCCCGCTTCGTGATTCCCTTGGCGGATCAACAGCAGCTTGCCTTGACCCTGACGGGTAAAGGTGCCTTGAGCCTCAGCGTTGGCAAGGATAAAGACCCCGCGCCCGTGTCGCAAACGGGCACTGATCAAGTCAGCGTGGACTACACCGCCGCTGGCGATCAATGGGCGGTGGTCGCCCTCGATTCCGCCGCTGCCGATAGCACGCTGCTGGTTGAACTCAGCGCGGCGGGCACAGCGGTGGCGTTGGTGCCGGATAACCTGACCACGCTTATCACGCCCACATCGACGCTCACTGCGACCAACACGCTGACGCCCACCGCAACGTTCACGCCGACGGCGACTCACACGCCGCTGCCCACCAAAGTCGTGATCACGTCGCTTAACGTCAGGGCTGCTGCCGACGAAGATGAGGCCATCAACACCGACACCATCTGGGTCTTCTTCGGCGGTTTCAAAGAACTCAAAGCACCCGGCACCAAGCATTACGAATCGCGCCAGATTTACAGCAACCCGTATATGATGCGCTATGCCTTCTGCTTTGATCGGGAGTCGCTTCGCGCGCAAGGCTTGCCGTCCGTCAGCGTCCAATTCTATGTGGACGATCTGCCGCTCGATCCGTCTGACGTGCTCGTCTTTGATCGCACCACGCGACAGGGCGACTACTGCCGCTATTGGGCAACACGCCTATCCGGTTGGCCTGATGGTGGAGCAGTCAATCTCAGGATCGAAATGGATCTCAGTCAAGATGTCGAGGTCGGCGCGCGCGACATTCGACCTGCTGGAAAATATGTTTACGAAGTCGTGATGAACGTGCGTCCGGCCTAACCGCCTGATGCCACGCAGGCTGCCGCCTTCCCGCTCGAACTTAACGGCAGCTTCGATCACCACCTTTGCTGCGGCACGTATGCCAATCCGCCAGCACTCATGATCGTGTACGGATTGATGCAATCAAGGAAAAGGGTTTAACATGATTCCTAATCGTCGTCCGCTTTTAAGCCTCTTTTTATCGTTTCTCTTGGGCATTTTGATGGCGGTCATGATGCTGGTCAGTCCCGATGCGCTGCAAATTTCCGCGCAAGGGCCGGGCTTGCCGCCTTATCCGCCCAACCCCGCGCCCTTGACCCTGTTGTTTGCCGACTCGGTCGAGGTAGGCGTCATCTCCAGAACCCAATCGACCGTCCGTTATCTGTTCCTCGGCAACGCTGGCGATAGCGTGACCGTCGAAATGACGCGTACCAGCGACGACTTGGAACCGCGTCTCGTGCTTTATGATGTCAACGGCAATACCATCGAAGAAAAAGGCGCAGATTTAGCGGGGCGTAAGGCGCTGATGACCGTCACGCTGCCGGATCGCGGCTGGTACGTGCTGGAAGCCAGCAGCGAGAATAACGACACCATCGGGCAGTATGCGCTGAAATTCAGCGGCGCTGCGACGGACTTATATACGCTGCTGCCGTTCGGTGCGCCCACCATCCCCGGCAATTTCGCCATTTTACGCGGCGGCGAAGTCCCGGTGACGGGTAATCCTGCCCTCTTTCTGATCCCTCTTGGGGCGAATCAGACGGTGAATGCCCAGTTGACGGCGAAAGGTTCGTCCACGCTGGTACTCAGCAAGACCGATACCACAGCGCCTCAGTCGCAAGTAGGTACGGACACGGTGCAGATTCAGTATCCATCCACGCAAGCAGCATGGGAATGGATTTTGATCACGGTGATCACGACGGATAAGGACGCCAAATTAAGTGCGAAGGTGGTGGACGCCAGCGGCAACGAGGTCAGCCTCGTGCCAAACAACCTGTTAGCCCTCGCCACCGTCACGCCCACCCTGACGGAAACCTTTACACTGACGCCCACCGTCACGCTCACGCGCACCAGATTGCCTACCCGCATCCCCACCGAACCTCCGCCCACCGCCATCCCACAAGCCGTCCTCGCCAATGGCGGCGTAGGCTTGAGCAACGGCGCACGAATGAACAATGGCAATTTCCAAGTCGAAGGCTATTGCAGTCGGCAAGGGCTTGGCACGCGCCGTGATAGCAATTACTGGTACTGCGGCAGTAAGCGCTTGGGTCAGGGCGATTTCAACACGATCTGCCGTCTCACCTACAAGAACAACAACGCCTTTGCACGTCAAGATGGCAGCGGTTCCATCCCCGCCTTCCGTTGGCGCTGCTACGTTTACAAATAAGCCGTCTCTTGAAGACGCAATAACCATCAAGGCGAGTCCATCCGGCTCGCCTTTTTCGTGTGCCTGTCACGGCGCTGGATAACTCCCCGCTTTCTCGCTAAAATAGGGTGCGTTCGGGGTCAACGGTTCTGGATGACTGGCGAAATACGTAGTTCCAACTACGGGGAAGTCCAGAACGACACACATAGCCGCTCGCCTGGGCTGGGACACCATATGACTGTTGGTGTCCCTTTTTGTTGTGAGAGAGGAAACTGCGATATGGATACCTTACTAGGCACTGAAACGCTGCTCATGCGCTATCTGCAAACTTTGCATGGCGCGCCGCCCGATTCTGGTACAGCGGCCTTCTACGCGTCTCTGGATGTGCTGCATCAGAGTGCTCCGACCGTCGCCAACAGCATTGTGCAAGAATTGCACGATCAGCGCACCAACTTGAAATTGATCGCCAGCGAGAATTACAGCTCCTTGGCGACTCAGTTGGCGCACGGCAATTTATTCACGGATAAATACGCCGAAGGCTATCCGGGGCATCGCTTCTACGCGGGCTGCGACAACGTCGATACCATTGAATCCGAAGCCGCACAGTTAGCCTGTGAACTATTCGGCGCGCAACATGCCTACGTGCAGCCGCATTCCGGCGCGGACGCCAATCTCGTCGCTTTCCTCAGTATTCTCGCGGCGCGCGTGCAATCGCCCGTACTGGCGCGCTTCGGGCAAGAAGACCCATCCAAACTCTCGCGCGAAGAATGGGCGGAAGTCCGTGCCGCGCTGCATAATCAACGCTTGCTGGCGCTCGACTACTATTCCGGTGGGCATCTCACACATGGCTATCGTCACAACGTGTCCAGCCGCCTGTTTGATGTCTATTCCTACAGCGTCGAGCCGGACACCAAACTGCTGAATCTGGACAAATTGCGCACGCAGTTACACGCAGTTAAGCCGTTGATTTTGCTGGCGGGCTACAGCGCCTATCCGCGCAAGATCAACTTCGCCAAGATGCGCGAACTGGCGGATGAAGTCGGCGCGGTCTTCATGGTCGATATGGCGCACTTCGCGGGCTTGGTGGCGGGCGGCGTCTTCGCGGGCGATTACAACCCCGTCCCCTTCGCGCATGTCGTGACCACCACCACACACAAGACTCTGCGCGGCCCGCGCGGCGGCATGGTGCTCTGCACGGAGGAATTCGCGCCGTGGGTCGATAAAGGCTGCCCTGCGCTTCTCGGCGGCCCGCTGCCGCACGTCATGGCAGCCAAAGCCGTCGCCTTCCGCGAAGCGCTCCGTCCCGATTTCCGCACCTACGCGCAAAAAATCGTAGATAATGCTCAGAGTTTGGCACAAGCCTGCCTCGATCAGGGCATTACCGTGCTCACGGGCGGCACAGATAATCACCTGCTGCTGCTGGATGTCAGCGCCACCTACGGCCTGACGGGTCGCCAAGCCGAGTCCGCGCTGCGTGCTTGCCATATCACGCTCAACCGCAACTCACTGCCCTTCGACGCCAACGGCCCGTGGTACACCAGCGGACTGCGCCTCGGCACGCCCGCTGCCACTACGCTCGGCATGGGCACCGCGCAAATGCAGGAGATCGCCGCCATCATCCGGCTCGTGCTGTCTAACACCACGCCCACCACCACCAAAAGCGGCGAGAAAAGCAAAGCTAACTTCCAGACCGATGCAGCGGCGGCGCAGCAAGCCCAACAGCGCATCGACGCACTCCTGAAAGATTATCCCGTCTATCCAGAGCTGGATTTAGAACTGATCCGCACCGCCGTGAAATAGTCGCAGTTCACTATTCACCGTTCACGGCGCAAAAATTTCCCTCTCCATGACAATGGAGAGGGACTAAGGGTGAGGCTGTTCCGCCTTCACAACCCGTGTTCGCGGCGGATTTCCGCCAGCAGTCCACGGCATCCCGCCAGCACCAACTCGTGGACTTTGCCGAATGCCCCGCTGTAATACGGATCAGGCACGTCGCGTTCGCCCATGTGCGGCGCGTAGTCTAGCAAGCGGCGGATTTTGGCGGTGATCGTGAGATTATGCGCCATGCTGTTCAGCGCGTATTCGTGATCCTCGTCCATCGCCAGCACGTAATCGAACTGCTGCAAATCTGCCCGCGTGACGCGCCGCGACGTATGCCGATAGTTCCCGATCCCGTTTTCGCGCAGAATCCGCATCGTGCGCGAATCCGGCGCATCTCCCACATGATAGGAGTCCGTCCCTGCCGAGTCGATGGCGAACTGAGCGCTCAGTCCGGCCTCCGCGACCAGAGCATCAAACACTGCCTCCGCCATCGGGGAACGGCAAATATTGCCCGTACACACGAACAGCACACGAATCGTCATCAAATTCCTCAGCTATTTTCTGCGAAAAATACGTACCATTTGGCTGGGCTAACTCAAAAACACCGGATCGCCCACCTTGATCGAACCCGTCTGGAGCACCGATCCGAACACGCCTGTGCAGTTGTCACGCCGTTGGGCGATCTCCCGCAGCAGTTCTGGCGTTTGCTTCAGCGTGTCACGGTCAAGATTCACCATCACACAGCGCGGATCGCGCATAACGACGGCGATCCGCGCGGCATCCGCTGCCGAGCCAAACCGCAGCGCGTGCGAAACCCACTGATCCTCGATTGCGTCGATGGCTTCGTTCGTCTCTACCACAATATTCGGGCGGAAGCGGTCGCTCTGCACGGGGAAGCCCACCTTAGCGCTCAATCCGTCCAGCGTCGCCGTGCTGATCACCGACACGGGAAAATCATCGAACGCGCCGATCCCCAGATGGATCAGATGAAACTTATGCGCGTAATGTGCCGCCAGACTTTGCATCAACGCGGCGCTCTCCAGCGCCAATTCGGAGCCTTCCGGCGTTTTGATCGCGATAGCCGATGTCGCACGTTTATCAGGCTCAACAAACTGCGGCCTGTAATGCAGCATCTGGGCGGCTTGTCGCGCCGTCAGCCACGGGAACTCCGAAGAATTCCCATCGATCACGAATGCATATTTGCGGTCGCCATCACAGCCATGCCAATTCAAGAAAAGATCATCGACGGCTTGCCCGCCCATCGACTTGACCGGATACAAATGGAGTTCCTTGACGACGCCCACCTGCACAGCTTCCACCATGTTCCACCTTATTCACAACCGAACGCGTTACCTAGCAAGGTCGCGAATTTTGCCACGCTTCAGGTGGATATTGCAACCGCCTTATGGCACGTGCTTGGGCAAGCGCGTATCGGTCAGTGTCACTTGAGATATACGTCCCAACACAGAAAAATGCTTCGAAGGCCGCACCAGTTGTGCCACGCCGCTATAGCCATGCCGCGTAAAATAGATGTTTCCACGCGGATGTATCTCTGACAAATCTAGCATCACCGCCAGCTCACCCACGTTGATCGTACTGTCACGCAGCATGAAGCTGGTCTGATGAATAATCCCGCTGGCGTATACCACTTCCACGCTGGAAAAAGGCGCGTCTGTCAACATCAAGATACAGCGTGTTTCCGTCGGCGCATAATAGGGATTGTCGCGCAGCCAGCAGTTGAATTTGCGTGCTTCTACCGCTTCTTTACGCTGTCCGGGCAGGACATCCGCGTAGGCGGCGAATGGATTGGACGGATGATCGGTAAAGTGCGCCAAGCCCATCATGAGGGCGATTGCCGCGCCAAACCCGCTGATCGTGACCACCTGCCCGATCAGCAAGTAGCGTGGCAGGATCAACGCGAATGACAAACGTTCGACGCCATGAGCGTTCCGCGTTGGTTTGAGGTGTCCCATCGTTCCCCCTGACTCTCATTCATGGCGAGGTGGACTGAGGTTCGCGACCATGCAGCGGCGTATTCGTGAGCGTGACTTTCGACACATGTTGGAACACGCCGTAGCGGTCGGACGGTTTGGCATATAGCGCGAGGCCGACGCTGCCATGCCACGTGAAAAAGATGTGCCCGCGTGGGAGGACTTCGGTCAGCCCCAGAAACACAACGAGATCACCCACCTTGATCGCGTTTTCCCGTATCTCAAAATCTGTCCGCTTGATGGTGCCGCCCGCATAAAAAACCTCGATGCGGGAAAACGTGCCTGTCTCTAGACGGACATCACAGCGCGTCTCTGCCGGATCGGCGTAGTAGTTGTAGTCGCGCACGTGGCAGACAAACCCATGCGCATCGAGGCCGCGCAGACCTTGCTCCGGCAAAATATCTGCGTACGCATCGAACGGGTTAGGCGGCACGGGCGTCTGCCTCCCCAACCCCACCGCGACCATGATCGTCATACTCAAAACGCCTGTCATCACCACTTGTCCGATGAATACAAGGCGCGGTACGATAAGTGTCAACGATAGGTGCTCCTCACGGGGAACACCTTGTTCTGCGATGCTGCACCCCATCAACTCCTCCCACCCCGGATCGATTGTGCGCGTTTAGCTGCAATAAAGATTGCTTTGCAAGAGTTCCGCAGTTTTCGTGAGGATTCCCCAAAAAGGAAATCCACGAGAAGCCGCTTGATCTCTAATTCAAGCGGGGTCAGCGCTCGGATAGAAGTACCCGGCTATACAAAAATTCGTACAATTGGCATACAGCTTGGGTTATGATTGGTAAATTCATAATGTTGAGGCGGCATGACGGGAACCAAATCATTTGGGCAATGGCTCAAACAGCGTCGGAAAACGCTCGATTTCACCCGTGAAGACGTGGCAAGGCGCATCGGCTGTGCTGCGATTACGCTCTATAAGATCGAGGCTAATGAACGCCGTCCATCCAAGCAAATTGCCGAATTATTGGCGGATTGTCTGAATATTCCGGTTGCCGAGCGTCCTGCGTTTGTCCGTTTTGCCCGTGCGGAAATACCAGAGTCAGATGTGCCGTTCGGGACGCCCTTCCATCCGCCGACCAATCTCCCCGTCCTGCCAACGCCGCTGATCGGGCGCAGTGCTGACGTTGCCGCCATCCGTAAGCGCCTGTTGCAGCCCGACCTACGCCTGCTGACGCTCATTGGCGCACCCGGCATCGGCAAGACTCGCCTCGCCTTGGAAGTTGCCGCCGATCTTTCAGATGAATTCGCGGAAGGTGTGTTCTTCATCGCTCTCGCCCCGATCACCGATCCTGCCCTCGTACCTTCCATCATTGCCAACACGCTCAATTTGCCGGATAGTGGGCCACACACCCCACTAGAGCGCCTAAAAAACTTCTGTCGAGATAAGCACATCCTCTTGGTGCTGGATAATGTCGAGCAAATTCTCGCCATCGCGCCGCATCTTGCTGATCTAGTTGCAGGCTGTCCGCTGCTTAAGCTGCTCGTCACCAGCCGCGCCCCGCTGAAAATCCGTCCAGAGCGCCAGTTCCCCGTTTCCCCCTTGGCCTTGCCCGATCTTGCGCATCTACCTGACGCATCGACGCTAGTACATTCCGCTGCTGTTGCGCTCTTTGTCGAGCGTGCCCAAGCCGTGAAGCCCGACTTTGCCCTCACATCCGACAATGCCGCGACGGTTGCCGCGATCTGCGCTCGCCTTGATGGTCTACCGCTGGCGATTGAACTCATCTCCGCGCGAGTCAAACTACTGCCTCTGGCAAAATTGTTAGAGCGCTTATACGGTCGCCTGCTGCTGCAATCGGATGGGCTGTACGATCTCGAACCGCGCCACCGTACCCTGAACGCCGCTATCGAATGGAGTTATCAACTGCTAACCACAGAGGAGCAGAAGCTGTTCCGTCGCTTAGGCGTCTTTGCGGGTGGCTGGACTCTGGAAGCTGCTGAGTCCCTCTGTCAGGGGAACCTGAATGTGTTAGAAGGGCTGGCCTCGCTTCTGGACAAAAATCTCATCAAGCACGATCCACGCGTCGGGAACGATCTGCGCTTCATGTTGTTGGAAACAATCCGCGAATATGCGCTGGATCAGCTAACCGTCAGCGGCGAGTTGGCGACAATCCAGCACCAGCACACTAACTATTTCTTGGCGATGGCAGAAACGCCACTTCAACCAGACTCCCCACTTTTGACCGGAGTGCAGGTGCGCTCGTTATGGGATCAGTTTGAACTTGACCACGATAATTTCCGCGCTGCCCTGACATGGGGACGTATCGAAGCCACTGGCGAAATGCAGCCACGTCTTGCGTTAGCGTTGGTCTACTTCTGGCGGGCACGAGGACATATCACGGAAGGGGAAATGTGGCTAGAAGATGCGCTGTCCCGTGATCAAGAAGCGAAAGCTGCCGGGACACTCACCAAGACGCGGCTCAGGCTTCGTGCTTACCTGCTCGATTGGTTGGCTGTTTTTAGACACTTTCAAGGTGACGTGGAAACTACCATTCACGAGGAAAGCTTGGCGATCTTCGAAGAACTAGGCGATAAAGCTGGTATCGCTGAGATATTGGGCGACTTGGGGATGCAAAAGCTACAAGCTGGCGATTATGAACAAGCTAGGAAGTTCATAGAGCAAGGGCTGGCACTTTTTCGCGAATTAGGCAACGTCCACAATATCGCGCATACCAATTTCTTCCTCGGAATGCTGAATCACGCTCAAGGACAGACGCAGCAGGCAGGCAAGATCTGGGAGGAATGTCTAGCCGACTATCACACAGTAGGTGATCCGATTGGTACTGCCATGACGCTTACTGGTCTTGCCAAGGTTGCATTGGAGCAGGGCAACTTCAACCAAGCATATACCGATTTAGTCGAGAGCCTGAACACCTTTCTGGAAATAGGCGAGCGCTGGCAGACCTTTGCTACGCTGGAAGTGTTTGCCTATCTTGCGGAAGTGCAAGATCCACCCGCAGCCCATCGCGCAGCCCATATCCTCGGCGCTGTGGAAGGGCTGCGCGCACATCTCAACTTGCCTCGTTTGCCGGACAGCCAGCGATTCTATGATCAAGGCTATGCTATCCTCTGCAATCAACTTGATCCCGCTGATTTGCAGTCAAGTTGGGCAGAAGGTCGTACCATGACCTTCGATCAGCTCGTCGCCTACGCACTCGAACACTGACGGGTGAACGCCTTTCCAGATCATCTATGCATTTTAATTGTCAATTTAGAACTTATTTACAATTTTCTAACAATTATCACTTGACATTCGTTCATCGGTTCTGATATACTATCTATCCTGCTGAAAGACTCGGCAAATCGGCTCCGTCCGCAGCGAACTCCACTTATATCGCTGCATATCCACGAATATTCCGAAAAACATTTCGTGCCCACAACTCCAAACGAACCCTGTTTTTGCCTGTTAAGCCCTGTTACCGCCCTGTTTTTTTCGGTTCAAGATGGCTCATCTGAGCGTAAAATATGCAACTCCGTGTTTTTGCCTGTTTAACAGGGTTAACAGGGCGACTAGAGTCAATTGTTGACCATCATCCCAGCGACAGATCGGAGGTTTCTATGCGCGTTCCCTTCAGCACTATCACCGTCAACTACAGCCATGCCGGAAACATCCGATCCGCCACCACCACGCAGAACCAGCACCAGATAACAAATGATCCCGTTCGCACCAGCCAACGGGATCATTCTAAGGATTATTTGTACATTGAAGCCGGTCTGAGTGGCTACGCGATCACGCCCGCCACGTCCTTACGCAGCACTAAGCGCCTAGCCCTGAGCACTTCGTCCGCGTCACTCCGCCCATTCGGGGATGTCGCGGCAGCACAGCACCAAGTCCTTGGCGGCTTTCACCTCGTCCACGCGGCTGACGGGCGTCACGTGCGGCGCGGATTTCAACAGATCGGGCGTTTCCCGTGCTTCCTGTGCGATCTGCTTCATGATGTCCACGAATTTATCGAGAGTCTCTTTGCTCTCCGACTCGGTCGGCTCGATCAGCAGCGCTTCCGGCACGATCAACGGGAAGTAGTTGGTTGGCGGATGGATGCCATAGTCCATCAGACGTTTGCTGATGTCCAGCGCGTGAATATCAGGAGCGTCGTGGAAGTGCCCTTCCATCACGAACTCGTGCCCGCACATGCGGTTGTACGGCACTTTGTAGGTATCCGCCAGCCGCACGCGCAGGTAATTGGCGTTCAGCACGGCGTACTGCCCGATCTGCTTCAGGCCTTCCGCGCCGTGCAGCCGGATATACGTGTAGGCGCGGACGTGCATCCCGAAGTTGCCGTGGAAGGCTTTCAGCCTGCCGATGCTCTTGGGCGGCAGCAGCCAACCATACAGCGGCGGCGTATCGTCCTTCTCCGGCTCCGTGATCGTCACAATCGGCCCCGGCAAGAAGTCCTTCAGCTTGTCGTTCACCGCGACGGGGCCAGAACCGGGGCCACCACCACCATGCGGCGTGCTGAATGTCTTATGCAGGTTATAGTGCATCACGTCGAAGCCCAACGCGCCCGGTTTGACCACGCCGAGCAGCGAGTTCATGTTCGCGCCATCCATATACATCAGACCGCCGCACGCGTGGACAATCTTGATGATCTCCTTGATGTTGTGGTCGAACACGCCGAGCGTGCTCGGCACCGTGATCATCATGCCCGCCACGCTGTCGTCGGCTTCCTTGCGCAGCACGTCCAGATCGACATCGCCGTGCTCATTGGAAGGGATTTCAACGACCGTGAATCCCGCCATCGCGGAAGTCGCGGGGTTCGTCCCGTGGGCGCTGTTCGGCACCAGAATCTTGGTGCGCTTGGTGTCGTTGCGGTCAAGGTGATAATTGCGGATCATCAAAATGCCCGCCAATTCACCATGCGCGCCCGCCGCTGGTTGGATGCTCGCCGCGCTAAAGCCCGCGATCTCCGCCAACCACTGCTGGAGCTGGTACATCAGCGCCAGCGCTCCCTGTGCCGTGTTGGCCTCTTGCAGCGGATGCAAGTTCGCCAGCCCCGGCAGCCGCGCCGTATCCTCATCGATCTTCGGGTTGTACTTCATCGTGCAACTGCCGAGCGGATAAAAGCCCTTGTCGATGGAGAAATTCATCTGGCTCAACCGCACAAAGTGCCGCACCGTATCGATCTCCGACACTTCCGGCAGGTCGAGGTCAGCGCGCATCAAATCAGACGGCAGTTCCGCTTCGGGCACGTCGCACTTGGTCAGCAGCGTGCTCACCTTGCGCCCCTCGGAGCCGAGGTCATAGATCAGCGGTTCCAATATCTTGTTGGTCGGCTTGACTTCCGGGCGGCGGAATTCGTTGAAGGTGATCGTAGGCTGGTCATCGCCCTTAGCCGCCATCACAGGCGCAGCGGTCGCTTGTCCATCTGCTGGCGGCGTCTCAGCGATGATGCCATCTGCCGGAGCGGTGGAGGGCACCTGTTGTGAAATCGTCTTGCGGTTACGCTTGTTGCTCATGGTTATCGTTCCCTCGCCTGCTTCAAGCCCTCGATCAGGTCATCGATTTCGGCTTTGGTGTTGGTCTCTGTCACCGCGATCAACATCTGATCGCGTCGGTCGATGTAATCCTTGCCCAAGTCGTAGCCGCCGATGATGTTGTAGTCATCGTACAGAACTTTGTTGATGTACTCGACGGGACGCGGACACGTCACCACGAACTCGTTGAAGAATGGACGCCGCATATCGACGCTGTAGCCTTCCAGTTCACTGATCTTCTGCGCGGCGTAGTGTGCCTTGTGGTAGCACAACTCAGCGACCCGCCGCAAGCCGTGCTTGCCCATCAGCGCGAGGTAAATGCAGCCTGCCAGCGCCAGCAGACCTTGATTCGTGCAGATGTTGCTGCTGGCCTTTTCGCGGCGGATGTCCTGCTCGCGCGGGCGCAGCGTCATCACGTAGGCTTTGCGCCCATCCAGATCGACGGTTTCGCCCACGATGCGCCCCGCGATCTTGCGAATGTACTCGTCTTTGGTGGCGAAGAAGCCGACATACGGGCCGCCGAAGCTCAACGGAATGCCGAGCGGCTGCCCCTCACCAACCACGATGTCCGCGCCCAATTCCCCCGGCGACTTGAACAGGCCGAGTGCCATCGGGTTCGTCACGATGCAGAACAACGCGCCCGCTTCGTGTACCTTCTTCGCCAAGCCAGCGATGTCCTCGATTTGCCCGAAGAAGTTGGGGTACTGGATCGCGAACATGGCGGTGGTGTCGTCCAGCATATCGATCAGGTCGTCCAGCGTGGCGCGTCCGCTCTTATCGCCCACGATCTTCGTCTGCGTGCCCTGATGATACGTGCGCACCACGGCGCGGTATTGTGGATGAATATTCGGGCTAAGGATGATCTTCCGCCGCTTGCCGCGCGCGTGCTGGATCGCGACGGTGACCGCTTCCGCGAGGCTGGTAGCGCCGTCGTAGTGGCTGGCGTTGGCGGCGTCCATGCCCGTCAGCGCGGCGATCATGCTCTGCCACTCGAAGATGGCTTGCAATGTGCCCTGACTCAATTCCGGTTGGTACGGCGTATAGGCCGTGTAGAACTCCCCGCGCAGCAGCATATGGTTGACCGCGCTAGGCGAATAATGGTTGTACGCGCCCGCCCCCAGAAATATGGCGTGCGTACTTGGCGAGGCATTCGCGCCCGCCAGTGCTTGCAATTCCCACAGCGTTTCCATCTCGCTCATTGGCGCGTCAAGGTTGAGCGTCGGGAACCGGTTTTCTTCGGGAACCGTTGCAAACAATTCATCAAGCGACTTTATGCCGATACGGTCGAGCATCGCGGCTCGGTCGGCATCTGTATGGGGTATATAGGCCATTCACTCTAACCTTATCACTACCTTCATTCAAGGCAGAAAGTTCAATCGAAGTGCGTTTTTTACGCCTCTAGGTTGTTCTACGTTGTTGACACAGCGCGTCAGCACGCCGCGCAACAAACGCCGGGAATAAGCATAAGCTGCTGGGCATCGTCAATTTCCTTGGGCGATCTTCGCTGCCGCTGACTGCGCAGCGAGAGCCGCCGTCATCTTGCCGTTGAGCACATCCTCGAACGCAGCTTGCATGGCGGCGCTCACCTTCGGATTGATCATATCGAGCGGGGGCGCGGCGTCTTCATCCAGCAGCGTTTGAGCAAAGGTGCCGTAATTGGTGTGCCATGCTTCCAGCGATGACCGCCGCGAGGGCAGCCAGCCAAGGTTGCTGCTAAACGCGCCGTGACGGTCGCTGTCCATCAGCCAGCGCATCATGTTCAGGGCTTGCTGGCGTTGGGTGGGGTCATTGGCGGTCACCACCCACATCCAGCCGTCCACGCTGGCGACGCTGGTCTTCGCATCCGTCAAGGTGGGCAGCGGGCTGTAGGCGAGGTTGTTGGTATCCGTCGAGAAGATGCTCAGATAGTTCGTCGCGTTCACCAACCAAAGAGTGGCTTTGCCGCCAGTGGATGTGCCGAAGTATTGTTCAGGGTTGGCGTAATCCAACCATGCCGTCGTGATCAAAGCCCGTTTCACAGCGGTCTCGTAATAAGTAAACACCGTCGCCAAAGGTGCTTCGTCCAGCACAGGGGCGTTCTGATCATCGGCTAGTCGCCCGCCCATTGACAGGTACTGCGTCAGCACGGTCGAATTGATGCCGTGTGCGCCGTTAGCGGGGAAGATGAAGCTCTGCCCCGCCTCCAAGACCTGTGCCAATGTCTGCGGTTGCTGCTCGAAGGCGTTGCGCCGATACACGCTGTGTTGTGCGTCTACCAGAAATGGGATGCCGTACTGTGTGCCGTCCACATCGCCCAAGCGCAAGCTGCCCGCGAACAGATCGTCCATCGCCAACGCCGTCAGATCAATTGGCGCGAGGAGGCTGTCATTCGCGGCGGCCAGCAAATCAGCCCGCCGCATCAACGCCAGATCAGGCACGACCGAAGGTGCGACGATGCTGGCATGACTGAGCGTTGAGTAGATGCTGCCTGTCCCTTCCGTGCGCTTGACGCGGATCGTCACTTGCACATCTTGCTCACGCTGATAACGCGCCACGTACTGGTTGAGCAGCGCCAACGCCGTGCTGTCCTCGTCAGGATAGATCGCGGCGGGCCACCAGATCACGACGTTGTTGACCGCGCTGATGGTTGGTGTCGCCGTCGGCGTGGTGGTTTGAGCATTGGCGGATTGAGGACTGACGCTTGCGAACAGCGCCAGTCCCAAACAGATCAGCCACAATGCTGCGTAAAGAGTGCGCAGACGCTTCAATCCCGTTTCTTAGCCTCGTTCGTCGCAATAGGCTTTATAGGCGGTAACATCCATCAAGCTGTTCAGCTCGGCAATATTATCCGGCTTGATACGCACCAACCACGCCGTACCGTACGGGTCATCGTTGATCTTTTCCGGCGAATCGAGCAGGTCTTTGTTAACGGCGATGACCGATCCGCTGATTGGCATATGCAGATCGGAGGCGGCTTTCACGCTTTCCACCGTGCCGAACGAGGCGTCTTGCTTGAACGACGCGCCGACATCCGGCAATTCCACGTACACGAGGTCGGAGAGCGCGTTTTGGGCGTAGTCCGTCACGCCGACCACTGCCTCGCCGCCGTCTACCTTGATCCATTCGTCAGATTTCGTATATTTCAAGTCGGAAGGATATTTTAGCTCTGCCACAGTTTAGCTCCTCTAGTCAAAGGGTATTCAGGTTCAGCATTGGCACTGCTTCGCCCGTAAGTAAAACATACTGCTTCATCAAGTCAGCAGTCATACATGCATGTACCGGCAGTACCAGCACAAGGTCGCCAATATTGATTTTATCCATCACGAGGGAGGTTGTTTGAATCACGCCGTGTTCTTGCGACAACGAGCGCATATATGTATCTGCCAGCGGTTCCGACCACCCTTGCGCCGTTGGCAGCGCCACCAACCCGTACAGGGTGCGTCCAGCGCGGTCTACCGTATAGTCCTTGGAAAGATGCACCCCGCCGCCGTATACCACGATCTGTTGACGGTCGGGCTGCTTGGAAACGACCGGACATGCCAGCGCGATGGCAATATCGTTCACGCTGCACGAGCCGATTTCGGATTGCATGACATCGTAATATACGAAATTGCCGGGGCGGATTTCGTCCACGCCGCTGAAGCGCTCCACCACGCTGCATGTAGGCGTATCGCCCACCGAAAGCTGCAAGCCCTGCACGCCGCGCGCCTGAAGGAAATCGCGCACCTGCGTCATGCGCTCAACGGTTGTGTAATAGACCTGCTCCAACTCCGTCAGCGAACTTTTGCCATAGGCATACCCCGTATGCGTCAGCAGTCCGCGCAGGGTCAAGCGAGACGAAAGCAGCACTTGCGCCGTGATCGAAGACAGCACGTCGCCGTTGCTGTCCCATGCCACGCCCGTACGATGATCGCCCGCGTCGATCTCGATCCACACGTCCAGTGGAGCCTCGATGCGACGCGTCAACACTTCTGCTGTGTAAAACGAGTCCACCAGCACGCCAAGGTGAATCTGCTTCGCCAAGCGGTTGATCGTATCCAGTTCGCGCAGGTTGACGGGGAATGCTACCGTAATATCATCCCAGCCGTGATCCGCGAAATACGACGCCATCCGCAGCGACGAGACGGTGATGGCGGTCACGCCGTACTCGCGCATCCACTCGCTCACCTGCGCGGACTGATGTGTCTTGAAATGAGGGCGGAAGCGCACGCCGCTTTCCCGCGCCTTGTCCGCCATCCGCTGAATATTGCGACGCGCGCGGGCTTCATCGAGCAGTAAAGTTGGAACAGTGATTGAGTCGAATAGGCTCATAAGCTCAACAAATGAAAAAAGGGACATCAGCCGCGCTGTGTCCCTGTGTTACCAAGGTAGCTTGATCCATGAGTCCCCGATACCTGAGAGTTTCGCTATGTGGTTCAGCCTCCACATAGGTTGCCCCTTCGGTGCCTGCGAAAGGTGTTAGCAATGCAGGTCTCTCCTCACGGCGTCATTACTCTACCGATCAATTGTAGTAAGCGTAGGGCGGCATGTCAACTCATCATTTACACGTCAAGCGTATTCCAAACAGTTCACAATGCCGCGATCTGCGTGAGGATCGTTCTGGCGCGGGCTTGCCACGAGTAGCCTTGCGCGATGTGGTGTGCCTCGGTGCCGAGCCGTTCGCGCAGCGCAGGATCGGTATAGAGGCGGCGTAGCGCGTCCGCCAGCGCGGCGGGATCGTGGGGCGGGATGAGCAGCGCCGACTCGCCATCCTTCACCACTTCGGCTACCGATGGAAAATTCACGCTGAGGATCGCACCGCCTGCCGCCATGTACTCGAACAGTTTCAAGGGCGAGGCATAATAGGCGAAAAACTCCGACCATGTCATGGTCATCGCGCACACATCAAAACTGCGGATGTGCAGCGGCACCTGCGGTGGCGATACATAGCCCGCCGGGATGAACCGCGCCGGATCAAGTCCCTTCGCTTCCCAATAACGCCGTAATTCTTCGATGGTCGCCGGAGGGCCACCCACGATGCAGAACGAGATCGGAAAGTCGCGCAGCGCGGCGATGGCATCGATCAGCACGTCCATACCCTTCGACATGGCGAGGGTTTGCAACTGCCCCACATAGCCGATCACGAACGCGTCCAGCGCAATTTTGAGCTGCTCACGCGCCGCGCTGCGATCTGGCAGATCGGCAAAGCGTTCGATCCGAAAGCCGTCATGGGCGACCATCGCGTTTTTCGCGCCACGCTGACGCATCTTTTCGGCTAAGGTGCCCGTCACGGCGACGACCAAGCCTACCCGCCGCGCGCACCACGATTGCAGCAGCACGCCGATCCGCGAGGCCGACAGTTGATGCGCCTCATAGACCAATTGGCGGCGCGGTTTGAACAAGCTCAATACCAGCAGCGTCAGTAGATCGCGGCTGTAATACACATCGGCGCGGCGGAACACCAGCGTCAGCGCCAGCACGAGCACATACGTGAGGCTCTGAATCGGGAAGGCGATGCGTTCGAACCACGTCCCGATCTGCATCAGATCGAGGCATGGCACGCGCTCGATGCGGAAATGCGGCGCGACCCCGTAGTACGCGTACACATCGCTGACCTGCTTCATGGCGGTGGTATTGACGCGTCGAGCGACCATCAGCGTCACGTCCGCACCTGCCTGCACGAAGGCTTCGCAGTTTTGCATGATTTGCAGGCCGTGCGCCTTTTCTGTTGGCATTCGAATGTTGGCAAGGTAAAAGAATTTCAATGCGGCCTCATGATCTCGACCAACCGATCCATCAGACCGTCAATCCCGTGCGCGGTGCGGGCACGTCCTTGAATATCCAGCGCGATGTCGGCACGGGTTTGGGCAGGCAGCGCGAGGATCGCCTTGATTGCCTTCACCAATTCATCGACGGCGTCTGGCGCGCTGATCCGCAGCAGCGAGGCATGATCGCGCAGCAAGCCATCGAAGGCGGGATTGCTGACGATGGTCAGGGTACCGACCATCATGCTTTCCAACGCGGCCTTATCGAATAAACCGGGCGGGCTGAGATTGACCGCGATAGTGGCGCGCCGTACTAGATCGCGCACCTGCTCGGCGGGCAAACCACCCGTGAACTCAACGCGATTCGCGACGCCTAGCACCGTTGCCAATGTCTCTAACTGCGTCTGGTAGGTTTCGTCTTTTCCCGGCGGCACATTGCCCACGATGGCGGCACGAACGTGGGGAACCAGTGACAGCGCACGGATCAACGTCTCTTGATGCTTGATCGGCGTCAGGCGTGCCACCTGTGCGATTACAGGCGGTAAGTCCGGTACGATAGTTGGATCGGAGGCAAAGAAAGCCGTATCGACACCATGCCCGACGGCGCGGAGTTTCGGCGTCTCAAACGGAAAGCTTTCCGGCACAGCGCTCATTACCGCTTCGCACACCGCTGTCGCCATGCGCAGTTCGCGCGTATCCTGACGGTGCGTATACCACAAATAAACAGGCAGGTTGAACGGCAAAGCTATCGGCATCGACAAATAAGCGTAGCGCGGCACCATGTGGCTGAAGATCGCATCAGTTTTGGGGGCGACCTTCAACAGCACGCGGTAGAACTCGATCAGTTCCCGTGCCCGTCCATAACCGCGTTCCTTCCCCATCGACCATGCCGTGACGTTGGCAGGTAGCTCACTTGGCGGAATCTTGACCTCAAGGCACAGCACATCCAGATGCTCCAACCGTACCGCCAACCGCCGTACCCACTCGACCGTGAAGGCCAGCAATGGGTCAGTGGAATCGAGTTTCTGGGTGATCATCAGGAGTCGGATGAGGCTCTCCCGGCGGCGACATCCCGCCACATGTCCACCCAGCGCGTCAGCAGCCGAGTTTCGTCAAAGGCATAAAAAACATGCTCACGGGCGGAATTTCCCAATTTGCGTCGCCGTTCAGGATCGTTGATCAACGCGAGAATTGCGTCTGCCATCGCCGTCTCATCGCCAATCGGCGTCAAGATGCCCGTCTCCGAGTCCGTGAGCAGATCGCGTGAGCCGTTATTAGCGGTACTGACAATGGGCAAACTGGCGGCGCTGGCTTCTAACAGCACACCGGGCAACCCTTCGTAATTGCTGGACAGCGCGTACAGCGTAGCGGTCTGATACAAGGCGGGCAGCTTATCGTGTGTTACCGCACCGGGCAGGTACACCGATGCGCCCAAATCCGCCGCCACGATCTGCGCAGGAATGTCGGTTCCGGTCATGTCGCCCGCCAGCACCAATTTGGCGGCGGGGCAACGGTCACGCACACGGGCAAATGCGCGGATCAACATCGGCAGATTTTTGAACGCGACAGGCCGCCCCACCCACAAAATGATCGGGGTCTCTGCCGTCGCGTCGATCCGTTGCCGCCACGTCTGAATCTGGTCATCTACGTTACGTGTGGCGAAGGGGTGCAGCGTCGGCACCAGCGGGATCACGCAGACGCGTTCGGATGGCAAGCCGAGGCGCACACAGCCCGCTTTCTCCTGCCAGTTCACAACGCGCACGGCATCCGCGCGGGGCAGCGTCTGTATGGCTAACCAGCGCAGCAGCCGATTGCGCCAGCGCTCCGCCGCGAATTGCTCGCTTTCGAGGAAACTGGAATGATCCTGAATGATCAGTGGGACGTTCAAACGACGCTTGAGCAGCAGTCCGATCAACGCGGTCAGGAATGGCTCTTGCGTCGTGATCAAGTCTATCGGCTGGTCGGGAAACTGCGCGATCAGCCGGAGCGCACAGCGATAGCCATCCAGTACATAATGGAGGTAAGTCCGCGCGTTGATGGGCTGTGCCGTCACGCGCTCGGATTGATACGGCTGCAAAGTGCCTCTGGCGCGGCGATTGCAGATCACCATGCTCAAGCGTCCGACTTGTTCAGCGTAAAATTCGTGACGCGTACGCGAATTGCCAATATGCTGCGTCAAGATCGCAGAATCGAGGCTGATCATCAAAACATGCATCAGGCCGTTTCGTCCTTCGCGGGGGCTTGTTTGCGCAGCAGCACACAGCCCACGCCAACCAAGATCAGCGGCAGCGCCAGCCACAGCGTAGACGGCATCTGTTCGCCCGCGAAACCCACGCCCAACCCCAACGCGATGACCGGATTGACATAAGAATTGCTGGCGGCCAGCGCGGGGCGGACATGCTTCAGCAAGTAGTTATAGGCGGAAAACGCGATCAACGAGCCAAAGGTGATCAAGTACACCAGCGCCAGCAGCGGGCCAAGCGTCGGCGCGGCGGTGAGACGTTCCCCGCGCACGAGGCTGACCGCCAGCACGATCACACCGCCGATCAGCATTTGCGCGGCGGTCGCCATCAACCCATCGGGCAGATCGAGCTGGCGGCTCCACGCAGACCCTAATCCCCATGCAGCAGCGGCGGCGATCACCAAAACAATGCCAAATAAGGTTGCGGAGGTATCACCACCCGCACTCAGTAGTCCGGTGCCGATCAAGCCGAGCACCAGTCCGATCCATTCTTGGCGGCTGGGCCATTCGCCCCACAATCCCGCGAACAAGGCTGTCCACAGTGGCGATGTCGTCACGATCAATGCGACAAGGGCAGACGCGATGTATTGCCCTGCGAACGCGCTCATCGCCATCCCACCTCCGATCAAACACGCCCCGACGATGCCCGCCCGTCCCCATTGCCCACGAGTCGGCGCGGGGCTACCTTGCCAGCGCAGCACGGCATAGAGTACGCTGCCTGCCACGGTGAAGCGCAATCCGATCATCAAGAAGGGCGGGAAGCTCTCCAGCCCGATCCGAATCGCGAAATAGGTTGATCCCCAGATCACATAAGTGGCTAACAGCGACAGGCCAATCCATAAGGGGGTGCGGCTAGGCGCGGCTGCGATAGGCTTTGCAGGTTGTATGACTTGCGAGGGAGCAGTCATCAAGGTTCTCCAATGAGATAAAATCACGGTGAGGCACTCAGTTAGAGCGCCCGGAAAGCGCCGTACTTACCAGCGCCTCGACAGTTTGATTGACCAATGTAGACCATGTGAAACGATCCAGTCCGTGTGCTGTGCCCGCTGCCAATTTTTCCGGCGTATCAGCATCAAAAGCTGTCTGTAACGCCTCGATCAGCGCGGGTAAATCGGGATGCTTGACCAACAAGCCATTGACTCCCGACTGCACAATTTCCGGATTGCCACCCCGATCACTGGCGATCACGGGCGTTCCCGCATATAGCGCCTCTAGGATAGTGTGCGAGAGTCCCTCATAGCCGGAATATAAGGCCAGATAATCTGCTGCCCGCATATAGGCCGCCATGCGGTCATGTGGTACTTTGCCGACGAACTGAACATCCACGCTCGCGGCCTTGGCGCGAGCTTCGAGCGCGATCTTATGCGGCCCGTCGCCCGCCACGATCAGTCTCACGTTGGGCACGTGCGCCAGCGCATCGATCAGATAATCGACGCCTTTCCACGCCGTCAGCCGCGCCGCCGTGAATAGATAGCGTCCATCAGGTTGCCAACCAAGCTGCTGACGTGCCTGTGCCTTCGTCATTGGCTGATCATAGGTCTGACTGTCCAGCGCATTATAGATCACCTGCACCCGCGCCGGATCAGCACCCCAACCGATGACCATCCTCCGCAGGTAGTCGCTTGGTACAATCACGCGATCTACGCGCTGAACTTCGCGGGCGCGGGCAGCCTTGAAGGCTTCGATGCGCGGGTTGTACGTCGTGGTCTGGAACGCGTCAATATCCTCGGTCGCTGGCAGCCAACCGCGATTGACCGCGCGTTCCCACGCGTAATCACCCACGACCTTCATCACCTTGGGTTTGGCTCCGGCTCCTGAACGCGGCAAACCGAGGCTGTTCAAGTAGACCAGATCCGCCCACGCCGCGCCCCGACGATAGGCCAACGCGTATTTGGCGAGGCGGATCGGCAAGAACTGGAACGGAATGCGCGTCAGCGGATACGGATACCCTGACGCAGGCGTATCGCCATAGGCCAGCGCCCGCACCTCATGACCGCGCTGCTGGAGTTCTGGTAGCAGACGATATAAATAGGTGGCTGGCCCGCCCGAATCAGGATGAAAAATGCCCGACGCAATGAAAATGCGCATTCAGAATTACCGTGTGTCCCTTTCCGAACACCGCGCCCAGAAAGGGACGAGGGGAACGAGCCTTACAGTCCGACGATCCGAGCGCCGCTGCCGTTTTGACGCTTGAATTGACCGAGCGCGTTGCGTGTGTCCACGATCAAATGGCTGTGTCCGGCGATCCACGCATAGTCAAATACGGTGTGATCGGTCACGACTAGCACGCAGTCAGCCGTTTTCAGCCAGTCCTCGCTGAGGGCGGTTGATTCCATGCGGCGGTCGTGCTCCAAGCGGATCGACGCGACGAACGGATCGTGATAGCTGACCTGCGCGCCCTTCTCCTCCAGTAGTTGGATGATGTCCAGCGCGGGGCTTTCCCGCACATCGTCCACATCGCGCTTGTAGGCCACGCCCAACACCACCACTTTGGAGCCACGCACTGCCTTCGATTCGTCGTTCAGCGCGGTCATCACCTTCTCGATCACGTATTCCGGCATTCCAGTGTTGATCTCGCTAGCCAGTTCAATAAAGCGCGACGTGTAATTCAGCGTCTTGAGCTTCCAGCTCAGGTACAGCGGATCGATGGGAATGCAGTGTCCGCCGAGGCCGGGGCCGGGGTAGAACGGCATGAAACCGAACGGCTTGGAGGTCGCGGCGCGGATGATTTCCCACACGTCAACACCGAGCTTATCGCACATCAGGGCAACTTCGTTGACCAAGCCGATATTGACCGCGCGGAAGGTGTTTTCCAGCAGTTTGACCATTTCGGCGGCGGTGGGGGAGGATACTGGCACGACGGTATCGACAATCGAGCCGTAATACAGGCACGTCACTTCTTGGCACGCTTCGGTCACGCCGCCGATCACTTTGGGCGTGTTCCGCACATGCCACTTCTTGTTAGCGGGGTCGATGCGTTCCGGCGAAAATGAAATAAATACGTCTTTCCCCGGTTCCAAGCCCTTGGCCTTCAAGCGCGGCACGGTGATCTCGTCCGTGGTGCCGGGATACGAGGTACTTTCCAGCACGATCAACATGCCGGGATGCGCGATCTCGGCAATCGAATCGCTGGCGCTGATGACGTAGCTCATGTCAGGGTCTTTAGTCTTGGTCAGTGGCGTCGGCACGCAGATGCTTACCGCGTCCACCTCACGCAGATCGGCGTAACTGGTGGTGGCGCGCAATTTACCTGCTTTGACGAGTGGGCCGAGCTGCGCTGTGGGAATATCGGGAATATAACTCTGCGCGTCGTTGAGAATCTTGACTTTCTCGGTGCTCAGATCCAGTCCAATCACATTGAACCCGACCTCGGCAAATGCGACCGCCAAGGGCAACCCAACATACCCCAAGCCGATAATACCAATCGTCGCGGACTTGTTGGATAGTTTGTCAATGAGTTGTTGTTTATACATCTTTGCCTTTTCCTAATAGTGGTGGAGATTATAGCCGTCTGCCGATTGCCGTTCAAACGTAAAAAATTCGCCACGAACCACCACTTTTGTGCGATTTACCTACGGTGTTGACTGTTTGACAAGGCAAAACTGCGCTCTTATAATGGCGCATTGTAAAGAACTCGTAAATTTTAGCGAATGTGGGCGGCACTGGAAGTAATTATGGATAGGCAGAATGGACACTCTTCGGGTACACCGGGACGGAAGGTAACCCCAGCCGACGCGCATCGGGCTGATTACGTACCGCCTCCACCACCACCAGATGAGAGCTATTGGGCGGCACTGCTGCGCGAGGGGGAATTGAGCAGCAGCAAGCCACGTTCTAGCTCCAGTTGGGAAACGTACGAAGTGACAGTGCCCGAAGCGGGGGAACCCCACGATGAAGCGCAAGATTGGGAGACGGTTCAACGCACCTATGTCGAAGATCGGGTCGTTGAATTGCCCGTGATCGGCTACAACCGGGGCGGCTTGCTCGTACAGTGGAGCAGCCTACGCGGTTTTGTGCCTGCCAGCCAACTAATGGAATTCCCCAATGTGCCCGATGGTCAAGCGCGACGCAGCGAACTCTCCGCGCGGGTGGGGCAAATGCTGACCCTCCGCGTGATCGAGTTGAACCAGCCGCAAAACCGTTTGGTGCTCTCCGAGCGTGCCGCGATGGTGCAAGCGGGCACGCGTGCCGATATTTTAGATCGTTTACGCAAGGGCGATATTTACGAAGGCCATGTCACCAACCTGTGCGAATTCGGGGCGTTTGTCGATCTCGGCGGCCTCGAAGGACTGATCCATATTAGTGAGCTAAGTTGGGGACGAGTTGGTCATCCGAAAGATATTTTGAATCGTGGCGACAACATCAAGGTCTATGTGATGGAGATCAGCCGCGATCAAGGGCGGGTGGCGCTCAGTCTGAAGCGCTTGCAGCCTGATCCGTGGGAAACTGTCGAGAAGCGCTACCGGATCGGTCAGATCGTGGAAGGCTTGATCACCAACGTAGTGGATTTCGGCGCGTTCGCTTGCGTCGAGGATGGCCTCGAAGGGCTGATCCACGTCTCCGAGTTAGCGGAAGGTAGTTTCCTACATCCACGCAACGTGGTCAAAGAGGGGGAACGTGTCCGCGCCCGCATCCTGAACATCAACGGCACCGCCCGCCGCTTGGGTCTCAGTCTGCGCCACATGAGCGATAATGGCAACGAGGCTGACAACGTCGAGCACATGCAGGACGCACCTCCAGTCGAGTCATTTCCACAACGCGAATTGTAATCATAGTCTGCTCAGGATGATCGCGTGTTGGTCATCCTGAGTTCGTCTCCATGCCGCGTCATTCTTCCTCGCGGCGGCGGAAATACTCATCCTGCAAATACGGGTTCACATCTTCTTTTTCGCTCTTGCTGACGCGGCTATTGTTGCGGCCTTCCGTCGCCCAACTCTTGAGGATGGCTTCCACATAGCGCCAACTGCGTTTATTATTCTCCACCGCGATCTTGACCGCGTCCGTGATCCACTCCGGCGGATAACTGGTCTCGGCGTCGCGCAGCATCTCACTCAGCAGCGGCGTCAGCGGGCCGATATTCTGCTCATACAGCGCGAAGATGTTAGGGCGTTCCACGATCAGGCCGACGGGTTGGTGCGCGTTGCCGGGCTGCCAGTCGCCATTTTCCAGCGCGGTGACGGCTTTGCGCCCTTTATCCGTGTTCATGAAATACAATTCTTCGGGTGGTGTAGCGGGAACATGCACGTGCAGCAGTGTACCGCGTGCCGTAGCACGTTCCAGCGCATGGATCAGGAGCTTACGCTGCGTCGGCGCATCCTCAGCTAACCCTGCTAACAGCAATTGATCCTCAACCAGATCGCTGAGGCGCAGATAGCGGTGTTCGCTCTCGTGCTGTTGCAGCGCCCAGAATGCGTAGACAGTAACCTTCAACTCCGCCAGATCATCGATCAGAGGCAGCAGGTCGCTGAAAAAAGCGCTCGGTACGCGGATGGTACCCTTGCCCGCCGCGAATCCGGCAAAACCGCGCATCGGACGCGATGGTCGGGATGTCATGAAAGTTCAGTGCTCCTAACCGATCCACACACGCCCAACATAGGCTTGAGCGTTCAAGACGGCATACAAGATATTTTCGGCGCGGTGGATCAGTATTCTCTTGTCTCTAGGGTAGGTGGTGTTAGCGATAATCATTGGCACGTTGTCGAGCACGAGTCTGGCTTCGGCTTCTAGCTGTGCCAGTTCCACCCCTTCTACGATCAAGGGCTGACCGGTGGCAAGTTGGGGCAGCAACTTCAACCCTAGTTGGTGCATGATCGGCGCTCCCCACAGTTGGACGCGCGCCACCTCGTGCCCTGCCAGATGCCCCTCAAAATCAAGCTCGATAGGTTGCCACTGCCCATTGGCATCGCGATACTCAACGCTGATAACGATGGACATGCATGATTCTCGTAGTGATCATAGCGCAATTTTAGCAGACTTCGGCAGCAGTTCGAAACAGCGCCTTTCCTGCGCTGCTAGGGCATGGGTGTCCGTGTCGGGATCGGTTGAAAATCCACCATGCCAAGGTCAAGCGCTGCCCAATAGACACTTTCGGCGGCATCGGCGGCGTGTAAGCCATAGATAAATTCGAGATGGCTGTAAATCGTGACGATGACCCGCCGCGCTTGGATCACGAACACTTCGACAGTTTCATGCTCTGTCTTGCTGGTAATGCCAGTCGCCGCTGGAAAGCCATGAAATGTGGTCGTCACGGCGTTGGGGATCAGCGGAAAGGCGCGTTGGGCATCCGCTTCCGTCTCGAACTGTTGGAATGTGACCAAAACGCTTGTAGCCGGTGCGATCTGGCAGTCAAAGCGGTAAAGCGATCCCTCGTATGTTACGGTTGCCCGAACGCAGTGCCAACCTGTCGCCAATTTCTGCCGCAGCGCTTCGAGCAGCGGCGTAGCTACCGTGGTCGGCGTGATGGACGGGAGAGACGTAGATGTCACGATCGGGGTGATCACAGCCTCGGCACGCTGCAATACCGCGTCCAGCGCCTTAATTAAGGGATGTGAATGGTCGATGACATATTCGCAATTGGAAATGATCTCAGTCCCCTTACTGCGATAGAAAGTATATACAGTTTCGCTACCGTCATAGGCAGTTGGGCATATATCAGTAAATTTGGTCGTTCTGAGAGTGGCAATATCCGTCGTTTCAATCAGCGACTCTAGCCTATCAATAGAGGCTCGATCAAGTCTTCCAATCCCCTCAAAACCTGTTACAACATAGCCGCCTTGTCGGTAGTAACCCACACTGCCATCTCGATAAATGGTCGTTGATGAATAACACGCGTGATCTGCGCACATCCCGCCTTGATATGCGATTTGGACGAGAGGGGGCGCAGTCGGAGTCAGGGTTGCCCACCAGTAAGCGGACACGTGCATAGGCAGCGTGAATACGCTCATGACGAATAGCGAGAACAACACAAGAAACGCCGCCAGTGGTCGATGCGATTTTCGCAGGGGAGACATGTCGCGCGAACCTCCAAATCATGGTGCAGCAAAGAACATGTTATCCCTACGACGCGCCGCCCTTGCGATTTGTTCCCACTACGTTATCCGGATGATCAGGGACTTTCCTCCGAGGCGGTGATGGTGAACGGGTTGCTAAAGCGCGGATCGTTGACGAATTGATCGTCGGTCAGGCTGTGGAGGAAGTTCAGCAGATCCTGCTCATCCTGATCGGTCAGCGTGAAGCCTTTGATGAGTTCGCTCTGGTACGGGCTGGTACGTCCGCCCGCCGCGTAGAAGCCGAGGACATCCTTGAGCGTCAACAAACTGCCATCGTGCATGTAAGGCGCGGTCAGCGCGACATTGCGCAAACTTGGCACGCGGAAGCGCCCCATGTCCTCGGCGCGATGGGTTGTCGCTGCCAGCCCTGTATTATCGGCTGGATACGCGCCCTTGCCGTCGAGGTTGTATAAGCCGATGTTGAAAAACGGTGATTCGACAGCGGGCGCGCCTTGATAGCTGGTATCCAGCGTGAAGTTGAATCCCGCATGACACTGACTGCACGCTAACGCATCTGACATGAACAACTTCATGCCGCGCAACGCAGAGGGTGACAAAGCCGTTTGATCCCCTTGAAATGTGTACCGATCATACGGCGAATTGCCGGAGATCAGTGTACGGCTGAACGAGGCCAGCGCCATGCTGACACTTTGATAATTGATCGCATCCGGCTCATCGGGGAAAGCGTCGGCAAACATCTGACGGTAAACGTTGCTCCGCTGGAAATAGCCAAGAATTGCTTCTTCGTGTCCCGCCATGCCCATCTCAACGGGGGTTTCCCCGAACATCGGCATCAGCACTTGCTGCTCGATGCTTGTGAGCGCCGGATTCGCCCACGTCAGCGTGGTATAGTAGGCCACGTTGGTCAGCCCCTGCGTATTGCGCGGATGCTTCTGCCCCGTCACGCCGATAGCTACCGGACGGCTGTCACTAAAGGCCACCTCCGGCGAATGACACGAGGCGCACGAATACGAACTATCGCTGGACAGGTGCGGATCGTAGAACAGGTAACGTCCGAGCTTGACTTTGGCCTCGCTCATCGGGTTGTCGACGGGCACGTTCGGCACTGGGAAACCGGGTGGCAACTGCCATACGTAGTTTGCTGCCCGCTGAGCGCTCAGCGCGCGCGTCGATGTCGAATCCGCCGCTGAAAAAATCGCGATCAAAGCCGCGATCAATAATAGGGTTATGCTCACCCAGCCGATGAGCATAACCTTTGCGTACCGCATGACGATCCGGTCCTTATCGCATCGAGCCATCGATCATTTGAGGGTCATCATATACGCAATCAGGTCATTGATCTGGATGTTAGTCAGGTTGGTTGCGTAGTTCTTGGGCATCACGTCCGGCGCGAAACCGGGGACGATGTAGTTATTCGGCGCTAGGATCGATTCTTTCAAGTACAACTCTGGCGCGACGCCCGGAACGCGGGCTTGGCTGATCAGCGGAATATTCATCAATGACGGCCCCACCTGCCCGATCCCCAATTTCGTATCGTGGCACGCGAAGCAGTTGCCTACGCCGTTAAAGACAATCTCACCGCGCTTGGCATCGGGTTGGAGGTACAGCGTCGAGACGGCAGCGGGCGTGGCGCTAGCCAACGGCGACATAGCGACCATCGTCTGATCGCGACTGGCGTGCGGATCGTTGGCGCGTTCCGTGAGCGCCATCGTGATCGGCGTGTAGGTCGGCTTCGGGGTGGAGGTGCCGTAATATGCGTAAATGAACACGTAGCTTTCCGCGCCCAACGTCCCGATATAGCACTGCGTCTGATAGGCGTTGATCGCCTCGATCTGGTTAGCCTGATTCTGGACAACCAGCGTACTACTCACGATCAAAACCACCACAGCCACCGCTACACCAAGCATGATAAATACCGTTCGCTTGGGCACATGCAGCGCTATAGGCGTCGTCGGTTTCTGAGAATGTTCCATCAATACGTCTCCCGTAGCGCTCATTACCCTTGTTGGATCAGTGCTTGAATATCTTTGGACACTAACTCTGGATCGTAGCCATACGCATACACACGGCGGATGCGTCCCTGCCGATCTACGAGAAACGACGAAGCCGTATGGGTGACCGCATAGTCAGTCTGGTCGGGTGTTGTCTTTTCGAGCTTGTAGGTCACGCCGAACTGCTTGGTTAGCACCTGAACAGCGTCATCTGTGCCCGTCAAGCCGATGATCGCCTCATCGAACAGCGGGAGGTGTTTGGCTAACACAGCCGGCGTATCACGTTCGCCATCGACGCTGACGAAATAGAAATTTATCTGATCCGACTCTGCGTCCAGCTTGATATGCAGTTGGCGAAACAAGGCCAGATTGATCGGGCAAACATCAGGGCAATGCGTGTAGCCAAACGTGACCAGCGTGAACTTGCCTGACCAATTTTTGAGTGTGGTCGTGCCATTCTGGCTGTTGGCAAGCGAAAAATCGGTCAACGCGACAGGCGGATCGACGGGGATGATTCCCCCCGGTGCTGGCGTGGGCGTTAGTTTGACGGTCGGCGCGGCTGGTGCGCCACTGCATCCGGCAAGCGTTAATCCTACGAGTGTTGAAATCAGCCACAACGCTTTCATAAATCTTGACATTGTCATACTCTCCATCCACATTATCTCATGCATACAGTTCCGAGTCGATAAGTGTCCGGGTCAAGGCCAACCCGGACAGAAGTGATCAGTGAGGCTGGTTTCTGTGAGAAAACCAGCCCACTGCGTTGACGTTACATTTGCTTGACGGGTACCGTGACTTCCAGCGTGGTGCCGGATTCGAAGGTCAGCGTTACCGTGATGACATCGCCCACGACGAGATCGCGCTGCATTTGCATGAGCATGATGTGGTAGCTGCCCGGTTTCAGCTCTACGCTGCTCTTCGCCGGAACGACCAGACCACCTTCGACCTCTTGCATCTTGGCAACTTCATTCTCGATCACCGTCTGGTGAACCTGTACCAGTTTCGCGGCATCACAGGCGACGCTAACCAGTTTATCGTCAGTATCCCCCATGTTTTCGATCAACATATAAGCGGCGCTGGTGGGCATCGACATCTCGGAGCTACCCATGCTTGCTTCTGGCGTCGCCATGTCGCCCATCCCGCCCATACTATCGGTGGTCGCTTCTGGTGTCGCCATATCACCCATGCCAGCCATCGATTTTACGGCAGTTGGGCGTGCCCACGCGCCGGAAATCTTGATGTTCCCCGCCGAAGCCGCGCCGACTGTTTGCATCGTGGAGGGTAGTTCACCCGCCAGCGGCACTAACCCTAACGTATTGTCCGCCGACGAACCCACCAGCGCGACGACCATACTTGACTGTGCCATATCCAGCGTCACCGTGATCGGCTCCGACGTCAGCGCGTTCATCAGCATCCCGCCCGCAGGTACGATCTGAACCTTGATTTCAGCGCCTTCAACCATCACCGGGTTGGAGACTGCTTTGTAGGCCAACCCCTGAACGACGGGCTGATCACCGACATAAATATCGACGCTGGCGACCGATGGTGCGAGGTGGACAAACTGAACATGTGCCCCCTCAAGAGCCATCGTGTGATGGCTGCCGGAAAGGATCAGCATCGCCACCGCGCTGATAACCATGAGCATACGAACTAGTTTCATCGTGTGTTCTCCTGAAAATAGACATGAAATTAGGCAAAAGTGAACAAAGGTCAGGCAAAACACAGGCGCGGCGGTGGAATCGGCGGGGTGATCGTTCTGGGCATCGGGAAGATCTCCTCAAGTAAGTGCAGTCTCTCACGTCCGAGCAACATGGTGACCAGCTTCGTCAGAGGGACAGCCAAGATCATCATCTGCATCAGCAGCATATTGTTTGCCAGCGTACGATGCACGGGCACGAGTTGATGTCCACTCGATGCGGCGTCTTCCATGTCAGGCATGGCATCCCCCATCTTCATGGGCTGATGATGACTGCTCATGGTAGGCGGCATATACAACATCAGCCCGTGAATCTGGCAAGTCAGCGGTGTGCTGATGGGCACCCACAGGCACAGAAACACGAACAGATTTGACTTCAGCAGCCTCAAGAGAAACTGCGGGAAATGCCTAACGAATAGGCGACCCTTGTATGTCGTGCGCCGGGACATCATGAAAACGTAAAATTAACTACACTTTGAATTGGAGATTTACCCACACTACTATTTCACCACAACTAGATACCTGTGGCCTAGTGACGTAACTCACAAACTGGCATGATGCACGTAACAAGCGACAGGTGCGGAAAAAAACTGATAAATCAGATATGGAAACTTGGATCGGGGTAGTTTTCAGCCAATGAGAGCCGCATAAAAGCGGTCGCGACCAAACGTATTCAAACAATCGATTTTGCGTCGCTCGTAAAAATCATCCACCTGTCCACGCTTGAACCACCAGAGGCAATCAAACAGGATCAGCAGTTTCACCATGTCGAATAGGTGGCGTTTTTCGCTGGCGTTCAAAGGCCGCTGCTGGTGATATTCCTGAACAATCCAGCGTGCCTCGGCAAAGTTAAGTATCTCCGCATCCTTGGGGAAGGTTTGCCACGTATTCCATTCAAACGCGGGGATAAAGGGGTTGAGCAAACTGGCAAGGTCGATGCTGAGATACGTGTAATTGGCATCATCGAAGTCGATCAACGCCTTGAATTCACCATCTTTGTAGAGCACGTTGGAAAAATGAAAATCGCAGTGACAAATCCCCTTAGGTAGCGATCGGGGAAGGCGCAGGTTTTGCAATTCGGCCTCGAACCAGCGCAGTTTAGCGGCGGCATTGGGCGTGGCGAGGTTGGCGGCACTGGCTTGCGCTAACGTCCGGGCGAGATCGACGCCATAGTTCCAGCGGTCTTGGGTATGTGCGGGTCGATAGCCGCTGGTGAGGATTTGTAGTTCCGCCACCTTCTGGATGAGCTGGCGTTTCTGCCGCTCGGTAGGATTTTGTAAATGGCTGCCTTCGACAAACTCGAAAATGGCAAAAGGCTTCCCTTGATAGCTGTTCGCTGTCCGTCCATGTCTGTTGCGAAATACGGCGGGACAAGGGAAATGCTTATCATTTAGATACTTGATCAGATTGGTTTCGAAGATCACCGATCCGTGCGTGCGATTCTCATAGTACCTGAATACGAAGTTGCCGGATGTCGTGCGGAGCAGATAATTCGTTTGCACGGTGCCGGACGTAAACGGCTCGGAAGTGAGATAATCCCCCAAGTTGTACCCGGCTAGAATGGCGCGGAAATCTTCGTGCGAAAAAACGGTTTTGACTACCATCGGCTTGGTGAACTTACAGCATGGACGGTGGGATGGTCAATGGGCGAGACACGTCTCGCCCCGGCGATATTCAGGCACCACGGCCTAAGTTTAGGCTAGGTGCGGTAATGCCCGTTGATGCTGACGTATTCATGGCTCAGGTCGCATGTCCAGATGATCGCGTCGGCGCTGCCCATGCCGAGATCGAGCGTGACAGTGACTTCGGGCTGCGCGGCGAGCTGGTTGGCACGCGTCTCGTCATAATTCAGCGGCAAGCCGTTCTGCACCAGTTGCAGGTCGTCGTACCACAGCGACGCCTTGGTCTGATCCATCAGCACGCCAGCGCGCCCCGCCGCCATGAAGATGCGTCCCCAATTGGCATCACCGCCGTAGAAGGCCGTCTTGACCAGCGGCGAGATGGCGATGGTATTGGCGATCTCACGGGCATCGTGTGCGTTCGCGGCGTGTGTGACGTGAATGGTGATAAAGCGTGTCGCGCCCTCGCCATCCCGCACGATCTTACGCGCCAGATTCTCGCACACGGCGGTCAGCATCTCGACAAACATGGCATAGTTTGCCTCGTTGATGGTTACGCCGCTGCGTCCACTCGCCAGCAGCAGCAGCGAATCGTTGGTGCTCATGTCGCCGTCGATCACCACACGGTTGAAGCTCTTACCAGTCGCCTCCATGAGGGCTTTTTGCAGCAGCGGTGCGTCGATCACTGCGTCTGTGACCACACAGCTCAACATCGTCGCCATGTTCGGGGCGATCATGCCCGCGCCCTTGGCGATACCCGCGATGGTGATCCCGTTCGCGGTCAGGCTGGCGGATTTAGGCTTGGTATCGGTGGTCATGATCGCGCGCGTCGTAACCGTCCAGTTATCGGCATCGAGGGTGGGCGGCGGCGGGGATACCCGCTTGCATCTTTTTCCATCATCAGCAACTGCACGCCCAATCCGCCCGTAGACATCCACCAGGTGCACGCGTTCTCTGCCGCGCAGCCGATGGCTTCCGCCACCCATGCTTGCGTCTGCTTGGCATTCGCCAGCCCCGGTTCGCCCGTACACGCGTTGGCGCAAGAGGCATTGATCAACACGGCACGGATATGCGCGGCGTGCTGGCTGAGGACGGCCTGATCGAGCAGTACGGGGGCGGCTTTGACGTGGTTGGTGGTGAACACGCCCGCCGCCGCGCCGGGAGCATCCATCACGATCAGGGCGAGATCGGGCGCGGGTTGTTTGCGCAAGCCAGCATCCACGCCCGCTACTCGGAACCCCGCCACGACGCCAATTGAGTCACTCACTTCGTACATGGAACAATCCTTAAAAAATGGGATAGCTGCGAATTACACGGAACGTGGATGTTGAGGGGCAAAGCGTCATGTTCGCCCCTCTGGAACGTATCGATAGCTTAGTCGCGCTTGAACTTATCGTAATCTGGCTGGCGATACTTGCTGGGACTGCCGCCATCCAACGCCAACAGCGCTTCAACCTTGTTAGGCAGTCCGAACAGGTGAATGAATCCCTCGGCGTCTTTCTGGTTGTAGATGTCCATTTGCCCGAACGACGCGTAATCTTCGCGGTACAGGCTCTTTGGCGAACGGCGACCCGTCAGGATCACGTTGCCCTTGTACAGTTCCAGCCTCACATCGCCCGTGACGTTGCGCTGCGTGACGTTGATAAAGCCATCGAGCGCCTCGCGCAGGGTGCAGTACCACTGACCGTTGTACACGATCTCGGCATACTTGAGTCCCAATTGCAGCTTTTGGTGCAGCGTGGCTTTGTCCAAGCAGACACTTTCTAACGCTTGGTGCCCCTTGTAGAGGATCGTCCCACCGGGGGTTTCGTACACGCCGCGCGATTTCATGCCCACCAGCCGATTTTCGACCAGATCGACGCGTCCGATGCCATGCTTGCTGCCGAGTTTATTAAGCGTCGTGAACAGTTCAAGCGGTTCCATGCGCTGCCCGTTCAAACCGACCGGATAGCCTTCCTCGAAATTGATCTCGATCACTTCCGATTCGTCTGGCGCGTCCATCGGACTCTTGGTCAGCGTGAACATCGACTCTTCAGGCTTGTTCCATGGGTTTTCCAGCGGGCCACCTTCATGGCTCATATGGAACATATTGCGGTCACGGCTGTAGATCGACTTGAGCGTAGCGGTGACGGGGATGTTACGTTCTTCCGCGTATTCGACGGCGTCCTCACGGCTGCGGATGAACCATTTATCGTCGCGCCACGGTGCGATGATGCCGAGCTTGGGGTTGAGCGCCATCACGGACACTTCGAAGCGCACCTGATCGTTGCCTTTGCCTGTGCAACCGTGTGCGACGGCATCCGCGCCTTCTTGCTCCGCCACATCGACCATGTGCAGCGCGATCAGCGGACGCGCGAACGACGTGCCGAGCAGATACTCACGCTCATAGATCGCCCCGGCGCGCATGGTCGGGAAGATGAAATCGGTCAGGAATTCATGACGCAGATCGCGGATGATGCACTTGCTGGCACCCGATTTCTTAGCCTTCTCATCAAGGCCGTCAAGTTCTTCTTCTTGACCCAAGTCAGCGGTGAAGCACACCACTTCTACGTTATAGGTTTCGATTAACCACGGGACGATGACGGAGGTATCGAGGCCACCACTGTAAGCCAAGACCACCTTGTTGTACTGCTGTTCACTCACGAGTTTTACCTTACCTTGTCATTAAGCGTATTAAGCTTGAATTTCCCTGTTTTCGCGGTGGAAGCCAATAGCTGTTGCGCAAGATTCCACGCCTGATCATAGTCGTCAAAGACCGCGTACCGTTCTGACCGCGCCAAACGGAAAAGCAACTGTACCATTGCACGGATCGCATGTGAGTTGGATACAAACACCACATCGCGTCCGTTGGGTAAATGCCAATTCACTAACCGGGGCAGACCGAGTACGCCGCTTGGGATGCGCCGAGCGTTGCGCAGATCTACAAATGAGTAAACTGGAAACGTCGCTTCGCTCATGTGCCGTTCCACCGTCTTCAACAAACCTAGGGCTTCTGCCAAATCCCACGGATCGCTGAAATCCCAATAAACTAAGCGTCCCTCGTTTCGAATTTCCATGTGAACTGGCATAGCATTTTGCTCATCATCGTCCGTAAATGATGATCACCATTATAAACGCTCTTAGAGCGTTGTTAGGATTCCTGTGATCCGCTCAACTAAGCTGTCAACCTGTCCCTTTTCGAGGATCAGGGGCGGGACGAGCCGCAGCACATTGACACCAGCGCCGACCAGCAGTAGACCGTTGTCGACGCCCTTCTTAATGATGGGTTCGACTTCGGTGTTGAATTCAACGCCGACCATCAAGCCGCGCCCGCGCACCGTCTTGATCAGAGGACTGTTGATTTCTTGCAGCCGATCCATCATATAAGCGCCCACTTCCTTGACGTGCGTCAGAAAGGCGGGCTTGCTGATGCGGTCGAACACATGCGAAGCCACTGCGCACACCAACGGGCCACCTGCAAACGTGCTGCCATGATCACCGTAGCCCATCACAGCGGCGACGGCATCCGTCACGAGGATCGCACCGATGGGCAGACCTCCCGCCAGCGGTTTCGCCAGCGTCATGATGTCGGGTTCGACGCCGCCGATAGTATGTCCCCACAAGTCGCCCGTGCGCCCAAGCCCGCACTGCACTTCGTCAAACACCAGCAGTGCGCCGACTTCGTTACAGCGCGTGCGGAGCGCCGCCAAGAATTTCGGATCGGCGGGATGGATGCCGCCCTCGCCCTGCACTGGCTCGATGAACACCGCGCACGTCTGATCGGTGATGTGCGTGTTCAGCGCGGCAATGTCGTTGAATGGTGCGACCACCACATCCGGCATCAGTGGACGGAAGGCGGCCTGATACGCTTCTTTCGGCGTCAGCGCCAGCGATCCCATCGTGCGCCCGTGAAAGGCATGATCGAAGCACACGATCTGCGTTTTGTGAACGTTGGGGTAGTTCACTTTGGCATACTTGCGCGAGAACTTGATCGCGCCTTCGTTAGCTTCCGTGCCGGAATTGGTGAAAAACACCTTGTCGGCAAAGCTGTTCGCCGTGAGTTTTTCCGCCAACTGTACCTGAGGAGCGGTATAGTACAGATTGCTCGTGTGCGTCAGCTTGCGGGCTTGCGCAGCCAAGACATCTGCCATACCCGCGTCGGCATGACCGAGCGCGTTGACGGCGATGCCAGCGGCGAAATCCAGATACTCGCGGCCCTCGATGTCCCACACTTTCACGCCGTCACCGTGTGAGAGCACGACGGGCGCACGTTTGTAGGTCTGCAAGATATGCTGCTTTTCCCCCGCCATGATCTGGGTAGCGGTCAGCTCGTCGGTTTGGGTGGTGCTCATGTCTCCTCCTGAAGAAAATGCTTAGTCCTGAGTGCTTAGTAAATACAGATAATTCAGATTGTTGGTGCGTTCGTTTCTAGTGTGATGGCTGCGCTTTTACGCGGTACCAATAGCGGTAAATTTCACGGTAGCCCAATTTGTGATACAGGCGCAGCGCGGGCGTGTTGTTGAGCATTACCTGCAAGTAGCCCGTTTTTGCGCCGTGTGCTTTACCCCATCTCAACAGATTTAAAAGTAACTGCACGCCGAAGCCGCGTTGACGATGTTCCGGCGCGACGATGATGTCATACACGCCCACATAGCCGTGCTCTACGACCGCCATCCCCGCCGCGACGGTGGCAGTGCCGTCCCGCAGCGTCAAATAGCAGCGCTCCGGTACGATATTGTTGAGCAGCTTGGTCATGGCAGGCACAAAGCGCGGATCGACCTTATTGAGGCGGCAGTATTCGCGCTGCCATGCCTCGGTCAACTGCTCATCGAGCGTGATGGTGGTCAGCATGGGCGCGGGCAGATCAGCGAGATCGGCAGTCTGCACGCTGGTCGGCGCGTCATACGCGTAGCCGCGTTCCGCCAACAGCGCATCGAGGCCATCCGGCGCGGCCTCGGTCAGCTTGAAGGTAGGGTTCAGATTCCGCGCCTGATACGTCTGCTCACACTGCTCGACCTTGCCTTGCAGCGCCAGTGCCGACGGGTAAATCGGATTCACGGAATTGGATCGGCGCGTGTAGCCTTCCGCGAACCGCATGATCCAACCGTCATAACACAATGTCTGATGTGCGGGCCACGCGTTCAAACTGAGTTCTTCGAATAACCGGACTTGCGTTGGTTGGGCGGTGATGTCCATCGTTTACCCCGTCACCACCGTGCCAGTGCCCGCCGCCAGCCCGTCCAAGTTGGTGATCATGGCTTTGTTGACGCCTGCCGACAGTGCATCCAGCGCGGCGTTGACCTTGACCACCATCCCGCCTTTGATCACGCCGTCGGTGATCAGCGTTTCGATTCCGGCGCGCGAAATCTGCGTGATCACTTTGCCCTCGTTCAGCACGCCGGGGACATCGGTCAGGAAGGTGACTTGCTCGGCATCCAGCGCCGCCGCCACTGCGCCCGCCGCCCGATCAGCGTTAGCGTTGAAGAAGCCGCCATCTTCACCGAGCAGCACGGGCGCGATCACGGGCACGACTTTCGCCGCCAATGTTTCCTGCAAAAGCGCGATGTTGACCTTCTCGACTTCGCCAACGCGTTGCAAATCGGCGGTTGGGTGCGGGAATTTGCGGCCTTTCAGCAGCCAGCGATCCGCGCCGTTGAAGCCCTGTGCCTGTGCGCCCGCCATGATCAGCGCGGCGACGATGTTCAGATTCGCCTGACCACACAGCACCATCATCACGATTTCCAGCGTAGCGGGGTCAGTCACGCGCAAGCCATCCACATACTGTGCCTGAATGCCGAGCTTTTCTTGCAGCGCCTTGATGCCCTTGCCGCCGCCATGCACGATGATGGGTGGCTGCGGCATCTGGGCGACGATGTGCGCCGCGCCCGCGATGAAGGCCGGATCATCCAACTGATTGCCGCCGATTTTCAATACGTTGGTCAACGCTTACTCCTGTGTAGACTCAGCATGAGTCACGATGATGTCGTGTAATTCTTCAAAGGCTTTTTCCAGCTCACGCGCGTTAAAGCGTGTCTGTAACACGGCTTTCCGCAGCGTGCTGGTATCGGTGACGATCTGTTCCGCCAACTGCCACTGCTGATCCTTTTCTTTGAGACCTGCCAGCGCGTCGGGCGGAACGACATCGAATAATCTTGCGTAAGCGCCTTCGCCATCTTCCAGCTTCAGGCGCATGATGTTGAGCAGTTCGCGAAAACGCATAATCTCCTGCCGCACATCTTCGATCTGGTCGCGGGTCGCCATTACAGCAATCCAGTCGTTTCAGGGAGGCTCATCATCACATTGAAGTTCTGCACGGCCTGACTCGCCGCGCCCTTGCGCAGGTTATCCAGCGCCGAGGTGATGATCAGCGTGTCCCCCACCAGATCGCCCACCGCGACGATGGCATTGTTCTTGTGCGCGACGGGCTTGATCTGAGCGACTTTGCCTGAAGGCAGCAGATCGACCAGCGGTTCATCCTTGTAGGCTTCTTCAAAGGCTGCGCGGATCCGTTTGGCATCCCAACCCGCTTTAACCTTGACGTAGACCGTCGCCAGCAGCCCCACATCAATCGGCACGATATGCGGTACGAACACCAGCGGGCCGACATCAGCTTGCAGTTTGTGCAGTTCTTGCTCGATCTCCGGCACATGGCGATGTACACGCCCCGCGTTGTAAGGCCGCACATCGCCGTACACTTCCACGAACATCGAGTCCAGCTTGAGCGCCTTGCCCGCGCCGGAAATGCCCGTTTTGGTATCCGCGATGATGGCATCTTTCGTCAGCGCTTGCTGTTTTGCCAGCGGATACAGCGCCAGCAGTACCGTCGTCACGTGGCAGCCCGGATTGCTGATGTACTGTGCGTTGACCAACTTGGCGCGGTTGATCTCCGGCAAGCCATACGGCGCAGGCAGCAAATGCGGCGCGGGATGATCGTGCTTGTACCACTGCTTATACAATTCTGGCGTGTCTAGCCGCAGATCAGCGGAGAGATCGATCACGCGGACGCCTGCGCTGACGGCTTGTGCGGCGATCTGTCCGGCGACGCCATGCGGTAGCGCGAGGAAAACGGCGTCTACGCTGGTTAGTGGCGCTTCCGCGACGGGCAGCAATTCGACACCGTCCTGAATCTCGCGTGAGCTTTCCGAGGTGGCGAACACGATATTGGCGTTAGGATGCTTCTTGAGCAGGCTCATCAATATCTGTCCGGAATAGCCCGTCGCGCCATACACGCCAACGTTATATACCTTGTCCGTGCTGCGAGTCGTCGGCTCGGCAGTAACTTCAGTCATGCTTAGGCTCCTCTCCCTTGGATGCGCAATCTCCCGATGCGCACCACTTAGACAAATAAAAACCCCCCAGACGGCAGGTCTGAGGGGTGGCTGTACGAGTTGGGTTGTTTCGTGACCCTACAGCGCGGAACGCCCGCCCAGACTATGGCTGGTGGTACGGGGACGGCGCTCACGACGCGGGCAGGACAAAAGGGTCAACATCAGGTAGTTAGAACTTATCCGTTAAATTGCGACACTAGAATAGAACGTGATTATTGTAGCGTCAATGTGGCGTTTTGCACAAGTGGTAATCATGTTACTTCGTGCAAATTGCCGTAAGAATTCTGCAACTGCTGCCTTAACTTGTCGGCGTGATCACGCGCACCGAGATCAGATAGCGTCCAATCGTCTGCCCCTGCCCGACGATGCGAATCTGATAGCGCCCTGCCTGCCCGATGGAAGGCGTCAGCGTGACCTGCCGTAGCCCGCTGCTGCCAGTCGCCCGCGCCATCAGGTTGCCCGTCGGATCGATGATCTCGACCACGGGCACGAGGGCGCTCTGATAGGGCACCACATTAGCGGAAAGGGTAACGTTAGCGGGCAGATCGACCTCGTACACATCTCTATCACCGACCCGTGTCAACGCACCATCGCGCAGGGTGCTATCTAACGTCAAGGCTCCGCGTACCAGTTCGCGCACTGCCGTACCCGCCGTCAGCGTGATGAGATAGGCTCCGCGTGTACGGTTGCCGTCCGCGCTGGCGAACACGATATACGCGCCCGTGACGGGCAGTTGATAGCCGAGGATCACCGCGCCCGTCGGATGCGTGGTCGAGGCGACGACTTCTCCGTTCGGTGCGTAGATTTCGATGCGCGGGACGAGGCGGCTGTCCAACGGTGTGAACATGCCGAGCGACACCACCGTTCCCGCCGCGCCAAAGAGGATCAAGCGGTCACGCTGCTTGGACTGGCTGATGTTGCCCTGCACCGTTTGCCCGATTTGGAGTTGAAGGCCGTCGCTAACCGGCATCGTGGTGGAGGTTACTGTCGGCGTGAGCGTTGCTGTCTGGGCATGACTGGAATATGGAATCGTAGCAGCGAGGAGACTGAATAAGATCAGCAGCGACCACAAGCTGGCGGTTTGTATGTGCCGTGATCTTTCAGAATAAACCAATCGCATCTCTTTCAAAAAGAGGGCGAGTCTGTCGCGACCCGCCCATCACTAAGTTACGAATTGTTCTGATCGCTAGGCAGCCGGAGCCGTTTGCCGTTCGATTGCTTCAAAGTCGGTGAACAGGAAGTGATCATGATAGTAGTGTATCCACAGGAAGCACAAGATCGCGGTGTAGTAGGCCGTGTCGAAGCGTGCATTGGCGCTGCGGCTGGGGTCAACGATCCCGACGATCATATACACGGCGAACCCCAACACCAACGATCCCAAGATCATGCTGGCGCTAAACATATACAAGCGCGCGGAGGATTTATCAGCGGCAAATTTGCGGATGGTCGGCATCGCACCATTCAGATCGCCGCTCTGTTCGCGCAGCTTGATCAGGTAAAACGTCAGCGCGAGATATTGGAACGAGTGCCACGTGTTCAACCCTTGGAAAGCCGTATCGAGGTTATCCAACGCGGGCATCGTCGCCGCCACCAACGCCGAAATCAGGATGAAAATGGTCTTAGGCCAGTGGATGTAGCCGCCGCGCCATTCGATGTAGCTCTTGATCAGGAAGGCGACCAACGCCACCCCGAACAAGCCCGCCATCAATAGGAAGAACCACGGCACTTCGCCCGGATTCTTGGTGAAGAAGAAATCGGGGATCACCTTGGTCAGGTCATTCGTGCCGATCCTGAAATCTTGACGGCTGATCTTGAGCGCCGCAATCGGGAACAGACAGGTCAGGATCAACGCATAGTCGATCAAGCGTGCCCACAGCGTGACGGCAGAACCTTTGACTTTGCCCGTCGCGCGGTGGTTGTACAGTTCCACCACGTAGGTGACCTGATGCAGCACGTGGATCGATGCCCAGAAGAAGAAGATCGTGAGCAGCAGCGACAAGTTCAGGAAAGCTAACGAGACGACCACAATCGGGATGATGATCGAAGAACGGATCAACATGGGATAGCGTTTGACGAAGTTCTTGTCTAGCGCTGTACGCAAGAAGGTGGCATACATGTGCGGGCCACCAACCAGCAGCGCTACCACGAGGTTAACGCCGTTGCGCGCCACATCGTCATGAATACCCAAATTCACGCCTAGCAAATAGACCAGATAAGGCAGCGGCACGAGAAACACGCTCATGGTCATATAGAACGTGTCCCAATTGCGGCTGCGCAGCCATAATCCTTCCGGCTTAATGCGCTCCTCAGCGCGAATCACAGGGGAATTAACAGCAGTTACGCTCATAAGTGCGCTCTCCTCCACAAAACCGGACTACAAAGTTATACGTGTGATACGGCTCGAACGATCTAACCCGTAGCTACGAGAAAGTTACGCGGAAACTACGTGACGATCCTCATGTTTAGATAGTGATGATCGACATGCAAGGCCACTTCATTCAGCCCCTTCATCGAGTAGATGTTGAATCTCTACTGGCGATGGCGACCAGAGTATAGCAGTAAACCCCGAAATCTTCAGGTCATTGTCACCGTCAAAGAGCACACCTTCCGCCATCAATAACCGGCGCTGTTCATCCGCCCCATGATCGTGGTTGCTGATGCTGATGCGCCCTTCGCCGTTGACCACGCGATGCCAAGGCACAGCGTCGCCGTGTGGCTGGTTGCCGAGCGCTGCCATCGCCCAGCCTACTTCGCGCGCCGCTTGTGGAGCGCCGATCAACTTGGCGATCCGCCCGTAACTCGTTACCTTGCCGTAGGGAATATGGCGTGCCACTTCCCAGACTTTCTCATTGAAGGTTCTCATCTTGGTGGATGCTTTCCTGCACTAATCCAGATCGCACGAGCAATGATGATACGTTCCATATTCATTTTTAGATTGATAATTGTTGCTCTTCCAATTGGGCTTATCCCTTCAATCCACTGACCGTTTTCAATCCATCGGAAATGCTCAAGCCAGTTTTGAGTTCGAGGATTAAATAATGGGACAAGACTATTCGTATCAGGATCATGCGCCGTTGTTCGTTTCGCTTTACTGAGATTGCAATTGGGACAAGACAAACATAAATTGTCAGGATGATCGCCACCTTGCGGATCAATATGCTCAACATGCATTGCCTGCCCGGTGACTCTCTGACATGTTTGACAATATTCGCAACAGTTATTTGCTCGTTGATGCACAAATCGAACAGTTGCGGCCCAAGATGTAAGCTCATTCATTTTCAGGAGCGAAATCATCGGTAGTGATGCTGATTCCACGATCCATAAGCACTTTGGCAGCCCACGCTTTACGCAATATCAATTGCTGTCCTTGTTCAACGAGCTGTGCCAATGTTTCATATTCTTCTGCCGAGATCGCACCTAACGAATTCTTGTCCATCAACACCTGCATCTGCGACTGAAGTGTCATGGGCATCTGTTCACGGACAATGCTTTTCAAGGTAGGCACAGATAAATAACCAAAGGCTTCTAGTTCAAGCTGCTCTTGAGTTGGTAAATTTCCGAGGAGTGGATACCGTTGGAGCATCGTTTCAAGCACGGCTTCGATACTCCGCTGCTCTTGTTGCGCAATTTGCTGTAATCGCGAGGCAAGAGGTTCATGGATGACAATATCCGTCATTGAAAGGTGCCTTCACTGATTGATCAATGTCGCTAATTATAACTCAGAAGAACCCCGCTAAAATGCGGCTAGACCCTCCATCAATTTGGTGCGTGCCCAAACGCGTTCCCCGTCATTTTGCGCGTCTACTGCCCAATCGAGGAAGCCGAGCAGCGAATACAGCCTGACGCGCAATGCTTGATCATCCGGCAATGCACGCGCCGCCAGATAGCCGCGATATAACGCCCCGCTGCTGCCGGGGCACGTTTGCTCCCACTGCCATTCCAAGCGGAAGTCGAACGCCGGATCGCCGCACAGCGCCCACTCGAAATCTAAAATTCCCGTCACCTGCCCATTTTCTTGCAGCACATTCTCAAAATGAAAATCCCAATGGATCAAGCGCGCGGGTTGCACGCGCTCGAACATCCCACGCTGCGCCTCAAAAATTCTCTGCAACTGCTCGCCTTGCGCATTGGTGAGAATACCGTCGTTTACGGCTTCTGCACCGTAGCGCTGCAAATAATCCATCACGTAGCCGTACCACGTCGGGAAGCGCTCGGCAGCGGGCAGTTTCAGCTTGCCATAGCCTTCAAACGTGATCTCATGCATCAGCGCCAGATAATGCCCCGCCTCGTAGGCAACCTGCTCGCGCTGATCGCGGGTCAGGCTCGACCAGCTATCTACAATGGTCATGCCCGCGACTTTGGTCATCAAGAGGTAGTCATGCGGGACGACGCGTTTCGAGACATCGACAGCGATCACCCTCGGCGCGGGAATATGATGTTCCGCCAAGCGTTCATAAGCGAGCGCCTCACCGAAGAATCGTGAGCGACCTTCCAACCCAAGCCCATCGAACCGGATCGCGTACTGATCGTTGATGAGAAAAGTCGGATTGTTGATGCCACGACTAGCTTGAATCACGCTTTCTACCCGTCCAAGCCGATGCTGATCCCAGATGGCTTGGAACGTTTCGTAAGTCAGGGTAATTGCTTGGCGTGTCATGATGACGGACTACTGCGCTCTACGGATTAGCAGGCAAGGTCGATGCGGTACGAGACTCACCTACATTGGCATATCGGATTCTGTTTTGCAAATCGCCGCAACCTGTGACAGAACCAGAAAAAACTGCAAATTCTCATTAATTCTATTTACAGTCGATTGACGCAGGTATTTGCTTCCATACCATATGGATATTCCATTCAGATGAATTTCCGAATGATGAGGTCGCGCGTATGTCAACTCTTCCGACGACGAACGTTTTCATAAGCTACTCACGCCAGCAGGTGCATTTTGCCGAGTCATTGAGTCTCAAGCTGATTGAGAGCGAGATCGCGGTTTGGTTTGATCTACAACAGTTGCGCCCCGGTTGCCATTGGCAGCAAGAAATTGATCGCGGTCTCGCGTCCAGTGATCGGCTGGTACTCATTGCCTCGCAAAAAGCCGTGCAATCTCCCTATGTGCGTCAAGAATGGGAACATGCCTTGGCACATCAGCTCCCGATCTACGTATGCATCTACGAAGCCGTAGATCTGCCGGATGCGCTCAAGGATCTGCCGATCATCGATTTTCGCGTGAAATTTGACGACAACGCGGCGCGCCTCATCGACATGTTGAAAACTGGCGAAGAAGTCCATGACGCTGCGCCACACCCTAACCGTTTCAACATCCCGACCAGAATGCCCCGTTCGATCTGGGCTATCGCGCTGACATCCGCCTTGTTCGTACTGGCGATCATCGTGGGCGCGGTGGTGGGAACAATTGCCTTGGCGCAGTCCACTACGGTAAGCCCGCTCGTGATCGCCTTGTTGCTTCCGATCGCGGGCTGGCTGTCGCTTACCTATTGGCGGTTGCTGCGGCATCGTATCGATTTCGAGAATCTGCGTTTCCTCGCCGTCTTTCCCGCCGTCGTCATCGGCGGACTCTGGCTCATTGCGTTGCTCATCACGCTGCTCGGTCTGCTTCAGGCATTCGGGAGCACTTACAGCCAGTACAACGACAATCAATCTCTGATCGATGCCATCGTGCTCGTGCTGGCGACAGCTCCGGTGGCGCTGCTGTTCATCTACGCGGGCTACAGCACCCATCGTTCAGCCGATGTCTTGCGTTGGCTGCCACCCACGCGTGTTCCGGCGCGTTTCCGTGAACGGGTTGCCAGCCGCATCATCGACTCGATCAAACAGGCGCGGAACACCTTGGAAGGCACCCCGAAGTTGTATGCCCTCCACTACGCCCCTGCCGATGAGAATATCGCGCGGTTGCTGCGTGAAAAAATGGGCAAATATCAGCATCAGGAAGTTCCGGCGGCGGATGCGGATACTCAGATCGCGATTCTCTCCGACAAAACCCCGCGTGAGGACATCGACTCATGGTTAGTAACCTACGCAGGTGAAATCCTGTGTCTTGTGGTCACACCAATCGACATCGATGGCAACACAGCGCATCTGACTTCGCTGCAATGGGTGAACTGCCGGACGGATTTGCAGCGCAAACTTGATATTCTGGCTTTCTCCCTGCGTGGTGGCGAAGACAGTAACCTGTTGTTCAGTTTCAATGTGGTGCCAGAAGATGTCCGCAAATTCCAGCACGATCCTGCGATTACACTGTTGGCAACGGCGATCCGTCTCATCGCCACTGGTTCGTTGGGCGCGGTACTCGTGGCCTTCCTCTCCGGCTTCAATATACCGGTTAGCATTCCCATTCCTGTTACTTGGTTAGCTCTATACGCGCTGAATACGGTGCTCGGAATCTGGCTAACACATAACTTGTTTGCCAGACGCCTCACCTTGAGATGGGTGATTCTCGGCATCTTGACCCTAAATCTCGTCAACTTTGCCCTGACCATGGCGATGGTGCGGGAAGTGTATCCACCTCAAGAATACAATAGCGCGCTGGTCGGCTTTCTGATCGGTGTTGCCATCATCAATTTGCCGTGGCTGGTAGGGATTCGTGTCCTACGTCGTTGGTTGCCGAAGCAGTCCGATCTGCTGACCCGCACGCACGTACCGACTCTACGCCGTCCCTTTGCGGCACGGATCGCGGCAATGACAGCGTTCTTCGTCGCCGTGCAATTGTTCATTAGTTCCTTCACGACGGATACCGTCAGGCGGCTTACTTTAACTGGCTACTACGGCAATCAACAAGCGGATACGGCGCATTTTGTTGAAGGGCAAGGTTACTACGATCCTGAGGCGAAGATACGTGCCGCCTTTCCCAAAGCGCCACTCCGGCTGTCGAGCGCGATGTACATCGGGGATTACCATGTGCCAGCAGCGATGTACGAATTGAACGATGGCATGAACAATTACGAGGTCGCGGTGCTGGACGTCAACGCGGCGTCCAAGGTTAGACGCCTCGATCTGACCTCAACTGCAACCAATGGCGAGGCCGCAAAACCCGATTGGATGGCGCAGATCATTGAATCGTTGACGATGACGAATAGTTCGGACGCGGTGACTGTATCGAATCTGCAACTTGCCGAGGCCAATGGGAAGCAGCAGATACGCTACCGCTTGCGTGGACTGATCGCCATGGAGATTTATGTTTGGGAGATCGACGGCAAAATCTACATTGCGGATGTCAACTATCCAGCCTACACGTTCGTGCCGCCCGATGTGACAGCATTCATAAACTCGGTGCAGGTGGGCTGATCGCGGCGGGTTTCCTCGCTGCCAACCCGTGCTGACCTGACCGAGCAACGGACAGGTTGCCAATGGGGTTATGAGACACGGATGATTGAGTTGGCGAGGAATCTATCGTGGAGCATCATACACAGCCATTAGCGACGTGGCCTGTATTTTTACGCCGTGTGGGTCGCTATGCCATTGCCGCCATTTTGCTCGTGAGCGGATCATGGCTGATCGGCATTCTGGGCTATCGCGCGTTCGAGCATATGTCGTGGATCGACGCCACCCTGAACGCGGCGATGATCTTGGGCGGCATGGGGCCAGTCAACCCGCTGCAAACGGATGCGGGCAAGTTGTTCGCGTCTTTCTACGCGCTGTTTTCAGGGATCATATTTCTGGTGTCGGTTGGAGTCCTTGTCGTGCCGATCTTCCATCGTATCCTGCATCATTTCCATCTGGAGTCAAAGCGCGAGGCAGAAGAAGAGGCAGCGGAAGATGAAGATAAGGACAAATGAGGTAAAGAGGTTATTTTCTTATCGGGGATGCCGTCGCCTAACCATCGCTATACCGACTCTTCGCTTTCCGCGCTGACCAGCCCCAACAGGATTGTGAAGGTCGTGCCGTGTCCTTCTTGGCTGGTCACGTCGATATGTCCATCGTGCCGTTCGATGATTTTATGTACGATTGCCAATCCCAAGCCTGTGCCGCCGGGATCGATATCACGGGCGTTATCGCTGCGGAAAAAGCGGTCAAACACGCGGGGTAAATCGGCTTCTGGAATGCCAATGCCCGTATCTCTGATCTGGATGCAGAGTTCGTCACCATTGCGCGTAACGCTGATCGCGATAGTGCCATTCGTCGTAGTATAGTGGACGGCGTTGTCGATCAGGTTGGCGAGCGCCCGTGCCAGATCGGCCTCATCGACACGCATCAACACGTCTTCGTGGAGCACATTCAATTCAAGCTGGATGCCTTTTTTGTCCATTAACACGCGGGAAGAAGTGCAAATATCGTTGATGATGTTGCTGAAGCTGACCTTGGTAAGTCGCAGATCGCGCACATTATCGAGCCGTGTCAGGGTCAGCAGATCATCGATCAGGCGCGTGGTGCGATCCACCTGCTGTTCCAGTTCATCCAAAATCTCCTTACGCTGAGTCTCGCTGTTCACCCGCCGCAGCCCGAACAACTTGAGCTTGATCGCGCCAAGCGGGTTGCGCAGATCGTGGGATGCTTCGCTGACGAATTCGCGCAGCAGTCGCACTCTTTCGCGCTCGACGGAAAGCGCCAACTCGTGCGTTTCCACTTGTTTGCGCGCCGTGATGTTCTCGACTATCCCCACCACGCGGTACACTTCGCCGTGAGCATTTTTGATCGGGAAGGCACGGTCACGCACCCACACCACGGATTGATCGGGCCGCACTACCCGATACTCGACACTGTAATTACCATCGAGCTGGCTGCCTAGCCCCGCCAGCACGCGTTCACGGTCATCAGGATGCAGCGACTCTGCGAAGGCGTCAAAACTGCCATACATCCGCGTGCCCTTGCGCCCCCACAATTTCTCGTAAGCGGGGTTGACGTAGATCGCGGCATTGTGATCCAGCGAAGTCAGCCAGATTCCCTCGTTGATATTCTCCGTGATCTGCCGGAAATAGGTTTCCTCGTTACGCCGCTCAATTTCTGTCGCTTCCAGAGCGGATTTCGTATTCGCCAGCGCCAGTTTGATCTGACTAAGCGATCCTTGAAACACATCAAAGGCGGATCGCTGCTCGTTATCGCGGTGGATCGGCAGTCGAGGCACTACCCGCGTGATGTAGTAGCCGAGCAAGGGCCACAACAGCAGACCGGACATCGTCTTGCTCACGATTTCTCCGGGCAAATCGCGCATGAAGCGGATTGTGCCGAGATCAGCGATGATGCTGAACACCACCGCGTCAACCCACAACGCCCCCAGTAAAGCGACCCCCGCGCTGAACCATTCGTGAAAGCGGTGCGAGTTGTGCAGCGTCTGATAAAACACCGTTAGCATGAACATATCCACCACCAGCGCCACGAACGAACCGATTGGCACACGTAGCGATAGGGTGGCGGTGAGCAGTTCTGGCGTAAAACCGCGCATACTGCCGCCACCGGGCAGACTGAGTTGCCAGCTCATGAAATACAGAAACACGACTGCCAGCGTCGCGATCCCTGCCACACAGTAAATGGTGATACGGGTGATCAACGATCCGTCTACGATATACAGCAGCGCGATAGTCATCAGGATCACGGGCAGCAGGATGTTCGAACTGGTGAACAGGATGAGGCCGGGGATAGGTTCGATGTAGGTGCCCCACTGCAATTCCATCAACGTCGTTATCGCGGCGGTAAGCAGCAGCAGCGGCTCCAAACCGTAGCGCGGACTAATGCGATGCAGCGCTAACATACTGATCGCTAAGCCCCACATGCCAGCGATTGTCAAGATAAGATTGAGCATGATTTCAATGTCCGGTGGCTACCAGCGCTTCAACGCGACAACTTCGTCCACTTTGTGCGTCGCATGAGTACAGCATCTCAGCATGTAAGCACAGAGAACGGCAGACCTAATCGCAAGATCACTATACCATGAATTGACTACTAAATAGAGTAATGTACGCTTAAAATGCTGTTATACCATAACATATATTCATAACCCTGATTGTGAGCATTGATAGCCTCAAGCTCTCCCCAAGCACCTCCATCTGCGGTAAGATCGCCGCTTTGTTGAGCCTACATTCGCATAATGAGCGTTACGGAAACACTGATGACCAATACCCTCAATCGTAAACAAACCGTCGCCGTGATCTTTGGCAGCCGTTCGGTGGAACATGATGTGTCTATCGTCACGGCGCAGCAAGTCATTCGCGCCCTTGACCCGAACAAGTATGAAGTGCTGCCAATCTATATCACGCGCGATGGTAAGTGGGTGACCGGCTCCCTCCTGACCGATCTGAAAACCTTTCAAAACAACAATATCGAAGAACTGATCGGCATCAAAGAGACGATCCTCTCGCCCAGTTCGCAGCATCACGGCGTCATCACGCCGCCAGTAGCTGGCTACCTTGCCCGCAATACGCTGCGGCGCGTCGATGTCGTTTTTCCGGTCGTACATGGTTCACATGGCGAAGATGGCACGCTGCAAGGGCTGTTTGAACTGGCGAACGTGCCCTACGTGGGCTGCGGCGTCTTGGCCTCCGCCGTCGCCAACGACAAAATCACGACCAAGGCCGTCTTGAAAGAAGCGGGCATCCCGATGGTCGAATATTACGGCTTCAGCCGTTACGACTGGACAACTGCCCGCGCCAAGGTGATCGAGCGGCTGGACGAGATGGGCTATCCGCTGTTCATCAAGCCCGCCACGCTTGGTTCCTCGATTGGCATCGGGCGGCCTGCCGATCAGCACATGCTTGGGCCGTCGGTCGAGGTCGCGCTCGGCTTGGATCGCCGTGTGGTGGCGGAACGCGCCATCGTCGGCGCGATGGAGATCAACTGCTCGGTGCTCGGCAACTACGATATTCGTCCTTCGGTGCTGGAGCAGCCTGTTTCGTACGAGGATTTCCTGACCTACGACGAGAAATATCTGCGCGGCGGTGCCAGCAAGGGCATGAAGGGCGCAGATCGCAAGATTCCCGCGCCGCTCTCCGACGAGTTAACCGCCCGCATCCGCAAGATGGCGGTGGACGCCTTCAAGGCCATCGACGGGCACGGCATTGCCCGCATTGACTTCTTGGTCAAAGATGATCAGGTCTTCCTCAACGAGATCAACACCATGCCGGGGTCGCTGTCCTTCTATCTCTGGTCAGAGACTCCCGAATGGCGCATGTCGCCCGCCATGCTGGTCGATGAACTCATCCGCTTGGCCTTCGAAGCGCACGCCGAAAAACAGCGCACCGTGTACAACTACAAAACCAACTTGGTCAGCCATGCCATGCGTGGAGCCAAAGGGATGAAAGGCGTCAAGGGTGTTAAAGGCGGCCTGAAGCGTTGATAGGTTGAGATGATGTTGCGATTTTCAGTCGTGGTATAGTAGCGCTTATTTACAGGAGCTTAACCATGACTGAAACTAAACCTACTTGCGTTCTGATCCGCCCGCAATCAACGTACGTTGGCAAACAGGGGCACACCTATCTCGAAGGCATCTCCGCACAAAACGCGGGATCAAAAGCCATCTGCATGTTGTCGCTGACACTGCAACCCGGTGAACGCGGCAAGGCGCACAAGCACGAGAATCACGAGACGACTATCTACGTGATCAGCGGCGAAGCGCACTGCTGGTACGGCGACCAGATGGAAGAGCATCTCATCATCCGCGCTGGCGAATTCCTGTACATTCCCGCCAACGTGCCGCATCTGCCCGCCAATCTGCACGAGAGCGAACCGTGTGTCGCCATCCTCGCCCGCACCGATCCCAACGAGCAAGAGAGCGTCGTGCTGCTGCCGGAGCTGGATAAAGTCGTCGCGCTTCCCTGAGCTAAAAATCAAACGTGATCTTCTGCTACCTACAGTAGGCAGCAGAAGATCACTACTTAAACAGTCAGCATGGTGCGCTGCTACTTGGAAGCGCGACCACCGATAGCATAGCCCCAGTCACCCAGATCACCCGCCTTCGGGCCAGCGAACGGGCCACCAACCTGTCCCATACACTCGCTGATGCTGTTGGTTAACGTCCCCACCCCGAAGATGTACATATCCTGACCGAGTTCAAGCGTGAGGTTGATGGCGTGTCCGTTGACCTGACCAACTGCCTTGATCGCGGTGCCGTCTGTTTGCGTCAGCACGCCAGTCGCGCTACCTGTCGGATCGAGGGACAGCACCAACTCACCTTTCATCGCCAACCCCGTGCTCGTTCCGGTGTGAACGGTCGCCTCGAAGTTGATCGTACATGTCACCTCGTCAGCCGCGCGGCTGACGAGCGTTTGATGAATCGCCACTACGGTTAGCAGCGCCACGAGCACAGCGATCAGATAGCCTCGGTTGTTCATACTCAACCGCCCCGTGCGCAGTCATCTTTCGCGCCACGCCGCACGCAGCTCAACCAATCGCCCAGATCGCCGGAGTCCGGCCCCGCGAATGGCCCACCGAGCACCGAATTGCAATCCTTGACATCATTCCACGCGCTGCCTACGCCGAAGATATAGCGGGTGGGTTGGTCGGCCTGAGCGACCTCAAAGGCGAGGTTGATGGCGCGCCCGTTCACTTGCCCCGCCACCTTGATGTCCGCACCACCGCCATCCGGAGTCAGCGCACCCGTCACGCCGCCATTGCTATCGATGTCCAGCTTCAGCTTGCCGAGCAGCGACAACCCCTTATTCGGCCCCTGTGCGACATCCGCGCGGAAATATTCCAGCGTGCAGCTAGCAGCAGCATCGGCATGAGTCACGCGGGCGGGTTGCAGCGCCAGATACGCGCCACTCAGCAGAGCTACCAGTACGAGAGCCATCAACTTGATTTTCATGATCCATTACTCCTTCACGAAATTTGCTACACGACTAGGTATACAAGCGCTGAGTGCTCACTTTACAGATCACAAGTTGCTCAATTTATGCTCAGTCCGCCCTATGCCACCATTCAGGACTTTTTTAGGCAACCGCCCACAAACTAGGGGATAACATCCTGAGTAACTCGCCTTGCGCAGTCCGTCTGCTGACTGTCACGGCACTGATGCAGCAGGCTTAGCGTTACACCTCGGTTCCCCCTCTTTGCGAAGCGGAGAGGGGGTCAGGGGGTGAGGTTGCATTAGGCGAGTGAGTGCATAAAACATCGAGGCGAGATCATGAAGCGGTTAAAGACGTTGTTCGAGCTGGTGAAGGCTACCTTAACGCAGTGGAACGAGGACAAGATTCCTCAGTTAGCTGCGGCGCTGGCCTTTTACACCATGTTCTCGCTCGCGCCGCTGCTGATCATCGTCATTTCTATTGTGGGCGTCGTCTTCGGCACTTCGACGGCGCGACATGAGATCGTCGCGCAAGTGCAGAGTTTAGTCGGGCAGTCGGGCGCGGAATTGCTCGATGGGGTCATCGAGAATGCCAGCCAGCAATCCTCCGGCGTGGTAGCGACCATCGTGGGCATCGTCACGCTGTTCCTCGGCGCGTCGGGCGTGTTCGGGCAGATCAAAGCCACCCTGCAAATGATCTGGGATGTAAAACCGCGCCCTGCCCCAACCGGCCTGATCAATATCGTGGTGTATTGGCTGCGCAGTCAATTTTTGCCCGTCTCGATGGTGCTCGTGTTCGGGTTTTTACTGCTCATTTCGCTCGTTGTCAGCGCGGTGTTTAGCGCGTTGAGCGCCTACGTCAGTCAGCGCTTCGGTGATGTCGCCATTTTCGGTCAGCTCCTCAACTTTGTAGTGTCCTTCGGCTTCACCACGCTGCTCTTCGCGGGCATGTATAAGTACGTCTCTGGTCGCCAACTCGCGTGGCGACACGTTTTTCCCGGCGCTCTGATCACGGCACTGCTGTTCAACATCGGGCGGATTCTAATTAGCGCCTATCTCGGACGCAGCAGTTTCAGTTCGACCTACGGCGCGGCAGGTTCGCTCGTGGTGATCCTGCTGTGGGTCTACTATTCCGCCCAAATCCTCTTCTTCGGGGCGGAATTCACGCGCGTCTATACGCAAACCTACTATGCCGACGATCCAAAACCTGTGAATCCTGATACGCTGCCAACCGAACCGAAGAAGGTCGCCACGCCGAAAAAAGCGGACGCACTCCCCAATCCCGTGCCGACGCCACCACGTCGCGATCCGTTGCTGCGCGTTGGGCGTCTGCTGCAATTGCTGCTGCCCGCTGCGCTGTTGATGTTGCGCATCTGGCAGATTACGGAGCGCTTTCAAGTACGGCGAGTCGTGGGCTTTGTGCGTGGGTTAGTGGGTAAACGCAACGTCGCGACCTAGCCGACGCGCGGATGTTGTGAAATTTGAACGGAGCTAACAAGAATGACCGACGTATTTCTGATGGGCACCATTGATGCCAAACCCGGGCAGCCAGCAGGCTGGCGCGAACCGATCAAACAAGCCTGTTCGCGTCGTGGTCTTGCCTGTTTCGATCCTACCGTAGAAAAATGGACGCCCGCCGATGCCGAACGCGAAGCTCACGCCCTCACCAGCGCCAAGCTGATCGTGATGGCGATCACCAGCGCGTCCGAAAGCGTGGGCACGTTGGCGGAAAGCGGATGGGCTTTTTTGAACGCGCTGACACGGCGGCAAACCTTCGCGCTGTTCGTGGATACCACCTTCGTCACCAAAGAACTGCCCGCCACCGCCGATGCGCAGAAATCCAACACGGCTTCGCGTCGTGCGCGCGAATTGGTGCATGAACACGCTGAGCGCTTCACCAAATCTTATAAGATGCCGGATGTCTATATCGCCAACACCCTCAGCGAGCTAACCATCTGGGTCGTCAACCGCATCGAGCGCATGAAGCCGGAATAGCCTCATGCGCCCGTGAAGATCGCTTAGAACTGGCGCGTCCACTCTTGAGGCCAGCGCTCAACGACCACTTTTGTCTGCGTATAAAACTCGACGCCGTGCCGTCCTTGCCCGTGTAGATCACCGAAGAAGCTGTCGTTCCAACCGCTGAACGGGAAAAACGCCATCGGGGCAGCCACGCCGATATTCACGCCCACGTTGCCCGCGTCGGCTTCGTAGCGGAATTTGCGCGCCGAGTAACCGCTGCTGGTGAAGATGCACGCCATATTGCCGAACGCGCGGTTATTGACCAGCTCAATCGCTTCCTCGATGGTCGTCGCGTGCATCAAGCTCAACACGGGGCCAAAGATTTCCGTTTTGGCGATCTCGCTCTGTGGCGGCACATTATCGAGGATCGTCGGGAACACGAAATAGCCGTCTTCGTAACCCTTGACCTGCTTCTGACGACCATCCACCAGCACACTTGCGCCTTGCTTCTCGCCCTCACCGATCAACTGCTCGATCCGCCCCTTGCTGCGGGCGTCGATCACCGGCCCCATCTGCACGGCCTCTTCCAGCCCATAGCCTACCACGCGGCTGGCGGCGGCATCCGCGATTTGTTCCGTGAAGGTGTGCCGCGCCTCGCCCACCGTGATCGCCACCGAAGCCGCCAGACACCGCTGTCCCGCGCAGCCAAACGCCGAATCCGCCATGATCCGCGTGGTCATATCCATGTCGGCGTCGGGCATGATGACGACGGGATTCTTCGCGCCGCCCTGACACTGCGCCCGTTTGCCATTTGCCGTCGCGCGCGAATAAATGTACTTGGCGACGGGCGTCGAGCCGACGAAACTGATCGCCCTGATCGAGGGATGATCGAGGATCGCGTCCACCGTCTCCTTGCTGCCGTTGACCAACTGCACCACGCCAGCGGGGAATCCGCATTGTTCCAGCAGCGCGAACATCTTGTTGGAAGTCATCGGCACTTTTTCGCTCGGCTTGAGGATGAAGCAGTTGCCGCACGCCAGCGCGTAAGGCATAAACCACAGCGGGATCATGCCGGGGAAGTTGAACGGCGTGATTGCGGCCACTACGCCCAACGGCTGACGGAACATGTGCTCATCGATGCCGCTGGCGATGTCTTCGTTGTTGTAGCCCTGAATCAGCGAAGGCACGCCGCACGCCACTTCGACATTTTCGATCCCGCGCCGCATCTCTGCCACGGCTTCTTTGAACGTCTTGCCGCATTCATTGGTGATCGTTCTTGCCATGTCATCGATATTGGCTTCCAACAACTGCTTGAACTTGAACAAATATTGGATGCGGTCGGTGACGGGCACGCGCCGCCAAGTCTCATAGGCTTTCCGTCCCTGCTCAACCGCGCGATTAACGACTTCTTGCGGCGTCAGCACGACTTCACCAATCGGGCTGCCGAACGCCGGATTCGTCACATTCTGCCGGTTCGCGATTCCGTTATCCGTCCAGGTTCCTGCCACGTAATTGAGGATTTTCTCTACCATTTGCCATCTCTCCTGATGAAATGTCATTCATTGTACCCATCAGGCAGCGGAAAAATCAGGGGTAGCGGCGGGGCTGCTAACAAAGCGAGGAAGAAGTGGGTCAGGACATCCCGACCCACACACGAAGTATCTGCTTATCGGCGCGGCGGATTGCCACCGGGGGGATTTCCGCCGGGGCCACCACCACTTGCCTCCGTCGGGCTAGGCTGGCTCAAGTCCAAGCCGATGCCGAAGGTTGCTGCGTAGCTGCCATCGTCGTTCTGCGTCGGGACGAGCGTCAGCATCCCTTCGCTGCCTTGGAAGATGCCGTCATTCGCGTTGAGGGTGTCCTGCGTGCCCTTGCTGGCATACGGTGCCTGTGCATACACCTTAGCCGTCACCGCTTCATCGAAGAACAACTGCGACGTGAATTCATAGCCTGCGTCGGACGCCGGATCAGTCCGGATTTTGAAGTGGATATGCACCGTGCGCCCTGAATACCAGCCCGGATAGATGGTGACGAATTCCGCCTTGCCATCTTTATCCGTCACTTGATACCCGCGCAGCCACTTCTGCCCTTTCGTGTTGAAGCTGGCATCGGTCACGTCCGAGTAGTGACCATCAGCGTCGCAGTGCCAGATGTCCACTTGCGCGCCTTCCAGCGGCTTGCACGCGTTGCTGCTCACATCCGAGACATTGAAGATCAGATGGAACAACGCCCCTTCTTTTACACTGTTATCAGAAGGCTCGATCCGAATATCGGAACGGTTCAGCATCTCATCCACGAAGTACGGGCCTTCCGTCAGGGCGGGCTTGACCACGCAGGTCGGCAGCGCCGTACCCGTCGCGGCGGCGGTGGGGGAAGGCGTCGCCGCCAGCAGTTTCATGCCCACATTACTAAGTCCCGCGCCCGCGATCACGGCAGCGCTCGCGCCGCCGAGCAGCATCAACATCTCACGTCGCGACAGTACGCGGCCTATCGGCTTGTCATCATCATGCAGTTCCAGATCGTGCGGTTCCATTGTTTTCTCTCCTATCGAGGAAGGTATGTTCAAGATATTAGGTTGTGTGATCGCCGTCAAGTCGTGCTAGTGGCGGCGACGCATCGAGGCAAATCACACAACGACCTAACTCTAGCGAAGAGTTATTTAGAAGTTATGTAGAACCTCGATCACCCATCAATCAAACGGCTTCAATGCAGATGAACTATACTCAAAATGGCTAAGGGCGAGACACGATTATTCATTCAATCCTCATCTTGGTTAGGCCATACTCCGCCAATGGCCTCGATCATAAAATTCCTGCAAAATTTGACTAAAATCCTTATAAAGAGAGGTCTTCTGGACGATCTCTAAACGATTGTTTCCTATCTTGATAACGACAAACGCAACTGTCGCACGCCAATCGTAATCAAGGAGAATCCATCGCCATGAATATCACCTTCAGTCAGGTCGAGTCGCTCCGAAGCAGTCTGACGCAGGTCGGAGCCAAGCCCGATGTCTTATTCTACGCTTTCCACACCCGCCTCTCGATGCTCACGCCCACCATGCGCCTGATCATCGCGGGCGATCTGCGGGAACGTGGTGAAGCCCTGTTTCAACTGCTGATCACGGCGGTCGATCATATTCATGACCGTCCTTTGGCGACGGCGTCAGTATGGGCCTTCAACGAATGGCTATCCAGCTATGGCAAGGCGCGTATCAAGGACGAAGTCGTCAAAGAAGCCCTGCTCTGGGCGCTCGGTCGGGTCTTGGGGATCGAGATGTTCCCGTTGGTGCTGCTGGCATGGTGCGATCTGATCAGCCGTCTGCGCGAAATCGATCAGGAATTGGGCGACCTGTACTATGTCGAAACCACCTATGTCGCGTGCCCGCCGCCCGCGCTGCATGTGACGCTCAACTAAGGTCAACAACCGTATGCCACGTTCCACGTCACCCTGCCAACCATAGTGAAAATGGTACATATCCCCAATAATTGTGCATAATATGACAATAGGCTGACGGATAGCGCTCAACTGCTGACTGCATCAGTATTCTAGGGGAGGGGTGGGATTATGCGCATGAACCGTACCGAACGTCTGATTGATCTCGTGCTCGAATTCCAGACGCATGGTGTTTGCAGTGCTGAAAGCTTGGCGGAAAAGTTCAATATGAATGTCCGCACGATTTACCGCGATATTGAAGTCTTGCGGGACGCGGGCATTTCTGTGGTCGGGATGCCGGGGACGGGCTACAAACTGCCCGCCGATTTCGTCCCGATCCCCGCCGACATCCTGACCAATGTCAACCTTGAACCTCCAGCGTGGCTGCAAGCCATCAACCAGCGACGTTAGGCTTGGTTTGCCGGAACGACCACTGCGGCACATTCACATCATCCGCGCCCTCATACCACACTTCCCTCGCATCTATCTACACACCATCGCCACGACGGGTAGGTTGCTCCTTGCCCTACCCTCACCCGCCGATTGAGCGCTACACTTAGCCGCCATCTGCAACCTAATGTTCAACGAGCAAATTCATGAATACGATTGATTTACGTTCGGATACGGTTTCGCATCCCACGCCCGCGATGCGTAAAGCGATGGCGGAAGCCGTTGTCGGTGACGATGTCTTTGGTGACGATCCTACCGTTTTGGAGCTGCAAGCCTACGCGGCTGATCTGCTCGGCAAAGAAGACGCCCTATTCGTCAGCAGCGGCACGCAGGGCAACTTGGTCGCCTGCCTGACGCACTGCGGGCGCGGCGACGAACTGATCGTCGGCAAGCAAGCGCACATCTTCCAGTACGAACAGGGCGGTTCCTCAGTCCTCGGCGGGATCGTGATGAGTCAGGTGCCCGTTCAGCCCAACGGCGAACTCAAGTTGGACGACATCAAAGCCTCACTGCGCACGCCCAACGAAGATCATCACCCGATCACGAAGCTGATTTGCTTGGAGAACACGCAGGGCGGCGTCGGCGGCGTGCCGATCACGGCGGAATACACGGCAACGATTGGCGAATTTGCCCACGCCCACGGCTACAAGCTGCACATCGACGGGGCACGCCTATTCAACGCGGCGGCGGCGCTCAACGTGGAGGCTAGAGAACTCGTCAAGCACGCCGATTCCGTCTCGATCTGCCTCAGCAAAGGCTTGATCGCGCCCATAGGCTCGCTGCTGGTCGGCTCCAAGGACTTCATCCGTCAAGCGCGCCGCAATCGCAAGCTGCTCGGCGGCGGGATGCGTCAGGTCGGCATTCTGGCGGCGGCTGGCTTGATCTCGCTGAAGGAGATGCGGCTGCGGTTGGCGGAAGATCATGCGACAGCACAGCAGTTGGCGGACGGCTTGGCGGAAATCCCCGGCATCACCGTGCATCCGATCCATCAGCGCACCAATATGCTGTATTTCTCGATCCCTGAAACGCTCGACGCGGCTGATTTCGTCGCCGCCATGAAAGCACAAAACATTATTCTGCGCGGCGGGCCGCACTTCCGCGCCGTAACGCACTACTGGATCAAGCCGGAGCACATTCAGATCATGCTGAACGCCGTCTACGAATACATGAAGCAGCACGCCGGAGAATTTACCTCCGCCGCCAATGTCATGACCAAGAACGCCTATTAATTGTACTGGACGACGCGGATAGATTTGCAAACAGGGTAGAGTACCAGTGTCGCATTATGATTGGTATACGTTGCTAACTCAATGGAGCAAAGAAATCCTTGAGTCCGAGGATAGTAAATACTTTGATCTTCCACCAGATGCAATTGACTCCGGTTGGTTAGGTTATCCCGGTGCGACAGATGAGCAGATTGCAGCAGCCGAGGTAAGACTCGGCTGCACACTGCCACCGTCGTACTGCGAGTTTCTTAAGGTAACGAACGGCTGGCGAAGAACAGGCTATTGCATAGATAAATTATGGTCGACGGAGATGATAGATTGGCACTATGCTCGCAATGCTAGTACGGTAGATGGGTGGATAGAAGGCGAAGCTCGCGCCGAGCGCAATGGTTGGTCAATACTCGATGAAGAGTATAACGTGTATAGTGAGGCGCAAACCAGCATGATTCGCGGTCAACATTTCAAATCAACACTCGAAATCAGCCAGTATTTTGACGGTATATATCTACTTAATCCACTCACAATTAATGTTGATGGTGAATGGGAAGCATGGTTTTTCGCATATTGGATACCGGGAGCGCAGCGTTACCAAACATTCTGGGATTTGATGCAAGGTGAATACCAAAAATTCCGTCGTGCAAAATGAGGACATAACCCATGCGCCTTGACGAGTATCAGTGGTCGCGTAACCCGCGTGGCTTGCACAACAAAGCCGCTCCCTTCCGCATGGATCAGGGACGAATGGTCTCGGCGCACTACGGTTGGGCGAAGATGGTCGCTATCGGCGGCGAATACCTCGATGACATTCCGTGGATGCTCGCCAACAACATCACGCCCATCGTCCGCATCTTCCGCCACAATTTCGGCGCGGCTCCGGCGGATGGCGGGCTGATCGGGTTCTGGCGCTCCTACGCGGATCGCGGCGTCAAGTGGTTCGAGTTCTACAACGAACCCAACCTCGGCAACGAATGGCCCAACGGCGTCGTGCAGGACTACCGCAACCGCGATCAGATCATCGCGCCGCTGATGGACAACTGGCTGTCGTGGGCGGAGATGATCATCAGTTGGGGCTGTTATCCCGCTTTTCCCGCGCTTGCCGAAGCCTACGGCGACATTGTAGACGTGGGCGGTTGGCTAGACGCCATGATGACGTATCTCGCGGAGCGTCAGTATGATCGCTTCCGCGCCGTGATGAACAACGGCCTCTGGGTAGCGACGCATCCCTACATCTACAACCACTTCTATCAGGAGCAGGCAGGGTCGTCCGAGCCGCGCCCGCCCGATCTCGAAAATGCCTATGAAGGCGGCTGGCACTTCGAATATCCCTATGATCCCATCATGCAGTCGCACCGCCCCGGCATCACCACCGTCTCTGGCGACGCCGAGTATCCGCACGGCGACGTGATCGGCGTGGCGGGTTCGGGCGAAGCCTTCCTGCTCAAAGCCTATGAGCTGTTCGGCGGCGGCGCGATCCCTGTCGTGGGCACGGAGGGCGGCATCATCCCCGTCCCGAATGGCCCCGGTTCGTACCAGCAAACGGATAATCGCTATCCCGGCGTCTCGTGGAACAGTCACGGGCACGCCACGCTGGCGATGTTCAACTGGATCGCCAACGTCGCCCCGCCGTGGATGTTCGGGATTACGCTGTGGAAGGAAAACGACTACTACGAAGGGCCAAACGGCTCGATTCCCGCCGTCCAGATGATGCAGCAGACACCGCCGCAGTATAAGACCGTGCCCGCCCTCGCTGCGCTCGGCAATGTCAATCCCGGCGCGTTTTCCAGCGGGCCGGGGCCAGTCCACGCCACGCCCGATTATCACTTCCTGATGCTGGCGGCGGGCTTCAACGCCGACTGGTTCTTCAACGGCGGCAGCAGCTATTATGAGAAATTCCGCCCGACGGTCATCACCAATGCCGACTACATCGCCAATCTGCCCTACCAGCGCAGCCTCGGCCTGACCATCCTCGCCACCGAGGACATGGCGGACTACACCAAAAACCAAATCACGCAGCGGTGGGGCAATGTGCAGGTCGATCTGATCACCGTCAAATCGGAGGAGCGCTTGGCGGCGATCTTGCGTCAGCGTGTCAAAGACGATAAACGCTTCGGATGATCCGGAAGACTTCTCTATGATTAATCTTGGCGTGGTACGCTGGACGCGCCAACGATATTCGGGGAAATAACCATGCGAACGCGAACCCTAGCTCTTGTGCTGGTGCTTGTTTGTGCCTTTTCCAGCGTGCCTACCGTGCCAGCCTCCGCGCAGTCCGCGCGTCCTTTCTCGCTGCCGTTCAACACACCGCCGGGTCCTTCCACATGGTTCCTCGGTCAGCAGTACGGCAACACGTCCGGCGCGTATAACCTCGGCAAGTACTGGTACGCGGCGGGGCAAGGGTTGCACTTCGGGATCGACTTCTCCGCGCCGTGCGGTACGCCTGTGGTCGCTTTGGCGGATGGCGTCGTAGACTACGCCGATAATCTCAGCTTTGGCAGTGCCCCCCACAACCTGATCATCTCGCATGGCGACCTCGGCTACACGGTCTTGTACGGGCATCTGCTCACCCGCCCGACCGTCGTGCGTGGGCAGCCCGTCAAGCACGGCGAGGTCGTCGCGCAGTCCGGCGATCCCGACGAAACCTGCACCTCGCGCCCGCATCTGCATCTTGAAGTGCGCAGCATGGACTACCGCACCGCCTACAATCCCGCCCCGCTGATCGACGCGGATTGGGCGATGTTGTCTAGCATGGGGCACTTTGACTCCAACAATTTCGTCAAAGACCTTAACGCGCCGAACCGCTGGCAAACCATCGACAGCCAACCCGAAGTCCATTTCGGCGGGCGCATCCTGAACAGCTTCGATGATTCGTGGCCTGTGCGGTCGCGTTTTCAGCCGCCGTCCGCCACCTTACCGCTGTTCCTCGCGACGCCCGTCACGGAATCCTCGCCATTGACCATGACGCGCCTCACGCAGCCCGGTTGCTGCTCGTGGGCATGGTGGTCGCCCGATGGCGAATCCGTCCAGATGTGGGATGGCCTCGAAGGGCAGCGCGCCGCCGTCTATACCGTGCGCTTGGATGGCAGCACCGACGGTCAACCTGATCAACAGGGCTTCAAGCAGATGTCGCCCGATGGCAGATTCGTGCTGTACTGGAATAATGGACGGGTCAGTGTGACGCAGCGCTTCGACGGCGCGACCTCGCAGATCGTCACGGGCAGCGCGTGGCCTCGCTTCTCGCCGGGGTCACAGCGCCTATTGTGGCAGCGCCTTCCCGCCGATAGCATCCCCGGCAGTCCGCCACCCCTGACCGAAATCTGGATTTCCAACGTTGATGGCAGCGGACGCACCCTGCTGATGACACAGTCCGGTGGCTCAGTCACATGGTTGGATGAAGATCGTTTGTTGCTGTCACGTCGTCCGCAAAACTCGCTCACCACCAGCCTGATCGTCTACACCATCAGCACGGGCGAACAGAAACCCCTGATCGATCTCAAATCGATGCGCGGCCTATCGGTGGGGCCGAGTGGGCGCCTGCTGCTGTTTTACTTGGCCTTTCAGGACGATCCGAACGCCAACGGCATGTACGTGATGGATACTTTTGGCAATCCGCCGAGCAAATTGCCTTTCTTCGGCAGCGTGCGCTGGCGTGACAGCCTGAGCGTGGTCTATATTCCTTATGGTCTGAACCAGCCGATGCAGTTCCGCTTGTACGATCTCGGCGCGCAGACGGATCGCCCCCTGACCGATCCGCAGTCGCAGCGCGTGAGTGTCGCCAACGATGACTGGTCGGTTGCGCCAAATGGACAAGCGGTGATGTGGTGGAGCGCCGATGATTACGCGCTGTGGACGCTGCGCCTGAGCCAGCCTAGCGTCATGGAGAATGGTCGGCCCGCAGACGCAGATTCGCGAGGATGACGCGGGCTTCTTCTACGTTACGCGCCAGCCTGAGCCGATCTCCTAGCAGGGGGAACGCCTTGACGAAGATATTGTACAAGGTGTCAACGAAAGCGGATTGGCTGACGATCACGGAGGTTGATGCATTGCGGGGGTGGTCGATCATCGAGCGATATACCACGCGCAGCGTATCCGGCGGGGGCGGGAAGCCCTCGCTGAAATCGATGATGAAGTACACAGGATAATCGACAGCGTCGGCTAAAACCCGAACTTGTCGGCGGGCGTCCTGAAATTCACTCCATGACCACTTCCCATCAAAATCCATGTAGATAATGTGATGATCGTGGTCGTCCCATCGAACTTGAATGCTCATGTGTTGTCACACTGCCGCAACGGTTCAGATGGCTATCATCATAGCACATCTTGCCGCGAGTGAACGTTGTAGTTGGGACGATTGCCAGCAATCTCGTCAGCCAATCTCACGGCCCGGACTGCACACCGATATTGATTAGCAGCTCGTTGGAACGCGATTGCCCAGTCCACACGCCTTGATCCGCGAATACTGGCGTCGGCGTCAATTGGTTGGTGACTGGCGAAAGCGCCCCGCGTCCCGTGTTGCGATACACCACCACCAGCCGATATTGTCCCTGTCCCGCGCCTGCCGTCTGCAAACGCTGCGGCGAAATATCCACGCGGACGGTGCAGCGCTGGCGTGGTTGCAGCGAATACACTTCGTCGGCGGCGTATTGCTGACGCGGCGTTACGGGTGGGTTCGTGTTAGCAAATTCACCGACTTGCTGACCCGTTTGCGTATTCTGCAAGAAGATCAGCACACCGATTTCTTCGTTGTTATAACGGAAGATGGCGGGTTGGCGCGGCAAGAACAGCGAAATCGGAGCCATGCTGTCGTTGATGAAACGCACGTAGATAGTGAGTTGTTCACCTACAGCGATTGTTTGCGATCCCGCCACGATCTCGATGAGCAGAGAATTTGCGGACGCGCCCGATTGCGCCTGCTGTACCGCCAACCACGATTGGTTATTGCCGCCGATGTTGGCGACGGGCAGTTGTTCGCAGTTGACACCGGAGCCGACCCACGGCAAAAAGCGCGGCACAGCGATTGACATCGCTAGGATCAGCCCCGCTATCGCCATGATACGCACAATCGGATCAGCCACCCGAAACCGCTCGGAGGCACGTCCATAATAATCGCGGAAAAATGACATATCCGTCCTCGCCTATTGCGTGCCGACTGCCATCAGCCACTCGCTGACGATCTGATGGGCGGCGTTGTCCGCTGGCACATCCAACCAGCGCAACTGTAAATATTTACGGAACCATGTGTACTGCCGTCGCACGAAGGTATGCGTTGCTGCCTTAAACAAGCGCACCGCTTCATCGAGCGTAGTCTCGCCCCGCAAGAACGCGCCTAACTGGGCATAGCCTAACCCGTGCATCGACGGCAGACTCCAATCATACCCGCGTTCGTGCAAACTGCGCACCTCATCCAGCAGACCAGCCTCCAACATGGCGTCGATCCGCTCATCAAGATGCTTATAGAGTTGTTCACGCTCTGTGGTGAGGCCAAGCTGCAACACGTGATAGGATGGCGGTGCTTTCCGGCGCTGTTCACTGAACGGCTGGCCTGTCTCGATGCAGACTTCCAACGCGCGGATATTGCGGCGCACGTTATAAGGATCCATGCGTTCCCCCGAAGCCGGATCGAGTGCCCGCAGCCGTTCGAACAAGGCCAGCGCGCCATGCTCCGCAGCGTAGGCTTCCAACTCCGCGCGGAGTGTCGGGTTAGGCACGACTTCCGGCGCGATCCACCCCTCCAGCACCGCCGTGATGTATTGCCCTGTGCCGCCTACCAATAACGGCAGTTTACCGCGCTGCTGGATGTCGTTGATACTGGCATAAGCCCGCGCCTGATATGCCGCCATCGTCAACGTCTGGTCAGGATCGACAATGTCGATCAGGTGATGCGGCACGGCAGCGCGTTCGGCGGCTGTCGGTTTCGCCGTGCCGATGTCCATCAATCGGTAAATCTGACGGCTATCCGCGCTGACGACTTCGCCGTTGAAACGCGCCGCCAGCTCGACTGCCAACGCCGTCTTGCCGATTCCCGTCGGGCCAGCGATTACGAGCAGCGGTCGGCGTGGCGATTCCTGCGGATCAACGCTCATCCAACCGTACCACGAACAACACAGGCCACAATTTGCCCGTTAGCATGAAGTCGCCAGTATCGGCATCGTACGAGATGCCGTTCAGCACGTTGCGCTGCTGCAACAGCGCGATCTGCTGCTGTGACAATTGCGAGTAACCATCGACCAGCAGTTGGCTGGCGTCGATGAAGGACGCGACTCGCCCCGTTTCCTTGTTGATCTTGACGATGTGATCGGTCATGTAGATGTTGGCGTAGACCGAGGAACCCACGCATTCCAATTCGTTGAGTTGGAATACTGGCTCGTCCAGCAGTTTGACGGGGATGGTGCGCTCCAGTTGGAACGTCTGCGGATCGCGCACGTACAAATTATCCGAGCCGTTGCTCATGTACAGCTTATCGCCGTCATAGCACAGCCCCCAACCTTCGCCCTCGTACTTGAATTCGCCCACTTTGTCGAAGGTATCCACATCGTACACGAAGGCGACTTGCTCTTTCCACGTCAACTGGATCAAGCGGTTGCCGACCAACGCCAATCCCTCGGCAAAATACTCCGCCGGAATATCGATATTCTTCAGCACCGCGCCAGTTTTGGGGTCAACTTTGCGCAGCGCGGATTTGCCGTACTGCCCGCAGCTCTCATAGAAAACGCCATTGTAAGGGAGCAATCCTTGTGTATAGCAAGCCGCATCATGGACACGCGCTTCAAGGATTTTGGGCTTCACGTAAGCGGTCACTGGCGGCGCGATGACGACTTGTGCGTTCCGTCCCTGTGCATCCTCGCTGATGATCACATCACAACCCGTGATGGCGATGACTAACCCAATGAGCAACAATAAACGACCATAGCGACGACCATTACCAGCCCACAGCGTTTTCAATAATCTCGACTTCATGTTGTTTGCTTCCTGTTCCGATTGCGACGACATCCACACGGTGAGCGACCTCACCCAACTCATGTGCCTCAAGATACGCCTGCGCAAGTCGTATCAAGCGGTTTTGTTTCCGGCGACCCACGCTTTCCAATGCCGTATCGACGCCATCCGCCCGCACGCGCACTTCGATGAAAACCCATTCACCGCGATGTTGCGCTACGATGTCGATCTCCCCCAAGGGGCACTGCCAGTTGTGCTCGATGATGGAATAACCAGCCACGAGCAGCGCTTGTTCAGCCGACTCCTCGCCTTTTCTGCCGCGCCCGCGTCGATCTAGGGGCATGTTTAGAACACCTGACAATTAGCGTGGTAAACGATGACAACCATTAGTATATCACCGCCGCCGAGCATGGTATAACCAGATCAAAAATAATGAGTGCTTCTGGGGAGAGCTGCCTCACCGATGTCCAACCCTCAGTTTATAAAGGTCATGGGTACAGTGGCAGCCACCAAGGGGTGTACGCTCGGCATTATGTTCGCGTTTATCGTAAGCACTCAACCGGATTGTTACAGGAGAAAACCATGTTAATCGGTCAATGTATGCAGCAGAACGTTATCACCATTTCACCGACGACCTCACATCGGGAAGCGGTGCAGTTGCTGCGCGATCACAATATTCGTCGTCTACCCGTGGTGTCGCACGGCAAACTTGTCGGCATCGTATCGGAAAAAGATTTGCTGTCGTCACAGCCCTCACCAGCCACCACCCTCAGCGTGTATGAAATCTTCGCGCTGCTGGACAAAATGCCCGTTAAGCAGATTATGTCGCAGCCAGTGATCAGCGTTGGGCCGGAATGCACGCTTGAAGACGCCGCCACCATCATCCTCACGAAAAAAATCGGTTGCTTGCCAGTCGTCAAGGATCAGCAGCTCATCGGGATCATCACAGAGTCGGACATCTTCCGTCTATTTGTCGAAGTGCTCGGCGGCAACGTACCGGGTTCCAAATTCACGATTGAATTGAGTGATACTCCCGGCAAACTAGCCGAAGTCTGCATGGCAGTCGCCAACGCGGGTGGCAACATCATCAGTGTTACCTCGCTGCCCACCAATGACAAGCAAGTCCGTGAAGTCACGGTGAAAGAGCGTGGAGCCAACACCGACGTGCTGCGCGAGGCGCTGCACAAACTTGGTGCGGGTGTGGTCGAATTTCACGCCAGCATTCCCTATTCGCCCGTTATGGCGGAGTAATGCCGAAGCGCTAACTCTGCTTTCAACTAGTCCTCGGTAGTATCCCTTCTCTCCCTTGTGCCCGTGCTGCCCAAACAGCGCGGGCACTTTTTTGCCTATCGTGCCTGCGCTGGCTCTGGTTTCACGGTCGTCTGAGAAGGGTCAATTTTCGCGGAGGATCGCCGCGCGGAGGATAAATGCGCGCTTCATGCCTGCTGCTGGACTGGCAAGATGCCCCGTTCCACCAGCTCACGCTTCAACTGCTCTGGCGATGTGAACAGGATGCAGGGCAGCCCTTCGGCCTCGGCAACGCTCGTATTGCGCTCCAAGTCGTCCACGAAAATCGCCTCATGTCCCGCCACGCCGATGCGCTCCAACGTCAGGTGATAAATCTCTGGGTCAGGTTTCGCCATCCCCACCCGTGCGGAGCTGATCACCACGTCGAACAGACCGGGGACGCCACGTTCTTTCGCCAGCCACGTCTCCATATCCCACTGATAAGCGTTGCTGAGGATAGCCAGCCGATAATGTGGACGCAGCGTGTGCAGCAGTGACAGCATTTGCGGATGAATGCGATCCCGCCCTGCCCACAGCCGTTTCCAAAAGGCGGATTGTGCCTCGCTGGTATGATAGCCAAGCGGCGCGCACACGGAATTCCAATAATCTTGTTCGCTGATTTTGCCGCGTTTGACTTGCTGCCACGGTTCGCTGTAATAAACCGCGTTCCACAAATCCTGTCCGGTGAGGCCATGTTCGTTGGCGAGGGCTTCCCGATATTGATACCACGCGTCCCAGTCATCGGGAATATCGAGGACATTACCGTAATCGAAGATCACTACTTTGGGTTTGTTCATGCACCTAGTTTCCGTCTAGAATCGAGTCGAGTTCGCGGCGTAAGTTCATCCCGCGCTGGTACCAGATCCCCGCCATGCCGAGGTAATGTGCCGCCGCGACGTTATGCAAATTGTCATCGATGAACACCGCGTTGATCGGGCGGATGTTCAGCAGACTGAGCATCGCCTGATAGATGCCGTTTTCGGGCTTCATCAGACCTAGCCGCGCGGAAATAAGTACAGCGTCAAAATCATCGTAAATCTTCAGTTCTTCGCGCAACTTGAATTCCAGCATCACGCTGTCGTTGCTGAGGAGCGCCACTTTATAGTCGCGTTTACGCAGATCGCGGATCAGGCTCATCATTTCCGGATCGAGAAAATCATCGCGGAAGTAATCCACGCGCAGTTTTGACAGTTCACTATCAGTCAGCCTGAGTTCTTTGATAACGGCTTTCCAATATTCATCGTAGCTGATGATACCGAGTTGTGCCTGCTTCCAATTTTCGCTCTTATGGACAATGCGCTCTAATTCGCCATCCGGCAACTTAAGGCGCTGTTCCCATTCTCGCCGTCCTGCCGCTGGTTGGGCAGTCCGCATCAGCACGCCACCAAAATCGAAGATCACCGCTTTAATGGGCGGTTTGGTAAACTCTAAATCAGTCACAGCGCAATCCGCATCCTGTGCAAATGAGTTACTAACTTGGCAACTCTAGTGTATCTTCAACCGCGAACAACTACTATTTGGTTTCTCTAACCATTGGTAGTGCTCGGCAGTCGCTGCACACTCCGTACAACTCAAGTAGGTGCCCATCGATGCGAACGCCGTACTCATCTTGGACGCTTTTGATCAGCCCATCGAGATGACAATCCGCAAATTCGATCAGCTTGTTGCAATTCGTACAAATAATATGATGATGGTGCCCACCGGGCATCAACATATAATTGACGGTGGAGCCACCTTGCAGCGTAGGCCAGATGATCCCCAATTTGATCATCAACTCTAGCGTACGGAACACGCTGGCACGTCCAATCGACGGGTCGCGTTCCTGCACCAGATCAACGAGTCGGGTAGACGTTAGGTGCCCGCCATATTGTTCCAATATCTCGATGATCGTCAATCGTGGGGTGGTCAATTTGTAGCCCGCGTTCCGCAAGGCACGCACGCCGGGCGAGTCATGATTTACCATAACAAATCCACTTCTTACTCTCGCTCTATTGTAGCATATCTGGGTGGACATCACCTTTTCTATTCCACATCATACGCGTGGTTAGCATCACTATCACGTTCTAAAGGCTGCACATTTTCTACCCGCCCTAGCATCTTGCTCCATCTTGATGCATGATCAGGGTTAACCGAACATTGTGACCCATTACCAGCATGAGGCAGGGATTATGAAGCCGCCAGAAGATTGGTTCGATCAATTTCTCACCGAGGATCAGCAGCGCAAACTAGCGCGTGCAGAAGGACATCAAACGCTCGACCAGCGCAGGGCAATGGGCGAAGCCTTAAGCGCGTTCTTCAGTGAGGTAAAGCAGCATCTCTACCGCGATGTACAGGACAACGAGGTGCAGCTCTTGGTGGATCGTTGGGAAGCGCTGATCAGCTTGCTCTCGCAGGGCGATCCGCGCTTGGCAGCGAGTCTTGAGCGCGCCTATGCCGAAGCCGAACAAACCGCACCGCCGGAAATTCAAGGCTGGCTGCAAGAAATCGAAGATGCCGTGCGCTTCATCCAACGCGCGCAAGCAGCACGGCATAATCCGAATTAGCGCTGGACTGCGTTTAGCTCAGGCACTTATACAGCAGTTCCTTCCAGCGTTTGGCGTCCAGCGACCAGCAGATCGTGACATGTGGCTTGCCCTTCTTGACGATGGGCTGCCACATGGCGACATTTTCCGTGTCGTAGTCTGTTACGTTGCACTGATCGATCACAGTCATGCCGCGCGTATACGTGCCGTCGCATTCGATCTCGACGTAGTGTTTACTGCTGCGTGTGCAAATCGTCGGATCGATAGCAATCGCCATCGCCGTCGGGTCGGGCAAGCCGAGTCCCGGATCACCGAGCCAGTTGCGGTTCGCTTCCAGAGCCGAAAAATTACAGTCAATCGCGAAATTTGAATAGCTCGTGTTGATCGTCTCTTTGCAGTAGCGCATTTCCTCATCGCTCAGGTTCGCCTCACCGCGACACAACTCCCAACCCACCATCTCAATCGGCAAATCAGATCGGAACGCCATCCGCGCCGCTTCGGGATCGCACCAGATGTTATATTCGGCGGCGGGCGTCACATTCCCGACCACGTTAGCCGCTCCGCCCATCACCACACAGCGGCTGACGTTTTTGGCGATCTCCGGCGCTTTCGCCAGTGCCAGCGCCACATTCGTCATTGGCCCCAGTGTGACGAGCATGATCCCCGGATTCGCCTTGATCGTCTCGATCATCGCGTCAACGGCATGATCAGATTTCGGCTGCATCTTCGGCGCGGGATAATTCATGTTGCCCATGCCGTCCGGGCCGTGGAAGAAGTAGGCGCGGTATACATCGCGCATCAACGGAGCATCCGCGCCATGATAAACGGGCACATCCGTCTTACCGCACAGTTCCAGCGTATAGCGTGCGTTTAAACTTGCCTGCGCGACGGGCATATTCCCCGCCACGATGGTCACCGCCTTGATGTCGATGTCGGGCGTGCGTGCCGCCATCAGGATCGCTACAGCATCATCCGAGGCCGTATCGGTGTCGATGAGAATTGAACGTGTCATTCAGCCTCCAAAAACGGAAAAATAAGCGTAAGTAGAGGCTGATCATAGCGAGTGAGCGTCAGTTTGCACACAAGGATGCCAAAGAGATTTCTATTGGCGTTTGAGCGCGGCGGCGACTTCGCCCACATACAATTCCAGCATCGTCATATCATACGGCGGCGCGATGCTCAACACGAAGTGTTCGGTGCCAAGCTCGACAAACTGCTGAAGATGTTCGGCGCATTGTGCTGGCGTGCCGATCAACGACACGTGATGCAACTCTTCGACACTCCGGTTCCATGCGCGGGCGCGCTGTTCGGCCTGTGCCCGTACAATCCGCTCGTCGTGATGGATGATCGCGGAGAAATGAATCATCTTGCGTACGGTTTTAGGATCACGTCCGAACTTGGCGCAGTGTTCGTTCAGAATGTCGAGTTTGCGCTTGTACTGCCCGATCTCCGCCATATCCATATCCCAGCCATCCGCGTGCTGCGCCACGATTCGCAGTGTCACCTTCTCGCCTTGTCCCCCGACCCAGATCGTCGGTGTTGGTCGTTGCACTGGCTTAGGATCGCAGCGGGCATTCTCAAGCTGGTAGTGCTGCCCATGAAAACTGCTGGTTTCGTTCGTCCACAATGACCGGATCACCTGAATGCCTTCTTCAAGCTGCTTCAACCGCGTGCCCGTAGCGGGGAAATCGATATTGTACGCGCGGGCTTCCTGCTCGAACCACCCCGCTCCTAACGCCAGTTCCAAGCGCCCACCAGTCACGATGTCTGCCGTCGCGCCCATCTTCGCCAGCAGCGCCGGATTGCGGTAGCCCATCGCCATTACCAAGCAGCCCACGTGAATCCGCTGCGTCTGCATAGCCAGCGCCGTCATCATCGTCCATCCCTCGAAGCACGGCCCGTTGGGATCGCCGTTGATCGGCAAGAAATGATCGAATAGCCACGCCGAATCGTAACCGAGCGCGTCGGCACGCTGCCAGACCTGCAATAACTCCCCGTATGAGACGTAGTGAGGAGGTGTCGTAATGCCAAATTTTAGGGATCGCATAAGGTATCCTAACCGAGGTGAATCTTGGTCTACGCTCGTTATGTGCGCTGACCTATTGTAACCTGAGCTGCGGATAGACACTCAGCATCCTATCAGCTGACAGCGGCCACCACATCATCGGTTGTGATAAGCGGGAGTCCCGTAGAGACTTCGTTCTCTAAGCCTGACGCTTATGGTCTTTAAAAAATAAGGCAGGAATACGCCGATCACGCCAACGCAAATTCTTGAGTCCCGCAGGGACTTCGTAAGCTAAGCCCGACAATTCATTGTCGGAGATCGATTGTCCTGCCGCGTGATCGACGCGAAGCCGCGCCTAGATCAAAGCTAGGCGCGGAGCCACTCCAGCGCGGCTTCCTTGGTCTGGAAGAAGTGAACCGGATTTGGCGACGGTAGCAGCTTGAGAAAATATTCGACCAGCACCACATAATCGTGGTTCATGACGATGGCGATCTTGTTGCTTGGGCGGACGGGGAATTTCGCCACCACCGACCGGACGCCACGCATCAGATACGTGATCGACACCGTAGCGTGTGAAGCATCAATCAGGCAGTCGAACGGGGTTGCCGTTTCCACCGACCGCGCGTAGACCCAACCTAAATTAGCGACGAAAGCATCAGCGGCAGCGCGTGTGCTTGTATGAAAAGTAATGAAATACAGGTTGTTATCAAGGATGTCGAGAGAACAATCTGGGGCGTCAGTGCCAAACGGCGGAGCAATGAGATTCATAACGCAGCTCATGGTATCAAGATGTGAATATACTATAGCGTATATCCACAGGTGACCGTCTCACAACACGATTACAAGCGTGCTTTACTTCGGTATCTGTGGATACACTGGCCTAGCCTTCCCTCGTGCAGGGATCATCTGCTGGTCTGAGCGAACTTGTAGACGCCAAACGCCACCAACGCCGCGATAGCGACGATGGCGGATACGCGTGCATCCCACATCGCGCTGAACAGCACGATCAGCGCCGCCACGATTTCTAGGGTGCCTTCTACTTTCGCGTTCATCTGCTGCACTCCTCTTGCTTTGCTCTATCTTTCACAATCCATTACGCATCGCACCGAGGATTTGTTGCAGCCGACACCTCAATTGCAGTTCACTTTACGCAGGTTGTACCTTACCTACGGCGATGATGGAAAAATGCGTCCACGTTATCACTCAGTTCCCCCTCGTTGCGAAGCGGAGAGGGGTCAGGGGGAGGTTGCGTAAGGTCAATTACAATTCAAGCCTTGCTGGAATTCCTCATACGTCCGCGCGTAGAAATTGCCGCTGCCGTCGCACTTGGCGCTCATATACAGGTAATCCGTCTGCGCGGGGTAGCCCACCGCCAGCAGCGCCGTCAAGCCCGGATTGCTCACGGGCGTAGGCGGTAGTCCCTTGTAGCGATGCGTGGCGTACGGCGTATCCGTGTTGATATTCGCCTTCGTGATGCGGGGCCACCAATTGCCCGCGCTGCCCAACGCATATTGCAACGTCACGAACGATCCGAGTCCCATCCCACGCGCGCGACGGTTATAGAAGATGCTGGCGATGATCTTCTGCGCCTCCGCCGTATACGACTCGCGCTGGATGATCGACGCCATGTTGACCGCTTCCCACAGCGACAGCCCGTGCGAAGTCAGCGCAGCTTGGATGTCCGGCGTCACGTTGGCGGCGAACGCCCGCAGCAGCATATCGCGGAATTCCACCGCTGATGTCGCGTTTTCTACCGTGTACTCGCCGGGGAACATGAACCCTTCCAGCGATTTTCCGGCTGGTCGGCTGCTGAGGAATCCGAATTCCGCTGAAACGGGCGCATTCGACCCCACCGCCGCCAGAAAATCCCGCCCGCTGAAGCTCACCGGCTGACGGTCGATCAGCGCCGCGATCTGCTCCAAACGCCAGCCTTGCCGCACAGTGATCGTGCAGGGGCAGTTAGCGGCACGGCTCGGCCCCGTTGGCAACTCACTGCCAACGCTGCTCTCGTCCACCTTGGGCGATTGATCCGCCACGCCCGCTGGCAGAAACACCACCTGACCGAGCGACAGCATCTTGCTCGTCAAGCAGTTCGCCTGCATGATGTCCGCGACGGTCACGGTGTTATTCGATCCGAGCTGGAAGCCGAACAGTGTATCGCCTTCCGTAACTTGATACGCCACCCATCCTGCTGGCGGCTGGCAAGCGGGCGTCGCGGTTGCCGTCACGATCAAATAGACGGGTTCCGCCGTCTGCTGGCTCGTCGCGCTGACTTCTGGGAGTTGTGCTTCACTGGTGGGCGCTTGCGTCGTCACCATCAGCGGCGTCACGGTGACTACCTGCGGAATCGTCGCTGTCAGCGTCGGTGCGGCGGTATCCGTCATCGAGTTGGTCGCACTTGGAACCGTCGTCGGCGTCTCCGTCGGCACCAACGCCACTTGTGTTGGCACGTTGGTCGGCGCGCTAGTTGGGGCAATCGTCGGCGTCGGCACGAACAACGAGTCGATCAACACCGCCCCGCCAACCACGATCCACGCCGCCAGCCCGATCAACACCAAAATCGCGCCGATTCCCAACCGCGATAATCCCGCTGACCTATTCTTCAACGACTGACCATCCCTCCACGTCTGCATCTACCCGCGCTTGAATCCCGCACGTACTTCGCGGCCTAATTTCCTATCGAACTTCCCGGTGTCGCCGGAATCTGCACCGCGTAATCGATTTTCACGTCTGGCGATGCCGCGCCGTCCACCACCTTCAACGGCACATCGAACCGCATCGTCCCGAAGAAGCACACCTGCGGATTGATCGCCTCGCAGTACACCACCGTCACATCATAAATCAGCGTGGACTCGCCTTGCTTGAACGTGATCGGGATTTGCAGCGGCAGCGGCGGCTCGACGGCGCGCATATCGTTGTCTTTGTCTTCCACATGCGCCACCTCGCTCGTATTGTAAATGACCAGCGTGAACGGTGCGAGGTTGTTCACCTTGTAACCGTCAGGGAACGTGAAATTCAGGATCAACGTACCCTGCCCCGGCGCGACCTCCACCGGATCGAGCTTGATCTCGTCGCCGTAAAAATCCGCGCTCGGCTTGGTGAAATCAATCGCTCCGTCATCGCTGCCATCGTCCGTCGAAGCCGTATCCGCCGCCAACACTTCAGGATTCGCGAACTTGACCGTGCTCACCTCGCCCGTCGCCACGTCCACCACGCGGATCGCGTTGTTATTCGTGTCCGCTACGTACAGCTTACCAGCGGCGTAGCTCAACCCGCCCGGTTCATAAAACTGCGCCTCAGCACCTTTACCGTCCTTGAATCCTTCTTCGCTGCCCGCCAACGTCGTGCTGGTGAAATCCTTCGGCACGATCACCTTGATCTTGCTGTTGTACGTGTCCGCGATGTACAGTTTGCCGTCTTCGCCCACCGTCACGCCGAGCGGGTGCTGCAACCGGACTGCGCTGCCCCGCCCATCTTCGTCACCAAAAATGAACAAATCCTGCCCCACCACCGTGCGCACTGTGCCTGTCGGGCTGATGTCCGCAATTCGGATCGAACTCGATTCTGAATCGGCAAAATACAGCAAGTTGCCATCCGTCGCGATCCCGCTCGGCTGCGCCAATTGTGCATCCAGCAGCGCCCCGTCGAGGATGCCCTCGGCGCGACTACCCGCATGTGGCTGGATCGTCCCCGCCACCAGATTTAGCCGCCACAATTGATGCACACCCGCCATCGCGATGTACAGCACGTCCTTCACGTATACCAGATCCCACGGCGACGCCAGTTGAATCTCGGTCGCGCGGCCTTCTTTCGGCTCGTTCAGATTTTGTTCGCCTGTCCCCGCGATCCGTTTGACTTGCTGTGCCGTCAGATCGACCGCGCGGATGGCGTGATTCTTCGTGTCTGCCACGTACAGCGTTTTGCCGTCCGTGTTCAGCGCCAAGCCTTGCGGGCCATTGAACGCCGCCGTCGCATAATCGCCATCGGTCAGCGCCGCCTCGCCACTGCCGATCACCGCCTGAATCTCGAAGGTGTCCAGCGTCGTGATGATGATCCGGTTGTGGTTGCTGTCGCTGATGAACAGCCGATTATTCGCCGCGTCCGCCAGCACCTTGCCGGGGAACAGCAAATCCGTCGCGGCTTGCTCGGCTGGCTTCGCTTGGAACGTGATCGGCGTCTCATTGATCAGATTCTTCGCCTTGAACTCATCGATCATCCCCTTGACCACATCATGCGCGGCGTCATATACGCCCTCGCCCGCATGATAGCCGAACACCTTGCCCGCCGGATCGATCAACATCAGCGTAGGCCACGCATTCACCGCGTAGGCATTCCAGATCGCGAAGTCTTTATCGTTGACCACCGGATGCGTGACGCCGTACCGCTGCGTGATGTTGCGGATATTTTCCGTGTTCTTCTCGTTGGAGAATTTGGCGGAATGCACGCCGATCACCACCAGTTCATTCGGGAATTCCGCTTCCAATTTCTTCAAATCGGGGATCACGTGAATGCAGTTGATGCAGCCGTACGTCCAGAAGTCCAGCATGACCACTTTGCCCACCAGCGACGCCATCGTGATCGGCGCGTCGGTGTTGATCCAGTCTAAGCCAGTTGGGAACTCAGGTGCGCGGACTTTGCCTTCGTAAGTTTGTAACCGCATAGGTCGTTCATCCATCGCTTCTGTGCTTGCTTGCGACGTGATTCTGCTCGTCAAACTCAACACGCTGATGATCATCACCAGCGCCCACCGCACATACTTGCGCCACATCATCTGCCTCCGCCGGAAATACCAACGCCAATAGAGCAAACCTGAGTTTCGGCGGGAAAATATCGACCAGACCGTCCTAGCGTCTGAGTCCCGCAGGGACTTCGTTCTCTAAGCCTGATACTTCAGTGTCGGGCGTCAATCAATCCGAAACTCACGCTGTCAAATCTCAACCGCGATTAAATTCTAACAATCTTACGGAGATATTTCGCGGGGCGGCCTGTTTTCTCGGCAAACCCTCACCGATTGACCTATCATTCTTGACGCAAGGGCATACAGCGCAGTTATTACAGCACAATGCCTTCAACTGGATCGATTAATCCCCCTTACCGCTTGCTTCACGCTCCGACAGTTTTAAGGGAGCTAGTGGAAGGAGGAAAGGGGTCGAGCAGGACAAGAAACAGGGAAGTCAGGTGAGGGAGTCGTTCACCCTCCGACACTCTTTATGCTTTCACAACACGTTACGCTTGGCTGGCTTGCTTTCCCTTTTGAGGGGCTGAGTCCCATTCGGGACTTCGTTCTCTAAGCCTGACGTTTCAACGTCGGGCGGCGCTATCGACCCGATTCCATCGCGCTTCGCCACCTTGCCACCCTGATTTCAGCCCATCCGATTCATCGGCGGGCTACACTTCCTTAAAAGTGTCGGAGTATGAAATGACAATGGAGAGGGACTGAGGGTAAGTCTGTTTTCATTCGCCCACAGGATCAAACTAGGCTAACCATCCCCTTTAGCGCACGATTGCGTCTTGCAGTGCGCCGCCAGCATCAAGCGGACGGTGGAAGCGTCGAATCCGCGCTGCATCAGCGCTTCTGTCAGCGCGTGGAGTTGTTCGCCGTTGTTGAAGGTCGTGCCTGCCAGCGGGACGAGATTCCGGCAGTCCAAGCAGAAGACATGCGCGCCTGCCTCGTTCTCCACATGCAGCGAAAACAGGTTATTGTCCTCGCTCGGCAGCTTATCGACGATCCCGACCTCTACAAATTCCGCCAGATTACGATGCACGGTGGCGAGGTGCATATCCAGACCAGCGCTGTCGGCACGTTCGTGCAGCGTTTTCACCGAGAATGGATCGCTGCTTTCCAATACCAATTTCAGCAGCGATTCGCGCGCTTTGGTCATGCGCATACCGGCCTGATGAAAACGTTCGGCAGCTTGTTCAAATGTAAGGGTAGCCATGCGTCTTATGGTGCCTTTCCCGCTCTTACTCTACGGAGACGCGAATATTACTGGCGAGTTCGTTACCGATCACCTGCTCCTGCGTGCCGATCTTCAAGCGCAGCGGGCCATTGAACGGCGCACGGCTCAACAATTTGATGGGCGTTCCGGGCACGAGGTTGAGTGTTGCCAGATAGCGTAGGACTTCGGGCGTGTGGCTGGTAACACGGCTGACGGTCAAGTCCTTGGGCGGCGTGACTTCCGATAGCGGCATATCGTGAACTTCAGGCATCACGCCATCCGCCGTCGGGATCGGCTCCCCGTGCGGGCAGCGTTTGGGGTAGCCTGCCATCTCCTCCATCCGCCCCGCGATCCGGTCGGAGATCACCGCGCCGATGTTATCCGCCTCGTCATGCACTTCGTCCCAACCGAAGCCCATCACCTTGACCAGAAAAATCTCCGACAGGCGATGACGGCGGATGTTCATCAGGGCTTCGCGCTCCCCTAATTTGGTGAGTTTGATGCCCTTATATTTCTCGTGCTCGACATACCCCGCCTCCTTGAGCCGCTGCACAATCGCGGCGACGGCGGGCGACGACACACCCACCCGATCCGCCAGTGCCGAGGTGGTGATGTACCCGCCATCGCGTTGATAATGCAGCAAACGGTACGCCTCCGCGAGATATTCTTGCTGTTTGGCGCTGGCGAGTTGTATGTCGATGCTATCGGCTGACTTGTTTGCCATACCCCAATTTTAACCCGTGTTAACTTTCGATTTCACTGTGTAGCCTTGTGGGAGTCCAATCCTCGCTCCTATAATAAGTGTATGCTTAATGCGAATGATTTGCAATAACTGGATTGAGGACAATGGATCTAGAAGTAATCAGCTATGTGTTGGCCCTCGTGTTGGGGACTGTGTGCTATATTCTAGTCAAGCGTACGGCTGATGAATATGATCGCTGGTACGAGCAGCCTCGCTTCCACGCGCTGGCGACGAAAGTACCCGCCGCCGCCGTGAGCATTCTAGCGCTGATTGCTGCCTTTGTTTTATTAAGCCGGTAATTAGAGTTAACAATTACCGTAAACAATTTGGGGCGTGGTGATCATCTCACCCGCCCCATTTTGATTCTCAAGTGGCAATTGTGACGCGCTTGAGTCCCGCCCTTCACGCGCGGATGAAGTCGCCCATCACCTGCGGCACGGCGGAGTCGAAGCCCACCACGTCCAGCATCCCCGCGTCGTTCGGATCAGCGATGGTGAAGCTGTTGCTCACCATCCCCACCACGATCAGCTTGGCGTTGATGCCCATCTTCTCACGATATTCACGCAGCGCTTGCACCGGATGCCCGCGCTTGCCCGCCCATGTCTCCGAGTCCGTGTACACGATGAACGTGTCGAACTTGGCCTTGTGATCCAGCGCCCAGTACATCGGCAGCGCGCAGTCCGTCCCGCCCATCGGCAGCGCCGAGACGGCCTTCACGGCGTCGTCAAGACGCTGGCGCGGCGAGATGTCCAGTTTGGTGAACTCCGTCGCGAAGCCCATGCACTGCCAATCGCGCTCCGTTGCCGCCGTGACCAGTGCCATCGCCGCCGAAGCGATGCGCGGCGTCAAGCCCATCACGCCCGCCACTGCGCCCATGCTCATCGAGCCGGAGATGTCCAGCGCCAGCATGATTCGCTTGCCCGTCGGCTCGACATTGCCGAACGACGTGTAGAAAGCCGCGTCCAGTGCGTCCACGATCTTGCGGACGGGCGACCATGTGCCGCTGCCCCGCGTGCCGTGCCCTTGCTGGTACGTGATCAGCGCCGTCAACAGCGCAATCGGGTGAATCCGCGCCCGCTTCAAGCCATCCTTGGACGTGATCGCGTCCGCCACAATCGTCACGATGTCGCGGTGCTCGTCGGACAGCAGCCCGATCTTGGACAGGTTGCCGAGGTTGCGCAGCAGCGCCGTCAAGCCCATGTGCGGCAGCATCTGTTCCCAGATGTCGGGATCGGTCAGCCACTGCGTCGGCAGTGCCTCACGCGGGAGCTTGTAATCCTTGATCAGCGCCAGCACATCGGCCTTCGTCGCCGTCTTCGCGCGCTCGAACGCCCAGATCGTCTGCGCGGCCTTGATCGGGTGCGGCTGCTCGCCCACCTCATTCCAGCCCTTGGTGATCCAGTGGAACACCAGATTATGCTCGTCCGTCGGCGCGACCGGATGCGCCAAGCGCAGCATATCGCGGTGTGACCAGCCATCCCGCTGCTGATACTTCACGGCTTGGAACGCGATCTCCTGTGCCGAAGACTGCGTGTACCAGTGTGCTACCGCGCGTCGCAGTCCACGCCCCCATCCACGCATCGCATTGACATATTCTGCGAAATGGAACAGGTGCGTCCCGATTCGGCATACCTTCGGCAGCGCTTCCGCCGCGGCCTTCCGCGTCAGGGCGTCACCGTGCGCCATCGCTACCGCCAGCGCGAAGATCGCCGGTTCATTCTTAGGCGCGCGCCCGGCCTCGCTGATCTCCACGATGCGCTGCACGGTACGCAGTCCGTCCGCTTGCACGCAGCGCAGCACCGCCTGCGCATTTTCCAGCGTCAGTTTGCGCTCACTGGCGTAATACGAGCCACCTTCAGCACCGAGCACCAACCAGCGTTCGAGTTTGTTCCAGTCGTTCAACTCGAACGCGAAGCCGCCTGCCGAATTGGGCACCATCGGCGTCCCCGGCATCGGCTGTGACTGCGGTGTTCCCTTGTTTTTGCGGTTCAGTATATGCTTGAAGTAGGTCATATTCGCACTCCTTGACGTCATAGGCCGTAGTATTGGCTGCCTATGCATCCCTTGCACTCGAAACTAGTTACGGGGTGCGGGCGAGTGTCGCAGTGGGCTTTTTTGGCTAACCCGACTGCGCCGACCCGCACCACCGTAAGTTGCGCAAAATTTGTGATGCCGCTGTGATGACAGCGAAGCGGACAAGGGGTTGCTACGGAATTACCCTACCCGAAGGCAGGGCTAAGAGTTGAACTTAGCTTTACCAGATAACCGTAACAGTCGGCCCGCTTCGTTTAGCTCGAGCAGCAGCGCATCGCGGATAACTTGGCGAGATGGATCGTGTTCGATTGACGTTCGATAACCCATGCTCAACGACCCGCGATACGCCTTTTATCTTACAGGATGCGATTTGTCTGTCAAGGGTGATTTTCGGTTGTACTGATATATTAACAGTTCAAGATAGCTCATTCTTGCATCTTTATAGTTTCTTTACTTCCTCCCGCTTTACCCTGACCCAATCTTGACGGCGAATTGCCTATCCTATAGGTAGGTGAATGCAAGAAAGTGAAAGTTAGTATGATGAAGCAACGTATTCTGCTGGTTATGGGCGAGGCCGCTTGGACATTGAAGGCCATTCATTTAGCCTGTACCATCGCCCGCCGCGAAAATCGCGATTTAGTGCTCGTCAAGATGGTCGAGATGCAGCACACTGGCTGGCTCGGTATGCCGGAAGAAGGCGTCGATCTGACGCTGGAAGAACGCCGCGTGTGGAAGAACTGCGTGAACACCGCCCACGATTACGGTGTCACGCCCGCCACCGAATATTTCCAGTATGTCGATCTGACCGAAGCCATCCCCCAAGCCGCCGAACAGTACGAAGCCTCGGTCGTCTTCGCCACGCTGCCCAGTTACCGCTTCGGCTTCTGGCGCAAATTCCAGCTCGGCCTGTTAGAGCGCCACATGCGTCAGCAGGGCTGTGCCTTGTACACACTCGCGCCCACCGATCCCCAAGCCGATTGGACGCCGTCGGTGGTTGTTTCGCATCAATGAGCTTGGCAGTTATTACCGCCGATAACTGCTGAGAGGGGTGAGAGGAAAAGCGTGGCTGTCTCTGTGCGGGGATGGCTGCGCTTTTTATTGGCATCTCGCTGGCTGGCGCGGAAAACGCCGCCGATCATCCCTACCTACGAACGGCAACCCGTCCCGCGCTAATCCTTATTCAGCTCCATCCGCAGCACCAGCGGATTCGCCGTCTTATCATCGATGGTGATGTTGTCGCTGCTCAACGGCAAATAGCCCTGCGCCAGCACGATCATGCTGTACGGGCGGCTATCGCGCGCCAGCAACCGCGACATGCTGAACTGCCCCTGCGTATCGGTGATCGACAGATCGTAGATTTCCGAGCGGTCACGCGTGAAGTCAGCGACGGCGTACTCCACCTTCAGCAAGATCACCTGCACGCCCGGAATGCCTTCGCCCGTTTCTGCATCCACGACCACGCCCTGCAACTGGATGCCTTCCGCCGTGCCGAAAGTAGTGACGGGCAACTGCCCTAGCCCCACTTTAGCGGTAGCCGTCGCGCGCACCACCCCGCCCACGATCAGATCGAGCTTGTACGCGCCATCCGGCATTGTGCGCAGCGCCTTCAGCCCGATCCACATATTGTCGCCCGTCGGCGCGCCCTGCCACGGCACAGTTTCCTCGAACAGCGGGTTATCATCCACCGTCCACCGCCACGTCCACGGGATTCCCGGCGCGATGTCACGCCAGTTGAAGGTCGCGTACAGCGATGTGATCGTGGTCGGGAAGGTCAGCCCGACGGTACGATCAAGTTGTTTGGCGTCGAGCGTGTTGGTATAGCTCATATCCTTGAAGATCTGCGTATCGTACACCACCTGTGCGCCCAGCATCAGCACATCCGATGTGACCGCCAGCCGCTCTCCGATCCAGATTTCCAGCCGATACCGTCCGGGCTGGAAGGGCTGATCAGGCGGCTCGGCAAGGCTGACCGAGCGTTTGCCATTGCTAGAGCCGCTCCACTGTTCCGGCGGTTCCTCCGGCAGCCGCAGATCATCGATGTACCACACGCGCCGCCATTGCAGATCAGGCGTCATGTTATTGAACACGAATTCCGCGCTGATCACCGATCCCACGGGGATCACCGCCCCCGCGCTGACCAACTGCTGCTCTTGCGACTGCACGCCAAACAAAATATCGGACATGCTCGGCAGCGCTTGTGCTGGCCCGCCCACCGTCAGTTTTGCCGGATCGCTTGTACGTTTGCCATCGATGAACAGCGAGAATTCGTAGACGCCGTTAGGCCACACCTGCGCCGAACTGCCGATGTACCACAGCCCGCGCTGACCACCGCTCCATGTCGCGGGCGCGAGGCTGTACGTCGCGTCAGGGATGCCGTCCCGCGTCACGCGCAGCTCATAGATCATGCCGTCCAGCATATTGTCGTAATCGAAGAACAGGTACAGGTCAGTCGTGCCAGCGGGCATTCCCGTCACTACGGTGGTCGGCTGTCCGGCGGCGGTCACGGCGGGCGCGAAGAACAACCGACTGAAACGGGCTGGCCCTGTCACCTGCCCGACTTCGGAGGCGGGCTGTACCAGCGGCTGCAACCCCAATTTAGCGGAGAGGATCAGACCGCGCGCCAACCTCGACGGGCGGATCGCGTTGATGAAGCCGCCGATGGGCACGCACGTATCCAGCCGATTCACGCGCCCATCCCCGTTAGAATCCTGCACCAGCCGACAGTCGATATTTTCGCCGTCGCTGCGGTTCGGCTCGATGGTCGGGATGCCGATCAATTTGCCCGCGATGTCATACGCACCGCCGCCCGTCATCCCACCGGGGATCGGGGCGCGCGTCTTGAACCATGCACGGTTGCCGACGCGCGCTTCCGCCGTAAAGCCCGTGATCGTGCCGCGTATCACCGCCGCCGCGCCGCCCTGATCGGTGCCGTCGGGCGTGGTGTAGCCCACGATCTCCAGCGTATTATCCAGCGTGACATTTTCGGACTCACCGAGTTCCACGAACGGCAGCACCAGCGTAGAGGTATCTATCGGGCGGTTATCCAGCGTGCTCACGATCCGCAGCACCGCCAGATCGTAGCCCTGATTAGCGTTGACGACCTCGGCGTAGTACGTCGGCACGGGTGCTTCGCCCTCCCGCAGCGTGAGCGAGATCACCAGCCGATCCGACTTGCACAGCGCGCTCGGTTGGGCGACATGCGCGTTCGTCAGGATCAAGCCATCGGGGCTGACCAGCGTCCCCGATCCCTCGCACGCGATGATCACGTCCCCCTGCGTGTTGGTGTAAACCTGATGGATCAGCACCGTCGCGCGGAGGATGTTGCTGGTTTCAAAGTCCTGTGCCCGCGCAGGCAGCGGCGGCAGCAGTGCGCCGACGAGGGTGCAGACGAGCAGGCTAACAATACAGCTTCGGATACGCATAGCGACAATCATCATTGCTAACAATCGAAGTCACTACGTTTACCGCAGATGCACGGCGCGGTCAAGGTCACGCTATGCCACCCCTCATCTGCTGGCAGCATGGGCTATTTTTTCCTCCTCGCCTGCGGGAAGGGGTCAGGGGTGAGGTTATAAAGCCCCTCACTTGCGGGGAGAGGTCAGCGGTGAGGTTATAAAGCCCCTCGCCTGCGGGAGAGGGGTTGGGGGTGAGGGCTATTCCTAGCGTCCACCCGCCACCTGCGCTAGAATCTGCAACCAATCCGCTTACAACACCGTCGCAAATTCGGGAGTCGCAGCCGTGACCGTCACGATCAAGCCCAACGACAAAGCCATCACCGCCTATTACGAGCAGATGCAGCAGTACAAAGACCTCGGCGTCAGCAAAGAGACCAGCGTGCGTCCGGCCTTCCTCGATCTGCTCAGAGAAGTCGCCAAGAAAGCCGATTGGGTACAGATTCAGGAACACGCCAAGAAAAACGCGCAGGGTCGCACCATCTATCCCGACTCGACCTTCGTGAAGAACGGCCTCCCGCGTGGCTACTACGAAGCCAAAGACTCAGGCGACAAACTCGATGTAGAAATTCGCAAGAAAACCGAAAAAGGCTATCCCCTCACCAACATCATTTTTGAAGATACGCAAACGGCGGTACTCTACCAGAATCGCAAAGAAGCCTTCCGCACCGCCATCAGCGACCGTGACGAACTCGCCCGCCTGCTCTCGGATTTTCTCAGCTACAGTGAACCCGTCCTCGAAAACTTCGATGCGGCGCTCGCCAATTTCAAGGATCGGGTGCCCGAACTCGCGCGCGGACTGGTCAAAATCATCGAGGAAGCGCACAAAAAGAACAAAGCCTTTCAAACGGCCTTCAACACCTTTTTCGAACTCTGCCGGACTGCTCTCAATCCCAACATCAGCACCGCCGCCGTTGATGAGATGCTCGTGCAGCACCTGCTCACCGAGCGCCTGATCCGCCGCATCTTCGACAACCCCGAATTCACCCGCCGCAACGTGATCGCCGCCGAGATCGAGAAGGTGATCGCTGCGCTGGTCAGCCACAGCTTCAACCGTGATGAATATCTGCGCTCGTTGGATAGCTTCTATCAAGCCATCGAGCAAGCCGGACACGGCCTCGATTTCACGCAGAAACAAGGGTTGCTCAACACGGTCTATGAGCGCTTCTTTCAGGGCTACTCGATCAAGATCGCGGATACGCACGGCATCGTCTACACACCGCAGCCGATTGTCGATTTCATGTGCGCCAGTGTGGCGGAGGTGTTGCAAACCGAGTTCGGCAAGTCGCTTGGTGATGACGGCGTAGTGATTCTTGATCCAGCGACGGGAACGGGCAACTTCATCGTGAATTTGCTGCGGCGCGTGCCGAAACAGCATTTAGAGACGATGTACAAGGAGCGCTTGTTTGCCAACGAGATCATGCTGCTGCCGTACTATATCGCCGCGCTGAACATCGAGCACGCCTATTACGAGCTAACGGGCACCTATGAGCCGTTCGAGGGCTTGTGCTTCGTGGACACGCTCGATCTAGCAGAAGGCGCACAGATGCGATTCTCGTTTATGACCGAGCAGAACACCGCCCGCGTCGAACGCCAGAAAAAAGCGCCGATCACCGTCATTATCGGCAATCCTCCCTACAACGTCGGGCAAGTGAACGAGAACGACAACAACAAGAACCGCAAATATGAGGTCATCGATAAGCGAATTTCCGAGACTTACTCCAAAGACTCGAATGCCACATTACAGAAACAACTCTACGATCCCTATGTAAAATTTTTTAGGTGGTCGGCGGATCGACTACAAGGACGCGATGGCATTGTTTGTATGGTTACGAACAATAGCTTCGTGGATCAGCTTGCTTTTGATGGCATGCGTAAACATTTGATGCAAGATTTCACGCGAATTTATCACATTGATTTACATGGCAATGTCCGGCAAAATCCGAAATTGAGTGGTACTACACACAACGTTTTTGGAATTCAAGTGGGGGTCGGAATTACAGTTGCTGTTCGTCTCACTGAGAATGTTGATAGCCAAATATACTACTATCGTACTCCAGAAGATTGGCGCAAAGAAGAAAAACTTAACCTGTTGGCGGAGAAGCAATCAATCAAGGGTGTTGGTTGGGAATCCCTGATACCCAACATCCAACATACTTGGCTAGTTCCCAAAAATGCCAGTGAGTTTGCCGACTTTCTACCTATTGGCAGTAAATCTGCAAAACAATCTACTTCTTCAGTTACAACAGCTATTTTCAAAACGTATTCAAATGGCGTGAAGACAAACGCAGATGCTTATATTTATGACTATGATCGCACATCTCTTATTGAACGAGTTGAGAGAATCGTTGAGAATTACAACTCCGAACTTGATCGATGGCAGCGCAAAGGAAAGCCCCAAAACCTTGAAAATGTTTTGCAAGTCGATGAAAAAGTGCATAAATGGATACGCTATACGAAAAAATCTGTTTTACGCGGCAAATACGCAGACTATCACGAAACTTCCGTACGTGTTGCCTTATACCGTCCGTTCAATAAGCGTTCCTACTTTTTTGAACGAACTTTTAACGAAGATACATATCAGTTCCCAAAAATTTTCCCTTCTCTTGTTACTGAACAGGAAAATCGTGTAATTTGGATAAAAGTTGGGACTGAATGGCCGATGTTTCCGCTAATAGCGAACTGTATTGTTGATCAGTTACCACAAGGTGGTTCGCAGTGCTTTCCATTCTATACCTACGACAGTGTGGGCGATCTCCCCTCGCCTGCGGGAGAGGGGCAGGGGGTGAGGGCTTCTTCTTCTCCCTCCCGCCGCGAAAACATCACCGATTGGGCGCTTACCCAATTCCAAACGCACTACGCCGATCCTACCATCACCAAATGGGACATTTTCTATTACGTCTACGGCATCCTTCACCATCCCGAATACCGCACCAAGTTCGCAGATAACCTCAAGCGAGAACTACCCCGCATTCCCTTTGCGCCACCATTAGTAGATACAGCCCTCACCCCTAGCCCCTCTCCCGCAGGCGAGGGGAATTTAGATCAGGCTGAGGTTGAGCCTAAAATTCTCGTCTCCAAAGTCATGATCTCCATCGGGCGCGAACTGCGCCAGCGGCTAACCGACGCCGAATCGCTGCTCTGGGAACACGTGCGTGATCGAAAACTCGGCAATATGAAATTCCGCCGCCAGCACCCCATTCCCGAAACGAACTACGTCGTGGATTTCTACTGCCACGACAGCCGCCTGATCATCGAACTTGACGGCGCGATCCATGATCACCAGCAAGCCGCCGACGCTACCCGCCAACAAGAACTCGAATCACTTGGCTATCACGTCTTGCGCTTCACCAATGATCAGGTCTTTGCTAATCTCGAAACCGTCCTAACAACCATCCTCACCACCCATCGCAATCGCCTCCCCTCCCCCAAAACCAATCAACGTGACACTAATTTTGTCTCTTTTCTCCCCTCGCCTGCGGGAGAGGGGTCGGGGGTGAGGGCTACCCCTCGCTCTGATGCAACCATAATAGAACCATCTGCTGCTTCACTCCCCTCGCCTGCGGGAGAGGGGTCGGGGGTGAGGGCTTCTTCCTCCGGCTTCTTTGCCTTTGCCGACGCCGGACGCAAACTAGCCGATCTCCACCTCAATTACGAATCAATCACGCCCTACCCGCTAAAATGGATCGAATCTAAAACCTTGCCCCTCTCCTACCGCGTCGAGAAAATGCGCCTCTCCAAAGACAAAACCCAACTTGTGGTGAACGACTCGCTAACCCTTGCCGATATTCCTCCTGCCGTCTTCAACTACCGCCTCGGCAACCGTTCCGCGCTCGATTGGGTGATCGACCAGTATCAGGTCACCACCGACAAGCGCAGCGGCATCACCTCCGATCCGAATCGCGATGACGACGAACGCTACATTGTCGATCTCGTCAGGCGAGTGATCACCGTCAGCCTCGAAACCGTCAACATCGTCGCGTCCTTGCCCGCCCAATTCTCACCCTAACGCGCCGTCGTCCCGCTAGGGGCTTCGTAACGTGAGTCAGCCGTTTCAACGTCGGATAGTAGTTCACGCGCCAACCCCCTTACATTTGTACCCTTACATTTGTACGCTTACAAATGTAAGGATGTTCAAGTCTGAAAATCCGTTATATCCTATCCTCACAACAAAAAACGACCTCAGCGTATCGCCTTGGTCGTCTGGATTCATCGTTCATCCGTCCGCACATCTATTCGCGTCTGACAACGCAGCGAGGACTGACCCATATCGCACCATCATCATCTTGACTCAACCCATACGCGCGCCTTCGCAGCAGCCTTGAGTACAACATCATCCGCTATAGGGAGGGTGAGTCCCACAGGGACTTCGTTCCCTAAGCCTGACGCTTATGGTGTTTCAAAAAATAAGGCAGGAATACGCCGATCACGCCAACCCATCTTCCGGAGTCCCTTTAGTGGACTTCGTTCTCTAAGCCTGACGTTTTAACGTCGGGCGGCGTCGCCTTGCCCTTAACACTCTCTTGCTTCTGTACTTAGCACTAAGCACTTAGCACTTAGCACTATCTTGAAGGAGGCTCCCATGCCTTGGTCACCTGACGACATCACTATCGGTGAATTCGAAGACCTACCCGTCCAAATGCTGCCGTATCGCATCTTTTTCGAATCGGTTGAACCTCCCGCACCGGCGCAGCCCATCACGCCACCCGTCGCTGCGGCAGAAGTGATCGTGTCCCTTGCTGACACCATCGCGCCGCCGCATGACGAGGACGCAGAGCCAGAGGTGAGTCTCACGCTTACCGTCGCTCCCGTCACCGCGCCTAACCCATTTGACGTGGCACCCTGTCCGCTGCCTGCGTCCATCATGTTCTTCCCGCCGCCATTTCCGGACTACCATCCCACCGATCGCGCGGAACCGCACACGCCGCCCGCCTCATCCCGCGCCGATCACGTCTTGATGGACGCCCCGACGCCTAGCCCTCATCCCGCCGATCCACCGCAGGGGCTTCGTAACGTGCGCCATCCCTCCCACCGTCGGGAATCATGTCTTGACTTAGCCCTTTCCCCCTTACCCGTCGCCGCCGATCCGCCGCGCATAGTCCCGCAGGGACTTCGTAGGGTAAGCCCGACGTTTCAACGTCGGGAATTAAGTCTTGACTCAGCACTAAGGACTAAGCACTCAGCACTCTCCGCTCTTGACTTGGCACTTCCTCTCCCCTCACATGGGATCATTCTTGGGATCATCGAATCGCGAATCCGCGACCATCACGCCATCCGCGCCGAAACATGGGATCATGCATTACGCCCCTTCACCAGCGTGGCGAAGGGGCTAGACATGGAGAGGAACTGCTCAAGACGCAGAGGCCAATCCGCCGCGCGTCACCTTACCCTACAGCGGGCACTTGGTAGAGGCTTCCGCGATGGCCTGTTTGATGTTCTGAATCCGGTTTTGCGGGCTAGGGTGCGTGCTGAACCATTCCGGCTGCTGGCTGCCCCCGCTGGCCTGCTCAAGAATCTGCATCACCTCGACCATCGCGTTGGGATCGTACTGCGCGTCGATCATCAGGCAAATCCCGATGGTGTCCGCTTGCGTTTCGTCGTCGCGCCCGTACTTCATGTTGACCAACTGCGCCACCATCGCGGCGGTCTGCGTCGTGCTGGCATCGCCGGACGCCACGCTCACCGCGCCGAGCAAGCCGTTCGTCAGGTCGCTCTTGGCGATCTGCTGAGCGCTGTGCCGCGCGAGGACGTGGACGATCTCATGCGAGAGCACCCCCGCGATCTGGTCTTCGGTCTGCAAACGCGAGAGCAGCGCTTCGGTGATGAAGACCGGCCCACCCGGCAGCGCAAACGCGTTGATCGTCTCCGGATCGCCCAACACCGTGAATTCGAACTGCCACGGCGTATCTTTGGCTTTGCTGCTGTTGACCAGCTTCGCGCCGATGGCATCCACGGTGGCTTGCGCGTTGGAGTCAGGGTCTACCCCGCCGAATTCCTGCACCATTTCCGGTGCCGATTGCAACCCCAGCGCGATCTCCTGCTCCGGCGTCAAGCTCAAATGCTGATTTTCGCCCACCACGGGGTTATACGTTTGCGAACCGAGATACGACAGCACCGAAATCACGGCGATCACGAGGCCGATGATCAGGCGGATGCCCAGACCACCACTCGAATTGGAACGTCGAATCATTGTACTCCCTCCCGCAGCGGCATATCGTAATGGTCGAGCATTTCGTACACGCCGCCCGCGACGGCACCAAACAGGATATGACTGACCAACAGGACGGCGCTGTTGATGGCGAAGAACCAACTGAACAGCAGCGTCATTGTGTACAGGTTGATGCCGTAGAAGGCCAACCCCAATATCGCCCCGCCGACGATCCCCACCAGCAAGCCCCAGCGGTGGATGACGATGGCGATCACCAGCGTGAACACCAGCGACAGCGCGTAATGCACGATGACGCCCACGATGATCGGCACCACCGAGTTCGTCGTCAGCACGCCCTCACCGAGCACCAACGATCCCATGTAGCGCAGGATCAAGAGTGGGTTCACTTGTAACAACAGGGGGGTGAAAATCACGTTGATGAGCAGATGTACCGTACCTGCTGCGAGCGCCGCGACGGGGATCGCGCGCCATGTGACATTGCGTCGGATAGACTGGATCATGTCAAGTGTTTCCTCCTTGTGAGCAGAGCGCTAGGTCAACCTCATGCCGCCGAAGCCACCCCGCCTCTTCCCCTGACGGATGGTAGCTTATCGTAAAATCAAACCTGCACAGAGTGTACTGAATTTGTCCGGTCTGTGCCTCAGTCAGCTAGTGGGTTAGGCATTAGGTCAGGTGGGGGAATTCAGTTGAGGAGAAACGAAGCAGCCGAGAGGGAAAATATGAAGGGATGCGATCACGCCCATCCCTTCACGTCGAGTTACTTGCCCAACACCGCCTTGACATCGATCACATCGACGGTGAACGGCGGCTTGGATCGCGGTTGCAGCAGCCCGTTCGATTTCAGCATCCCCGGCGCGTCCGAGTTCACCACGTAGGCTTTGTCCTCGCGCAGCACGAGCGCGCTAGGCGAGCGGAACTGATCCGCGATCTTTTGCAGCGTGCCATCCTTGCGGTACAGGTACAAAATGCCGCCGTCGCCTTCCCACGCCAGCAAGAAGATGTTGCCCTCGGCGTCCACGCTGATCACGCGCACATCGAGTCCCGTTTGGCGGTACAGCAGCGAGTCGCCTTTGCCATCCAGCCCCACGCGGTAGATCGAGCCGTTATCCACATCCGAGACGAGCAGTCCCTTCTCGACCGGATCGTAGGCCAGACCAGCGACTTGCGGACGTTTGTTGTTGACGTTGGCTGCTGCCCACAAGATTTCCGATGTCGCCGCCCCCGCGCGGTAAACCACGATCTGCCCGCCCGTCGGATCGGTGATGTACACGTTGCCAGCCGGATCGACGGCGAGCTGCGAGAATAGCGGTAGCCCGCTCGCGCTAGGTAACGCGGGCATCGCCTCGACCTTGCCGTCTGCGATGAGATGGTACAGGTTGCCGACGGCGTTATGGCTGGCCTCGCTGTAGCGGATCGCGTAGAGCGATCCATCCGGCGCAAGCTGCATCGCCCCCACCGGGCCGGGAGACGCCCATTTGGTCAGCGCACCCACCGCATCCACCTTGTACAGCGTGCCATCTCCGAAGCGGCTCAGGTAAAAGCCACCATCCGGCGCGGCGCTCATCGCCATCGGGAACACATTATCTTCCTCGAAGGTGACGAAGCGGTCGAGCGAGACGCCGTCAGCGACCGCCTTAGCTTCGTGGCGCGGTGCGTTATACTGCGCGTTCACGTCGTTCCACACCGCATACGCCGTGATCCCGACGATCGCCAAGATCACCAGCGCGAAGACCAGAAAATACAGCACACGCCGCATCAGGGACGGCGAGTCACTTGTGTCGGCGGCAAGTTTCCTACGTTGGGTTGCCATGCAATCCTCAATTTGGCTGACGCCAAGATCGACAATCGTACGTATTGTTAAAGAGAAGCGTTAAATAAAAACGGCAGACGCACGAGATCGCCTGCCGTAGGAGTACAATTTATCAGGCGGAGAGGATGGGATTCGAACCCATGACGGCGGTTTAGACCGTACCCGCTTTCCAGGCGAGCGCATTAGGCCAGGCTATGCTACCTCTCCAATGGGAAATCATTATAGCAAGTTCAGCAGCAGGGTCAATGGCGAGATGCAGACTCGTCCCGGCTAAAAGTAGTCAAATTGTTCTAAATTACTCCTAAAAGATTATCGTCGGTTACTGGCAATTCGACCAATGTAGGGTATAACCTAAAAACAACCCCTTTCATTAGGGCTAGATTTGGTACCTTACTTGTGATAAATTTCATAAGTTATGTTCGCGTGGAGTTATTGATGGTTGGTTTTATTTCTCGCTACACGTTGAATGTGAAGGTCAAACACAGCTATGGCTGGTATTCTATCTAGCATTGTCACGGTACTACTGATCGTCATCTATATTCCGGCGCTGATGTTGCTATTCATCTACAGTGCCAACCTCTACTACATGACTATCCTCGCATGGTGGCGGCGCAAGCAGCGCCCTCGCAGTGTGGAACTGACCGAACTGCCCATGATCACCGTGCAACTGCCTTTATACAATGAACGCTTCGTCAGCCAGCGCATCATCGACGCGGCGGCAAAGCTAGATTGGCCCGCCGATAAGATGGAAATTCAGGTCTTGGACGATTCCACCGACGATACGGCGCAGTTAGTGGCGGATACGGTGCGCCGTTGGAAGGCGCAGGGCATCAACATCGAGCACATCCGCCGCCCCGACCGCACTGGCTACAAAGCGGGCGCGCTGGCCTATGGTTTAGAACTCGCCAAAGGGGAGTACATCGCCATTTTCGATGCGGATTTCGTGCCGGAGTCGAACTTCCTGCGCGAGATGCTGCCCTCCATCGTCAACGATCCGGCTGCGGCCTTTGTGCAAGCGCGTTGGGAGCACCTCAACCGCCGCGAGTCATGGCTGACCGAAATTCAAGCCATCGCCATTGATGGTCATTTCGGGATCGAACAGCAAGCCCGCTGCTTCGGCGGCTTTGCTTTCAACTTCAACGGGACGGCGGGCATCTGGCGTCGTGCCGCGATCATCAACGCGGGCGGTTGGCGCGCCACCACGCTCACCGAAGACCTCGATCTAAGCTATCGCACGTGGCTGAAGGGTTGGCGCGGCCTCTATCAGATGAATGTCAACGCGCCCGCCGAACTGCCGCCCACCATGCCCGCCTTCAAACGTCAGCAAGCGCGTTGGGCACAGGGCAGCATCGAGAGCGCACGGATGTTGCTTGGCCCCGTCTGGCGCAGCAATTACACCGGCTTCGTCAAGCTGCAAGCCACCATCCACCTGCTCGGCTATCTGATCAATCCGATCATGGCGCTGTTGGCGCTGACTTACCCGATTATGCTGCTGGTGATCCAGCACTTCCCGCAGTCGGAGTCGGCCTTCAAGATTTACAGCTCACTCGGCCCGTTGACCTTCGCGCCGACGGTCTTCTTCGTCGTCTCGCAGCTTCTGCTCAACCGCAACTGGAAGCATATTCCCTCCGTGTTGCTGTTCCAGATCGTCAGCACGGGGTTAGCCATGAACACCATGCGCGCCACGCTCAAAGCCTTCATCGGGCAGCGCGGCGAATTTCTGCGCACGCCCAAGTGGGGTGGCTCCGCCGTTCCCAAGGGGCAGTATCGCGTCCGTGCCGACATCGGCGTGATGACCGATCTCGTGTGGGCGCTGCTGTGCTTCCTGATCGTGGCGCTTTCCTACCTGCACGGTCACATCTTCATGACCCTGTACGCGCTGATCTCGGCCTTGGGCGCGTTGTGGGTCGGGCTGTGGACGCTGTGGCCTGATCTGATCGGGGTCTTGTTCCCCAATCCCCCGCCCGTCTTGCAGAGCAAAGTGCAAGGAGTCTAACCAGTGGTAGAACTGGGCACGTTTGGCGGTCTGCGCATGACCGCCAAGCCCGCTGCGCTGTGGGGATCGCTCGTCCTGTGGGCGATCTTCACCCTGATCGGCCTCGTGCTGCTGAACTTTTCGCTCGGCACCGCGCTGTTCGGCGGCCTGATCGCCGTGGTGCTGCATTGGATGTCGGAAATCATCCACTGTTTCGGTCATGCCGTGTTTGCGCGGCAGACGGGCTACCCGATGTCCGGCATCAGGATCGGCGCGTATGGCGTGCTGGCGACGACCATCTATCCGTCGAACGAACCGCCGCTCCCCGACGCGATCCATTTGCAGCGCGCTTTGGGCGGGCCGTTCATCAGCTTGCAGTTGTCGCTGCTTGGTGGGCTGGTGTTCTTCATCCAATCACAGGGGGAACACGGTCTGGCGTGGTGGTTGAGCCTGTTTTTCTTCTTGGAAAATCTGCTGGTCTATACGGCGCAAGCCGCGATCCCGTTGGGCTTCAATGACGGCGCGACCATCTGGCGGATTCTGCGCAAAAAATAGCGGCAATGAGCGTCTAGCGCTTCTTGCCAGCGGTGATCTGTTTAGTCTCGCCCGTCTTCTTGCGGTCTTTGCTATCCTTCGTAGTCTTGATCACTTTCTCATCTTTGCCTGCGTCAGACTTATCGGCCTTATCCGCTTTACTGGCTTCGGCGGGCAGCTTGACGCCGAATTCTTTCAGCCATGACTGCACTTCTTTGCGGCGTTTATCATCATCAGGCAGCAAATTCAGCGCCAATTCCATATCTTGCTTGGCCTGCTCATCGTTGCCTGTGTACCATGCCGCCACCCCGCGATACAAGATCACTTCGGGGCGCTTCGGCGCGTACTGTGACGCCGTCATGAAGTGGGCATAGGCTTCCTGAAAGTTGCCAGTCTGAAAATCAAGGATGCCGAGGCAGTAGTGCGCCAGCCATTGGCGCTTGTTCAGTCGGATCGCGTAGTAGAGGTCGGCTTCCGCTTCTGCGAATTTGAGGTCTTGCAGGTAGAAAAATCCACGCGTGGCGTAGAATTCGTCGTAACCGGCGTCGTTGTACAGCGCTTCGGAGATGTCGAGGATGGCGTTTTCCATGTCGCCCTCATCGAAGGACGCAAGGGCGCGGCGGTAATAGGCTTCCGCCCGTTCGCGCATCAAACCTAAATTGCGGGCGATGTCCTCACGAAGTTCTCGATCACTCATAAGCGCCCTTATTGCGGTTAATGCTCGTCGTGCGCGACGGTGACAGCGGCGGGCAAGGTGAACACGAACATGCTGCCGCCAGCGGGGTTATCTTCCACCCAGATGTCGCCGCCATGTGCTTCCACCGCGATTCGGCAGAAGGTCAGACCAAGTCCCGTGCCCGTGCGGTTGCCCTTCGCGCCGCCCGATGCCTGACGGAAGCGCTCGAAGACCGATCCCTTCTGGTCGTCGGGGATGCCGGGGCCGTTATCGACCACCGCGATGCGCACCATCTCGGCGTTCTGTTGCCGCGCGCTGATCGTGATGGTGCTGTTCAGCGGAGAGAATTTCAGCGCGTTGTCCACGAGGTTGAGCAAGACGCGCTCGATCTTTTCGCCCTCGATCTTCAGCGCGGGCAGGTTTTCCGGAATATCGAACGCGATCTTGATCTCCAGCTCGTCCGCCAGTGGCAGCAGTTCGCTGCGGACGGCTTCCGCGATCACGCCGAGTTGGAAGAAGTCACGATCCAGCAGCAAACTGCCGCTGCTTTCCATCTTCGCGATGTCGAGCAGCGAATTGACCATGTTGAGCATCTTACGCAGCGCCCGCTGTGAAGTATCGGTGGTACGCTTGAGCGTGCGCCCTAGGGCTTCATCGCGCGAGCCGATCTCACCAAGCAGTTTCATGCTGGCGTTCATGGCGGTCAGCGGACTGCGCAAATCGTGGACGATCATGCTGGTCAGGTCTTCGCGCGTTTGGGCGGCTTGCTGCTCCTCGGTCACATCGCTGAACACCATCACCACGCCGTCTGCCCGTCCCGCGTAATTCATCACGGGCGCGAGGGTGCGTTCAATGTAGGTATTCTGGTTGGTTTGGTTCAAAACATAACGATAATGTGCGCCATCTAGCGTTTTGCCATGTCCTGTTTTGCCGAACATCGCTGTGAGCGCATCCGGCGTGAATCCGATCTTTTCGGCGAGCTGCAAATCGGCGTGCTCGACCAAGCGGGAAACTTGCTCCCCGATCAGCAAATTGGGGTTGATGTCCAGCAGTTCCCCGACCTTCGGATTTGCCAGCGCGATGCGCCCATCTTCGCCAAACACGATCACCGCTTCCGTCATCGAGTCGAGGATGACTTGCAAGCGGTTGCGGCTCTCTTGGAACCAGTCAAACATACGCGCGTTTTCGATCACAACGCTGGCGTGCGCGGCAAGCTGCTTGAGGAACGATAAATCGTCGTCGCTGAACGCGTGCTGACGGCGGCTCTCCAGCACGATCACCGCGATCACCGTGGCATCCCGCATGATCGGGATCAGCAGGCGGCTCTTGGTGGCGCTCGCCGGATTGATCTGCTTATCGAGGACTGGTGTACCCACTTTGACGGCTTCGCGGAAGGCATCCAGCGCCATCAAGCTGCCCGTCGTAACTTTGTTATCGTTGCGCCGTGCCACGATGTGAGGCTGCTCAAGTTCCTCATACAGAATCACCGCGCCACTGTTCGCGTTAACCGCATCATACGCGCGGTCGAGCACCAGCTTGTACACCTGCTCTTGGCTTAACGTCAGGTACAGTTCTTTGGAGATCTCGGACAAAGCGGCGAGCTGCATCACGCGCTGCTTGAGCGTGGCCTCGACGCGGTTATACAACTGCACATTCACCACCGTGAGCGCCAGCAAAACTAGGATCAGCGCAAAGACGATAAACGTGCGCAAATCGAGCGCGGGCGCGATCAGTTCTGAGGTAAGGATGAGCAAAAGGATCATCGTTACCCCGCCATAAACCCACGGTAACCAAGGCGCAATAGGGCGGCGAGTCATCAGATAGAGCGTGCGATAATTCGAGAGTTCGTTGACCGAGTCCACGTCATTATACCAATGATTATTGTTATGCCGTTAAATCTGTGTATATTGTCGCTGATTATGCGCTCAGTTGTGTGAAGGAGACCTGAATTAACTCTGAATATTGCATGATAATTGTAAAACACGCAATTCATAAGCAAACTATTACATGGCGACGACGAAAGCGATGGCGTGTGTGTCGGTGTGGCTCAAACTGACTTCCCACGTCGTCAATCCCAGTTCGGCGGCAAGCTCGGCAGCCTTCCCGCGTAAATGCAAAATCGGACGATTGCGTTCATCGCCCGTCACTTCGATGTCCACCCAGCGCACATCCCCGATCCCCGTGCCAAGCGCCTTAGCGACGGCTTCTTTCGCCGCGAAGCGCGCCGCCAAGCGCTGCGAATTGCCCGCGCAGTATTCTCGTTCATGTTCGGTGAAAAAACGTCCATAGAAGCGCTCCCCGAAGCGCTCCCGACTCTCGTCAATACGCGCGATTTCGATCATATCCACGCCAATGCGCAGCATAATCCACCCTTCAACCTCGGCTACTTCGAATTGTAACTAACTTATAAATGTTGCCAGTTTCCAAAAATTGTAAAACTCCTGTGATATTCCACCTTTACGAGGCATGATAGAGTCCCCATATACCATTGTTGTGCGACTAAACTAGATGTAATGGTCACTAGCACAAAGCATTGGGTATGGAGAGCATGATGAGTCAAGAAAACGCTACCAAGTTCATCATTAAGGTGCAAACCGATGAATCGCTGCGCCTTCGTGTCTCTGCCCTCGGTCAAGACCTCGAATCTTTACGCAAATTAGCCGCTCGCTATGGCTTTGAGTTCAGCGCGCAAGACTTCCAGACCAGCATCAAACAACACTATCAACTGCTGATCCGTTCCGCCTCCGCCACCTAACGGCACCAGCCGCCGCTCATGTCAGCGGCTTCACCGCGCGGTACAAATAACGTGCATAGTTGCCAGCCGCGATGCTCTGGAGCGTCCCTTCGGACTCGCCCAATTGAACATCGGTCAAAAAGCTGTAGTCTTCCGCCTCAAATGCAGATCGTAGTTCGTGTGCAAGCTGCTGTTTGCGCAGCGCGTGCTGGTGTGCCGCTTGCGTATAATCCCACGTCTGAAACGGCAGCGCATTATTGTTCAGCGCCACCGCGACGGGCGTTTTATCGGGCTGCAAACTGTCGTGGGCACTATCTGGCTGACCCCACAGCGCGTGTGAATAAAAAATCGCCATCTGCCCGCCCTGTTTCAAGATGTGCTTCATCTGCCGCACCGTCTCGGTTAGATCAGTTGGCATGTACAGCGTATCGACAGAGATCAGCGCGTCGAAGCTGTCAGCGGGGAACGCGATGCAGTCCAGATTGCCGACGCTGAACCGCAACCGATCTTGCTTGGCGGCAGTGCGTGCTTGTGCCTGCCGGATCGCTTCGGGGATGTAATCGATGCCCTCTACGCTGGCTCCCGTCGTGTCCGCAATGTATTCTGCGATCCGCCCATTGCCGCAGCCAAGATCGAGCAGGCGGGACTCCGGCGTCAGCTTCAGGATGTCCAGCACCTGCTGCAAGTGCCCCATCTCCATGAAGCCGTCCTGACACAAATTCTTGCCAAAGAGCCGTTCACAGTACACGGCGTGCGTTGGGCTGACCGCCGTCGCCGCGTAAAAATCGTGATACCAATACCATAGCGGCGGGCGTTCTTGCCGGAGCCGACGCGCCTCCGTTTCTCCCTGCGTGGTCAACTGATAGCCGTGTTGGTCGGTTGCCAACAGCTTGGCTTCCGTCAAGCGCTGAATTGCCACCGTCCAATCAGTTCGGCTCCGGCGGAAATACGTAGCGGCTTCCTCCAGCGTTTTCGGATAAAAGCGATAACCGATGTTGTTAGGCGTTTCTATCGGCTGCGTCAACTCAATCACGGCGATGAGAACTTGGATCTCGGCTTCGGTGAATGCTGTGCTCATGATGCTGTCCTACTCGTGCGGCCTGACACAAGGCAGCGCATGATCAGCGGGCTTGCGCGCTTGCCATCTGCGTGTCAAATTCATTCGTCATTAGCTAATACCCCATTCAATGCTTGGAGTCACGCTTCATGGATATTTGGACGCATGATGACCTTCAGCGCTACCTCACCGCGCACAGTATTCCGGCGGAGATCATTCATCTCACGCAGCACACGCCCACCGTTCCCGCCGCCGCCGAAGCGCTTGGCGTGCCCGTCGAGGAAATCGTCAAAACGGTCATCTTCTACGTGGTCGATCAGCCCTACGCGGTGCTGGCGAACGGCGTGCGGCGCGTGGATCGGCGCAAATTGGCGGAACATTTCGGCGTCAACCGCAAGAAGATCGATCTGGCGAACGGCGATCAGGTCATCGCACTGACCGGTTATGCGCCGGGGACAGTGCCGCCCTTTGGGCATCGCCAGCCGATCAATTTCCTGATCGAGCCGGGGATTTTGCAGCACGAATTCGTGTATGCGGGCGGTGGTGGCATCGCGGAACTGCTCAAGGTGCGCAGCAGCGACCTGCACACCTTGACGCGGGCGACTCCGCTGTCTGTCCTCGAAGACCCCGCCGCCAACGAAACCAATGGAGCGTAAGCCAGCGCGAATTAATCCGCTTTCTCGTCTTTAGTCGGCGCGGCGGGATTCCGCCTGACGATATTCAAAACGGGCAGCAGTGGCGAGGGATAGCTGGCGTACGATGTCCTCGCCTCGACGCCCTTGAGCCGCACAAAATGCAGCATGTTGTTCGGAAATATGGGGGAATCCATCGGCAGCCAGTCGGCGTACGCATTTCCCCGCGCATTTCTCCCTCGATTCTGTATAATTCACCCTCGCGACTGTACAGATAGAGTGAGTTTGTAAGTGACTATGCTGCCCCGATATGATGACAAGATCGCCCAAACGCTGCATGTACGCCCGACGCAGGTGTCGGCTGCCATTGAACTGCTCGATGCAGGCAATACGCTGCCCTTCATCGCCCGTTACCGCAAAGAAGTGACCGGCAACCTTGACGAAGAACAACTCCGCAGCCTGATCGAGCTGCTCGAACGGCTGCGAACGCTCGACAAACGCCGCGACAGCATCCTCGCCTCCATCGAGGAGCAAGGCAAACTGACGCCGCAGTTGCAAGAGCAGATCGCCTCGGCGGAAACGCTCACCGCGCTCGAAGACCTCTACTCGGCCTACAAGCCCAAACGCGGCACCCGCGCCAGCGCCGCCCGCGACAAAGGGCTGCAAGGGCTTGCCGATCTGATCCTCGCCCAAGCGCGCACGGGCAAATCGCTGGCTGATCTCGCCCGCGACTATCTGAACGATCAAGTCCCCGACGTGGACGCGGCCTTAGCGGGTGCCCGCGACATCGTAGCCGAGGTCATCACCGATCATCCTGAGATCAGGCGGCAGGTGCGTGAGCGTGCCATGCGCTACGGCCTGATGCAGAGCCAGAAAGTGGACGCCGCCGACGACCCCAAAAAAGTCTATGAGACCTATTACGCCTTCGAACTGCGGGCAGATCGCCTGAAGCCGTATCAGGTGTTAGCGCTGAATCGCGGTGAGGCCGACAAAGTCTTGCGTGTCGCGCTCGATGTGGCTGACCGCGATTGGCGACAGCCGATCCAGTATTTCTTCCGCTCGGATTCACGTTCTCTGTTAGCCGATCAGCTTGAGCAAGCCATCACGGATGCCGCGCACCGCCTCTTGCTGCCCGCCATCGAGCGCAGCGTCCGCACCACGCTCACCGAACAGGCCGAACTGCACGCCATCAACATCTTCGCCATGAATCTGCGCGGGCTGCTCACCCAACCCCCGCTCTCCAATCATGTCGTGCTCGGACTCGATCCCGGCTTCCGCACTGGCTCCAAGGTCGCCGTCATCGACACGACAGGCAAAGTCTTGGAAACAGCCACCATTTACCCGCACGAGCCGCAGCGCCAGCGCGACGCCTCCCTGCGCACCCTCCGCGCCATGATCGAGCGTCACCACGTCACCCTGATCGCCATCGGCAACGGCACCGCCTCGCGTGAAACCGAGCAGTTGGTTGCCGAACTCACGCGCAACGCCGCCGTCCGTTATCTGATCGTCAACGAAGCGGGAGCCAGCATTTACAGCGCCAGTCCCCTCGCGCGTACGGAATTGCCCGATCTGGACGTGACCTTGCGTGGCGCGGTCTCCATTGCGCGGCGTGCCCAAGACCCGCTGGCGGAACTCATCAAGATCGACCCCAAAGGCATCGGCGTGGGCATGTATCAGCACGACATCAACCAGAAACAGCTCTCCACCGCGCTCGATGGCGTCGTGGAAACCGTCGTTAACCGCGTCGGCGTCGATCTGAACACGGCTTCGGCGGCGCTGCTGACCTATGTCTCTGGAATCGGCCCCAAACTCGCGGACAAGATCATCAGCCATCGCGACGAAAACGGTCAGTTCCCCGACCGTCAATCACTGCGCAAGGTGCCGGGGCTAGGCCCCAAAGCGTTCGAGCAAGCGGCGGGCTTTCTGCGCGTGCGCAACAGCCCGAATCCCCTTGATGCCAGCGCCATCCATCCGGAAAGCTACAAGATCGCGGAAACCGTACTGAAGCGCGCCAGCATCACCGCCAAGACACCTGCTTCCGAACGGGCTTCCGCCTTGACCGCCCTCAAAACGCAGCAGCCCATCGCCACCCTTGCCGCCGAACTCGGCACGGGCGAACCGACCCTCAACGACATCTTCGAGCAGTTGATCAGGCCGGGGCGCGACCCGCGTGAAGATGTGCCAGCCCCCCTGCTGCGCAGCGATGTCCTCTCGATGGAAGATTTGCAGGTCGGGATGCAGTTAAGCGGCACGGTGCGCAATCTCGTAGACTTCGGCGCGTTCATCGACATCGGCGTCAAACAAGATGGCTTGCTCCATCGCAGCCAAGTCCCGCACGGTCAACTGCTTAGTGTTGGCGATGTGCTGCAAGTCGAAATCCTGAGCATCGATCCGCAGCGTGGGCGGATCGGCCTCGGTTGGTCGGAGGCGAAACCGCAGTCCTAAACCAAATATCAACCATGACCTAACACAAACCTTAAACTTTGCAGCGAAATTTTAGCTGTGTGAAAGGTGAATTTTGGCACAATTAGTTGTATAGCTGATTCTGCCAATGCCCCGCCTTCTACCGCAGCGACCAATCGAGGAGGCGACGGGACAATTACCTTTAAGATGTAACAGTGTTCCATGAATTATAAAAGATTCCTCATCGTTGCAGGTCTGATGCTGGTAGGGGCGTGGCTCGTCTCACATGCTGCGTCGCCTACCGCCGTAAGTTCATCCCCCAAATCCGCCATTCCGGTCAATCCCATCGTCCTCGAAAATCAAAAAGCCGGATCGGATGCGTGGAAGTCGCCTAATTTTGATCAATACACGCAGAATTACTTACAGGCAGAAAAATTAGAGCACGCTGCCGCTCAATCGAATTCCACGGATCTTGGCGGCGGCAACGCTGCGCCTACCGCCGCGTGGGAAGATACGCAAGATGTCAAAGGCTACGCCAGCAAAACCAGTGTCAACCTTGGCGAGCAGATCACCTTTCATGTGAGTTCGCAGGCGGCACAATACCACCTGACCATCTACCGCACCGGTTGGTACAACGGCAACGGCGCGACTCAGGTCATGTCCACCGTGACGTTACCGGGCACAGATTACGGCATTCCTTCGCCCGATCCCACCACCGGCCTGATCGAGGCCGATTGGCCTGTTGCCTACACGCTGAACGTGCCCACCAACTGGGTCAGCGGCATTTATCTGGTCTGGCTGCAAAACGTCGGCAGCAACAAGGTTTCCTATATCACCTTCGTCGTGCGCAACGATAGCCAGTCCGCCGATTTGCTCTACATGGTGGCGACGGCGACATGGCAAGCCTACAACGAATGGGGCGGCAAGAGCCTCTACGACTACAACTCGACCGATGGGCGTGCCTACAAAGTCTCCTATGATCGGCCTTACGCGCAAAACGACGGGTCGGGGCAGTATTTCAGCGGCGATTACAACATGACCCGCTGGCTGGAAAAAAACGGCTACAACGTTACCTATGTAACTAGCGAGGATTTGCACACCAATCCTAACCTCATGACCAATCGCAAGGTCTTGATGTCGGTCTTCCACGACGAATACTACTCGATGGAGATGTTCGACCATGTGAAAGCCTTGCGCGATGCTGGCAAAAGCCTCGCCTATTTCACCTCCAACAACATTTACTGGCAGATCCGCTACGAACCCGATAGTCACGCCGTCGATAACCGCGTTATCGTCTGCTACAAAAAGGAATCGAACAATCCGGTCGTCACGCTCGATCCGTGGGCGAACGATCCAGACCCCGCCAAGCAAATGCGTACCACCGTTCTGTTCCGCGATCCGCCCGTCAACAAGCCAGAAAACCAGATTCTCGGCGTGATGTTCGAAAACGCCTTTGGCTATGGCGATTACCGCGTCTGGACGGTGCAAAACGCCGATCACTGGTTCTACGAAGGAACCGGCCTCAACAACAACGACACCATCGACAAGCTGATGGGCTACGAGTGGGATCGCATCTACAACAACGGCTATACGCCATCGAACATGACCATCGTCAGTCAGACCGCGTTCACCTTTAGCGGCTCGAACGACGAAGGCGTACCTGCGCCCGGTGGCACCTACACGCATCAAGCCGTGATCTGGCAGGCTCCTAGCGGCGCGTGGGTCTTCAACGCGTCCGTCAACTACTGGCAGTATTTTCTGGAAGGCAACTATATTTGGCCTCTGGATACCCGCATCCAGCGCATCACCATGAATGTGCTCAACCACATGGTGGCGGATGCATCGCCAGTCTCCACGCTAACTCCCAGCGCGACGTATACCCCCGGCCCCACGCAGACGCCTAGCAGCACCTTTACGCCCTCGGTAACGCCGCCGCCTAGTGCGACCAGCACATCCACCGCGACTCTCACCGCCACCAACGCCCCCGGCCCGACCACCAGCATTTTCTACCGTGCCATCAACATGGGTGGCCCCGCGTTGGTGATCGATGGCAACAATTGGGAAGATAACACAGGCACGACGCCCAACTTCACCACGGTTGGCAGCGCGATCTGCAATCCGTGGAGCAATCTGACTCCGGCGACCGATGCCAACCGCGCCAGCATGATCCGGTGTTCCCGTCAGCATTGGGCGCATAACGCCGTGCTGACCAGCGTCCCCAACGGCACCTACGAGGTCTATGTCTATACGTGGCTCGATTGGGCGGATCCGAACCCGCCGTCCTATACCTTCTACGTGCAGGGGCAGGCCGCGCAAACCTATCAATCGATTCCTTCTGGTCGTTGGGATCGCCTTGGCCCGTGGACGGCGAACGTTACCAACGGCAGCTTGACGATCCAGACCAGCGGCGGCATCGCCAATCTGTCCGGCATCGAGGTGTACCGTGTGCTGGCCTCCGCGTCGTCTACTCCGACGGCGACGAGCACGACGCTGCCAACATCAACGGTGCCACCTACCGCGACGGCGACCTTTACCGCCACCGCGACGAACACCGCAACAGCGACCTTCACCGCGACAATAACATCCACCGCCACCAATACGGCGACTTACACGCCGACCGAAACCGCGACGGCAACACATACGGCGACGGTGACGAGCACGTTTACGCCGAGCGAAACTGACACCGCCACGCCGCTGCCGACGGATACATCCACCGCGACCTTCACGCCAACCGATGAGCCGACCTCAACGCCGACGGACGAGCCAGCGCCGACCTTCATGCCAGCCATGACGGATACGCCGTTGCCCGCCGATACCGAAGTGCCTACGGCGACAGAAACAGCCACGCCGCTGCCTACCGACACCGCGACAGCAACCTTCACGGCGACCAGCACCGACACCGCCACCGTCACGCCAACCGAGACTCACACCACGACAGCGACGGAAACGGCGACGCTGACCTTCACGCCGAGCGCGACGGAAACAGCCACGCCGCTACCTACCGACACCGCGACAGCGACCTTCACGGCGACCAGCACCGACACCGCTACCGTCACGCCCACCGCGACGGAAACGGCAACGCTCACTTTCACGCCGAGCGAAACGGCCACAGCCACGCCGCTGCCTACCGACACCGCCACCATCACGCCGACCGAGACTCACACCGCGACGGTGACTGATACACCAACGCTCACTTTCACGCCGAGTGAAACGGCCACAGGTACGCCGCTGCCCACCGACACATCGACAGCAACCTTCACGGCGACCAGCACCGATACAGCCACCGTGACGCCCTCCGAGACTCACACCGCGACGGCGACTGATACACCAACGCTGACCTTCACACCAAGTGAAACGGCCACAGGTACGCCGCTGCCTACTAACACATCGACAGCAACCTTCACGGCGACCAGCACCGACACTGCCACCGTCACGCCTACCGAGACTCACACGTCCACCGCGACGGAAACGGCAACGCTGACCTTCACGCCAAGTGAAACCGCCACAGGCACGCCGCTGCCCACCGATACATCAACAGCGACCTTCACGGCGACCAGCACCGACACCGCTACCGTCACGCCTACCGCGACTCACACCGCGACGGCGACTGAAACGGCGACGCTCACCTTCACACCGAGCGCGACGGAAACAGCCACGCCGCTGCCCACCGACACATCAACAGCGACCTTCACGGCGACCAGCACCGATACCGCCACCGTCACGCCCACCGAGACTCACACGTCCACCGCGACGGACACACCGACACTGACCTTCACACCGAGTGAAACCGCGACTGGCACACCGCTGCCTACCGACACTGCCACCGTCACGCCCACCGAGACTCACACCGCGACAGCGACCGACACACCAACGCTGACCTTCACGGCGACGCATACGGAAACAGCCACCGTCACCTTCACACCAAGCGCGACGGAAACAGCTACGCCGCTGCCACCGACAGCTACTGACACCGCCACCAACACGCTGCCCGCCATCATCACGGCGACTCCGCTCCCGACGAACACGGAGACAGCTACGGCGACCAATACCGTGCCGCCCTTGATCACCGCCACGCCGCTGCCCACCAACACGCCAACCTTCACCACCACGGCAACGGCGACTCACACGGCGACCGAGACAGCGACGCTGACGGCAACCGCCACCGCGACACATACATCGACGCCGCTGCCCACCTTGACAGGTACCGCCACTTACACCAGCACGGCGACCAATACCAGCACGCTGACGCGTACCTCAACCGCGACCGCCTCGCCCACCACGGGGAGCACGTCCACGCCGTCCGCCACCGCCGCGCCAGTCTTGGCCTTCTACCGCGCCATCAACATCGGTGGCCCCGCCTTGGTCATCGACGGCAACAACTGGGAGGCCAATTCCGGCACGACCACCAATTTCACCACCAACGGCTCGGTGCTCTGCGATCCGTGGGTGCCGCTCAATCCCACCACCGACACCGCCCGCGCGCAGATGATCAGTTGCTATCGTGAGCACTGGGCGTTCAGCATGGCGATGAGCAACATGACGGCTGGTACTTACGTGGTCTACGTCTACGTTTGGCAAGAATGGAACAACACGGCGCAAGAAGCCTACAACATCGCGCTGGAAGGCACTACCGTCATCAGCAACTTCAACCCCGGCACAGTCGGCGGCAGATGGCAGCGTCTCGGCCCGTGGACGGTCAACCTGACCGATGGCACGCTCAATCTCACAACCAGCGGCGCGGGCTTGGCAGACATCTCCGGTCTGGAAGTCTATCGGCTGACGTCTGGCGGCGGCGCGAGTGCGACTCCGCAGCCGAGCGCGACTTTCACGCCGTCCCGCACCAACACGCCGACGATCACGCGCACTGCGACGGCAACCACAGCGGTAACGGCGACTCGCACATCAACCGCAAGCGCGACGAACACACCCACCCGTACCGTAACACCGACGAGCACACCAACGCTCACGGTGACGACTGCCCAGACGAGCACCGCTACGTCTACCAGCCTTCCCAGCACGGCGACGACCACGGCCACCTTGACCAGCCTACCAGCCACCGCCACCACAGTGCAGACCAGCACGGCGACGCTGACTAGCCTTCCCGCCACGGTAACCACTACCGCGACCTTCACGAATACGCCGCTGGCAACTGCCACCATCGCGCCGACCAACACCGCTACGTCCACCAGCCTTCCCGCCACGGCGACGAGCACTGCCACGCGCACCAACACGCCCTTGCCAACCGTGACGAGCGTCCTGACCAGCACCGCGACGGCGACTACAACAGCCACCATCACAGTGACTCGTTCAACGACGCCAAGCCCGACGCGCACGCCGACCAGCGCAGGTGCCAGCTTGACGCCTTCCCGCACCATGACGCCAAGCCGCACGTCCACCCTCACGCGGACGCCGACACGCACGCCGACGCCATCGAACACACCGTCAGGTAATCCGGTTTTCTATCGTGCCTACAATCTCGGCGGCGCGGCGATCACCATTGACGGCAACGCGTGGATCGCAGGTACCTCCTCCGATCTGGCGACCAGTGGCACGAGCACGCTCTGTGCGCAAACCGTCACCCTGACGCCCGCCACCGACGCCAACCGCGCTACCATGATCCGCTGCTCGCTGACGGGCACCGCGCCGGACATCACCGTCGTCAACATCCCCAACGGCATGTACGATGTCTACATCTACGTGTGGGAAGACAACACCGCCGCCACCTACTCGATCTCCATTCAGGGCGGTCAAGCCTACGTGCCCAACTACAACAGCGGCGCGGCGGGTTCATGGCAGCGGCTCGGCCCCTACACCGTCAACATTACCGGCGGCTGGTTCTCGATGGACTCGTTTGGCGGTCAAGCCAACTTCTCCGGTCTGGAATTCTACAGCCGATAATCCATCACGCTGCCTCCCGACTTCCTATCGCGTGCCGATCCCCCGCAAAATGCGGGGGATTTTTTCGCCTCACGCTGCCCTTAATCTGTTCTTCACAAACTTTGTCAGATAATGAAGATGGCACGGCTGCCCACATCATCGTAAGGATGCTGCCATGTTTGACAATTACACCAGCGCTGATGGTCTCGCTTCCGCTCACAACCCTTCTTCCGCCGATGTTTTCTTGGTCAACCCGCGCAACGATGCCTTCGTCACGGGGCGCGCCGATAAACCCGCCCGCGATGCTGGCACAGGTTGCATGATGCTCTTTCTGCTCCCCTTTGTCGTAGCTGGCCTCGTGATCACGACATGGACAGTCCTCCAGTGGCGCGATTGGCTCGTGCTGTCGCTCAGCGGGGCGAACACCAAGGGCTATTTCACGGATCGTTCGATCAGCGAAGGCGACGACAGCACCAGCTACTTTGTGAACTATCGCTATGTGGTCGATGATCGCGAATATACGCGCAAGGATCAGGTCAGTTACGCCACCTATGAACAGGCCGCCAGCGACGCGCCCATCCAAGTGTTGTATTTTACGGGCGATCCGGGCATCGCGACGCTAGATTTGAACTACGCGCGTGATCTGCGCACCTTCCTGACGATCTTTTCGCTGTTCTGGGATGGCTTCGTCGGCCTGATCTTCTTCGGCGGCGTCTATTCGGTCATCACCAACCGCCGCCTCGCCCAGAATGGACATGTGATCTTCGGAGAGATCACGCACATCACCAGTCGCTACGACAGCGACAACGACTACTACATTGAGGTCAAATATCGGTTTTATTCCCCGTTTTCGGGTAAATACATCGACGCCAAGCACAAATTCCAAGACAACGCACGCAAAAACGTCCCGCTGCCCAAACACGGTAAAGCCGTCGCCATCCTCTACGCCGACGACAAATCCTACCGCCTGCTGTAGATGGGCCGATATGCACATAGTTGCTGTATCTTGGTATCGCGTAAAATCTCTTACTACGTGGCGACCAAACGCTGCAGCGCATCAATGGAGTCTGGCAAGCCATAAAGCGCCCAAAGATTAGTCTGAATATTCCAGATCATTTTGACACTGAGTAACCAAGTCAGCACACGACGCTGAATATCTGTGATCTTACGCCTGATCTCAAGCTGGTCATCATCTTTATCGTTGGTGAAGTAAATCTCAAGAAGCTGATATGTCCTGACCCAGTGATAGCGGGTCGTGATTGAATAGTGTCGAAAGATTCCGTCGTTAAAGGCCAGATCCAACAAACTCTGGGCGAGGCAGAAAAACATTCGTATATCGTCAACCTGTGGCATCAAGTAAAGCATCGAATTGATAGCACGTTCAACTCCAAGCTTGGCAAGTACAGATGGAAGCTTGGCTAGATAGCTGCGGACATTTGAATTTGGTTTCACAACCATGTCAATAAGGGCAACCTCTACGTTAGGTGGCGCATCTGCTTGCATGAGCTTGATAAGTGCGATTGCGGCGTCCGCACGCGTAACCTCATCAGGCGCTAACAGATTGCTGGTAATGAGCGTCTGATACTTCCGACGTTCTTCATCCGAGAGCGCATCACTTTCAGTCACTAGCCGAGCGATACTACTGATGGCAATCGTTGTCACTTCAGTAGATATATTTTCCTCGATGATCGCTTCTAGTGTTGGTACGATTTCACGAAAGCGTGACGGAAAATAACTCAAAATCTGAATTGCAGACTCCGCAGCGTCCGCATCGCGAAGGAATTTCAGATAAACATCGACTCCTCGACTAATTTCTTGCATTGTGTCTAAAATGAAGGCAACTACGTTACCCCTTTGCTCAACAGTGACTGCCACTTCTGACGCCATTTGCATGAGTAGCGAAAGGATCACCGCCTTATCCTCGACTGACTCTACAGTTAGGAGTTCAATAAGGAACGGAACAACATGCGGAGACACTTCGGGGAGCTGTGGCAAGCTATCATACAGCTTATTGAACGTTTCCGATCTCGCATCAGCATCTTGAGATGCGATCTGATGAAGCATCTGCGGCATATTTGGGAATCCATAATTCTCCCAATCAATTTTCTCAACGCCTTCTAGCATAGTGTCCCCTTCACGACATAGTGTGTCAAAGTGTACGCAAAATGACCTCGAATACCACTCCGATCTTCCACCTCGATTACGTGGCGTTCTGTTGTACAATTCCGCCTACTGAATGGGGTTAAGAAAGTTACGCACAATGGCACAGGATTTGATCGTGATCGGGGGCGGACTAGCGGGCACAGAGGCGGCATGGCAAGCGGCGGAAGCGGGTATCAACGTTACGCTCTACGAAATGCGCCCGCAGCGCCAGACTCCCGCGCACCAGACGGGCAATCTCGCGGAGTTAGTATGCAGCAATTCGCTCGGCTCCGATCTCCCCGATCGCGCTCCCGGTCTGCTGAAAAACGAACTCCGCCGCATGAACTCGCTCTTACTGCGCGCGGCTTCCGCAGCAGCAGTGCCAGCAGGCGCAGCTTTAGCCGTAGATCGTGATAAATTCGCGTCCGAAGTCCTGACCGCCTTGGAGCAGCATCCCCGCGTGCGCATCGTGCGTGAGGAAATCCTGCGCGTACCTGAGTCGCCCGTCATCATCGCCAGCGGCCCCCTGACGTCTGACTCCCTCGCGGACGATATTACACGCCTCGTCGGTCAAAAGTACCTGCATTTCTACGACGCTCTCGCGCCCATCGTCACGGGCGAGAGCATCAACATGGAGATAGCCTTCCGTGCCAGCCGTTACGGACGCGGCGAAGATGCCGACGGCGATTACATCAACTGCCCGCTGAACAAAGAAGAATACGAGCGCTTTGTCGAGGCCGTCCTGACCGCCGATTCGACGCCGCTGAACCAATTCGAGGCCGAAGACCCCAAATTCTTCGAAGGCTGTCTGCCTATCGAGCAGATCGCCAAACGTGGTCATGACTCGCTCGCCTTCGGCCCCATGCGTCCCATCGGCCTCCGCGATCCGCGCACAGGCAAGCGTCCGTGGGCAGTTGTGCAGCTCCGTCAGGATAACCTCGCGGGGACGCTATTCAACCTCGTCGGCTTCCAGACCAACATCCGCTGGAACGATCAAAAGCGCGTACTGCGCATGATCCCCGGCTTGGAACAGGCCGAATTCATGCGCATGGGGCAGATGCACCGCAACACCTTCATCAGTTCGCCCGATCTGCTGCATCCGACGATGCAATTTCGTCGGCGTGAAGATGTCTTTTTCGCGGGGCAGATCACCGGCGTCGAGGGCTATGTCGGCAATCTCGGCACGGGACTCGTCGCGGGCCTCAACGCGGCACGCTGGTTCAACGGTCAACCGCTGCTGACCCTCCCGCCCACAACTATGATGGGCGCGCTGTGCCACTACGTCACCCATGCCGATCCGCGCGAGTTCCAGCCAATGAAAGCCAATTTCGGCATCATGCCGCCCTTAGAAAACCCGCCGAAGGGCAAACGCGAACGCGCCGTCGAATATGCCGCCCGCGCCCTCGCTGATCTGGACACCTACCTCAGTGTCGCGCACACCACGCCCTGATTTCACCGCGCGGGATTTCCGAGCTGTCTTGGGTCTGATACGGATTCCAGATAAACATCATCCGATTCCGTGCCATGTGGTTCCCCCTCGTTGCGAAGCGGAGAAGGGGTCAGGGGGTGAGGTTGTCTGAATGCATAACCAATCTCATGAATTCCATCTGAGTCCCATTCGGGACTTCGTTCTCTAAGCCCGCACGTTGATGGTAGTTCAAAAATAAGGCACGAATAAGCCGATCACGCCAACATTTTCTTGAGTCCCATTCGGGACTTCGTAAGGTAAGCCCGACAATTCATTGTCGGGGATCAATTGCCTGCATAATTTCTTGAACACCATTAACGTCGGGCGGCGTGACGACGAATCCGCGTTGGCCTGACCAATGTCTTAAATACATTACCGGAGTCTTGTTTTCTCCTTGCCTCCGTCTTTGCTCCTTACTTAGCACTCAGCACTATCCTCTCTGCTCTTTACTAAGCACTAAGGACTAAGCACTCAGCACTATCTTCCCTCCCCTTCCCCTCCCAGATACGCATCCTGCACCTCTTGACTGTGCAGCAAGTCGCCCGCCATACCCTCTAACACGATATGCCCATTTTGCAGCACATAGCCCCGATGCGCGATCTGCAATGCCAACGTCGCGTTCTGCTCCACCATAAAGATCGTCGTCCCTTCCCGATTGATGTTCTGGATCAGCGCCAGCACCTGATCCACATATAGCGGTGATAGCCCCATCGTCGGCTCGTCCATGCAAATCATCACCGGACGCCCCATCAGCGCCCGTCCAATCGCCAACATCTGCTGCTCACCGCCGCTCAGGACTCCTCCCCTCTGTTTCAGCCGTTCTTTCAAACGCGGGAACAGTCCCAACATCTTCTCGTAATCTTCCGCAATCGTATCCTTGTCGCTGCGATGATACGCGCCCATCAGCAAATTCTCGCGCACAGTCATGTACGGGAAGATACGCCGTGCTTCCGGCACCGACCCCATCCCCAGCCGGATAATCTGCGCTGTCGGCATCCCCACCGTGTCCACACCGTTGAATCGCACCTGCCCACTTTTCGGCCTCACCAAGCCTAAGATCACCTTCATCGTCGTGCTCTTACCGCTGGCATTCCCGCCCAATAAGCATACGATCTCGCCCCTCTGCACCCGCAGCGAGATGCCAAAATGCACTTGCACCGCCCCGTAAAACGTATCGACTTGTTCCAACACGAGCAGCGCCGACTCAGTACTCATCTACGCATCCCATTTCATAGCTTCCGCTGGGTACGCTCAAGAATTCCCATTCCACGCGTCTACCCCCTTACATTTGTAAGCTTACATTTGTACGCGTACAAATGTAAGGATGTTCAATTCAGAAAACCTGTTGTATTCTACTCGCATAACAGAAAACGACCTCAGCCATCCCGTCCCGTCGTCGTTTTCATGTATCAACCATCTGGCTGTCCGCACATCCATTCGTGGATGTCAGTGCCTAAAACACTGTCGCATCACCCAAAACGCGTCTGGCCTCAGCATCCAGTCCGTCCTTGCTTTGTACTAATAGACAGCCGAAGTATGCCTAGTCCCGCGTTTGTACGGACGCCTCATGAGGCGTCCTTGATAATCCGGTCTACTCTATCGCGGTGATCTATAAGCACTATCTTCCACTTCCGTACTCAGCACTTAGCACTCTCTCTTGCTCTGTACTAAGGACTAAGCACTCAGCACTAAGGACTATTTTCAGGAGTTTTCCATGCCTTGGTCGCCCGACAACATCACCATCGGTGAATTTGAAGACCTGCCCGTGCAGATGCTGCCCTACCGCGTCTATTTCACGCCTATCGAGGAACCACCCCCTGCGCCTCCCATCGTGACTCCTTCCCCCGTGCCATCTACCATCCCCACACCCACGCCTACCTCGGACTCCCCTCTCCATGGCAATGGAGAGGGGTCGGGGGTGAGGCTTATCCTCACCGATCCCGACGACGACTGGGACGCCGAACCACTGACTGCCAACGTACCGTCGGCATCCGTCCCCATGATCATCCTCACTGACCCCGACGATTGGGACGACGAACCTTATGTTGCACATACCACGCAGCCTCTCCCCTTCGCCTTGCGGGAGAAGGGGTTGGGGGATGAGGGCTTCCCAGCACCGTCGTCGGACATAACTCCCCTCGCCCTGTGCCGTCAACCTGACCACCCTGATCTCAGCCCGTCCGATTCATCGGCGGGCGATCCTGTCTCGCCACACGCTCACGACCGAGCCATGCCCGATTCCGCTTCCACGCCTTGCCCTCATGATCTACCGCCGACCACCCCAATGATCCCTACGCCACCAGCCAACGGGATCATCTCTGGGAGCATTACCACTACGGCGAAGCCAGCACTTGGCACGCGGCACTTAGCACTCTCTTCGTCTTTACTAAGGACTAAGCACTCAGCACTAAGCACTTCTCCCCACTCAGGACTAAGCACTTCCTCCCGCTCCGTGCCCCAGATACGCCTCGATCACGCGCGGATCGTTGCGCACAGTCTCCGGCGCACCCTCCGCGATCTTGTGCCCGTCGTCCATCACGATCACCCGATCCGAGAGCCGCATCACCAGCGACAACTTGTGCTCGATCAACAGGATGGTCAAGCCGGTCTGTTTCAAACCTTGGATGAACTCCAGCATCTCGGCGGTCTCGGTCAGGTTCATGCCAGCGGTTGGCTCGTCCAGCAGCAGCAAACGCGGATGCAGTGCCAGCGCCCGTGCCAGCTCCAGCCGCCGCCGATTCGCATACGACAGCGAACTAGCCGGATTGTTGAGTCTCGGTGTCAACCGCTCCCCGAACTGCGCGATGATCGCCTCGGCATCCAGACGCAAAGCGGCTTCCTCCGCCCGCGCACCGGGCATCCTTACCAACGCCCCGACCAACTCGCCCACCAGATTAAGCGATTGGGTCTGTTTCCGTCGGCTGTGCGCCCCGATCAGCACGTTATCCAGCACGCTCAGGTTAGCGAACACACGCCCATGCTGGAATGTCCTCGCGATTCCCCGACTGGCGAACTTGTCGGGGTGCAGCGTGACCAGCGACTCGCCGTCAAACGTGATCTCGCCACTGGTAGGCCGATCCGTCCCCGTGATCAGGTTGAACAGCGTGGTTTTGCCCGCCCCATTCGGCCCGATGATGCTGACGAATTCACCCTGCTTCAACGCAAAGCTCACATCCGCCACTGCCAGCACGCCGTCAAAACTACGAGATATGTCGCGCACTTCCAGAAACGTCATCCTGTCCCCTCATCCCAACTTCTACTCGCCACCGACTCCCCTCTCCATGGCAATGGAGAGGGGTTAGGGGTGAGGCTCTCACTCCGTCCCCAACAAGCCCTGCGGACGGAAGCGGATCAGCAGCACCAGCACCAGCCCGTACAGCAGATAGCGGTAATCAGTCAGCCCGCGAAACACCTCCGGCAGCACCGTCAGGGCCACAGCACCCACAATCGCCCCGACGATGTTGCCCATCCCGCCGAGGATCGCCATCGTCAGCGCGAGGATCGACAGCGAGTTGCCGAACGTCTCGTTGTTGATGTAGCTGTACATGTGCGCGGTGAATGCCCCGCTGATGCCCGCGATGAACGCACTGCTTGCGAACGCCAGCGCCTTGTAGCGGTTCAGGCTGATTCCGTAGGCTTGCGCGGCGACCTCATCCTCGCGCAGCGCCCGCCAGAGTCGCCCCAGCGACGAGGTAATCAAGCGCCATTGGAACAGCGCCAGCAGCACCAGCAGCGCCAGCGCATACCAGTACACGTCGCGCGGCTTGACGATTTGCAGCGTGCCGAGCATCGGCGGCGAAATGTTGGTCAACCCCATCGGGCCGTTCGTCACCGCGTCCCAGTTCAGGATCACCTGACTCACGATCTCCCCGATGCCGATGGTGGCGATGGCGACGTAATGCGCCCGCAGTCGGAAGGCGGGCAGCACCAGCAGCGTGCCCAGTACCGCCGTGAACAGGCCAGCCACAAGCATCGCGATCTCGAAAGGCCAGCGCAAGCGCAAGGTCAGCAGCGCCGCCGTGTACGCGCCAATCGCCACGAAGCCCGCCTGACCGAGCGAAGTCTGCCCCGCCGTACCCGTTACCAGCGTCACGCTCAGGGCGATCATCCCGATCAGCCAAGCGTTAGTCAGGACTTGCAGCAGGTACGGGTTCGTGAAGATCAACGGCAGGGCGAACGCCCCCACCACCGCCACGCCGATCAGCCAGCGCGGTATCCGCACCAGCCGATTATTGCCGATGAAGGTGCCCGTCAGCGGTTCGGGTGGCAGTCCGCGCTTCCGGTTGAACAACCCGTTCGGGCGGAACACCAGCACGCCGATCAGGATCACGAACGCGAACAGGTTGCGGTACGACGCGCCGAACGCCGCCACGCCGTAACTCTCGATCAAGCCCAAGATCAGACCGCCCAGCACTGCGCCGGGGATGTTGCCCAACCCGCCCAGCAGGTTCGCTGCGAAACCCTTGATCCCCGCCTGAAAGCTCATCGTCGGGTACACGGTCTGGAAGTACATCCCGACCAGCATCCCTGCGATCCCGCCGAGGATCGAGGCCAACGCGAACGCCGATCGGTTGACCGCGTTCACATCGACGCCCATCTGCTGCGCCGCGTCCCTGTCCTGTGCCGTCGCCCGCAGCGCCCACCCGAACTTGGTGTAGCGCAAGATCAGGTACAGGATCACCGCCGCGCTGATGCCCACGGCAGCGATCAAGATGTCCAGCGATCCGATGCTCACGCCGCCGATGTCGATCCGTCCACTCGGCAGCGGGTTCGGGAACGATTGCGGGTTCGGCGTGAACAGAATTTGCGTGAGTTGGTCGAGCATGAAGCTGATGCCAATCGTGGACAGCAGCGGCGCAATCCGCGCGGATTTCTGCAAGCTGCGCAGCCCGAACCGCTCGATGATCACGCCCAGCAGCCCGCACACTACCGCCACCATCACGAAAGCAACGGGCAGCGGCAGTTGCCAGCGCGTCACGCACAACCAGCCGACATACGCGCCGATCATGTATACCGACCCGTGCGCGAAGTTGATCAGGTTGCCCACGCCGAAGATGATGGCGAGGCCAACCGCGATCAGCGCGTACACATTGCCGATCACCAGCCCGTTGATCGTCTGATCGAAGAAGGTGTTCAGGAAGCGATCCATGTGTTCCGTTTCTTGCTTGTTTGGTTGTGCGGCTTAATTCGGCTGCACGGCGAGATCGGCAGCATGGCGCAGGGCGTGCAGGTTGGCGTCTGGCACATCCACGTTCGTGCCGCACCCCGGCGTCAGCAGCAAATGCCGCCCGTGCAGCGCATTGATCGCCGCCGTCGCCTCCGTGATGACCTGCTCCGGCGTGCCCGTTTGCAGCGTGCCCAGTTCATCCACGCCGCCCACCAGCGCCTTATCCGTCTGGTGGCTGGCCTCGGCCAGTGTCGGGTTGTGCTGTCCGAGCGTCGCCCAATTCAGCGCGTGGACGGGATACTCGGTCACGGCGTTGAAGTAGGCATACGGCCCGCAGATGTGCAGCATATTGAACGCCGCGCCCTGCACCTGTGCCAGCACTTGCAGATCATACGGCTTGCCGAATTCCTCGAACTCGGCTTCAGTCAGCACGCCTTCCCGCGCCAGCTTGACGATGGCGAAGAAGATGCCGCTCGCGCCCGTATCCACCGCCGCCGCCGCATACTTGCCGAGCGTCGTCGCTATGTTCTTGAGCGCCTGATGCACGCCCTGCGGATTTTCGCGGATGTACTGCCGCAAACCGTCATATTGCGCCTTCAGTACATCATCGATCTTGTACGTGTCGGCGCGCGCCACGAGGAACGCCAGCACCGACAGCGGCGAGAACACCGTCTGCAAGAAGTGCGCGTCACCAATCCCCGCCTTGATCAACTTGACGAGTTCGAGATGTTCCGCGAACACGCCGCCCGTTGGGCTGATCTCTTGAATCTTGTCCAAGTCGGCGGGCGAGTTCAGCGGCCCATCGATCAGCGCGGGCAGCACGGCGTCATAGGTATTGAAGTCGTAGCGGTTGCCCCACGCTTCGGCGTAATACGTAGCGCGCGGGTTGACCTTCAGCCAATCCCAATCGAACTGCTGCATATGCGCCAAACTGACATCCGCCAGCGTCTGGGGCTTGGTTTCCTCCGCGAGGAAATGTCGCCACGCCGAAACGGGTACGCGGTCAACGGGGTCGCCTTTCAGGGCAGCGTCAACCCGTTCGCGCTTGGAAAGTTGAGTCATGAGGTTAAGTTCCTTCGCATGGTTCATGCGCTATGGTCAAGAATAGCAGATCGAGGGGTAACGGTGGGCGATGTGATCACCGCCCACGCAGAGCTACAGTTACGCTTATTTGGTGTTTTGTCTTTACTAAGCACTAAGCACTCAGGACTAAGCACTTTACTAAGCACTTCCCTACTTGGCGGGCTTGGTGCCGTCCCACGGCGTGAACGCGCCATCCTTGACCACGATGTCATTGAACTTGGGATTCTGGGCGCGGCGGGTTTCCACGTTGAAGGTCACTTTGTCGTATACGATGCTCGGCACATCCTTCAACTTGGGGAAGGCTTCATGCACGCCGTCACGCGTCGGGCCACCGATCTTGATGGCTTCCGCGACCAGATTAATCGAGTCATAGGCCAGCGTGGCGAACAGGTCGGGGTCTTCGTTGTACTTCTCGCGGAAGGTCTTGACGAAGGCTTGCACTTCGGGGCGCGGGTCGTCAATCGAGAATTCACCGAGGATGTAGGTGCCTTCGACGGCCTTACCGCCGAGCTTCAGGTAGTCCGGCGACTGGATCGAGGCGCTGCCCACCAACGGCACATTCAAGCCAGCCTCGCGGGCTTGCTGCGCGATCAACGCCCCGTCGGCCTGATACGAGATCAGGATGATGCCGTCGGGGTTAGCATCTTTCGCTGCGGTGATTGCCGAGCGGAAGTCCTTCTCGTCGGGTAGGTAGGCTTGCGTCGCCACGATCTCCGCGCCAAGTTCTTCGACCCGCTTGGCGAACAGGTCAATCGTGGCCTTGCCCCAGTCGTTGTTCAGTTGGAACACGGCAAGTTTCTTCAGGCCGAGGTCAGTGATGGCGAAATCCGCGAGGGCTGGCGAAGCCTGATCTTGAGTGACGGAAGTGCTCCATGTGTAGTCGCCGCCCGCCTTGGTGAAGTCGGGGTGCGAGTTGGTGAAGCCGAATTGCAGCAAGCCGCCGCGTTGATAGATCGGGGACGCCGCCATCGACGCCGTGCTGCTGAAATCGCCCAACTCCACGATGATGCGCTCATCCGCTACGAATTTCTGCGCGATCACGACGGACTGCTTGGGGTCACTCTGCGAGTCCTCAAAGAGATATTCCAATGGGCGACCATCAACGCCGCCCTTGCCGTTGATCTCCTCAAGCGCGAGGTCAAAGCCCTTCTTCCACTGCGCACCGTACTGTGCGTTAGGGCCGGTCAGCGGGCCACTCACGCCGATATAGATCGGGTCTTGGGCGCGGGTTACGGGCGCGACGGCGGCGAACGACAGCGCGAAGGTGGCGACGAACAGGAAGGTGATAACCTTCGTGAAGTTCTTCATACGTTGTGTTGACATGACTTCGATTCCTTATTCTACAGAACTATCTGTGCGGGCGCTGAGTAGGATGGAGCAAACAAAAAAGCCCCAGCACAATGGCTTGGGGCTTCTAATATACCGGTTGTTGTGCGCGATATGTGTGCTTCAACAACACAACTCAGCCGAGTGCCATTGTGGTTCAATTTGGTGTGAACAACACATACAACAGAGTTGAGGCATCGACGTGGTAACCATGTTTGTGACCTGTACTTCAACGGTCAAAACGATACAGATTAATCATAGCGACATAGTAGTCAACGTGTCAAGGCACTAACCTTCGTG
>JAHBVJ010000016.1 GCA_019637615.1 Anaerolineae bacterium | reverse complement strand
AGTCAATACCGTATCTTCGGGACTCACCGCCTCCTAACAGTACTCAATCACGCGTTATTGGCTGCTCAGTGGCAATCCGAAATTCGGATAAAATGTTACCCCGTGCGCGGATTTTTTAACCCCGTCCGTGAAATATTGGCAGAGCCAAACGGATTATTCTTGCGGAAAGCACACGCCGGACATAACTGCGCCTCCGATGAAGCGGCGAAGAGGCTGGCACACTTTTTACAGCGCACGAGACGCCCCGTGCGAAGTGTCTGCGGTTCCGACGCGATCAGTGCCGCTAAGGACGGCGTTCCGGTACGGTGCAGCGCATCGGCGGCACAGAATTTCAGGCAGAGGCCACAATCGGTGCAGTCGGCGGGCGAAAAGGTAAGCGCAAAACTGACGTCATCTTGGTTAAGTTGCAGCGCGCCGGATGGGCATACCCGCACACAGAGATCACAGGCCGTGCAGGCTTCGGAGACTGAAAACTGCGCGAATCCATCAATCGTCAGCGGTGTGTCCGGCGGGTTGGTTGCCAGTTCCCGAAGGACGCTGATCAGGCGACGGCGCTCACGCGGGGCGCTCTCGATACTTTCCAGTTGTGGCGTATCAGCGGAGAAGAGGGGATCGATGCCCTTGGCGGGTTGGTGCGTCAGCGACTGGAAGAAGGATCGGCGCGAGACGGGCGGATTCATGACCGACAGCACACTGCGCCGTGATGAACGCTTCACAGCGGTGACCGGTTCGATACGAGCGCGGTTATCGAGCGTGGAAAGGATCGTTTGTGCCTGCTGGATGGCTGTTTCGATCTCAGGTTTGTTGCAGGCAAGCGGGCATTGATCACAGGCGTCGAGGCGCACCGTGAGGCGGCGGACATCCTGCGCGATCAGAGCGAGATAGGCGGATGCGCCTAGCGCGGCGAGGCATGTGTTGGTGGTGATAACGGCATCCGGCTTGGCTTCGCCCACTGCGGGATCGGGGTGATGCGCGCAGGCGATTTCGAGATTCTCACGATCCACCAGTTGGGAAGCGCAGTAGAGCAGCCGATATACCCCATCCGCGCCATCCAACGCACCCGTTGGACAGCGGTGCAAACAGAGGCCACAGCGCACACAGGCGTCGGCATTGACCGCCAGCCCATCCGTTAACTGGATCGCATCCACAGGGCAGAGATCGGCGCATAAGGTACAGGTGGCGGACTTGTCATTGGCGCGCAGACAGCGGCTTGGATCGGCTGTAATGGGAGGGTGCTCTTGAACAGAACGCCCAACCGCTAACGCGAGTTTGACAAGATCCATTGATGCGCCTCGTCTTCCCATACGCGCAGAATTTCTCCGGTCTGGGCAAGACAGCCCAAAGCGAGATGCGCCACACCACGATAGAAGACCGTGTTGGCATCGCTGATGACGCACTGCAGACATTCCGGTGCCCATTTGTTGAGATGATCGCGCTGAAAATTGCGTAAGCCCGTGACGGTCTGATCGAAAACGGCAGACTCTCCGCGTTCGAGGGCGACTAGCGCGAGGCTGCATAGATGCGCGACAAAGCGGAATTCCAAACCGAGATGATCTTCCGGTTCGAGGCCGACATTCGGGATGGTCATGCCGAAGCGCTGATACTGCTGGCGCACGGCGAACGTTTCTTGATCGAACAGGATGTGATCTTTGCTGCGGTAGACCGATTCCCAAGGCCGAACAAAGCCATCTCCGGGCGCAAAAAAGAGCCGTGTGTAGTCTTGCACCAGCGCACGGATCGAGTTATCGGGCGGAGTCTGGCAAAATTCGCGCAGCATGACGAGGCCAGTTTGCATCGCTTGATTTTCGGAGGCGAGAGGCCAATCCTCAAAGAGCGCATCGGTGATGATCGGTTGGATGAACACCTCCGTGGGCGCTTCATAGAAAACTCTGCCCAAAAAATTGTAGACTAATTGTTGGGCGACAAGAAGTTCGACATGATCCTGCATAATGCACCTGTTTTTTACAATGATTACGGGAGGGTTGTGCCCTCCCGTAACCCATTTCTATTCTAGTTGATCCGGTTAGCGAGCAGTGGTGTGGTTGATCCTATTCGTTATAGGCCGATCCTCACCATCGACGCGTAGAAAAGATAGCGTCCCAAGATTTCCGAGACCAAGACCAGCACGAAGGCGAGCAGGGCAACGTTGCCCATCACGCGCACACGCGACTCACTGGAGGTCATCGAGTACACGAAGATGGAGAGCAGGCCCGCGCCGATGAACAGCAGGATCAGGCGCAGCGCGAAGATGCCGCTGTTTTGCACCGAGATGATCGCGAGGCTGGCGGAAGCAGCGGGCAGCGTTTCGGTAGCCAGTTGGGCAAGGTACAGCGGGATGATGATGAATTGGAGACCCAAGAGCGCAACCGAGATCAGCGCGATCCAGCGCAGCGAGGTCGCGAGCATGGAATAGCTGACGTTTTTGGGATCCATTTTCTTGCTGCGGATGTACCAGAAGTTGGCGACAAAAGCCGCGCCAAGCGCCATCCCACCGAGCAGGAACGCGGTCACGAAGAAGGTCAGGGTGGTGGCGACGGTATCCCACGCGGGGATGGACGGGATGCGATAGATCATCGACATCGTGTAGACGAGCACAAGACCGATGGCGGCGACGACGACACCAACCGCGATGCGGATTGATGCGCTGCCTACTTTACGCCATTGCATCAGCGCAAAGACTGCGCCGCCGATGACGAAGGCCAGCGACAGGACGATTTCGCGACTTAGCCACGAGGTGGCGAAGTTCGTGATGGCGCGCGGCGCGTTGATCGGGTTCCCCAGATGCAGGAAGGTGACGAGCAACCCGACAACGACGATCGGGCCGATGGCGAACAGTGAGCGATCACTCAGCTTGTCGGCTTCTTCGATCCCGTTGCGGCGGGTGGCGAAAAAGTGGACGCCACCGAGCATTACAAAGCTACCGACTGCCATTTGCATGACAACGGTAAAGATCACTAATGCCCATTCATTGGTACTCATGCTATACCTCCTCCGGGTTGGCAACCGCGCCAGCGCCAACAGGGGCGGCGTCACGGTGCGGGCTGATGATGAGCGATGGGCTGGTGAGATCGGCGGAGGGCAGCGGCGCAAGTTCTTGTACGTCGCCGTATTTGGCCTTGAGTTCTTCGAGTTCACCGAAGTCTAAGGCGCGCGATGGACAGGCCGCCACGCAGGAGGGACTGCCACCAGCATCCAGCGCATCCGAGCAGAATGTACACTTGGTCATGACGCCGAGCGCCGCGTTGAACTGCGGAGCGCCGTAGGGGCAAGCCCATTCGCAGTAACGGCAGCCGATGCAGGCCGACGTGTCGATTTCAACGATGCCGTCTTCACGCTTGTGCATCGCCGTCGTCGGGCAGACTTCTACACAGAGCGGATTCTGGCAGTGGTTGCAGGCAATGGAGACGTAGTAGGCCGAGACATTCTGCGTATGGGAGCCATCAGGATTGGTCGTCCAATTTCCGGTGCTGTATTCTGCTACGCGCCGCCATGTGACGCCGACGGGGAGATCCCATTTGTCTTTGCAAGCGATCTGGCAGGCCTTGCAGCCAGTACACATATTTGAGTTGAAGTGGAATGCATATTGTTTAGTCATGGTTAGCCTACCTTACGCTTTCTCAATCTCAACCAGATTGGTGTGCATTGGGTCGCCCTTGGCTAATGGGGAAGGTCGATATCTGGTGAGGATATTGGGATTGCCGCTCTGGTCGACTCCATTGGCATCGGGGGTGTACCATGCGCCTTCCGCAAGGTGGACAACACCCGGCACAATACGTGGAGTGATTTTGGCGGGCACGCGGGTGCGACCGCGATCATTGTAAACATAGACAGAGTCGCCGTGCTTGATGCCACGCTTCTCCGCATCGATGGGATTGATCCAGACTTCCTGCGGCGCGGCTTCTTTCATCCATTCGACATTGCCGTAGGTGGAGTGCGTGCGCTGCTTGTAGTGAGCGCTGATCAGTTGCAGCGGATACTTCTCGCGTAGCGGATCGGAGACGCCTTCCCATGTCGGGACGTAGATGGGCAGACCGGAAATCACGTCGCCTTCTTGCAGTTCCCATGTTTTGCCGATGTCGTGCAGACGACCTGAGAAAATTTCGATCTTGCCGGACGGCGTATCGAGTTTGTTGGCTTCGGGGTCTTTGCGATAGTCCTCGAAAGCGATGTACGGCGAACCGGGGTTGGTAACCTTGTAGATACCCATCTTCTTGAAGGTATCGTAATCGGGCCAATCTTTGTTGGTTTCGCGCGTCTTGTCGATGCAATACTTGAGCCAATCCTCAACGGTACGGCCTTCGGTGAATTTGTCTTCGACACCCAAGCGATTGGCGATGCCCTGACAAATCTCGTAGACGTGCTTGGCTTCGAACATCGGCTGGACAGCTTGGCTGCAAAAGATGGCGTAGCCCATGCTGCTGGTATCGCCGTTCTGCGCGATGTCGGTCTTTTCGTAGTTAGTCGTATCTGGCAGCAGAATGTCCGCGAAACGGGCACTCGGCGTCATGTGAACGTCTACGACGACGATCATCTCGACCTGCGACTCGTCGGCTAACACTTCCTTGGTGTGGTTGATCTCGGCGTGCTGGTTGATCAGCGTGTTGGAGGCATAGTTCCAGATGAACTTGATCGGCACATCGAGCTTATCTTTGCCCTTGACGCCGTCCTTGAGGGCGGTCATCTCGGTGGGGTGCTGGATGGCATCAGGCCAATTAAACACGGAGATCGCGGTCTTGACGGGGTTTTCCAGCGTCGGGAAGGCGACCATGCCGATGCCAAAGCCGGATTCACGCGCGCCCGTGCTGCCACCACGAATGCCGACGTTGCCCGTCAGGATCGGGAGCATGGAGATGGCACGGCAGTTTTGTTCGCCGTTGGCTTGACGCTGCGGCCCCCAGCCCTGCGTGATGAAGCATGGCTTGGTCAGAGCGATTTCACGCGCCAACTGGACGATCTTTTGCGCGGGGATGCCCGTGATGGCGGCTGCCCATTCGGGCGTCTTGGCGGTCTTATCCGCACCCGTGCCCATCACGTAATCTTTGTAGCTGTCTTCCTTCTCGTAGCCTTCTGGCATGTGATCTTTGTCGAAGCCGACAGTGTATTTGTCGAGGAAGGCTTGATCGTGAATGTTCTCGCTGATCATCACGTAGGCCATCGCACTGATCAAGGCGGCATCGGTGCCGGGGCGAATGGCAACCCACTCATCGGCGGCGGTGACGGCGGTATCGGTGTAACGCGGATCAACCACGATCATCTTCGCGCCGCTGATTTGCTTGTAGTGTTGCAGGCTGTAGATCAGACCGCCACCACTCATGCGGGTTTCGCCGGGGTTGTTGCCGAAATAGACGATCAACTTGGTGTTGGCGATGTCTTCGACGCTGTTGTTCATCACCCACGAGCCGCCGAAGGAATAAGGCAGCGAGGATTCGAGCTGCGCGGCGCTGTAGTCACCGTAATGATTCAAATAACCGCCGTAGCAGTTCATCAGACGTGCGATCGGGGTCGCGGAAGGAGGCCACGAGGTGGCGACCAACGCGCCCAAGGTGCCTGTACCATAGTTCAGGTAGATGGACTCGTTGCCGTACTTATCAACGAGTTCCTTGAGCTTGTTGGCGATCAGATCATAGGCTTCGTCCCACGAAATGCGCTCAAACTGTCCTTCACCGCGCTTGCCAGTGCGTTTCATCGGGTACTTGAGACGATCTGGATTGTAGACACGCTGACGGATGGAGTGACCGCGCACGCAGGAACGTACCTGATGCATCCCAAATTCATCGGTGCCCGTATTATCCGGGTTGACCTGTACAATGGTGCCGTCACGCACGGTCAGCAGCAGCGGACAGCGGCTACCGCAGTTGACGACACAGGCGCTCCAGACGACTTCTTCCGTGCTCGCCAGAGCGGAACTGGCATTCGCTGGCTGTGAAGGCACAAGTTCAGCAAATGTAGGCTCAAGACCACTTGCCAGCACAGCGGCGGTGCCACCCATCGCGGCGCTCCATTTCATGAAGCTGCGACGTGACATCACAGTACTGGTGACGAGGTCTTTTATAAACTCATTGTTACTCATATATCCTCCCCAACTACTTCGAATCGGGTATGGGAGACTTGCCGTAGTTGGCTTTTCACCTGTCGGGGAGGATAGATCGGATGGTTAGGGGTTGCATCAACCGGGTGAATAATCCCTTTCACCCGATCGGGTGATTTCTATTTCATAGGGGGCGGACTGGTTAGGCCGCAACGGACGGCATAAGCGGCGGCTTGGGTACGGTTTTCCAAGGCGAGTTTTTCTAGGATATTGCGGAGGTGTACCTTCACCGTGTTGATCGAGATGTTGAGTGATTGCGCGATGTGCGGATTGCTTTCGCCTTGGGCGACCAGTTGAAGCACATCAATTTCACGTTCGGTGAGTGATTCGCTGACGATACTATGACCATCTTTCGGCGGATGCGCGATATGTTTGAAGAGACGCGCTTCCATCAGCCAATTGATGCGTACCTCGCCGCGAACTACCGCTTCCATGCTCTCAAAAAGATCAACCGCATCTAAATCCTTGAGCAAATAACCCGCTGCGCCGTTTTGAATCGCACGGTAAAGATGCTCATCCGATTCAGAAGAGGTAAGCATGAGGACGGCGCTGTCCGGACAATAGCGTTTGATGCAAGCGGTGGCTTCGAGGCCATCCCCATTTGCCATGAAAATGTCCATCAGGACAATATCGGGTTTCAGATCAATTGCCAACCGCACGGCTTCTTCACCGGAGGCGGCTTCCCCCACCACGGTGATTAGCTCCTTACGGGTTCTCATTAAGCCAATCAGACCCTGACGGAAAAGCCGATGGTCGTCAGCTACGAGTACTCTTAGTGGTAGCATCGTGTGTTTCTACCCTTGAATGAGCGGTAAATTGAGATGGACAGTTGTCCCCTCACCGGGCAATGACATGACCACTAGGGAGCCGCCAACGTTTTCTGCGCGTTCACGCATCGTTTGCAGCCCGAAGTGACCATGTTTTATAGCATTCTCAGACATTCCTACTCCGTTATCAGCGATGTCGATATTCAGGTATCCATCAGTAGTCTCAATCTCGACGCTTACATGAGAAGCATGGGCGTGCTTGCGAACATTGGTTAGCGCTTCCTGAATGATCCTCACCGCCTGTGTTTCCGCGAATTGCGACAGTGACCATTCCCCAAGCGTATTGTTCTGGACACATGCCTTGATGCCGGATTGCAGACCGAATTCATCGACATATTCGGAAAGCGCCGCCAGAAAGCCTGTATCGCCCGACAAGGTCGTGCGCAGACTCAAGATGTTTTCACGTACGTCGGCCTGCGCAGACTTGATGAGGGCACGGGCGTCCTGCAATTCCTTGAGTAAAGTGGCCTGATTGCCCTGTTGCACAAGCGCTTCCAAGGTTTGCGTTTCCAGACTGAGATAGCCCAAAATTTGCGCCAGACTGTCATGCATTTCACGGGCGATGCGCGAACGTTCTTGAAGTACAGCTAACGACTGCAACCGTGCCGCCATCGAGGCATGTTCAAGGACGATCACGGCTTGGTTAGCGAGATGACTCAAACCGATCAGATCGGTGCTGCCGAATGGTTCAGCCGCCAACCGCCCTAACCAGAGCACTCCTAACGGCGTCTGATTCAGTTGCAGCGGAACAATCGCCGCTGCGGCAGCGTGAAAGGCACGTTGATCAAGATGCCAAACAAGTTCTGGCCTAGACTCTGCCCGTGCAAAGCACTGCGCTTCTCCAAGCATGGCGACGTTCAGAATGATAGGGTTATCCACTGCGGTTGCCTCGGACGTCAGAAGCTCACCGTTGGTCACCTGATATTTGAAATTGAGCTGATGGTTGGGTTCATAAAGTGCCAATGTCGCTGAATCGGCACACATCAATTCGCGCGCGAGTGAAATTATGTTGATGAGTACGCTGTCTGCATCTTCCATGCTCGCGATGCGCCGACTGATGTTGACCAACGCATCTAGCAATGTCTCAGTCCCTTGTTGACCATCGAGATTGATGGCGGCAGACTTACAAGGAGCTGCTTGATCTATATTTGCTTGTTGTTGATCCAAATTGGACAGTTCCATTGCTCCTCGCCAGAATCGTTAAACAACATTGTCCGCGTCGGAGTCTTCTATATTCTAGATTCTAGGGACTATACAACAGTAGACAAGTGATGATTGTCACAATCGAATATGATTGCTTCGATCCGGATGCAGCGCCTGAAAAATTCATATTTTGAGCATTCCGGATACAACAAAAATAATATATGCTGTAATTTATTGGCACCTGTTTGCCGACATCAGGTGTCATCGGGTCGCAGCCGCTTCGCGATCAGGTCTTCACCAGTAATTACGGTGGACAGTAGCAAGTCGGAATCCGGAGTGTGTGGCGGTCGTTGGACGATGGGTTCGGGCTTTCGCCCAGTTTAGCCGAGGCAAAAACAGTTGATTTTTGATAAGACAATTTATCGGAAGTAATGGCAAAAAGAGACGCAACCATGACTATCACCAGTGAATTTCCCCCGGACGCGACGGATATTGAGCAGATTAGCCCATACATGACCCGGTACTGGTTATTTGATCATCAGATCGTGGTATTCAAGATGACATCGGTCTCGCGCGAGGCTGTTGACGTATGGATTGATACCGTGAAAGCGACCATGACCGCATGGTCAAGTGACCATCCGTATCTCGCGATCCATGACATGACCAGCGAAAAAACGGCCTTAACCCCGTATGCCCGTGCGCGCGCCGAGGAATTGCTCCCGCTGGGAACTAGGACACCCGGTTTTGCGGCGATTGTGCTGCCGGGGACGTTCGTCGGGCAAGTGATCCGCCTGTTCATGCGGACGCAGAAAAATCAGGGGGTGCATAACGAAATCTTTTTCACCCTGCAAGAGGCCATCACATGGCTGACGACAAAGATGAGCAAGGACATACCTGTTGAACCGGATGAAATGACGATAACCGAATGACAGTGGTGTATAACATCTATGTGATAGATGGCGATAAGCTGGTACTGGAAGCTCCAAAGAATGGCGAGATCGGGCATAATCGGTACTAGACAAAGCGAGGGCAGTCTTCCCTCTTATTCCAGTGAGACTCGCCATGACCGATATGAACAATACGCCGCCGAGCAATGGACACGGCGAAAATGATGATGAGAACGAGGCCGCGCCACAGTTCTTGCACGGCAATCGACTTTTCTCGCATGACGCGCTACGCGAGAAGATCGATGCTCAATTTTATGCCGAGAATGAAGGCATCAGCCCGTTGTACACGGCAGATGAACCTACCCAACGTGAAGCGCTCCGAGATGTCGTAGATTATGTGCTGGCAACCGAGGCGATCTCTTTGACACGGCAGGAGCGCGCGCGGTTGCAGGATGAATTGTTCCGCGATCTGTTGGGGGGTGGCCCGCTGACTGAACTGGTCGCAGATCAAAGCGTGAATGAGATAGAAATCCGCAGCCCATACGAACTGTTTGTGCGTCGCTATGGAGAAGATGCGAAACCGAGCACGGCCAGTTTCCGCGACACGCTACATTTGGAGCGCAGCCTCCGGCGTTGGTTAGCACCGACAGGCTTCGATTTGACACATGAGCAATTCATCGAGACCGGCATTACGTTGGGCGGGCGTGCCGTTCGTCTAACTGTCATTACCAGCTCGAAAACTCTGGTGCAAAGTGCATCGCTGCGACTGCATCCCACACGCGCCCGCAATCTGGACGATTTGATCGCGGATCAGATGATGGATGAAGCGGCGGTCAGTTTGATGCGCGCGATCCTGACACGTGGCTATGGACTGATGCTGGCGGGCGAGGCGAATTCCGGAAAGACGACGCTGCTACAAGCCCTCTTGTCCGAGTTACAGGGAGCGAAAACCGCCGTTGTAGAGCGCGCTAGTGAACTGCGGCTGTCTGACGAGATGCAGCGGTTGGTTGTTACCCCTGAACACACTTTCCCGACGCAGATAAACGCTGCGGTGAACTCTGGTCGAGACATGATCGTGCTGGACGAGATGCGCTTCGATGAATCGGCGGCAATGTGGGACGCCTTGACGGCGGATCACCATCCACGCTGCTTGTGGATCGTGCGCGGTTCCAGTGAACCGATCCGACTGCGGACGGCCTTCAGCATGGCGGTGCGCCGAACACGGCAAGGTATCGAACAACTCTTTATCAACAGCGCACTGCTTGATCGACTGCCGTTCGTGGCTTTCCTTGGTCGGCGCGAGAATCGCTACAAGGTGCTCCGGATCGGGGAATGGGTTAGTGTGCCCGGTGATCCGAGCAGCTTGGAGCTTCATCAACTTTGGCCCGCTGAGAACGGCACCACATCATCACGCCTGACATAGCGCTCGATGGGACGTTTGGTGTCATCCCATCGAGCATTATTCACTACGAAAATCGACCGTCTATTTCTTGGTCGGGGCGATTGTTGCCGTAGCAGGCACAGTGGTAGGCGTGGATGTCAGGGTAATGGTAGGTGTTGCCGACGGCGGGATAGGAGTCGCTGTCGATGTCGGTACATCCGTCCGAGTAGGCGTTACATACACACCAATGCTCACGAGTCGGGCTTTCGCCACCGCCGCGTATTTTCCATCGGGGGCGTTCTGTAGGTAGGCTTGATAGTCTGCGACTGCCTCCGGGAAGCGATTCAAACCAACAGCGGCCTCAGCACGGACAAAGAACGCGTCTGCATACCGCGCTAAGTCATCCTTGCCAAGTTCTAGCGCCGATGTCGCATCCAGCGTGGCTTCCTTATATTTGAATATCTTTACGTAGACTTTGGCACGCTGCATGTATGAATAGGCATCACCCGGATATTGTTGGATGGCAAATCCGTAGGCATTGAGCGCTTCGCCATCACGTCCCTGATTTGCCAAGTCATCCCCGATCTTGCTCAACTCTTCGCTGCTGGGCGTGCTAGTCGCCGTGACCGGAATCGCTGTCGATTCTGATGCGGGGCGTGTGGGCGTAACCGTGGGCGTATTGGTGCGCGTCCGCGTTACTGTGGGGGACGGCGTAATGAACGAACGCAAACTGGCGATGCGGGCTTTCGCCGCGCTAGCATACTTGCCATCGGCGGCTTGCGAGATGTAACGCTGATAGTCCGCGATTGCTTCCGGGAAGCGGTTCAGGCCGGAATAGGATTCTGCCCGGTAGTAGTAGGCATCCACATAGGCATCGGGGTTGGATTTGCCTAATTCCAAAGCGGATGTCGCGTCCAGTATCGCTTCCTTATATTTGGCAGATTTCAGATAAAGCTGTGCTCGTTGCAGATAGGGATAGGGATTGGTGGGCGTGACCGTAATTGCCAAACTGTACGAATTGATCGCAGCAGAATCGAGACCCTGTTTGGCGTAGATGTCGCCCCGCACGGTCAACGCATAATCATTTTCCGCATCCAACTTTAGCGCTGCTTCGAGATCGAGGAGTGCAAGATCGTATTCGCCACGGGCATAGTAGATGTCGGCGCGCAGCACCAGAGGATAACTATCACGGTTGTTGCTCAAGCTGATAGCCGAGTTGATATCCCGCAATGAGAGATCGAGTTCGCCAATCGTGCGGTACAACAGCGCTTGATTGATGTAGGCATCGATGAAATTGGGATCAATGTCGATTACATCGCGGAAGTTCTGTAGGGCTTCATCAGGTTGGTTGGCTTGGAACAGCACATAACCACGATCATTGAGCGCATAGGTATTCCGCGAGTCAAGCTCGATGGCTTGGTCAAAGGTATCCAAGGCTTTGTTATCGTTGCCTTGCCGCCAATAGGCCGCGCCGAGGTTTACGTAGGCTAAGGTCGCGCCCTCGTCAAGCGTGATAGCTTGCTCTAATAAGCTGACCGCATTGTCATAGCGACGGCGCTGGATAGAGAGCGCGCCCGCATTGATGTTCGTCCACGCATTGATGCCCGGACGTGCCTCGCCACCCAATACCTCTTGGAAGCGATCCAACGCGATGTCAACACTGCCTTCCCGCAGCGCCAAGTAAGCACGATAGAAAGCGACTTCGGAACGGAACCAGTTCACATAGACCGCGTCCGCTTCTACGGAGGGCTTGGCGGATGCGGATTCTGCGTCGGCGGTGGCGAGCAGTGCCTTCGCACGGCTGTCATCAGTGATGGCGAGGAATAGCTGTGCCTGTGTGAAGGCGGTCAGCGCGGGAGCAGGCAACCCCGCGAAGGCAGTCACTTCCGCACTTTCTGGCAGCCCAAAGATGCCCGTCAAGGTAACACGGCGGCGCGTCATCGGATCAACATCGAGCAGTGCCTGACGCCCCAACATATCGTAATGGATCACTAGATGACGATTTTGGGCCGTGCCTTCGGGAGCACCCCAGATCACCATCGTGGCATCATAACGATCCGCTGCTTGTTGGGCCGCGTCCGCGTTTAAGATGGCTTGCGTGCGGACAACGTTCACCGTCCGCAAGTTCAGAGAAGTGATTGCATTTAGCACGGTGCTAGGTGCAGCGTTTACACCACGAGTTCCTGTCAGCGCGAAGTTGCCGATGACCACCGTAACGGCGGGATACGGTGTGGGTGATGGCGTATTGGTGGGACGTTGCGCAACGGCTTGTTTAGTGCCACTGCCCAATGCCATGATCGCCGCGATCCCCAGAAACAAGGCGGCTAAAAAGACTTTTCTCATAAGGTTGGCCTTCCTCTACCGTTGTATATCAAGCTGCCCTAGCGGCAAGGCAAGTAAAGCCTATTATCGTAGCAAAGCGCACTCATTCGCAAGCACTTCTACCCTATCCCCCCCAAATGGGTGATTCTCTCATCAGCCGCTTAAGGCGAGATTCAGGCATTGATCGCGGCGCTATCGGACAGCATTGCGATGATTTTGGCGGGCGCGATATTGCCGCCACTCAACACGGCAACGGCTGGTTCGGCACCAGTGATCAGTCCGTTATCCAAGGCCGCGACGGTGATCGCGCCGGAGGCTTCCACGAGCAAACGGTGATCGAGAAGCAGCGTACGCATGGCGCGCTGTGTAAGGGCGTCGTCTACCACGACAATGTCATCGACTACTTCTTGAATGAGGTCGAAGTTGGTGCTGCCAAGCTGCTGCACGCTTAATCCATCGCAAATGGTGGTGATGGAGTCCCATCTGGTGAGCTGATGGCTGACATAAGATTGATGGGCGTCGGCGGCTCCGGCGGGTTCAACGCCGATCACACGGATGGACGGTTTGAGCGCCTTCGCCACCGTCGCGATGCCCGCGATCAGACCGCCACCACCGATGGGTACAACAATAGTCTGGGCGGTATCGAGCGCCGCTAAGATTTCCAATGCAATGGTACCCTGCGCCGCCATGACCTTCAGGTCTTCGTAGGGAGGGATCAGACCATACCCGTGTTCAGCCGCTAACTGCTCGGCAAGCTGCTTGCGGGCGAAGGAACTGTTTTCCGCCATGATAACCGACGCGCCGAAACGCTTGGTGTTGGCGATCTTTTCGGACGGGGCAGTCTCCGACATGACGACGGTGGTGTTGACGCCCAACAGCGTCCCCGCCAAGGCCACAGCTTGCGCGTGGTTGCCAGTGGAATAGGCAATGGCACCGGCTTGGCGCTGTGTGGGCGACAGCGTGGCGATGGAATAGTACGCACCACGAAATTTGAACGAGCCAGTACGCTGCAAGTTCTCGGCTTTGAGGTAGACGCCGTCCCGATAGGGCAGCAGCGGCGTACGCACAACGGCGGGCGCGAGGATGGCATTGGCCTCGTTGGATAACTGAGTGATTTGCTCTCTGAGCATGGACATAGATCAAATCCTTAACGTCGTTCAGGTCATCAGAGCAGCATATGGCGATCAACGTAACTGGCGATTGAGCCGCCCCGATCCGCTGCGCTCCAGTTGGCGGGCAGCGTAGGACATGCTGTACGAGAAGATGAAGTAGACGACGAATACGAACACCAAGGCTTCACGGCGGCGTTCCTGAAACTGCGGCTGCGCGGTGAGGCTTTGCGCTTGCCCCAAGAATTCTAGCAGACCGATGATAATCGCCAGCGAGGTATCCTTGAGGATGGTAATGAACTGCCCCACCAGCGTCGGGATGACCAGACGCAATGCTTGTGGCATGGTGATGAACAGCGTGGCCTGAATCGGATTGAGGCCGAGCGCTTTGGCGGCTTCCAACTGACCGGGCGGCAGCGCTTGCAGACCGCCGCGCACGATCTCCGCGATGTAGGCCGACTCGAACAGGGTCATGCCGATCATAGCGCGGATGACGGGATCGACCGAGGCATCGCCCAAGGCAATCGGCACGATGACGCTGGCGGTAAAGAAGACGGCGACCAACGGCACGCCACGCATGAACTCGATGAAGGCTACACAGAACAACGTAATCAGGGGATAGTTGCCCAGACCAGCCCACCACTCCCTGATGGCATAGACCCAGTTGACCGGATTGAGCCGTCCGCCCGCTGCACGCTGATGGGGGATGACGCGCCCACTGCCGCCCGCGCTACGTCCGAGCGCCAACAAGATGCCGAGCGGGAAACAGGCCACGATGGTGACGAAGGCGATCATGAAGGTCAGCAACAGACCGCCCCAGCGACTGGTGGAGACGCCTTCCAGCGGCGTGATGCCGCCGCCCGCGACCAGAGCAAAGATCACGGGGATGGCGATGAACCAAGCAAAGGTCAGCACACGGCGCGCAAACCGACGGCTGACCCGACGGACGATTTGCCCAACGCCATACGAGATGACGAGGGTGGCGATCAGGATGACGATGGGCGTTTGCAAGACTTGCAGCAAGGGTACTAGCTGCTCACCGAGGTAGCGCCCGATCTGGCTGCTTTGCGCTAAGGCGAGGCTATCCGCCAGCGGCAAGACAAACAGGATGATCAGGCCGACCGCGAAGACCGCCAGATGCGTGAGGAACATGCGCCCCCACAGTCCCCAACTTAGACCTGACAAAACTGCCACCAGAATGACCGAGGTCGCTACCCGCCAACTTTGATCGAGCGGGTACAAGCCTTGCATCAGCGTGCGGAAGTTGACCGTGATGACCGTCCACTGCGCCTCGCTGGTGACCCACACGAAGAATTGGTACAGGAAATTGAAGGCAATGACGCCGACGATGATGGTCAGCAGTGAGTCGAGCCACGTGCGGAACAGGTTCTTTTTGAGCCACGCCAGCGGCCCACTTGCCATACGTGGACGTTCGACGGGAGCAGGGGTGGAAAGCGTAGTTGTCATCGATCTGCTCCTAACGTGTCTTGAATTGAACCCGCGCGTTGATGATGTTCATCAGGAAGGCGGTGAAAAGGTCAAGGATGAGGTACAAGACCATGACGATGATCACGACAGGGACGGTTTGCCCCGACTCGAAGCCGATCTTGCCAACGCCGAAGATGTCTTGATAGCCGACGATGCCCGCCAAGCTACTGTTCTTGATCAGGTTCAGATACTGGTTGGTGAGCGGCGGGATGGCGACACGCATGGCCTGTGGCAGCACGATGAAACGGAGCGTTTGCACGTAGCTGAAGCCCTGTGCCCGCGCGGCTTCCCACTGCCCGTTGGGGACGGCCTGAATGCCAGAGCGAATGATCTCCGCGATGTAGGCTCCGGTGTAAAGCACCAAGCCAACCGTGATGGCGAAGAATTCCGGCGAGACGACCACCCCGACGCCCGGTGCATAACGCGGCCCGCGAATTTCCGGCAAGCTGACGAGATAGGGATGCAGGAGGATGGCAGAGATAACACCGATGAGCAACATCAGGCCGACGCCGATCTCGAAGCCATAGGTAGGACGACCTGTTTCGATCTGGATGGCGGTGCGCTGCCGCCAGATCACGACGCCGATGACAAGCGCCACCAGCATGATCAGCGTCCATAGAGCGGTATTGTCAGTAGGCCACAGGGCGGGCGTCGCGAACCCACGTACACTCAGATAGAGCGGCCCCGGCAGCGTGATCGAGTTACGGGCGGGTGGCAGAGTCAGGATCACGCCGGAATAGATGAACACGAGCTGCACCAACAACGGCGTATTCTGCGCGATCTCGATGTAGATGGTTGACAAGGTGCGCACCAGCCAGTTCGAGGACAGCCGCGCTACGCCCATGATCAGGCCGACGATGGTAGCGAGGATCAGGCCGATGACCACGACGCGTAAGGTGTTGATGACACCGATCACAAAGGCGTGGGCGAAGGTGTCCGAGGCGGCATGAGGCGCTTCCGACAGCCCTTCATCGATCTGGACGTTGGAGGGCGTGTTCAGGAAGCCGAAATCGACTTTGATGCCCAGCCGATTGAGTCCTTGGCGTCCGTTGTTGACGAACCAACCGACCAACAGCGTCATGCTGACGATGAAGACGATCTGCACGAAGGCACGGATGAAGCGGACATCCCTGAGAACCGAGCTGGAAGATGGCGTAGGCGGTGCTGACATAAGTATGTACCTGCCTGTAAAGAGTGAGCGCATTTTACCGTATCCTCACCATGCAACGCTTGTGCAAGTGCAACAGTGAGCACAACCCCCTAGCAGATTGACAAAATCGTATACGATTATACAATTATCTCAATTCTGCTTGGAGCAAGGATGAGCATGAGCAGCAAACCGACACCGGAGAGCATCGCAGAGGCGCTGCGAACGGCGATTTTGCGCGGGCAACTCAAGGACAACGAACCCCTGCGGCAGGACAAGATCGCGGCGGATTTCGGTGTGAGCAAAGTGCCCGTACGGGAAGCGCTGGCGCAGTTGAAATCCGAGGGCTTGATCACGCTGTACCTGAATCGCGGCGCGTTCGTGACCGGCCTGTCGGCGGCGGAGGCGCACGAGATTTATGTGATCCGCAGCGCACTGGAAGTGATCGCGCTGGAGCAAGCCATCCCGCATATGACGCGCACGGATTACGTGCAAGCCGAGAATGTGCTGCGCTTGATGGACATCGAGACGGACACCGGGCAATGGGGCGAGCTGAACTGGCAGTTTCATGTGCAGTTGTACCGCGCAGCCAAGCTGCCCCATGTGCTGAAAATCCTTGCGCCGCTGCATGTGAGCGTGACGCGTTATCTGGTGCTGTACCTCGACGCGATGGGCTTTCAGGCGCGTTCGCAAGAGGAACATTACGCGATTTTGAAGGCGTGCCGCGAGCATGATACGCCAACTGCGGTGGACTTGTTGAAAGCGCATTTGCAGCAAGCATCGGCAACGCTCGTGCAGTTCTTGACCACCAAACCACAGACATAACGGAGATACCACGATGAGCTTTGAAGTACACGATCCAACGATCCTCGCCAACGCGCGCCAGATTCTGGACTCGGTGAGTTCGCCCAAGGGCATGGCGGACGCCGTGCTGGCTGCCGTCTCGCGCAATGAAGAATGGCGCGGGAAACGCTGCATCAACCTGCTCGCGCCGGAAGCGCCGACCAGCCCGACCGTACGCCGTCTGCTGTCTTCGGAGATCGGGACGCGGGCGGCGGAAGGGCATATCGGGCGGGTAAACCGCTGGTTCGCGGGCACGCAGTACATCGATGAGGTGGAAGCGCTGTGCGTGGAACTGCTCAAGCAAGCCTTCCGGTGCAACTACGCCGATCACCGATTGATGGGCAGCATGATCGGCAACATGGCGATCTACCATGCGCTGGTGAAGCCGGGTGACCGCGTGATGACGGCGGCGCAACCCTTCGGCGGGCATTCGAGCAACCGAGTCGATGGCCCTGCGGGTACGCGCGGCGTCGAAATTCACGACATCCCGTTCGATCCTGTCGAATTGGAAGTCGATCTGGACAAGTTCGCGGAGGAAGCCCAACGCATCCGCCCCAAACTGGTGGTGATGGGCATGTCGATGACGCTGTTCCCGCTGCCCGTCGCGGAGATGGCGAAGATCATGAGCGCGTGGGGCGGGCAGTTCGTGTTCGACGGCGCGCATCAGGCGGGGCTGATCGCGGGTGGGCAGTTCCAAGACCCGCTCAAGGAAGGCGCGGCGGTGCTGACTGGCTCGGCGGGCAAGACGTTCAGCGGGCCACAAAGCGGGATGATCATGTGGAACGACGCGGCGCTGACCAAGCCGATCACCGATGCGATTTTCCCTGCGCTGGCGGCGACGCATCAGGTCAACCGCGTGGCGGCGCTGGCAGTGTCGGCGGCGGAGATGATCGAGTTCGGCAAGACCTACATGGCGCAGATCGTGAAGAACGCACAGGCGCTCGGCAAGGCGCTGGAGGAGCGCGGAATCCGCGTGCTGGCGGCACAGCGCGGCTACACACGCACCCATCAGGTGATCGCGGATGTGAAGGCGTTCGGCGGCGGGCTGGACGTGGCGCATAAGCTGGCGGAGGCCAATATCATCACGAATAAGAACCTGATCCCCGGTGATACTCCGGCTGACTGGGATCGTCCGAGCGGGCTGCGCATCGGCACCATCGAGGCCACGCGGTTGGGGTGGATGGAAGCGGATATGGCGCAGATCGCGGAGTTCATCGCGCGGGTGCTGGTGAAGGGCGAAGCGGTGGAGCAGGTGCGCGCCGACGTAGAGGCGTTCCGGCTGCCGCGTCAGGATTTCTATTACAACTTCGACAACGGGTATCCGGCGGGCGTGGAAAAGTGCTAAGTGCAAGGCAGAGGAGAGTGCTGAGTGCTTAGTCCTTAGTGCTGAGTACAAGGCAGAAGAGAGTGCTGCGGGATGAGGGCGAAGGGATGAGTACAAGGCGGGAGAGGGTGCTACGGGATGAGGATGAAGGGATGAGGAGAAGGGGAATAGAGAATGATCCCGTGTGATCGCGGGGATGGCGTGGTGGTGCGGGAAACGCGGATCGATGATCCCCAAAATGATCCCGTGTGCGTGGGAAGGTATCACCGCCCGATGTTGAAACGTCAGATGCGGGGGAGTCAGTCCTGAGCAATGATGCGGATGGTTAGTGTTGTGGTGGTCAGTGGGGATGTGCCTCCCCCCCTTGGAAGAGAGTGCTACGTGCTGAGTGCCAAGTGCTAAGTCAGGGTCGGTCGGTAGATTGGCATTGGCAGGTGGTAGCGATGAGGGAGACGAGGCAGGCGCAGTCAGTGGTTCGTCGTCCCAGTCGTCGGGGTCGGCGAGGATGAGCCTCACCCCCTTGGAGGAGAGTGCTACGTGCTGAGTGCCAAGTGCTAAGTCAGGGTCGGTCGGTAGATTGGCATTGGCAGATGGTAGCGATGAGGGAGACGAGGCAAGCGCAGTCAGTGGTTCGTCGTTCCAATCATCATCGGGGTCGGTGAGGATGAGCCTCACCCCTTTGGAAGAGAGTGCTACGTGCTGAGTGCCAAGTGCTAAGTCAGGCGCGGACAGTGGTTCGTCGTTCCAATCATCATCGGGGTCGGTGAGGATGAGCCTCACCCCCGCCCCCTCTCCATTGCCATGGAGAGGGGAGTCCGGTGCAGGCGCGGGGGAAGGTGGCAAGGACGGCATGGTGTCCATGATGACACGCGATGTGCAAGGGGGAGCCGCGATAGGATCGATGGCTGGCGCGGGGGGTGGTTCCTCGACAGGGGCGAAATAGACGCGATAGGGCAGCATCTGCACGGGCAGGTCTTCGAATTCACCGATGGTGATATTGTCGGGCGACCAAGGCATGGGAAACTCCTTCAAGATAGTCCTTAGTGCTGAGTGCTGAGTGCTTAGTCCTTAGTACAGAAACAAAAGACAGTGCTAAGTGCTGAGTGCTAGGTGCTAAGTAGAAAGCAGAAGACAAGTGCTGAGTCCAGACGCGTTTCGCGTGATGGGACAGCGATTAAGGCACTGACATCCGCGAATGGATGTGCAGCGGCGAGATGGTTGATATAAGAAAACGACGACGGTACAAGATGGCTACGGTCGTTTTTTGTTGTGAGGATAGAATACAACAGGTTTTCTGGCTTGAACATCCTTACATTTGTATGCTTACAAATGTACGCTTACAAATGTAAGGGGGGCTGAGCACGGAATGAGAAATTCTGAGTGTGGGACGGTGGGAGGCTCACAGGAAAATCAACAGGATACGCCCCCGTGCCCCAGTCTTGATATGGCAGTGGATTAGGTGTTCGTCAGCAGCGCAAGGATGGCGGTCATCACGTCGCCCGCCGCGCCGCGCAACGCGAGATCGGCAATGGTGGCGATCTCGTTGTCGTTGGGATTGACATCGATCACGAAGGCGCTGCCCCAACGTTTGGCGTAATAGGGCAGAGAGGCGGCGGGCTGGACGATGCCTGACGTGCCAACGACGAGCAGGACATCACAGGCTTGACAGAAATCGCGCGCGCGTTCGAGTTTGGATTCGGAGAGATATTCGGTGAACCAGACGACATTGGGACGGGCGAACGCGCCGCAATGCGGGCAGGTCGGCACACCATCACGATCTGCGCCCAAGCTGGTTTCATCGAGGATGGTGGGATCGCCCTGACAGTCATCGAAGCACTTCAATTCCATGATGCTGCCGTGCAACTCGATCACGTCATGACTGCCCGCCCGCGTATGGAGCCTATCCACGTTTTGCGTGACGACGGTCACTTGCGGGATCAGGGTTTGGAGCGCGGCGATGGCGAGATGGGCACGATTAGGCTGCACGGCGGTGACGGCTTGGCGGCGCGCGGCATACCAATCCCAGACCAATTTGGGGTTTTTCTTGAAGGCGGCGGGCGTGGCGAGGTCTTCGGGTTTGTACTGCTGCCACATGCCCTCTTGCGCATCACGATAGGTGGGAATGCCGCTCTCTTTGGAGACACCTGCGCCGGACAGCACGACCAAGCGCTGCGCACGCTTGAGGTGATCTGCCGCGATTTGAAGCTGGTGCTGCATGTCCATCGTTAGGCTCCGGAATGTGAGTTTCGGATAGATTACCGGATGTCAGGAGAGTTTGCCGCCGGATATTGAATAGCGATCCATGATGTTGATGGTGTTTAAGAAATTCGTAGGGCAATCGATCCCCGACGTTGATGGTGGTTTAGAAATTAGTCAGGCCAACGCGGGTTCGTCGTCACGCCGCCCGACGTTGAAACGTCAGGCTCAGAGAACGAAGTCCCGAATGGGACTCAGACGTAAGGGAGTGGGTTCACATTTCCCGCGTTATGTTTTCTATCAAAGCAGCATAAACTCAAGCCTGACAATTCATTGACGGATTTATGATTGTAGCGTCGAATGGCGCGCCGAGATGGAGATGAGCGATTATGCCACGAACGATTAAGCCAGCACCCATTGACGCCTATGTGCCAGAGCTGGATCTGGAGGATTTTCGTGTGCGGCGCGAGGCGGTGAAGCAGCTAGGCAACGCACACAACGCGGAGGGCGTGCCGCATCTCGTCAGGATGTTGGGCGACAAGACGGCAAGCGTGCGCGAGGAGGCTATCAGAGCGCTAGGAAAGCTCATGGAACCGAGCACGATAGCGGCGATCATCCAGCAGTTGAAGCATGAGTCCGAGCATGTCCGCAATGCAGCATCCAAGGTGATCATGGCGTTTGGCGTCCGTGCTGCGCCCACGTTGCTGGCTGCGTTGAAGGATGAAGATCGCTATGTGCGGGGCGGTGCGGCGGTGTTTCTGGGCAAGCTGCGGCTGCCGGAAGCGGTGGAAGCCTTGACCGCTTTGATTGAGGACAGCGACCCCTATGTGTTGATGGCGGTGTGTGGCGCGCTCGGTGAATATGATGATAAGCGGATGATCGCGCCACTGCTAACCGTCGCTAATCGCGATCCGGCGACGATCAGGGATGAACACACCTATGGACTTGGCACGCTCAACGCACGCCATGCACAGCAAGGAGCGCTCAATAAGCTGTGGCTGTTAGGACAGGTGGAGGCGTTCAAGCGGATGATCAACGATTATCGCGGCATGTACAGCCTGAATAATGTGGTGCGCGGAACTGCTTACCGCGCGACGCATGGCGATGCCGCCGCGCAGGAGATGCTCGACTGGTGCGCCGAGCATCCTGACGCTGAGGTGCGCGAGGCGTACAACATCGCGACTACGCCGAAGTAAGGAGACTGCCGAGCGATGCGCGCTAACTGAGCGCTTCACGCCAGCCGACGGGTTGATCGGCAGAGACGGTGATGCCCTGTTCTTCCAGCCAGCGACGGTAAACATCGGGGCGGCGATATTTGGTGATCAACTTCCACGAACCGGTGACATCATCCGCCAAGACGACGATGAGATCGTCGCGATGTCCGTGATCGAGCGCGTGACGGATGGCGTCGAATTCGTCGGTGATGACGGTAATCGTTTGTTCAGGGCAGCCTTCCGCGATCAATACCTGCTTGATGAAGTCGGCAACTTCGCGTTCACTGCGTCCGCGCCGATCCCAGTCTTCACGGATGATGAAGGTGTCGAAGGTGCGGGCGGCTAGGCGGGCGAAATCGTGAATATCGACATCGCGGCGATCGCCGGGGGCACCGATAACGACGGTGCGACGCCCTTCGATGTTGACACTGCGCACGAATTCAGCGAGTTCGGTCATAGCGGGCGCGTTGTGGCAGTAATCCATGATCACACGGAAAGGGTACTCGTCAAAGACGTTCATCCTTCCCGGTGTGTTGGAGAACGTCATGGCAAACGAGACCAACCCTGAGCGAATCTGCTCGACGGTGGCGTTCATGCAGTAGGCGATGGCAGCGGCGGCAAGCGCGTTGGCACTGTTGAAGCGGGCATGGCCTTCATACGTCGCCGGAATCAGGTGTGACCACAAGAGCGGGATGTGACGCCCATCGTCGTAGAGCGTAAGCATCTCGCCGTTGACGCCTTTTTCGAGCACGGCGGCGCGTCCCCCTTTGCGCACATGCTCTCTCACCAAGGGATTATCGGGATTGAGCGAGAACCAGCAGGTATAGCCATCGACGTAGCGATCCATCGCCACGCAATATTCGTTGTCGGCGTTAAGCACCGCCCAACCATCGCGATGCACGGCCTCGATGACGACCTGTTTCATGTCCGCGAGTTCTTCCAGCGTGTTGATGCCACGCAGACCGAGGTGATCGCTGGCGACATTGAGCACCGCGCCGACATCGCAGCGATCAAAGCCGAGTCCTTCGCGGGCGATGCCACCGCGCGCCGTTTCCAAGACGGCGGTGTCCACACGCGCATCACGCATCACGACGCGGGCGCTCCACGGGCCAGTCATGTCGCCTTTGAGGATGCGGTCGCCGTCAATGTAGATGCCGTCGGTGGTGGTCATGCCGACGACACGCCCTGCCATCTTCATGATGTGGGCAACCATGCGCGTGGTGGTGGTTTTGCCGTTGGTGGCAGTGATGGCGGCAACGGGTACGCGCGAAGGCGTACCTTTGGGGAACAACATGTCGATGACTTTGCCTGCCACGTCACGCGGGTAGCCTTCGCTCGGCGCGAGGTGCATCCGAAAACCGGGGCCAGCGTTGATCTCGACTATCGCGCCGCCGACATCGGTGTAGGGGCGGCTGATGTCGGGGCAAATGAAATCGACGCCGCCGATATCCAGCCCGATGATGGCGATTGCACGCTGCGCCATCTGAATATTTTCGTAGTCGATGACATCAGTGCGATCTACCGCCGTGCCGCCCGTAGAGAGATTGCCCGTCAGGCGCAAATAGACGATCTCGCCGTCGGGCGGGATGGTATCGAGCGTGTAGCCGAGCTTTTGCAAGCACCACAAGGCCTGCTCATCGACTTCCAATTTGGTCAGCACTTTTTCGTGCCCGATGCCGCGTCGGGGATCGCTGTTGACGATGTCCACAAGTTCGCGAACGTTGTGGACGCCATCCCCGACGATGTGACCGGGGACGCGCTCCGCCACGGCGACGACTTCGCCATTCACGACGAGGATGCGGTAATCGCGCCCCGTGACGAATTTTTCGACCAGAATGGCGCTGCTTTCCTCGTTGGCGATCTTGAAGCCTTCACGGACTTCGGCGGGCGTGCGGAGATTGAGCATGACGCCGCGCCCGTGATTGCCGTCGTAGGGCTTGGTCACGACGGGATAGCCGATGCGATCCGCCGCGTCGAGGGCTTCTTCTTCGGTATGCACGAGGATGTTACGCGGCACTGGCAAGCCCGCATCGCGCAGCAGTTGGATGGTCAGTTCTTTGTCGGAGGCGATCTCGACGGCAATGTGCGAGGTCTGGCTGGTGACGGTGGCTTCGATGCGCTTCTGGTATTTGCCCTGCCCGAACTGCACGAGGCTGGCTTCGTTGAGGCGGATATAGGGAATGTCGCGGGCTTCGGCAGCGGCGACTAGTCCCGCCGTGCTAGGGCCGAGCGCTTTGTCCTTCGCCAGCCGGATCAGGGCGTCCAGTTGGTCTTGATAGCTGAACCTTGTAACGTCATCGCCGGACATGGCACTAGGCAACTTAAGATCGGTCTGCGCGAGGAGCCAGCGACAGACATCGACCGCGAGTTCGCCCGCGCGGAGGCCGACGCTCTCTTCTTTGTGCTCGTAGCAGACGTAGTAACGTCCGGTGGTGGGGGTGCTGCGCGTTTTGCCACGATTGACGTTGACACCCGCCAAGCAGGTGAGTTCGATGGCGATGTGCTCGATGATGTGCCCCATCCATGTACCCTCACGGAGGCGCTTGACGAAGCCGCCGTGTTCGCCGTAGGAACAGTGGTGATCCCAGAGCTGCGGCATGAGTTCGAGCAGTTTGTCGGTGAAGCCGGGGAGACGATCCGAGGGATAATCTTCGAGTTCCTCAAGGTCAATTTCCATGCGAATCATGGGACGGTAGTGATAAAGGTTGGGGCCACGATAAACGCGGGTGTCCAAGATGCGCATACAATTACCCTTTGTGAGGAATGCTAATATTTGCGTAAATTAGGGTGAGTATAAGCAAATTCGTACAGACTGCCTACTGTGAGCGTGCCTGAATGCGCGGCGGGGCTGGCAAGCGCAATCAGCCGATGTACACTGATAAACCTCGATAGGTGGACGAGCATCACTATGAAGATCACGAATATCCCGTTTGGCACTACCGATTGGAGCAGTATTCCCGTCACCGAGCATCAGGGCGTGACTGGCAAGGCGCTGTGGCGTACGCAGCAGTTCGGGGAGATCCGCGTGCGCATGGTCGAGTACACGCCGGGGTATGTTGCCGACCACTGGTGTGAAAAAGGGCATATTTTGCTGTGTCTGGAAGGGCGGCTCGACACGGAGTTGGCAGATGGGCGCAAGTTCGTGCTGACGCCGGGGGTTAGCTATCAGGTCGCGGATCAGGCGGAAGCGCACCGATCTTCAACAGAGATCGGCGCGACGTTGTTCATCGTGGATTAGCACTGGTCTGCCGTCGATCAGGCGTAGACTAGTCGGACTCTGGTGTTCAGGAAGGCGGCGAAGCGCTCGGCCTCGGCATACGATTTAGGTATAGTTTGTAACTACGAGAGGCTTACATACGACACTGCCATGCGGGGGCGGGAGAGGACTACGATTCACCTAGGACGATTCTCAGTGGAGGAGAATACGCAATGGCCTCTCAGCTCAAGGAAAAAGTCAACGATTTTCTGTCACAACAGCGGATCGCCGTCGCCGGTGTATCACGCTCAAAGGAGTCGGCGGGCGCGGCGAATGCGATTTATCGCCGTCTGCGCGAGGTAGGCTATCAGGTGTACGCGATCAACCCGAACGCCGATGAGGTGGAAGGTGATCACTGCTACCACAGCGTGAAAGACATCCCCGACAAGGTGGACGGCGTGGTGATCGCTACGCCAGAGGCAGCGACTGATCAGGTCGTGCATGACTGCGCCGACGCAGGAGTCAGCCGCGTGTGGATGCACAATGGGATTCACAGCCTCGGCACCAGCGTATCTAAGAGCGCGGTCGAATTTTGCCAGCAGCACAACATCACCGTTATCGCTGGCGCGTGTCCGCTGATGTTCGGCAAGCCATCGGATGGCTTCCATCGCTTCATGTGCAGCGCGTTGGGCTTCTTCGGACGGTTGCCGAATTAAGCGCTGCTTCCATAACCTCACCCCCTGACCCCCTCTCCGCTTCGCAACGAGGGGGCACCGAGAGGCAGCCTAAGAAATCGATGCTAACGTCGGTTTAGATTTGCGGATAGGACGTAAGCACCAAGGCCAATCTCTCACGTAACGCCAGCGCAGATAGCCCCAAACAATGGTCATGTGACCCTTGATTTGGGGTTATTTTTTGTGTGAGGCGATGTCAACACTGGCACGATTGACTCTGAATCGTTAGTTGAATACAATACATTCAGAAAGTTCTGAATTTCACAAGTTATTGTGAAGGGAGAACGCGATGCCTGATTGGTCATATCGTCCGATTTTCCGCCCGTGGCTGTTCTTGATGCCGCCTGCCCGCGCACGCGACATCGGATTGAAGGCCAGCGAACACATCGCTACGCGCCCCTTGGGCAAGACGTTCATTCATCTGATCGGGCACATGACACCGCCGGAAACGGTGGCGTGCGAGGCGTTGGGCGTGGAGATGCGCAGTCCGGTGGGGTTGGGCGCGGGGCTAGACGTTGATGGAAGCGCGATCACGGCGTTTTCGCGCTTCGGGTTCGGATTCTTGGAAGTTGGCTCGATCACGCTGGAACCGAACCAGATCGACGAGGAGATCGGGCGGGATGAGGCACACGAAGCGCTGATCTATCCGAGGCAACGCAGCAACCAAGGCGTGATGGCGCTGGTGGACAAGCTGAAACGGCCTGATGCATACCGTGCCGCGATTGGCGTGCGACTTGGCTATCGGGAAGGCGCATCGGCACAAGAGGCAGCACGGGAACGCGGCGAGATGATCCGCGCGCTGCACCCGTATGTCAGCTTCTTCACGGTGGAGACGCAGCGAGAAGTGCAGTCGGGCGCGTGGACGGCAGCAGATTGGGACGGACAGATCGCCAGCATGAGCGCGGCACTCGATCAGGGGTCGCCACGCCGCGCGCTGCTGATCGCGATCAGGCCGGACGATGCGCGTGAGGCGATCCGCACGATGATCGAGGGCGGGCTGCGGCATGGACTCAGCGGCGTGGTGATCGATGATGGACAACGCGAAGGCGAGTCGGTGCGTTATGGTCGCACAGCGCATCCAGATTGTCTCGCGCTGGTGGCGTTCGTGCGGCAGACGTGGGGCGACAAGTTGACGATCATCGCGGCGGGTGGAATCCATGCGCCAGCCGAGGCACTGGCAGTTTTCGCGGCGGGCGCTGATCTCGTCCAGATTCACAGCGGATTCGTGTATGCGGGGCCGGGACTGCCGAAACGGATCAACGAGGCGCTGGCGTACTATCAACCGAACCGCGCGTTGGTTAGCCCGCCACAAGTACGCACGTTGGGGATTTCGGCGTGGAAGTGGGCGGTCACGATGGGGTTGGGGTTGTTCGTTGCCGCCGTATTCGTGTGGTTGGTAGCGATCACACGGGTGACGCTGCCGTACGATGAGCAATTCGTGGGGCTGGATCATGCGCAACTGGTAAGCATCACGCCGACTCTGATGCCGTTTCTGGCACATGACCGGATTTCGCTGGCGGGGACGATGCTGTCGAGCGCGATTCTGTACACGGGAATCGCGGCGTTCGCTTTGAGGCAACGGCAAGACTGGGCACGACAAGCGCTGTTGATCTCCGGCAGCGTGGGTTATTTGAGCTTTTTCCTATTCCTCGGTTTTGGCTATCTCGATCCGCTACACGCGCTGCTGACGGCGGGGTTGCTGCCCGCGTTTTTGTTCGGACTGCGAGGACAGACTTTTCAGACGAGCCGGACACCGCCACCGAATTTACAGAATGATCGGGCATGGCTGCGCGGGTTGTACGGGCAGTTATGTTTTATCGTGATGGGAATCGGATTGTTCGTCGGCGGTATTTTGATCGTGCAGACGGGGTTGGTGAGCGTGTTCGTCCCGCAAGACCTCGCGTACATGAACATCACGGCGGAGGCGCTGCGCGCGGTCAGCCCGCGTCTGCTGCCGCTCATCGCGCATGATCGGGTGGGATTCGGCGGGGCGTTGATCTCGAACGGGCTGGTGGCGCTGCTGTTCAGTTTGTGGGGCTTCCGGCAGGGCGCACGGTGGGTATGGTGGACGCTGGTACTGGCGGGACTGCCGGGATTCATCGGCGCAATCGGGATTCATTTCGTGGTCGGCTACACGGATTTCATCCATTTGCTGCCACCGTATCTGGCGGCGATTTTTTATGTAGCGGGCGCGGTGCTGTCGTACGCGTTCCTGTGCGGATCGGGAAGCGGCAGCGTGCCCAACCTACACCGTGAGATGCAGATGGGCGGACAACAGAAGATTGAAACGGCGATCCCTTAACCAGCGGGCTTGGTCAAAAGATAGGATGGATGATTCAGGCCGGTGGGCGAATAAAATTCGTCGTGAGTGTAGCGGAAGCCGAGTTTGATCAACAAGCGGCGTGAGGCGTCGTTGGCGGGATTGTGACCCGCAAACAGGGCTTCACAGCCGAGATTCGTGAAAGCGTAGTCGATGACCGCGCGCGCCGCTTCCGCCGCATAGCCTTGCCCCCAGAAGGCGCTGCGCAGATGAAAGCCGATCTCGCAAATCTTGGCCTGTGGCTGATAGGGACGAAGCCCACAGCAACCGATATGATCGCCGTTTGCCAACGCAAAAATAGGCCAGTATTGGAGGCTGTGATCATGCTGCGTGGCGATCTCTTTATGCAGGCGCGCCATTACTTGATCCGCCGAGAATGGCCCACCGATGAGTTTGGTCACGGCAGGATCACCCCATAAGCCGATTGCCAAGGCGGTGTCCTCCGGCGTCCAATAGCGGAAGCCGAGGCGCGGCGTGGTGAGGAAATAGGCGGGCGAGTTTGGACTGAACATCAACACCTCCGAGATGGTGCCCTTGAACGGATCGCCGCGTCATCCGAGGCAGACCCGTGCGGAATGTGTGAATAATGAGACACATTGCACAAATTATGCTGAAAAAACAGGATAACTTGACCAATCCGAAAGGGACAGTTAGCCGAACCAACACACTGCATCATCGATTTTCACATTTGATGTATGTCGCAATAGCATATAGCTAGGCAATCTGCCGCATGATCACATTTTCAACAGTTTTAGTGCGAAAAACTTCTGGCATTCTGCCCATGAAACACAGTAGGGCTAAAGACTATATTTTCCCCTGTAACCAGATATGCACTTGTGGTCTAACGAACACATTAGCCTCTGGCTGAGTACTGATTGACGCGATGTTTAACCCAACATCTCGCCTTCAACCTGTTTTGGAGACGGATGGATGCCACATTTACTGTTAATCGACAACGACAGAACATTCCGTGCGACATTCACTAAACTACTTAAAAGTAACAAGTTCCGCGTATCTAGTATCGACCATCCTGACCAACTTACCTCGGCTCTGGCGATACACCGCCCTGACCTGCTGCTGATGGAATTGAATTACCCCGACGCGGATAATGATGGCGTTGTCACCATCGAACGGCTGCGGGAATGGTGCATGGTGCCGCTGATCGTGGTGTCCGCGCTGGTTGACCCGATCCTCAAGACACAAGCCTTGAACAAAGGCGCAGATGATTACGTGACCAAGCCTTTTGACGGCGACGAATTGATCGCGCGGATCCGTGCCGTGCTGCGCCGATCCGTCGTGCAGTTCGATAAGCAGATGGTGCCGGATAAGCCGCCGATGCTGATCAAGATCAGGGATTTGACTATTGATCTGGATTATCGCGGCGTGTGGCGGGCGGGAAAGCAGCTCCACCTGACGCGTAAGGAGTTTTCCTTGTTCCGCTTGCTGGTGCTGGCACAGGGACGCCTCGTTACTTACGAAAAGATCATCAACGATGTGTGGGGCAAGCCCGCTAATGCCGTCGAGCGGATGGCGGCGCGCGCGCTCGTCAAGCAACTGCGACGGAAATTGGGCGAAGACCCCGCTAACCCGACTTATTTATTCACGGAACCGGGTATCGGGTATCGGTTGGAGGTCAACGTCGGGTAACAGCTTAGATGGGGGACGGTTTGCCACTCAGCAGGGCATCGTAGCAGGCGATCAGCTCGTCCATCATGGCAGGCCACGCTTGACGCTCCGCGTGGCGGCGCGCGACGAGTCCCATTTCCGTGAGGCGTGCCGGATCAGCGAGGGTCTGCTGCACCCCGTTCACCATGCCATCAATGTCGTTTACATCGAAGGTGTAGCCCGACTCGCCATCGGTGATCATGTCTTGCGCACCGCCCACCCGTGACGACACGACAGGCACACCGGAGGCCATCGCCTCTAACAGGACGAGGCCGAAACTCTCGAAGGCTGAGGCGAACATAAACACATCGGCGCTGGCGTAGGCTTGCGCTAGTTTTTGCCCCGTTAGATAGCCCGCAAAGGTGACGGGCAGCCCTTCAAAATGTTTGCGCAACGATGGCTCGGCGGGGCCGCCACCGACCAAGGCAAGCCGTGTGCCGGGGACGCGCTCCAATACCGCGCGCATCTGATGAATCTGTTTTTCCGGCGCGAGACGCCCGACATACAACAGTAGGCGATCTTCCGTATGCCCGTCACTGAGCAGTGCGCGCATGTCGGTGCTGCGGTTGCGCGGATGGAACTGCTCGGCATCCACGCCACGCCGCCAAAGACCGACCTTATGCACACCATTGGCGCGCATCTGGCTTTGCACGAGCTTGGAGGGCGCTAGAGCATAGTCACTGCGGTTGAAGGCCCATGTCGTCACGTGGCGCGAAATACCGCTCATTACGTTCAGGCGGTAAAAGCGGGCAACCCGTTCAATATCGAGATGAAACGAGGAGAGCGCTGGTACATGCATCATCTTGGCGAAGAGTAAGCCCGCTAACCCCGTCCAGATGGGATGAAAACTGTGCATCAAGTGTGGATTGAAAGCGCGGATGCGTTGGTACGCGCTGGGAGTCATCAGGCTGATGCGGCCTTCGGGATAGACGGGATTTTTGATGGCGGGAACGCCGATCACCTGTGCTCCGGCATATTCGCGAATGTTGCCCCCATGATCGGGAGCGACGACGACGGCTTCGACGCCGCGCCGATTCAGGTGTTCCAGCGTTAGACACAGCACTTTGACAATGCCATCGATTTTTGGCAAGAAAGTTTCGGTATAAATTGCGACACGCATCAGATGATAGACCTCAAGCGGAAACGGGATCGACCTAGTAGTTTACCGCAAAGGAATCTTGTTGGTCATAACGGACGGTTAATCATCCGTAAAGCGTACTGAAGACGGAACCGCTCCTGTGCGTTGTGCAAACGGGCTGAACACGGTACACTGAATCTTAATTCTGAGGGGCATGGACTGTGCTATGGGTGTGAAATTACCGTCGATCCCGTTACGAGCCAACCAATTGTTAGGTTTTGTGGTGTTGGCTTTGGCGCTGGCAGGATGTTTTCAATCGGCTGGATCAAGCGTCCAGCCAACCAGCGTGGACGTGAATCAGTTGAACAATCTGGCGACGCCAACACTCATGCCGCCGACACCGCTGCCACCTACGCCTGACATCGCAGCGACGGCAGTGCCTACGGATCTGCCGCCACCGCCGCCGACCGACATCATCCCGACGCAGCCACCACCGACGGACGCGCAACCAGTCCCGCCGACGGCTACGCTCGAACTCGCTACTGTACAGCCCACTGATGCAATTGGTGGAGCCGCTGGCCTCCCCGCCACGCCAACACCGATCCCGCCGATGGATCTGGCAACGCCGACGGAAGGATTGCCGCCGACGCCAACGGGACTGCCGACTGACCAGCCGTGTGAACACACCGTCCAACCGGGCGAGTGGTTCTACAGCATCGCGCGGTTGTACAACATCGATCCGCTGGCGCTGGTACAAGCGAATCCGCGCACGAATCCTGATGCGCTGCAAGTTGGCGATAAGCTGATCATCCCGAACTGCGGCAAAACGCCGACAGTGGCGGCTCCGGCTGCTCCGGCGACGAGCGAACCCGGTGCCTTAGCGACCCTGACACCAGCCAGCGGCGAAGTGATCCCCACCGCTATCGTGATTACCGAGACGATTTACACGGTGGTAGAGGGCGATACGCTAGGGCGAATCGCGGCACGGTACGGCGTCACCGTGGAAGACATCCGGCGCGCCAACAACCTGACCAGCGATTTCCTATCGATCGGGCAGCGCCTGACGATCCCCGTCGCGCCGCAATGATTACGGCCTATTCTGCCGAGCAGATCAGGGCACATCAGCCTGCGCTGATCGGCTTGCTGCGCGATGTGGTGGATGGCGGCGCATCGGTCAATTTCATCGCGCCGCTGGAAACACAGATCGCTGCCACGTTCTGGGAGCGGGTGGCGAACGAGGTTGAACGCGGCGAACGCGTGGTGTTGATCGCGGTGCAAGCGGGCGAGATCGCCGGGTGCGCGCATCTGGTGCTGGCAATGCAGCCCAACGGACGGCACCGCGCTGAAGTGCAAAAAATGCTCGTACACAGTCGATTCCGGCGGCGCGGCTTGGGTCGCGCGCTGCTGACCGCCGCCGAAGATGAAGCCCGCCGACTAGGACGTACCTTGTTGGTGCTGGATACTGAACGCGACAGCAGCGGCGAGAAATTGTATACAGCTTGCGGCTGGACGCGGGTAGGCAGCATCCCCTCGTTCGCGATGAACTATAACGGCACCCAGTTGATTGATACTGTGTTTTTTTACCGTTTGCTTCAGGAGTAACGATCTCATGGCTTCCCTCACCGATAAAGTTGCTGTCGTCACTGGCGCGAGCCGAGGCATTGGGCGCGGAATCGCCCTTGAACTTGCCAAGCGCGGCGCGGCGGTCGTGATCAATTACAACGCCAGCGCCGACGCCGCCAACGAAGTCGTGGCGCAGATCGAGGCGGACGGAGGGAAGGCACTGGCAGTGCAAGCCGATGTCTCGAAGACCGAGGCGGCGGAGCAGTTGATCAAGGCGGCGACAGATAAATTCGGGAAGATCGATATTCTGGTGAACAACGCTGGCACGACGCGCGACGGTCTGATCATGATGATGAAGGAAGATGATTGGGACACGGTGATCGATACCAACCTGAAAAGCGCGTGGAACTGCTGCAAGTTCGCGGTTAAGGCCATGATGCGCAAACGGTACGGGCGGATCATCAACATCACCAGCGTGAGCGGCATCGCGGGGCAGGGCGGGCAGACGAATTACAGCGCCAGCAAAGCCGGTATGATCGGCTTGACGAAGGCGCTGGCGCGGGAGATTGCCGGACGCTCTGTGACGGTGAACGCCGTCGCGCCGGGATTCGTGGGCACCGATCTGACATCGGGATTGCCGCAAAATTTACTCGACCAGATCAATAAGAGCATCCCGTTGGAACGGTGGGGCACGATAGATGATGTAGCATACGCGGTGGCTTTCCTCGCCTCCGATGAAGCGGCATACATTACAGGGCAAGTGCTGTCCGTCGATGGCGGCCTAGTGATGGGCTGAGGCGCAGAGGAACGGGATGAGTAGGAGACAATAGCCATGCAAGCCATCTACGAACACTCGTGGCGGCTTCATATCAAGACGGGCACGATCCTTGAAGAAGACCTGTACGGCGATTACCGCGTGATCGGCGTCGAGATCACACAGCAAGTCACCCGCGTCGAGTATAAGTATCGGCTGTTTTTTTACCCGATCAAAGAGCGCTACCCGATCTTAGCCATCAACCTCGAAAAGAACGCCTTCGTGGATAAATTTGGCGGCGGCGCGTACTTTTTGGGGATTCACGATGCCAGCGCTCATTACAATATGGGCATCGCGTTGGAAGGCAAGGCCGAGATCGACTATGATGAGTTTCGCGAGGCGGCGTGGCCTCTGGCGACGGCACGTTTGAAATTGGACGACTGAATTAGGCTCCACAACAGCGGTTGCAGCCAGCACTTTTCTTCACGGAGGTGCAGTATGTCGAAGGTTTTTATCGTCGAAAACCCCAATAAGGCCGACTTCAAGGCATATGTGGTTGATCTCGCGTCGAAAGCCGATGAGCGCGTGTTCGTCGTTGAATTCGAGCGGCAAGCAGACAAGAAGATTTTCCTCGTCGATGATCCGCACCGCGCGGACAAGAAGGTGTATTTCGTGGATTTCCCTTCGCAAGCGGACGCGCCGAAACCGAAACCCTAGCAGCCATATAGCAATTTCAAAATAGAAGGAACCGCCCATTGTGACTGACTACCGCAACCCTGAACGATTCCTTGGACTCGATGATGAATCCAGCACGCGGGAGACTAGCGCGGCATGGGTGCTGCCGATCCCGTTTGAGATGACGACCTCGTACACGGGCGGGACGCGGCTTGGCCCCACCGCGATCATCGACGCGTCGAATCAGGTCGAGCTGTACGACGCGGAATTGGAGTGCGAGGCCGCGCCCGCCTACGGTGTGCATACGCTGCCCGTGCTGCATCCGACGCTGGCATCGGCAGAGGCGGCGATCCAGTCGATCACGGATGCGGTGAGTGAGCTGCATTTGACGGATGATCGGCTGCTGGTAACGCTCGGCGGCGAACATAGCATCACGCCGGGGGTGGTACGGGCGCTGGCGGCGCAATATTCGGGCTTGGTGGTCGTGCAGATCGACGCGCACAGTGATTTGCGCGAAGAATACGATGGAACAGCGTGGAGCCATGCGTGCGCGGCACGGCGATGGCTGCCTTACGCACCCGTGATTCAATTCGGGATTCGCTCGACGTGCGCGGAGGAAGTCGAATTCGCGCGGCAGTCTGACCGCGTGACGATCTTCAGCGCGGTGGAGATGTACCGCGACAAGGAACGGACTTACCTCGATGCGCTGCGCAAGGCGATCGGCGAGCGCAACGTATACCTGACCATCGATGTGGACGGACTCGATCCGTCGGTGATCGCGGCGACGGGCACACCGGAACCGGGCGGGATCGGCTGGTACGACTGCCTCGATCTGATCCGCACGGTGGCGGAGAACAGCCGCGTGGTGGCCTTCGACTGCGTGGAGCTGGCACCGACGATGGGCGGTCAGGCGTCGAACTTTGCTGCCGCAAAACTGGTGTACAAGACGCTCAATTATGTCATGCGGGCACGCGGGAAAGTCTAGCCAGCACACACGGCTGAAATTGAGCGTCGATCCGTACACGCGCGGTTACTTGGTCAGGCGTCCGTAGGTGATGCTGCCGAGCACGGCGGCTTGACGTGCTTTGGTCAGGGCGGGCAAGGCACCCGTGCGGTTATGCCATGTTTCGTAGGCCAGCAGCGCGAACAGCATACATTCTTTGGCGGTGCTAGGGACGCCGAGATCATCATGCGGTTTGACCGTCGTAATGCGTTCGGTGCGATCTTGCAACATGCGCATCAACGTGGGATTCTTCGCGCCGCCACCCGCGACATAGACTTCATCCACAGACGTTGGCAGAAAATCACGATAGGCCGCCGCGATGCTTTCGGCGGTGAAGGCCGTCATGGTGGCGACGATGTCCGCGCCACTCATGCCGAGCGAGATGCCCTTGTCCCAGAGAGTCACGCCTAACTGTGCCCCGAATAATTCGCGTCCGGTGGCTTTGGGCGGCGCTTGATGCAGATAGGGTTCTTGCATCAATTCGGTCAGCCATGCCTCGTTGACTTTGCCCTTGGCGGCGATCAGTCCATCGCGATCAAAGCCCTGCGCGCCATCGGTGGCGCGGCTGGTGCAGTAATCCATCAGCATGTTGCCGGGGCCAGTATCGAAGGTGAGCGGGCTGGCAGCGGACGTTAGCGGCGGCAAGTAGGTGACGTTGCCGATCCCGCCGATATTTTGCGTGGCGCGGGTCAAGCTCGGATGGCGGAACAGCAGCCAATCCATGTAGCTGACGAGCGGCGCGCCATAGCCGCCGACCGCTAGATCGTTCTCGCGGAAGTGGCTGATGGTGGTGATGCCTGTGCGCGCCGCGATGATGGCAGGTTCACCGAGCGTGAGCACCGCGCCGTCTGTGCCGTTGGCGGGCGCGTCGTACCAGATGGTCTGCCCATGCGAGCCGATGAGATCGACTTGATCGGGTGTGGTGTCGGCGGCTTTGATCACGGTGAGGGCGGCTTGGGCGAAGGCTTCCCCAAGCGCCGTGTTCAACCGAGTCAGGCGATCTACAGTGCCAGTTTCGGGTCGGAAGCAGGCGAAAATCTCGGCTTGCAGGGCGGGATCGTAGTCATAGGTGATGTGTTTGATCAGTTTGATCTTGAGACTGGGTGGCGCGCCGTCCAGCTCCACCAGTGCTGCGTCGATTCCATCGGCGGAAGTGCCGGAAATCATGCCAATGATGCGCATTCGGGACTCCATGAGAGAAAATTAGAAAAGGAAGTGATCTTTGTAGTATAAATCACGTTTTGCACTCAATTTTATCGCTACAGAAAGGTGGGAGAATGCCCAAAATTCCTTCGGTGTCTGCGCGCGAGTGCATCAGGGCATTTGAGAAGGCTGGTTTCAGCGTTACCCGACAAAGCGGTAGTCACGTTATTTTACACAATGGCAAAGGTGTTAGGATTTCGATTCCGGAACACAATCCTGTATCCAAAGGCGTATTGCGCGGCGCAATCAAAGATGCTGGACTGACCGTAGAAGAATTTATCACTTTGCTGAGAAGCTAGGGCGTCGGAACTTCTACCGCTACTGCACCAACAAAGATCGGATAATCTGCGGGGATTTGTTCACCGTTGGCTATGGCATCCTCGATCCACAACTTGATCGCATCTTTGATATTCTCAAAGGCTTCTTCAATAGTATCCCCTTGACTTCTGCAACCCGGCAGACTGGGACATTCAGCTACAAATACACTATCCTCATCGGGGTAGATGATTACTTGTCGCATACATCTCCTATATTATCGAGTGATGCACTTGATGTACCCGATCATACAATACAAACAGTCAATTCCCAAGTATGGATAGCGAGGTTTCAAAAATTGGCACAAACGAACCTCTTGACAGCCACCAAAACGCACGTTACCATGATTTACAATCTAAACACGACCCAATCAAAGACGTTGATCCGGGCGAGTACGCACCAAGCGATGTTCAGAGAGCCGCCAGTTGCTGTGAAGGCGGTACAAGCGCAGATGCCGAATGGGCCGGGGAGTTGCACGAGCGAACGGGAAACCTAGTAGCAGAGGCCGGAGTCGCCACCGTTATCAGGGCTGAGGGTATCACGCGGTGTTATTCGCACAGCGTCGTACCTGCTTTAAGTGACCTCATGCAGATGAGGTAATCAGGGTGGCACCACGGGAAATCCCTTCTCGTCCCTTCTTTGGACAGAGGGATTTTTTATTTCCGTGAGGAGCTGCCCGATGACCGCATCACCTGTCGCTTTCCGCACCGCACCGCGTCCGATGTACGCGCCGTCGTTCGAGGATGCCGCTGCCCTATTCCAGAAGGGCGATCTCGTCCCCGTTTACCGTACCTTGCCCGCCGACCTAGAGACACCGGTTTCGGTATATTTGAAGCTGGCGCTGAATAATGAGCCGTCGTTCCTGCTGGAAAGCGTGGAAGGCGGCGAGAACATCGCCCGCTACTCGTTCCTTGGCATCAATCCCGCCGCCGTGATCTCCGTCAAGGGCGATGAACTGCACGAACGCCGCGATGATAAGGTCAGTGTGCGCAAGCTCAACGCGGGCGAGGACGCGCTGGCGGTGATCAAGAGCGTGTTGGAAGGCTACAAGCCCGTCGAAATCCCCGGCTTGCCCCGTTTCGTCGGCGGCGCAGTCGGCTTCCTCGCTTATGATTACGTGCGGTCGGTGGAAAAGCTGCCCACGACCGCAACCGATGAACTCGGCTTGCCCGACGCGTCGTTCATGCTGGCGGAAACGCTGGTGATGTTCGACCATGTGAAACACCAATTGATCGTGCTCTCCAACGCACACAATCAGGGCGATCCACGCGAGGCGTACGATAAGGCCGTGGCGCGGATCGAGGCGATTGTGGAACGGCTGCGCACGACGCTGCCACCGCTGCCACAGCCGGGGACGCCGAGCGATCCGGTGCTCACGTCTAACGTGACACAAGCCGAATTTGAAGCGGGCGTGGTGAAGGCGAAGGAATACATCGCGGCGGGCGACGCCTTCCAGATCGTGCTATCGCAGCGTTTGAGCCGCGAGACGAGCGCACCGCCGTTCGCGATCTACCGTTCGCTGCGGATGCTGAACCCATCGCCGTACATGTTCTTCCTGCGCTACCCACTGGAACCCGGTGAAACCGAACCGATGCACATCATCGGCGCGTCTCCAGAGATGATGGTGCGCTTTGACGCAGATACACGCACTGCCAGCGTGCGCCCCATCGCGGGGACGGCTCCGCGCGGCGCTACACCCGCCCAAGATGACGAAAACGCCCACCACATGATCAACGATCCCAAGGAACGCGCCGAGCATGTGATGCTGGTCGATCTGGGGCGCAACGACTTGGGGCGCGTGTGCGATTATGGTTCGGTACACGTCCCGCATATGATGATCATCGAGAAGTTCTCACACGTGATGCACATCGTCTCACACGTGGAGGGCAAATTACGCAAGAACATGGACGCCTATTCGCTGGTGCGGGCGACCTTCCCCGCTGGCACGCTGTCCGGCGCACCGAAGATCCGCGCGATGGAGATCATCGAAGAGATCGAAGGCACACGGCGCGGGCTGTACGGCGGCGCGGTGGGCTATTTCAGCTACGGCGGCAGCATGGACGCGTGCATCGCGATCCGCACGCTGCTGATGCGCGGTAAGCAGGTCTATATCCAAGCTGGCGCGGGAATCGTGGCAGACAGCGACCCCGCCAAAGAATATCAGGAAACGTTGAACAAAGCCCGCGCCGTGACGGTGGCGATTGAGAACGCCGAAGCCGGCTTGATGTAAGAGGAAGCTCATGTCTACGATGCTTGCGCCCGAACCAGTCAAAGCAGATACGCGGAAAGTCGTGCTATCCGGCATCCAGCCGACGGGCAAGATGCACATCGGCAATTATGTCGGCGCGGTCAGCTTGTGGGTACAGAATCAGACGCGGTATGACAACCTATTTTGCATCGCCAATATGCACGCGCTGACCATCCCAGAAGCGATCAACCCGAAAACGCTCAGGCAACAATCACGCGAGACGGCGGCGCTGCTGCTGGCGTGCGGAATCGATCCGCAGCAGAGCATCGTGTTTATGCAATCGGACGTGGCGGCGCACGCGTATCTGGCGTGGATTTTGAGCTGCTGCACACCCGTCGGCTGGTTAGAGCGGATGACGCAATACAAGACGAAGGCCGCCAAGACCGAGGTGGTCAGCAGTGGATTGCTCACCTATCCCGTGCTGCAAACGGCGGACATCCTCGCATACAAGGCCGCTTATGTGCCCGTCGGGGATGACCAGAAGCAACATCTTGAATTGGCGCGGGATGTGGCGGAACGCTTCAACCATCTGTATGAAGCCTATTTCCCGCTGCCGGATGTGCTGACGCGAACCAGTGGCACGCGCATCATGGGCATGGATGATCCAAGCGCGAAGATGAGCAAAAGCACGGCGCAGACTCGCAGCGGTCATGCAATTGGCGTGCTGGATACGCTGGACGTGATCCGCAAGACGATTATGAGCGCGGTGACGGATACGGGAAACGAGACGCGCTTTGAAGTCGCTTCGGCAGGTGTGCGCAATTTGCTGACGCTGTATGAGGTGCTGTCCGGCGAGACGCGGGATCAGATCGAGACGCGTTTCGCGGGACGCGGTTATGGCGCATTGAAGCGCGAATTGGTCGAACTGGTGGTGCGGACGTTGGAGCCGATCCAAGCGAGGTTCCGCGAGATCAGCGACGCGCCGGAATATCTCAACGACGTGCTCGCGCAGGGTGCCGAATGTGCCCGCGAACGAGCAGAACGAACGCTAGCAGATGTACGCCAATTAGTTGGTCTATAAAAAGAAGGGAATAACAGCCATGATCGTGCTGATCGATAACTACGATAGTTTCACCTACAACATCGCGCAAGCCTTCGGGATGCTCGGCGCGCAGATCGAGGTTTACCGCAATGACGCGCTGACCGTCGATGAGTTAGAGGCGATGCAGCCTTCGCACATCATCATTTCGCCGGGACCGGGTACGCCTGATGACGGCGGTATCTCGCTGGAAACGCTGACCAAGTTAGGCACGCATATCCCGACGTTCGGCGTGTGCTTGGGGCATCAGTGCATGGGACAAGCCTTCGGTGGTAAGGTGATCCGCGCGCCACGGCTGATGCATGGCAAGGTGTCGCAAGTATATCACCAGAACAGCCCGCTGTTTTCCGGCGTACCGAGTCCGTTCGAGGCGACGCGCTACCACAGCTTGATCGTGGAAGAAGAGTCGCTGCCCAAGTGCATGAAAGTGACCGCGTTCACCGATCAGGGCGAGATCATGGCACTGCGGCATACGGAATATCCGATCGTGGGCGTGCAGTTCCATCCGGAAAGCATCTTGACGACGTTTGGCCCGCGCCTGATGCAAAACTTCTTGGAATGCAGGTTTTGAGAAGAACCTCACCCCCTGACCCCCTCTCCGCTCCGCAACGAGGGGGAACCAAAGGGTGATGAGAATCATGGAGGGCGACGGCAATATGACGATTACCTATAACGAGGTGAAGCCGTGGGGACGGTTATTCAGTGAATATGTGGGGATGTTCGGGCTGACCGAGGATGATTTACGCAAGCGCATCCTCGGCTGTGGCGACGGGCCAGCCAGTTTCAACGCTGAAGCGACGGAGAAGGGCTACCGCGTCACCTCAGTTGATCCGATCTATGTGATGACGGCGGCGCAGATCGAGCAGCGGGTGAGTGAAACATGGCAAGAGATTCTCGCGCAAATGCGCGGTAATATGGATGCATACGTCTGGACGAAGTTCAAAACAGTCGATGAGGTGGGCGCGGCACGCTTGAGCGCGATGCGGCAGTTCGTGGCTGACTTGGAGCAGGGCAAACGCGAAGGGCGATATATCGACGCTAGTTTGCCGTCGCTGCCGTTTGAAGATGGACGCTTCGATCTGGCGCTGTGCTCGAACTTCCTGTTCATGTACAGCGATCATCTTTCGACAACGTTTCACATCGACGCTGTGCGGGAAATGTGCCGCGTGGCACGGGAAGTGCGGATTTTCCCACTGCTCGACCTGACGAACCGCGAGTCGGTGCATCTCGCGCCGGTGATCGCGGCGATGGCGCAAGAGGGATGGCAAGCCGAACGCGTGCCCGTCGATTACGAGTTTTTCTTAGGGGCGAACAAGATGCTGCGGGTCTACCGATCCGACGTGAATTAATTGGGGAGGATATTTGTTATGAGTGTTCAAAAAGCGATTGCTAAACTTTCTAAGCACGAGAACCTGACACAAGCTGAAGCCGAAGCCGCGATGGACGAGATCATGACGGGCAACGCGACACAGGCGCAGATCGGCGGCTACCTGATGGCGCTGCGCTTCAAGGGCGAGACGATTGAGGAGATCACAGGCAGCGCGATCTCGATGCGGCGCGCGGCGAATCATCCGCCCGTGAATGTGGTGGGCTTGGTGGATACGTGCGGCACGGGCGGCGATGGCTCCGGCACGTTCAATATCTCTACGACGGTGGCGTTCGTGGTGGCGGGGACGGGCATCCCCGTCGCTAAACATGGCAACCGCGCCGCCAGCAGCAAGACCGGATCGGCGGACGTGCTAGAAGCGCTCGGCGTGAACCTCAAGCTGACGCCGGAACAGGTTGGCGAGTGCATCAACAGCATCGGGATCGGGTTTATGTTCGCGACGCTGTTCCACCCCGCCATGAAGCACGCTATCGGCGCACGGCGCGAATTGGGCGTGCGGACGATCTTCAACATCCTCGGCCCGCTGACCAACCCCGCTGGCGCTAAACGTCAGTTGATGGGCGTGTTCAGCCACGATCTGGTGGAAAAACTGGCAAATGTGCTGTGCTTGATGGGCGGCGAAGCGGCGTTCGTAGTACATGGCGAGGGTGGTTTGGATGAGCTGACCACGACAGGCGCGAATTGGGTGAGCGAGCTGCGCGACGGACAGGTGAAAACTTATACGCTGGCACCGGAAGAATTGGGGTTCCAGCGGACGAGTGCAGAGGAGTTGATCGGCGGTGAAGCGGCGTTCAATGCCGAGATCACACGCGGGATTCTGGATCGGAGCATCAAGGGCGGTAAGCGCGATGTGGTGCTGCTGAACGCGGCGGCGGCGATTGTGGCAGGTGGTAAAGCGCCCGATCTGGCGACGGGTATTAAGGCGGCGGCGGATAGCATCGACAGCGGTGCAGCGTTGGGTAAGCTGAACGCGCTGGTGAATCGGTCGCAGGAATTGGCAGCGCAGGCGAGTTAATCAATCTATCGGCATGAACAAGACGCTTGCGTATTACTTGGCTTTGCCTTATCCAATCGAATTGATACCGGATGAGGATGGATACTAGCTTGTGCGTATTCCGCTGCTGCCGGGGGCATCTCTCAAGGGGCGTCGCGTGAGGAAGCGCTGACGATGACCGATGAAGCGAAAGCCTTGCGGCTAGAAACGGCGCTGGCAGAAGGGATCGAAATTCCTGAGCCTGTGGCGGTATTCCGTCCCTGAGAAGGTCGTGAGCACCTATTTGATATTGTGAGATTCTGAACAAAAGTGGCTATAATCGCGAGTGTGAGGTGCGTATGTTTAGGTTCTGGATTCCAATTGCACACGGCACACTCGGCCCGCTGGATGAAGTGGTCATGGTGGTGGCCTTCGTGTTCTTCTTAGGTATGATGATCGCGCCGCCAATCATCACTTGGATTCGGGGTAAGCAAGGTAATCCGGCACCTAGTGAGCCTCCAACACAACAGCCAACCGAGTCTACTCCCACTAAACGCCGTAACTCGGACGATCACTATCGGTTGGACTGAACACGTCCGTAGTAAGGATTACGATGCGATTCCCCCGGCGGCGATCACTAGTAGCTGCCTTGTGTTTGACATTGCTGATTGTTTTGTTGGCCGTGAATCGTGCGCCTGCTGAGGCACACGGTTATATCCTCCGCGCTATTCCCGCCCCGCAGAGCGTCGTGGAGCACGCGCCCACACGCATCCAAATCTGGTTCAGCGAGAGTATCGAAGCGAAATTCAGCACGATGAGCCTGACCACGGAACGCGGCGAGAAGATCGCGCTGACCGAGGTGGGCACTGCGCCGAATAATCCCGCGCATATGGTCGGTCAAGTTCCCAGTGAGCTGCCGAATGGCGCTTACGTGGTGCGGGTGCGGGCGGCTTTTGCCAGCGACGGCCATGTCGAAGAAGAAAGCTATCTTTTCTGGGTAGGCGCGAAGACCGACGCCGTCGCCAACGCGGAAAGTGATCGATCCGCTAGTCCGCTGGAGATCGTGTGGCGCAGTTTGCAGTTGCCTGCGCTGAATGTGCTGTTCGGGCTGCTGCTGCTGTATCACAGCGTCCTGCTACCCGGTTGGGGCAACGAACGTTACCGGATTGGAGGGCTGCCACCGCGCGTGATGAGCCGCTTGACGTTGGCGATCTGGATTGCGCTGATCGTGGCGGTCATCAGCACAGGGATCGCGGTGATGCAGCAGAGTATCACGTTGTTTGCCACCGACGCGAGCAGCGTGCTGCGCGATGGGTTATGGGGCGTGGTGCTGGACAGCACTCAGATCGGGAATCTGCTGCGCTGGCGGCTGATCCTGCTGACGCTGGCGATTTTGATCCACGCGGGATCGTGGTATGCGTCGAGCCGACTGCCTGAGATGGTCAAGCTGTTGTGGTGGGTGAATCTGTTCGTGGCGGGCGCGATTCTGGCGACCTTGAGCTTCACCAGCCATGCGACGGGCGCGACCTTGTGGGCACTGCCCGCAACAGTGGTCGATTGGCTGCACTTCGCCGCTACCAGCGCATGGGTGGGCGGGTTGGTCACGCTCAGTGTGGTGGTTCCGGCGGCACTGCAACCGTTAGATGCTCCGGCGCGGGCGATGGCACTGCGGGCGGCACTCAAGCGGTTCTCGGCAGTGGCGGCGGTGGCGCTTGGGCTGTTGATCACGACGGGTATTTTCAGCGCGGCGATCCAGATTCAGAGCGCGGGCGAGGTACCTACCTCCGCGTATGGGCAAACGCTGCTGTTCAAAGTGCTGCTGATCGCGCCGATGGTGCTGCTAGGCGCTTATCATCATCTGGTAGTCGCGCCGGGACGACTGGCGGCAGTGGCGGCAAAGCTCCCGCTGAGTGACAAGATCGGGACGCTGTTCGGCAGCGTGCGACTCGAAGCAGTTATCGGCGTGCCCGTGCTGATCGCGGCTGCCGTGCTATCCTCCACGCCGCCGCCCGTACCCGCAAATGTCAGCAGCACCGCGACGGCCGTTAGCCAAGCCGTCGATGTCGGTGAGATGCGCGTGCAACTGGCGCTCGATCCCGGCGCAGTAGGCGGCAACGGCTACGAAGTTACCGTGCTGCGCAACGACAAGCCCCTCGATAACGCCGAAGTCTGGGCACGGTTCGTGTATCCGTCGCTGGATCGGCGTAGTCAACTGCTGAAAATGGATAATGTGGGCAGCGGCGTGTATATCGGCGCAGGCAGCGAACTCAACCGTGTGGGCGCGTGGACGGCAAGCGTGGACGTGATCGAAGCAGATGGTACCATGCAGCGGGCGGCGTTCGCGTGGGACGTGCCGAGCACACCACCCAACACCACCAACCGCCAACCCAACGCCCTCAATTGGCTGAGTCTGGCGGCGATCCTCGCGATGTTCGTGGTGTGGCTGATCCCGCCTGCGTGGCGGCGCATCCGCGTGCTACCGTGGCAACTGGAAAGTGTGATGATCGGTATCGCATCCACGATCGCGCTGATCGTCGTGCTGATCATTGGCGGCGGGATGATGAGCGAGGCATTCGCGCGGGCTGATCGTCAGCGCAATCTGCCGCCGGACTACCTCAACGCGACATTTCCCGATGAGAATTCGGTGGCGCGCGGGCGAGAAATCTTCGCGGCACAGTGCGCGGAATGTCATACGCCCGACCAGCAAGTGACGTTCACGCGGCGACTGCCTGAATTGAGCGACGATGAGCTATACGCGGTGCTGCTGCACGGTAAGGGCAAGATGGAAGCGATCCCGATGGATGCATTGAGCGAGGCGGATCGGTGGAACGTGATCAACTATCTGCGTTCGGCGGCGTTCGCGGAAGCGCCCGCAGCGGCACGGTAGTCCAGTAACGCAGCAACGCCCCCATCCGCGATGATCAGAGTTTCCGACCATCAGAATGAGGGCGCTGCCTGTAGGCAAATGCGCATCGCCGTATCTAAAATAAGAACACCATTAGCGCAAAAGGATGCGCTCTTAACCATAATTTATCCTAGACGATTTTGTTAGAGTTTTGTCAATATTTGACGGAGAAAACTCGTTAGCGCCTCTAAGACGCGGAGGATACGCGCTGGATCGCCGCGAAAGTCCGGCGAGGTCATATTCTTGGCGTTGGTCGCGTTCGGCAAACGCTGAACGATGCGCATCCACGCAGACAGCTCGATCTGTGCGCACGGAAGCTGATGCTGCTCCCACAAGAAGCGCGTGATCGTCGGCAAGCGTGCCCCGCCCATATAGCGCCCCAAGTTGAGCGCCAACCGATCCAAGCTGGTCGGCGCTTGATCGATGAAACCGTGCTGCTCGAAGGCAGTAACAAGTTGACTTTCGTAAGGCGCAAACGTTTGTCCGCCGATGGTGCCAATAGCCACCGCGAAATCACGATCCCCGCGTGCGCCGTGCAGATCGAGGGCGAGACGGAATGGCGTGGTGGCAACAAGATCGGCAAGAACTTGTTTATAAGGGTTAGCGTCACCATCATCGTGTGGATCGGGCTGAAGTTGATAGCGGGAATAGATAAAGTACGCACCAAGCGTTTCGTGCAGAAACCAACCGAGGGCGGCGGTGTATTCGTCTTCGGGCTTCCAATCGCCATCGCGCCAGTGACGGGCGCTGTGCGGGGCAGAGATCAGGATGGGTTGTGAGCCGCGCACGACGCGAATCGGTGACTCGTCATCGGGAGCCGCTTGATCATAGATCACCGTGTGCTGTTCGAGGTCTACGAGCCGCTTGAGGCGTGGATCGTCGGTCACGCTATCCTTTTAGGCGGGCGCGAAGGCCTTCATCACGCGGAGATATTTCGGAATATTCGGCAAATAATCGATGAACTCCGCGTATTTGCCAGATTTGCGCTCGTCCAGATAGCGGCGGAACACGCTGATCGCGCCGGGGAGGATTTGCAGATTCTCGACGCGCTGCATGTACTGCACGAAACTGCGGGCTTCTAGCGGGCTAACCGCATCTTCCAAGAAGAGGGCGGTGACCGATGCCTTGAACAGCCCTAAGAATTGATCTTGCCACGTGGGATGAGCGTCTTTGTACTTCTGATCGATGGGCAAGGCTCTGGCGGCGGCGGCGTTGACGGCGGCGACATGATGGCTGAGATAGGTGCTCATCAGCATCGAGCCGAATTCGCTGATGGCGGCGCGGTACGCCAGACCGGGATCGTCTTTGTAGGGCCACGGCGCGCTATCGCCCCACGCGATGGGAGGCGGCACCAAGGCGATCAATTCGCCCTCGACACGGCAACCAACGGTGTGATCGGTGGGGTAGCTGATATTGGGCATCAGGACGAGCGTATCATTAAACGGCCCGACGAATTGTTCGAGATAGTCGTGCAGCTTGACCTTGCTGAAAATCTCTTGCAACTGCTCCACGGGCGTGTACCAGTTATCTGACTCTTCCGTCCACCAGCTAACCAACTTCGAGCGCTGGTAAAAATCGGCAAGCTGCGCATTCCAATCCGTGGGCACCCAACCGGGTTTGTATTCCACATCATCGAGACCGGGCCACGTCAGGCGCAGCACATAACCGAACAGACTGGACAGCGGGATACCTTGATCTAGCAGCGCTTGCAAGGTCTGGACAGCGGGATGTTCTAAATGCTCTTGCAGAAGTTTGCGCGTACCACGGGCGTGCAAATGTGTGCCGTGTTTTTTGCGCGTCTGCGATTGATCAGGGAAGTTGGTGGCTGCCAACGCCGCTGAGAGTAGTCTCGCCCGTTCATCAATGCGGATTATGACCGATCGTGTTTCCATAGTCCCAAATTTATTAACGCTAACCCACGATTGACTAAATTCTACTTAGGTTTGGCAATAGGCAGTAGTCACGAGACCATAACGATCTGTGACATTGGATGCGTGCCGTATGCCTTTCTGTGTGTCACTGTGCTGTGTGCGTGATGTAGCATAGTGTAGTACGAAGCATCTGTGGGCGCAAGTCATTCAGTGATGTAATTGTCCAGTTTCACGGAGCGCAACCACGCTACCGGTGCGCTAACTGTGGACGCTGGCAGCTTCCGGACGGATGCCCGCCATCAGCAAGCCGAGCGCTTCCGGCGTGGCGACCGCGCGATCCATGATGCCCAAAATCTCGCCTTCGTAGATCACCGCGATGCGATCCGAAAGGGCACGGATTTCATCCAAATCTTCGGAGATGAGCAGCGTCGCCGTGCCCTGCTTGCGCTGTTCGAGCAGGACGCGGTGAATGTAGAGCGTCGCGCCGATGTCCACACCACGCGTGGGCTGCGCCGCGATCAGGACGCGCGGCTGGCGAGAAAGCTCACGGGCAAGGATCAATTTCTGGATGTTGCCGCCGGAAAGGTTGCGCAGGGCAACGCGTTGATTGGGCGTCTTGACGTTGAAATCGTTGATCAGCGTTTGGGTTTGCTGGCGCACTGAGCCGAAGTTGAAGATGCCGAAGCGGGCGATGGGCGCGGCGTTGTGCGTCTGCAAAATGGCGTTTTCCGAGACGGAAAATTCCTTGATTGCACCATCCCGCATCCGTTCTTCAGGAATATAGCTGAGACCCGCTTGAATCCGCGCTCCAACCGCTTGATAAGTGATGTCGGTGCCATCGACGCTGACCGAACCGCCCGTGGCACGGCGCAAGCCCGCGATCACTTCGGCAAGTTCGCGCTGCCCGTTGCCCGACACGCCCGCGAGGCCGACGATCTCGCCCGCACGGACATCGAGCGTGACGTTGCGCAGCGCGGGCGTGCCGCGATCACTAAGCGCGGTCAGCCCTTTGAGCGAGAGGCGCACGTCACCGAGCGGGAGCGGCTGATGATCGACACTGAGGGCGATCTCGCGCCCGACCATCATCTGCACGAGCGAACTGCGGGTGGCGCTGGTGGTAGACTGCGACCCGACGACACGCCCATCGCGCAGGACGGTGACGCGTTCGCTGATGGACAGCACTTCGTGCAGCTTGTGCGAGATAAAGATCAGCGCGTGCCCGATGTCGGTCATGTGGCGCAGCGTCTTGAACAATTCAGTGACTTCTTGCGGCGTCAGGACGGCAGTCGGCTCATCGAGGATGAGGACATGCGCGTCACGATAGAGCGCCTTGAGGATTTCTACGCGCTGCTGTTCGCCAACCGATAGCTGCCAAACGTAGGCATTGGGATCGATCTTGAGGCCGTAAGTATCCGCCAGTTCGCGGCTCTTTTTGACGATGGTGGCGAGATTCACGAAGGGCGCGTTGGTCGAGCGCAAGCCAAGCGCGACATTTTCCGCGACGGTCAGCGAGGGGACGAGCATAAAATGCTGATGGATCATGCCGATGCCCGCTTTGATAGCGGCGGCGGGCGAGGTGATGCGGATGGGCGATCCATTCAGCCGGATTTCGCCTTCGTCGGGCTGCTGCATCCCGTACAGAATTTTCATCAGGGTTGATTTGCCCGCGCCATTTTCACCAAGCAAGGCGTGGACTTCGCCGCGCCGGACACCGAGCGTCACCCGATCATTGGCAAGGACGCCGGGAAAGCGCTTGGTGATGTTGCGCATTTCAACGTGATCGGGAGCAGGGGTGGTCATGGTCAGCGTCCTTTGCAAGGTGGAAGGTGAAAGGGGCACAGACGAACTGTACCCCTCGGTATACAGCAATGAAGACTAGCTTGCCGGGGTTGCTTCCGGCGTCATTTCCATTTCGGGCGTAGCTTCCATCATCGAGGCAGGGCTGCCGACGACCACGAGGCTGCCGTCCTTGATCTTCGCCATCGCCTCTTCAGCGGCTTTCATCACGTCTTCGGGCACAGTCACCTTGTCGTTGAAGACGATCTTCAGATTGCCGTTGGCGAACGAGATGTCGTAAGCGACGCCACCCTTGACGCCCGCCGCACGCTGCGCGATCATGTCGGTGAGCATGGCCTTCCAGTCATAGACCATCGACGCGGCAACGGTATCGGGCCACTGGATGGATTGATCGGTGTCGGTGCTGAACCAAATCTTGCCAGCTTTTTGCGTCTCGGTGATGGCACCGGGAACTTGCTGCGCCGAACCGGTCAGCACGTCCGCGCCCTGACTGAGCAGAGTCTTGGCGGCTTCGGTGGCCTTGGGGATGTCGCCAAAGCTCTCGGTGAAGATCTTCTTGACATCGACGCTGGCGTTCGCGGCCTTCGCGCCTTCTTCAAAGCCATCAATGTACAGCTTGGCGTCGCCCGCGTTGACAGGCCCGACTACGCCGAGAACGTTGGACTTGGTGAGTTTCGCCGCCATCAGACCGAAGACGTAGCCGCCTTCTTCCGCGCGCGCTTCATAAGCGAAAATGTTGCTCAAGCCCTGTTCCTTGCCCACGTCCTGCGAGGTGCCCCACGCAAACGAGACATCGGGGAACTGCGCCGCGATCTCGAACATGGACGCGCCGTACTGCGTGCCGTGCAGGATCACGATGTCGTAGCCTTCGCTGGCGAACTTCTGCGCGTTGGCAGCGGCATCCGGCACCTGAAACATGTTCTCGATGACCGTCAACTCGACCTTGGACTCACCGCCCATTTCGGTTTGCACCGCGACGAGCGAGTCGTACATGGCTTGGCTCCACGCCAGATCGTTCTTGGCGCTGGGCATGATGATGGCGATCTTGATGGGCTTATCCTGCGCGAGAGCACGGGGAGCGGCGAACGACCCTAATAGCAAGGTCGCGATGAGCAGAAGGCTCAGGGTCACAAAACGCTTTTTCATAATCTGACTCTCCTAGCAAGTTGCATAAGACTAGCACTTCGCTGACGGCGATGGACGCCGATTAAGCGCGACGAACTGATGATGCCGCTGCCGAGGGCTAGTTTTCGCCCCGTTTATAGGGTCTGCCGAGGGCGGCGGGCGCACCCGTGCGGTAGAAACGCACGGCTAGAATTAACGCGACAATGGTGACGACACTGGGCAGCATGTTGGTCAGGCTGGACGAGACCTGCACACCAAAGGCTTGCAACCACAGTTGCAGGGTGGTGACGATGCTGAACAGCAGCGCGCCGAAGAAGATGCCGACGGGCGACCAGCCACCAAAGTAGACTAAGGCTACCGCGACAAAGCCGATCCCGTTGGTCATATTTTGCTGAAAGATGTTGGTGAGCGAGACGGACAGCGACGCTCCGCCGATGCCCGCCATCATGCCGCCAAAGGTGACGGTGAGATAGCGCACCAGCGCCACATTCACGCCGAGCGAATCGGCGGCCTGCGGGTTTTGCCCGACGGCGCGGATGTTCAAGCCGAGCGTGGTCTTGTTGATCACGAACCACGCGATGGGCGTGAGCAGCAGCGCCCCATAGACCATCAGATCGTGGCGGAAGAAAATCGGCCCTAGCACCGGAATATCGCTCAGGAGCGGGATCGGGATGGCGCGGAAGCCGTCGATGGGGAAGGGCGATTTAACCAGCGCGTTAAACAGCAAGGTAGACAGACCACTGCCGAAGATGAACATGCCGATCCCGCTGATGCCCTGTTCGGCGCGCAGAGTCACGCTGATGAAGGCCATCATTAGTCCCATCAGCGCCCCGACCAGCCCCGCCGCTACTACTGCCACCAACAAGGACTCGGTGGTGTAAGCGGCATAGAAGGCCGTGAACGCGCCCATCAACATGATGCCATCGACGCCGAGATTATAGACGCCCGACCGCTGCCCGACGGCCTCGCCCAAGCCCGCGTAGAGATAGGGCGTGGCGGCGGCGACTCCTTGCGCGGCGATCTGTATCCATGTGCTTTGATCGCTCACGATAATGACTCCTTTGGCAGTGCGGCGGACTCAAGCGTGTCCGCTTTTTCGGCGGCACGCGGCGGCGGCGCATCGGTGCGGCGGGCGCGCTGTACCCAACGGCTGCTGCCCACCACGAACATCACGACCAGCCCTTGCAGCACCGTGACCATTGCGGAGCTGACGCCCGCTGATTGTAGAGTCGAGCCGCTAGAGAGCAAGCCACCAAACAAAAACGCTGCCGGAATCGCGCCGAGGGGATGTAAGCCGCCAAACAGCGCCACCACGATACCCGAAAAACCGTAGCCCGTCGTAAAATCTTGCAGCGCGCGATGCGAGACGCCAAGCACTTCGACTGCGCCCGCCAAGCCCGCAAACCCGCCGCTCAAGGCCATCGCCATGACAGTGACCTGCTTGACTGAAATACCCGCGTAGCGTGCCGCTGCCGGATTCGCGCCGACCGCCCGGATGCGGTAGCCAGCCACCGTCCACCACAGGAAGAAGAAGATCACGCCCGCCAGCGCTACCGCTAACAACAGGCCAGTATGGAAATAAGAGCCTTTGACGAGCGTGGGCAGCCATGCCGTCTTCGTGATCATGGCAGTCTGGATGATGTTGGCGCTGGTGGCGCTGGCGGCGGTATCCCTGAGCGGGCCGGTCAGCAGCAAAATCAAAATCTGGATGGCGATCTGGTTCATCATAATCGTGCTGAGGATTTCGTTGACGCCGAACCATGCCTTAAGCACGCCGGGGATCGCCGCGTATAACGCCCCCGCCGCAAACCCCGCCAACAGCGACAGCGTGACGAGCAGCCATGAAGGCAGATCAGGGAAGGCCAGCGCGAAGGCTGCCGTCGCCAAGCCGCCAATGATGACCTGACCTTCGGCCCCGATGTTCAACACACTGGCACGGAAACTGATGCAGATGCCGATGGCGACTAGCAGCAGCGGGGTGGCCTTGCCGAGCGTTTGCGTGAGGCTGTACGTGCTGCCCACCGCCCCTTTGACCAACTGCACGTAGACATTGATCGGATCGACTCCCAAAATAATCAGGAAGACAGCAGCGACTGCTAAAGCTGCTAAGACAGCGAGGAGAGAAATCAGAATCGGAGTCAGGAAATCGAGCTGATGAAGGATGCGTTTCGCAGGCAGCATAACGATTCTCTTGGCGAAATAATAATATAATGTTATTTCAACGAACCACGCCTCACCAGTGACGAATGTCCTGAAGATTGGCGTGGTATTTTTGTGTATTTTACTCAATGTAGGGAATTAAATCATCCTTTAGACAGCGGACGTGTTCGATTCGTGATCAAATGCTGTGTAAATTGCACTTTGGTGCGGTGAGGAAACGGCAAGATGAGGTTGGTCGGCGTTACAGCGGCATAGATGGCTCCCCTAGCTTGGTGAAAGGAGAACCATCTATTGGGCGCTGGATGAGCGGTTATCCGTGACGCGCGGTGCGGCCTGAACGCAGCGCCAGTTTGACGAGTTCTTCCACGATGGGCGGCACAAGGCCGAGCGCGATCAAGGTAGGCAACCACGACAACGGCAGCGGTACCATGCCAATCGGGACGACGTAGATGGCGACGATAGCGATAACCAGCGTGAGCGCGGCAGCGGCGAGACTCCAACGGTTGGAGAAGAAGCCGATCTCCCACAAGTTGTATTTCAAGCTGCGGGCAGTGAAGGCGCTACGGATGATCTTTTGCACCATGAAGGTGGCGAAGATCGCCGTTTGTTGCAGTGCCAGCGCTTCTTCAGCGGCGGCGGACGTATCATCGAAGCCGAAACTGCCCGTGAACCCGCGCGCATACAGGAACGCGGCGGCCATGACCACCATCGCGACGACGCTTTGCAGCGCGATGCTAAAGGTCATGTAGCGCGTGATGACAGGTTCATCCGAGGGACGCGGCGGCTTCTTCATCACGTCTTTTTCTTCTTTTTCCACTGCCAGCGCCATGCTCAACCACGAGTCACCGAGCACATTGATGACCAGCAACTGCACCGCCGTCAGCGGCACGGGCCAGCCCGCGATAGCCGCGAGGATGAACAGCAGCACTTCGGCACCGTTGGTACTCAGCAGCGCATGAATGTACAGCCGCGTGCGATACAGAATGGTGCGCCCAACCTGCACCGCGCTGGCGATGGCTTCATAGGTGCCCGTCAACACGACATCGCTCACATCTTTGGCTAAGTCCGTGCCCGTAGACATGGCGATGCCGACATCGGCTTGCTTGAGGCTTGGTGCGTCGTTCACGCCGTCGCCCGTCATGGCAACCAACGCGCCGGACTTTTGCAACGCCTTGACGATGGTGACTTTATCGCTTGGCGTGACCCGCGCGAACACATTGATATGGGCGATGCGCTGCAAATCTTCGGGCTTCAGCGCCTCTACGCCGTTGGCGCCCATACGCTGCAACTCCCGGCCTTCGATCACATCGGTGAGCGTCCCATGTTCACCCACCAAGCCAACATCTTTGGCGATGGAAAGGGCAGTATTGGGACTATCGCCCGTGATCATCTTGGGCGTGATGCCCGCCGTCTTGAGCAGCGTAACCGTCTGCTTGACTTCGGGGCGGGCTGGATCGGAAAGCGCGACGAGGCCGATGAAGGTCAATTCTTCTTCATGCGCGCTGCTGATCGCAGAGCCGTGAAGATCGGCGCTCAATTCGCGGTCTGCGAAGGCGAACACGCGATAGCCAGACTGCTCGAACTTCAAGATGGCGGCTTGCACCTGATGACGCTGGACTTCCTTCATGGGCAGCAGTTCGTTGCCTTTGAAGTAGAACTGGCTGCGCGTCAGCAAGCGATCTGGCGCACCTTTGGCACGCAGCGCACGCCGTCCGCGTTCATCCGTCTGGACGGTGCTCATCATCTTGCGTTCGCTGTTGAAGGGCAGCTCTAGCTCACGTTTGGCGCGCAGTTCGGTAGTGATGGTGAAGCCCGCGACCTCGGCAAGCTGCGCAAAGGCCACCTCGGAGGGATCAGCGAGGTTGTTGCAGAAGCGGATCACGTCCAGCAGCCGCTCGTATTCGGGGCCGCGCAACGCATCCATCCCGCGATCTACCTGCACCTCATCCGTATCGAACGTCCAGATGTGAGTAGCCGTCATGCGCCCGTAGGTGATGGTGCCGGTTTTGTCGGTGCAAACCACGCTAACCGATCCAAGCCCTTCGGCGGCGCGCAGTTTGCGGATGATGGCCTTCTTTTGCACCATGTCGCGCACACCGAGCGCCAAGGCAATCGTGATCACCGCGCCGAGCGCCTCCGGGATGAAGGCAATCGCCAGCGCCACCGCAACGATCAGGCTATTGAGCAGATCGCGCCCCTGAAAGACCACGTAAATGACCATGACCAGCGCGCAGACGACCAAGGTGCCGATCAGGAGCAAGCGCCCCAATTGATCGAGCTGGCGTTGCAGCGGAGTCTTGGTCTCCTCGGCCTCGTTGAGTTCTTGCCAGATTTTGCCGAGTTCGGTTTTGGTGCCGATGGCGGTGACAACTGCCGTGATATTGCCCGTTTCCACGAAGGTTCCGGCAAAGACCATATTGGTGCGTTCGCTGAGATCGGTGGCGGGCGGCAGCGGATCACTGATCTTTGTGCGCGGGATCGATTCGCCCGTTAGCAGCGCTTCGTTAACGGTGGCATTGACGGCCTGCACGATGCGGGCATCGGCTGGCACGCGGGAACCTTGCGTCAGAATGATCACGTCGCCCGCCACCACCGCCTCGGATTCAATTTCGATCTGCTTGCCGCCGCGAATTACCTTGGCATAGGTCTTTTGCAGGTCTTTGAGCCGCGCCAAGGCTTGCCCTGCGGAACGGTCGGTCAGATAGCTGACCACGGTCATGAACACGACAATGCCCATGATTAGACCAGCTTGCTGCAACTCTTCGGGATGCTGGCGGACAAGGCCAATGATCGCGCTGAGGATCGCCGCGCCAATCAAGACGAGCGCGAGTGGATCGGTGAAGGCCGCGAGCAAACTTTGCCATAGGCTTTCTTCTTCGGCTTCTGGTAGCGCATTGGGGCCATGTTGTTGACGGCGGCTGCGGACATCGGCTTCAGTCAAGCCGTTCACGCGATCCGTGTTCAAGTTTGTCAAGAGATGGCTGTCGGGTTGTGCCCAAACAGGGGTAAGTGTAGTCATAGGAGGAACCTCTTCCAACAGCTCTGGAGCAACAGTCATTCACCCTCGATTCCTAAATTGATCATTAAGGAGGTTTGTTTGCGTTAATGCTATTGTCGGGCTAGAAGCGTTTGAAGAAAATCCCAGCTCTGGGGGTTGACAATCTGCACAAGCTGGGATATGCGCGCTCGTGATGAGGAAGGCTAGAAGGCGGCAGTACCGTAACTGCGGCGTCCGTGCCGGTTGATCAATTGGCGTGTGCCGGAATGCAGCAAGCCGGACTCGATCTCGGTCAAGATTTGCGTCATCAAGGTGGGCGTGGATGGCTTGACCACGTACAAATTGCCGCCAGCCTGCATCGATTCGCGGATAATGTCGGCGTCGTCATCCATCGACACCATGATCACGATGGCACTGGGGTGGCCTTGACGCGCCGCTGCGACCATCGCCGTCCCGTAGCCATCGGGCAGGTAGTAATCTACAAGGAAAAGATCAATATCCTCGCTCACGTATTGTTGTGCTGTTTCAAGATCAGGCGCGATCACAACTTCGTAGCTGTGTTCAACTAGAAAGTTGCGCCATAGAGTCTGGTTGGAATTATCATCGTCAATGATGAGAGCACGTTTTGGCATAAGATAAGGTTAACCGTTTTATGATAGGCAACGCTCTAAGTGTAGCACTGGAAGCGCTCCCAGACTATAACCGATATTTAACCGTTTGGGTGGGGAGCGCTGTCAGCGGGCGACATCGTTGTTACGAAGTTGAATTATGGTCTATGCCAGCGCTTGCATGAAGTGTGCCATCTGTGCGCCGAAAAGCGAGATCGCCGTGGGTGCTCCACGCCGCGTACAAGTCGGCGTCGGCAAGCGTTGTTTTCACCTGATAGGTTTGACCATCGCGTATTTCTAGAAGACCGTCGCTTCGTACCAGCACAATATCAACGTTTGGTGCCCAATCGAGCTGTGAAATGCCTGCACCTTCGATGAATAGATACTTGAGGCGAGTTCCAGTTTTGCCGTCCCAGATCGTCAGTAACGCGCCGTTGGGACTCTTTTGTGTACCCGTGACAAGATATAGTCCGTCACCGCTCCAATCAACCGATAAGTTGCCTAGCTTCGCATCGTCTTTGCTCCACATAACGCGATTCTGAGCGCTATCCCAGACCACAAGTTGAGCAACGTTCCATTCCGAGATTGCGGTGATGGCGATGAGGCCAGCTTGTCGGGGATTCCAACTCATTTCGACGTAGAAGTAACGGCTGTCGCTCTTGTCTTGGTAGGTCGCTAACAACGTACCTGTGGCTACATCCCAAACTTTCACAGCGCTGATGCCTGCTCTGCCGCTGCCCCCTACGCCAAGCGTGGCGATTCGTCGTCCATCCGGACTCCACCGTATGAATTTGACGAGATTTTGCTCTACCGCGAATTCCTGCACCGCTGAAAAGCCAGTCCCCCAGAGCCGCAGAATTTGGGGCGCACCAATTAACGGCGCGACTGCCAATAAATTCGGGTCGGTCGGACTCCAATCTAGACTGACGATCTGATCTTGTGATACAGGCAAAATAACTTGGCTGAGATCGGCTCTATCAACGATTTCGATAGTGCCATCGATAAGCGCTAGGGCGAACTTGCTGCCATCCGCGTTCCATCTTACGTCATTCAGCCCTACTTGGGTCGGGATAGGTGTGCGAGGCGTGCCGGATGAGGCAGCGGCGGTTGCGCCAAGGAGTTGTGCGACATCACCGATAAAGAGTTGGCTATCGTAATCGTCTACTGCGTGCCTGACGGCGAGCCAACGGCCATCCGGTGAGAAGATCGCTTCATCGACCCAAGCCGCGTTTAAGGACGCATCAATGATGGCGATTTCGTCCGTCCCCATATCAATTTCGAGCAGTCCACGATCATCGATCAGCAGTATTTTGTCGGTCGTGTCGAATACGAATTGGGCGGCACGCAGGTTAGCGGCGTCCGGGAGGATGAGTTGGCTCTGCGACGGCTTAACAACGTCATAGTTGATCAGTCTGAGGGTTTGATCATAGTCAAAAGCCGCAGAATCAAGATCGTAGGCGGTCAATAGGACGGAATTGCCATCAGGCGCGATGTGATAAACGGAGGTACTAGCGGCATAGAGACGGCGATGTAGTACAAATTCAGTAAATCCGCGCGTAACTGCTGCGGAGAGATCGGTTGCGAAGTTGGTGGTAATGCCGGTTAGGTAGGCAGCGGGATACTCACCTTCGGTGGCATTCACACCGACGACAATGAAGGCTGTACTTGTTGTATTCCAATACACGGAGAGGCCGGGGGCAAGCTGATCACCCGTAGGAATCTTTAGCCGCTGCTGGCGATCCCCTAAGAAGAAGGGATTAGGGTCAGGGAAGGCTTCCCAACCTTCGCCGCGCTCAATCGGGGTCGCGTCTACGTACACGACAAATCGATGGTCGGGAGAGATAGAATACGCACCATAGATCGGGTCATTGTCGCCGTAGATATTGAAAAACTTGAATTCTTCATCTGACAACTTGGAAACTGCGGAATCTGCCGAGGTCATCACACCAGAACTTCGCAGATAGGCTCGCTCAGGTGGTGGGGCATCGTCGCTATGAAAGAGCAGTATCTCGCTGTCTGACGTCCAGCCAAGCTCTGAAACGCCATATTCGGTGGTTATCAGTCGCAGGGCACTGGACTGTCCTCTGACAGGATGTCCCGCTAGACACAAGAAGAGCATGACGGCGCTTGCAGAAAGCTGAAACGCAAGATTGCGTCGTCGTTGGTGGTTGAACATTGTACACACCTCGCAGCACGCCGACCCTAGTCATCAATCGATTGGCGTCTAACTGGTAGCGTACTAGTCTTTGCGCGCGTTCCTCAAGTTCGTTGGTATTGCGCAAGAAGATCATCAGAACATCGCAAGAAATTCCCACCGACGCTGTTAGCTGACCATCCCTCTATGCTACAATGGTACGCATGTTACTTTTACCTGATTATCGCGTCCGACAACGAGATTTTCTGCTCGAAATAGCGCGGGCGATGACCTCGCAGCTAAACCTCGACTCCGTATTGCGGCTGATCCTAAAATCGGCGGCGGCAATGCTGAGTGGCGAGGTTGGTTTGATCGCGCTGACGGACGAAGAGGGTAACTTCAAGGCCAAAGCGACCTTCGGCGTGGAAGCGGATCGGCTGCATCTGTTCGCGCCAGTGCTGGAAGACATCGGGGATGCTTATGGCGCGGGGTTGAATTACGAGGAACTTGACCTCAAGATGAAGGTCGTAGCGCGGGCGCTGGATATTCGTCTGCGCCAAGTGATCGCGCTGCCGATGGTCATCCATGATGAGAATGTCGGCGTGATCTTCGTATTCCGCACCTACCGCGTTGATCCCAACCCCAACGATACCGCCGTCTTGCAGAGCTTCGCGGATCAGGCCGCCGTCGCCGTGCATAACGCGCGTTTGTATCAGACGGTGAGCGCCGAGCAGATGCGCTTGGCGGCGATCCTCGATCACAGCGCGGACGGGATCATGATCCTCGACTCACAGGGACGCATCACCCGCTTCAACAAAGCCTTGGGGCGCATCACGGGGCGTGCTGCGAGTGAAGCCGTCGGGCATATGCACGATATGGTGATCGTGTGGAACCGCATCGAACAGGGGACGCCACTCGGCGCTGCACTGGCAAAAGGCTGGCCCAGACCGATGCCGACGGAAGCCCCGCCTGATACGCTGTACGTTGAAGGCGACCTCGCGCGTCCCGATGGTACGCAACTCAGTGTCGGGATCACCTATGCACCGCTGCTGGCGGAAGATGGACGCGTTCACAACATCATCGCCAATGTGCGCGACATCACCAACTTCCGCAAGGCGCAGCAGATGCAATCCACGTTCATTTCGGTGATCTCGCACGAGTTGAAAACCCCCGTCGCGCTGATTAAAGGCTACGCGGGGACGCTGCGGCGCGAAGATGCCAAGTGGGACACCAACACCATCAAGAACAGCCTCAAGGTGATCGAGGAAGAAGCGGATCGGCTGACCGCGTTGATCGAAAACCTGTTGGCGGCGTCAAAATTGCAAGCCGAGGGGATGCGCCTGTCGTTGGGCGATGTGCGGCTAGATGTACTAGCGGCGCGGTCGGTAGAGCGGTTTCAGATGCAGACCAAAACCCATAAATTGGTGATACACTTCGCGCCGAATTTCCCCGTTATTCAGGGCGATGAAACCCGGCTCAGGCAGGTGATCGATAACTTGATCAGCAATGCCATCAAATATTCGCCCAAAGGTGGAGAGATTCGCATCAGCGGGTCATTTGATGCGGGCAGCGTGATGGTCGCCGTCACTGACCACGGGGTTGGTATTTCCCAAGAAGACCAAGAACACGTCTTTCAGCGATTTTTCCGTGTAGAGGACGCCCTTAGCCGTACAACCCAAGGCACCGGACTCGGATTATATCTGGCAAAAGCGGTCATCGACGCTCATCGTGGCACGCTTGCCGTCGAAAGCCAACCGGGTAAGGGGGCGACCTTCCGTTTTACACTCCCTCGTCAGGGATCACGCACTGCGTGATAAAGGAGATTCCTACGTGATGAATATACCTTCGTCCCAAGGTGGCGTGCAGATCGCGTGCCCGAACTGCCGCCAACCGATGAATGTGAATGTCGAGCAAGTGGTGGACGCCACGCGCGACCCTAATGCCAAAGCCAGATTGATCAGCGGGCGGATGAATGTGTTCACCTGCCCTAACTGCGGGTTCCAATCGCGCCTTGCTACGCCGCTGATGTACCACGACCAGAGCAAGGAACTATTGATGCTGTACGTGCCGATGGAACTCGGCCTGCCGAAGCAGGAACAAGAGCGCCTGATCGGGAGCATGACACAGGCGATCATCAACAGCATCCCGCAGGAGCAACGCAAGGGGTATTTGTTCACGCCCAAGCAAGCGTTGACACTGCAAGGGTTGATCGAAACGGTGCTGGAAAATGACGGCATCACCAAAGAAATGCTGGAAGCCCGCAAGCAGAAGGTCAAGCTGATCGAAACACTGCTGCAAACCGATCCGGCGCAATGGCCTCAACTCGCCAAAGACAATGACGCGATGCTGGATCGCGAGTTTTTCGAGGTGCTCACCGCGTCCGCCGAGGCTGCTATTGCCAACGGACGGCGCGATGTGGCGGAACAACTGCTCATGCTGCGCGATCAACTGCTGCAAAACAGCACGGTTGGCAAGGAATTGGTCGCCGCCGCCTCTGAACAAGAGGCCACCATCCAACGCGTCGCCCAACGGTTGAACGAACTCGGCGCGAATGCCACGCTCGATGATGTGATCAATTTGACGATTGAATTGGGCAAAGAGGATGAGCAGCAGCTACAAGCCTTGGTCGGCTTGGCGCGTCCCGTCCTGAATTATCGATTCTTCGAGACGCTCACCAAGCGCATCGAAGCGGAGTCCGATCCCGATGAAGCCGCCAAGATCACCAGCATCCGTGACCGCTTGGTGGAACTGACCAGCATGATCGATCAGGCTAACCAGCAGGTGGTTGATCAGGCGGTGAACACGCTGCGCGAGATCATCAACGCGCCCGATCTGGATCAGGCGATTGAAGAGCACTTGGACGTGATGGACGACATGTTCATGCAAGTGCTGCAAGCCAACATCGAGCATTCCGAAAAGAACAACGATCAGGTGACGGCAGCGCGCCTAAAGACCGTGCTGGAAAAGGTCATGGTCATGATGAATCAGGCTGCACCGCCCGCCGTGCAGTTCATCAACGACGTGCTGCAAATGCCGACTCACGAGATGCAAAAGCAAGAGATGGCACTGCGCGCGCCTGAATTCGGGCAAGAACTGCTGGAGTGGTTCGACACACTGATCGAGAACATCAACGAGCAAAATGGCGACCCCATGATGAAGCAGACGTTGAGCGAACTGCGCGAGATCGCCGCGAAGTCGTTGAGCTTGGAGCATGGTGAAGCCGCGCCAGCCGTCGCGCCGAATGTCGTGAACTTCGAGGCACGCTCCGCGCCGACGCCACCGCCCGCCCCATCAGCGCCAGCAGCACCGCCCGTCGATGGTGGTGATACGTCATCATCCGGAATCGTGCTGCCGTTTTCCGCGCGCAAACGCAAGAACACCTAACCAGCGCATCCAGCAGCCAAGAATTCGGTTGATAGATCGGGGTCTGAGTATAAGACCCCGATTTGTTTTCCAACACGGGTTCAGTGTACAGCCTCAATTTACATCTGGGCGACGGCGGCAAATGAATGCTTCAACTGCGGGTAAAGCTGCCTGTATACCATAAACAGGCGGTCATACACCTCTGCTGTAGCAGGATCAGGCTGATAGATGTGCGCCACTTCTGCCACTTTCGCCGCCGCTTCGCCCGCATCGGGGATCAGACCGAGCGCGGCGGAGGCCAACAACGCATCCCCTAGCGGCGCACCGGCACTATTTGCCAGCACGACCAACGGCTGCCGACAAATATCCGCGATGATCTGGCACCATAACGGACTCTTGGTGGGGCCGCCCACCGCACGCAGCTCGGTTGAGGTCGCGCCGACTTCGGTAGCGACGAGGATGTTATGCGCCATCGAAAATGCGACTCCTTCCATCACCGCGCGGATGAGCTGCGGTTGATGTGTGGTCAGGCTGAGGCCGAAGAACACGCCCCGCGCGTTGCCATCGTTGATCGGCTGCAATTCGCCGCTTAGATAGGGCAAGAACAGCAAGCCATGTGCGCCTGCTTGGCATTCGGAGGCCAGCGCCGTCATCGCGTTGTAGTCGGTGTGACCGAGCAAATCGCGACACCATGCCAGCGATGCTCCGAAGGCCACAATCGTCCCGCCGACGAACCATTGATGCTGAAGCACATGCGCAAAGGTCAACAACTGTGGGTGCGCGATCGGGCTGGACTGCGCGATGTAGATCGAGCCGCCCGTCCCCAACGACAACATGGCTTGCCCCGGACGCACCACCCCCACCGACATGCCCGCCGCCGAGGTGTCTTCGCCGCCAGCGATCACCGGCGTTCCGACGCGTAAGCCCGTCGCCGCCGCCGCTGCTGGCGTGACCTGCCCGATGATGTCCTGACAGCGCGCTACTCGTGGATACAGGTGTCGCGGGATGCCAAACGCCTCGATGAGGGTTTCCGACCAGTCGCAACTAGCCTGATCGAAGGCGAAGGGGATGCTGGCGTCGGATACATTCAACACGGGTTCGCCCGTCAGCCGGAAATTGATGTAGCCCGTGGTCGTCAGACAGTGACATGCCCGCTCGATGTGCTCTGGCTCGTGCTGCATCATCCAGATCAGCTTGGGATCGAAGTTGTAGGGCGCGGGCTGCTTGCCATTGATGGCGAGGATGGCGTTCCCTGCGCGGGCGTGCATCGCCTCACATTCAGCACCGGAGCGCGCGTCCATCCAGATGATGGCGGGGCGGATCGGATCGCCGTGTTGGTCGAGCAAGGTGGCGGCGCAACCCTGCCCGCTGATGCCGACGCCCGCGATGTGATCTGCGCTGAGGTTGGCTTGCTGCACCACACGTTGGATCACGGCGCAAGTCGCCCGCCACCATGCAGTGGGGTCTTGCTCGACCCAACCCGGTCGCGGCGTGAGGAGCGGCAGCGGTTCCGAGGCTTGGGCGATGATCGCACCCTCAGGGGTAGTCAGTAAGGCTTTCACATTGCTGGTGCCGACATCGATGCCGAGGAGTAATGGGGTCATGATGAACATAACTTTGGTACAAAACAAAAATAACTCTATCTTCAGTATAGCGAGAAGCTACACTCTCGACTACTGGCTGCGTTATACTTGATATGCACAGTCCCGCCGCCATCCGCCCGGTTTCATATACGCTGCCCGAACTTTATCCATTGATAGGATATTTCGTTATGTCTACTCGCGAAGACATCATCAATCACTATGCAGAACACCCCGATGTCTCGGTGCTCATCATTGGCGCTGGCATTAATGGCATCGGCACGTTCCGCGATCTAGCGCTGCAAGGCGTGGACGTGCTGATCGTGGACAAAGGCGATTTCTGCTCCGGCTCAAGCGCGGCCTCGTCACGACAGGCGCACGGCGGTCTGCGCTACCTTGAACACGGCGATTTCCGACTCGTGCGCGAATCGCTGTTGGAACGCAATCGCCTGCTCAGGAACGCGCCGCACGCCGTCGAACTGCTGCCCACCACGATCCCGATTTATCACTGGTTATCTGGCTTGTTGAACGCGCCGTTTAAATTCCTCGGCCTGCTCAAAAAGCCCAACGAACGCGGTTATCTGGTCATCAAACTTGGCATGATGATGTACGATTGGTTCACGCGCAATGATCGCATGACGCCAACGCACAAGATGCTTGACCGTCAGACCGCGCTGCGCAAACATCCGGCGTTGAACCCCGCCATCATCGGCGCGGCGACTTATTATGACTGCCTGATGCCGCAAGCCGAACGCATCGCCCTTGAACTGGTTCTGGACGGCGAAGCGACCCTGCCCGATGCACGAGCGCTGAACTATACCAGCGTGATCAGCGGTGGCGGCGACAGCGTGACGCTGCGCGACGAGATGTCGGGTAAGCAGTTCACCGTCAAGCCTAAGATCGTCGTGAACGCGGCGGGCGCATGGATCGATTTCGTGAACCGCGATCTGAAGAAAACCACGCAGTTCATCGGCGGGACGAAGGGATCACACATCGTGGTCGAGCATCCCGAACTCGCCAAAACGCTCGATGGCAGTGTGATTTATTTCGAAAACACGGATGGGCGCTTGGGCATCTTCATGCCGCTGCGGGACAAAGTCGTGATCGGCGCGACGGACATCCGCATCGATGACCCCGATCAGGCAGTCTGCACGGATGAGGAGATCGACTATTTCTTAGCCTTCACCAAGCATGTGCTGCCTAACGTGACGGTAGATCGGTCGCAGATCGTATTCCACTTCTCCGGTGTGCGTCCGCTGCCCAAAAGCGATACCGAATTCGTCGGCTTGATCACGCGGGAACATCAAATCCGCACGGTGGAACCCGACGCCGATGTCCGCTTCCCGATCTTTTCGCTGGTGGGCGGCAAATGGACAACCTACCGCGCGTTTTCCGAGCAGACAACAGACGCGGTGCTCAATCGGCTCGGTCGTCAACGCGCCCACAGTACTCAAGATTTGGCGATTGGCGGCGGCAAGCAGTATCCGCACAGTGCCGCCGAGCGCGAGGCGTGGATGAAGCGCGTACAAACGAACACGGGCTTGCCAAGCGAACGGATCAAGACGTTATTTGAGCGCTACGGTACCCGCGCCGAGGACATCGCGGCCTACCTGTTGCAAGCAGCGGATGCACCGATAGCAGGCAGCAGCTACAGCCGCCGCGAGATCATGTTCATCGCGGAGCACGAGAAGGTGATCCACCTCGATGACATCATCATCCGGCGCTCGATGATCGGGCTGTTGGGGATCGTCACGGGCGAGTTTTTGGCGGAAGCAGCGGCAGCGGCGGGCGCGATCCTCGGCTGGACATCTGAACAACAGCAGCAAGAGATTGAGCATAGCGCGACTATCCTCACGCGCTGGCACGGCGTCCCCGCACAGCGATTGCAGTTGCCCAAAGCGACGGCGCATCAAGCCTAATACACACAGAGCACTGGTGACGTGATCACCAATGCTCTGTGTGTTTCATCTCTACTAGGAGCTAGTTTTCGTTACGTCAGCGGCAGTCCCAAGATGCGATTCAACTTGAGGACGGTGAAACGGTTGCGCAGATAGTGACCGTATTGGAAGCCCAGTTTCACCTCATCTTCGCCCAACCCAAGCGTCTTGGCGTCGGTGATCGCTCTGGCGGCGCTCAGATAGGCCTTGATCTGCTCCGGCGGCGGGACGTGTTCGGCTACATCCTGAATGGCATCCCATTTGTCAGCGATGCGCTGCTTGACGGTGTCAAAGCCCGCTTCGGTCAGGTTCAAGAAGGCGGCGTGTTCCTTCATCACATCATCGGCTAAGGCACCATAGCCCGCGTGGATGACTTCCGCTTCTTGCTGCTTGGAGGGCAGCGTCGCGCCTTCCAGCCGATCCAGCATATCTTTGCGCGAGAGTGCGCGTACCTTGGCATAGCGATCCGCCACCAGCATCAGCGCATAGCCGACCTTCGCGCCATGCAAGATGGCAGGGCGATGCTCTCGCAGGAGTTTCATCTCCCAATAGTGCGACGCGTGATGTTCCGCGCCGGAAGCAGGGCGCGAATTGCCGAAATCGAGCATACACAGCCCAGATTCGATCAGCGCATCCATTAGATAGCGCACGCCTGCTTCGGTCTGCTGCCCGATCTCGTCGGCGTGGCTGATGCACTGGTTGATCGCCGCTTCGGAGCGGTTGTAAATGGTCTGATCAAAGGGTTCTTCCCACAACAAACTGCCGAGCTTCCAATCCGCCAGCGAGGTGATCTTGCCGATCATGTCGCCAAAGCCCGCCGCGATCAGCCGATGCGGTGCTTTAGTCATCGTGTCGAGGTCGGCAAAAACAGCGATGGGAGCTTGGCACAAGATCGTCGTCTTGACGCCGCCGACTACCAACGGCGCGCCGACCGACGTGAAGCCATCTACCGAGGGCGCGGTTGGCATCGAGATAAACGAACGGCCTGTGCGGTGGCTGACGAAGCGCGTGATGTCGGTGAGCGTGCCCGTCCCCACCGAGATGAAGGTGCATTCGCCAAGCGGGGCGTTGATCAGCACGTGAATGAGATAATGCTCGTCCGCGATGATTTCCGCACCCGTCAAAACGAGGCTGGTGACTTCGAGATGGGCGGCTTTGAGCGCCGCTTCGACTTGGCTGCCGAGCGCCGCATAGGTGTTGTTATCGCTGATCATGCAGAAGCGCTTCAACCCCTGTTGACCGCAATATTCGATCAGGTGCTGCGCCGCGTTATGACCAACATAAATCGGGTCGATTTTCGTCATAGTGATGTGTCCTTGGACATGCTATGTGTTCTGACTCAGGAAAGATGCTGCGTGACATCGTGCATGACATGCTTTAGCTGTTGATAGGTTTCCTGATATTTGGCTAAGTAGAATTGATATTGTTGATGTCGCTCTGGATCGGGGCGGTATTCATCCACGACCTGCGTCATACTACGCGAGGCTTCCGCCAGTGACCCGTACACGTTGGCGCAGTAAGCAGCAGCGACTCCGGCACCGAGCAAGGAAGCCTCCGCCACCCGCGTCACGCTGATGGGTTTGCCGATCACATCGGCATAGATTTGCATGAATAAACGGCTGTGAGTTGCCCCACCACACGCAATAATCTGTGATACTTCGCACTGATGGCGCGTGAACGTGTCCAAAATATCCTTCGTGCCATAGGCGATGCCTTCCATGATAGCGCGGAAAACATGCGCACGGCTGGCTTGCAACGAGAGTCCCATAATCACGCCGCGTGCCATCGAGTCCGTGTGCGGCGTGCGGTTGCCCTGAAAATAATCGAGCACGATCAAGCCGTCCGAGCCGACGCGGATTTTCTCGGCTTCGTCATCAAGCAGCGTATAGATCGAGGTGCCTGTACGTTTGGCGTGCTCGGCAAGATCGCCCGCGAAATTGCGCTTGAACCAGTTCAGGATCGAACCCGTCGAGACTTGCCCGCCCTCGACCAGATTCAGCCCCGGCAGCACGGCATCGGGGAAGCTCCCGAAAATGCCGGGGAAATGTACTTCCTCGCGCGCTAACCCTGACAGCACGTTTGATGATCCCATCACGACCGATAGATCACCGGGTGCGACGACGCCCAACCCTAACAGCGCGATGAATGCATCCCCACCACCCATCGCCACAGGGATGCCCGCTGGCAACCCTAATTGCAGCGCGGCATCGCGAGAAAGTTTGCCGACTTCCGCCCCGATGGGCAGCACATCTTTGGGCAGCTTGGAGAATATATCGCCCAAGCCGATTTGCTCATAGAATTCGATAGGCCAGCCGCCGCTCGGCAGGTGATAGAACCACCGCTGCGTGACGGTGTTCAGATTGAGCGCGATCCGTCCCGTCAACTTATACGCGATCCAATCGGTATATTCAAGCAGATAATCGCACTGGTTGTAAATATCAGGTTCGTTCTCTTTGAGCCACAACGCTTTGGCGGGCATCCATTCCGCGCTGACTCCGGTCAGGCTGTAGCGTAAGGCCGGATGCTGAGTGGCGAAGATGCGGGCAGCTTGCGAAGTGGCGCGTACATCCATCCACAGCAGCGCGCGGCGCAGATGCTGCCCGTTGGCGCGGATCGGCACCAGCGTGCAGGTCGTGGCGTCCGCACAGACTGCGCCGATGTCGGCAGGGTTGATGTCCGATTTGGCGAGGCACTCTTGCACCGCCCGTACCAAGCCCGACCACCAACCAAGCGGGTCTTGTTCCGCCCAACCGGGGTGCGGGAAGTGCGTTGAATAGCTGCGCGACTCGGCGGCTATCAGATTGCCTGTCGTATCAAAAATACCCGCCTTGATGGCTTCCGTGCCCGCGTCGATTCCGAGGATGTACATGATCGTTTGTTATATCACTAAAGCTTGTTGACCTGATTCAAGAAGAACAGCACCCTGCGATGCTGTTCCCGGCTAGTTTCTACGCTATAGGGTGATGCCCGTTTCGGCGTTGAATAGATGAATGTGATCTGGCCTCAATTGCAGCCACACCTTGTTACCGCGCTCAAAGCGCTCATGCGGGTCGGTGACAATGAGCAGCTGATTTTGCCCGACGTTGACGGCTAGTTGCCCTTCTTCACCGAGCGCCTCATACGTGTGTACCGCGCCTTCCAGCTCCGCGACAGACGCACTGGACGAACTATGCGTGGCGGTGAGATGGATCGGGCGGATGCCGAGCTTGACGGCGCTGATGCCCGCCGTCTTGAGCTTTTGCGCGGACGCAGGTGGCATCATAATTTTGAAGCTGCCATCTTTGGCACGTAAAATAACCTTATCCGCGTCGCTGACTACTTCGCACGACAGGAAGTTCATCGGCGGCTCACCGATGAAGCCCGCCACGAACTCGTTCACGGGATGATTGTAGATTTCGTCAAAGGTGCCGACCTGATGCAGCACGCCGAGGTTCATTACCGCGATACGTTCCGCCATCGCCACGGCTTCTAACTGGTCGTGCGTGACCAAGACCGTCGTGCGGCGGTTGGTGGCGTGTAACCGCTTCAACTCGACGCGCATATGCGCACGCTGCGCCGCGTCAAGGTGCGAAAGCGGCTCGTCCATCAGGAAGACATCAGGTTCGCGCACCAACGCCCGCGCCAGCGAAACGCGCTGCTTTTGCCCGCCGCCGAGTTCGCCCGGTTTGCGGTCAAGGATGTCCACGATGTCGAGGATTTCAGCCACTTCGCGCACACGCCGATCCACTTCCGGCGCGGGTACGGACTTGGCTCGCAGACAGAAAGCGATATTATCCCGCACTTTCAGCGGCGGATATAACGCGTATGTCTCGAAAGCGAGCGCCACATTGCGCTGATTCGGTTCGAGTTTGTTGACGACTTTATCACCAATATACAGATCGCCCTTGGTGATCTTTTCCAACCCCACCAACATGCGCAGGGTGGATGACTTGCCGCAGCCGCTTGGCCCCAACAGTGCCAGAAACTCGCCATCATGAATGGTCAAGTTGAGGTCTTTGACGGCCTCGACGTTGCCTTTATAGGTCTTGTAGATGTGCTGTAGTTTTACTTCTGCCATGAGTTTGCTGCTTCACTGTGCCAAGTTGATATTTTTCTCGGACTTCACGTCATATAAAGTGATCGAGTCGCTGTCGATGGCAAGACTCACCTGCTCATCGATCTTAAACTCCATCTCGATCGGGGTCAGCACGTCCAGTTTTTGCTGCCCGACCATCGCCGTCAGGACGCCCTTGGTACCCAAGCGCTCATACACGTAGACACCGCCGCGACAGGTGTTTTTCTGCGGCATGTCCGTATGCGCGACTTGAATATCCAGCGGACGCACGCCCGCGATCACGGATGGCTGGTCGTGCTTGCGCAGCGGATCGCGTAGATGCGCTGGCACGTCGATGCAGATCGCGCCGTCGGTGGTCATGAGCTGCATCTGGTCGGCGTTGCCCTGCACCTGACACTTGATCAGGTTGATCTGCGGATGCCCTAGGATTTTGGCGACGAAGACATTGGCGGGATTATCGAAAATGTCATGCGGTTTGCCGATCTGCTGAATTTCGCCTTTATTCAGCACCACCAGCCGATCACCGAGCGACATGGCTTCCAGATAGTCATGCGTCACGTAAATGGTGGTCGATTGGATCACCGATTCGAGCGCCTTAAATTCCGTGCGCATCCGGTGGCGCAGTTTGGCGTCAAGATGCGAGATCGGCTCATCCAGCAGCAGCACGGAAGGTTCGCGAACGAGCGCCCGCCCCAAGGCCACGCGCTGTTTTTGCCCGTTCGAGAGGTGCTGCGGCAACCGATCCAGAAACATCTGGATATTGAGCAATTCGGAAACGGATTTGACCCGTTTGTCGATCTCGGCCTGTGGGAATTTGTGCCCCGGCGCTTGCAGCGGGAAGGCCAGATTCTTAGCGACGTTGAGATGTGGATACAACGCGTAGCTTTCGAAGGCCATCGCCACGTTGCGGTGATGCGGTTCAATCGCGTTCATCAGACGGTCGCCAATGAATACCTTGCCGCTGGTGGGCGTCTCTACCCCCGCGATCAGCTTGAGCGTGGTGGTTTTGCCCGCGCCGGATGGCCCAAGCATGACCAAGAATTCGCCGTCAGCCACTTCTAGATTGAGGCTGTTCACCGCGCGGACTTTGTCAAAATCTTTGGTGAGGTTGTCTAAGACGAGCTTTGCCATAATGCCCCTCGAATTACCCTTTCACCGCACCGAAGCTCAGGCCGCGAATGAGATAGCGCTGAATACTGAGTGCAAGGATGATTTGCGGTAAGGAAGAAATGACGGACGCCGCCGCCATGCGGTTGAAAAACGCTTGCGCCGACGAGATGTAACCGAGCGCCGAGACGGTAACCGTCTGTACATTGGACGCGCCGAGCACCAGCGGGAAGATGAAGTTATTCCACGCGAACACAAAGGCCAGCAGCGACGCCGCCGCAAGACCGGGGCGTACCAGCGGCAGCAGCACCCTCCAGAAAATCTGCCACCACGGATACCCATCGATCATGGCGGCTTGTTCGACATCCGGCGAGATGTCCTCGAAATAGCTGCGCAGCACCCAGATCAACAGTGGCAGCGTCACCAACTGGTAGACCCAGATGATCCCGAAATAGGTGTCATACAGGCCGAGCTGTCGATACAGCACCGACAGCGGGATGATCACCACCAGTTCCGGCGCAAAACGGAAGGACAGGAAGGTGAAGGCGAGGTTTTCCTTGCCTTTGAAGTTATACCGCGCCAGTGCATAGGCGGCTGGTACCCCCACGACCAGCGAAACAGCCACCGCGCCACTGCTGACGATCAGGCTATTCAGGAAGTTGCGGGGGAACTCTTGCTTGGCGACCACACCCGCCGAGGCGCGCGTATCCCCAAACAGGATGGCTTGATAGTTATCCAAGGTGGGTGTGAACACAAACTGCGTCGTGAACAGCTCATCGGTACTTTTCAGCGAGATGAGCACCATCCAGAAGATAGGAAACAGCGCAAATAGGAAATAAACAATCAGCAGCACATCGGAAACAATGGCGATGATGCGCCTGCGATTGGTGTTTGACTCGGATGTCATAATTGCTCCGCTCGTCTACGATGAATAGCCAGCGGCACGGCGCTGCGCCTTGCCCCACGACTTCACAAGATATTGGCTGACGAAATAGATCACGAAATATAGGGCGATGGCGAACGGCAAGCCTTGTGCCAAACGCTGGAACTGGATGCTCGTGCGGTAGGCAGTCAACTGGTACGTCATCAACGTGTTGCCGGGGCCGCCTTCGGTCATCGCGAAGATGATGTCGAACATCTTTAGCGAGTCCATGAAGCGGAACACGATCACGATGATGATGTACGGCGTGAGCATAGGCAGCGTCAGGTTGCGGAAGGTGAACCCGAACGACGCCCCATCGACGCGGGCGGCCTCGAACGGCGCATTGGGGAAGGAGCGCAAGCCCGCCAGCATGATCAATGCGGCGAAAGGCGTGAACATCCAGACGTCCACCAGCAACACCGAAAACAGCGCCGTCTCCGGCACCGCTGCCCATTGCAGCGACGGCAAGCCCACCGTGTTCAGAATCGGGTTCAGGATACCGACGCTGGGCTGCATCATGATCTTCCAGATCAGCGTACCGATCACGGGCGCGATCATCATGGGGAAGATGAGCGTCGTCTGCAATATTTTGGCGATCAGCGAGTCGCGGTTGAGCAGCAGCGCGATCCCTAGCCCTAGCCCTAATTCGATGCCAGTAGCGAGGAATGCGTAGGCAAACGTCACGATGGTGCTGGCGATGAACTGCGAATCCGTGATCATGCGCTCGTACTGCCGCAGACCGACAAATTGATTCACGCTGCCGGGACGGTTTAACGTGTACCCCGTGAAAGAATAGTAGATCGCGGTCAAAAACGGGTACAGGATGCCGATTAGGACGAGTAAGGCGGGCAGCGCGATGAGGAACGGACGCCAGCGGACGTGCCACGGCAGTTGCGCCGCCTCCGTCTGCGTAGGTGTCTCTCCGACGGGAAGTGATTTCGTTGCCATGAAAAACCCTTGAAAACCTAATTAGAAAATCTATTTGTTTTGAAATAAAGTATACGAAAATCTTTTGGAACGTTCACTAACTGGTTGATAGGCTGCCCGTCGGCTAACGCGCAGGGCAGCCCGATCCGTCGCTGGCTAGTGGAGCAACCTCTCGTGAGTAACGTTGAAATTCCCTCAAGGTTGCCACTAGCAAAGGCGCTTTATGTGCTATTCCTGATAGATGTCGGCGTCTTTCAACATCTGGGTCAGCTTCTCTACCAACTGATCAAGGCGCTGCTGCGCGTCCGCACCTGCATAGATGTCTTGGAGCGCTTGTGCCCACTCAGTCGTGGTTTCGAAGAACAGCGGTTGCGGCGTGAACTGAATCTTGGCGTCGTTGCTGATGATGGTGTTGAAGGTCTTCAGGTAGTCCGTCTGCTTATCCATCTTGGCTTGGAAGTCTTTGTTATCCCAAATGGCCTTGCGGACGGGGTTGACCATGTTGTAGTTCACCGCGCCAGTAGTCAAGAAATCTTGCCCGGTTGCCCATTGCAGGAACAGCCATGTGGCGTCCTTATTCTTGGAACCAGCATTCATCGCCAGCGACCAAATCCAAATGTTGGTGCGCAGCTTGCCATCGGGGCCGAGCGGGCCGGGTGCCCACGCGACGTTGCCCAAGACTTCCTTAGCCGCCGTATCGGGCTGGTTCTGGAAGTAGCCGAGGATGTCGGCGTCGAACATCATGGCAGCCTTGCCCGCACCGAAGTCGGAACCAGCTTGGTACCATGTGTAGGTCGTCCACGCCTGCGGGCCAGCATTCTTGATCATGTCAACCCATTTCTTGGTCACTTCGACGGCGCACGCGGAGTTCATCTGCGGGTGCATTTTGTCGTCGTAGTCTTTGCAACCATAGCTGGAGTACATGGTCATGAAGCCGGGGTGAATGGTCGCCCAGTTCAGGCTGCCACGTACCACGATGCCTGCCATCGAGTCGGTCTTCAGTTTCTTGGCGGCTTCTACCAGTTCATCGAGCGTGGTCGGCACCTTGATGCCAGCCTTGTCGAGCAGGTCTTTGCGGTACATCAGCGCGTTCGTCTCGAAACCCCACGGGATCGCGTATTGGGAACCTTGACCGAGATTCGCCGCGCCTGCTTGCAAGTTCCACTTCTCGGAATTGCGTAGGTCGGGGAAGATGTCGTCAAAGTTGTAGTCGGGGTTGGTCTTGGCGGGGTCGTTGATGTATGGCTCAAGTGGTTCCATCCAGCCAGCGGGGGCGTACTGCCAGATCATGTATGCGCCAGTCATGAAGGCGTCATACGTGCTGCTGCCACCTGCCGAGAGGTCGATGGTCACTTTGTCGAAGTAGTTTTGCTCCGGGAACACATCGTAGGTGACTTTGATGCCCGTCAATTCTTCAAACTTGGGCAGTTCGCCAACGAGGGCTTGCTGATAAGGGTGCTGGTTGAGCAGTACCTTCAGCGTCGTGCCGGAATATTTCTTCCAATCAAAGCTCTGGGCTTTGGAGACGCTGGTGAGTAGGCCGACTGGCACCAATAGTGCTAAAGCGATAACAAGAAGTAGTAGCTTGCGTTTCATTTTTATTCTCCCGTAATAAGTTTGGAGTGGATTGTACGAACGTCAGAATTGCACAGTTCCTCGTCGTCAATTGATGGTGTTGTTTGCGCGTACACCTCCTATTCCTCGGTTGCCTAGTGCTTTCAGCGCACAGCTATCTCATGCACATTTACGCTAGGTGATGGCGCTTGCCACGATGCCGGGTAGTTCAGCAAGGTTTTCGATGATGAGATCCGGCGGCATGATCATCGTAGTGACATCAGAGCGTTTAGAAACGCCTGTCAGGGTGACAGCAGTTTTCATGCCCGCCTGCTGCCCCATGAAAATATCGGTTTCAAGGCGGTCGCCCACCATCAAAACGCGTTCGGCGGGCAAGCCTAGCCGTTGCAGAGCGACGTTGACGATGAGTTTGGACGGTTTGCCCGCGAGGATTTCGACTTTGCGCCCCGTCATGTGCTCCAAGGCGGCGATGGTGCCACCCGCATCAGGGATCGCGCCACCGGGCATCGGGCAGGCTTTGTCGGCGTTGGTGGCGAAAAATCTTGCCCCACGCATCAACGCCTGATAGGCCGTATTGAGCTTCCGATAGTCCAAGGTACGGTCAAAGGCCACCACGACCGCGTCTATGCCAGTGGGGTCGATCACATTTTTTGCATCCTGATCGACAAATTCGTTGAGAATGTTCAGCCCATGACTGCGCAGTTCGGCATGTAAGTTGGCTTCTCCGATCACGTATAGATTCAGCGTTGGTTCGGTATGCGCCAGATGGAAGCCTAGCACGTAGCCGGAGGTGATCACATCTTCGGGCGAGGTCGGGATACCTAAGCGCGTTAGTTTGCGCGAATACGACTCGCGGGGTTCTAGCGGCTTGTTACTGACGAATAAAACGTGTTTGCCCATCCGCCGTAATGTCGCGATCCCTTCCACCGCGCCGGGGAGCGCGCTGTCACCGAGATACACCGTACCATCGAGGTCGAAGATGAACCCATCAATTGCATGTTGCATGATGCGGTACTCCACCAACGGGCTGGTAAGCTGTAAACATCGCGGGGAAAATGGGCTGAATAGGCAAAACGAACTCTCTTTGAAATAATTTGCACATAATGGCAATATTTGCACAAAGGCTAACATAGCTCCGGGGATTTGTCAACTACTTTATAATTTATTGATCATGCGCATAACCAGCGAAAATCGACTAAAGTTCGGAAAATCTCCGATCAAATAATTGGTTGACACATAATGCAAGCTGTGATAATTTTTGCACAAACGAAATTGATGCGAATATTTTTTGAGGAGCATCAACACAGCGTTAAACTTAAGATTCTTGCTGACTCATCAAGATTGTTGTGACCCATATGGACGTTAGAGAAGAGCTGCTGGCGACAGTGGCGACTCTGTATTACAAACTCAATAAGAGCCAAAGCGAGATCGCTGCCCGGCTCGATATTTCCTCGTCTACTGTGTCGCGGATGCTGCGAGAAGCGCACGAACGGGGCGTCGTTGAAATCCACATCAAATCTCCCATCCCGCGAGACTTCGAACTCGAACAACGCTTCATCCAAGAGTTTGGCCTCAAAGATGTCTATATCCTGCAAACCTCGTCGGAAGGCACCAGCAACGAAGCCTTTCTGGATGCCATCGGAGGGTTAGCCGCTGGTTACATCGAGCGGATGCTGGCGAATTACCAGCCCGGTTCGTCCATCGGCGTGGCATGGGGGACGGGCGTCCACGCAACAGTCAACGCGATCCAAGACAATTACACGCAGAATATCGATGTTGTGCAGCTCTTGGGCGGTGTGGGTGCCTTGGTGGTGGATAGCCCCGATCTGGCGCGGATCGTGGCGCAAAAGCTCGGTGGTCGGCATTACGATCTGCACTCGCCAGTGCTGCTGGAACGCGCCAGCACGCGGAATGTGTTCTTGCAAGAGCCGATTGTGCGCGAGGCAATCGAACGCGCCAAGGCCGTCAAACTCGCGATCACGGGGATCGGCACGGTGCATGATGATGCGTCGAGCTTTTTGCGGGCAGGGCTGCTGACTCGCAGCGATCTGCGAGCACTCCGTGAGGCGGGCGCGGTGGGCGAAATGTGCGGGCGCTTCTTCGATATTCAGGGTAATTACGACGCATTCGAGATCAATCAGCGCATCGTGGGCATCGAGCTGGACGATCTACGCCGCATTCCGCAGTCTATCGCCATCGCGCGCGGCCCTCTCAAAGCCGCCTCGATTCTGGGCGCGCTATACGGTAACTTCCTCAAGGTGCTGGCGACGGACGACATCACGGCCCGCGCTATGCTCAGGGTGCAGCAAGAGCTAACCTAAGTACACTGGTATCTTGCTACCTTCGCTTAATTACATTTCTTGAAAGAAACGTTTATGGATCAATTGCTGCTTGGGATCGATGTAGGCACGACAGCGGTCAAGGCTGCGCTGTTCACGTTGGATGGACGGCTGGAGGCGGTTCACGGCTGCACGTATAAAACGGACTATCTCCAAGCCAATTGGGTCGAACAGCAGCCAAACTACTGGTGGGAAGCCGCCTGCACCGCAATTCACCACGTATTGAAGGCCATCCCCGACGCCCGTGATCGCGTGTTGGGGCTTGCCGTCAGCGCCCAAGCGCCGACTCTGCTCGCGCTTGACCGCGCCGGACAGCCAATCCGCCCCGCGCTGATCTGGATGGATCGCCGTGCCGAAGCCGAAGTCAGGGAATTAGCCGATCAGCTTGGACGCGACGAAATCTACCGGATCACCGGCAATCGGGTGGACGCGTTTTATGTCGCCTCGAAGCTGCGTTGGCTGCGCAACCATGAGCCGGATACGCTGCGGACGGCGCACCAGTTCGTGCAGATCAACGGCTATCTCAACTACCGACTGACGGGCGAGTATTCGCTTGACGAAGCACACGCCGCGTTACTCCAACTGCGCGATTACCGCAGCGGAGAATGGTCTATGCCGCTGTGCGAAGCGTGTGGAGTCGATCCGCGCCAGTTTCCGCCCATCTTGCCTGCGCATCACCTTCATGGCACAGTCACGGCACAGGCGGCTGAAGCGACGGGCTTGCGAGTCGGCACGCCTGTCTACGTCGGCACAGTCGATGGTGTGGCGGCGGCGGTCGAAGCCGGAGCCATCCAACCCGGTGTCGTGGCGGAGATGACGGGCACTTCCACGGTGTTCATCATGCCCACCGTCACGCCAAGCACCGATCCGGCCTTCATCGCCCTCCCGCACGCGATCCCAGAATCTTATCTGCTGCTCGGCGCGATGGTGGCCTCCGGCGCGAGTCTGAACTGGTATCGTGATCAATTCGGACTGGTGGAACAGCAAGCCGCGCAGATTCTGGATGAAAATGTCTTCGATCTTCTGACGCGCCAAGCCGCCAACGCTCCGGCGGGCAGTGGCAAGGTGATCTTCCTGCCTTACATGATGGGCGAACGTGCGCCGATCTGGAATAGTAACGCACGGGGAGTCTTGTTCGGTCTGTCATTGACGACCACGCGCGGGGCGATCATCCGCGCGATTCTGGAGGGCACGGTCTACGCGCTCCGCCATAATATCGAGGTCGCAGTGCAAGCAGGTAACACGATCACAGAACTGCGCTCCGTCGGCGGCGGGACGAAAAGCACTGTCTGGAACCAACTGAAAGCGGATATTCTCGGCATTCCGGTGCGGCTGCCGGAAGCCTCGGTCGGTGCGCCGTTCGGGGACGCGGTGATCGTCGGGCTAGGCGCAGGCGTGTATCAGGATGTCCGCCGCGACGTGCAAAATATGGTGCGCATCAAGACGACGTACGAGCCAAACCAAGCGACGCGCCGCCTGTACAATGATCTGTACCATGCCTATCGGCGTCTCTACGACAGCCTCATTAGCGAATTTGACCACTTGGCGGGGATTTCCAATGATGTCTGAAGCTCGAATTGCGCTCGTCACGGGCGGCTCACGCGGGATCGGGCACGCGACGTGCGTGGCGCTTGCTGCACAGGGCGCGACTGTTGCCGTCCATTATCGCAGTCAGGCATCCGCCGCATCCGCCACCGCCGCCGCGATTCATGCGGCGGGTGGTCAGGCCGTCGCGTTTCAGGCCGATCTTTCGGAGCGCTCAGGCGCGGATGACTTGATCGCGGCGGTGCTGGCGCGTTTCAGGCGGATCGACATCCTCGTGAACAACGCCGCCGAGATGACCGATGCTTCCGTTGAAGCCATGACCGATGAACAGTGGGAACAAACCCTCACGCTAAATTTGAGCGCCGTGTTTCGCTGCTGTCGTGCTTGCCTGCCGAGCATGAAAACGCATCAGTGGGGCCGGATCATCAACGTCACTTCGCAAGCTGCCTTCACCGGATCAGCCAACCATGCGCATTATGCCGCCTCCAAAGCGGGGCTGGCGGGCTTCAGTTATTCCCTCGCCAAAGAAGTCGGCGCATTTGGAATCACGGTGAATTTGGTCGCGCCGGGACGCATCCTGACCGATATGCTGCAAGAACGCATGACGGGGCGCGAAGAGGAATGGATTAAGCAGACACCGCTGCGGCGCTTCGGTCAGCCGCATGAAGTCGGTGACGTGATCGCGTTTCTGGCGTCGGATAAAGCCAGCTACATCACGGGCGCTACGATCCATGTCAACGGCGGGATGCTGATGACCTAGGCTTTTGCCGTCAATAACCTCAACTTCACCTCTGCACCTGTGTTCCACGCATGATCAAAATCGTCGGGATCGGTATTGATGCGGGCAGTTCTCATCTCTTGCTCGAATAACTTGCGCTGTGTTGGTGGCGGCGTCCGCTTGATCTTCTGCCACAATCCAAACGCCGATCCCCACAGCACTGCCGCCCGCAGCGGATCGCCGTCCGCCGCGTAGACCGCCGCCATGCACGCCAAGGTCGAGGCGGTGTCGTTTACATCATCCTGCTTCGCCCGCAGTGCCAGCGCTTCGCGCAATGAAACCAAGGCGTTCTTTTTGTCACCCATCCGATAGATCGTCATGCCGAGCGCTTCCAACGCATAAGAGATTTTTGCAGTGTCCTCTAACGGGCGCAGCACAGCGAGCGCCTCGTTCAGCCGCGCCAAGGCCGTACCATACTCGCCGCGAAAGAACGCCACCCGTCCCAGATCGCAGGTCGCGCTGCCCATGCCCCACTGGTAATTCACCTCGGTTTGAAGGCGCAGCGTTTCCTCGAAGCCGCGTTGCGCCTCGTCCAGATTTCCCTGCTGGAGCGCCAATTCCGCAAGGTTGCTCATCACCGCCGCCGCGTTGCGCTGATTGCCCGCCGCCAATTGCAGCGGCAGACTCTCCGAGTAATAGGCTAGGGCTTGCTCGAACTGCCCGCGATCAAACGCGATCATGCCGAGGTTAGAGAGCGCGTTGCCGATGCTTTGCTGATTGCCGAGTTCACGCCAGATCGCCAGCGCCCGTGTCAGCGCACGCTCCGCTTCATCGAGTTCGCCTTGGCCTTGCAGCAGCGATCCCAGATTATTGAGCACGCTGGCGGTCAGCGCGTGTTTATGCAGTTCTTCGGAGATTTCTACCGCCGTCTCAAAATACGATTTGGCGCTGGCAAGATCACTCATATTCCACGCCAAGTTGCCGAGGTTGTTGTAGGTGGACGATAAGCCCTCAAGGTCGTTCAGCGTCCGCCGCAGTGTCACCGCCTTCTCAAAATAGTCCTTCGCTTGCGCATAATTGCCAGCGATGAAGGCCAACACGCCCGCGCCATTGAACGCCAGCCCATAATCGAGCTGTTCGGTCGGGCTGTCCGTCTCTTGCCAATCCCGACTCAGCACCTCCGCGATCCAGCCTTGCCCTTCGCTCGTGTAACCGCGCTGACTCCAGAATTGGCACAGATTTGCCGCGAGGATCACCCGCGCGTGCAGCCCGCGATCAATCGTCCACCGCAGCATCGCACGCAGATTGTCATTTTCCGCTTCCAGCATGTCGAGCGTGGCGATACGTGTTGCTCCAGTGAGCTTGGGAGCGGTGGACTTCACCAGCGCCACATAATAATCTGTCTGTCGCTGGCGGAGCGTCCCCAACAAGTCGTGCGCAGCGACCTGTTCGACGCCATAATCACGCACCGTTTGCAGCATGGTATAGCGTGTGCGCTGATCGCTGCCGTCGCGCTGCTGAATCAGGCTTTTGTCCAACAGTGACGCGACGCCCTCAGCCACGTTCAGCGCTTGATCTGCGTCCCCATCGAGGACGGCTTGGAGCGCTTCCAGCGTACACGTGCCGGGGAACAGGCTGATGACGAGAAATAGTCGCTGTTCGTCCGGTTCCAACAGCCGATAGCTCCACGCGATGGTTTCGCTCAAGGTACGCTGACGTGGCGCAACATTCGCGGCGGGATTCGAGAGCAACGCTAACGGCTCGTTCAAGCGCGCCAGCAGACTTTGCGGCGAAAACAAGCGTATCCGTGCCGCCGCTAATTCCAGTGCCAGCGGCAGGCCATCCAAACGCACACAAATATCCGCAACCGCCTGTGCATTCGCCTGCGTAAGCTGGAAATCGTTGCGTACCGTTTGTGAGCGTGCCACGAACAGCGCGACGGCGGGTTGCTCACTGAGCGCGGCTAGTGACCGCTGTGCATCCGGCAGTTCCAGCGGCGGCACTTCAACCTGACGCTCGAATGGCAGATTCAAGCGCACGCGGCTGGTGATCACGATCTTGAGATTCGGCGCGTTGTCGAGCAGTTCGGTGACGAGTGGTGCGGCATCCACGACATGCTCAAAATTATCCAGAATCAGCAGCAGATCGAGCGTCGCCACATGCCGCTTGACCGACTCGATCACCGGTGTTTGCGCGTCCGGCCTGATCTGGAGCTGATGCGCGATCTCGGAGGCCACCAACTGCGAATCGCACAGACTCGCCAGCCCTACGAAGGCCACACCATCCTTGAACTGCGCCTGTGCCTCCCGCCCGATTTCTACGGCGAGTCGGGTTTTGCCCACGCCGCCGGAGCCAGTCAGCGTGATCAGACGAGTGTCGTCTTCCGCCAGTAGCGCTGTGATCGCATCCAATAACACATCCCGCCCGATCAAGCGGTTCAGCGGTGTGGGCAGCGTAGACGGTGCGCTTGGCTCGGTCGCTGCGGTCGTCAGCACGATCTCAAGGCTGACCAGCGGTGCAGATGTCCACTCATCGGCGGTGAACGCGCTCGGTTCCATGCCCATCAGCACCAGCAGTTCTTCGGCTTCGGTGCGGCGGCTGATGGCCTGCCACTGCGCCAACAGCTTGACTACGCGCAACGTCTCGGCCTCGGTCACGCGCATATTGTCGGTCGCGTTCAGTTTGTGGCTCAACACCGTCGTGTTTAGACCGAGTTCACGCGCAAGCTGTTTCTGCGTGATCCCCGCCGTGCGCAAATAGGCTTTCACTTTGTCGCGGAAAACCGAGCTAGACATAGTAGCGCCTTATCACTAGCCGACCTTGCGGCGCGCATTGTAGCGTTTTGTAAGCGCGATTCAAAGCGATACGCAAAGTGTCGGCAGCGGGTGATCGATGTCAGTTGTTGGCGGCGGCGGGTTGGATCGAAAACGGTATTTGCTGCTTGTCTTGGGGCGTGGCGCGGTCATCATAATACAGGTCAGCTTCGACCACGTAGTCGCCAACCGGGGAGCTAACGCCGCGCACATGCACGGTGAATTCCATCGCGCGGTGCATCGTCTCGATGATGCTCAGTTCCGCCACTTCGCGCCCTTGCGCCGTCAGCACGCGCACTTCGAGGCTGGGACGATCCTGAAACGGCGTCACGTCGATCATCAGCTTGATGCGCCAGCCATCAGGATACGGCTTGGCTTCTAAACGTTCAATCTTGATATTGGCGCGTGGCTGCGGCACATCTTTAGAGTCGAAAAAGTCGATATTCATGATCCCTCAGTGATTGAATCTGCTCAACTTCCGCGATCTTAATCAAAACCCGCGTCGCTGTCCATGCTTCGAACCACTAGGCATTGGTCTTCTGGAATACCGCCGCTTTCTCATCGGTATACACCTCGCGCCATGCCGGATCGGTGCGCAGAATGCCCGCCAACGCACTGTCTTTCTCGATCACCACGAGCCTGATATTCCACTTGGCGAAGGTTTGCTGCCAATCTTTGCCGAGCGTCGTGTTCAGCCATTCCGTCAGCAGCGCGTCGTCATACAGGTCGGTACGCCCATCCACGAATACGGGGAATTGCGGCGCGGCGAACATCAGATAACCACCCCAGTTATAGCTGTTGAACATTGCGCCCGCCGTCTGTGGATCAACGGACTCGTTCAGGTAATTCGCTACTTTGACGGGCAGATAGTCTTCTTGTGCCTTTTGCACGGTCTTCGGGTTGAGCGTTGTCAGCATGTACAGCAGCGCACCACCTGCGACCAACACTAGCAAGAGATAATTCATCACCAGCATCATCCCGCGCGGAGGCCGTGAGCGTGGCAAGCGCCAACCTTTCTCCTCCAGCCAGCTATGCAGATGCCGCGTGAAGACGGGCGTGGCGACGATGGCGAACACCGAGATATTCCGTCCCGCGTACATGGCGAGGAAGGCCGTCCCGCCGACCAGCGTCAAATCCGTCCAATCGAGTTTGCGGCTGCCAATGCCCACCGCAGCCAGCGTGCCGAGCAGCAAAAACACGAAAGGCCAAGTTTCGCGCCCGTGAAAATTGGGCGAGTTCCACTCTTGGATGAATGACTGCAACACGCCGATCCCGACCGTGCGGAATGGATAGCCCCACATCTGCACCGTGTTCGGGTTGATCACCAGCACCGCCGCCGCGATCACTGTGATCACGATCAGTTTGCCGATCTGCCGCCATGTCAGCACATCAGGACTTTTGCCGTCAAACAGGCGTCCGAGGATTTCCCCCGCGATGGTGCCGAACAGCAAGATGAAGCCGATCGCGAAACCGCCATGCAGATTCACCCACAACACCATCAGCACGGGGATCAGCCACAGCCGATCCACCTTTTTGCGCTTGTACAGATACAGCAGATACAACGTGACGGTGCTCAGGAAAAACGATAACATTTGCGGACGTGCCGACCAGAATACGGACGCTGCCGCCGCGCCGAGGATCAACGCGAATCCACGCACATAAGGATTGCCCTCGCACATCAGATACACCACCGCCATGCCTGCCGTCGCCAGCAGTGCGGTGTACAGCGCTAGTCCGGCGTTCCCCGCCAGCTTGTAGACGACGTACATGATCAACTGCGCGCCCCAACTGTGGTCGATCCATGCCTCGCCTTGCTTGGTCAGCGAAAACGGATCGGTGGTCAAGATCGTGCGTGTGTTGATCATGGTTTCGCCGCTGCGCAGATGCCACCATGTGTCGGTGTCCACTGGAATCCGCGTAGACATGGCGAAGATCATGATGAACGTCAGTAGAATCACGAGCCAGTGGGTATCGAGACGGGCGAACAAACTGCGGCGAGAGGTAGCAATCGTCATGCGCGGTTTCCTTCCCAACGTTATAATCATAGGCGATTTTACGACTTTGGAAATCGCACTTTCGTTTCAGGATCGCCCTTGACGCAACTGGTTCTGACCGCTTACGACATCAATACCTATCTCTCCGAAGCGCTGACGGCCCTCAAAGCCGCCATTTATCGCAGCAATCTGTCGCCCGCCAAAGATGTCCTCGCGACGTACAACGAAACGCTGGTCGATGAGTGGAATTTGAACGAAATTCTGCCCGATTCGGATTATCGCTGGATTTTCACCGATGAATGCGCCGATCTAGAGCATCTTGATCCAGAGGGCGATCTCGTCGGCCTGACGTATCCGCTGATTTTGCTCTATCATCATCCCGATGTGCTGCGCATGAACATCCCCGGTGGCGACGTGGATGACGGCTTGCCTTTTCCGGCGAACTTCGACACCGGGTTACCCGGTTTGCCCGGGACAGGTGGCTTGGTGCAGTCAGGCTATACCGAAGGGCTGCGCACCATGTGGGAGATTGTCGGCTACCTCACGCCGGATGGCGTCCAGCAGTTACAGCAAATTTGCCTCAACGCGCTGGTCACGCCCGCCGCGCCGTCAAACTGGCTGCGAGCGATTCATCGCTTGACGCAAGGGTTGAACGGCGTGATCCAACAAGGCTACGGGTTGGTCATCGAGCGCGAATAAGCCGCTACCCGACCAACACCGCGCGTACAGGGCTGGCGCACACATCCGCCAATTTCAGCGGCAGCGCGATCAGTTGATACACGCCGTCGGAGACATCACGCAGTTTGAGCGTCTCTAGGTTCACGATGCCGCGTTCGTACAACCGATGGTGACACACCAATTGATCATCATCGAAGCGGTCTACGGAAGGCATATCGACGCCGAGCAGCACCACGCCTTTCGCGCCCAGCCAATCGATCAACTCGACAGTTGGATACGGGAAATCATGAGGCCACTGCTCATCCGGCAGATCGCTCACCCATGTGTGGATTAGCAAGCGTTCCATCCCCGTCAGATCGTGCCCATCGAAATCGGCAGGCACGATCCCGCCTGATTTTCTGTCGATCGTCGCCACATGCGCCGATCCCATGTACTTATGCAGCGGCAGTTCGGCGGGATGTTCGCCCATCGCTAGGTAGTGCCACGGCGCGTCAGCGTGTGTGCCCGCGTGCGCGCTCATGTTCACTGTGGTTAAATTGACGGAATTGCCCGCGTCAAGCGACAGCGTTTGTTGAAAAGAAAACGCCGCATCACCGGGCCACACAGCCAAGGATGGCGTGATCGTGCGCGTAATATCGTAAATGCGCGTCATGGTCAGTCTGCTCTATTCCCCTGTAGTGGTCACTATATCTTCTGCGGGTATTCCGGCACGGCGCTCTCATTTTTCAGGATGAGCGGCGTGGTCATCAGAAATTGTTGCTTCCCGTGCCGACGAATTGATCCATCGTTTCGATGATGCGCTGTTTCAAATCCTCTGCGCTCCCTACTTGCACGGCGGACAGCACCATGCGCAAGCCCGTTGTGCCGAACTCTTTGCCGTCGTTGCGCAGTGCGTCGGTCAAGCCATCGGTATAGGCGACGAGCGCATCTCCCGGCTCAAGGATCACGTGCTTTTCTTCCAGATGAATGGTCTCGATCACGTTCAGCGCGATCCCCTTCGCCGCCAACTCGGTGATCGATCCATCGGCGTGCAGCAGCATCGGCGGGTTATGCCCCGTGCTGGCATACGTAATCTCGCATTTCTCCGGATCCCACACGCCGTACCATACCGTGACGAACAAGTCCGTCCGGCTATCGGCAAACAACAGCTCGTTCACGCGGATCAACGTCTCGGCGGGCTTATCCCGACTGAACGCCGCCGCGCGGATATTGGTGCGGCTTAAGGCCATGAACAGCGCCGCAGGCACGCCCTTATCGGCTACGTCCGCCACCACGATCCCCCATTTGCCGCCTTTTAACGGGATGAAGTCGTAGAAATCCCCGCCGACTTGCCGCGCCGCGCGGTAAAAGGCCGACAATCCCCATCCGTCGATGATGGGGAGCGTCTGCGGCAAGAAACTGTGCTGGATGCCGCTGGCAACTTCTAACTCGCGCTCCAAGCGCTGCCGCTCGGTCGATTCGGCCTGCAAGCGTCCGGTTTCCAGTGCCAAAGCCGACTGATGCGCGATGCCCGTCAGGATGTTCATCCGCCGCTGGTTGATCCGCTCTCCGGCGATCATGTGATCCACGATCATGCAGCCGACCAAGTTGCCCTTGGCGACCAGCGGCAAAAACAGCAGCGCATCACAATCGAATAATTCGCACATCTCATCCGGCAGTGAAATCTCAAGGTCGCCGCCTGCCGAGAGCATCTCTAGATCATCCACCAATTGTGTTAACAACGGGTTATGCTTGAGCGTGAGCACCAACCCTTTAAACAGGGCTTCCTTGGCTGGTGGCAATCCCCACGCCGCCGCGCCGACGAAGCTCTTGGTTTCTTCGTCCCAGTGCAGGATCGCGCAGCGCGTCACGCCTACCAGCATCGGAGTCAGTCGCACCAGCGTTTCCAATGTCTGATCCAGCTCGACGGTACTGTTGACCGACTCCGCGACGGACAGCAGCGCCGTCGTCACCCACGCTTCTTCTTGCTGCGCGGCAAACAACTGCGCGCCTTCGATTGCCACTGCCGCTTGGTTGGCAATGCCGCTGACCAATTCGATTTTGCGCTCGGTCAGCAGTTCCTCACCGATGCGTTGCGCGATCAACATGCCGCCCATCACCTCACCTTTGGCGTACAACGGCAGCAGCACCGCCTGTGCTACGCGCGCGAGGTCGATGTCCACATTCTTCGGCGCGGGGACGGGCATCATCACCACGGGGCGGCCTTCTTCCACCAGTTGTTCAAATGGCTGCCAATCGCTGGAATGGAAGATATAACCCTTGAACTGTGCTTTCAGGTTGTCGGGCACGCCTTCCATCTCCACCACGCGGAAGGTTTTGCCCTCGGCAAGGAACACAATGCACCACTCGACGCCGGAGAGCAGCGGCGTGATCTGCGCAACGGTGCTCAACACATCGTCAAGGCTGGTCGAACGGCTGGTAGCCTCTGCCACTTGCAGCAGTGCCGTCGAGACCCACGCCTCTTCCTTCTGCGCGGTGTAGAGTTGCGCGTTAGCGATGGCGACCGCTGCTTGGTTGGCGAACATGCTGATGATTTCGACATCTTCCGGACTGAAGTGATCCGGCCCGAAGCGGTCAACCGCCAACGTGCCGATCTCCTTGCCACCGACTTGCAGCGACGCGTACAGGTGATCGTGATCGTTGGGATTATCGGCGTTGTCCGGGATTTCCATCAGGTACAGCAGTTCCCAGATATGCTCCATCATCGACTCATCCAACGGCAAAATCTCGCCTTGTACGTCGGACTCGTTGCGCATCCCCCGCACCGCGCTGATCACGCCGTGGCCTTCTTCTTCGCGACGCAGCAAAATCAGGGCGGCGTCGAAATGCACGACACGCTCAAGGCTCAATAAAATGCCGTCCAGCACGCTTTCCAGATCGAGCGAGGAGGTGATCACCGTGCTCACGTCGCGCAGTGTTTCCGCCAGCACACGGCGGCGCTGCTCGGTGGCGAACAAGCCTGCATTGCGTAAGCCTACCGCGATGGTGTCTGCCATCGCTTGCGCGAGCTTGAGGTCTTCGGGATCGAAGGCGTTGGCGGTCGGGCTTTGGATGTCGAATACGCCGAGCACACGCTGCCCCATCGAGATCGGGACGGTCAGTTGGCTTTTGGTGTCGTTCAGACCGGGCATCACCAAGTAGCGTTCATCTTCCGCTACGTTGCCGCTCATGGCGGATTGACTCGTCCGCGCCACCCATGCCACGAACCCGTTATCGCTGATGTCATACGTCAGCCGTTCAATCGTCCATTTCGCGCTGTGGACGCCGCTGCCACTGCGGAATACGACTTTGTCGCCGGAGCGTAAGAATAGGTGTACGCGGTCATAGCCGAAGAAATCCGCCACCAGATCGACCACTTCATCCAGCAGGTCGTTGATGTCGAGGATCGATACCACCGCCCGCGACGCTTCCGCCATCGCGTTGATGCGCTCATTCTGGCGGCGCGTATTCTCGTAGGCTTGGCCTTCTTGGATCGCCATCGAAAGCTGACCGCCGAGCGATTCCAGTGCGGAGAGGTCTTCGGGATGGAAGACGTAATAATCTTGGGTTTGCACATCCAGTACGCCAACCACGCGCTTTTCGATGATCAGCGGGACGCACACCTCGGTTTTGGTGTGTTCAAAGCCGGGGAAGGTCGTGAAATTTGGATGCTGCAATACATTGGGCACGTACAGCGTCTGCGCATTTTTGTAGGCCGACCCGACCAGCCCTTCCCCCGGTTTGAGCGTGATACTGCGTTTATCGGCTTCCGCTACGCTGCTGGCACGTAATCTCAGTTCGTTGGAAGTAGGATCGGAGGTGAAGATGCTCACATCGAAATCGGGAAAACGTTCATGCGCGATGCTGACGATCTGGTTGAACAAACTCGCCAGCGGTTGGATCGCGGTGATTTCACGCCCGACTTCCCCGATCACGCGTAGTTGATCGACATGCCGACGCATCTGCTCGTACAATTGCGCGTTATGCAGCGCGCCACCCGCCTGACTGGCAAGGATATTCAGCAAGCGTTGATCTTCTTCAGTATAGGCGTCGGATACATTGCTCTGCACGCTGATAATCCCGATCACCTCGCCGCCCGCGATCAGTGGCGTGAACACAGCCGAACGCGGCACATGAGGGGATTCGTAGTTTGGCTTGGCGGGCAGCGTATCCCATTCGCGCTGATAATCGCCCACGCGCAAGCCTTGCGAGGTCTTCCGCACCCACCCGATCAGGCCAGCATTGCCTGCCCCTGTGAAGGTGGTGTTATCCAAGCGCTCACCGTCGCGCACCCAGATTTTGACGAGATAGTCATTGCCATCGAACAAGCCAAGCTGAAAGTTATGTGTATCAACGATGCGGGTAACTTGTTGATAAACGACTTCGCAAAGGGCATCTAGGCGCAAGGCAACACTCAGGATTGAGCGTCCTACGCCCGCCAGTTTATCGATCTCGGAACCCGGTGCCATCGACTCCTGCTTGCCGCGCCCGAAGCCACGCCAATAGCCGACCGCGAGTCCCGCCGCCAACATCCCGGCACCGATCAACGATCCCGCGATGGCGACAATGACGATCGTGTTCGTCTCCACACAGCCCTCTCATACCACTGCGAATGGCGGCTATTGTACCATTGATCCCACGTTGCTGAATATGCCGTACCTGCCCGCTGCTCCGCGAAAGTAGCCGAGTTTTCCCCTGATCATTTAGAATAGGGACGAGTCTTCGCAGTGCTAGAAAGGTCACATTGGGTATGGATTGGGCAACGACCGCATTCGTGTTTCCGGGGCAAGGTTCGCAGCAGGTCGGGATGGCGGCGGCGATAGCCGATCAGCATACGGCGGCGGCGAACGTCTTCGCGGAGGCCGACCGCATCCTCGGCATGGATTTCACCAGCATCATGCGCAACGGGCCGAGCGAAGTCTTGGATGAGACGCTCAACACACAACCTGCCCTGTACATCGCTGGCATCGCTATCTTACGTGCCTTGGAAGCGCGCTATGGCGACATCACGCCGATTGCGGTGGCGGGACACAGCCTCGGAGAATTCACCGCGCTCACGGCAGCCGGAGCCTTGGATTTTGAAGCAGGCTTGAAATTGGTGCGCGAACGTGGGCGGCTGATGAAAGAAGCGGGCGAAAAGAGTCCCGGCGCGATGGCGGCACTGCTCGGCATCGAGTTGGAGGCGGCGCGGGCAGTCTGTGAACAGGCCAGTGCGCAGGCGGGCAAACCCGTCGTGGTGGCGAACGACAACTGCCCCGGTCAGATTGTAATCTCTGGCGACGAAACCGCGCTCGATCTGGCGCTGCCGCTGGCGAAGGAAAAAGGCGCGAAGCGTGCCGTCAAATTGGCGGTCAGCGTCGCCGCGCATTCCCCGCTGATGGCGCATTCCGCCGCTGCGTTCCGCGAAGTCTTGGCAACCACGACCTTCGCCGCGCCGCGCGTTCCGATCATCGCCAACCTGAGCGCTGCGCCACTCCGTACGCCTGACGACATCCGCGCTGAACTCGGTGCGCAGTTGACGGGTTCCGTTCACTGGACGGACTCGATCCGCGCGCTGCGGAGTTTAGGAGCCAGCACCTTCCTCGAACTCGGCCCCAAAGACGCACTGACGGGGATGCTCAAACGGATCGACAAGGATGCGGTTGGCATGGCAGTCAACACGCCGGAGGGGATCGCCGCGTTAGGCGGCTAACACGGGCGCACTTCAAGCGTCGCCAACCGGACATAATGCTTACCGTCTGGCAGCAAGAGATGGTCGCCCGATACTGGCTCGTATAGTCCCAACCATACCTCGTAGCTGCCAGCCACCAGATCGGCGGGAATCGTCAGTGTGCTGGTCGGGCTAATAATGAGTTCGTCAGGGCGATTCCACGTCAAGGTAGGGCGCGCTTCCATCGCGGGCGGTTGCCCGTTGATCGGCAAGCTCAATTCGCCTTGCTGTGCGTCCGCAAAATGGACGAACATCGAGTAATAGCGCGTCGGCGTCCTGAGCGCGCGCCATACCAGCCGCATCTCCGCCGACTCGCCGCGACATACGGCCAACTTCGAAATCGACTCCCCGACCAACTCCACCTCATCCCCGCCACCACTGAACACAGTTGGCGTGTCGGTATGCATCGGCGGCAGATCGCCCACGTAAAATGCGCCCCACGGCGTACCGCGATACACCTCGTCGCTGTCATACGCGATCAACCGCGTGATCGGCACGCCCAAGCGTTGAACATCGAATCCCGGTGATGTCACGATGTAGCGGATTCCCCTCGCCGCCAATAGTTCCGGCGTGATCTGCTCCTCACGCACGTAGACCGATGTTCCCTGATTGTATGGCCTCTCCAGCGGACGCCCCTGATAACCGTACAACGTTTGCAGCGCCGCATCCACTGTCGGATCGGTGATCAGCAACGCGCCATCTGTCGCCGTCGCGCTTGCCCATGCCGCGAAAACCGTCCGGCGGTCAGGGCGACTCAGCTCCGCGTTCATGGCGAAGGTTTCACGCAGCATGTCCAGCATGGGAACCGCCAGTGCGGCGATCAAAATCAGGGTTGTCACCGCCATCACCGCACGACTTGGGAGTTTCCAACGGACGGCGAATTTTTGAGTAGCATCCAAGATTAAGGTGATCGCGATTCCCGTCCCGATCGCCAGCAGCCCATTCGCCGCTAGATAATGTCGTGCGAAGACGGGTGCGCCGTTGAAGGCGATGATCGCGTTGAAGGCGATGATGATCAGCGGGAATGACCACAGCATCGAGCGATACAGCAGATCTCGGCGCGCTTCTGGCAGCACCGCCGCGAGGCTCAAACCGATGATCGGCAGCACGCCAAATACCAGCGCCGATCCCGTCTGCGTCACCTGAAAATTCAAATTGATCAACAGCGAAGCCAGTGTCGGGGCATTGGTTTGCGTCCCCGGCAGGTAAACACCGCCTTCCAGCGCCTTGTGGACGAACACCACCCAATAACTGAATAATCCCACGATGACGACATACCCCGCCATCAGCACAAACATCAACCGTCGATTTGACTTCCACAAACTCAGATAGGCCAACCCTGCCACGCCCAACGCCGCCGCCGCTTGCCACTTGAACAGCGTGGCGATGATCGCCAGTATCAAGCTGGACGCGATCCAGCCCGCCGACCGCCGCATCCACCCTTCCACACCGGTCACAACGCTTGCCATGAACCACATGCACACCCATGCGTCGATGGTGGCGAGTTTGGCTTGCGCGTTCGCCAACGGCAGCACGATCCAGCACACGCCAGCCACCAGACTAGCCACGATCCCCGCCATCCGGCAACCTGCCAGCATGATCAGCAGCAGCGTAACACAATAGGCGAATACCGAGGTCAGCCGCATGATCCCGACCGTGCCGGATGGATCAGGGTAGCCCGTCCCCGCCGCCTCTTGTAAGCGCTGGATCGTCGCGGACACGAACAGCAGACCGGGCGGATACTGTGGCTGGAACATAGGCCACGTCGGGTCAATCGTCGCGCGCCCCATCGTCCAGATCGTCATTTCATCAGGATAGTCGATGTAAGGCAGCCCGTGTCGGTAGCCCGTCCCACTAATCAACAACCCCGCCAGCAGCAGCACCGCCATGCCCGCGATCCATACTGCTCGTGTTCGGCTGCTCACCTTCATTTCCAACATCATACCGCTTATTCCTTACGCATTCCGCCCAACCCTTGCGCCGTCTTCGGGTTGAACCATACTAACGCAAAACCATCAGGCGGAGAATGCGCGGTGAAATAAGCGGCGCGGCAACTTGGCTAAAAACGAGGTAGCCAGTTCTGCCGATCAGATCGTCTTCAGGTATTCGCGGATCGCGATGGCGGCGCTGGCTCCCTCGCCAACCGCGCTGGCGACTTGCTTGGTGCTCCCCACACGACAATCTCCCGCCGCGAACACGCCCGCCGCGCTCGTTTCCATGTTGAACGGTACGCGCGTCATCTTTTCGCCGCCATGCATCAGATCGTGTCCCGTCACGATGAAGCCGTACTCATCCATGCGTACTCTGCCTTTCAGGAAATCGGTGTTCGGCTTCTGACCGATGAACACAAATGCGGCGGGCGTATCGAGCGTTTCGGTCGCGCCGTCCTTCGTTTCGTACACCACCTGATTGACCTTGCCGCTTTGCCCTTTGATCTCCCTGACTTTCGCGTTCAGGTGCAGCGTGATCCCCGGTTCGGTCGTCACCTTATCAATCGCGGTCTTGCTGGCGGTCAAGTCGCCGCGCACCAGCATATGCACGCGTGGCACGAACTTCAACAGGTGCAAGCTCTCTTCGGTGGCGCTGTTGCCGCCGCCGATCACGGTCACGTTATCCGCGCCTTTGTAGAACGGGCCGTCACACGTCGCGCAGTAATGCACGCCCGCGCCGATATGATCTTCTTCCCCCGGCACGCCCAACCGCCGATACGATGCGCCCGTCGCGATTAATACCGCGTCCGCGTGGATATGCGTGCCATCCCCTAGATCAATCGCCTTCACGCCCATCTCGTCGGGATCAATCGCGTTGACCTCTTGCGCTTGCAATATCTCCACGCCGAACTTCTTCGCCTGCGCCACCAACCGATCCGCGAACTCTGCGCCCGCCACGCCATCGGGGAAGCCGGGGAAATTCGCGATCTCGGCGGTTGTTCCTGCTTGCCCGCCCAAGCCGCTACGCTCGATCACCAACGTTTCCACGCCCTCGCGCGCCGCGTATAGTGCCGCCGTCAGGCCGCATGGCCCGCCGCCAATGATGACCAGATCGTAAACTTCACGTTTGGGCTTGGTTTGCAAGCCTAATTTGCTGGCTAAGTCGGCGTTGCTCGGCTCCACCAGAAACGAGCCGTCTTCAAACACAATCGTCGGGATGATGCGCTTGCCGTTATTTTTCGCCTCGACCAGTTTGCGCCCATCTTCGTTTTCTTCAATATCCACCCACTGAAAGCGGATCAACTGCTCGCTCAGAAATTTCTTGCTGCGGCGGCAATCCGGGCACCACGTCGCCCCGTATACCGTTACTGCGCTCTGTTCAGTCATGAAGGTGCTCCACATAATGGAAAGGGAAAATACAACCTTGATTAGTCGTCGTATCCACGTGGATGTTACAACCGCTTCGATTTTTACGACATTTTTCAAGACTTTTGATGACTTATACATTGACACAAAATTAGACTAGTCTAAAATTAATGATAGACAAATCAAATCGGAGGGGAAAATGCTATCGCTAGAACGTATCCTGATCGACGGACTGTTGTTGAGCCTTGCGCTCGGCATCGTGATCTTCGGATCGCTGATCTATAACCCGCGTCTGTGGCTGCAAGACTATCCTGTCGAGCTGCGCCGCCAAGTTCCGCCCAACACCAAGCAGGAAAAACGCCTGCAAGCCGCCATGATGGTGCCATTTCTGCTGCTCATGTTCGGCATTCCGTTCGTCTCCGGCTTGCAGCTCAAGGCCATGAACGGCGGCACACTGCCCTTTTTGACGGCCTATCTGCACGTGTTCTTGATCACGAACATCTTCAACCTGTTCGATGCCGCCGTGATCGATTACCTCGTGCTGACCGTGATGAAGCCGAAATTCATGGTACTCCCCGGCACAGAAAGCCTGAACTATGCGGAGTACATGACGTTAACCCTACAGGTGAAGAACTACTTCAAGGGCATCGTCTTCTGCGCCATCCTCAGCCTGCCCATCGCCGCCGTGCTGATGCTGTAACTGCGATGAATAAAACTCACAGCCGCTTCTCAACAGCGGGCAATCTCATAGTTGTCCCGCTGTTTATTATCGATCTCGATTGGCAAATGCCCCTATAATTGTCTAAGAAAAACATGGAGATCCATGACATGGTGGTTCAACACGGCTTAGGGATCCATGACATTATTGGGAATAAACGCGATCAAATCCTTCAACTCGCTTCACATTATGGTGCGTACAATGTGCGCATCTTCGGTTCAGTTGCGCGGGGCGAAGCACAGCCTGATAGTGATGTTGACTTCCTTGTTCAATTCCGTCCTGAATCGACAATCTGGGATATGGTCGGCTTGTGGCAGGCGCTAGGAGAATTACTACACCGCGAAGTTGATCTCTCCACTGATGACACGCTCAAACCAGCGATCAAACTCCACGCGCTCAAGGACGCAACGAAGTTATGACACGCGTTGTGGCATATCTGAAAGACTTGTTAACTCAGATTCATGATATTGAGGACTTTGTTGCTGACGGGCGAACCGAATTCTTTCAGGATCGCAAAACGCAGAATGCTGTTATTCGTTCATATGAAGTCATTGGAGAAATTGTAAAGTGTTTACCCGGTGAGATCCTCGCTGATTACACCAATATTCCTTGGAAACAAATTGTAGGCTTTCGGGACTTCCTTATTCACAACTATGACAAAGTTGATTTGAACTTTGTGTGGAATGCTGTCGAACAGTTGTCGGATTTAAGGGCTGCGGTGGCATCGATGCTTTCGACGGCTGAGGCATCAAATGATGAATCTAGCACTTGAACCTCTTAGTTTATCCTCCAATATTGCCGACTGGGTATATCATCCCCGCAAAATCAAAGCTTCCTTCTACCAATTTCTTGCGTAAGTCTAACAAAAATTCGTTAACATCATTCGCTAGAGTAAATCGCATCCTTAAACCTGTATTGTAGTAGGGGAAGATCGCCTATGTCTACAGCGACTCAAACTTTCGAATTCCGTGCGGAGGTACAGCAGCTACTGAACATCCTCGTTCACTCGCTGTACACTGACCGCGAGATTTTCTTGCGTGAGATTGTTTCCAACGCTTCCGATGCCATCAACCGGATGCAGTTTGAACTCCTCACCAACAAAGACGTGCTCGATCCCGAAGCCGAACCCGCCATCCACATCAGTTTCGACAAAGACGCCAAGACGATCACCGTCAGCGATAACGGCATCGGCATGAACCACGACGAGATGATCGAGAATCTTGGCACCATTGCGCATTCGGGGGCATCCTCGTTCCTCAACGCGCTCAAAGAGAAGGGCAGCGGCTCGACAGACATCATCGGGCAGTTCGGCGTCGGCTTCTATTCCGTCTTCATGGTCGCGGATAAGGTCAGCGTGACCTCACGTTCGTACCGCCTAGACGAAACCGCCTACACATGGACGAGCGACGGCAGCAACGCCTATACCATCGAGCCAGCGGAAAAGACCACACGCGGCACCGACATCGTGATCCACGTCAAAGAAGATGCCGACGAATTCCTGAACGATTATCGCCTGAAAAACATCATCAAGAAGCACTCGAATTACGTCGCCTTCCCGATCTACATCGGTGAGACCGTTGCCAATGCCCAAACCGCGATCTGGCGGCGCACCCCGCGCGAAGTGACCGAGGACGAATACAAAGAATTCTATCAGCAGCTTACTTACGACTTCGAAAAGCCGCTGGTGACCATCCATCAGGTCAGCGATGCGCCCGTGCAGTTCTACAGCCTGCTGTTCATCCCGTCCAAGCTGGATCGCGGCATCTTCCAGCAGGATCATCAAGGCGGGCCGCAGCTCTACGCGCGCAAAGTGCTCATCCAGCAGCACAGCAAAGATCTGCTGCCGGATTGGATGCGCTTCATTCATGGCGTAGTCGATTCCGAAGATTTGCCGCTCAACATCAGCCGCGAAACGGTGCAGTCCAACCGCCTGATGCAGCGTCTCAAGCAAACGTTGACGGGCAAGGTCATCACCGAACTCAACAACCTATCGGAGAAAGACCCCGACAAATTCTTGACGCTGTGGAACGAATTTGGACGTCTGATCAAGGAAGGGATCGTCACCGACGCCAGCAGCAAAGATCGGTTGGCAGGTCTGGTGCGCTTCCACTCCTCCACGCAAGAGGGTTGGGTCACGCTCAAGGACTACATCGGACGCATGATCGAAGGCCAGAGCGAGATTTACTACCTCTTTGGCGACGATCTGAAGTCCTTGCAGCGCAGCCCGCACTTGGAACCCTTCAAGGCGCGCGGCATCGAAGTGCTGCTCCTGAATGAAACCATCGACAGTTTTATGGTCAATTCGCTGCCCGAATATGATGGCAAAAAACTGCACAACGCAGCGGATGCCGATCTCAGCCTGCCCGATGCGAAGAAGGATGAAAACGCCCCGCCGGAAGAAGATCCGCTGGTCGAAAATGTCTTGAATTCGCTGCTCAACCGCATCGAAACGGTGCTCGGTGATAAAGTCGCTGCCGTCCGTGAGTCGAAGGTGCTGACCACCAGTCCCGCCCGTCTCGTCTCGTCGGACAAGGGCTTCGGCGCGGATATGGAGCGCGTCTACAAGGCGTTGGGGCAAGAATACGAAGCGCCCAAACGCATCTTGGAGATCAACCCGCGCCATCCGCTGATCCACAACTTGTCGTCGCTGACGGACGAAACGCTCGCCAGCGAAGTGGTCGAAGCGCTCTACGGCAGTGCCATGCTCGATGAAGGCATCCACCCGAATCCCGCTGACATGGTGCCGCTGATGCAAAAACTGATGCTTGCCGCGACCAAGCACTAATCGCGCTTCTATCGTCATGCGCTCAGGGCAGGTCACTCGATCTGCCCTGTTTGTTTCCCTCGAAAGTATGAACCCCACTTCCTGCACACTGCTGTATATGCCGCCGCCATCTCAGCCTACACTGTGACCATCGCAACCAAACGCAAGGATAAAACGCTCCATGCTGAAAACTACAACGGGCACCGTCCGTGCCGTCTATTCACGCCCCGATGGCGTCGCGTTCGTGATTGGCTTCTATCTACTGATGGGCATTAGCTTCTTGTTAGGAGTCATTTTTATGATCACTTCGGTCGTATCGATGGCGTGGTATATGGCGGCAGGCAACCACTTCTACACCAGCGGCCTCGTCATGCTCCTGATCATGGTCGCGGCGGGCGCGCTGGTCGGCGCGTGGATGGTGATGTGCGCGCTCGGACTGTGGGCCAACCAACCCTCGTCGCGTTCTTCGACGCTCGTCCTTTCCGGCCTCATGACCGCCGTTTCGCTGCTGTCGATCCCCGCCCTCAAGATCGCCTATGCGGATGGCTCGAAGCTAGGGGCGTCGTTGATCCTATTGGCGTTTGGGATCGCCGCCTGCAACGCTTTAGTAGGTTGGTATCTTACCCGTGCGGAAGTCAAACGCTATTTCGAAACGCTGGACTAATCTACTGAGGCACCTCACAGCTACCGCGCCCGTCGCTCACAGGGCGGTAGCTGCGTTCTCGCGATGTTGAACCTGTCCGTGCGAGACACTGCATGTGCTTGATGCGACAGGCAAAACGGTCAGCGTCCTCGGCTATTTTCGCGGCAAATAATCGTTCGTGAACGCTGCGTTCACGTCATACGCTTTGTCCAGCACCTTATTCGTCACCATGAAGTCTACGAATTTCTGCCAGACCTCGGCTTGCTGCTCGCCCCACTGGGACGCATCAGCCTGATACTGCGACGCTAACCATTCCGCACTCAATTTCACCAGCGCCGGATCGAGGTCAGGCGCGGCCTTTAGCAAAATATCCGCCGCTTCCGCTGGATTCTTGATCGCGTCTGCGTATCCGCGCGCCGCCGCCTGTACGAACGCCTTGACAACATCCGGCTGCGTCTTGATCATCTCCTCGTTCGTGATCAAGATCGGCGTGTAGTAATCCGGTACGCACTGTGTGTAATCCTTCAACATGATGATGTCCAGTGGCAGTCCAGCGACCTGACTGCGCAAGCCGTCCCACCCGTAAAACAGCCATGTAAAATCGATCTTGTCGCGCTCCAGCAGCGGCAGCGGATCGACGTAGCCGACGTTGATCATCTCGATAGTGCTATCCGTCACGCCTTCACACTTCATCAGCGTATCGATGAACGGCTGCTCGATGGGCGATCCGAACGCGCCGTATCGCAAGCCCTTCAAGTCGGCGGGCGTCTTCAGCGGGTGCTTCTCGTGCAGCGCTGCGAAGCCTGATGTGTTATGCTGCAAAATCGCGGCGATGGACACAATCGGGACGCCGCTCACACGGTTAAACGAGAATCCTTCGGAATAGCTCACGCCGAACTGCACGGTGTTCAATCCCACTACCTGTTCTGGCAGCGCATCACCGGGCGGCAGCAGTTCCACGTTCAAATTGGCGTCTTTGAAGTACCCTTTTTCTTGGGCGATGTATAAGCCCGCATGATTCGTGTTCGGCGTCCAATCCAGCATCACTTTGATGTCGGTGGGCTGCGTGGCTTTGGCGAACTCCGTCGCGCCGCCGAGCGGATCGCTGGTGGCGGCGGGAGTCGCGGTTGCTTCTTGATTACTGGTCGCCTGTGCAGGCAGCGCCGCGTTACTGACAGCCATCAACGCCACCAATAACACAGCAAAAATTGCGAATGTTCGTTTCATCTCAACCTCTCAATAAATACCCGGTTCGTTCCAATGCGTCGATCGGGCTTGCGAGAAAAACCACGGCAGCGCTAACCGTTCCACAGCGGACACGATCAGCACCAGTGCGATACTTAGCAGCGCGACGATGGCGATGGCGGCGAAGGCTTGGTCGGTCTTGCCCGATTGATACGCCGCGCGCAGATACTGCCCTAGTCCGTCTTGCGATCCCATCACATACTCGCTCGTGATCGCGCCCGTCACGCTGTAGGTCATCGCCACACGCAGCCCGCTGAAGAAGGAAGGCAGCGCCGCCGGAAAGCGCACCATCCGCCACCGCTGCCAGCTTGTCGCGCCCATCGAGCGCAGCAACGCCAGCAGATCGGGATCGGTCGCCGCCAACCCGTCGATGGTGTTCACCATCACCGGAAAAAAGCAGAACAGCACCACCACGATCACTTTAGGCAGCAGCGCGAAGCCGAAGATCATCACGAGGATCGTCGCCAGCGCGATGGTGGGGATCGTCTGCGACGCGATCAGCAGCGGATACACCGCCCGTCGCAGCAGTGGCGAGAAATCGAGGGCGGTCGCCACCACTAAGCCGAACGCCACCGCGATTCCCGTGCCGAGCGCCGTCACCAGCAGTGTCGCTGGAATGTGTCGGGTGAGCAGTGTCTCCTGTGTTCGCCATGCCGCCGCCGCGATCTCAGACGGCGCGGGGATGACCTTGATGCGCGACTGATCGAGCTGCGCCAACGCCTGCCACAAACACACAAGGCCAACGAGGATCAACAAGGGCAGCACAGGCCGCCGCCCGAACGCATCCAGTGCGACGGCGACGGGGCGCAGTAACGTAGATCGGGTTGTCAACGGTACTTCACCATCTTGTCATCGATGGTCGAACCCGTCACCGAGTCCGCGATCTTGACAATCGTTACTGCCCGCCGCACGCCCGCCTCAAAACACGCTTCGTGTGCCGCCTTCACCGCCGCGAGGCATTCATCCAGCGTGCCTTCGAGCACCGTCTCCAACGGCGAGACTTCATGTTTGATCCCCGTCGCCTTGATCGCGGCAATCGCCCGATCCACGATGGGATACGGATCTTCGTGCAGCGGCAGCACTTCCACGCCCACTGTCACAATACGACTAGACATAGTTACGCTCTCCCTATGGTGTGCACAACGAGCAACACGCCCGTCTCGAAGCTAAATTTTGCTTGCTGTATGAGCATCACATTACTGACACCGCGCGCCGCCCCGAACCGCAGTGTTTCATGCCGCAGCGGATATTCAAGCTGCTCCGTCACGATCCCGCTGGCATCCCCCGCCACGGGGATCAGCGATACGGTATCGCCCGGATTGCCGGTGAGCACGGTTTCGCCGGGGAAGCTCAGGCTTAAGGTTTGTTTTCCACTCACCAAACTGGCCTTGCAGCCGCGCAATTCGGGCAGCGCTAGTAAATGTACGTTGCTGATGCTCTGGTCAAAACGGTCGCCCAATGCGCCGATGATGCGGATCACATCGCCGCCGCGCTTGACCGCTTCCAGTACCGCCAATTCCAGATCGGTTTCATTTTTGTGTGGGGAAAATCGCAGGAGTTCAGCACCGCCGCGTTCGGCCTCGGCAAGCTGCGCCGGATCAGCCGAATCCATGTCGCCAATCACGACGTTAGGCGTCATCCCTAACGCCACGAGATGACGCAGCCCACCATCCGCCGCGATGATCAGCGATGGTTGGTCGAATGGCAGCGCCAGCGCCGAGCGGACGGCCTCGCCATCCACCAAATCGCCGTTGGCAGCGATCACGGTATATACCATAAAAAACACCCTTCCGGCTGGGAGGGTGTTGGTTCACGGTGAAGTGGTGCTCCCTACGCCAGCATGATCTGGATCAGGTCAAGGGTCGATGCCGTGTATGCGCATCCTCTCAGCCTAATAACGTAGGCTCCCCTGCAATATGAAATTATGATTAAAAGGTAGCAAACCCTGATCGATCCGTCAAGGGGAGAAGTGCCGATTACGCCAGATTTCCAATAAAGAACCTCCTGTGCTGGCGTCCAACACAGGAGGTATCAAAGTCCCACGAGCAGTATCACTCGTGGGAACAGGCACTCGGCAGTCTACCAAATCACTTGTTGGACTTAGGAGTGATGAACGGCTTGGTGATCTTGGCGGGGTTGGGCGAGACGTTGGTCGTCTTGATGTAGTACTCACCGCAAGCCCACAGGATGTGATACCAACCCGGATTGTCGTTGTCGATGACGGTCACGACATTGCCGAAGGGGATGGTCGTATAGGGTTGAACCAGCTTGCTCTCATCCGGCCCCCAATACAGCACGGCACCGAGCGGCAGCAGCGCCTGATAGCTGCCATCTGTCAACGAGCAACCACCCGCACCGGGCACGCAGTTGGTGTCAATCGCCGTGAATGGGTCGTTGGCGTATTGTTGCACACCATCGGCATACACATAAATGCCGATACCGGGCACCGCCGTGCCGATCTCAGTAAAGGTATAGACAAAACTCAAAGTCTGACCAGCAGCGCCGGACTGCGTCAGCGAACCAACCGCTACGAAGTCATCATAAATGGTGACGTTGTAGGAGATGGCAGGCGACGTTGAGTCGAAGCTCACGGTCAGGGTACAGCCATTCACAGCGATGTCAGGGCTGGTGACAGAAGCTGCGAATACGCTCGCGGTCGGGAGGACAAGAACGGATAAGATAATAGCGACAGCTAATAGGACGAATTGTGAACGACGAAACATGATTTTTGCCTTTCATGCAATTCTTAAATGCCCATCAACAATATACTATTAATTTCTGTAAAAAGTAGATTCGGAGTCATAAAAAGTTCGTGAAAATTTGCTCAGAAGGAACTGTCGCTGGTGATTTGCCGTGTTGGCAAAATGAACAAACGACCAGAAAAGTGAGGTGTTTTCCATGTCCGCACATAGGCAAGGTTAGAATTTTCGAACTGGTCTGCTTGGACGGATGTGCGAATGCACTTTTTAGGCAGAAAAATCAGACCATTTTCGGGTTTATTTTTCCCTCCTGACTCGTGCTCCCTGATCGGAAGCATGGCTTCTGTTCGATGCCCTCAAACGGCACCCGCCGCCGCATCGATGTGTCAGCTTCACAGCGGAAATCTGCTCGTCTATCTGCTATACTTGGGACGGTTTGTGAAACCTTTCCTGAATCGGTAATTTGCGCAAGGATACCCCATGAGTCTGATTGATCTGACGCTGAACGAAGCGCTGTCAGCACTGCGTACCAAACAAGTCTCGTCTGTCGAATTGACACAAGCCTACCTAGATCGCATCCAGCGACTTGACTCGCAGATCAATGCTTATCTCACGGTGACGGCTGACCGCGCTCTTGCCGATGCCAAGCGTGCCGATGAGCGCCGCGCGCATGGTGAAGATGCACCTTTGCTAGGCGTACCGGTTGGCATTAAGGACATTCTGTGTACAGAAGGCGTCCAATCCACCGCCGGATCGCGCATTCTCGAAGGCTTCGTGCCGCCTTATTCCGCGACGGCGGTACAGCGCATGTTTGATGCGGGTGCGGTGCTGCTCGGCAAAACCAACACCGATGAATTCGCGATGGGGTCATCTACCGAGAACTCTGGCTACTGCGTTACCCATAATCCTTGGGATACTGAACGCATCCCCGGCGGCACCAGCGGCGGTAGCGCGGCAGCCATTGCTGCCAAGTTAGCGCTTGGCGCGCTCGGTACTGACACGGGCGGCTCGATCCGCCAACCCGGTGCGATGTGCGGTGTCGTCGGCATGAAGCCAAGCTACGGGCGCGTTTCTCGCTACGGCGCGATTGCCTACGCCTCCTCGCTCGACCAGATCGGCCCCTTGGCGCGGAATGTACAGGACGCGGCGACTCTGCTGCAAGTGATCGCGGGGCATGATCCGCTCGACTCGACCAGCATGATCACGCCTGTCCCCGACTACGCCAAGAGCTTGACGGGCGAGATCAAAGGGCTGCGCGTGGGAGTCCCCAAAGAATATTTCATCGATGGGATGCAGCCCGAAGTCGATCAAAATGTGCGCGCTGCCATCGACCTGCTCAAAGTCCTCGGCGCGGAAATCGTCGAGATCAGCCTGCCCTACACCGACTATGGCATCCCCGTCTATTACATCGTCGCGCCGTCGGAAGCCTCCGCTAACCTCGCCCGCTATGACGGCGTGCGCTTCGGGAAGCGGGAAGATCGCGAGGAGATGTGGGACTCATACAAGGCCACGCGCGGCAAGCGCTTCGGCGCGGAAGTCAAACGCCGCATCATGCTCGGTACCTACACGCTTTCGGCTGGCTACTTCGACGCCTACTACCTGAAAGCCCAAAAAGTCCGCACGTTGATCAAGGGGGATTTCGACAAAGCCTTCGCAGCGGTGGACGTGATCGCCTGTCCTGTCGCGCCGCGCACCGCGTGGAAAATCGGGGAAAAGGTCAACGATCCGCTGCAAATGTATCTGGAGGACGTGTTTACCATCCCGACCAGCTTGGCGGGCATCTGTGGGATCAGCGTACCGTGCGGTTTCGACAGCGCCAAACTACCCATCGGGTTGCAACTGCTCGGCCCTGCCTTTGGCGAAGAGATAATCCTACGCGCTGCCTACGCTTACGAGCAAGCCACCGACTGGCACAGCCAATTGCCCGATCTCTAGTGGCTGTGCTCAACTTGGTCATGCATGGTGCTATTGGTTACAAGACGGACTCGCCACAATCACAATGGCGGGATTTTGAGTCCCGAACGACACGGTGGGTGCATCCCATCTGCATCGGTGAGTCCGTCGGCAAATTTTAACGAACCTGAAACACCAAGGCTGCCGAGTTTGAGCGTTTGTTGAGCTATTATCTGTATTGTTAGTGTATTAACTACGGTAGCGGATGAAAATCCAGTGAACGAAGCGCCATTATGAATTGGTGTCCACGATTTTCTATCACGTTAAGCCTGATTATCGTATTTACTCAGCACTAAGGACTTAGCACTTAGCACTATTCTCAAGGGAGTTGTTTCGCATGAAAGTGGTCATCCCTCTCGCTGGTTTTGGAACTCGGTTGCGTCCGCATACCTTCACCAAGCCCAAACCGCTGTTTTCCGTTGCTGGTAAAGCTGTGCTCGGACACCTGATCGACAAACTGAGCGGGCTGGATGTGTCGGAATACATCTTTATCACGGGTTATCTCGGTGACCAGATCGAGAAGTACATCCGCGAAAACTACAAGGTCAAGGCACAGTTTGTCGAGCAGAAAGAAATGCTCGGTCAAGCACACGCTATTTCACTCGCGCGCGAATACCTGCAAACCGACGAAGCCGTTTTCGTCATCTTCGCGGATACGCTGTTCGAAACCGACCTGAACACGCTCAAATCCTTCACCGATGACGCCCTGATCTTCGTCAAAGAAGTCGAAGACCCGCGCCGTTTCGGGGTCGCGGCCTTGGACGCGCAGGGCTACATTACGCGCTTTGTGGAAAAGCCCTCCACCGATGAGAATAAATTGGCGGTCGTTGGCCTGTACTATTTCAGCAGCGGCAAAAAGTTGATCAACGCAGTCGATCAACTGCTGACCAGAAAAGACAAGATGCTCAAGGGCGAATTCTTCCTCGCGGACGCCATGACCATGATGATCGAAGGCGGCGCGAAGTTCCGCACACAACCGATCACCGTCTGGTTAGATGCGGGGCTGCCCGATGCGGTGCTGGAAACCAATCGCTACCTACTGGCGCATGGCAACGGCAATACCGAAGAAGCCCGCGCCGCCGCCAAGAACAGCGCCATCATCGAGCCGGTCTATATTCATCCCTCCGCCAAGATCGAAGGCTCGGTCATCGGCCCGCACGTCGCCATCGGTGCGAATGTCAAAGTCACGGGCAGCATCATCCGCGATTCCGTCATCGATGAAAGCGCGGAGATCACCAATGCCGTGTTGGAACAAAGCCTGATCGGTCAGAAGGCCAAAGTAGACGGACATGCGTCCGTCCTGAATATCGGGGACACTTCCTCGGCGGTGGTTTGAGGCAGCTACCCTTTCGGATGAGCAGTTGACCTCGGCTTATTGAGTAGGATGGACTCGTCAGCAGTACGCTAGTCGTTTGCTGACGAGTAACCGGACTTCACCAGAAAGTGAGAAGTATCATGCAAGCTGAACTCCTCGACCTCCTCCGTTACGTGCAAGGTATCCACCGCGAATTCATCGCCACCGTCGAACCCGTCGCCGCGCAAGAGCCGAGCACATGGGAACGCTGGTCAGGCAAAGACAACCTAGCGCACGTTGTCTACTGGCTCAACTGGCGTGTCAAGCAGCTTGACGCCACGCTCAACAAGGATGATGTGGGCACACCCGTCTTCGACAACAATCGTGACTACAACCGCGAAATCTACGACAGCTACCGTGATACGCCGTGGTCAGCCATCCGCGCGCAGTGGGAAATCGCCTACCCGCGTTTGCTCGAACAGATCACCAAGTTGACGGATGCACAATTGACCGAATCGGGCGCGGCGGCGTGGCTGAATAACGGTACCATGTGGCCTCGGCTGGTCAGCATGTGCTACTCGCATCCGCTGGCGCATTTCAACGGTTACTATATCGAGCACGACATGGCAGATCGGGCGCGGCGGCTGCAAGAAGAAATGCGTGATCGCTTCGATACCTTCGCGGATGGCGAACTCCGCGCCGTCGGCATCTACGATCTCGCCTGTATCTACGCCAAAACTGGTCTGACCGATCAAGCCCTTACGCTCCTTCCGTCGGCCTTCGCCATCGATGGCTCACTGCGGGAATGGGCACCCAATGACCCTGATTTAGTATCATTACGAGAATTAATCGATTTTCAAGCACTGACGACTGCCCACTAGCCTCCTTACCAAGGAACAAGTTCTTATGCGTGATTTCATCTCTCAGCGTGTCCAAGCCGTCCCTCCGTCTGGCATCCGCAAGTTCTTCGACATCGCCGCCACCATGCAAGATGTGATCTCACTCGGCATTGGCGAGCCTGATTTCGTCACCCCGCAGCGCGTCCTCGACGCCGGAATCAACTCGCTGCGGCATGGCGAAACGCACTACACCAGCAATTCTGGCACGGTCGAGATGCGTCGCGCACTGTCTGCCTATCTACACAAGCTGTATGGCATCGAGTACGATCCTGAGCATGAACTACTGGTGACGGTCGGCGTCAGCGAAGCCTTGTATCTGGCAATGACCGCCATCCTCGATCCCGGCGACGAGGTGATCGTGCCAGAGCCGTGTTTCGTGGCCTACACCGCCGAAGTCATCTTCGCGGGCGGCAAGGCGGTCACCGTCCCCACCTACATGAAAGATAACTTTCAGGTGCAGCCGGAAGCCATCGAAGCCGCCATCACGCCGAAAACCAAAGCCCTGCTGATCGGCTATCCCAACAACCCGACGGGCGCGGTGATGGAACGCGAGACGATGCTCAAGATCGCGGCGCTGGCGGAAAAGCATGATCTGATCGTCATCTCGGACGAAATCTATGATCGGCTGGTGTACGGCTTCCAACATGTACATTTCGCGGGGCTGCCGAACATGCGGGAGCGCACTATCGCCTTGGGCGGTTTCAGTAAAAGCCACGCTATGACGGGTTGGCGCATCGGCTATGCTGCGGCGTCGGCTCCGCTGCTGGCAGCCATGCGCAAGGTGCATCAATATACCATCATGTCCGCGCCCACCACGGCGCAGGCGGCGGCTATCGTAGCGATGGAAAACGCGGAGGAAGACGTAGCGGCGATGTTGGCGGAATATGATCGCCGTCGCAAGCTCATTGTCGGTGGTTTCAACGAATTAGGGCTGACCTGCTTTGAGCCGCGCGGTGCGTTTTATGCCTTCCCGAATATCCAAGCGTCTGGCATGGACTCCGATACCTTCGCGGATACGCTGCTCGCTGAGGAACACGTGGCGATGGTGCCCGGTTCTGCCTTCGGGCCAAGCGGGGCGGGCTTCGCGCGGGCGAGTTATGCTACGGCTTATGAAAAGATCGAGGATGCGTTAGAGCGGCTGCATCGCTTTATGCAGCGGCATGGCTAATTATGTTGCCGTGAGGACTGTTTGAGGAAATCGGTAGTCGATATGGTGTTCCGTAGGAGAGACATCTTCGGAACACCATATCGGCTGTGCTCTTAGTGCAATGCCAAGAGTTGGCTCTTGCACCCGCTTGCGCATTAGTGCTACCCATGGATTGTGCCTACAGGACAAAACTTGTCTTGTGTCAGCACTGATAGCACTATGTTCAAGGGGTGCTGGTTACGCGCGCAGCCGCAGCCCGTCGTCCACCATCGGCAAATCCTTGGATGCGTTCACCTTCTCGCATAGCCCCGCATAACGACGCTGCAAGGCTTCACCAATCGTGATCAGCGTGCCACCGACGCTGGCTAAAAAGGCGGCATAGCGGGGTTGATGTTCCGGCGTCAGGCTCTCGGCTAACCGTTCCAATAAGATTTGCTCCCGAATTTCACGTTGACGCTGTGCAACGAGGTCAAGCATCTCTGGAGAATTGAACATGATACGTGCTCCTCAGAACTATGACTACACTTCTGAAACAGCCTCAACCATCAATTGGTTGCATTATTTACGTTGTAGTGGCTGTCGTTTTCGGTTCGACTCAACTTGTATCAGCCTCGCAAAAGTCTGATACAAAACTACTATCGCTTTAACAATCGCCTCAATGCTGAAAAAGTGTCATCAAGGCGGTCAGCATTCAAGGTATACGACTTGTTCACATCGCGTCGGCGCTCCGTGATGTAGCCCGTCGCGCACAACTGAGTGAGATGACGCGACACACTCGATTGTCCCAGCTCCAGCCGCGCGATGATGTCTTGGGCGCGTAATTCGCCTTCATGCGCCAGCAGTTCTAGGATGCGCAGCCGGGTATCATCGGCTAACGCGTTCAAGCGTACCAGTACATCGGAACGGCTTAACGCGGTCGGCCCTGCGATACCGGTCGGCAATCTAGCGCCAAACATAATGCGGACGGAGGGGCCGCTGCCAAGCTTGCTCAGGTACGGGCCGAGATGCGCCGACGGCACGAACATCAGGTGTTCAGGCGTGCTGAAATCAAACAGGTTGTTCAGGCTTACGTCGCGTCCCGTCACTGCGCGGATCGCTTCCAGCGCAGTCAGTCCGCTCAAGTTAAGCTGTTGGTATGCCCGCACGCATTCTTGCAGCAGGGCTAGATGCCGCTTCCAATCTTCCTCCAGATAGCCGTACCACAGTCGGCGCAGCACGGTGACGACGGTGGCTTGGTAACGTACCGGATCGATGATCAGCTCATGGAATTCCGGCAAGATCGGGAAGTTGCTGTTCTTGTCCCGGAAGGTCAGTTCCATCCAGCGCAGGAACACCTCGGCATGTTCAAGCAGTTGATCAGGCTTTGGCGGTGCTGGCAGTTTGTTAAGCTGCGCCGCGTTGCCAAACACCTCACGCACCAGCACGGCAAGATATTCATCCCGCAATTGCACCGGTTCGCGCGCTGCAATCGCATCAATGAACGCGACAAAATCGTCCTGATGTGGCAGCGTGGACATTTTCATGGCGGGCATGACGAACAACGCCGTTACCTGATGCAGCTCACGCGTTAGCTCTGGCGACATCTGCGACGCCGTGCGTTGAATCCACTCGCTGGTGCCAGAGTGATCGAGATGCGTAGCCAGACTTTCCAGCGTGTCCAGAATGTTGTACACAGCTTGGATGTCGAAGCTAACAGTCACGATCTTGGGTGGTTCAAGTAGATTGCGTTCGCTCATAACCAACTTATGCCATTTATGCACTCAACTGCATAATCCGCATAGATTGTAAGGTAGAACATAGATCAATGTCAATATGAGGAATTGTGAATTTACGTTACCAGCAAATTGTCCGAGATTGGCGTGATGATGCCGTGCAACCGATAATTGATAGCGTCGCCTATGATGACATTGTGATAAGGCTACGTCAATGATCCGCCGCGCTGAGATCGGTGCCTTGCCTTCACACCTTGTGCCGTGTTTCTCCACAGCTTTTCCATACCCACGTGGGAAAATAGCGTTAGGTCTCAGACGCGCTAGCTTTCCGCCTCGTGCAACACCCGAATTCCAATTATTTCGGAAAAACAGCTTGCTCGCGTGACAGATTTCCTATATTAATTAGAGTAGATGGGGTGTATCCGTGCAATCAGCAGAGTTGGAATCTATGAAGCCAGAAATGAGCACGACCAATCAACGCATCCTCGTGGTGGATGACGACCGCGAGATCGTCCGCCTGATCCGATCCTACTTGGAGCAAGCGGGTTTTCAGGTTCTCACTGCCAATGATGGCAACACGGCGCTGCACATGATGCGCCGCGAGAATCCTAGTTTAGTGATTCTTGACCTCATGCTGCCGGATCGCGATGGCTGGGACGTGACGCGCATGGTGCGCACCGATTCAGCGATCAAGAACATTCCGATCATCATGCTCACCGCCCGTGTCGAGGATACAGACAAGATCATCGGGCTTGAACTGGGCGCGGATGACTACGTGACCAAGCCCTTTAACCCGCGCGAGGTCGTGGCGCGTGTCCGCACGGTCTTGCGGCGCACCTTGGGCGATAGTAGCGCACGACAACATCTGATTCAGGCGGGCGATCTCATGCTCGATGTCAATCAACATCAGGTCACGTTGGCGGGTAAGCATGTTGAATTGACGCCGACAGAGTTCAAGCTGCTGCACACGTTCATGGAAGCGCCCGGTTATGCCTTTGCGCGCGCCGATCTAGCGGAACGCGTTCTCGGTTTCGATAGTGAGAGCTTGGAGCGCACGCTTGACAGCCACATCAAGAATCTGCGGCGCAAAATCGAGCACGATCCCTCTCAGCCGGTTTATATTCAGACGGTATATGGCATTGGTTACCGCTTTGCCGGGACAAATTCATGAGGATAGCCAATCGGCTGTGGGTGCGGTTAAGTCTGGCGTTTGGCAGCGTCTTTGTCATGAGCGGGGTCATCATCGCGATCACCAGCAGTGTGCTCGCGGGGCCTCGCAATGCGCAAGGGGTTATCTCGGATGAAATCAATCGCCCTGATGGGCTAGTCAGCCAGCTTCAAGAATACTATCAGACTCACGACGGCTGGACGGGGATCGAGAATTTCTGGACGGAACATCCTAACGTGATTTGGTTGGGGGCAGATGGCAATCTGACGCTCTCTGTCACCGACCTCGATGGCGTCATCATCAGCGGCACGCAGATAGGCCGTAAACTCACTGACCAGCAGTTGAAAGATACTGTTCCTATCGTGGTTGATGGGCAGCCACGTGGCTACCTCCTGTTTGAACGTGTCACGCTGCGTCCGCCCAATAATCCCAACGGCGTTATGCTCCAACGCTTGACGGAAACATTGATCAATGTCCTCGTGATCGTTGGTCTCGTGAGTATATTCGCTGGCATCTGGACGAGCCGCAGCCTGACCGCTCCCCTCACCCGTCTAGCCGAAGCCGCCCGCAGCATCGGCGCTCAACGTCGCTATGTACAGGTCAAAGTAGAAGGCGCAGCGGAAATCAAACAAGTGGCGCACGCCTTCAACGAGATGACCAAAGAACTCGAACGTGCGGAACAACTCCGCCGTAATCTCGTCGCAGATGTAGCGCACGAACTGCGCACGCCGCTAACTGTCTTACAAGGTAATCTGCAAGCCGTCCTCGATGACGTATATCCGCTGGAAAAGGCCGAAATCTCCAAGCTGTATGATCAAACGCGCGTCCTCAGCCGCCTCGTCAGCGATCTGCATGAACTCAGTCAGGCGGAGGCGTCGAAATTATCGCTCAACAAACAGCCCGTCGATCTGACCAAACTGGTCAACGCACAGGTAGAGACATTCAGCGCGCTGGCAGAACAGGAGCACATCGGTCTGAGCGCGGACGTGCCAACCCAACCGCTCGTCGTGTCCGGCGATCCGACGCGTCTCTCGCAAGTGCTCAGTAACCTGATTGCCAATGCGCTGGCGCACACACCTGCGGAAGGGTCAATTCAAGTGAGTCTGGTACCCGAACCGACTGCCTTAACAATTCGGGTGAAGGACAGCGGCGAAGGCATCTCGCCAGAGCATTTGCCCCATGTGTTTGAGCGCTTCTACCGTGCCGATCCGAGCCGCAATCGTCAGACAGGCGGCGCAGGGTTGGGGCTTGCCATCGCGCGCGCCTTCACAGAAGCACACGGCGGCAGCATTTCCGCCGCCAGCGAAGGACGTGCCGGAGCGGGCAGCACCTTCACAATTCGTCTGCCTCGCCTTCAAGAAAAATCCGTATGAGGAACCATCTCTAATGAGTGCTGCTCGGTCTTGATGTCATGGACATGTATGCCGAGCACAACGCCTCTTTTGGGTTAGAAAATCGTCACAACCCTATCTCAATTATTCACCAATCCCGGTAGAAATTCCGGTGTTTGGTGCTATCATTTTAGAAATTGATGTGCTTGCCCCATAGCTCTTTGCAGTTTAGAATGTTACTTAATTCTCACGTAGTAACGTGGCAATCTATCTCGGAAACAAATGTAGGCATAACTCATGGCTTCCAGAAACCCACGCATCATCGTCGTTGACAGTAAGCAGGAACTCTATAACATCGTCCGCAGTGCGTTGGATCTGCTGGATCGCCGTCCGCGCTTTATCCACGTTCACTCGGTCGAAGATGCGCTGGCGGAGCTAAAATCCAGCGGTGCCGATCTGCTCGTCATCACGCAGACGCTAGAAGATGCCATCGACGGCCCGACCTTGGCGCTGCAAGCCAAACGCGAACTCGCGGCCTTGCCTGTGATCGTGTTGGGCGAAGCGACCGATCCGGCCTTGGAAGACCACACCGACGACTCCTTATTTGTCTACCTGCGTCGTCCGTTCATCGCGGAAGCCTTCATCCGTGCCATGCGCGTTGCGTTGGATGGCCCCGAAGCCGCCCCCAAGGATGTTTCTCACGACGAAGATTTGCTGCCCGTTCCAGAAATCGACACCAGCAAGTTATCTCGCCCGCTCTTCCAACTGATGCGCGATGTGGGCGCGATGGCAGTGGTGTTGAGCAGCCGTGCGGGCAAAGTCCTGAGTCACGAGGGTGCGGCTGGCTATGTAGATCGCGATCTGATCGCGTCGGTATTGGGGAGTTCGCTGCATGGCTTGGCAAAGATGCTGCCCATCATCGGGGCGCAGCCGCGCGTGATGCAGTACTACGATGGTGATCGCAGCGATCTTTTTGCCTTGGCGCTTGGGCTGCATCATGTGGTGATCCTGATTTTTGACGGCAACGCGCCGAATACCGCGCTCGGTAATGTGCGCCGGTTTGGCTTTACCGCCATCAATGAGATGTTGGGCATGATCGGCACGGATATTGCGTTCAGCACACAGCCAATTGCTGCTCCGGCCAAGAAAGATCAGACCGGTACCCATCGCCGTCGCAAAACCGAAGAAATCCGGCACCTTCAACCAAGGCACGATCCGAAGCCTAAGGCCGCCGCGTCGGAACCACCGCCACCGCCCGCCGAAGCCATTGCCAACTTCGATCCGGATATTTTCGACAAACTCGGTTCCATCGATTTGAGTCAGGCGGATGACTTGTTCAATTCGGCTTCAACGAATTCCAACGCCAACACCAACAACGGCTCAAAGATCAGCTTTGAAGATGCCATGATGCAAGGAATTTTGGGCGATCTTGGCGATTCGTAGTAGTGCCTATCGGAACGCCACCTATTTGCCTTGTAGGTGGCTTGTTCCTATCATCCTCCCATCCCAACGACATGATGACGCCCTCGTGTGTCCGATCAAGAGGTTTCCTCGACTCATGCGGAGGGTAATTGCAGTTGCCTTGCACTAGGTAACTGTTATGCTTTATACAGATATTCCGACTCCTGTTTCATGTCTGTCCTACGAATACAAGGTATTTGTTAAAGTGTAACCAGAGGAGAAGGGAGCAAATCAGAGCTAGGTGGATCATGCGTGTACCGTATTGTCACATTTGCGATAGCAACGCCGACGAGAAAAAGCGTTACGGCGATAGCGGCCTAGAAGAAGGCGATTACTGCCCCGTCTGCCAGCGTCCGTACTGCAAGTTTCATGGCGGTGTGGTGCGTTGGCGTTGGCGCGACTCGCGCGAAGTCGATAGCGGCAGGGTGTGTAAGGCGTGCAAGAACGCTTACCTGCACCGCACATGGGATCCCGTCCACCGCGACTGGATCAGTTGACTATGCGCCGTCTCCTCATACGGCTCCTGCTGGTCTGCTTTGGGCTGCTGCTGGCTTTGCTCATCGCGGAAATCGGCATTCGTCTGCTGTACGCTTCGCTGCCTCAAAATCTACAAATCGCCTTGCGAGATGTGCGTACTTCTCCCTTCAGTGACCAGCGTCTAGCGCCGCCACCATTGTGGCAGTCCGATCGTGACTATCTCACCATCGTCCGACCGGATGCCGTCGATCTGCTGCAAGCGGGCAGCCCTACGGTGATCTTCCCCGTCAGTTCCTATGCGTGGTGGGGTGGTCGTGTCGGCTTCCGTTCGCCGCCGCCGACCGATGGCGTTGTGCAGGCCGTCGCGCTTGGCGATTCTCACACCTTCTGCTTCACCCGCGTCGAGGACTGTTGGGTTTCCGAGCTTTCTAAAGCCGCCAATCTGCCGATCAGCAATCTAGGGCAGCCTGTGACAGGCTCGCTCGGTCACGCGCGCTTATTCTACGATTTCGTCGCCAAACCCGAACTGGGCTTGAAGCAGCCCCGCCTCGTCTTATGGCAATTTTACGGCAACGACTACAACGACGATTACGGGCTGGCAGTCCTAGACGGCACCAATCAGACTCCGCCATCAGAGTCTACTGCCATCACCACCGCAGACAGCGATTTGCAGCGTTGGCTCAGGCAAAATTCGGTAGTGTACGCGGTCATCGACGCGCTGACTCGTCGTGATCCGGGCGTAGACATGTTTGTCGATCCCTACCGCGTGATCGATCAAGGCGTGGACATATTTTTCGGTCAAACCTACATCCGCGACTCGTTCGACATGACACAGCCACGCAACCGCGAAGGCGAACAGCTCTCACATCAGGCCATTCTCGATACCCGTGATCGCGTGGAGAAAAACGGCGGTGACTTCGTGATCATCCTGATGCCTACCAAGGAAGAAGTCTACCGCGCGCTGACGGAACCCAAACTCGGTCAAGCGGCTGTGGATGCGCTGGCAGAAACCCGCGTGCGGCTGTTGAAATTCTGCGACGAGCAGCACCTCACCTGCTTCGATCTGCTGCCCGGACTGCAAGCTGCCGCTGCGCAGCATCAGCAGGTGTTCTTCCCGACCGATCCACATCTGAACGCGGCGGGCAATGCGCTTGTAGCCAACCTCGTCAATACCTTCTTGCACGATCACGGACTACTGAATTGACCTTCTTGCGCTCTGTCCTTGGTTTGCTCTTGCTAGGTTTGTTTGTTTACTCGCCCACCGCAGCGCAGACGCCTACCAACCCGCCCTGCGCACAGCGCACGCAGTGGGTCTATATCCCGCCTGAAACTTGCCTAGAAACGGTCTTTGAGGAACTCCGCAACGAAGGGCTTAGATCGGTCGGTGGGTTGGCCTTTACGCCCGATGGCACCTTATATGTCGCCCGACCCGCGCTCAATCAAATTTGGCGCATGAAACCCGACGGGAATCACTATTTTGAAAAGCCTACCGTATTCGCCGCCGATCTGCCGGAGCCACCGCTCGGCCTGACTTACGACGAACCGACCAGTGCTTGGTATGTCTCCAGCGATACCATGCTGCTCAAACTGACCGACAATGACGACGACGGCAGCGCGGAACAGACGATTTTGGTGCGCGATCTACCGGGGCGCAGCGGCGGTTGGCTCGGTGATGTGCGCGTCGGGCCGGATCGCCGCCTCTATGTCGCCAAAGCCGCTAGTTGCGATAGCTGTCTTGAGCCGGACGCGCGCCGTGCCGCCCTCTTGAGCTTCGCGCTCGATGGCAGCGACAGCCGCATCGTGGCGACCGGGCTGCGCGATGCCTACAGCTTCACTTGGACGCCAGACGGCGCGCTGTATATCGTGGACAATGAACGCCAGAATCAGGCGGCGGAATTGAATGTAGTTCCGGCGGGGCAGACTGGTCTCGATTTTGGTTGGCCTCGTTGTGATGCGCAGCGCCGTCCCATCGCGGGCATCGACGGCGCGACGGCTGACTACTGCGCGACCACCACCGCCCCGATCCTCACTTTTGACGCGGACAGCCATCCGACGGGCATTGTATATTATGCCGCCAATGCCTTTCCACAGTACACTGGAGCCTTATTCATCTGCTTCGCTGGTTCATGGGACAACACGGTAATTTCTGGGCACACCTTGATCGTCGCCCGCTTGGATGCGGCGGGTGCAGTTGCCAGCACTGGACGTCTGATTCCCTATTCTCAGCAAACCACCTCGGACGCCTCCATCATCAAGACATCCTTTCATCCCTACCGCCCTTATTCGCTCGTTATCAGCCCTGATGGGTGGCTGTACATCTCGATAGCCGAAGGGCGCGTCTACCGCTTCCGCCCGCTGTGATCACAGGCATCACGGATATGTCAGTACGCCGATATGAGAGATCAACTTCCATGTCTCGTTGACTTTGGTATACACCTTGCACACGCGCCCCTGCCAGTGTTGCAGCGTTCCATCCGTGTGCTGCCACAGCGTATCAATATCTACCACCGCGAACCCGCCGTCCGCCTCGTCTGTCACTTCGATCCGCCTGATTTCGCGGATATTGTGAACCAACCGATGCGTATCAAACAGAGCTTGCCAGCTCGCCCGCCAGCGTGCCCGATCATAGCGCCCCATGCCCATCACCCACTCCATCGGATCGTGGGCTTGTGCCGTCGCAGGCCAGGGCCACACCATGTCGGGATGAAACAAATCCACTAACGCATCGGCATCTTGCGTATCCCATGCCTGTGTTTCTCGGTTGACCATCGCGCGGATGGCTTGCTCGGCTTCCGTTCGCATATTTTTCCTTTGACCGCGTGAGACCCATTCGGGACTTCGTTCTCTAAGCCTGACGTTTCAACGTCGGGCGGCATTGCCAACCAACCTGCGCGGCGTTTCGCTCACTCTCAGCTCGTCCGCTTTATCATCGGATATTGCTCAATGCTGTGTCCCCGGATCAAAAGCATCCCGCAGCCCATCGCCCAGAAACGACGCGCTCATCACGATCAGCATCAGCGCCAGACTCGGCACGATCACCTGCCACGCGTTCGCCTCCAGATACGGGATCGAGTCCGTGATCATCTTGCCGATGCTCGGATCAGGCGGCTGGATGCCGAGTCCGAGCAGACTCAGCACCGACTCGCTCACCACCACGCCGCCGATGTCGAGCGTCACCGCCACGATCACCTGCCCGATCAAGTTGGGCAGCACATGATGCGCGAGGATTTGCCAATCGCTTGCGCCGAGCGAACGCGCCGCCAGCACGAATTCCTGCTCCTTCAACACCAGCGTTTGACTGCGCACCAATCGCGCCATCAAAGGCCACGACACAAGACTGATCGCGCCCGCCACCAGCAGCAGCCGACCGATCCCGCCGAATCGTTCCGTCACAGGTGTGCCGAACACTGCCGCGATCAAGATTGCCAGCAGCAAACCGGGGAACGCGAACAGCATATCCGCGATGCGCGTGATGATCACGTCAGGAATACCGCCGAAATAGCCCGCGACCAAACCGAGCGTGACGCCTAAACTCACATTCAGCGTTTCCACGTAAAAAGCCACGATCAGCGACACGCGCAGCCCATACAGCAGCCGAGCTAGTGTATCTCGTCCGAGGTTATCCGTGCCGAGCGGATGCTTACCCGTGAACAGGCTGTTGATCGCCGCGTAATCCGGCTTGATCGGGCTGATGGCGTACAGGCTTGGCCCCACCGCCGCCAACAGAATCAACAACACCAGCGTGAGCAAACTGATCAGCGCGGCACGGTTGCGCAGCAAACGCCGCCAGAATTCGCGCGTGGGGTTGCGTTCGGCGCGTGCGACTATGAGCGGAGTTGCTTCTGATGTGCTCATCGCTTCCAATGATCCAATCTCTCAATCCTTCGCTAACGATGTCTTATGCGAACCTTAATTCTAATGGCTTGACTCTATCGCCAAATATGCTAGAATATTTAAGCTATCGTTCTAAGTCTCGAAGGCGGGCTTGGTGGCTCACTTCCAGACCAATGGAAACACGACGGCACTGCATCAGCGGATGTGCCTCTCTGCGCACCAGTTATCAGCGACAGCCTACACGTCGCATAACAGAGACTGCACTCCTCATATCATACGAGCCAATGATCGGGTCAAAATCATGCTCGTGTAAAGCGATCATCGTCTCATCTTTTCAGAACACCGGATCAAACATAAGAGTTGAATGGCAGATGATCCCAAGTTCTCCGCAGAACAGGATCATTTTAGGGATCATGCGCCATCCGGCTGCCGCCACATCGCCGCAATGCCACGTTGGTCAGCCCTCAACATGGACGCGCGGATCAAGGATCAGGTACAGGATGTCCACCACCAGATTCATGATCAGGATGGTCGTCGCCAGAATCACCGTCGTCCCTTGGATCACCGGATAGTCGCGCTGCTGGATCGCCTGCACGGACAAGAACCCGATGCCGGGGATCGCGAATAGGTTCTCCACCACGAACGCGCCCGTCACGAGGAACGCCACCGCTGGCCCCAACACCGTGATCACCGGCAGCAGTGCGTTGCGGAAGGCGTGCCGCCAATGTACGGCGCGGTCGTGCAATCCTTTGGCATACGCCGTGCGGATGTAATCTTGGCGCAGCGTGTCGAGCATCGTGGAACGCGTCAGCCGCGCGATGTAACCCATGCTTGCCGCCGATAACACAAGGACGGGCAGCACCAGATGGCTCGCCGTCCCCCATCCAGCCGGTGGCAGCGAAGGCCAAACGTGACTGAACGCCTGATAATTCAACCATTGGAGGATCGGGATCAACACAAAACTGGGGATCGCGTAGAAGGCCACCATCAACGCCATGCTGCCGCGATCAGGCCACTGGTTCTGGCGCAGCGCCGCGAGTACGCCCGTCGGGATGCCGATCACCACACTGAGCAGCAGCGCCAAGCCTCCCAAGCCGACGGAAACGGGCACGCCGTCCTTGATCAAATCCCACACCGCGCGCCCCTGAAACCGGAACGACAAACCGAGGTCGCCCCGTGCGAGGCCGGATAGGTAGTTGACATACTGCTCGTGAAACGGCAAATCCAGCCCGTACAGATGCCGCAGCCGCGCGTACAAAGCATCATCGTGGCGTGCGCCCATCATCGTCAGGATCGGATCACCCGGCGCGAGGTAGCCAACCGCGAAGGTGACGAAGGTGATCGCGATGATCACGAAAGGCAGGGTAATCAAACGGCGGAAGATCAGCTTGAACATGGATCACGTGTGGAAAGTGAGACGCACAGGGTCGGGATGAACGACAGCCCATCCCAACCCGTAAGATAATCGATAATCAGTGAGTTGGTGCGCTTACGGAGCTTTACCCGCCAGCGCGCCATAATCCGCGATCACCAACCCTTGACCTGTCACGTACATGCCCTGCACATACGGCTTCATCAGCAGATTGAAACTCGGATTGTACAGCGGCAGCCAGCCCACCTCGTTCACGGCGAGTTCTTCGGCCTGACCGTACAGCTCAAGGCGCTTGTTGAGGTCGTTCACCAGCACGTCAGCCTGATCAACCAGTTCATCGAACTTGGCGTTCGAGTAGTGACCGTTGTTATTGCCGACGCCAGTGCGCAACTGCTGCGACAGGAAGTTCTGCGGGTCGGGATAGTCCGCGCCCCAGATGCTGTAATAGGCTTGCAAGCCCGTTTCAGGGGTCTGGATCATCTCGTTGAGTTTGGCGCTGAAGGTCGCCAGTTCCAGCGGTTCCAGCGTCACGTCTACGCCGAGGTTTTCCTTCCACATGGCTTGCAGCACGGTCACAACGCGCTCGTTATCGCCTTCGACGCCGTAGGTCAGCGTGATCTTGCCGATGCTTTCCGGCGTTACGCCCGCCTTCGCCAGCGCATCTTTGGCGGCCTGAGCGTCGAAGTGCAGCACCTTGATCGGGGTTTCCGAACCGGGGATACCGTTCGGCAGGATACGGTCAGTCGCCTTCACCGTGCCCGCGAGGACGCTGTTGGCTAACGTCTCTTTGTCGATTGCCAGCGCAAACGCCTGCCGCACGTCCACATTATTGAACGGCGCGACCACGTTGTTGAAACCAACATAGCGCGTGGCAAAGCTGACGCCGGACTTGTAATCGGGGCTATCCTTCACTTCCGGCACGTGAACCGCCGGAATCGGGTTCTGCTGGCTGCCCATGATGTCCAAGCCGCCCGTGCGGTACAGTTGATAGGCGGTTTCGCTGTCTTGGAAGAACGGCATCGTCAGCGTGCTGATCTTGCTGGCGGGCTGCCAGTAATTCTTGTTAGGCACGAGGATGATGTTCTGACCGCGATTCCACGCCTGAATCTGGAACGCGCCGCTGGCAATCGGGTTCAAATCCCAATCTTTCGTCTGCGCACCAGCCTTGGAGATGACCTTCGCGGAACCGAAGGTAAGCTGGCTCAAGAAGTACGCGGACGGTTGCTTGATCTTGATCTCGATGGTCTGCGCATCAACCGCTTTGACGCCAGTCAGCGAGGTAGTTTTGCCCGCCGCCACGTCATCTGCGCCGACGATATTCGATAGATAGAACGGGCCAGTCCAGCCGCCTGTGCTCGGATCGAGGGCATGTTCCAGCGAGAAGATGAAGTCGTCCGGTGTAATTGCGGAACCGTCCGAGAACTTGATGTCGCTCTTGAGCTTGAATGTGTAAGTCAAGCCATCGTCGGAAACCGTCCAGCTTTCCGCCAGATCGGGCACGGGCACGAGCGACTCATCGACCCGCACCAAGCCCGCGTACAGCAAGCCGACGACTTGGAAGTCCTGCGCGTTGCTGGCCTTGGCGGGGTCAAGCGAACTGAGGTCGTTAACGCCTTCAATCGACCATGTCAACGTGGTCGTGCCATCTTGCGCGTAAGCTGGCGTATGGAACACGCTCACGGCAGTCACGACGAGGAGAAGGCAGAGCAGTAAACGAAGCGTAATCGATTTCATACATCCTCCCATAAATGCATTCGACCATTCCAATCGTGAGGAATGTAAAAGCAAGTGTCTCTAGTATGTGCCTGTGATGCGCGTTCGTCAACGTATCTTACCGCTAACGGGACACCAGTTTGGCATATTGTTCCTGCTGGCGGTCGCGCGCATTGCGCAGCACGGCGACGTGTTCCGGTTGCGGCGTGACCTCGTGTGAAACCGCTAACGCAAATGCCGATAGCGAACGGCGCTTCAAGTGGCTAAGGACGAGCACGGCGACCCCGCGTGCTGTCGTCTCAGCAGTCGTCAACATCCGCAAGGGGCGGTTCAACGCGTTCGCCACGATCTGCGCCCACGCGGGCGAGGCATCCAGCGCGCCGCCGCCCGTCAACACCGTCGGCGCGTCCCCCGTGATCGCCCGCAGTTGATCCGCGATCAGCGACAGTCGCAGCGCCACCCCTTCGAGCGCGGCTTGGAGGATGTCCATCGGCACTGTAGACAGCCGCAACCCGTTGATGCTGCCCGTCGCGTTAGTTGCCCAACCCGGGCTGCGTTCACCTGCCAGCAGTGGCAAGAACGTCAAGCCGTGTCCATCAGGCGCAGCCTTTGCTAGGTGCTGCTCGATGGCCTGTTGATCGTCTAGGCGCAGGGTGCTTTGTGCCCACTGGAAGATGTTGCCACCTTCTGTGGTCGCCCCGCCGATCAGATGATGGGCACGATCCACGCGGTAGCTCCATAAGCCGGAGGGCACATCTGGCAGCTCGGCTTGCGTAACCACGCGTAACGCGGCGGTGGTGCCAATCGTCAGCGCGATCTGCCCCGCCTCGACCGCGCCGACGCCGACATTCGCGGCTGCGCCATCGCCAATTGCAAGGTAGAACGGAACATCGCGCAGGCTAGGCCAGCGTTCCGCATAAGCCGCCTGCAAGCCATGTTGCGCGTCGGAGTAGTCACCAAGCACAGGGAATTGCTCGGCAGGTAGGCCAAGCACACGCAGCCACTCAGCATCCCATGTCAGGCGGGCGCGGTCTAGCAAGCCGCTCCACGAGGCCACAGAATAACTGCTAGGAGCGTCACCAAACCATGTGCGATATAGATATGCGCCGAGGTCGATCCACTGATGCACCTTCGTCCATACGTCTGGTTGTGTTTCGCGCAGCCATGCCAAGCGCGCGGGCAGATAGGCAGTGTGGAGGAGGCAGCCCGTACGCTGATGTGCCGCTTCCAGATCGATCTGCCCACGCAGTCTGTCAACGTACTCCGCGCTGCGCAAGTCGGCGTAGGTGAACACAGGCGTCACGGGCTGACCGTCCTTATCGATGCCGAGCACGTTACCAACGAACGTCGCCATGCCCACCGCTTCAATCGACTGCGCGGCCGGATGGTCGAGCAGTTTGTCTAAGCATTGCTCAACCATCTCGCGTAGCTGTTCGGCCTCGACGGTCGCCGCACCCGGTGGGGTGGTAGTGAATTGATACGGCGTTCGGGTCATGGCTTCATCAATCGGGCGCGCGTCATGGTCGAACAGCAGCGCGCGCACCGATGAACTGCCGATGTCGATGATGAGCAAGGTCATGATCAGCCCTTTCTGCTGAACAATGGAAGACAGTGAGATGGGTTGCTGTCTGTTAGCCGACAGGGCGCTCCAGCTTATAAATGAAGCCAGACGAATCGGGCAGCACAAATCCGCGTGCTATCCCGTCATCTAGCCGCAGCGCTTGTGGATCGTCGGCGCTGTTGGTGCCTTCCGGTGCGATGTCATTTACCGCATCGATGCTTGCCAGCCGCACCCACGTGCCCGGTTTGCCGAAATCAACGTCCACTTCGACGGCGTGATTTTCCAGATTGAGCAGCACGACCAGTACGTCGAAAGCCTGATTCGAAGGCGTAGCACGCCAACCGATCACACGCTGACCATTTCCTTGTCGTTCTCCTAGCCGCGGGCCGAGCGACCACGTGAATTCGCCCTCCTCTATCGGGTTATAGCCGTTCAGCTTCAGCCCCGGATAGCGACGGCGCAAGCGGATCAGGCGTGAAGCCCACTGGAAGAAGCCATGCTCATCTAAATTGGCGGGGAAATCAAAATAGACATGGTTACGGGCGCGCTCGACCCCGAATTCCTGTCCCATGTACAGCATCGGTTGCCCTAACGCCACCATTGCAGACATCAGGCCGAGGCGCGCTTTACGCTCTTTGGCTTGTGGCGAATTCAGGTCTTCTACAAAGCTGACCTCGTGCGGCACGCTGTGTTCGTCGTGACTTTCGCAGAAGTTGACTACATTATTCGTGTGGGCGGCGAAACTGCCCTTAGAAAAGTAGAAGATATCGCCCAGATTTTCAGGATGATTATCAACGCCTTCAAACTCGCCTTCGCGCAGCATGGCCTTGATCGTGTCGTGGAAACGGTCACACCATTGTGCGAAGCCGTTGAACCCTTGGCGGTTCAAATCGTTCTCGTTTGGCATATTTTCCGCGATCAAAATCACGTCAGGCTTGAGGGCTTGTAATTCGTCGGCAAGGCGCTGCAAAAAGCCATGATCCATCGTCGAACTGTGGGTGAAGTCGAAACGGAAACCATCGATGTGATACTCGACCAGCATCAGTTTGCAGGTGTCGATCAGCATATTCTGAACCTCAGTACGCTCCGTCGCGACGCGGTTACCCCACGGCGACTGACCGCTGAAATACAAGCCACCTTCTTCGCCGCGCAGTGCCTCGTCGGGATGATCCAGCACCAGTTTCCACAGCGGATTCCATTCGTTGGCGGCATGATTGAAGACCTGATCAGCGATGATAGCGATATTGGCTTGGTGGGCGGTATCGACTAGGTGGCGAAACTCGTCGGGCGTGCCGAAGTCGCGCTCAAGCGCCATGAATAGAGAGGTATTGTAGCCAAGCGACTCCTCACCCTGCGGTGTCGGCACTTCCGCCAATGGCAGCAGATGAAGCGCCGTCGCGCCGACCCGATCAAAATAGCCCGCCTTGATGCGATCCTCAAGCCCGACATACTTACCCTGATGATCCGGCTGAATATCAGGGTGATTATGAGTAAAGCCATGCACATGGAGTTCGTAGATGATGAGATCATTGATCGCGGGCGTGTGATACTCGCCGTCATGCCATTCGAAGCGGGAAGGATTAACGATGATGCAAGCGTTACGCGCATAGTCGTATTCGAGAAAACGCGCGTAAGGGTCGGCTTCAAAGCGGTTATCCAGCGTGCCATCGCCCGCCAGCGCATCATATTGGATGAAGAACTTATAGCGCTGCCCAACTTGCGCCTGATCAACCTTGAGAAGCCACACATTCGGGGTGTCGAAGTAACCACGATATAGCTTCATTTCCAGAAAGCGTTCGGGCTGTGGCTTTTCCGTGCCGGGGTACTGCCAATCGTTGAAATCGCCCGCTACGAATACATGCGCCGCGTGTGGATGGTAAAAGCCAAATAGCACGCCGCCGTTCTTCAGCGGCGATGCGCCTAACCCAAAGCGTCCACCCGTCGTGCTGACGTAAAGATTGCTGACAAAGTCAGCGTGCTCAACGAGTTCACTGGCTGATTGCGTCTGTACTATCTGTGGCTGTGCTTTATAGACGAACGGATTCCAAGAGCGGCACCAGAATTCGCTCTCTTTGCCGAGATGCGCCGCAGTGATAACACGCCACATCGAATCGGCTTCACTCTTGGCGGGGTCGTTCGCTTCGCCAAATTTGAACGCAAGGGCTTTATTATCGGCAGACGCAGGAATATCAAACCGCTTGCCATAGGCATCTTCGCCGCTAACCTTGATCAGCGTAGGTTGTTCGCTGCCCTCCACTTTCACGTACGCCACCGAGTTTTGAAAACCCGCCAAGTTGTCGAAATGAATACTGATGCTCTTTTGAGCCATGAATACTTACCTTGAGGAGTGACTACCGGTACTAGAATAGTGCGAATTTCGACTATCGAAATGAGTATAGCAGTCTCAACAAGAACTGAGTTGTTGCAAGCGAGGATTCGTTAGGAGTTATTTAGCCCACGCGCGGGATACATGGAACTCACCTTACGCAGTTCATAGACCCTTGACGCAACTCAAATGTTCGTTTAGAATAGCTGAGATTGGATAGTGTGTTAATGTTGTTCGCGTGTTGCCGAATTGAACTGAACAAGTTGTCTGATTTAGTGTTGGCGCTCAACACACCACTCCGAATTCAACTCCAAAATGCGCAATCCGATCATGTATGATCGGGTTGGCTGCTCAACTTCCGATCATAAAACCGATCATACGCAGTTTTTTCGGTGGTTTTCCGATCATGCTCTGAGCACAAAAATGATCAAACCGATCATGCTTGTGGGAGTTTATGATCGGTCTTATGATCGGATTCAAACAGCCTGATTCTCACTGCGTTAGGTGAGTATGGGATACAAAACGCGCTGGAAACCTGACCATTCGCGGTGCAGGTTTCCAGCGGCATAAGAAGTCGAATTGCTGTCGCTCGATCCGCTTCAGATCAGACGATCCGCTGCTTCGGCAGACCCATCATCGTTCAGGCTGATACGCACGTTCACGCCCAAACGACCCAAAATCAGTTCATCACGGTCATGCACTTCGTAACTCTGATCGGGAATCAGGCGCTGACCATTGATAAAGGTGCCATTGGCGCTACCAAGGTCGGTCGCAAACAACCGATTGTTTTGATAGTGCAATATCAAATGTGTGCGCGAAACGCCTCGATCTACGGCTCCGAACGGCGACAAGTCGAGGTCAGGGGTAAATCCGCTCTCGACATCGACACGACCGACCACCAACTGCTTAACACGTTCCAGTGGGATGCGCTGATTCATGCCGCGAATATGCAGCGTCAACGATCCTGACGCAGAATCTACCGTCCATTCTTTCCGACGGGCACGGAGGGCTAACGGTTCCACTTTCAGAGTAACGGTTTGGGTTCCATCAGGTGGCGCATAACCGCAGTTTCGACAATGACGATCGGTCACCGCAAGGGTATTTGAACAGCGTGGACAGACTTTTACATCACTAGCGGTACCCATATTCACCATGACAGTACTTTCGAAAGATAATGACTAGATACTAATACTATAAATGGTTTATTTTCGGTTTGAACCCCTCCCCTATGAATTTTGCGTGAAGTTTGTGTATATGTCGTATTGTCATGCGGCTCATCGCAATTGTCAGAGGGGGGATGCTGCACAGAACGATTTAACAGTCTGTTAACATGCACTACTGATGATCTTAATCAAAGCCAGCTAAAAGCATGTAGCATTGACACTCGTTATAATCAAAATGATGGTCTCAACGTCAGTGTACGTGAAACAAGGACCCAAGTTTTTATGGCTACCACGACGACCACAATAGCTCAGGTTCGTGAGGGCGCATCCACTGCATCCAGCAACAAGCAGTGGAGCGAAGCACTGACCGGGCTGCTTTTTGTTGCGCCAGCCGCCATCATCGCTTTTGTCTTCCAACTTTTCCCCGTCTTATACGGCTTCTTCCTGAGTATGCAGGATGGCACGCCTCTCCCAACGCGGTTTGTTGGGTTAGCCCAGTTTGGGAAAGCGCTCGGCAGCCTCGCTTACATGATCGGGTTTGCGCTGGCGTTGGTGTTGAGCATCGGGGGGATGATGCTGATCCAGCGTGGTCAGGCAGAAGCGCAGAAAGCCAAAGTAGACTTCTGGCCTTACTTGCTGCCCACCATCCCCGCTGCGCCAGCCATTATCGCTTTGGTAATCATGATCTTTTTTGGCGATTACTCACAGGTGCTCTGGCCTGTGGTTGGCTTGGCAATTGGCATCGTGGGTTATTTCCTGCTCAACGCCCGCAACAAAGCAAGCCTGATGCTGCTCGTTGATTCGTGGGGTGCCTTGGTGTTGTTCCTCAGCGGGCTAGGCTTCATGATCTACGTCCTAGCCGAGTTGTATTCAACGGTGAACCCGCAAATCCAACACCTGATCAACGCGCTGACCGAAGTGCTGACCAGCCCGCGCGACAAACGCGTGCTGCTGCTCGCGCCACTGACCAATCAATTCGCTGCGTGGGTGGGTATCTTTGTGAGTGGGTTTCTCGTCATCGTTGTGTCGCGCATCAGAGCTGGTCTAGATAGCTACGAACAGGCGACGCGCAAGACGCTGCTAGGCTTGCTGCGCGTTGTACTGGTGCTGATGGTGATCGGGTTAGCACTATACAACCTGTCTGCGATTGATTTGTTGAATAACGCGATTGTCGCGCTGTCTAAAGTTGACCCTGCCCGTATCCAAGAACTTAGCGGTCTCGCACTCAAAGATTTCGTCGCCATCCTCGTGCTCTGGCCTCAGGTCTCCACGATGCTGTTCGGAATGGGGATGATCGGGCTGGCTTATGTGATGTGGCGGACGGCTTCAGCCAAAGATACCAATGCAGGCATGTTTGGCACCTACCTGATTGCCATTGTCTTACTCGTTGCGGGTTGGCTGTTCGTCGGTGAACTGCCTAGCGCGGCGGCAGGCGGCGATCCAAAATTTTATGACTCGCTTTACCGCACCGTCCTTTACGCTGCCTTTACTGTGCCCGTCCAGCTAGTCATCGGGTTGCTGCTGGCGTATCTGCTATTCCATGAGGTCACATGGGGCAAGAGCCTGTACCGCATCATCTTCTTCATCCCCTATATCGCGCCAACGGTTGCAACAGCGGCAGTGTTCGCCATCATCTTTGGCGGCGATCAGAACGGCGCGGTCAACCAACTATTCAAGGCGATGGGTATTCCAATCCAGCAGTGGCTGCGTGACCCGCGTGGAGTTGTCGAGATCATCGCGGCGGGCGGCAGATCAGGCTTCAGCGGTACGACGGGCATTCCGCCGTTCCTCGTCGGGCCGTCACTCCCGCTGATCGTAGCGATCCTCTACAGCATTTGGGTTTTCAGCGGTTATAACGCAGTGATCTTCATGTCTGGTCTGGGGGCCGTGCCGAAGGAAATGTACGAAGCGGCGCAGGTAGATGGGGCGGGGCGTTGGAGCGCTTTCCGCAACATCACCATCCCGCTGATTTCGCCCACGACCTTCTTCCTGACGTTGCTCTCGATTATTGGGACGTTTCGTGCCTTCACGCACATTTACGTATTGCGCACCAACGATCAACGCGGCGCATTGGACGTAGCGACAGTCTACATCTTCCAGATCATTCGCGACGCCTCGCCTTCGGTGGCTTATGCGGCGGCGCTGTCGTTCATCCTGTTTGGCATCATCCTCATCCTGACCGCCGTTCAGAATCGCTTGTCGAGAGATCAGGTGTTTTATGGCTAATGCTGCGAATCGCGGATTGACGCCGTTCCGCGTCTTTACCTATACTGTGCTGACGTTGGCTGCGCTTCTATACATCATGCCGTTTTTCTTCATGATCGGTAAATCGTTCATGAACAGTTTCGAAGCCAACAACACGCCCAACATCATCCCTAGCGAGTTGCATCCTGAAAATTATCTGGACGCGCTGGGAATCGGGCCGACGGCGGGTGCGCAGCGCAATTACGGGCGTTACCTGTTCAACACGGTGATGTTGGAAATCTTGAGCGTGTCCGGGCAAACCATCATCGCAGTTCTAGCCGCCTATGCCTTCGCCCGAATGAAATTTCCGGGGCGCGATCTGTTGTTTGGCATCTTCCTGATGACCATCTTCGTACCGAGTATCATCTTGCTGGTGCCAAATCTGATCATCGTGACGCGTATTAGTCAAGCGTTTGAGGCATTCGGCAAGCAGCTTAATTTGCCGTTCTCGCTCAAGTGGATGGATAACTGGCCTGCGCTGGTTATTCCCTTCCTCTCAAATACGTTTAGCATCTTCTTGCTGCGCCAGTTCTTCAAGCAGATCCCTGACGAATTATGGGAGGCCGCTCGTTTGGACGGCGCAAGTCATCTGCGCTTTTTGTTTCAGATCGTAGTGCCGATCTCACGCGCGGCGATCTTCACCACCATACTGCTGGCTTTCATCGGTGTGTGGGGTGCGTTGGAGTGGCCTATTCTCGTCACCGCGAGCGATAACTGGCGTCCGATCTCGGTAGCACTGCAAGCCTTTAGCACCGAAGGCGGTGAGTATACCAACCTCAAAATGGCGGCGGCGATGATCGCGATGTTGCCGATTTTGCTGCTGTACTTCCTTACACAGAAGCAGTTCACCGAGGGCATCGCCACGACCGGCTTGAAGGGCTGATCGAATTTGTGATACGTAGATTAACCCGTTCGGCAAATTGTAAACCCCTGTCGAAAACAGGGGTTTTGCTGCCTAGAATCCGGCTGAATACCCCTTCTTCGCGTTGTGAAATAGCTTCGAAGCTAGGAAGATAATTCAGAAACTTTTTACACATTTCGGGTCATTTGTGCGCAAAATTAGTATATAATGTTTTTCCATACCGTAAGACATTGTGAGCCAGTAAGGAAAACATAATGTCGAAAATCAACCACGTTAAGCGAGTATCACTTTTAATTGCGCTTGTGGTCATCCTCATGCTCCCAAGCGTTGCTGAGGCAAAACTGGCATGCCGCTCTGACCCCGCAGTCATTCTTTCTAGCGGGGATATTCTGGATATTGGTGCCACTGTTTCGACGCTGCCTTGGGATGTGAAAGAAGTTCATTATGAACTACATATCCCTGAGGGAATATCGATGGTTCTGGCAATTCATACCCCAACATGGCTGACTTCGCAGGAGACCTTCACGGTTTACGCGGATCAGGCTCCTAACCAATACAAAGTCGCGACAATCGTGACCACGTTCAGCGGCAATGCTAGCGTGACTGCGGATTCGACGCTGGTGTCTGCCACAAACGTTAAGTTGGGACTTCACAGTGTTTCCGGGATGGAAAACACGGTTTTGTGGGTGGCTTTCCAAAGCACACAGTAAAATCCGGGCCAAACGAAGCTGCTCTTTCGTAGTAGCTTTGTGTTTCATGTGAAGTGACAGTTCTTCATCATTGAAATTAAGTTCCAATCGGAAGATTGGAATTTTATTTTCAATAGCCTAGACAAGGCCATGCATAAGTTGAGAATCCTGTATCTTGGAAAGCTCGTTTGAGATATGGTTTCATCGCTGATTGGACGCAGGCTGGGTAAGTATGAAATTGTCCAACTTATTGGTCGGGGCGGCATGGCGACCGTCTACAAAGGATATGATCGAGAATTAGATCGACACTGCGCTATCAAAGTGCTGCCACCACAGCCAGACCGCGATCCGATCTACATCCGACGATTCCGCCGAGAGGCACTCGCCATCGCGCGCTTGCAGCACCCCCATATCCTCGCCCTCTACGATTCCGGCAGCGAGGATGACATTTTTTATCTCGTGACGCCTTATGTTGAGGGTGGTTCGCTGGCTGATCTCATTCATCAGGGCACCCTTCCGATATTCAGAGTCGCACAACTCCTTGGTCAACTTGCCGCCGCGTTAGACTATGCCCATAGCAAAGGTGTCATTCACCGTGATATAAAGCCCGCCAATGTTTTGCTGAACGGCGAGGGTGACACCTTCCTTGCTGATTTTGGTATTGCCAAACTGCAAGAGGCTAACGCGACGGCGACCAAGACCGGACATGTCATCGGCACGCCCACCTATATGTCGCCTGAACAAGGCAAGGGAAAGGCAGTTGACTCACGCGCCGACATCTATTCACTCGGCGTCGTCATCTATGAGCTTTTGACAGGGCAGCCACCCTTTATTTCAGATACCCCCCTGAATATCATCTTTCAACATGCCACGCGTGCGATTCCGAATATCACAAAAGCGCGATCCGATTTGCCCCCCGCGCTGAATGCGGTGATGGATCGCGTGCTGGCAAAAGAGCCAAAACACCGATTCCAGAGCGCGCTGGAGTTTAGCGATGCATTCATGCGTGCTAACCGCAGTGAGCTGCCTGATTCTGAGCTTTCCGCCATTGCGAAGGACATAGATAGTAAACCGTCAGAGACGCCAATCACATTACAATTTGTCCCTTCTGAATCGACCCGTGTGTTCCCCGATCCGCCTACCTTTGCCACACGCGGATCGAAGGTTTATACCTTTCTCTTCGCAGATATTGAAGACAGCGGTCAACTCTGGGAACAGCAACCTGAGGCGATGACGATTGCACTCGATCATTATGAAGTCGTGGTATCGGACACCGTTGAAATTTATCAGGGCAAGATATTTATCACCGGAGCCGAAAGCATGTATGCTGTCTTTGATACAGCCGAGAATGCGCTAGAGGCCGCGCTGGCGATACAACGTGCCTTGTACAATGCGTCTACCCGACCTGAAATGCCTCTCCTTGCCCTGAGCGTACAGATGGGCATCTATTCCGGCGAGGCTGAAAAACGCGGAAATGAATTCTTCGGGATTGCCCTTAACCGCGCCGCACGTTTCATGAAAGCTGCGCGCGGTGGGCAAATCCTCATCTCTGAGGCTACCAAGAAACTGCTGCCAGATGCACTGGAACTGCGCGATCTTGGGAGGCACCGTCTGCGCGAAATAAACGAGACTGTGCATATTTTTCAGGCTGTTTCAGAAAAATTCCCTCTGAACGCGGCTCCCGTTCATTCGCTCACGCCACGTCCGACAAACCTGCCCGCGCAGATCACGTCGCTGATCGGGCGTGAACAACATGTGGCGGAAATCGGCCGCTTGATGCGTCAACCGAATGTGCGTCTCCTGTCTCTATTAGGCCCCGGTGGTATTGGCAAGACCCGTTTATCTATCGAGGTTGGGGCGTCCCTGCTCGATGAATATGAAGATGGGATATACTTCATCCCGCTTGCTCCACTCAACCACATGGATGCCATCCTCAAAAATCTGGTGCAAGCGCTCGACATCGTAGAAGATGGCAAGAAACCGCTGCTCGACTTGATCAAAGCATATCTACAATCGCGCCAACTGCTGCTGATATTTGACAACTTCGAGCATATGCTGGATGCTGCGCCGGTCGTCAATGAACTGCTCACCGCAGCGGCACGGGTAAAGGTGCTGGCGACGAGCCGTGAGCCACTGTTTATCTATGGAGAACGGAATTATGTCGTTTCTCCGCTCGCGCTGCCCGACCCACACGCCGATCTTGATGAACTGCGCCGTTCGCCCGCCGTCGCGTTATTCGTGGATCGCGTGCAGGCGGTTCAACCTGAATTCGCGCTTACAGCGGGGAATGCCCCGAATGTGACGCAAATCTGTCGTCAGCTTGACGGGCTGCCGCTCGCGCTGGAATTGGCCTCGGCACGCGTCCGCGACCTCGCTTTATCAGAGATTGCGGATCAGCTCACGAAGCGGCTGGCGTTGTTGAGCAAAGGCCCGCGCGACCTGCCATTGCGGCAACAAACTATGCGCGGGGCGATAGACTGGAGTTATCACCTCCTGAACGCCGAAGAACAACGGTCATTTGCCCAGTTAGCTATTTTTGAAAATCAGTTTCTGGCTGAGGCAGCGATAGCGATTACGGCTACCTCTGATCTGGAATCGCTCAAGAATAAGAGCCTACTTCAACAGCCCGCTAAAGACGTGTTCTCGATGTTAACCGTCTTACGCGAATATGCCCACGAAAAACTCGATAGCATTGGCGAAACAGAGCCAACCCAACAAAAACACACACGGTACTACTGCCAGTGGCTCGAAAAAGCCGAACCCCACCTAAATGGTCGTGACCAGATCGCGTGGTTCGGATATATGAAGGTCGAACGCTATAATTTGGAAGCTGCACTAGCAAGGCTTTTGCAGCAAAATATGGTTGAAGATGCCGGACGCATGGTTGGCATCCTGTGGCGCTATTGGGCGACACAAAGCCTACTTAGCGAAGGCGCGGCATGGATTGACCGCGTATTCACCCATGCCGATCAACTATCCACGCACGTCCACGCCAAAGCCGCACAGGGCGCTGGTCGGCTGGCGATGCTGCGTTCCAATTACGAGCGCGCCACCACGTTTCTAAAAACCAGCCTTAGCCTTTTCCGATCCGTTCACGATCAAGTTGGTGAAGCGGTGATTCTCCAGAGTCTGGGCGAAACAGAACTCTTGTTGGGCAGCGACGCGGAAGCTGAACCTTATCTGGAAGCAGGCCTGAATCTGAACCGCGCGTTAGCTAATGAAGCTGGAATCGGGCGCTGTCTCAACCTCATGGGGCAGATAATTCTGAAAAAAGGTGACTTCGCCAGAGCAGAAGCAGTGCTGCATGAGAGCTTAACCTTAGCGCGCACGCATGGAAGCTCAGAAGCAGTTGCCCTCGCCTTGTACGAACTCGGCGGCGTCTTGCGTGCTCAGGCGAAAAATGCGGAAGCCGAACCTTTCTACCGCGAGAGTCTCACGTTGATGCAAGAATTAGACCTCAGCGTGGGCGTGGCGACGATGCTGTATAACTTAGGCTTCACGCGGCAGGCACAAGGTGATCACGTTTCCGCATTCCAGAATTTTCAGGCATCGCTTAAACTGCTACAGCCATTGGACGAACTAGACGCGATTGCCGCGTGCTTGATCGGCGTCGCAGGGGTATTCATGAACCGACAGCAGTTCGACCTAGCGACCAAGACGTTGGGAGCATCGCGCGCGATCCTAGAGGCGCTAGACGCAGATGGACAATTGACTGAAGCCGATCAGACGGAATATGACCGTGTTCACGCCGCCTTACAAGTGTACGAGCCACAATGGGCTAAGTTCTGGCAACTCGGCCTCTCGACACCAACAGAGCAGATCATCCGGGAGGTGCTCAGGGAAGCGTAAGCTGTGTGGACATTGCCATGCAACGCATAGGGGTGGATGTTCCCCCTATGCGTTCAATCGAGTGCCGTTTAACTAGTCACCAGTGTATAGGCAGCTCCCGCCTCAGTGTTGAACGCAATCACGTTGCCGGTCTGCGTCGTCTCGATAGTTTCTTGACCATCGCGCTGAACCGTTAACGCCCCTTCCACACGCACGCGGCACATATTGCCCTTACTCGACCTGATCACGGCGCGAGTCACGCGCTGCTGCGCCCACGTCAAGTCAACTTCGAAGCCGCCCCGCGCCCGCAGTCCTGTCACTGAACCCGCCGCCCACGTGTCCGGTAGCGCGGGCAGTAGATGGATGAAGCCGCCATGACTTTGCATCAACATCTCGGTCATGCCGGCGGTCGCGCCGAAGTTACCATCGATCTGAAAGGGCGGATGCGCGTCAAACAGGTTCGAATACACGCCGCCACCCTCGCTGTAGTTCATCTGGCTGGTATCGATGATCGTCAGCAGATAGCGTACCAGCGCATATGCACGGTCGCCGTTCCGCAGTCGTGCCCAGTGGTTGATCTTCCATGCCAGCGACCAACCTGTGCTTAGATCGCCGCGAATATCCAGCGTCGTGCGGATCGCCCGTATCAGCTCAGGCGCATCATCGAACAGGATTTGCCGACCCGGATGCAGCCCAAATAAGTGTGACATATGCCGATGGTGTGGCTCGACTTCGTCAAAATCCTTGAACCATTCCTGAAGCTGTCCGCGTGCGCCGATCTGATATGGGTAAAGCTGATTGCGGGCATTGGCAAGCTGCTGTGCGAATACGGCGTCGGTATCCAATAGGTGACATGCCTCGATGCATGCCGTGAACAGCTCCCATGTGATCGCATTGTCCATGGTAGACGCCATACTGACCGCAACGGGTTGGTGTTCCGCATCCCAGAATTCCAGTTCGGGCGAGGTGGACGGCAGCGTAACCAGATGCCCCGCGCCATCTTCCACTAAGGTATCCAACAGGAATTCCGCCGCGCCCTTCATCAACGGATACGCCTCGTCGCGTAAGAAGTCGATGTCTTCGCTGAACAAATAGTGTTCCCATAGATGCTGGCACAACCACGCGCCGCCCATTTGCCAGTTTGCCCACGTCGGGCTGCCTTTCGTCTCGCCCACTGGCGCGGAATGACGCCACACATCGCTGTTGTGATGAGCAACCCAACCACGCGCCCCATAATGCAGATGCGCGGTCTTGCTGCCCGTCAGGCTCAGACCCGCGATGAAGTCGAACAGCGGCGAATGACATTCCGCGAGATTGGCGGATTCAGCCATCCAATAATTCATCTCGGCGTTGATGTTCAGCGTGTAGTTGGCGCTCCACGGCGGGCGGATCATATCGTTCCAGATGCCCTGAAGGTTGGCAGGCTGCGTGCCGGGGCGTGAACTGGCGATCAGCAAGTAGCGTCCGTACTGGAATAGCAGCATCTCCATCTGTGGGTCATGCTTGATTCGCGCCGCAACTAGATACGCGTCTAAGGACAGCGATTGATCAAGACGGCATTGCATCAGGCGTTCGTCGGTAGGCAGCGCGGCGTAGGCGCTGGAGCCTAAATCGAGGGTGACACGTCGGAACAACCGCTGATGATCTTCGAGGTGGCGCTGCTGCAACACCTCGTAGGGTTGCATTAGTGCTGCTTGCAGAGCTTGAGACGCCGCTACTGCTTGATCTTTGCCGTCCCGTACAGGATGTTTGTCGTAGCCCGCAAAACTGGTGCCAGCCGATAGCAGGAGGAGGACAGAATCTGCGCCTGTGATGTTGAGTTTGTCGCTATCGGCGCTCAACGTGCCACCGTTCACCACGCAGCGCACCTGCACTTCAAAGCCGATCCCTTCGTGCTCATCATACGTGATCGGATTTTCGGCTTGTAGATAACTAGGTACGACATGACTCGGCGCTCGTCCTCGCAAGATTAACGTAGTAGCGTCAGTATGCATAGTATATGGATGCAGACAATCCAAGCGTGCCGTGAAGGTTAGTTTGCCAGATTGATCACATGTGATGCGCATCACGATCACCTGATCGGGGAAGCTCGAAAATACCTCGCGCGTGTAGGTTGCCCCCTCCTTGCGATAACGCGTAGTGGCGATGGCACGGTCAAGATCGAGGTCACGATAGTAGTCAGTGATATGCTCACGACTGACCGCAGGAAAGTCCAAGAGCAAATCCGCCATCGGCTGGTAGGATTCCGTGTATAGTCCCTGCATCTGCTTAGTAAGTTCATTCGCCTCCGCATAGCGTCCCGCCAAGACAAGGCGGCGCACTTCCGGCAGCGCGTCCAGTGCCTTCGCGTTATTCCACTGTCTAGGCACGCCAGACCACAGCGTATCTTCGTTCAGTTGTAGGCGCTCCTGAGTGACGCCGCCGAAAACCATCGCTCCCAAGCGTCCATTGCCAATCGGTAAGGCATTCGTCCATGCTTGCGCAGGCGTTGTATACCACAGCTTCAAATCGGTGTCGGAGGTTGTCATCATTCCCTTAACTTCGTTGCATGAGAACATAGCAGATCAAACCAACGCGATGATCATAGATGCTCTCGCACTCAAGTTGCGAATCGATCAGGCTGGCTTAGGGTGCGCAATGCTGGCAATCGTTCGAGCGCTCCAGCGTCCACCGCTTCTGGCCTGTGTTCTTGTACCAATGTGTGATCGAGGTGCGTCTGATCTCCGCCGTAGCCCACTGACTGCTCGCTTCTCCATAGCCAAAGAAATAGCTGAAGGTCACTTGGATGTAGGCTCCATGCGTGAGAATGACGATGGTCTTGCCGTCGTAATCTTGGAGGATGCGGTTGAGACCCAGATGCACGCGGAGCGAAAATTCACGGAGGTTTTCGCAGCCTTCGACCCAACGATAATAAGGCTTTTGCGCGTCGGGCACGGCTTCCCAACGCGTGAAGAACTCTTCATCGTTCAAGCTGCCGTCTTCGCTGCGCCACTCCTCCACCTCCTTATCTAGAATGATCGGCTGCCCTAGCACGGGGGCGATGATCTGCGCCGTCTCGTGCGCACCGCGTTCCGGGCTGGAGATGAACACGTCAGGCTTGAGTTCTCCGCTGCGTGCGAAGCGATCCCGCAGACGTTCGGCTTGCAACACGCCTTCGGGAGACAGCCCTTGATCACGACGGGGATACTGTCCATCGACCAAATCATAGATATAGTCCGCGTGGCGGATTAAATAGAGATGCGTCAATTGTAGGCTCCTAACGTGCCCAACCCTAGCACAGCCGCTTATAGGGCACGAAGGCTAGTCTACACAAAAAGCGGACTCTGCAATAGCGAAGGAAGGCACAGAACGCACGCTCGGTAAGGCAATGATCTGAAAATGATCGAATCGATCATTCAATGATCTGATTGAGCGTGGGATTCAGATCATTTGAATCGGGTCGGGAAGGGTCAAATGATCTGAAAATGATCTGATTTTTCTGCTTAATTCAGATCATTTTTGCTACGATTCCGAGAGAAATTCCGATTCGGATCATTTGGTGAGACATCACCAGAATTTAGCATGACACGACTCGGCACATGCTTAGTACATAGAAGTATAATCGAACGCATGAGCCGAGTCAAGTCTCAATTTGATGCGGGGAGTGGTAAGCTGCTAGTTGGGAGAAACGCGCAAGGCTTCCCGGATAAGCGGATGACCGAACTTCCCAACCGATTGTGCGACCAACCACGCCTCTTGCTGCGATGGTTTGAGCAGCAACGACGGATTGACAATGTTGGTCGGATTTTCCACCAACCGCCGTACCAGCGAATAATGCTGATGAATGGCGTGCGCATCTTGTTGATACTCAATCGATGGCAGGGTGCGTACCAGTTCATAGGTTTCCGCTTGAAAATCGGCGGCTTCGGGATTACGAATCAGGTTGCAGCGCAGCCGTGCCAACTCTGCGCCTAATTCCGCTGCCCATTCCGCGATCGTTTGCAGATCCGATTGTTCACCTGTCAGCGTCTTGAGCATCCGAGCTTGATAACGATACTCGTGACGGTGTAAGCGGACAAGGTTATTCAGCATATCGCCGCCTACCTTGATAACCCTCAACAAGGCTTCTTCTGCACCAATGCAGCGACCCACAAAATAGCCTTCGAAGCCAGTACCTTGATCGAAGTATGGATTACGCCCGATGCGTACTTCTTCCCAAGCGAGGTAACGATATTGATAAAAACAACTGCTGTGAATGAAGTCTAGCAGGTTGTTGACTTGTGATTCGTGGAGTTTCCAATAGATCCAATCACTGAAGGGGACATTTGAGTCGATGTTCATAAGCTGTTTAACCGCCATAGGCAGACCATCTCTCCGTAGTGATGTTTCTCAGCGGGGTAAAGGCTGAGATTAACAGTGCGCTACATGTGGGTTGCCCAATCCTATAACCTAGACATCTCGCATATGTATAGATCATAGTCTTTGTGCGGCTTGACGGCGTATGTCGATGACCAGAATGTGATCATTTGCGTAGAAAATAATGACATCCCACGGCAAGGCACACCCCGTCTCGTTGAGTGCAAACCAGCGAAATGTCATCAAGCTTGGCCTATTTATGCAGGTGCGCCTCAATCGCCGCGATCAGTTCCTTATGGCGGAATGGTTTGGTGATATATTGAGCCGCGCCCAAATCTAGACCATGCCGTATATCGTCTTCGGCAGCACGGGCCGTCATGAAGATAAAGGGGATGTCGGCGGTGGCTACGTTAGCGCGTAGTTCAGTCAATACCTTATGACCATCTATCTGGGGCATCGTCACATCGCAGAGAATGATATCTGGATGATTCTGGAGCGCATACGTGATCCCCACTATGCCATTTTCAACCCCCACTGCATCATACCCTGCAAAGATGAGCAGGTCTACTAATTCTTCTCGCAGGGTGGCTTCGTCGTCGATTACAAGAATTTTTGTCATAGTTATGTGTTTCCAAAGTGTACTGGTAACGTGATCGTAAAGGTAGTGCCAACGTCAACCTGACTCTCAACCCTAATTGTGCCACCATGCAGTTCAACCGATTCTTTCATGATGGTTAACCCTAGCCCTGTCCCTGCGATGGTGCCAACGTTGCTCGCGCGGTGGAAAGGTTCAAATAGATAGTCTAGATCGGACTGAGGAATCCCGATGCCGCGATCGCTAACCTTTAGGACGATTGTCGAGTCTACATGTGTCAATTTGATGGTCACGGTTGATGCTTGGGGTGAATACTTAATGGCGTTTGAAATCAGATTGTTGAGGATTTGCCGCATCAGTTTTCGATCCAGCTTGAGCTGTGGCAAGGAATCTTCATAAACGAAGGCGATCTGATTCGTAATATCCTGCCGACCAGTGAACTCATCGATCACGTGCTGGCAGAGGGTGGTTAAATCTAGCAGTACGGGGTTGTATTCAGCGCGGCGTGCCTGCAAGCGGGCAAGCTGCAAGACATCATCCATAATCTCGGTGAGATAACTAATTTGTTCTTGGATGCGTCCCAAGCGCTGCTGAATCTGATCCTCTTTCATCTTTTGCCAATAGTAGGTCAAGGATTCGGTAATCGTGAGGATGGTCGCGAGCGGCGTTCGGAATTCATGCGAGGCCATCGACACAAAACGGGTTTTTAGTTCGCTGAGTTCCTTCTCTTTAGAAAGCGCGAGTTGAAGCGTTTCTTCGGTTTTCTTGCGTTCGGTGACGTCGCTAATAACCTTGGTGAATCCGATCAGCTTACCATCTTTATCACGCAGCGCAGAAAGTATGATGCTTGCCCAGAACCGTGATCCATCTTTGCGCAGCTGCCAGCTCTCACCCATATAATGATTGCCGGAGCGGGCTGTTTCCAATATCTGTTGTGGCAGTCCATCCGCTTGATCTTCCGGTGTAAACGAACGGCTGAAATTTTGTCCGAGACTTTCCAACGCGGAATAGCCCTTGATGCGTTCCGCGCCAGTATTCCAGCTCAGGATATTGCCATCAGGATTGAGCATACAAATTGAATAATCTAAGATGCCGTTCACGATCGAGCGGAAGCGTTCTTCGCTCTCACGGAGAGCCTCTTCAGCATGAAGACGGTCACTCACATTGCGCGAGGAGGAAATGATCTCGATTGGCGTCCCGGTTTCTGTGGAGGAGATGATTTGCCCAACGGCTTCTAGCCAAATATAGTGTCCTTGTTTGTGAAGCCCACGATAGAGGACCTTTGGATTCGCGGGTTGTTCTCCAAACATAAGCAGGTTTGCAAGCGGAGCAAAATCATCCGCGTGGACGAAATTCAGCACAGATTGTCCCACTAGCTCATCGGGTTCATAGCCTAAAATGGCTTTGATAGATGGAGAAATGTAGAGGCATTCGCCCTGCATACTAAGGCGGATTACCATATCGGTGGCATTGTCCGCCAGCAGACGATAACGCTCTTCGCTTTCACGCAGGGCTGTTTCGGCTTGTTTCCGCTCAGTAATGTCTTGCACGAGGGCCATAAAATAGTTGATTTGCCCATTTGGGTTACGCACCGCGCGCGCGGTAATGGTCGTCTGGAGAACACTGCCATTTTTGCGAACGTAGCGCTTATCGATGGAGTAGCCTTCGCTTTCCCCAGCCAAGACGCGATCAAATTGCGTAACATCAATGATCAGGTCGTCGGGGTGGGTTATTTCTGCCCATGTGGTGTAAATCAACTCCTCACGCGTATAACCCAGCATATCGCACAACTTGTCGTTGACTTGAAGCCAGCCTTTGTCCGGCGACGTGATCGCGATGCCGATAAGAGGCAGTTCAAAATACTGGCGGAACCGCTCTTCGCTATCACGCAACGCAGCATCTGCACGTTTGCGTTCGGTAATGTCGCGGAAAGTGCAGACAAAACCATCGCCCCGGATGATGCCAATGCTAAGTTCGGCCTCAAAGGTCGTGGCATCGCTGCGACGCGCGCAGACTTCAATCGTCCTGTTGTGTCCTTCGAGCTGACCTTCCTGTATCGTCCGCTCAACGAGGGCGACATCATCAGTGTGGACAAGATCGGTCACTTTTATTTGTAGGCTGTCACTCGTTTTAAATAGATAATTGAAGGAAAGGTTGGCTTGTTGAATGCTTAAATCGCGCTTCACCAACAGGATTGCGTTAGGGCTGTTATGCAAAATGGCTTCGACACGATCCTTGGTGGATTGCAGTTCGGCAGTGCGTTCGGAGACATGCTGTTCAAGTTCAACCGCGTGCTGATCGAGCGTTTCATAAAGCTGCATCGACTCTACCGCTGCCGCCGCACGTTCTGCATAGGCCGTAAGGATACGTTGATCGCGCGGGCTGAACGCGTCTACTTTGGTGTGTTGCAAATCCAGCACGCCTAAGACCCCGCGCGAGGTTTTCAATGGGATGACGAGTTCAGAGCGGGTTGACTTTACGCTAGGGATATAGTGTTCATCATGGGTAACGTCGGGCACGTATACTGTCTCACCCATGCGAATCGCCAATGGCACCAGCCCTTGACTATCCAACCTCAACGGCGTGGCTGGCTGAATGTCGTAGCTGCCGCCCCGACTCAAGCGGAGGATGCTGTTCTGCGGCTCATCTACCAACAGCAGGCCACAATCCACCTGCGCAAATTCTTTGACTACCGCCTCAACGATCTGCTGTCCGAGCGTGGGCAAATTATCGGCTTTGAAGAGGTAAGAAGTCGCGTTATAGAGCGCTTTTAGCTCTTCCTCCATTTGACGCCGCTCGGTGATGTCACGCCCGACGCCCTGATACTCGATTAGCCGTCCGGTGTCGTCTCTCAGCACCCGATCCTGCCACTGAATCCAGCGCAGGCTCCCATCGGGTAATCTGAAAGGAGATTCGAAGGTGACAATTGAAGTGGACGCTGCCAGTTTCTCCACATGGGCAAGGAACGAGGCAAAATAGGGTGCTGGGATGATCTCTTTTAAATTTCTTCCAACCATTGCTTCCGGAGTGGTCTGGTGTGCCGCGCTGAACGCCCGATTGACAAACGTGACGGTGAGGTCGGGACGATAGCGACAAATGAAATCTGACTGATCTTCCACCACTGTCCGATAGCGATGCTCACTTTCGCGGAGCGCTTCGGAAAGATGGCGCTGCTGAATGGCAACGGCAAGCTGTTTGGTTATTTCAACGGCAAGCTGTCGGTGTTCATCAGTAAAATAGGTTGGCGTATCGGCATTGAGGTAAAGCACACCAAGCGGACGATCCTGCGCCTTGATCAACGATTGCAAGCTGGAGCGCATCCCATCAGAAGTAATGCGTTTGTAGGCTGAAGTGGCGGCGGGATGCTGAAGCAGATCATCAATGATGATGAGGGAATCCGCGCCAAAGTTAGTGAGAAATTGAGGATAAATCGGATAGCGTTCGCCCACGACTAGTTCGGATGGAGCCAAGCTGTTCGCAGCATACAGCAGACTAGTGTTGGTGGCAAAATCAAACAGGCTGACGCCGATTTGCTGGCAGTTAAACAAACCGAGCATATGCTTGAGCGCGTGGTTGACAACCTCATCAATGGACTTTGATCCGACGATGCCGAGGTCAAGTTGATGCAAGATTTCCATGCGTTGCGCATAACGATGGAGCATTTTTTCTTGCGCTTTTCGTTCGGTAATGTCCAGCGTGAGGATGAAAAGACCAGTTTGTTGAGGTTGAATATGGAGTTCAAACCAACGCTTGCTGCCATCACTATAAAGAATTTCCGTCTCTGTCTCCACGACACGACGGTCTGCCATGCACTGCTGTAGCACAGCGAATACAGGAGTGTGCTCTACATCGGGGAAACATTCCATCATCGTACGCCCGATCAGATCGGCTGGCGTACAATTGTTATGACGCGCTGCTGCTTGATTGACGAATAGATAGCGCCAATCGTAGCCAATGAGCTGAAACCCCTCAAGCAGATTGTCGAGCGCGGCATAGTTGAGGTCGTCTTGAAGGGACCCCACGTTGGCTGTGGTGTTGGTCGTAGTATCCAGTTGATTCTCTAGCTCTGTGATGTGTCTCTGCGTTGTCTGAAGTTCTCGGCGTGCGCGTTCGAGTTCTTCCGTCAAGGCGCGCCTATTGTCGGACATTTAGTTGCAACCTTATTTCACCGAGACTCTTGCAGAATGTGTTAAATCTGACGACGATACATTTTAATTATAAGGCAAAAATCTTAAGTTAAATTGTAGGATCAGTTTTGATAAACTACACGAAAATATAGGGTCAGATAGCACTTGACGGAGATCTTAGGTTCATTAAGGGGGAATCAGCAAAATTTTGTCCCGCACGCAGCCGCGTGCCGAACGAGATTGTTATAAATATGCATCTAAATTTTGATGGGATTCAGCGCTTGAAACCGCAACTGCCCATCGTTGAACGGTGGGCAGTGCAGGTCATTCACAATCGATTAGGGGTAGAAGCCGCGCGTGAGAGTCGCTTGAGCTACGCGGTTGATGGCGGTGATTTGAGCCGCTGTGCGTAGATCGACATTATAGCGCTCGGCGGTTGCCGTCACATCGTCAAAGGCACGGATCAGGATGCGCTCTAAGCGACGATAGACTTCGTCCTCGTCCCAGAAGAATTCTTGCAACCCTTGCACCCACTCGAAATACGAAACGGTCACGCCGCCCGCATTGGCGAGGATGTCCGGGACAACCATAATGCCGCGATCACGGAAAATGTCGTCCGCTTCGGGCATCGTCGGGCCGTTCGCGCCTTCAACGATCAATTTGGCGCGCACGCGAGACGCGTTTTCGCCCGTCAGTTGGCCTTCCAAGGCGGCGGGAATTAAGACATCGCAAGGCAGTTCGAGCAGTTCGGCGTTGGTGACTTTTTCCGCACCGCGATAGCCTTCCAAAGACTTGGTGGGACTCTTGGTCAGATAATCACGCATATCGCGGATATTCAGGCCGTTCTTGTTGTAGTAACCACCGCTGATGTCGCTGACGGCGACCACTTTGAAGCCGAGATCGTAGGCACGCTGGGCGGCGTTCGAGCCGACGTTGCCGAAGCCTTGCACGATCACGCTAATATCTTTGGGGCTTTTGATCACGTTTTGTTGGCGCAGCGCCTCTAACATGCACACGATCACTCCGCGTCCGGTGGCCTCTTCGCGCCCCGCCGAGCCGCCGATGTTGATCGGCTTACCGGTGACAACGGCTGGCACTGAATAACCGACCGTCATGCTATAGGTATCCATCATCCATGCCATCGTTTGCGCATTGGTGCCCATATCCGGAGCGGGGATGTCGATCTTGGGGCCAATCAGGATGATCAATTCAGAGGTGAACCGACGCGTGAGGTTGGAAAGCTCCATCAGGCTGTGGGCACGAGGGTCAACGATCACGCCGCCCTTGGCACCACCGTAAGGCAAATTGACTAAAGCGCACTTCCAAGACATCCACATCGCCAGCGCGCGAACTTCGTCAAGGTTGACGTGGGTGCTATAGCGGATGCCGCCCTTTGAGGGGCCGAGCACTGTGTTATGGTGAACGCGGAATCCCGTAAAAATTTGCGTCTCACCACTATCTAACCGAACCGGGAAGTTGACCGTCAGTTCGCGCCGAGGCCACTTCATAAATTCGACCAAGCCATCAGGCAAGTTCAGATATGAGACAGCGCGATCATATTGATGAAGCGCGGTTTGATAAGTGGGGTCTGATGTCGTGTGGATCGATGGGACAACATGGGCAACCATATGTTGGGGATACTCCTATATCAGAAAAAAACTTTAGTTGAGTGCCTCTCCCGGCAGCTTCAAAACCCTCAAAAAACACTCTTTGGTTATATTGCACAAAAATAGTCTATCACAATTTGTGCATTCCGTCACCTCCCAACCTATTTCAACAGTGTAAAAAGTTGTAGGCAACCATAGACGTTCATGAATCTCCTATACTTCATGATAGTAGTACCAATTTTGTATAGTCATAACGAAACTGTATGAAAATAACCTGAAAATAAGTTATAAATTCGATTTGCTTGTAGGATCATCCGCGATGATTGTTAGCGGCTGAGAACTCGGCAGTGGATATTTGAGGGTACAGGACTCATGGGCGTGAGTTTGTATTGGAACGATCCAGCACAGACAGCGATTTGCCTATCGTTAGTTGGTGGTTGGACATGGGAAGAGTTTGACAATACCATCACCAATTTATACGTCACCTTACGGCAACTGTCTTACCCTGTTCATATCCTCGTCGATCTCCGATATACTGCGCCGCAAACGCGCGGGCCAGCGTGGAAGTCGCTCAGTCGCGCGCTGCGAATGTTGCCCGATAACGCAGGGTTGGTGATCTTGTGTGGATCAGGCTACTTCACCACCGCGTTCTTCATTCAATTGGCGGGCATGTTCCCGAAAGTTTCGGGACGCCTTAAGCAAGTGACCGCGATAGGTGACGCCTATCCATTGATCGACGCGTGGGCAGCCGCTCATGCGCAGCCGCCCATCGACGCCGAGGTAAGCTCAACGCACCACTAGCGGTGTCAACGCGGATTCCCCACGACCACCCTCGACCAAGACGGTTTTCTGCTGTGAGGTCGTATCAATCACGACGAGATTGTTGCGCACGTCGTTGGTGTCTACGCGCACTTGTTCCGAAGTCGCGGCGAGCGTGCCATCGGGACTCAGCGCTAACCCTTGGAAGATGCCGCGCACGATCAGCTTTGATTCGCCCGCGAGGGTGAACACGGACAGCGCATTGATATCGCTCGCCAGCACATAATAGACGCGCTGACTATCCGCCGACCATGCTACTCCGTTGATGCGATCACTGCGGTTGCCGCCTGCGATCAAGGTCGGGGCTTCATCAGGCGAGAGCAGACTATACATATACAGTGCCTCGCCGCCGTTCCCATCGCGCGTGACGAAGATCAAGCGCTGCTTATCGGGGCTGGCTAGGAAGCGACGCGACATCGACGGAGGATATTGATCAATGGTCACGCTGTTGATCACGTTCTTCACCGTGCCATCTGCCAGCGACACACGGATCAAGTTGACCACATCCGCCGCCAACCCGTTGGGATAGGCAACTAACATTTCGCTGGTGGCAGCGAGAGGCCACAGGTCGTTGGTGCCCGCGTTGGTAAAGTACGCGCCCCCCGTTTGACCAGTCTCGATGTTGCTGCTGTTGCCGCCGCTAAAGTCCGTCCGCATCAAGCGCCAACTGGAGCCTTTATTCTGGCATTTCTCCCCAAGCAGTGAATAGACTTTTTCGCCCATGCGCACCGCCCGCGCCGATACAATCTGGCAGTTTTCCAGCGATTGGATGGGGTCTTCTAGCGTTTGCTCGGTGGTGCCGTTCCACCAGCGCAGCGCGGCGGTTTTGGCTTGCCCCTGCCCATTTGAGTAGAGCTGCGTGTATAGCACGCCATCATCGTACATCTCAAATGAGGTCACTTCGTTGACCATGTAAACGTTCTTATTATCCTCGGCAGTGAGGATACGCAGCGTACCAACCACATAATTGCCGTTTGTCGCGCCGGGTGTATATTGAAGCAGTCCCAAGCGCTTACCATCGGGGCTGTAGTAGATGCGCTTCTGAAGGGTACAGGCCAGTCCACTGGTCTGACCGAGCATCACGCGTTCGCCGCCGTTGACCGGATAGAGGGCGGGCTGTGCCGTATCACCGCCAATCGCCACGATCACGTGCGCGCCATCAGGGGCTGCGCCGCAGTACTGCACGACCGCGCGCTGTGGAACCCCGTTTTCCAAGGGGATATTGTTGTCTTGTAAAACCCAGCCAAGCGTATTCGTATTCGGATTCCAAGCAATCACCCGTGGACTGCTGAGCGTAGTCGATTGGACGACGCCGTTTACGGGAGTGGTCGTCGGCACCGGAGCGCCGGACGAGCCTAAATTGCAGCCAGCGACGAGTAACAGGAGCAACAGAGCAAGAAAAGATCGCAACATATTCACTCTCCACGCCTCAATAGTAGCGTGAATTCTTCACCTACGACGTATGACCCTTCTAACAATCGCACAACGATGCTCATTCTCAATGAAGGCTCAAAAAATCTCTAACAACCTGTAAGAAACGTTCCGTTTCCTCGACGTAGGTCATATGGCCGCTATGCTCGAAGATTACGAATTGCGCGTCGAGGATGCCCGCCGCCATCGCCGCCGCGCCTTCCACCACACATGTCCGATCGGCACGTCCCGCTAGTACCAATACAGGCTGCGTTATCACGCCAAGCCGATCTTCGACCTCGATCCCGCCGTAATCTTGGGTGGCAAAATGCCGTAACAGGGTCGTCGCGCCGATCCCGCCTGCCGTCCGTCGTTCGAATTCTGCAAGACGCGGGTCAAGCGGGTCGCCAAAGTGGAACGGCATTTGATCATGCATCAACGCTTCAAATTCATCTTGCGTTTGTACGTGCGCTTCTCGCGCCCACGACTGTGTGACCTGTTCGCGGAGGTGAGCGGGTTCAAACTTGGCAAGGTTATCTTGTACATGGGCGAGATAGCGGGCGGAGGGCAACCCGCTAGAGACAATGGTTTGCGCCGCTTTGCCGGGGAAATCGACGGCGTTTTGCAGCGCCACGAACGCGCCGTAGGAATGCCCTAGCACGGCATAACGTCCAAGCTGCAACGCATCCGCCAGCAGCATGACATCTTTCGCCATCTGTTCCAGAGTCCATGTTTCCGGCGGGCAGTCATCGGAGCGGCCCTGTGCGCGCTGATCGACAAGGATCAGGCGGAACGAATCCAGCAGCGGATCGAGATAGTCGCCCCACACACGGTGATCCAGCCCCGGCCCGCCGTGCAGCACAATGAGCGGATAGCCCGTGCCGCGATCTTGCACAAACAGGCGTGTATCTCCAATATCGACGTGCTTCCCGCCAGCAATTTGAGAAACGCTTAAAGGTGGCATACAACGCACTCCTTGTGTGTATCAGTTTGAACCGCAGGGAGTTTAGCACCACCCGTCGCTAGAGTCATGGCGAGAGCGAAATCGTGGGGGAAAAAGTGCCATCGGGCAGCTTGAAGATAGCGTTGAGGTTATGCACACCGTCATATTGACCGACCTGATAGGTGAACGGCTCGGCAGCATCAGCGGGGATGTCAGGCGTGATCATGACAACGTAGATGTCTCCCAAGCGCCAATTCGTCCCCGCGACGACATGCCCACTGGCAATGGCAACCCGTTTGCCCGTCGCATCGTAGACATGGACGAACGCGCCAAACAGCCAACCATCACGGTTGGGTGGCAGTTCATCGATGCGCCAATACGTGAAAATGAGGGGCTGGCGTGGATTAGTATCTTTGCCAGTCACGGGATTGGCAAAAATACCGCCTTTTAGGTAGCTGATGCCGACATCGCTGCGGATGACAGCGGATTCCTCAATGTGTACGTTGCTCTGATCCGTCGGCAAAGTACTGATGCCCGTCCCATCCGCAAACGTGTAGGTGAAGTTCGGCTGGTTGAAGTACAAATACAGGCCACCATGTTTGGGGATGTCCACGAAATAGGCACTCGTTTCTGGCGAAACATCACGATCAACGGTGAAGAGCCGCCCACGTAGACTGTTTAGAATCCAGTTTTCTACGTCCGCAAACACGATGCCGCCGTCATCGATCAGCTTATCGGGGATTAACGTGTGCGCCATGTCCATGCCCGCACTCAATGGCAAGGCGCTCAGACCATCCACACCGGGAGTAGCAAGCGTTTCTTCGGCATAGCGCACCGTGTTGGCGCTGAACAATATGATCATGGCAAGGGCGGCAATGCCCAATACAGGGATGCTCATTCGCCAGCGGAACAGCCAGCCGATTCCGCGTGCGGCGAGGATATAGCCAGCGGGGAGCGTCAGCAGCAAATAAAACGGATGCACGGGACGCGAGACGTAACTCATCAGCAGCACGGGCACGGCGAACCAGATAACCGCGATCAGATCACGATTGGCGGAGGGATCGCGGCGCACAAGCCCGTACAACGTGATCGCGATGCCAGCGATGAGGCACAGCATAAGCGCGTAATGCACAACTTCGGAGGCATGTTCACGCAGCACCCAATCGTTGATCGGCGCGTTGACGCCGCGCGCGACGGCGTAGTTTTGCCCGCTGACTAGCCTCACCGCGTGAGTCCATGCCTCGGCGCTGAGATGAGACACTCCGCTGCTGAACGAGGTGATGCGATCCAAGGTCTCGTCGCGCTGCGTCCATAAGCCGCCCGCGTAAAGCGCCGTCGCTGCACCGAAGATGACGATTCCGATGCCTACCGCTTTCCACGATACGCGCCGCCGGAACACCAGCAGTAATACGCTGATCGGCGCGAGGATGGCGAAGCCGAGCAGATACGTCTGAGTCATGGCAGTCATGGCGACCAAGGCAAGGATAGTGCGCCGCTGTGGATGACGGGATTTGCCGAGCAGCACAGGCACCAGCAGCCAGAATATCAAGGTGGCAAAAAAGGGCAGCAGCGCTTGTACCCATGTGGTGCGGCTGTATTCGATCACCCACGGATTGATCGCGATCAGCAGCGCGGCGATCACGGCGCGGGGTTCATCGAGTAACAGCGCGGCGGCACGATACGTCAGCCAGATCGCCAGTGTATTCAAGAGGATCACGAAGACATACGCGCCGACGGGCGATTGTGTGGCGGCGACGAAGGGGATGAATAGGTAGCCCGTCAGCGCGGGGTTGGCGAACAATACTGATGTCCCCTGCGCGGTGAGCGGGAAATAGCCGCGCTGCAAGGTCATCATCGCCTGCCAGATCGGATACGCGTGATCGACGTTGTGTTCAATCGCGCCGAGATGCTGGAAGCGCAGAACGGCACCGAGGATCACGATCAGCAGTGCAAAATGAACGGGTTTCAGGCGCATGATCAGCCGTCAATGCGCCCGATGATCTAGCAGTGATTTCAACGCAGAATTCCTGCCAAACGCCGCAACCCCTCGACGATGCGATCTTGAGGCATGTTCGAGAAATTCAGGCGGAACGTGTTCATCTGCTTCTCGTTGGCGAAGAAGCCTGAACCGGGCACGAACGCTACATTCCGCTCTAGCGCTTTGGGCAGCAATGATTCGGTGTTGTAGCCTTCCGGCAGCTTCAGCCACACAAATAAGCCGCCGTCTGGATGCGTCCACTGCGCGTGCCCCGTGAAATGCTCGTCCAAGCAAGCCAGCATCGTGTCACGGCGCTGGCGGTAGAGCGCGATCAGATTAGGTAGATTGCGCTCGATGGTGTGATTTTCCACCAGATTTGTCACGATCATCTGATTGAGCGTCGAGGTGTGGAGATCGAAGCCCTGTTTGGCGATGACCATCGCGCGGATGACAGGGGCGGGTGCGATGGTGTAGCCGACGCGCAGACCGGGCATCAGTGTTTTGGAAAAGGTGCCGAGATGGACGACCTTGCCTCTGTTGTTCCAATCCGCGCCGAGGCGTGCCCCTTCCAGTTCGAGCAGCGACGGGATGTCTTCGCCGCTGTAGCGCAAACGGCGATAGGGATCATCTTCGAGCATGACCATATCGTACTGCTGCAATTTATCTAGCAGTTGTTCGCGACGTTCACGCGACAGAGTGACACCGGTCGGATTCTGGAAATTGACCACCGAATAGGCAAATTTTGGCTTGCCCTGCGCGGCGATGAGAGCGTCGATGCTATCCACGATCATACCGTTGTCATCCATCGGCACAGTGACGTAGCGCGGATGACTGCCGAACCATGCGGTCAGCGCACCCACGTAAGTTGGCGCTTCGACCATGATCAAATCACCATGTTCGAGCATAATCCGCCCGATAAGATCGAGTCCTTGCTGCGCGCCGCTAGTGATCAGCACATTTTCGGTCTGCACCTGCACCCCAAGCGCCCGATATTGACTGGCGATCACTTCGCGCAGCGCGCGATGGCCTTCAGTGGGGCCGTATTGAAGCGCGACGCGGCCTTCGCGGGCGAGAATTTCATCGGTTGCGACAGCGCATTCTTCGACGGCGAAGGTTTCCGGCGCGGGCAGTCCCCCCGCGAACGAGATCGTCTCTTGGCTGTTGATCACGGACAGCAGATCACGGATAGCGTTGCCGCGATTCTGGCGGGTGGATTCCGCAAAATGCGCGGGCCAGTCAGTCGCGTGGAGTTCGGTGGAGTTGTCGGTTGGCGTAGTCACAATAGTACCTCAACGGATATGGGGTTAATCATCGTCTGTGTCGGAATTCAACAGCTTTTCATCAGTCAGAATATGGACGGCGCGCTGCCTGACGCCTGTTAGTCCTTTCGAAACGCGGCTGTCGATGTCGGCGGGCAGCAACTTGCGCAAAGGACGATCCGCACGCAGCAAATAAAGTGATAATAACAGCGCTCCCAACAGCGTGATATAACCACCTAGGAACAACTCGCGCGGATGATAGCTGAACTCGACCATCACTGGTGAGCCATCAGCGGGCGCATCTGGCAGCACGACGCCGAGAAATTCCATGACGGATTCAAATTTGGCGGGCTGACCATTAATGGTCACTTCCCAACCGGGGAAGGCAGTTTCTTGCACGACCAGCACCGAATTCGCCGGATAGCTGCTGATGGGCAGCAGAACGCTGTCGATCCGATGATAGTAACTGACAGGCGTGGCTTCAGAACGGTTCAGCATCAGCGCGGTGTTATCTAGGCGCTGGCGGTTGACGAGAAATGCATACGGCATGGCATCGGGCTTATTCCACACACTGAGTTGCCCATAGATGGCGGGCGAACCTGCCACCCGTTGATAGCCATTGCCCGCGAGACCATCCGCGTAGGGTGTTTCGATCCCGACTGCCCATTCGGGAAAGGTCGGCATCATCGACCAGAAGCCAAGCGTCGAATAATCACCACGTGGACGATAGTCAGGGTTGCCGAAAGTAGCCCGCGTCAATGTTTCCCAATGGGTAAAGTAGTTGAAAAAGCCCGATGTTTGCACTGCCAAGAATTCGGTCGGATGCGTCTCACGCAGCCATTCGACGCCCGGAATGTCGAATTCCGCGAGATTATTCAACCCGCTCAGGCGCTGCCAGTTGTTTTGCAGATCAAGCGCGGCGACCGTTGCCGCTACGATCATGGCGAAGGCGACGATCTGCCCCAGTGTGGGCAGCATGCGCAAAAAGGGAAGCCGCTGCACCTTGAGATGATTGACCACCCATGACCGTCCCGCATTGACGACGGGTTTGGCAACATACACGATGTCATCAAACCAGATTGCCGTAAGCGTGATCAGCATCGGCGTGGCGGCTGCCATCATGCGGGCAAGAAAGCGCCACTCTTTGAAAAAGGTGAAGGTGTTATACAGCCATTGCATGAAGGGCGTATCTTCTTGCGCCCAGAGCGAATAAAACAGGATGCTGATGAGCAGCGGGAGGATGATCCGCCAACGGCTTGTGATGATCGAATAAAACGGCTTGTAGATCACCAACCTCAGCACGACCACTGCCGCCAAGAACCAGAACGGCATGGCGTAATGGTAGAAGATGAACAGCGCTTGATAGGGCGGTGTAGGTAGGTCGGACGTGAAATACAGGCGGAAAATCGTCTCCAGCGGATCGGTACGTCCCAAGGTGGCTTCGGGATGCACGACATAATCGCTGTGTGCGATCTGTGGCAGTAAGCGCACCATGCTTAACAGCACGATGAAGACGCCCGCCAGCAGCAGGCGCTGGAATACCGTGCCATCGATGGTCAGCACGGGGCGTTTGAAGCTGAGGCGGAGCGAAAACAGCGCCAACAAACCGCACGTGATGGCGGCAGGCAGCACGTACCAGAATGTCCCGCCGAACATCTGCAACACCGTCGCGATGACGAGCAGCGCGACGGGCCAGCGCCGTTTCAAATACAGCGTCCCGATCATGCCCGCCATGATCCACGGAATGTACGTCTGCGTCAGCATCATCTGATAGAAGCCGCCGGAGATGGCACCCGCTAAACTGCCGTTACCCGCCAACGCCACCCCTAAAAACATGCGTCCGGCACTGCGCAGCCGCAACGCACGTCCGAGCGTCCAACCCGCCAAGCCTAGCCCCATGATGTGGATCAGGAGGGCGATCTTGCTGCCGGTATAGGTGCCCCACGCGATGAGAGGCAAGGTCATAAGGGGGTTCAGAACATACGAAAAGGGATTTTCCAGCAGTGGTTCGCCCGTTTTGACGAACGGATTCCATAACGGAATCGCGCCGGTCTTGTGGTATAGGCTAGAGGCGATGGCTCCGCTGTTGATCAGATACGAGAATTCATCACCGCTGATCTTGGTGCGCGGGTTCCAATCTTCGAAGTGCGTCAGGGAGAACCAGCACACGCCCAAGATGACCGCGAATTCGACGATCACCATCAGCAGCGACAGCGGTGGCAACTTGTAACTTGAGGTCTTTGCGACTGGTGGCTGATCTGCTTGTTCCAGTTGTACTTGTGTCTCCATCATCCATCCCACTACCATGCCTTTCAGTCGTAGCAATCGGCCTCAGCCCATCTTCGTGTGTGGCAGATCAGGGCTTGAAGATCGTTTCCGCCAGCGTAGTGCCTATCCAATCATGGCATCAATTGGTAGGCGTCCCCGTTTCATACACCCAAAAGGCCGTAGAACCATCTTGTGTGAGCGTAACTTCACGCTGCACACCGTCCTTGAACATGTTTTTCAAGGTCTCCAAATCGTCAGTCGCTCGCCTCGGTGCAATGATGAAGGTGAGCGGTTCGTCATAGTGGATTTCCTGCGCCTTGGAACTTTGAGGCGGGAAAGGCTCATCAAGATAAATGTAGTCTTTGTTTGCCATGAAGTAGCGGAGCACGTTGGTTTCGTCTACCCCCGACTCGAAGCCACCCAACAGCACGACCTGATGTCCGGCATTATACGCCTTCACAGCGAAATCGCTGACAGCGTTGGTCTGCCAGTTCGGGCGGTTGTTGAAGTAATTCTTGGCGGGCACAAAATCGAAGACATAGAAGCCCAAATTCAGCACGAATACAACGCCCCCCGCCGCAATCAAGGCACGTTCCGCCAAGCGTGGACGGTTCAGTAGATAGACAAGCCCCTCAACAATCACCCAGATGCCCACCGCACACAGCAGCGAGAACGCCGCTACACCGGGGTGATAACGCTCATAGGCGGGCGGTGTGTTGTTGATGACCGAGCCGCCGATGACCACCCCAAGCCCCCAACCAAGCGGCAGCACCCATTTGGGACGTGCCCAGAACAAGACCAACGTCACCAACGCCCCCAGAATCAACAGCGGGCCACCGAACGGATCCATCATATTGGAACCGACGCCGTACCAGCCGCCACGGTCACTGCTGGCGATGAAGCCTGTGAACGAAAATACGATCTGATTGCGGATGAATTCGCCAACCGTGCCGTTTTCCACCGCCGCTGGGAACGAATCATTGAAGATGCTCTTGTCGAAGCGCGTGGTGAACGGCTCTTTGAAGTAGTAGATGAAATAGTTCTGCGGCATCGTCATCACAAAGGCGGTCAGTGGCACGACAAGCAGTAGTTTCCACTGCGGGGCGATCACTTCGCGCTGACGGATGTACAGCCAGATCAGATAGGCGACCATCACAATCGGCACAAGGCGCGCGCCAAGATAGAAGAACTGCGCGATACCGAGGAACAGGCCGCTGTAGTAGTAGTTGATCACCGTGCGCCGCCGCAGCCCGCGCAGTAAGAAATATAGTGCCAACGTCGAAAACAACGGATCGCCCGGTTGGTTGAGCGCCAACCGACTGAAATGGATGTGATACGTCCATCCAAGCGCGAACAGTGCTGCCACCAACCCCATCTGGCGGTTATACAATTCACGACCGAGCAGATAGATCGCGAGGACGGCGAAACTGCCCATGATCACGGACGGCAAACGGGCGGCGGTCTTATCCACGCCGAGAATATTAGTCGCAAGCCCGATCATCAACTGATGCCAGCGCGTGTACGAATAGGTGCCGATCTCGTAGGGCGAGGTGCGGTAATTCTCACGCAGCGCCAGCACTGCCCCTTCGCGCGCGAAGGCACCCTCGTCTTGATCCAGCATATACGGCAGGTTCTCAAGGTTGATGCCACGAATGAGCAGCGCCGCCACCACCAACCCGATCATGGCGATATATTCCCAACGTAGGAAAGGCATATTATCGGGAATCTTAGGCGACTTTTTGCTGATGCGCAGGGCGATATACAGCGACACCATCGCCACAATCGAAAGAATCAGGTGTTCCCATAAGAAGGCCATTGGTGGGCGTTCCACCGTGCGCCATGCGACATAAGCCATAATCGCCAGCGAAATGCCAACCCAGATCAGGCTCAAGCGGAAGCGCTGCACCTGCTTGGCGGGGAACGCGTCCAGCTTGCCGCCCAGTTGCAGGATCGTGGTGCGCAGCAAGTTGAAGATCATGACGAAGAAGACGGCGATACCGCCAAGCAGAATCAGGATGTTGCCGCTGTAGACCGCGTCGGGCGGGTCGCGGAACAAGTTAATCTGCGCGTAATAGGCCATGCCTAACGACCCGATGGCAATGATAGCACGCTGCCACGGGGGCAGATCAGTATATTCATCCTCGCCGTCATCGTCCTCGCTAACCGCGACTACTTCGGCATCAGGCGGGGCGCTGTCGGCGGTGATGGTATCGGCGATGTCTGTGGTAGAGTCGTGCTGCGCTTCCTCGGCGTCTGCTGCTCCCGGCAAAGGTTGCAGCTCGTCGTTATTTGTATCAGTCATGGGCTATCCCCTGAGCGATCCTTGTCTAAGGTTGAACGCGACAACATTCTAATGAGCAATAACTTCTCGTGCCAATACCCTGCTGTACGTTGTTGTGAGATCGAAGCGCAGGCTTACACCATGTGTAAGGCGATTATGACGATTGAATAGACACGCTATTGATGCGGCGGGATCCAGCCTTCCCATTGACGGGCTTGCCACGCGGCATACAGCGCAACTGCGCCGACGGTAGCGACATTCAGGCTTTCGACATGACCGCGCATCGGCAGGGTGATCATTAAGTCGCAGGTATCCCGTACCAAGCGCCGCATCCCTTCACCTTCACTGCCGAGTACTAACCCCAACGGGATGTTCAGATCGGCCTTATCCATTGGCTGGATATTCGGCCCGATGTCCAAGCCAACCAGCCACACGCCAAATTCCTTGAGCCGCTTCATCGCATTGACGAGATTGGTCACTTGCACAACGTTGAGATGCTCCACCGCGCCGGACGAAGCGTTCGTCACTGCCGCCGTCACACCCACGCCGCGCCTGTCTTGCAATACGATGCCATGCACACCAACCGAGTCAGCGACGCGGATTACGGTGCCTACATTCTGAGGGTCTTGCAGCAGATCGAGGATCAAGAAAAAGGGCTTTTCTTTGCGACCTTCGGACACCCCCATCAGCGTTTCAAGTTCTAGATACGGATACGGGCCAGCACGCATCGCCACGCCTTGATTATTCGCCCCGCGTGAAAGATCGTCGAGCATTCGGCGCGGCGCACGTTTGATCGGGATGTTGCGCTTCTTGGCTGCGTTGACGATCTCGGTAATCGCGCCTTTTTCCTCGACGCCTTCCGCGAAGATGATCTGAGTCACCTCTCGGCGTTCAGCGCGCAGTGTTTCTAGCACCGCCCAGCGCCCGTAGATAATTTCGGTTTCCGCCACGGTTTGTTCCTATAGCGATAGACATAGTTGGGGCGGTTCCATGACCGCCCATAACCAACAACTATAACGCAAAAATGAGGAACGGAGGCTAACAAGACTGTCGCTGTCCACGCAGAGGTGGTTCAGCTATTACGCCATGATGCTGGCGAGTTTGAACAGTTTGTCGCTGATGCCTTTGGTCTTGCCGACGCATTCCGCCAACGGTGTCCATGCCAGTTCGTTGCCCTTGAGTCCCGTTAGTACGCCGTACTCGCCGCGCGCCATCGCCTCGACCGCGCCTGCCCCGAGTCGGGTGCCGAGCACGCGGTCAAACGCGCCGGGTGCGCCACCACGTTGAATGTGCCCCAGTTCGGTACCGCGCAATTCAAAGCCGAGTTCGTCCTTCTTGTCCTTGAAGTAGGTCATCAAGGCATTGAGTTCGTACTTCGCGCCTTCTGCGACCACAATGATGGCGTGTGCTTTGCCGCGCTCGTAGGACTTCTTGATGATCTCCGCTACCTGTTCTGGCGTCGTCTCGATCTCCGGAATCACGGCGGCTTCTGCGCCACCCGCAATCGCCGCCATCAGCGCCAGATAGCCGCAGCCACGTCCCATCACCTCGATCAAAAAGGCGCGTGTATGGGAAGAGGCCGTCGTTTTGAGCCGATCAATCGCTTCCAACGCGATATTGAGCGCGGTATCAACGCCAAGTGTAATATCCGAGCCAACCAAGTCGTTATCGATGGTAGACGCCACCCCATTCACGGGGAAGCCCATTTGCGAGAGCATATACGCGCCCGTTTGCGAGCCATTGCCGCCGATCACTACTAAGCCATCGATGCCCGCCGCGGACATGTTGCGGATGGCTTTCTTGCGTCCCTCGTCCGTCTTGAATTCTAGACTGCGGGCGCTGCCTAATATCGTGCCGCCCAATTGGATGATGCCGCCGACAGAACGGATGCTAAACGGGACGAATTCGCCCGCCATCAAACCTGCATAACCATGCCGAACACCGACCACGTCCCAGCCCACATCGACGGCTGCCCGTGTAACGGCGCGGATCGCTGCATTCATGCCCGGTGCATCACCACCACTGGTGAGCACCGCGATCTTATGAACCATAATCTACTGCCTCTCATGAAATCCGTTGAGGATTCAATTGTGTGCCATTTATGTTAAAACACATCTTGTAGAAATTGGTAATTAGTTATGTATTACGTTTAGCGCATTTCGTCATGCCTGAAACGGCGTATTGCGCAAAAATGTCAGCAGCCAGTAAGGCGCGGCGTCGGCATATTCGGCGCGGTCTTCCGCCCCGACACCACGCGCGACTTGCACCCACGTCAGCGTTCGGCACAACGCGCCAAGCTGCGCCGCCACCGTGAAGGCTTGGCGCAGTTCAGTCAACGACGCGTAGTCTATCCAGCCTTCCAAGTAAGCGTCACGCAGTTCATCAAGGCGTGCATCATCACAATTAAACACTAATTTGGCGTAGCGTAAGGCCAGCATCAACGAAAAAAACGGGTGCGCGAGGCAGCTTTCGCCCCAATCGATGAACATGATCCGGTCATCCCGTACCGTCACATTACCGACATGAAAATCGTCATGATGGAGCGTTTCGGGAATGTTGAAACTCGTCAATTGCGTACACAACGCTTTCACCTGAGCCACCGCCGCGTGCAGTTCGTTCAGATCAGCCGATGTAATGCCGTCCGGCTGATCAAGCAGCAGCACCGCGCCTCTATCGTCGGCGGTCAGTAGTTCTTGATATAAGGCTGGCAACTTGTTCAAGCGCCGATCTGGCACGCCGATCTCCGCCAGTGCCGCCATATGCTGGATGGCGGCTTGCTGCAACCGCGCAAACTCGCGCAGCATCGTCACCCATTGTTCAACCTCGAAGTGCTCCTGACTGCGCTGTTTTAAGGTCGTGCCCGCATCCTCCATCAGCAGCCATCCGAATGACTCCTCGACGGCAATCACGCGGGGGAGTGCCGCCGGAAACCAACGCGCGAGGGCAGCGGTCAACTTCCCCTCAAACGCGAAAGAAGCCATCGGCGCTTTGAAGAACAGGCTTCCTCGATCACTTGGTACGCGCAGGATCGTCGCGGACGCGCTGAGTTTGACAGGTTCGATGGCAGCGGTCAGTTGTATATCAGCGGTAGTTGCTTGCTGGTGAATCCACTGCGCGTAGGACTGTAGATCACTCACGATTCTCTCGCTATCCGCCTATACAACGCGTACGGGCTGGACAGCTTGCCCAGTGCGCGCCGATTCTAGGATCGCTTGAATCACGGCGACATCTTGCAGCGCGTGGGGCGGCGTGCTACGTGACGGTTCGCCACCAATCGCGCGGGCGAACGCAGCAAGTTCCTCCTGTACACCGTTGACCTGAAACGCCTGTGCCGTGATCTTGCCATCGATGCTGACATCAAGCTGCTGAGGGCTGATCTGCATCGCGCCGCGTTCGCCTATCACCTGCATCGCTCCATTCAGCCAAGGCGAAGTGGCGACATAGGTATGAGTCCAACTGCCAAGCGCCCCATTGGCAAAACGAAAGGTCACGCACAGCGTATCGGCGGGCGGCAGATCGGGGCGCACCTGCGTGACAAAAGCCGATACCGCTTCAATTTCGCCCATGACCATCCGCATCGCCGCGATATTGTGGACGCCACCATCCAGAATGAACCCGCCGGGGAAGCTCTTATCCCGCCGCCATGCCGTGTGATAGTACTTGTTCTGCGGGTTCACGACCGAGGCAGTCTGCCAACCAAGCTGGATCGGTTTGCCGATTTCGCCGCGTCGGATGATTTCGCCCGCTTGCTGATAGGCAGGCTCAAACCGGATATTCTCCGCGATCATCCACACAATTCCGGCGCGGCTGGTGAGTTCATGCGCGGTCGCCAGCAACTGACGCCCTGACTCCACATCCGGCGCGCCGGGCTTCTCACTGATCACATGTTTGCCCGCTTTCAAGGCGGCTTCGATCATCGGCGGTTGCACAGCGATGGGCAAAATGATGTCCACAGCGTCGATGTCCGTCCGCGCTAACAGTGGTTCCAACGTCGTGTAGGTCTGCACGCTACCCGGTAGAGTCGCTGCTAAGGCTGCCACCGTTTCCGCGTTCCGACTGTAGATCGCCACGATTTCATAAGTGTCGCCCAACGCCTTCAACGCGGGCAAGTGCGCATCGCGGGCGAAGATGCCGCTGCCTACGATGGCGAGACGAATTGGGGGCATAACAGGCCGCGTCCTTTGTTGAAATGCAGCGAATACAGCATTCGTGCTAGGTACGTTGAATTATTCAGGCAAGCCGTATACAAACAATCCACCCGATCCATCTGCTAAGATGATGCGCTTGCTATCCGGCGTCCACGCGCCAAGACCGATACCGTTGCTAAGTACGTTGAAATTCTTGCCGGAAACATTCGGATCGTCGTCCGTGAAGGAAGATACCAACCAGATGAACGAGCCGCTGTTTTCATTGAAGATCGTATTGAGCAAGAATGAACCGTTCGGCGCGAAGGCAAACGAGGTGGCGGCTTGCTGTTGCTGGAGCACCGACACCGCGATCTGCCCTGTCGCCACCGACCATACATTGGCGTTATCCCCCTTGGTCGCCACCGCCAATAATTTCGAGTCGGGCGAAAGCGCCAAACCGCCGTCAGTGAATTGATTCGGGGAGGTCAATGTCTGCCGCAGGCGGAACGGCACCATGTCATAAATGTATACCGTGTCAATCGTCGCTACGACGAGGAACGTCCCATCATTGGCATATAGCAGGTGCGGCGCGAAGTTGGGCAGATCGGTGACGGCTTGCAATTGCGCCCCTGATTGCGCATCCCACACGTACAGCGATTTGTCGCTGGTCGTCGCTGCTACCGTTTTGCCATCCGGTGAGAAGGCGACAGCGAGAATGCCGATGTCGCGTCCGATGGTGTTACGGCGGACGAGCGAACGCGTCTGGATATTCCACACTGAGACATCGCCCTTGAAGCCGCCCGTCGCCAGCAAGGTACGATCCGCTGAAATCGCCGCCGCCCGCACACCGCCCGAATTCGCGGGCACCGAACTGAGAATGGTGCCATTGACGGCGTTGATGAAGTACAACTTTTCATCGGCGTTGACGGTCACGATCTGGCTGGCATCTGCATTGAAAAACGCATAGATCGCATCGCGGACACCGACGTTAAATTTGGTGGTGCCCGTGTCCAGATCCCAGACTACAGCCGTACCACCGCCATCAATCGAGATCATCGTGCTGCTGTCGGGGGAAAATTCGAGCCGGAACACCGTCAGCGTGTGCGAAACCAGAGTACCGAGCAACTCGATTTTGCCGCCGTTATCGCCCGTGATGACCGCCCCAGCCTTGCGCCACGGCACCGTTTCCAGCGTCGGGAACGGCCCCCGTGTGCCAACCGGACGGGGGGTGCGCGTGCGGTAAGTGTTCTCTTCGGGATTACAAGCGCTCAACGCCAGCACCAGCAGGCCGACAGCAACCAATGCTGTCCAACGTCCTACTCGGCGTGCGGATAACAGCGTCAAGGTTCGTTTGAGTGCGGTTCGTCGTGGCACAAGAATCCTTCCCGATGAGCGAGTGAGCATGTCCTGATCAGGCTGGTGTACAAAATGACTGCCGCGCTTGCCAATCATTGCGATTATAACGCCGCTACCGACGCCGCTAGGGATTGACGCACTTGAGGACGATTGAAGGTTGCCCAATTTGCATTGACTTCACCGCGCAGTTTCTGTTTTTCCGCTTGGCGTGTCGCCAGATAATGCAGGATTACCGTCATCGGCTGGTTTTCGTCGGCTTGCGCCATGTAATCGTGCAACATCCCTGCTGCCACACGCGCATCTTGCAGCGCGCCGAGATGATCTTGCAGCGCTTTAGCAGCTTCGATCACGCTGTCGGCTTGGTCGCCAAGCGCTTCTTCAAAAGTTTCGAGCGCGTACCGGAATTCCTTGGCACGGATGCGCATCTGATGCAAAGCGTCGAAGGTTGCGCTGTCCAAGATCGAATCGAAGGCACGTAACGCCTCAAAGCGTTTGTAGAGAATGGTCGGCGCAACATGCCGCACCAACATCGCTTTGGGTGAGGAGGTGTCAGCGTTGTTAGTCGCTACCTGCGCATTCGGCGTGTTTAAAAACTGCGCGAAGTGTACGAGAAAATGCTCAAAGGCGTCGCTATCGAGCAGATCGTTTAGTTCGCTGCGCGCGGCTGCCTGCTGATTTTCCCACGCCTCGTACAGCGGGACAAGGCCAGCGCGCACGTTGTCATCATAACGCGTTGCGTATTGCTCGGTCTTGATGCGCAGCACATCGATATCGCGTATCCCGCCCAAGGCATGTGCCAAGCGGCGCAGCATTTTGCGCGGCGTTTTGAGCGCGTCGTCTGTGTAATAATCTTCGAAAATTGGGATGGCACTGCGCATCCGGCGCGTCGCTACCCGCATCTCGTGGACATCCTTCGGATCAGACCCTTCGCGTACGCCCGCCTCACGCTTCAACAGCCGCGCTAGATGGAATGCCAATATTTTGCGACCAGCCTCACTCATCTGATCATCGGGCGTGATGCCCGGTCGTTCGACAGCGGCGATAAGGGCTAAACGGTCTTCATTTGTTAGGGTGGTCACAATCAGCCTCCAAAAACGCAAACTCTCTTACCCCTTGACGATGTAACACTACACAACGTGTATGCGATCCGTCATCGTCAAGGGCGCACAAATGAGATAATTTTAGGGTGTTAGACGATGAATGTCACGTGGGAATAAGGTGGCGTGGCGGATATTGTCTAACTGCAATAATTGGGTCAAGAAACGCTCCAACCCGATGGCGAATCCACCATGCGGCGGCATCCCGAATTTGAACGTCTCAAAATATTCGTTAAACGGTTCGAGGCTGTATTTGTGGCGCTGTGCAGCCGCCACATAATCTTCGTAGCGATGCAACCGCTGACCGCCCGTGACCAATTCCAAGCCTCTGAATAACAGGTCGAAGCCGTTGGCGTGCTCAGGATCATCGGGATTCGGATGTGTGTAGAAGGGGCGCTTACGCATCGGGTAGCCCGTGACGAACAGGAAATCGCTGTTGTATTCCTTCTTCGCCCATTCACCCAAGATGCGTTCATGTTCTGGCGCTAAGTCCGGTTCACCGAGCGCGTCCATCACCTTAAATTGGTCATGCAGCATTTGCTGTGCATCCGGGAAATAAATCCAAGGAATGGATTCTGGAATAGCGGGCATCTCCACTTCCAGCAGCGCCAATTCGGTCTGATAATGCGCTTGCAAATGGTTCAGGATGCCGCGTAGCACTTCGGTCAGCAGCGTCATCACGTCGAAATGATCTTTGATGAAGCCGAATTCCACGTCCAAGCTGACGTATTGATTGATGTGGCGCGTGGTGGAGTGCGGTTCAGCGCGGAACACGGGGCCAACTTCAAAGACACGCTCGAACACGCCGACCATGATCTGCTTATAGAATTGTGGACTTTGCGCAAGATAAGCCGTCCGCCCGAAATATTCGACCGGGAACACATTCGCGCCGCTTTCTGTAGCCGATCCGACCAATTTAGGCGTCTGAATCTCGGTGAAGTCTTTGTTGCGCAATACTTCACGGAAACCCGCCATCGTCCCCGACGACAAGCGCATGATGGCGCGCCGCTCGACAGCGCGCTGACCGACGACCGCATGGTCAAGGAAGACTGGCAGCGATGCCTTTACCTTCCTTTTGTTCAATTCAAACGGGGTTGGCTCGTGTACGGGCGAGATCACCGTGATCTGGCAGTGATTCAGCTCGACACCGCCGGGGGCTTGCTCGGAGCTAACCACCGTGCCAACCACCTCGATCACCGTTTCTGGCAGCAAGCCTTCCAGCGGGCTGACTTCTTCCTTGGTGAGCACCGCCTGTGCCAAGCCAGCACGGTCACGCAGCACCATAAAATTCACTCCGCCCATCGCCCGCAGTCGATGCATCCACCCTAACAGGCGCACCTGCTGACCGATGTATTTCCCAATCTCGGATGTCAAAATGCGTGCAAGTGTCATGTATATAGAACCGCCTCAGTAGCGTTCAAGCGCGAATATCTTGGTCTGAAACGCGGGCTACCATAACATGGGCAGGTAGGGAGGTCAATAGGGAAACGGTAACATGCGTGAACGGCACAAAATCGGATGTAGGCTGTACATCACACAACGGATGACATCGAGTAAAATAGAGATAAGTCGAAGCGTATCAATGTATCGTTACGGATAAGAATGCCAACTCCCAACCCAACGATCCCACCAGTGCCACAAACTGGACGCCGTATCATTTTAATGCCGATCAAGCATGAAGAGCAGATGCTCTCGCAGCGCCATGAACACGACCGCACCGATCCCTTCGCCAGTGATCCCGACGAGAATGTGCGGCGCTTGGGGCGGTTGGCGCTGCGGCGTCCCGTGCCCGAAGCGTCAGACGCGTTCGTACTCGGTGATTTATGCGCCAAGCTGTCGCTGCGGGATGATACACTGCTAATCACCTACGTCGGCAAAGCGCTCATCGCTTATCGACGGGCAGGCAAACAGTCGCCACGCCAAGCTGACCGCGAACTGGCGGCGCGCAGCGTTGAAGCCTACATCGAATGGACGGTACAAACCGCCAACATCCTGCACACGCCGCGCAACATCGCCGTAGCGTTGTGGGCAGCCGCCGACCTGACTGTGGATGATCAGCCCGAATGGTTGCGCAAAGCCGTCGTTAAGTTAGCTGATTCATATTCCACCAGCTTGCCGCCGCGCCCTGCCGACCGCGAGACGGTGGAAGCGCCCGCAGTGAATTTGCGAGGGACAGTTGAATCGCCCATCGTCCCCAACGAGGCACCTCCATTCGTTGATCCGGCGGAGTCATTGCTCAATCAATATGAAGCCTCGGCTCATGTCGATGATGACGACGATCTGCCACACAGTCTGTTGCAACCGCTCTCGAATCTGGCTGCTGACCCCAACGTGGATTATCAGGCATCCCCCGACGATCCAGTCGATAGCGATATGTTGCCACCAGATGATCGCGACATGCTGCCGACCACGCCGTTCCAGCTGCCCTCCGCCAACGATCCCACCTCGGATTTGATGCCGCCGCCCAGTGCGCCGAGCAGCCGCAAGCCGCCTAAGGTTATCGTCCGCCCGATGGATGATGAGACCGGCGATTACAAGGTTTATGATTGGCTGGTTGACCACGATCCCCGGATTCAGGGCAAGCGCTATGAAATTCGGCGGATTCTGCGCGGTGGGATGGGCATCATCTATATCTGCCGCGATCATCATTCGAGGGATGCGGTTGCTATCAAGACCTTTCAGGGGCGCTTCCTGAGCAATGATCGTGCGGCGGCACGCTTTGAGCAAGAAGCCTTGGCGTGGATGCGACTGGAAAAGCATCCAAATATCGTGCAGGCACGTAAAGTTCAACGCTTTGGCGATGAGCATGTAGCGGAACGTCCGCACATCATTTTGGAATACATTTCCCCTGCGGAAAATCTCACCGCCGATCTTAAGAGCTGGATCGAAGCGGGCGCGCTGTCCTTGGAAACCACCTTACGGATCGCGCTGGATGTGTGCCGGGGGATGCTGCACGCGACGAGCATGATTCCCGGCTTAGTTCACCGCGATCTCAAACCGGGCAATATCTTGGTGAGCTATGATGGCGTCGCCAAGGTGACGGATTTTGGCCTTGTGCGCACGTTAGATCGGGACAGCGGCGAACAGGCGCTAGACGAGTCACCTGATGATCGCTTGACCCGTGCCGGAGCCATCGTCGGGACGGCGGCGTACATGTCGCCGGAACAAACCCGTGCGCAGCCCACTGATGTGCGTTCCGACATCTATTCGTTCGGCGCGATCCTGTACGAAATGGTCACGCGGACACAGGTCTTTAAAGCGCGAACATTTGACGAATGGCTGCAAGCACACCGAACTGAAATCCCGCGCTTTCCAGAGTCGCTCCCGATGCGTGCGCCGATTCCGTTACGCCGTTTGATCATGGATTGTCTGGACAAGCAGCCCAATTCACGCCCGCCTACGTGGTCAGCCGTCATGCGTGAACTGAGCGCCATCTACGAGCAGGAGCTGGCGCGACCCGTGCCAGCGATCAATGAGGCCGAACTCGAAATCGAAGAATTGATGGATAAGGCGTATGGCCTTTCCGAACTCGGTTATCACGAGGAAGCCGTCAGCACCTATGACCGCGCGCTAGAACTTGCGCCAGCCAGCGATTATGCGTGGATCTGGGGACGGAAGGCGAATACACTGCGCTTCAGTGGCGATTTTGAAGCCGCTCATGCTGCCTTTGAACAAGCCTTGAATCTCGATCCTGCGCAGGCATGGTTGTGGCACGCGCAGGGGGTCTTGCTGGAGCGCATGGGAAAACCCGCCGAAGCACTGGAGTCATACCAGAAAGCACTCGTGCTCCGCCCTACCGACCAACGCTTCTTGTTGAGTGTCGCCCGCCAACTGAATGCCGCCGGACAATTCGAGGCTGCGTTAGGGAAACTAGATGAGGTGCTCGCCGTTGCGCCGACGCTGGCAGAGGCTTACGCCGAACGCGCCATGATCCTCGCGCGGCTGACCCGCCATGACGAAGCGCTTGCCGCCTATGAACGCGCCTTGGAACTGCGCCCGTCGGATGGTTGGTCATGGTATGGCAAGGCCAAAGTACTGCGCCGTCTGAAACGCCCTGACGAGGCCGTCGCCGCCGTACGAACCGCCACCGAACGCTTGCCAAACAGCAAATGGAGTTGGCTGCTGCTGGCTGATCTAGAAATGCAGATGAAACACTTCGAGGACGGGCTGGAGGCGATTACACACGTCACGCATCTTGATCCAGAGTTTGCAGACGGCTGGCGTAAACAAGGGCTGCTGCTGGATGCGGTGAACCGGCCTGACGATGCCTTGGCAGCCTTCAATCTCGCGCTACAACTGCAACCCACCAATATAGGCGCAGTCGAAGCGAAACTGCGCGTGCTGCAAAAGCTGCAACGCCATCAAGATGCCCTTGCCGCGCTCGATCAATCGCTCAGTGCCGCGCCAGAATCGGAACCGCTGCTGCGCCGCAAATTGGAGTCCTTGCTGGTGCTGGGGCAAGACCTCGAAGCGGCCTTAGTGCTGGATAAGCTGACGACCTTGAATCCGACTGAAGGCACCTATTGGGGCATGTTAGGCAAAGCCCGCCGCCGCCTCAAGCAGCCTGCACAAGCTGAAACTGCCCTACGACGGGCGCTCGACCTAATGCCGGACGCCGCGCCCTTGTGGAACGATCTGGGTTTGTTGTTGGTGTCTGCCAAGCGAGCGGAGGAAGCCCTCACTTGCTTCGAGAGTGCCCTTCAACTCGATCACAACAAGCCGTGGTACTGGTACAATAAGGCCAATACGCTGTATGCCTTAGATCGTTACCTTGAGTGTCTGGAAGCCTTAGAAGGGGCTTTCACGCTCAATGAACGATTCTTAGATGGCTGGCTCAAACGTGGACAAGCGCTGCGCAAATTAGGCCGCTTCAAAGAAGCCTTGGATGCGTTAAACGAAGCGATTGAGATCGCACCGAATCACGGTTGGGCATGGAATCAGCGCGGTCTGGTCTTGGCAGATAGCGGACGTCACGCGGATGCGCTGGCAAGTTATGCGCAAGCAGTCAAGTTGGACGCCAGCAACGTATGGTTTCACCTGAATCAGGTCGATCCACTGTTGGCCTTGGGACGGCGTGAAGAAGCCCTCGCGGTGGCTGAAACCGCCGCCAGTTTGCAGCCCGCCTCGACCGTGCCGTTGATTCGTCAGGGGGCGGTTTTGCGCCTGATGGATCGGCATGAAGAAGCCTTAGCGGTCTACGAACGGGCGCTGGCACTTAACCCGAAAGAGTATGGTGGCTGGTACGGCAAAGCCCGCGCTCTGTCCGCGCTCAATCGGTCAACCGAAGCACTGGCGAGCTTGGCACGCTTAACGGCTTACTACCCCGGTAATGCGTCGGTCTGGGTATGGTATGGTGATTTGCTGCTGGAACATGAACAAGCGCGCGATGCATTAGCGGCGTTCAATCAAGCGCTGCTGCTTGATCCGGGCAATACGCTTGCCCAACGTCGTCGTGACGAAGCGAAGAAGCAATTGGCGGGAGGATGAGAAGATGGTAGATCGCGCCCAAGAACGCGTGTCGATAACCTTTATGAGCGGCCCACTGGACGGCAAAACGATGTCGTGGAGCGTGCCAGACGTGGGCACGGAATTGCTGATTACCATCGGGCGTCGCGATGGCTGTGACATCATGTTGGATTACGACTCACAGGTCTCGCGTCAACATGCCCGCGTCATTTACGAGATCACCAGCAAGCAATTTTTTGTGGAAGATACCAACAGCCGCAACGGAACGTTTATCGGGTCGGAAAAGCTGACGGGACGCACGCCGCTCCAACGTGGGCAGTTGTTTCGGGCTGGTCGCACATGGCTACGCGTCGATCCGATCCGCCCGGAGCCGGAACTTGTCGAAGACTTAGAGAACTTCTTGGTGCGTGATGATGAGGGCAACAGCACACGCGGCAACACACCCTTCTAGGCGTAATTTGGTTTACGTCATCAGCAGATAATGTTGTGTACGTCCCATGCGGCATTTTCCCACCCGCCCGCGCCATTCAGAATGTAGCCCATGACAGGCACGTTGATAGCGGCGAAGCGCTGATAGGCCAAGCGCATGGCGGGCGCGGTGATGATATTCTGATCAGTCGGCCCGACTTCAGTGGCGACGAGGGGCTTGGAGCCGAACCACGATTTCCAATTGTTGATGGGTGGCGCGATGTCGCTTCCGTCTTGCTTCTGCCAGTAATAATGCACGCCGATCCAATCTGCGTCATTGATGGCACTAGCAGCTTCGCGGATGAACTGTGCTTCGTCGGTACGTAGGTTCAAAACGCTGCCGCCGGGGGAGAGCGCGGGGAACCCGATCTTGGCTCCGGCGAACAAGGTGCGGTAAGCCGCCGCCACCGCCTTGAACCACGCCGCAAATTCACCGCCGTTATGCCATGCCGTGACCCATCCTTCGGGAATTAGGTTCGGCTCATTATGCACAGCGATCATCATATCGCGCGTGGTGCCGAGCGTGCTGGCATACTCGTTCAAAATCGGCTTGGTCTTTTCCACGAACTCCCCCGGATTGGAAGTTGGCATCAGGTGGGCGGCGGCACGGAAAACGAACTGCTTGACGCCCGCGCCTTTGAAACGCGGGATAGCTTGCTGCGCTTGCAAAGGCTCATACGCCACGATCAACACCACTTCTACTTTGTTGCTGCGTACAAGGTCGAGTTGACGATCTTGCGGCGCGGGTGACCAGCCCCCTGCGCTGGCATGAACGCCACGTTGCGTCGCGGTGAATGGCAATGTCCAAGGCGATTGAACGCTCTCATCGACTGGAATCGTGAATTGTTCCGCGATCCAGCCGCGTCCATCAGCTAATTGCAGCCAGCGATAGTTATCGGCGGTAACGGCTGCCTGATCGATGACTTCGACTACTTGCCCCGGCAGCAGATTAGCCACAATCGCAGCGCTGGTGGTGGGGAGCTTGCGCACCCGCAGCGACGGCTTCGCAGTCGAGGCAATGGTTACACGCCGTATAGGTTTGCTCGGCTTAATGCCCAGTGCTGTCATCAGTTCGGCGGCAGTGAGCTGCACTTGCTGTGTAGTCGGCTGCCCGTCAGCCCCAACCGATACACGGACGGGGGTCGTCCCCTCCACCGACGCCAACATGGATTTCAATCTGTCGATATTCGACATGACGAAGCCTTTGTTTCTGTTCAGGTTATGTACTTACATGAAATGTACAGAACTATAACCTGTATCAGCAACCCTTGTCGCCAATGAGAGTGATTTGTTATGAGTTTTCTGAGGTCGGGGCGATCACCGTCGCTGCGTTGGGCGTCTGAAAAATCCGGCGGACGCGCCGCTTCATCCTTGGGTCTATCCTCAACGAGCGGTCAGACGACCAAGGCGCGTACGGAGCCATAAACAACGCTGCCAGAGCCAGCAGCACCGTGTCGTAATTGACTCGCCAACCGACGAAATCCTTCCACACTTGATCGCGATTCGTGTGTACAGGAATGCCAGCCGCGATCAGATCATCCAGCACGGCGTCAAATTCCACCCGCGATACACTGATCGGATCGTCGGGCTTGGGGTTGGCATTATACGGGATGCCAAAGTAGTCCGCGATATGCCGCAGCGCGATATACCCCGCGCGGATAGTGAGCGGCGCGTGTGAGTCTTTCGGTAGATCAAGCGCAGCTAGATACAACGCCGCCGAGTCGAGTACTGCCCCCGCTGCCGTGATCCATGATCGGTGTGCCTGTGGGGAGCGGAAGAAGGGCAAGACGGCTAGGGACGTATGTGTTTCGTCCAACTCGGTGAACCATACCTCCCACACATCCCACAGCACGGGCAATTCATCGAAGCGGTCGATGCGTTTCATGCGCTTGAACATTTCCGCTGGCGACGGAGGCGAACCAGCGCGGACTTCTAGCATCGATACGGTTTGTTCGCGCTTGGAAAACGACGAATAAATAGTAGGCAGATAGGCAATCAACAGCGCGATCAAGGTCAACCCTAACACCGCTTCCGAAAACATCAGGATCATCTCGCCGACGCTGTCAGAGGTTTGGAAACCGAGCGTCAACAGCGACGAGCCGCTGAGACGGAAGGCATTGATCATCGGTTCAACGCCTGTTGCCCAGTACATCAACATGTAGCCAAGCAGTACTGTTGCCATCCAAACAACGGGCAGCATTAAGAGCGCTACTGGCGCATAAACAGCCATAATGCTGTCGCGCTCTTCGTAAGTGGTCACTTTGCGCAGTTTCAGATTGAACACCATGCGCACGGCAACGAACACTTGGCGCGTGATCTTATCGCGCGCACTGCGGGGCAACAGAAAGGTACGGGTTGCCGAGGCCAGCACCAGTCCGACCATCAAAGCGCCAAAGACGAAAACTGCAAATTTGAAGACGATTGTCAAGATTGCTAGTGGGATCGAGCTAGATAAGGTATCCACAACACCTCGTCACAGCAGATTGACTTGAACTGCAAGTTTAGAGCAGGAAAGTTGGGTTCAGCTTACCTGACTTCACATCAGAATTGTATTGGAGATTCGCCTAGACGAATGGTTAAAAACGTGCCATCCTACAACCTCCCTCATCTAAGGTAGTCATAGTCACGTCCCTTCTGAGAAAAGCGCCCCTCTCCTGAGATTGCTAATTTTAGGCAATTCGACTATTTTTAGGTATTGGGTTAATCGTAATCTAATGAACGTGTGGTTCAAAGCTAGTTGAAACAATCTTACAGATCACTGTACTACTAGACAGAGCGCGATCTTTTACCGTAAGCATAACTGGGAGGTCTGGTTGATGAATCACGTCAAAGAGAATATTGTGGCTGTGGTCTGGGCACCGGAAGAGGCTCGCACAGAAATGTTCGCTAGACGTCTAAATGCACAGATGCATCACGTTCACTTTCTAAAATACAAGCGTCCTTTTTATGCACCGTTCAAATATCCACTCCAATGGCTCCAAACATGGCTGCTCCTGAGTAAGGCACGTCCGGCCTACGTCTACGTCACCAACCCACCCGTGTTTGCTGGCTTATGTGTCTATTTCTTCTGCCTTTTTTCCGGCACCAAATTCATCATGGATACGCATTCTCCTGCCCTCTTCTCCAGAAAATGGGGATGGTCACTGTTTCTTCAGCGTTGGGTGGCTACCAAAGCCACGCTAAACGTGACCGATCAGATACGCTTCAAGCGTATGTTTGAATCATGGGGGAGTAAGGCCATCGTGCTTGAACGTCCACCGAAAGTCGTCCCAATCGTGGATATATTGCCTGCCCAAGAGAGCGCCACCAAAGTGGCAGTGGTTAATACCTTCGCTGAAGATGAACCGCTAGAATGCATTCTGGACGCAGCAAAACTGCTGCCTACGGTGGAATTCTACATTACAGGGGATTTGAAGCGCGTTTCTCAGGAGACCGTTTCAAACGCACCCGCCAACTGCAAATGGACGGATTATCTTCACGGTGAACAGTATTGGGCGCTGCTGCACAATTGTGACATGGTGTTGGCGCTAACCACGTTTCCATATTCGCTGCTTGGCGGCGCGCAAGATGGCATGGCGCTTGGTAAACCTGTGCTGGTTTCGGATCAGCCTGCCCTGCGTGAATATTTCTATCAAGGAACACTGTTCGTCGGTCACGCTGGCCCAAGCATTGCGGAAGCCGTCAAGATCGCGCAAAAGAACAAGGCTCGCCTGAGTCAAGAAATGTACGTGTTGCGCGATGAACACGCCGCGCAATGGAATTCGACCTTCAGAGAACTCGAAGCACTTGTGCAGTGCTAATATTTACGCTATGGTAACATATATCCACAGGTCATGTATGATCATGCAGCGATGCATGAGATGAGGAATGCTTGTATTGAATATTCGTGCATTGCAGCAGCGCTTAATCAACGGTGACTGGAGTTTTCTGCGCGGCAGCGTCGTCGTCTCTGGCGGCTTGATGGTGGCACGTGCGCTCGGACTAGCCTACGGGCTGGTGTTGGCGCACGGGTTGAAGCCGGAAGGCTATGGATACGTTCAGTATGGCATCGCTCTCGCCAATATCATGGCGATTGTCACGATTCCTTTTGGTCAGCATGTGATGGCTAAATACATCGCCACCCACATAGATAACAAGCCAGTTGTGGCGCGTTATCTCAATATCATGTTCATCATGCAGATCGCCTTGTTCCTGCTGACCCTGTTTGTGTCAGTGCCTATCTTGAGCGTTGCCAATCGATTGGATATCGGGTATATCGTCGTTTTCATCGGCATTAGCGCGTTTTATACCTACTACGGCCTCGCGCGGGGCTTCATGTCGAATGAGCGCTTGGTCGCCACGTTCCTCGGCAGCAATGTGATCCAGATCGTCGTGACCATCATTGTGTATCTCATGATCGGGACAACAAGCACATTGCCCGCTTTGCTCATCTATGGCCTATCGTACTTTCCGATGCTCATCGGCGTGACATTGGCATGGCCTTTGCCTATCCACTTCAAGATCGAATTGCCTACCCGCGCTGAAATCATCGCGTTGCTGAAGTTTTCCGCGCCTGTCTGGATCGGGCAGCTTTTCTATCTGCTGTTTACCACGCTCGATCTGCTGCTGCTAGAACAGTACGCATCCCAAAATGATGTCGGTGTTTACTCGTTAGCCAAACAATTGAGCATGATTTTCATCCTTAATTCGATGGGGATCAGCACCGTTTTAATGCCGCGCATCGCCCGATCCCCGCGCGAAAAACAGCGCCAGATGGTCATCAATGCCTTCACCGGGTACGCCGGATTGTCATTAGCGGTATTTGTCCCGTTCGTGCTGTTGTACAACATCGCGGCGCGGCTGGTTGGGAGTGCCGAGTACGCGGTCGGGCCGGAAGTCTATGCAGTGGTAGCGTTAGGCGTGATCATGCAGGGCGCACAATCGATCAGCGAGGCAATCTTGATGGGGCGTGGAAAAACGGCTGAGTCTACCTTCTGTCGCTTTGTCGGCGTCACCGCCGCTGTTATCCTTGGCCTTGTGCTGGTGCCGAGTTACGGCATGGTTGGCGCGGCGGTGGCCTTCCTCGCGGCGGCTACCCTTGCACAGATACTATTTATGATCATGATCTTGCGGCTGCGTGGACAACCTGTCGAAGCTTGAGCGAATTTTACCGTTGACGAGCCTGATTCCGTGTGGTAGCATATGCAGCAATTACCCGAGGTCGCCAAGTGGTTAAGGCAGGGGACTGTAACTCCCCCATCGGGAGTTCAAATCTCTCCCTCGGGACCACAGAATAGGTCACAGTAATGTGGCCTTTTTTGTTATCCCGCTGATGCTTACTTCGCATAGGCAAACAAAAAGACCTCACAGTCAACTGCAAGGTCTTTTTCGTTGGTCGGGGTGGCCGGATTTGAACCGGCGACCTCTGCGTCCCGAACGCAGCGCCCTACCAGGCTGGGCCACACCCCGATATAGGAAGCAGTATAGCCTGTTTGCCACCCACTGACAAGGGTTAATCTTTGATTGGGCGATAGTCAATAATCTTGGTGCCTTTGCGGCTGTTACATTCTCGGCACAACGGTTGAATATTATCAATGGTATTCATGCCACCCTTATCGATAGGAATGATGTGATCTTGATGGAGTTGAATTTCTGGTTCCGATCTGTGACAGGCAAGACAACGGTGATCATATTTTGCTTTGAGCGCTTGCCATTCTTGCACGGAGAACGTGCCGCCGTTGCCCTTCTTTTGGGCACGGCGTCGATGTTTGCGAATGCGCCCTGCTTCCAGATTTCCTTGTTCGCTGCGCTGCCTGCTGGCACGTACTTGCTCTCGGTGTGTATTCCGCCACTGGAATTGACGTTTCAGCATTTCCTCGCGATGCTCGCTATACCATCGAAGTTTGCGTTCGCGCTCCTTTTCGGTATTTTTCAGCCGCCATTTTCTATCTTTTTCCCGTGCCTTCTCTTGGTGTTTTAGCCGCCATTGCCGCACGGCGTCGCGATGCTTTTGAGGGTTGCGCTGACGTTTTTCACGTCCATATTCCGGATGTGCAGCTTCCCAACGTCTCTGTTTGGCATTCTTCTTCTCGGGGTTATCCTTGTTCCACTTAATGACTCTAAGTCGATTACAGGCCAAGCAAATCGTATCACAACCATCTTTACGACTGCTGCGTCGTGACATTTCCGTCAGCGGCTTTTCTCCCCCGCAGACTCGACACCGCTTCGTGCTCACAGCCTCTACCATCTCACTCTCCTAAACGACACCGTCTACTATATGCATAGTGCAGCATAGGGAACTCAAATCCAAATGGAACCCGCCAACTTTCCGCCATATATCCGCAATATACATTTACGCATTCAATGGGTGCAATCGGAACTGTCGAATGATGAGCTGTAATGTTTAGTCTGAGTGCTGATATAGAGAAGCAGGAGGTCTGATCGGACTTGAATTGAGACCAGAATCACAACGCTCCAGTGACTAGCTGGAGCGCTGTTGTGGAAGGAGATAGACTGATCGCCGGAATATGTATTTTGAATTTTACTTAGCACTAAGGACTAAGCACTCAGGACTTGTCTTGTTAGGCGGCACCCTTGCCCTTGAGTACGGACAGTGGGGTCATGACCATGATCTTCAGGTCGAGCCAGAACGACTGGTTATCAACATACCATGCGTCGAGATCAACCATGGTCTCGAAATCGACATTGCTGCGGGCTGTCGCTTGCCACCAACCGGTGATACCCTGTTGCGCTTCCAGACGGCGGAAGTGGTGCGGTGCGTAGACATCGACTTCGTAGGCGATGGCAGGACGCGGGCCGACGATGCTCATTTCGCCCTTGATCACATTGAACAACTGCGGCAGTTCATCGAGGCTGGTCTTGCGCAGGAACTTGCCGATCTTGGTCACACGCTTGTCGTTCTTGATCTTGAACTTGTCCGCGCCTTCGATCTTGCCGTTGATCTGTTCCAGCGTGGCATTGTCGCCCTTGATCATCGCCTGCACGAACTTCTGATGTTCGCTGGCATCGTTGTTGACCGTCATGGTGCGGAACTTGTAAACGTTGAAGGCTTTGGCTTCCCACGACCGTTTGCCATTCTTGCCGCGCACCTTGCTGCCGACGCGTTCCTGTGTGAAGAAGACGGGGCCGGGGGAGTCGAGCTTGATCAACACGGCGATGGCTGCCATCAGCGGGGACAGCGCGACCAGCGCCATGGCCGCGACGGTGAAGTCGAACCAACGCTTGGCGACGAGATAGGCGCGGAAGCTGATGCTGAGGCTGCGCTGCTTGGGCTTGGCTTCTACAGCGGGCTTGACGAGTGTGAGCGGTGCGAGTTCGGCGGGGTGACGGCTGACGACGAGCGCGGTTGCCAACATACCGATGGCGGTGATCGATCCTGCGAGTAGTGCGATTTGGCTGGTGCGCTTCATGGTCTTGTTCATCGTCGTCTCTCCCCTGTCTCGTCCCTACAACCCGTATCAATAAGTGCATTTGTATGATGTGTTGATGTCCTATACCTTAGCCTTGCAGCCTAACAAGCGGCTAACGTCTCAGTTTTCATCAAAACTGTAAGGATCAATGCCTATGTTTAAGCGGGATAGACGAACTTTGTAAGGTTTCCTATCAGCGGCTACCGCCACCTTACAAATTATGGATCTGTCAGCAACTTGAATCGAAGTAAGGGCAAAGTGGATAAATCAAAAGGCTCCGGGACTTACATCTCGGAGCCTTATATTGAGTGGCAATTGTGTGGAACCGCGCCGCGTGGTTATTACGCAGTCTTGTCGCTGTTCTTCTCGTCGCGGCTTTCCGCCACCTGATTCACAGTGTGGTGCGTGCGGAACAGACTGAACAGCCCCGGCTTACCCGGCACCGGATTCAGCACATTTTCTGCCTGCATGATCGACAGCCACAATTCCAGCGCGGAGTCGTTCAGATTCGTCTCGCCGGACAGCGTCATGAAGTTAATCGGTAGCCGTTGCTCGTACAGGTTCAACAGCGACCGGATGAACTCGTCGCGCTCATCGAGCACTTCCTTCGCAAGGTCAGAGTCGCGGATCAGCGAAATGCCCTTGGTGCGATAGTTGCTCTGCGGGTTGTCGTAAGCGTCTACCACTACTGCCTTGAGTTCCAGCAGCCATTCGACGCTGCGTTGGAACACGACGCCAGAGTCATACGCACGCAGACGGCGGTGCAAACTGCCAAGTGGGCACCACGTAAACCCGCGATAGCTGGTGAATTGATCGACGCTGACGATGATCCGCTTCATCATCATATCCGTCTCGGCATCGCGCGGCGAATGGACGCCACCGGAGAAGTCGAGGTCGTCGTAGGATGCCTCACCAACGGCGGGATCGTCGATCTTGATCTGGCTGCGTGGATCATCGGTTGGCAGCTTGATCACGGGCACCAGATCGTCAGGATTATGGCGATGCGGCACCATTTCGCGCTGCAACAGCCCTTCGCGCACCAGACAATCGACCCAGATCGAGCGCCACGTATCATCGATGTTCAGGCCGGGGCGGTCAAGGTCGCGATCCATCGCGATGCCCTTGAGCAGGAAGCCATAATTGACGTATTCCCAGCCACGCACGTCCAGCGTGTTCGCCACACGGATCACGACGCGATCTCGCACCAAACGTGTGCGCTCCACGATGCTGTGATCAGCAGCAGGCGTCACAAATTCCATGCCCGCCGCGCGCGTAGTGCGCAAAATGCCCATCGCGATGGCTTGCAACACCAGATCACGCCCGCGTGCAGGCGAGATCACCGCGCTGACACGTCGCAACTGCTCTTGCAGCGCCTCAATCGTCACGCCTTCGTTGTTGAAGTTCTTCGATAGGCGGTCGTATTGGAGCACCACCGTTGACCACTGCGATGGCGTGAACGCGTTGGCAGCGCCCGCTGGTGTGGACTGCGATGTGCTGTACATCTGCCCGACGGCTTCATGCCGCTGCAAGGCGAGGAAGTCATCCAGATACTCGATCTGGAGCGACGGATTGCTTTCCACCATGCGGCTCGTGCTGCCGCGCACGCCCCACACGATCACCTGCTTGTTGCGGTTACGCAGTGCCCCGAACACTTCGTTGAAGTCGCGGTCGCCGCTGGCGATGATGAAAATATCGGCAGTGCTCGGTTGCACGCTGTCCGCCAGCACATCTTTGGCGATGCGCATATCTGCGCTGTTCTTGCCGGGGAGGTTATACACCGGATCGATGTTCGATAACGCCAAGCGACTCGGAGCGTCATCGGACACCTCGCGCCCCATATCATCCACCAACGGCGGCAGACTCCCGCGCTGACCCCACGGTGCGTAGGCCGCCATCCGCTTGATCTGCCCGTGTGCCGACGCGTGTCCGCTCAAGCCCTCGATCAGCCGATCAATATTCACCGCATAGCCATTCTCATTCAGGCTGATGGCGATGTTCTCGAAGTCGATGTACAGCGACACCGTCTTCGATTGAATACCGAGGATCGCTTCCAACGGCTGGTAAATGATGTCTTCCGACTCCGGCTCACGGTCACCCCACATACGCACGCGCGCGCTGCGCTTGATCTTGACCTTTTTGAGCAGCAGCAGGATGTCCGGGCTGGTGGAGACAAGGATCAATTCATCGATAGGGCCAGAGCCAACGCTGAAGAACTGAATCACCAATGACTCGACCATGTGCTTACGGTCAGTCAGGTTAAACGTCTCAAACCCCACGCCTTCGAAGATTTGTTGAACGGTGGAGTTGTTGTATTTTGACCAGTCGGCAAACGCGACGGCCTTGAGTAAGTCAGGGTTAGCGAGACCTGAAGCAAGCGCAGCGGTGCCACGCAGACGATTAGCTAAATCATGCAGGTCAACTGCGAATGAACGACTTTGAAGACTACCCAGTAAATCTTCTACATCAACGATAAGATAAGCCGACATGCTCTCCCCCTAAAAACCTTTAAGTACGCTCTCTTGGTGGGATTTGCCAATTTATAGCTAACGATTTAATTCATGGGCTTGGTTCGGATGCTCCCAGCGTCATGTCAAAGGTTTTATGTCATTACTCTGGGAGCGTTCCCAGAGTGGGATGATAACTGATTGATTTGTGGATATTGTAACAATCGATGGTCTTAATATCAATGGACAAAGTGTAACAAAGTTTAGTTAAGCGGTTAACGCTTTTGTGCAAACTGTATGATTTTTGAGCCATATCGAGATGATCTGACCGTTTTTCGAAAAACTGCTGTACGACCAATGTTATACACCTGTTATGTGAATTCACGATGAAGACCAGCCTCGAATCCCCAAAACGACATCTTATGCACCCATCATCCGCCAGAATTTACTTTTCTCGGCTTCGTTGTGACATTAGTTGTCACAAGCCAGCCGTATCCTATAGATGTAACAGACCTGCGGCGTATCCTAATCAGTTAATACGTTCCGCGAATAGGTACGGTGCAGGGAATTAGACCTGCGGTCTAATTCCCTACGGCTCCACGCCGGGCTGCACCCCGCCGCCACAGAAGTGCAGGTTCGCCCTCCTTCGAGTGGCAGCGCCCGAACTGGGTTTGCAAGGCGAGGGATACCCATCTCCTCTAACGAATCGGTACGCCGATCCGTTACGAGATGTCAACACGCTTTCCCCCACACTAGGACGCGGCAACCGTGTGGCTCGGCATTGGAGAGCTGACTCGACTAACTATCATCTGAATCATCAAACGCCACAAGTTGGTGGAGATAAACAAGTATGACTAACATGACTGGCTTTATCAAGAATCGTCTCTGGCTCAAGCAGCAGGCCATCGTATGGGAACACGAGCGTGGACTGCTGTACCGTGACGGCAAATTCGTCCGCGTACTCATGCCCGGACGCTACGAATTCTGGCGCTGGCAGCAGATGCGTCTGACTAAGCTCAGTGTCCGCCAGATGAGTCAGGTTATCACCGGACAAGAAATTCTCACCGCCGATAAAGTTGAGGTGCGAGTCAGCCTGATCGCGCAGTACAGCGTCACTGATCCGGTTGCCGCCATCAATGCCGTCGAGAACTACGTCGATCAGCTTTATCAGGATTTGCAGCTTTCCCTGCGCGAAGCCGTCACCAGCCTGACCCTCGATGCGCTGCTGGAAGCCCGCGAATCGTTGGCAAATCGCCTACTTGAACAAGTTGCGCCGTTGGCAAAAGAATACGGCGTGACGTTAAAGCGCGTCGGGCTGCGCGATGTGGTGCTCCCCGGCACAGTGCGCAACGTCTTCCTCAAGGAAGTCGAAGCTGACCGTGAAGGCCGTGCCGAACTCGTCCGCGCACGTCATGAAGTCGCCGCCGCGCGCGCCCGTGCTAACACCGCGAAGATTCTAGCGGAAAATCCCAACGTGGCGCGGATGCAAGAGATCGATGCACTGGTCAAGCTGGCTGGCAAAAGCGGCAACGTCGTGATGCTGCCCAATATCGCGGACATGTTCGTCCCGCGTCCGACCAACATTTCTACGACCAATACGAACGAGACGACAAATGGCTAACCCTTGTTATCGGGATCGTGCTGTCGTGTAGGAGAGGGCGATCTGGCTGCGTCATGAGTCAAGCCTGATCTAACCTACCGTAAGCGCCCTACTGCGGGTGGGTCGCTGTGTCCGTGAACCGTAAGTACCGCCTTCCACGAGCGTGGCGTGGCGGATCGCTCTCTCTTACACGACAGCACTTTGATCGGATGGCTATCATGCTGAACGACTTGCCGAATACGCTCCGCCGTCTGGTTGGGCTGCCGCCCGCCTACCGCTACACCTCACCTGCGCGCAACGAGGGTGAATGGAGCATGGTCACGCTGTGCTATCGGCTCGGTTTGAAGGTCGAAGATGCTCACCAGATCATGGACTCAGCGGCGTTTCCATCAGGTTTTCGTTATCGCGAGTTCACCATCCCCAAACGCGATGGCTCCCCGCGCCAGCTCCTTGAACCCGGCCCCAAGCTCAAGCAGGTGCAGCGCCGCATCCTGACCATGTTGCTGCGCAAAGCCCAACCGCATCATGCCGCCTATGGCTTCCGTCGCAAAAAATCCATTGCCGATCACGCATGGGCACACGCCAACAGCCGCATCATCATCACCGCCGATATTCAGGACTTCTTCCCGAATACGACGCGTCAGCACGTCAAGCAGTGGTGGCACGAACAGGGCTTTTCTACGCCCGAAGTTCGCTTGCTGACCGCGCTCACTACGCTGCACGGATCGCTGCCACAGGGCGCGCCCACCAGCCCGCCGCTGAGTAATCTTGTCAACGCACAAATGGATACCGCGCTCGAACGGCACATCCAAGCCAGTGGAGGCATCTACACGCGCTATGCTGACGATCTCTGTTTTAGCTGGCCTGAGGGCTACGCGCCGCCTGCCGATTTCGAATTTGCAGTGCGCTCGGTGTTACACGAATACGGCTACGCGCTGCATCCAGATAAAGGTTGGCAGGTCTGGGATCGCGATGAGGAACCAACGATCACGGGCGTCGTGATCACCAAACACGGCTCCGTAGACATCCCCGACTCGATGAAGCGCATCATGCGCACCTTGCAGCAGCATGGCACAGCCGCCGACGATACCCGTTTGCAAGGCTACCAAGGCTATCAACGCATGATCACGCGCGAACCACGACCAGAGAAAGCCTCTGCTGGCCTCGGCAAAGCGCCGATCAAATCGCCACGCTTGAGATAAACATATCTTCTCATAGTGATTCGAAACCTTCTCATACAGACGAGACGGTGAGGCAGCATGAATAGTAAGGGGAGTAGTACAAAGTGCTCAACGTCTTGTGGGCGATCACTTGAGGTTGGAGGCGCTGTCGATGATACTGGGGAGGCTATACAAAACTGAGGCGATCTAGCTCATTGACATGCTGCGATAGGGCTGATCATGTGTTTCTAGAGCAGCTTGCAGAATAGATGGAGAGGAAAGTTCTCTCCCCGCGTTGCCACAGAGAGAGAACGTACTAGCCGTGATTACCGATAGTTGCCGCTGTTGGACGCATCGCGCTGACGGCGATCCCCATTCCCGCGACGGTCGCCCCGGAAGCCGTCGTTGCGCCGCTGACCACCGCTGCCGAATGGGCGGCGATGATTCTGCTGCTGCGGACGCCCCGCCGGACGGTTTTGCTGCTGATTCCGCTGTCTGGTGCGCGGCGACAAATCCGTGATCGCGGGCATTCCCAGATGCGACGCGTAGGGATACCCCTCAGCGCGCGGGATGTGCAGTTGGATCAAGCGCTCAATATCGACCAGATACGGGCGCTCCGTCTCCTCGCAGAATGAGTAGGCGCTGCCAGACGCGCCAGCCCGCCCCGTCCGACCAATACGGTGTACGTAGCTTTCCGGCTCATTCGGCAGATCGTAGTTGATCACGTGTGTGATCTCTTCTACGTCAATGCCGCGCTCGGCAATATCCGTTGCCACCAATACGCGCGTCCTGCCATCTTTGAAATTGCTCAAGGCCAGTGTGCGGGCATTTTGCGACTTGTTGCCGTGAATCGCCTCCGCGTAAATCGACGCGTGACGCAGCCGCGTGACCACTTTATCCGCGCCATGCTTGGTGCGCGTAAACACCAGCACCCGCTTGATCGACGGATCGCGCAGCAGGTGTTCCAGCAGATTAGGCTTATCGACCTTTTCCACGAAGAACACGGTCTGGTCAATCGTCTCTACCGTCGAAGCGACGGGTGTCACCGCGACTTCAACGGGATTGGTCAGGATGCTGTTCGCCAGTGATGCGATCTCGGTGGGCATGGTGGCGGAAAACAGCAGCGTTTGGCGCTTGGTGGGCATCCGGTCAATGATTTTACGGACATCGTTGATGAATCCCATGTCCAGCATCCGGTCGGCTTCGTCCAGCACCAGCACTTCGACTTTGTCCAGACGGATGAAACCTTGTCCCATCAAGTCGAGCAGGCGTCCCGGCGTCGCGACGAGAATATCGGTGCCGCGCCGCAGCCGATCAACCTGCGGGTTCTGGTTGACGCCGCCGAAGATGGTCAGTTGCCGCATTCGGATATATCTACCGTAATTCTGGAAGCTCTCGCCAATCTGCGAGGCCAGTTCGCGCGTTGGTGACAGCACCAGCACGCGGATCGGGTTGCCTTGTGGAGCGGGTGTCGTCGCCAGCCGCTGCAAGATCGGTAGCGCAAAGGCGGCGGTTTTGCCCGTGCCAGTCTGCGCGCAACCAAGCAAATCGCGCCCTTCTAACAGGTGCGGGATCGCTTGCGCTTGGATGGGTGTCGGTTCCGTATAGCCTTCGGCACGCACAGCGCGTAACAACGGCTCAATGAGGTCGAGTTCGTGAAATTGCATTCGATTGTTCTTCCGTATAATTGGATTTGGGTGGAATCATCCACACGCGAGGGTATCGACCTAAAGGTTAAGAGCAGAAGGACGCGGTGTTCGCATTTGTGTCGAAAATTCCTGTTTCGGGATGCAGTATACCATACACCTGTGTCGCTGTAGAGTCCCAATTCTGGTGGCTCAAAGCGGAGCGCAGTTTTACGGTACTATATACCCACTTTGTTAGATACCAAGCGCCGATAGAATCTTACTTATGGCTGCGCAACCAACACCATCGCTTGACATTGAACAATCGTCTGCCTTGCTTGCCTATCTACGCGCTCACCAGCATATCGCCTCCGACGAAACGCCGCGAATCGAGGTCTTGGCGGGCGGCATCTCCAGCCGTACTGTGCTGGTCGAACGTGCCAGCGGCGAGGCATGGGTGCTCAAACAGTCGTTAGATAAACTGCGCGTAGCCACGGACTGGTTCAGCGATCCGCAGCGCATCCACTGCGAAGCCTTGGCGATGCGCTGGTTCAACCGCTTACTCCCGTCCGGACGCGTTCCCACCCTGATCTTCGAGGATCACGACGCGCATGTCGTCGCTATGCAAGCCGTCCCGCAGCCGCACGAAAATTGGAAGAAACGGCTGTTGACGGGTGGCCTGTCGCAAGCACATGCAGCCAGTTTCGGATCGCTCCTAGGCCAACTTCACCGCCTCACCTATGACCATCGCACCGAGGTGCAGCCCAGTTTCGCCGCCTGCAACTTTTTCGAGTCGCTCCGCCTCGAACCTTACTACCGCTACACCAGCACGCAGATCGCGGACGCCGCCGATTTCCTGACCGCCCTCATCACGGATACGTTAGCGCATCCTTTGACGCTTGTACACGGTGATTTCAGCCCCAAAAACGTGCTCATCTATCAGGATCAGCCCATCCTGCTCGATCACGAAGTCGCGCATTGGGGCGATCCGGCTTTCGACATCGGCTTCTCGCTCACGCATCTGCTCTGCAAAGCCCATCATCTCGCGGCGCAGCGCTCCGATTTCGGCGCGGCCTCCAAGCTGTATTGGCACAGCTACCTCCACGAACTAGGCGATCTCGATTGGCATGCTTCGCTTGAACCGCGCGCCGTGCATCACACACTCGGCTGTCTGATGGCGCGTGCGGCTGGACGTTCGCAGGTTGAATATCTCTCTGCCGACGCCAAACAGCGCCAAATATCCGTCGTTTGCCAGCTCATGCACGCGCCGCCGACCACCATCCCTGATCTGATCGACCATTTCCTCGCGAGGCTATCAACCTGATGTCCATGATCAAGCAGTTGCGTGCGCTAGAAATCCTCGACAGTCGCGGGCGTCCGACGGTACAGGCCACCTGCGTCTTGCACAGCGGCTACATGGCGACCGCCTCCGTCCCCTCTGGCGCATCGACGGGCGCGGCGGAAGCGTGGGAACTGCGCGATGGCAATCCGGCACGTTATCGCGGCTTGGGCTGCCGTCGTGCCGTCGAAAACATCAACACGACGATCAACGACGCGCTGAAAGATCGCCCTTTCAATCATCAGCATGATCTCGATGGCTGGCTGGTGGCGCTCGATGCTACACCCAACAAATCACGTCTGGGCGCGAATGCCCTGCTTGCCGTCTCGATCAGCACTGCGCGCGCTGTCGCCGCCGAACGGGGCTTGCCGCTCTACCAGCACTTCGCGGACATGGCGAATTTGCCACTGCGCCATATTCCGCATCCCACCATCAACCTCTTCAGTGGGGGCAAACACGCGGGCGGCCAAACCGCGATTCAGGACGTCCTGATCGTCCCCATCGCCGCCACCATGGACGAAGCCCTCGCCATGACCTATGCTGTGTACCAAACCGCCGCTGCCCTGATCCTGCAAAAGTACAACATGCGCCTGCTGCGTGCGGATGAAGGCGGACTGGCTCCCGATTTCCCTTCCACCGAAGCCATGCTGCAAGATGCCGTCGACTCGATTCAAGCGGCGGGCTACGTCCCCGGTCAGCAGATTGCTCTAGCCGTCGATGTCGCTTCCAGTCAATTTTACGCCGACGGGCGCTATCAATTGGATGGGCGTCATCTCACCAGTGCCGAGATGATCGCGCAGTTAATGGACTGGACGCAGCGCTATCCCGTGATCAGCCTCGAAGATGGCCTCGCGGAGGAAGATTGGGCGAATTGGTCGGCACTGCGCACGCGCCTCACTGATAAAACCCTGATCATGGGCGACGATTTTCTGTGTACCAACCCGACCCGCATCCGCCGTGCTATCGCGTCCGAAGCCGCCAACGCGCTGCTGCTCAAGGTCAACCAGATCGGTACGTTGACCGAAGCTAACGAAGCCGCTTCTCTCGCGCGGCAGGCGGGTTGGCACATCACCGTCAGCGCCCGCAGCGGCGAAACCGAGGATAACTGGCTGGCGGATCTTGCCGTCGGCTGGGGCGGCGATCACATCAAGATCGGCTCGATCACGCAGTCCGAGCGTCTTGCCAAATACAATCGTCTACTAGCGATTGAGGCCGATACACATCTACCACTCGCCAGCTACGCCAAACGCCAGACCGACGATGGTGTCGGCTGAAAACTCATACATATCTTTCTTTCGTAAAACTGTTATAACAACTCGGTTTTCGCTTGCCACAGCTTAAGAACAAGTTATTATTACGAAAACTAAAGGAGACTACACATGAAGCTCACAATTATTTGTGGATGTTTATTGCTGTTACTGGTCACCTACTCGTCATCATATCCGATAGTAGCCTTCGGTCAAGCGTTTAACAACACGCCAGTGCCAACTCGCACTATTCGCCCTACTCGGACGCCTATCCCGTCGCGTACACCACGTCCCACCCGTACTCCGACTATGACGCGGACGCCCACACTAACTAGAACTTCGACGCTAACTCGCACGCCAACCTCAACACGTACATCTACTGTTACGCGTACACCGACAAACACAGCGACACCTACGCAAGCTCCCTTCTATGCACTCACTATAAATAGGGTCATCTCGGATGCGCTAAAGATCACGGGCTTGGATATAAGGTCTGTGCGGGCGACAGACGGACGCCCCAATGGTGGTGTGCGAGGCATACTGATTGGTTATATTACGACCAGTAATGACGAGGCATCTTTCCTTCGAGAGTGGGTCTTAATTCTTGTTACTACTGCCGCAACCATTGATAGGAATGGCTACGATATTGATGAGATCAGCTTGCTCGTTGGATTACCACCAGATACAGCAGTAAGTCTGTTAACTGTCCAGATGGACGATATGCGTGCTTATCTGCTCAAAGAGATCGACCTCGATACATTGCTGGGGCGCATCCATGTAACAAATTTCTAATGCATTTTGCTACGGGTTATGGACATTGATAAGTACATATCGTGCCGCCATTTGGTATACCGTTAGTTTTGAGGATCAGTCCATTAACCGACTAGACGCCCAAGCCTACCATCATACAAATCGTCTTGTATAACGTTCCTTTTGGATCTATATCGCCACCGAAGCATAGCATGATTGTCCACCGCCTTGCCGAATCTCGCATAGTATTGCGCCTCTGCTATGCCTAAGTTATAGTGAACGTCAAAACAAACGTTAGTTTGATTAGCGCAAAAGCAAGCAAGGGTAGGTGTTATTTATGCATGTGGTTGTGGTAACTAAAAGTACGCCGGACACGGCGGCGAAGGTAGAAGTCAACGCGCAAGGGGCGGTGACGTGGGGCAACGCACAGCTCGTCGTCAACCCGTGGGACGAATATGCGGTGACGGAGGCCGTGCTGCTCAAAGACGCACACAAGGTCAAGACCACCGTCCTCACCGTCGGTGAAGAAGTTCACAACGAAGCGCTCAAGTGGAGCCTCGCGGTGGGCGTCGATGAAGCCGTGCGCGTGTGGGATGCCGACATGGCGGGGCAAGACAGCCTCGGTTATGCCAATGCCGTCGCGGGCGCGGTCAAAAAGCTCGGTGATGTCTCGCTCGTCATTTTCGGCAAAGAACTCGTAGACGTGGCGAGTGACGCGCATATCTTCCAGACTGCCCGCAAACTCGGCTGGACGGTGCTTGGTTCCGTCTTCAAGATCAAGAGTATCGATTTCAGCGCCAAGACCATCACGGTCGAACGGTTGCTGGAAGAAGGCAAGCAAACCGTCACCAGCCAATTACCTGCCGTGATCAGCGTCGTAAAAGACATCAACGAGCCAAAATCGCCCTCCTTCATCGGCATTCGCAAAGCCTCCAAAGCCGCGATCCCCGTGTGGAGCAGCGCCGATCTCGGACTCGGCACGGCGTCGGCTGGCAGTGCAGCTTCGGTGCACACAGCGGACTATCGTAATCTGCCTACCCGCCAAGGCACCGTCCAGATCATGGAAGGCGCGACGGAAGCGGAAAAAGCCGAGAAGTTAGCGACCAAGCTGTTACAGGAGAAGGTCATATGAGCGGCGTACTCGTTTGGATCGATCAATTTCATGGTAAGGCGCTGCCCATCTCGTGGGAAGCGCTCGGCGTCGGTCGCGCAGTCGCCAACGCGCTCAATGTACCGCTGATCGCCCTAATCTTCGGTCAAGGCGTGGACGAAGTCGTCGCGCAGAGCTTCCACTACGGCGCGGACAAAGCCGTCAAAGTCGATGATGCCACCTTAGCCGAATTCCGTCTGGAACCTTATGTTGCCGTCCTCACCAAACTCGTCACCGATCAGGCCGCGCAGGTCGTACTGGCGGGCGCATCCACGCGCGGGCGCGAACTGTTGGCGGCGGCTTCGGCGGATCTCAACGCCGCCTTATTAGCCGATGTCACCGAACTCAGTGTCGAAGGGGATAATCTGAAGGCGACGCACCCTGTTTTCGCGGGCAAAGTCCTCAGCACCATTGTCACCGCAGGATCAGGTATCAAACTAGCGACATTGCGCAGTCGTGCCTTCGCTGCCCCTGCGCCGGATATGTCCCGCACTGGCGAAGTGATCACCGCCTCGCCAACCCTCAGCGAAGACAGCATCGCTACCAAGGTACAGGGCACCGAAGAAGTCAAGGGCAAGGTCAACCTCACCGACGCCAGCATCATCGTTTCCGGCGGGCGTGCCGCTGGTGGCCCCGATGGCTTCATTCCTGTCCGCGAACTAGCGGAAGTGCTCGGTGGCGCGGTTGGTGCCAGTCGTGCGGCGGTCGATGCGGGCTGGATTCCCTACGAGCATCAGGTCGGGCAAACGGGTAAAGTCGTTAGCCCCGCCCTTTACATCGCGTGCGGGCTGTCCGGCTCGATCCAGCATCAAGCCGGTATGCGCACCTCGAAGATCATCGTCGCCGTCAACAAAGACCCCGACGCGCCGATCTTCAAACTGGCGCATTACGGCATCGTGGGCGATATGTTCAAGGTGCTGCCCGCCCTGACGCAGGTTTTCAAGCAAAAACTGGGCAAATAATCTCTAACATGGAGCGCCATCGCGACTTGTGCTATAGTCGATAAACAAAATTCAATGCTGCTAAATGTGGTTTAATCATCATCACCAACAAGATCGAGGGACAGTATGGGATCAGCCCGACGCCTTAAATTCGAGAATATGTTGGTGCATTGGGGTTATTCTCATCTAGCAGCATTACCATACTGGTTTTTATCCGGTGCGGACGGTTTTGCGGGAATTTAAGCGATCACAACCTAACGCTAGAGGTCGATCAAAATCGACCCGTTTATGTGTTTACACGAAATAGGCCAACTTATGCCTTTTGAGTCCCGCAGGGACTTCGTAGGGTGAGCCTGACAACTCATTGTCGGGGGTGGAGGCCAAATTTTAAACATTGTCAACATCGGGCTGTGATTGTCCTTATGATTTTCCTCACCATTCCCACCGGGATTTTGTTTGAAGGCATGTGTGAACGATGGCACTCTCGAAACAAACCCAACAGACACGACTCATCAACAAGATTCTGATCGCCAATCGCGGCGAGATTGCGGTGCGGATCATTCGTGCCTGTCGCGAACTCGGCATCCGCAGCGTCGCCGTCTTCAGCGATGCTGACCGCGCGGCCTTGCATGTGCGCTACGCCGATGAAGCCTATCACATCGGCCCCTCTTCCCCGCGTGAAAGCTATCTCGTCATCGACAAGATCATCGACGCGGCACGGAAAGCGGGCGCGGACGCCATCCACCCCGGTTACGGCTTCCTTTCCGAGCGTGAAGCCTTCGCCCAAGCCTGCGCCGACGCGGGCATCGTCTTCATCGGCCCTACGCCGGAAGCCATCAGCACGATGGGCGATAAGCAGCAGGCGCGCGAAACGGTCATGAAAGCGGGCGTGCCTGTCGTCCCCGGCACCGAACCCGGCCTCCGCGACGATGACATCATCAACGCCGCCAACAACGTCATCAAGTATCCGCTGATGGTCAAAGCAGCGGCGGGCGGTGGTGGCAAAGGGATGCGCATCGTGCGCCATCCGAGCGAGCTGGCAAGTGCCCTTGCCGCCGCACATCGTGAAGCTGCTAACGCTTTCGGGGATGGCACCGTTTATCTTGAGCGCTTGGTCGAAGGTGCGCGCCACATCGAGTTCCAGATTCTCGCGGACATGTACGGCAACACCATCTATCTCGGTGAGCGCGAATGCAGCATCCAGCGTCGCCATCAAAAACTCGTGGAAGAATCCCCTAGCCCCTTCATGGACGATGAACTGCGCCTTGCGATGGGCACGATGGCGGTCAAGGCAGCGCAATCGGTCGGCTACGTCAACGCGGGCACGATTGAGTGCTTGGTGGACAAAAACCGCAACTTCTACTTCCTCGAAATGAACACGCGCATTCAGGTCGAGCATCCCGTGACCGAACTCGTGACGGGTGTTGATCTCGTCAAAGAGCAAATTCGTATCGCGCGCGGGCGTAAACTCGGCATCACGCAGGAAGAAGTGCAGATCAATGGGCACGCCATCGAGTGCCGCATCAACGCCGAAGACCCCTACAACAACTTCCTGCCCTCCGTCGGCACCATCGGCCTGCATCTCGCGCCGACTGGCCCCGGCGTCCGGCTCGACAGCGGCATCTACGCGGGTTACGAAGTCACGCCGTATTATGACTCGATGCTTGCCAAGCTCATCGTCTGGGGTTCGGATCGTGCCACCGCCATCCGCCGCCTCAGCCGCGCCTTGGAGGAATATCGCATCACGGGGCTGAAGACCAATTTGCCCTTCCACATGAAGCTAGTCGATAGCCACCACTTCATCTCCGGTAAATTTGATACCGGCTTCGTGGAAAACTACTTCAACCCGCAGATCGATGAGTCGCGCCTGAATCCTGAAGCCGCTGCCATCGTCGCCACCCTGATCGCGCACTACCGCCAGCAGCAAGCCGCGCAGATCATCTCGCCCAACCAGCGCGATACCTCGAACTGGAAATGGGTTGGTCGCTACGAGCGCATCCACCGCTGATCCAGACATTTCCGTACGGACGTCTTACAAGG
>JAHBVJ010000015.1 GCA_019637615.1 Anaerolineae bacterium | reverse complement strand
TCAATCCTCCAATCGATTCCGATGACCCAAGCCATCAGTCATCCCCGATCATTGGATAACCCAACCGATCAAACCAACCTGTTCTCACGACATCGCTATCACATCGTGTGAACACCCTTCATCGTCCTATCTTAGTGGGCAAAACATCAATCACAAGAAGGCACAAGCCTCCTATGGACTTGTAGACGACTGATAAAGAGTATGCCGATTCCCGCGTTTGTACGGACGCCTCACGAGGCGTCCATGTGAGCTTGATAATCAGGTCTGCTCTCTTGCGGTTATCTATTAGCACTTGGCGCTCAACACTACGTTGCTGCCTTTACTAAGGACTAAGCACTGCTTTCGTTGCCTGTTTTTTCGGGTTCAAGATTGCTCATCTGAGCGCAACGGCACGACTTCCCTGAATTTCCCTGTTATATCAGGGTTATCAGGGCTTAACAGGCGAACTCAATCTTTTCTTCAGAGGAGTAGCTTCCACATGGACGCACGAACACGTACATCCTCAATGCAGGCGATCATGCGTTGTCATCACGTCGCATGCCCTGTGAATCGTGGAGCACAGTTGAAGGATGATCCCGTTCCCACCTGCGCAAGGGATCAAAGTGGGGATCATTTGTCCACTGGTCGGGCAGTTTTGGGTGCTGCCCTGCTGATCCCGAACTTGCCCGCCACAGCACGGAAGTCGCCAACGTCATCGCGGAGCTTCCGAACTTCGCGTGCGCCATCTTTCAACTGGCTGTCGGCGGGGGCTTTCTCACGGCTGGCAAATCCTCGACGGTGTTTTGTTTCACCCACCGCTGCCGTGCGTTGGCAACCGTCAGCGGCGAGCAGCCGAGCAGTTGCACGATTTCGTTATCCCGTTTGCCCTCGTCACACAACAGCAAGATTTGCGCCCGTTGCAGGACGCGCGGCGTCGCTTTTTGCAGCATGATCATCAGCCACAAGCGTCCGCGTTCTTCCGCAGTCAATCGGATAGGATAATTCGAATGGCGACTCATAAAATGCATCCTTCCGCCAACCTAGCTGGCATGTCCAATTCTATGCATTTGTGTGACGAGATGCCTAGCGTTAGCGACTATTCTCGCTAGTATTGTAGGAACGCCATTCTCAGCCAGACAAGGAAACACAAGGAAACATCGTGGATTGGGTTACACTGCCTAAGGTCGAGTTACATCTCCATCTGGATACATCGTTGAACTTCGAAGCCGCTGTCCAGTTGAAACCATCGTTGACGCGCGAGGTGTTCTTGCGTGATTACGTCGCGCCGGAAAAGTGCCTGAACCTAGCCGATTTCTTGAGCCGCGTCCCGCGCATTCTCGAACTGCTGCAAACCGAGCGTGGCTTACAGTTGTTGACGCAAGAGATGTTCCGGCAATTGGCGGATGATCACATGCTGTACGCCGAACTGCGCTTTGCGCCGCTGCTGCATACGCAGCAAGGGTTAGCGCCGAAGGACATCGTGCGGATTATAGAGGCTGCCGCCGACAAAGGCAGCAAGGCGACAGGCATCGAGACGCGCCTGATCCTCTGTTCGCTGCGGCATTTCAGCGCCGACCAGAGCATGGAAACCGTGCAGTTGGTGGATCAATTCAAGGGCAGCCGCGTGGCCGCCTTCGATCTCGCGGGCGACGAAGCGGGCTATCCCCTCGCGACACACCTTGAGGCGTTCCGGTTCGCCAAGGATCGTCACATCGCGATCACATCGCACGCAGGGGAAGCCAGCGGCGCGCAGAGTGTGTGGGAAACCTTGGATCAGGTGCAGCCTGACCGCCTTGGGCACGGTGTGCGGAGCATCGAAGACCCGGCGCTGGTCGCCCGTTTGAAGCAGATGCAGATTCATCTGGAGATGTGCCCGACGTGCAATGTGCAGCTTGAGGTGTTCCCCACCTATCCCGAACACTGCATCGACAGACTGTACCGTGAGGGGCTGTCGCTCGGCATCAGCACGGATAACCGCACGCTGACGCCCGTCACGCTGACGCGCGAATACGAGAAGATGGCGGCGACCTTCGGTTGGGGTAAACAAGATTTCCAGAAGTGCAATGTCAACGCGCTGAATGCTGCCTTCGTGCCGCAACCGATCAAAGACGACTTGCTGCGACGTCTCAACGCTGCTTACGATCGCGCCTAAAGCGTTCGCCTTTGCGCGCGGTAGAAACAAACCGCCCCCTGTAGAGCGTCTCTAACAAGGGGCGGTTAATTTACACATCAGCATAGGTCGGGTGGGAGATTAACCCCACCCGCTGAAGGTTGGCGGAAGATCACGGGCCGCAACCGTCGCCGCAACCACCACCCTGATCGGTCGGTGGCGGAGGTGGCGTATTGGTTTTCGACGGCTGTGGCGACGGCGATTTAGACGGTGTCATCGTCCAAGAGGCCGTAGCAGTTGCCGTGCGTGTCGCAGATGCCGTGAACGTCGCGGACGGCAGCGGTGTATTGCTGCGTGTCTGCGTGGCGGTTGCAGTGTTGGTACGCGATGCTGTGTTGGTCGGCCCCGGCGTATTGCTACGTGTGGAGGTCGAGGTTGGCAGCGGCGTACTGCTGCGCGTAAACGTTGCGGACGCGGTGTACGTCTTCGACGGGGTATTGGTTGGCCCCGGCGTGTACGTGTTGGTGCGCGTAAACGTCGATGTACGCGTTGATGTGCTGGTGCGCGTCGCTGTATTGGGCGGCGTGTTACTCGCCGTGTAAGTCAGCGACGGCGTGAGCGTTCTAGACGGCGTATACGTTGCCGACGCCGTGAAGGTACGCGAGGCCGTCTGTGTAGCCGTGGCCGTGTTGGTTGCCGTGCGCGTGTAGGTCGCTGTGAACGTCGCGGTTGGCGTGAACGTCGGCGTATACGTATTCGTCGGCGTGTTGGACGGCGTGTAGGTCTTCGTTGCCCGTGGCGGCAGCGTTGGCGACATCGACGTGATCGAGCAGGTGGCGCTGCCGTTCAGTTGCAGCGTCGAGCCGTTGAAGTCGGCAGGTTCTGGCTCAAGGCCATAGGCCGCCGGGAAGCTCAACGTCGTGCCCGAGAAGTCGAAGTACAGGTATACGAAGCTGTTGGCTGGCACAGTACGCGGTGTGACCGCTGTATGCGTCGAAGTGTAAAGCTTCGGGAACGGGCCACCTGCGGCTGGGCCTTCGCCGTTGGCATCAGCCCACAGCTCCGTTCCGCTGGGATCGCCCGCATAGATGCCGCCCGCACTGGTACGCACAAGTTCCAAGCCATCATCGATGTAGCGCCTCCAGTTCAGCACGAAGGCTGTGATATTGACGCTCTGGGTGCTGTTGTTGGTGAAGCGCAACTGCACAACCGCGTCATCGAGGAAATCTGCGAACTCATAGCTAAAGTTGCCCGGGCAGTTTAGGGTCGGCGAAGACGTGGGAGAAGCCCCCCGCGTCGGCGTGGCAACATTGTCCAAGCTCAGTTGACAGCTCACCCCAGTGCCGGGGAAGTCGATGGTCAACTCGGTATTCACGAAGTCGTAGATCGTCAAGTTACTGGCAAGTGTGCCATTAAGATTCGTGAATTGGACACGCCAATCGTTGGTTGAGGTACCGGGCACATCGGTACGATTACCCGCACTCGACCAACCGGCCGAGGTGCTGTTGACATCGATGCTACCATCGGTGTCCCCGGGCAAACCAGAGCGCGCCAAGCTCCAGTGATCAGGATCGTTGGGACTGGCTCCTAACACCATCTTGTTCGGATACATGTTAGGCGACGCTGGAGACAGGTTCCAACGCAGCGAGATCGCCGTCAAGATACCAGTTTGCACGTTATCGTTGCGGAACGTCACGCGGAACATGCTATCTTCAGTCGGATCGATGACGGCAACACCGACGATGTAGATTAAGCTACAATTAGGCGGCAGTGCTGTTGCTGTCGAGGTAGCCGAGGCTGTTGCTGTCGAGGTAGAAGTTGCCGTTGCGATGAATGGCGTATTAGTTGGTGGCTGGCCTTGATCACCGCCCTGATCTCTACCCTGCATGGGAGGCAGGAATACGCGGGAGGTACGGAAGGCTTCGTTGATCATGGTACGACGCGCTTGGAGCTGTAAGTAGCCCGGTGCTTGACCACCCTGCTGAATCTGACCACGCGCTAAACCGAGCACGGGGGTGATAGTGGGGTGGTTAAAGTAGACCACGATTTCCACGTAATCGCCGGGGCCGCCAGCGTCGTATTGATTGACGCGGTGGCTGCCGTCAACAGCGTTCATATCCTGACCATCAACGGTTTTGTATTCGTTGATCTGGCAGGAACGGACGTTACCAGCCGCCAAATTTTCGTTAAAGCGGTTATTCCACATGTTAACTGCCGCATCATACTCGGCCGTGGTATCGTAGTTAGCTGCGATTGGCAGGGTAGGTGCCCAGAAATACCGTGACTCAGTGCCATCTGTGGTATGTGGCTTGTTGGTCACAGGGTCTTTGTCGAAGGCTTGCCGCGAACTACAAATATAGACGTGGAACCATCCGATCTGGAGCGAGTTGTCGATATTCGGGTTGTTGTTCGCGCCGTCTTCGGTGTTGATGCCCGTGCCGGGGATCGAGAAGCCGGGGACGCGCACACTATCGGGATTGGGGCTGGGCATCAGGTTGCCTTGACGCACTGCCAAGCCTGCCGCACCGATGCGGGCTTCCAGATTGATGCTGACCAAGCGCAGGATGTCTTGGCGCAGCCATAAGTGCTCGGTCAGGTCGGGATCGCAATCGATGCCGTTCCAGTGAGAAGCAAAGAACCAGTCGCGGTTAGCGGCAGGATTTACATTCATGCGCTGCCATGTATCGGCGGGTGAGGTGCCAGCCCGCAGCGACGTCGGGATGTCTGGATTGGAGACCCCACGCACGGCGTCGTTGGAGTCGCATGGCACGCCATCCGACTTAAGACTCGGACTAGGAATGGCTCGCCCACCACTGATGATGTAACTGGCGTAGCCGTCCGTCGGATTCCAATCCAATATGTTCGTATTGGAGTGGCTAGGGCTGCCATCTGGATTGGTGCCCGTACTGGCTTCCACATCCTGATTATATTCATCTACCGTTTGGAAGATGCTTTGGTCATAGCGCCCTGTGACCGCGTAACGCGCAGCCGTGCGGGCAGCGTTCTGGAGCGTGACCCACGCTTGGAAGATGCGCCCGAATTCGATGATGCCGAGCAGCAACAGCAGCAGCAACGGCAGCGTCAGGGCAAATTCCACGAGGGTCTGCCCGCGCCGGCCTCGAACCGGCGGGGGCTGCTCAAGTTTATCGGGTAAATAAGTGACATTCTGCATACAGTTACAGTCCCCCTTTACGGAGCCAATCAGTGACGATTAACGGGCCAACCGCGTAAACAAGCGACCCGCGATTTCGGTGAACGCCCGGTTCACTTTCGAGATATCGTTAGCGAACCAATACTGCCCACAGTCTTGCTTTGCGGCGTATTCATACTCGGCTTGTCCCGGGAAGAATGAGCGGAAGCCGCTGCTCGCTCCATATTCGTTGTAGTCCCACTGCGAACATTCATCTTGATCGGGGTCCATCCAATCCTTGAAGCCGGGTTGGGCATTATAGATACCCGCACCATTCTTATATTGGAGGTATGGATAACCGTTCTTTGCTGCTACGCCTTGGCTCTCGACAAAGGCAGTTGGCGTATTCGACAGGTTATAGTCGCCCCGGAAGTGGCGGTAGAACTCTTGTAGGTTGTTGTCGATGCGTCCATTGTCGCCAGCATCAGAGATGTAGCGCATCAACTTGACACCGAGAATGTTTTCACCAAGGGGACGCTCGTTACCGGTGTTGTCCTTCTTGGAGAAGAAGATGGTGAACATCGCGATGAAGTCGCCGGGTGTGCGATCCGTATACTGGATCAGACCAGCCCAGTCGGCTTCGTCACGGGCGAAGTCATCCGCATCGTAGTACTTACTGCAATAGGTAGTTGCACCGACGGTGGTTTCATCCGGCTCTTTGTTGTTGTTGATGTCCTCATCGTAAGCATTGATCCAGCCCAAAGAATTGGAGCAGAAATGCCGCGAATCGGGGTCGTTATCGGCGCAGTAAGGAGTATAAGGTGGTGAGCCACTGAGCTGCCACGCAGGCGGGTCTTCCAGATCGGGCAGAGAGCCGACGAAAACCTGACCAGTCTGTGGATCGACGGTGGGATTCTTGAAGCATTGCTGCGGGAACTGGAAAGTGGTCAAAACGTTGGGATTAACGTTATCTGTACGCGGACTCACCTTCGGATCGCCGGGGTTCAGGCAGAAGTCTGACCACGGGCAGTAACCGTAGCTGAAGGTTTCCGAAGCAGCAGTTCCAGCGTACCAGTTCCCGCATAGTTCCGGCTTGGAACCATAACGCAGGCAGCGCCGCGTGACATCAGTATCCGTCGCGCCGAGGCCATAGCCGAAGTAATCACGCAAATACGTATAAACGGTGGGATCGCAGCGCGAGGAGTCATAACGGGTCAGCGGCACGTAACGATCACTCGAAAAGGTCGTCATCGTACCGGCAATCGGATCGGTTCGGTATTGGCAGTATTCGACGATATCGGAGGCCGTCATCGAAGCCGGACGCCCCGTTTCGGGCACTTCTAACCAATCACGGACTGGCTGTGTGGGGGCACGCCCCAGAACATCACCATTCACGTTACCGAACAAGTCTGTGGTACCGATAGCAGGTGTACGGTTGGCGTAACCGTCGCTGAGCATGACCATCACCCAAACCGCTTCACGGCGCTGATATGGCCCCTTGAGTGCGGTACGGGCGGCGGCGATGGCACCGCCGGTGTTGGTATTCTGGCACTGAGAAATCACCCAGTAGTTAATCGCTCTGGGGCCAGCAGGGTTGTATTGAGCTTGTTGGCTACGACAGTTTTCTTGCCAGCCTACCGCTTTGCCCCAGTTATGAACAACGCCTACCTTGAAGTTAAGTGTACGAACGGCTAAGTCTTGGTCGTAGATGAAGGGATCGCCAGCGCACGAGGCATCGTAGGCCGCGCTGCGGAACTCTGCGTCGTACGTGGGGCAAACTACCTGACCGTTTTCGCTGAAGGTGATGATTGCCAAACGGTCGCCACGCACGAAGTCCAGACGACGGATGAAACGGCGTGCCGCATCGCGCACCTGACGGAAAGGCTGGCAAATCAGATCGCTGAAGTTACCATCACCGTCGTTGCGAATCTTGTCGCGTTCGGTGGGATCGTAGGTGACCCAGTCTCCCGCGCGAAGACGCCTCGCCCCGGGTGTGCCTTCAATCACGCTACCATCCACACGGATTACAGATTGTGGCGAGACACCATCATCCCATAGATAAAAATCCGGAGAGACATTGTTTTGAAAGGCGAGTTTAGTCGAATTCTGCGCATTCCCTTCTGCCGGGAACTGCTCATAGCCAACTGGTGAGGTAGAGAGTGGCGGATTGGACTGAACAGTTGGGTCGTTGCAGCAGCCACCCCATCCGTAATTCGCCATTTTATTGGCGGCGATACCACGCGGGATGCCGTTGTCCCACCCGTTGGCGAGGAATTCCGTATTATACATACACTCGGCACGCACCGTTAGATCGGCAACGCTGGCAGCAGGATTGATAGTGTCGCCTGCGTTCACACCTTTTTGGGCGTTGAAGGCAGCTATATCCACCATATTCGCATACTGACCTACGTCAGTGGTTATCGGTTCAGGGGACGGAATGGTGATTGCACGCGCTTCCTTTAGTCCAAAACCGGCTTCAGTCGAATCGTCAGTGGCATTCGTAAACGGACGGAATGAACGCAGGGCATTGTAGTTCGTGTCATACAAATCGACATTATCGCCCGTTGTTACTTTGACGCGCCCTTGATAAATTGAACTGGAACTGCACGCTGCTTGAGACAAATTCGAGCACGGATACTTATCAAAGTTGGTTTCTTCGGTGACAGTATCGTCCGACATGGATGCCGAATTGTCGATCACCAAGGCTACGTCTAAGACCGCCGTTTGAGAGACCGTGCTGGCGGAAAGCGTGACTTCATGCCAGCCGAGCAGCGTCAGGAAGACCGTTTCCGAGCGTAACTGCGCAGAGACACGCACTAACTTCTGCGGGTCATATTTGCACAGTTCGGACTTGGGACGGTTGGGATAGGTTGCGTAGAGCTGCCCAATGCCTTCGATGACGTGGTTCAGGGGGCTGAATACAGTCCGGCCAGCGGCTGTATCTACCGGATCCGCCGGGATAGTCGGGAATCCATCGCCATCGTCATCAGCATAGCCGGGGCCGAGCATGTCGCGATAGGCTTTGACATAATCAAAAATATCGGTTTCGCACGTTTCAACCTTCACCGTATCGGGATTGATGCCACCTTGAAGCTGAACGAATTGACGTGCAATGGTGTTCAGCTTGGCGAAATCAACACCCGTACGGACTTGGCCCGCGACCGCAATCGACGCGGCGTCAACAGCCCGCCGCAGCGCGTTGAAACGCACGAACAGCAGTGATACGTCGGTGGCGATGCCGACAAACGCGATTAGCACAATCATGGCCGCTGCCATTAAGACGAGCGCTTGACCGCTGCGGGTGCGTTTGGTCGCCAATCGAAGTAAAGGGGTCAAAGTTAATGGTTGTCTCATTAGGTAATCTCTCCTAGGCTTACCTTACGGCGTTGCCGTTGGCTCTGCCGCGGACACAGAAAACATACTGTACACATACAATACAGGGTCGTTCAACGCACGGTCTTGTTCATCCGTGAGTGCAGGATCACGATCACGGGCGAAGGCGCTCGCGATGTCACCGTAGATGCGCCCCAAGAAGAAGGGGTGATACTGCCAGTGCATTTCCACGATGACGAGTGCGCCATTCGTGCTCTTGCCGCGCAGATCGCCCTGTGTCTGGGTAGATGCGCTAATCTGTTGGTTGAGCAAATCTTCAACCGATTTCACCGTGAAGCGCGACCCCCAACAACCGTTTGGCATCCGATACTTGCCCGAAAATACGTAGCCGCGTACTTGCTGACTTTGACCCGTGCCAGCCAATACATATTTATAAGGAATCAGGTTACCAACTGCATCTCTTTCGAGCAGTTCATTTTCGGTGTCGTGAGGTGTGTCGTTAGTAACGCTAGGGGGTGGGTCTCTGAAAGCAGGCGCTGAGTTTGGAACAGGTACTTTGGTAATGATGTAGTTCAGGTTGTTGATTCGGTTGTAATCGAATGGATCGCGGTAATCGTCGAATTCACCGGAACCGTCATTGGTACTGGTGCAGTAGCGATTTTCCAGAGGCCAACGTCCCGTCACGGTTACTTCGTAAGCGTTCTTGGGATCGGCTGAGATCAAGGCTTGGCGTGATGCCGCGATGGCAGAACCGTGTGAAGTTTCAAGTGGGTTACCTGTTTTAGCTGCCGGATTGTAAGGGCCATAAGGGCCAGTGGCGCTGTAGTCCATTGTTATGTAAGACACAACTGAGACGATGATGTCGTCTTGCCCCCATGTCTCATCGTCGTTGAATTCTAGCGGTGAGAGAATGGAGATGGCGTAGCAAGCGACCGCGTCAAAGAATTCGAAACTGGGTTTATCGCCAATTTCCAATGTCTTGGTGACACCACCTTCAACAATGGTGGTGGTACCCGTTTTGACATATCCCGGTAAGCGATTGACGCCGCGCCATTCGTTTGCTTGGTCACGGTTCGGGGCGGCGGGACTGCCGATGGTGAGCGAAAAGGCGTCATTGCGGAAATCACAATCCATCCGCTCGCCCCAACGTGCCGCACCCGGCGTCCATGAGCGTGGATCGAGCGTCACCGCACGGCGCGAAGCCTCGCGAACAGTGTCCATTAAGGTCAGCATGTTGTTGGCAAGAAACCCGATTTCCGTCACGCCGAGGATGAGCAAGATCAAAAGTGGCGTAGTCAATGCCAACTCGACCAGACCTTGCCCTTTGACCCGGCTCGGCTGTCCGTCTAGCACCTTGAGGATGCCGCGTATTCGATCACGCATAGTCCGAACTCCCAACGTTATTAACCACTTGCCCACAGCAGCGAAAGACAGGCAAAAGATACAATGGGGACATGGGCAATCCCCCCTAGCAGAATAATACCATAGGCAACTAGAAATCTTTGTTTCGCAACTGTCGGAGATATGTATAGATTTGTGTATGGAATTGTGTGTGAGATACCGCGATGCTTTGAAATTTCTAACGTTGAGAGGAGGATGGTTAGCATGACTTCAACCATGTACTTGGGGAGGTGGCGCGCGTCACGATGCTGTAGTTAGCCTGTGTGACGGCGATTGTTGAGAAGCGATGTACAAGTCTGACGCTTGTGACGAGGTTGTTATAGGTCTATTGAACGTGTCTTATCGGATACCATTACGTCATCCGTGATCCGACGGCAAGCGCCAAACTTCGGGTGGCAGTGGGCGGATGTCAGCACTGCGTCCCATCAGACTTAGCGCACCGAAAAAGGCCATCACGTGGGTGATGCGCGCCATGTATTCCGCCGAATAAGGCAGGTCTTCCGACAACCACCACATAATATTCCCGATGGCCTGTGAAGCAAGATTATTGGCGATCAGGATAATAGGCAGATCGGCGTAGCGCGGGGTCTGGCTGAACGTGATGATAACCTGCTGTACCAGATAATGGCGCACGCGCTGCTGAATGAAGGCGCTCATCGTCCCCATCAAGAGATTTTTATACAATAATCGATCCCGATCCACGAACCTGAACACTATCTGGATGGGTGGCGTTAGCTCCAGATCAAAGAGGCTATCTACCGAAATGTGGGTAAGTTCACTTTGCAGCTCTTGATAAATATTTTCCAGCGTATCCGCTAACAATTCTTCCTTCTTGCCGTAGTGCCGATAGAAAGTCACACGGGCGGTGTTGGCACGCTCGGTGATGGTCTGTATCTCGATGTCCTCGAAGGGGAGTTCCCGCAACAGCGCTAATAAAGCCGCTTGGAGCATATGTCGTGTTTTGATGATACGTCTGTCCATTTTAGACACCCGTCAAATATGTAACACGCAGATCGAAAAGTAGCTTGATTGCGAAACAGTATGTCCCATAATGGGATGCTATACAATCCACTTTGGAGAGAGGGTTGACCACTCATGACAACGACATCTACAGCAAGCGTGCGCTTGCATGAACCACCCAGCGTACCGGGGCTGCCACTGCTCGGCAACATGATCCCGTTTATACGCACGCAAGGACTGCCCATCGACTTCATGCGCGAGGCAGCCGCGCAGTATGGCGATCTTGTGCGGCTGAAAGTTGGCGGCGATACCTTTTACCTCATCGCGCATCCCGATCTGGTACACGACGTGCTGGTCAAGCGGATCAATGACTTCGACAAGGTATCGGGTGCAGCCGAAAAACCAGTCGCGCTGGCGCGGTTCTTGGGTAACAGCATCCTGACCGCGAATTACGAGGATTGGCGTCCACAACGGAAGTTGATTCAGCCGTTGATGCACACGACGCATATCAGGAGCTACGCCAACACGATGGCGCAGTTTGCTGACAAGATGACCAGCCAATGGCAGGATGGCGCGGTGCGCGATATGCATGTCGATATGATGCAGGTCACGATCTGGATCATCGCGGAGACGATGTTCGGCACAGACGTGACGCATACGCCAGAACTGCAAGAAGTGGCGCAAGCGGCACAAGCAATCGCCGTATCAGATTTGACCTCGCCGCTGCCCGCTGCCCTGACGCATGGGCGTGACCGTAAGGCCGAGCAAGTGAATGCCGTACTCACCAACATCGTCCAACGCTTCATGGCGGAGCGTGGGGCGCAAGGTAACACGGATCGCCACGATTTACTGGCGCTGCTGATGGAAACGCGCGATGAAGATGGTCAGCCGATGTCCGACGAATTCGTGCGCAACAACATCCTGACACTGTTCTTCGCAGGGCACGAAACCACCGCGAATACGCTCACATGGGCGCTTTATTATCTTGACAAGAATCCTGCTGTCGCCGCTGAACTACATAAGGAAGTGGACGCGGTGCTCGGCGGACGACTGCCGACGCTGGACGATCTGCCCCATCTGCCGTACACCGCCATGGTGATCAACGAGACGATGCGCAACGAACCAACGGTCGCCGTGATCCCGCGCTTCGTGATGAACGATACGGAACTCGGCGGGTATCACCTCAAAGGCGGCAGCGTGGCCTTCGTGTCGCCGTACATCCTGCATCACGATCCGCGCTGGTGGACGCATCCGGATCAGTTTGATCCGACGCGATTTTCTGCTGAGAACGAACCCAATATTCCGAAGTACGCCTATCTGCCGTTTGGCGGCGGCCCGCGCGTGTGTATCGGCAATCACTTCGCGTTGATGGAAGCGCAGATTTTGTTGGCGACCTTCGCCAGCCGCTATCAATTCTCGCTGATGCCGGGGACGGCTGTTGAGCCGATCCGGCAGGTGACTACCTCGCCCAAGCACGGACTGCCGATGAGGTTAACGCGGCGGGTCTAATACTCAGTAGCTCACCCTGCACAGTGGCAATCAGGCCGTTTGATTCCGATCATAAAACCGATCATAAACGCTCATAAGCATGATCGGTTTGATCCTTTTTCTGCTTAGGGAATGATCGGAAAACCACTGCCAAAACCACGTATGATCGGTTTTATGATCGGAAGTTGAGCAGAGAACCCGATCATTCATGATCAGTTGGGCGGTTCGCGGTTAAGGCAGGAACAGTGGCCTGAGCGCGATATAGCAAATCAGACAGTTTGTTCAATTCGGTTCGGCAAGAAAAGAACGACCTCAGCGAATTATCCGACTCTGACTATTCTAAACGAACATTTGAGTTGAGTCAAGATGTAAAAATGCGGTGAGCCAATAAGCGGCGCATCCTCTCCAAGCCCCAACCCAAAATTGAGGCTAGGAGAATGACAACGACTCAAAAGGCGGCGGTTAGGCCATCTTTGCGCGGATCGCTACCACCATACAGCGCGCCGGAGGCGGGATCGCGACGGATGATCTGACCATCCCCGAAAATGCCGCGCCCTGTGCCGCTGACAGGCCGCACGGTGTGCCCAAGCTCGGCTAGGCGCGACATGGTGCTGACGGGGATGCCTTCTTCCAAGGCGAGGACGCTGTCGCCCGTGCCGGACTCCAGACAGAAACGTGGACGGTTGAGCGCTTCCTGCGGATTCAGGTCATCGTCTAGCATGGCGACCATCATCTGGACATGTCCCTGCGGCTGCATGAAGCCACCCATCACGCCGAAACTCGCCCACAGTTCACCAGCGCGCACGCCCATCGCCGGAATGATGGTGTGATAGGGGCGTTTGTCGGGCGCGACCACATTCGGATGGTCAGGTTCGAGATCGAATAGGGAGGCGCGGTTTTGCAAGAAGATGCCCGTGCCCTTGGCGACGATGCCCGATCCAAAGCCCATGAACAGGCTGTTGATGAACGAACACGCATTACCGTCCCCATCCACCACGCTGAGGTAGACCGTATCCGAGCCGCGCAAAGGCGCACCAAACGCAGGCGGCTGCATGGCCTGATGTGGCTTGACCAGCGCACGACGTTGGTCGGCATAGTCACGGCTCAGGAGGAATTCCAGCGGCGCGGGGCTGATGGCCTGATCGCTGATGTAGTGACGCGCATCGGCAAAAGCCAACCGCAGCGCTTCAACCATCAGATGAAGGCGTTCGGGCGACATGGCAGGCAGGGAAGCGATGTCCCAGCCTTCCATGATATTCAGGGCTTGCAGCGCCACCAACCCTTGACCGTTGGGCGGGCATTCGTAGAGCGTGACCCCGCGATAGGTGGTGGAAATCGGCGCGTCCCATGTGGAATGATGCGCTTTGAGATCGTCTTGCGTCATCACGCCGCCCTGCTCTTGGATCGTGGTTACGATGGCATCCGCGATCTCGCCCGTGTAGAAGGCGTCCGCACCACCGTCCGCGATGGCTTGCAGCGAGCGCGCCAGCCCCGGTAACTGCACGACTTGCCCCGCGATGGGTGCTTTGCCAGCGGGCAGGTAATCTTCCGTGTTGGGGCTGGCTTTGAGGAATGTTTCGGAACGACCCCAGCCATCGGCAAAGACCGCGCCAACCGGATAGCCATCGCGTGCGTAGTGGATGGCATCGACCAACACCTCACGGAGCGTCATGCGCCCATGTTTGGCAAGCAGATCGCTCCAACCCGCTACCGTACCGGGTACGCTGATCGCGAGTGGGCTACGCGGCGGAAAACTGGTCAGGCCGCGCTGACGGAAAACATCGAGGGTAAGAGCGGCGGGCGCACGTCCACTGCCGTTAAGCGAAGTGACCTGTTTGGTACGGGCATCATAAAACAAGGCGAAGCAGTCACCGCCAATGCCGGTGGAGGCGGGTTCGGTCACGTTTAAGACGGCGGCGGCGGCGATGGCGGCATCGGCAGCGTTGCCCCCTTGACGCAAAATGGCGAGTCCGGCTTGCGCGGCGAGTGGATTGCTGGCGGCGACCATGCCACGGCGTGCGACGACCATCGAACGGCGCGACTGAAAATCAAACGACATTGGCTTCATGGTGATCACTTCGGATTATGCTAGGGTTGACGGGAAAGCGCGATGCAGCAAGCATCTATGGATGGCGAGTTTACTCTCTCGTGCGGATTTCGGACAGTGGATATTTTGTGCGTCAGGTGATGTTAGTTAGATAGTCAAGCACGATTTGAAGGTTGGTTTCGAAGGGATGCACGGAGTCTATGATCAAGTGATCTTCTGTCCACGCGGCGTAATAGGATTTCACACGCTCTACGTCCGCCCACGTAAGTTCAGGCCAGTTGGGGATACGGCGCTGACGACTACCTAAGCGGCTGCGGTGCAAGGATTCGTCGGCGCAGATACATTCGATCACGCGCCAATGAACTGCATATTGACGTGCAAGATCGCGCCACGCTGTGCGTATCGTTTCGGTGGAGGCGACGCTATCCAGTATGACCGACTGCCCAAGTTGCAGTTGGCGCGCCGCTAAGGTGGTCAGCAGGTCGTAGCCGACATAACCAAGCGGCAGCGGTTGGCCTGCTGGATCAAGCCCGTGGTCGATGCCATGCCGCAGTAGAACGCTTTCTAGCCAGTCTTTAGCAAAAACGGGGATTCCAAGCGCGGTGCCTACAGCTTCTGCTAAGGCGCTTTTGCCCGCTCCCGGCAGCCCTGAGAAGACGACTAGTTGAGGCACGCTGGCTAGGGGCGCGTCCACGCGATGGATTTGGTATCTAAACGCTTGACCAGTTCGATCACGAAGTTGACCACTTCCGCGATCTTGTTGGGATCGAGCCAGCCGATGTCATCCCAGACGAAATGACCGATGTCATCGACGCCAATAGAGCTGATCGCGATGCTAGGAACGCCACGGCTGAAGAAAGTGTAGTGGTTGCTGGCATACCATGGATCGGTGATGATCACGCTGGGATAGGTTTGCACTACTTCCGACAACGTTTGCCCGAATGCCTCTGAATGCGCTAAAGCGGCGGCAGTGCTCGTCCCCGTCCACTGCCCGATGCCGTCCATGTTGATGGCAGCGATGATCGAAGGGAAGGTGGATTCGTAATTGCGTAAGTATTCCGTATCGCCTAACCCGTAATATTCTTCACCGTTGAAGGCGATGAACTCGATGGTCGCGTTATGCGGCTGCTTGGCGAGTTCCGCCGCCAGTGCGAGCAGCGCCACCACCGCCGCGCCATTATCGACCGCGCCGGGAGTGTTGATTTTGGTGTCGAAATGTGCGCAGATCACGATGCGTTCGGGGCGCTCACCGGGAATGGTGGCGATCACGTTGCGCCCTTGCCCCATGCTGTGCTCGGTAAGGATGGTCAGGCGAACGTTTTTATCCAGATTCTTGAGCAACCAGATGCCGTTGGCGGCGGACACGGTGACGGAAGGGATCACGATGTCCCAATCTTCGATGATGGGAAGCGGATCGACAAAGCGCGGACTGACCAGAATTGCCGCCGAGGGACGTTTAGCGTCTAGTAGTTCGTTGATGCGGCGGTGATGTTCGGGCATGTAGAAGGGATGGCCTTTGGGCGCGATGGGCTGCTTGGTCAGGTCGCCGTAGAGCAGGACGATCTTCCCGACCAGTGAGGCATTCGCCAGTTGCGCAAGGCTGTTGCAGGCGACCATCGGTGCGGTTACTTCACACGGGGGCGAAAACGTGTTGACCACAGTGTGATGATCGGCGGTTTCTTCGCCAATCGCGATGATCGGCGGCTCGGCAGACCATGTTACACAATCGAAACGCTGCAATTTCACCGCGATGTCCGATTCGCCAAATTGATCGTAAATATACTTGGCGGCGCTGCGATTGGCAGGCGTACCAATCATGCGGGGGCCGATTTCAGTGATCAGTTGGTGGATATGTTGATTGATGCGTTCTTGAAGCCCGTCGCTCACTTGAGGTGCTCCCGTGCCAACATGACAGCAGCAATCGTCTTGGCGTCCTGAATGACGTTGCCAGCGATCTTGGCGAGGACATCCGCCACGGTCAGATGCGAAATCTCGATGAATTCGTCGTCGTCACCTGCCAAACGCGATTCGGTCAGATCGGTGGCGAGATACAGATGAATCAGCTCGGTTGAGTAGCCGGGAGCGAGGTAGATCGCGCCGAGTCTGGTCAGTGTGCCGGATTTGTAGCCAACCTCTTCCTGCAACTCACGGTGGGCGCATAGATCGGGGTCTTCGCCCGGATTCAGCGTTCCGGCGGGGATTTCCAGCAGCACTTTGCCCGTCGCATAGCGGTATTGCTCGACCATCACCAACCGTCCATCAGAATCGACGGCAACGATGGCGACCGCACCGGGATGCCGCACCAATTCGCGCTTAGAGATATGACCGTTCGGCAGTTCCACCGTGTCTACTGCTAGTTTGACGACCCGTCCGCTGTAAATTGGTTCACTGCTGATCATTTTCTCAGCCAGTTTCGACATGACTACTCCTCAAACAACAAGGGCGGCATTCACGCCGCCCTGCCGATTGTCTAGGTCTTAAGGTAGAGGATGAAGCGGGCTTCGTCCTCCGTTTCACAGCATGAGGTCTAAGGGATGGTCAAACGCTGTCCGATGTAAATCACGCTGATGTTGCTGATCCCATTGTACTGCGCCAAGGCCGTCACCGAAACGCGGAAGCGTGTGGCGATGCCGTACAACGTATCGCCCTCCTGTACCACGTACACTTGACCAGAGGCAGACGATCCACCCGGCGGGGTTGCCGTGATGATGATGATCGTCGCACGTGGATCAAGGGTAGCACCGGGCGCTAAGGTGATCGCCCCCGGCACTTGACCACCACTCCCGCTTGGTTGCAGCGGCGCAACTGTAGCGGTAGGCACTGCACCGGGGATACGGAGGCGCTGACCGGGCGACAAGACATCCGGATTAGTGATTCCGTTGGCACGGGCGATAGCATCTACCGTGGTGTTGAAGCGCAGGGCAATGCGGATCATACGGTCGCCCGCCTGCACAATGTAATAGCCATCCGCGCCGAGCGGACCTGACGCGCCTGAGTCTGGTGCGCCCCACGTGCCTTGCGGCGTGGTCGTGATGAAGATGCCACCGGGAGGGGCGGTCACCTGAATCGGAGGTTGCTGTCCACCTTGATCGGGCGGCGCGATGGGCGTGCCTTGCGCGGCGAATGTCGCATCCAAGTTCGCTTGTGCCGTCGCGGTGATGCCCGCAATGATTTGAGTCGCTTGCAGGAAGGCCGGATCAATCGTCGGTTCTTGGGCGACAACAGCGGGTTCCAACGTCGCGATCATGACTGTGGGGCCTTGCGTGGGCAGTTCCGCGATCTGGATCGGGCGCAGTGCCGGATCGAGCGTCGGGATGAACGGCGTAGCAGACACACCACTGTTAAAAATAGGATTCTGGCTGATGTCGGCGGTTCCAACCATCGAAACAGTGGTCGGGAAGGGTGTATACGTTGGTTGTGGCGTCTGCGTCGGATACGGCGTGTAGGTTGGCTGCGGCGTTTGCGTCGGATACGGCGTTTGCGTCGGGAACGGTGTAAAAGTGGGCAGCGGCGTCGCCGTAAAATTCGCCGTCACGATGAAGACAGTCGTCGGCGTCCACGTACCCAAGACAGCAACAGCAGTCGTCGCGGCTAATGGCGGCACTTCGGTCGTCGGAACGATGATGCTCGTCGGGGCGAAGGGATTGCCGCTCACATCCGTCGCCGGCATGAAGGGCGTTTCCGTCGGTGTTTCGGATGGCGTTTCCGTGGGAAGCGCGGCTATCGCAATCGCGGTCTGGGTGATGGCGTCAACCATCGCGAAGTTGGTAGCGTCAAGTTGCTGCTGCGCGACCGCCGTGTTGGTGGCGTCCACAAATTGCGGTTCAAGGGTCGGTGCGCTCGGTGTGCTCGTCGCCAGCAGAGCCGCGCCCACTGATTGGAAGCAGCCCGTAGCGCCAAGCGCCACGAACAGCAAGCCCAGTGTCAACCTAGAAATACGAATCACGGTTCGCCGCATGTAGCACTTCCCTCCGCTGCATTCAATCCGGCAGTGCTCTGATGAAGCAGAGCGCAAACCCCGGAAAAGGTGTCATGATCATAACTTCGGTTCAGTTTAGCATCAGCTAGAAGATACGGCAACCAAGAGTTGTTCAACGTATGTGAAAACTAACGGAGGACGCAAGCCTCTGTGATGGTGAACGAGGTTATGAGCGTGTGGCAAGCGCGTGACAGAAGATCAACTACAAAGTTAGCAGTACGGTCACTAAGATCGGTAAAATGGACACTGGAATGAGTCGGACACATACCTTGCACGAAGCATGTCGCCATATATAGGGGGATTTGAGCACGATGACGCATGATATTCTCGCGTGGAGCAAATCAGTTCTGGTCACGACGCCGCAGCGCTGGTTGAACTTAGTAGAGACGGTGCCTGTTGAAGTGCTGCAAATGCAGCCCGCGCCTAACGAATGGTCAGCCTTGCAGTGTTTGCAGCATATCGTGGATGTCGAGCGGCAGTCGTTTCCGGTGCGCCTGAAGGCGCTGCTGGCGGGGCAGCCTTTCCCCGGCTTTAACCCGCAAGCAAACGGGGCGAAAGCTGAACCGACTATCGCACTGGCGGCAGAATTTGATACGCTACGGAAACAAAATCTAGAAACCTATGACAAAGTGACCGAAGCCGATCTCGCGCGGGAAGCTTTACACGCGGAATATGGTATGGTCACGATGAGTCAGTTTTTGCACCATATGGCGGCGCATGATCTGATGCACACGGTACAGGCCGAACGGGCGATGATGCAGCCGTTCATTCGGGGCTGCGTCCCGTGGGTCGTCAATTACACCGATCACATCGCGAAAACTGGCATGTAACAAAATAGGTCAACCTTATGATTTTAGTAGCCGAATTTCACATTACCGCCATCAACGACAATCTGATTGCCCTCGGTTACTACCTGCAAGGGATCGGACACCGTCTGCAACTGACCGAAGACAGCTTTAATCAACTGGAGTCGGCGGTCATGGAAGCGGCGGCAGCAGTGGTTGAAGGGGCATATCCGCCGGGACGGGTGGGCGAACTGGTGATCCGTGTTGAACTACCGGAAACCGCTACGGACAGGCTGTACATTATGCTGACGCATATGGGGCAAAGCATCCCGCCGCCTGATGCGCTGACCTACAGCAGTTTCGTACATGTCGAAGTGGTCGCCCCGACGATCTGGCGGTTGACGATGCGGATTGAACGCAGTGGCACGACATTGCCCCTCAGCGAAGCGGAACAAGACCTCAATGCGATCCAGACGATCAGCGAAGTGTTGACTACCCAGATTCACCTTGATGACCTCCTGCGGATGATCATTGACCGTTTGGTGGAAACCATCGACGCGGATCGCGGCACTTTGTACCTGATCGACCCCGATACAGGCGATCTGTTTTCTAAGATTCTGCTGGAAGATGCGAGCGTCCTGCGTGAGGTGCGCGTCAAGATGGGGCAGGGAATCGCGGGATATGTAGCGCAAACGGGCGAGATCGTGAACGTGAATGACGCTTACACTGATCCGCGATTCTTGCGCAGCTACGACGTGGAAACAGGTTATCTGACGCGCAATGTGCTGGCCGTTCCGATGCGCAATCCGAAACAGCAGATCATTGGCGTAGTGCAGCTCTTGAATAAACACGACGGCAACTTCACACGTCGCGATGAACGGATGCTGGTGGCAATGGCGTCACAAGCGGCGATCGGGGTGGAGAATGCGCGGTTGTACGCCGATGAATTGCAGCAGCAGTTGTTCCAGCAGCAGCTAGAAACCGCCAAGGCTATCCAACGCAGCTTTTTGCCCGTAGAAGTGCCACAGTTCGGCGGATGGGATGTGGCGGTGGCGTGGGAACCAGCGTATAACGTGTCGGGCGATTTCTACATCATCCATCCGCTCGGCTATTCGCGCACGGCGCTGGTGATCGCGGATGTGTGCGGCAAGAGCATTCCGGCGGCGCTGTTCATGGCGTTGAGCGTGACGGTGCTGCGCTTCATCATGCAGTTGGAATTTTCGCCTGTGCAACTGCTGCATCACGCTAACCATGTGATCAATTCTTACAACGAGCAGTCGAAGATGTTCGCCTCGATCTTTGTGGCGTATCTCGATTTTGCGACGGGCGAGATGCATTACGCATCGGGCGGGCATAATCCGCCGCTGTTGTATCGGAGCGCGACGGATACCTTCATCGAGTTGAAAGCACGCGGGATTCTGGTCGGGCTGTTCGAGGAAGTGGAGTTCGAGCAAGAGGTGATCCGGCTTCAGGAAGGTGATACGCTGGTGATGTACACGGACGGCGTGACTGAAGCAATGAACATCGTGGACGAGGAATTCGGGATGCAGCGCTTGGAAACGGTGATCCGTGAGAATGCGACGTGCTCCGCCGCTGAACTACGCGATCACATTCTCAGCGCGGTGGACGCCTTCGCTGGCGAACGGGGACGCTTTGACGATGAGACACTCGTGATCGTCAGGCGAGCGTGAGGTACTGACGCCGCAAATTCTATGTACAATCATAAAGGTACCTGCTACGATCAAACAATCGCGTTGGGTGCGTGAGGTAGCGTGATGGTCGCTAATCCAAGGCCACAAATTTTCACGGTAGATGAATTTGAGCAGTTCATAACGCTGCCCGAAAATCGGGATCGCCATTTCGAGCTGATCGAAGGAGAGATCGTAGAAAAAGCCATGCCTACCGAAGAACATGGGCAGATCGCGGGCAACCTCATCTTCGCGCTCAAAACATACATCGCGGCTACTCATCAAGGGCGGGTGGTCATCGAAGTGAGCGCCAAAGACCCCAATGATAAACGCAATGTCCGGCAGCCGGATGTGTCGTACTATGCGGATGCTTCGAGACCCGTGACGAAAAAGGGCGCGACGCCACAGATGCCCGATCTCGCCATCGAAATTCAGTCTCCCGACGACACAATCAAGTCATTGCGCGATAAAGCCGCCTACTATCTGAGTAAGCATGTGCGCATGGTGTGGTTGATCTTCCCAGCAAAGCGCATCGTTGAGATTTATACGCCAGATGAACAGGAAGTCTTGACCGGAGATGAGAGCCGCACCGATCTAGCGCTGCTGCCCGGTTTTGCGCTCAAGACAAGTGATGTTTTTGCTGGCCTAGATTAGCCCCGTTGAAGATGCTGACGATATACAGCTTCATATTGCCGCACGATGTGAGGCCATGTGAAGGAGTCGCGCACCCACGCTTGACCACGTTCGCCCATCGCGGCACGGCGCTGGGGATCAGCGATCAGCACATGCAACGCGATGGCGAGGGATTTGACGCTGCGTTTGACCAGCAAGCCCGCACCACGCGTCTCTATATCGGGCAGATTGCAGCCCGGTGTCACGATCAATGGAAGACCTGCCGCCATCGCTTCGAGCGAAGCCATCGACAGCCCTTCGCCCACCGCTGGCAGCACGAAGATGTCCGCCGAGGCTAACGCCGCGCTGCGATCCGCGCCTGTGAGCAGCCCCGTGAACACCACGCGATCCGTGAGCTTGTACTGCGCGGTCATCTGCTGCAAGGTCGTCAGCATCCCTTCATCGGGGCCGACGATCAGCAGCCGTGCATCGGGCGCTTGATCAGTAAGATGCGCGAAAGCGGGGATCAGGAATTGCAGCCCTTTGCGTTCATGCAGCCGCCCTAAAAAGAGGATCACGACACCTTCCCCTAATTTGTAGCGTTCGCGTAGATCGCCCGACACGGCGAAATCCGCCGCGATGCCGTTGGGAATGATGCTGATGGCGGGCAGCGGTACATCGAGCAGTCCCCACAAGGCGCGCGCATCTTCAGCTTCAGCGGCAGTCAGCGCGGCGATGTGATCGATTTTACGCAGCAGAATTTGCCCGAACAGCGCATCCCAACCGCGTTTGATGCCCGTCCGACCCGTCGCCAGCGAGAGCGTACCATGCGGTGAGAGGATGATCGGCGCACGATGCGGGATCATCAAATTTTCGATGGTGCGCAGTTCGTGGATGTGGAGTACATCGGGTTCGATCTCGCGAAATAGGCTCGGCAGCGATAACGGCGAGGAGAGATTCAGGCGCACGCGCGCCCAATGGCTGAGATTGCGGGCACGGATGACCTGTACACCGTCGATGGTTTCGCGCGCGATGCGGGAGCGTGAGGAATGATCAAGGGCATCGGTGGTCAAGACCGTGACCCGATGCCCTGCTGACACTTGCGCGCTGGCAAGGCCAGTGACCGCGCTCACCACGCCGCCAAAGCTCCACGCGGGAGCGTAGTACGGCGTGATGTGGAGGATATGCAATTGATTGGATGAGCGATTAGACAATGCTGTGATTAATCCATGCGCGACGACATGACCATTTCGGCATCGGGCGCTTGCTGGTGATGGAACAGATCGACATCGACCCGACTCAGGACGATGATTGAAATGATGAACCCGATCACCTGCACGGCGAACACCGCACCATAGGCCAGATTATACTGCCCGATGAGCGCATAGCCAGTATCTTTGACCACACCGCCAAGGATCGTACCCAAGCCGCGCGCCAGCGTTTCCGAGACCGTCCACAGCGAAAGATATAAGCCCGCGCCGAAGGCTCGCGTCATGTCCATCATTAGCCCCAAGCCGCCGACTGTCCACATGCCGAGGCCGATGCCCATCACGATCAGGGCGATGGTCACCAGTGGACGAACGAGGAACACGGCAGAGGCGAGGAACATCCCGAAAGCGACCACCAACACATACAGGCTCCACTTGGACAGCGACATATTGGTGATCATCTGCGGATAGCGGCGCGCCAGCAGTAGACAAACGATGATGCCGATCAGCGCCATGCTGCCCCAGTAGGCATTGAAGCGACTGGTGGTGCTGACGCTCATGCCGAAGACCTTGCCACCGAACGGCTCTAGGATCACGTCTTGCGTGTAGAAGAACAGCGTCGAGAGACCTAAGTAGGCGAAGAATAGGCGCGTCTGCTGGTTATTCCACGCTGTCCGCAAATCTGACCAGAAGGCGCGTTTTTCGCGCGGGGTAGCTTGTGCCTCGGCGGTTCTGGCGTGCGGCTTTTCTTCACCAAGGACGGAGAACAGCCAGATCGCGCCCATGACCAGCGGCGCGATGATGAACAGCGAAATGAAGGCCGAGCGCGTGTACTCTTTGAGCAATATCCCGAAGAAGATGCCCGACCCCGCGAAACCGAGGATCAGGAAGAACCAGATCACGCTGATGGCGCGGGTTTGCTGCTTGCGCGGCGTGATGTCATAGACCAGCGAGAGGAAGGTCGTGCCGGATAACGCGCTGCCCACGCTAAACAAGAGAAACGCGATGATGAACCCGATCCACGCGAAAACTGAGTCTCCGGCGGGCTGCGGGAAGACTTCCAGCGCGGGCAAGCCCAAGTAACTGAGGAGATGCCCGCGCGAGATGTTATCCGCCAGCAGGACGGTGGACAGCCCCAACAGGAAGAAACTGAGCATCATCAACAGACGACCGCCCCAGATGAAGGGTAGACGACGATAGCCGCGCCAATCCGAAATGTCGGAACGTTGGCCTGCCCACACGGACAGCGGTGTGACGAAATACTTCAGGCTGACAAGCAGCGCCACAGGAGTCGCCGCCAAGCCCAATTCATTGATCACGATGCGGTTCCAGACGCCCGTCGTCAGAATATCCGCCATCGAGGAACCGATATGGAACAACCCCAATTTCATGTTGCGCAGCATCGAGAGCGAACCGACGCTGGTGGTTTCGCTTTGCACTTCCGTATCGACGCGCGGCGCGACGGACGCATCAGCAGTGTTGGTGATACTTGCCACAGCCTAATCCTCAAGAAATCTGTAGAAACTTCAACCCACTTGTAGAATTCTGTAGATTATAGAGGATTGTTCCGTTCCGCACAATCACCGATTTTTCGCAGTGAGGGAAAGGATGCTCATTTTTTACAAGTTCTCGTTACCACAATTGCTTACAATTGGGAGATGTCTAGAGTAATGGTGATTGCGTAATGAGTCTACGGTATTTCATTCCTCAGCCAACGCTGTTTCCGCACGTGCATTCCTTCGCTACCCTACAGGAACCCAAAACAGTGTTCAACAAACGGATCATCTTGGCTGATCCGCACCCTGCACTGCTAATCAATCTTGGCGCACCTTTTGTGTGGGAGACGGAGAACGGGACACAGGTTGAATTGCCGCCCGTATTTTTGATACGCGCACAAACCAAGACGCTGAAGCTGCGCGCCACAGGATCATGTTTGGCGATTGGCCTCAACCTGAAGGCATGGGGAACCCGCTTACTGATCGATGAGCATGTCGATCTGGCTGCGTCACCAATCATCATGCTTGATTCCGCGTGGCACGACCTCTGGCATTTGCTAAAAGCTACACTTGCAAAATATGGCGAGAGCGAGGCCGTGGCGACTTTTGAACAATTTGTCGCGGACTTGCGCCAGCGTTCACACGCTGATATTTCGGTCATCCGCGCCGCGGTCGAATTGCTTTCTACGACCAACGGCGGCAGCAGTTTGAACGAACTGGCAGCCCACTGTTATTTGTCGCCTAGCCAGCTTGAACGCCATGCCAGATATTTCACCGGACAAGCGCCTAAAACATTGGCGCGTTTGATCCGCTTCGACGCGTCGTGCGCAGGGCTGCTCAATGAGGCCAGCCGATTGACCGATCTCGCGCACCGATACGGGTATGCGGATCAAGCGCATTTCGTCCACGAATTCAAAACCTTTGCCGACTGTACCCCGCGCGAGGCGAGAGCGTATGTGCGCCAACTCGCGGCAGATGCTGAATTTCTACAATTTTCCTGACAGAACTCAGCTTACGATCCATGCGTGTTCGAGTGATGAAAGGCAAGACGCATGGATACTCAACCAGAACTTCAGCCCAGCGCTCCCGACCGCAAGGCGATTATCTTCGTCGTCGTGACCGTCATTCTCAATACGATGGGGTTTACCCTGATCGTGCCAGTCGCGCCGTTTTTGGTGGCACGCTATGTCAGCGATCCGGCGATCCTCGGCGCGACGGTGGGGTGGCTCGGATCGATCTACGCAATTTGTCAGTTCACTGCCGCGCCCGGACTTGGCGCGCTCAGTGACCGCTTTGGACGGCGTCCCATCCTCATGATCTGTCTGTTGGGATCAGCGCTCGGCTACCTGTTGTTGGGAGTCGGCGGTGCGTTGTGGGTACTGCTGCTCGGTCGGGCTATTGACGGCCTCACGGGCGCGAATACCAGCATTCTCATTGCCTATATCGCGGATGTCGTGCCGTCCGAGGAGCGCGGTAAGTACTTCGGGCTGCTCGGCGCGATCGGCGCAATCAGCGTGGTATTGGGGCCAGCGGCTGGCGGGTTGATGGCTAAATTGGGCTATGAAGTGCCGTTTTACGTTGCCTGTGCGGTCTGTTCACTCAATGTGATTTTCGGCCTGCTGTTTATGCCGGAAAGTTTGCCAAAAGCGAAACGTACGCCCTCAATCAGCCTGAGACAGTTGAATCCAATTGCGACGCTGCGGGATGTGTTCAGTTTGCCACAACTGCGTTGGCTACTGGTGGCTACCTTCTTCTATACGCTGGCTACGGTCATCGTTCCGTCAAATCTCGGACTATTTACAAAAGATAGCGTGGCGTGGGATGCGGATACGGTAGGCATCATGTTTTCGGTGTTCGGCGTGGTGACGATTGTGGTGCAGGGCTTTTTGCTGTCATGGCTGCGTAAAAGGCTGTCCGCCGCGCGCGTGACCAGCCTTGGCCTATGGTTCACCTTCGCCGCTACTTTGTGCATTGCGCTCGTCGCGGCAGTTGGTTCCTCGGCACTCGTATACGTGGGCATCATCCTGTTTGGTGTTGGTGACGGCTTGACCAGTCCCGCGCTGCTGGAACTCGTTACGGGTGCGACAGATGAGCGTTCGCACGGGAAAGTACAGGGCGGCAGTCAGTCGGTACAATCGCTGGCGAATATAATCGGGCCGCTGCTGGCAGGCGGCTTGTATGATCGGCTAGGGCACGCTTCCCCCTACCTCGGCGGGGCGGGCATCGTGGTGCTGGCGTATATCGCTATCACCTTTGTCGCGCCCACCCTCCGCCGAATCGCAAACGTTAACTTGGAGGAACCAGCGCCCTAATTGCTGCCGTCGATCAGCTTATTGATTGCTGCAACGAGTTGATCTTCGGTCTGGTAGCCTTCGAGGACGGTGGTTTTCTTGCCGTCTTTGTCGAGCAGCACCATGTACGGGATGAAGGCCACGCGATATTTGCGGTTGAGCGCGGCAGAGCCGATATTGTCGATGTCGATGCGCCAGAACGTGACCTGATCCGCGAATTTCTTTTCAACTTTGGTCAGGGCGGGCTTCATCGCCATGCAAGGGCCGCACCATGTGGCGTAGAATTCCACGAACTGGGGCTTGCCGTCCAGCGTGATTTTGGACGGGCCGGGAGTAGCAGTAGGCAACGCATCCAAGGTGGCCTGATACGAGTTCGTTAGCGCCGACATCGTTTTGACGGCTGGCGCGCGGTTATCTGGCGTGTTGGTGGGACGGACGACGGAAAAACGTTCACTCGTGGGCGTCGGCGTCGCGGCACCTACCGCGCTGGTGCTGACGCTGACAAAAACCATGATACACAGTAGAAAAGTGCCTGAAATGCCAAGCAGCCGCTGATGGGTCTTGGTGGACATGTCGCTACTCCCCAATTACGGTAATACAGTAATGGGATCAATTGTGCCATCGATCACTCTTGAGGCACAACTGGCAAATCGTCCTCACCGGCTGAATCATCGACAACGTCAGTATTGGCATTTTCTGCCGCCATCAGGCCGCGACGGGTGCGGGTGGCTTCTTCGGTGACGCGCAGCAGTTCGCGCATTCGTCCCGCGTCGGGATGATTGGGCGCGAGGGCTAAGGCCGTCTTGAAATACTCATGCGCCAATTCATCCTCATCAAAATGATGATAGATCGCGCCAAGATTGATGTAGGCATCGGCGTTGTCGGGGTCGATCTTGAGCGCTTCGATGAAGGTGTCGATGGCTTCTTCGACCTGATCGGCTTCATACAATTCAATACCGCGATCGATGAACATCTGCGGCGTGACGACAGACGGGGGTTCCGCTTCTTCGGCAGCCGACGCCATCTCCGGCACGAGCGAAATCTGCGAGTCTACGAAGCCTTGATCGGCGGGCGTGACTGGCGCGGCAAGCGTAGAAGGAGGTTCCGGCGCGGGCGCTGGTGGCGGCGGTGCGACTAGCGGGGCAGCCGGAGCAGATGCAGCGACGGTGGTGGCTGGCGGCGCGCTGCGGGTGAGCATGTCTTTGGCGCGCTTCAAGACCTCTTTCATCATGGGTGCGTTGTCGTGGTTGGGGTTGAGCTTCAAGGCGTGCAGGAAGTCGTGCGCCGCGCTGGTGAGATCGCCGTTCCGCATGAGAAGATAGCCACGCCGGAAGTAGGCATCCGCGTGCTTGGAATCGAGCTTGAGCACTTCGGTGAAATCCTTTAAGGCTCCATGCATATCGCCTTTGCGGGTTTTCTCGATAGCGCGCTCATATAGATTTTTGACTCTGGCATTATTCAGAAACCCAACCATCACCGCTCTCCCCGTGGTCTTTTCTCGCATTTTAGCACGACGGCTGGCAAACGTTGAGATTTCGTTAAGATTTATTATGTCTTTCATATGCCAACGAAGACCACACGCGTCGGTGGGAGATGCATTTGTGATGTTCACCTGAAACGTGCCCAGACGGGCGGCATTATGATCCCAAGTATGATCCCATGTTGAGGAGTGGAACGGGATCATCGAGGCGTTGTCAGTGGTACGCAAGACTAAGCGGGGAAGTAACCGCTTGGGTGCTGCTTCTAGACGGCAGACGAGTGCCGGATGAGCGCAACCCTGCCCGTTGACTGGATATGCATATGCATCAGTTGGATTCTTAGTAGGATTCATAGTCTCCTCAACAAGAAGCGCAGCACAACTCAATCCATAGCTAGTACAGAAAACCGAGACTCAGATGCGTGATGATGATTGTTACCATCACTGAAGTTTCACGAAGGCCGAGAAAATGGCAGTGGTGAATTGTAAGCGGATTACGAACGTAGTCCCGTGCTTTATGCACAGGAGTCATTTAGCGATGTTGAAAGTATAGCAAGCATGTGCCAAGAAGTCAACAGTTAGAACGTAAGAACTTCGTAAATATTTTCGAGTAATTTCACGGCGTAGTTGATTTGATCTGTTAACGAAGCGGGTTTTGGCGAACAAGCCAGCTCTGGAAGTAGCGCTTGTTCGCGGTTGAGCACTGTGTCAGGATAAGGGATAAGGCAGGATTTTGACTTGCGGCAAGAAGCGTTCGACATCGGCGCGGCGGCAGTCGGCTGTACCGGGCATGAGCAGCACGGCAGTGGCAGCGGCAACTCCAAGTCGCAGCCCTTCCTCGATGGGCTGATGGCGATCCAAGGAGGCGGCTAATCCGGCTAACATCGCATCGCCCGCCCCCGCCGCACTCACCACATCGACCTTGATCGGCGGCAGGTAGTAAGCACGATCTGACAGTACGGCAAGTGCGCCATCGGAATCTAGCGTGATGATGGGCGTGGTGTGGTAGCGTTCGACCAGCGTACAGCCAGCGCGGTAGGCATCTTCGAGCGTGTTGATGTCGTAGCCGACCAGCCCTGCGAGTTCGTAACGATTGGGCTTGACGAAATCCGGCTGAGAGAGCAGCCCCGCCGCGAGATTATCGCCCTGCGCATCGAAAATGACGGGAACCTTGTGCTGCTTCGCCAGCGCGATGTAGGTGGTGTAGATCGACGGAGGCACATCGCGCGGGAGCGTCCCGCCCGTGACGACACAACTGGCATCCTTGAGGGCACGTTCGTAGCGCTGAAGCAGGGCATCCATGTGCGCGGGTTGGATGAGCAAGGTCGAGGTGGTGATGGTGGACATGGTGTGATCGGCGGTATCCACGATAACCGTGTTGATGCGCGATTCGCCCCCGACGGGAATGAAATCCGTCTGGACACCGCGCGCCGTCAGCATCGATTTGATCTTTTCGCCAATCGACCCCGCCGCAAAGCCGATGGCAAGGCTTGGAATCCCGATCTCACCGAGAATCCACGAGGCGTCGGTGGGTTTGCCGCCCATGCTGTAAACATTGCTGGTCGTGCGCATGGTGCGATCTTTGACGAAGCCGTTGACGAACAGAGTGAGATCAACGGTGGTGTTTGGCGTGACGGTCAGAATCATGATTGCGCTTCTTTGTAATTGCTGATGATGTCTTCCATCTTGTGCTGGTTTTCCATCACACCAAGACCGCCGACGAGCATCCCGCCCATCATGATGCAGTAAGCGTTGTTATCCAAGCGCTCGACGGCATCGAAAGCGGCGTCTAAATCTTTGCCCATCAGGAACAGACCGTGATAGGGCGCAATGACGCCCGCCGCGTGTCCCATGATGCGCACTTCGCGTCCCCGCAGCGAAGCCGCGACCCGTTCTGCCAAGCGCGGGCTATGAGCGGGCGCGAATTCGATGACGGGAGTCACGCCGAATTTGCGGGTGGCTTCCAAGACAGGCGGTAGCGGGCGGGATTGGGAGGCAAAGACCAAAATGTTGCGAGAGTGCGCGTGGATGACCGCTGTGCCATGCTCGGAGAATTCCGTTTGCAGTTTGAAATGCACGTTGACTTCGCGCGAGAGCTGCCCGCTGCCGTCAAGAATGTTGCGGTCGAGATCAGTGACCAGCACATCTTCCGGCTTGAGCTGCCAGTGGCGCATACTGCCACTGTAGCGGGGCGAGATCACGATGCGGTTGCCAACGCGGACGCTGATGTTGCCACCAGCCGCATCAAAGAGAAAGCGCTCAAAGAGCAGTTTACCGATATAGGCGATGTGTTCGCGGGCGGCTTGGATGGCGTCAGCGGACGGTGATTCAGTCAAGGACAGGTTCATGAGCGGGTCAAATCGTTTGTATCCAAAAATATTGGACGTGATCATACTTCATGCGGGGAGCGACTCGCAAGCATTGGCTGAATGGCGCGATGTTCGGTGCGACATGGCAGCGCGGAAGATTCCACAATACTCGTGCATCACAACGGGTTGCTGACAAATATTAAGTGCTATAATTTGCGTGCTTCAGGGATAGAGTTGCGGTTGTGAGCGGTTGCGTCCTTGGTGCTCGGCAGCAAGATAGCAATCTTTAGCAACCGGCTGTTTCGCATAGTTAGAGAGGTTGTTTATGTTCAAAAACAAAGTTCCAGCCTTATTAGCCAGCGCGCTCCTCGTCGCTACTGTGATGGGAACGCAGCGTCCCGTCGCCGCACAAGACCCGATCAAGATCGGCGTAGCAGTGGCGCAGACGAGCAATGTCTCCGCGTTCGGACAAGAGCAAGTCATCGGGGCTAAACTCGCGGAAAAGCTGATCAACGATAAAGGCGGCGTGAATGGTCGTCCGATTCAAGTGGTGCTGTCTGATACGGCAGGCGATGAGCAAGGCGCGATCAACGCTTTTAACACGCTGATCAACAGCGAGAACGTCGTCGCTATCGTCGGCCCGACGCTGTCGCAGCAAGCCTTCGCTGCTGATCCGATCGCGAATGAAGCGGGCGTGCCCGTCGTCGCGCCGTCGAATACGGCGGTAGGCATCCCCCAGATCGGGAAGTTCATCTTCCGCGTATCGGCTCCGGTGACTAGTGTCGCACCGAACGCGATCAAGGCCGCGCTCAACATCAACCCCGACATCAAGAAAGTGGCGCGCGCGTTCGCACAGAATGACGCATTCAGCAAGTCCGAGACTGTCGTCTTTGAGCAGACGATCAAGGACTTGGGGCTGGAAGAAGTGACGCTACAGACTTTCCAGACCACGGATACCGACTTCACCTCGCAAGTGTCCAACATCCTCGCCGCCACGCCCGATCTGGTCGTGATTTCCGGCTTGGCAGTCGATAGCGGCACGCTGATCAAGCAACTGCGCGAACTTGGCTACGAAGGCTTGATCGTCGGCGGCAACGGCTTGAACACCACCAACATCTTGAAGTCGTGCCAAGCGGCCTGCGATGGCGTCATCGTCGCGCAAGCCTACAGCTATCACGCTGAGAGCGATGCGAACAAAGCCTTCACAGAAGCGTATCAGGCTGACCAGAGCAAGAATGCCTCGCAGTTCAGCGCGCAAGCCTTCACAGGTGTGCAGGTGATCGCGGATGCATTGGCGGCGCTGGATAAGGCTTCCCCAATCGCTGGTATGGAACTGGCTGATGTGCGCGCCAAGCTGCGTGACCAGATTCTAGCGGGCACTTACAGCACACCGCTCGGTGAAATCTCGTTCGTGGAAGCCAAGAACGATAAGGGTGAAGCGGTTGGCGGCGAACTGGTGCAAAAGCAGTTCTACATCGCGCAAGTGAAGATGAACGCGGACGGGCAGACGGGCGAATTCGTCTTCCTGTCGGTCGTTGATGTTGGCGGTGGAGATGCCATGCCAGAAGCAACCCCCGCCCAATAAAAGACAAAGCAACAATCACGCCCGACGCCTAACGCGTCGGGCTTCTTTTTATCTCACATCGTAGTTTTCTATGAACACGAACTTACTGGTTCAACAATTTTTAAATGGAATCGCGATTGGCAGTGTGTACGCCATTTTTGCGCTCGGCTACACGCTGGTGTTTTCGATTTTACGGATCATCAATTTCGCGCACGGGTCGATCTTCACGCTGGGAGCCTATTTCACCTATGCGCTGATCGGCTCGAAGTTCGGCGCAAACGGATTGTTCCGCGAGTCGGGCTTACCATTCGCGCTGCCGTTTCCGTTGGCGATGCTGATCGGCGGCGTACTGGCTGGTGTCGTCGGGATGCTGGTGGACTTCGCTGTGTTCCGCCCCTTACGTCGGCAACGCGCCGACTCGCTGCTGACGCTGGTCGCCAGCCTAGGGATCGCCATTGCGTTGGTCAACTTCATCCAATATCTGGTGGGCGCGGAGAATTATTCGTATCCGGGCAACCCCTTCAGCACAATCTGGGAGCAGTTGTTCAACCAGAAACTGCCCACCGCGATCAACTTCGGCTGGCAAGGCTTCCCGCTGCCGATCCGCACGATTCAGATCGTGATTTTTGTCGTATCGATGCTGCTGGTGGTGCTGCTGACGTATTTCATCAACGCGACCAAAACGGGCAAGGCGCTGCAAGCCGTATCCGAAGATGAAGTGACGGCGAGTTTGCTCGGCATCAACACGGATCGGCTGATCATGCTGACCTTTTTCGTCAGCGGGCTGCTCGGCGGGTTGGCGGGTACGCTGGTCGGATTGAGCGTGAGCATCAGCGGGCCATACTTCGGAATCGCGTTCGGGCTGAAGGGACTGGCGGTGATCGTGCTCGGCGGCCTCGGTGATATTCCGGGGGCAGTGGTGGGCGGCTTCGTGATCGGAATCGCGGAAGCCGTGCTGCCCGTGCTGGCAGAGGCGATCTTGCCGTCCAGCCAGTACCTCGGTCAGGGCATCCAATGGAACAGCTACAAGGACGCTATTGCCTTTGCGATCTTGTTCATCATTCTCCTAGTCAGGCCGCAAGGGTTGCTAGGCCGCACCGTCGTGCAAAAAGTGTAGGGAACGAAGGTGGATCAATTCATCCGCGCCTATGGCGATGTGATCGTCGCCATGTTTTTCTGGGCGATTCTGGCGCTGTCGCTGTATTTGCCGCTGATGGCTGGTCAATTGTCGCTGGCGAGTCCGGGCTTTTACGCGGTGGGTGGCTACGTGGCGGCGATCCTCTCGACCAAGGTGTTTCCGCTGCCTGCCACGGGCGAACTGATCCCGATCTGGCAAGTGTTGATCGAGATGGGCGCGGCGGCGGTGGTGTGCGCCGGACTGGCGATCATCGTGGGGATTCCAGCGCTGCGACTGCGCGGCATTTATCTGGCGCTGGCGACGATTGCGCTAGTGGAAGTGCTGCGGATCGTCTCACAAACGCTGGAAATCACGGGCGGCGCAGTAGGCATCTTCGGGATTCCGCAGCCTTTCGACACACGGATTCAGTATTTGCTGTTGGTCGTGCCGATGCTGTTGATCGTGATGTTTTTCGTGGCGCGGTTGGAGCGCAGCCGAGTCGGGCGGGCGTTCGTCGCACTGCGCGAGGATGAGTTAGCCGCGTCCGCGATGGGGATCAACCCGACGCGCTACAAGGTGCTGGCGTTCACGTTGGGCGCGGTGCTGGCGGGGATCGTGGGGGCGGTGAGCGCACATTTCCTCAACACGTGGAATCCGCGACAAGGGACGTTCGACGCTGGCATTTTGATCCTCGCCTACGTGCTGATCGGCGGATCGCGCACGTATCTGGGACCAGTGGTCGGCGGGATGGTGCTGACGGCGCTGCCAGAAGCCCTGCGGCAGCTTTCCAGCATTCAGGGCTTGCCAACGTGGGCCGTGGAATTCTTGCTGAACGGACGCTTGATCATCTTCGGGCTGCTGATCGCCCTGAGTACGCGCTTCTTCCCACAAGGCTTGATCACCCCGACTCTATTTTCCCGCAAAGAGGCCGCAAAGTGATCGGTACGGATACGGCGTTTGAAGTCAGAACTCTGGTGTGCCGCTTCGGTGGGCTGATCGCGGTGAACGAGGTGTCGTTCGCGGTGAAGCGCGGCGAGATCTTCGGGTTGATCGGGCCGAACGGGGCAGGCAAAACAACGTTGTTCAATATGATCACGGGACTGACGCCCGTCACGGCGGGGCAGATCGTGTACGAGGGAACAACGATCACGGGCTGGCCTGCGCACAGAATCGCCCAGCGGGGCGTGGCGCGTACCTTTCAAAATATCCGCTTGTTTGGCAACCTGAGCGCGCTGGAAAATGTGATGATCGCCCAGCACATCCTGACCAACGCGGGTGTATTGGACGGCGTATTCGGCACACCAATCGCGCGGACGGAAGAAAAGCAGGCTCGCCAACGCGCGATGGAACTGCTGGCGTTGGTCGGATTGCAAAATAAAGCCGAGAGTCAGGCGCGGAATTTCGCGTATGGCGACCAGCGGCGGTTGGAGATCGCGCGGGCATTGGCGATGCAGCCGAAGATGCTGCTGCTGGATGAGCCAGCGGCGGGCATGAACATCAACGAGAAAGGCGTGCTGAGTCAGTTCATCCACGACATCCGCAAGCAGTTCGAGCTGACGATCTTGCTGATCGAGCATCATGTGCCGCTAGTGATGGGCTTGTGCGACCGCATCGCCGTGCTGAATTTCGGCAAGCTGATCGCGCTAGGCGATCCGGTGCAGGTGCAGAATGACGCTGGCGTGATCGAAGCGTACCTCGGAGATGATCAGGCATGAGCACGAACGCGAATAGCGACCGGATTCTTGAGATGCGCAACGTGAGCGTGAATTATGGCGGGATTCAAGCGCTCAAGGCATTGAACATGGAGATTTTCGCGGGCGAAGTGGTTACGCTGATCGGGGCGAACGGCGCGGGCAAAACGACCACGTTGCGGGCGATCTCACGACTGCTGCCCCTGTCTGCGGGCGAGATCGTGGTTGGCGGTACGCTGGTGAACAAGATGCGTCCGGAGCAGTTGGTGCGGATGGGCGTGGCACACTGCCCTGAAGGGCGACGGATGCTGACGCGGCAGACCGTGCGCGATAATTTGTATCTCGGCGCATATTCACGGCGCGATGGGGCGGAGATTCGGAAAGACCTCGACAAGATGTTTCAGCTATTCCCGGTGTTGGGGCAACGCCACAATCAGATGGCGGGCACACTCAGCGGCGGTGAACAGCAGATGGTGGCAATTGCGCGGGCGATGATGAGTCGTCCTCGGTTGCTGCTGCTGGATGAGCCGAGCCTCGGACTCGCGCCGTTGATCGTGCGGGAGATTTTCGCGATCATCCGCACACTGCGCAGTACGGGCGTGACGATCTTGCTGGTGGAGCAGAACGCGACGATTGCGCTGCAAAACGCAGATCGCGGCTATGTGCTGGAGGCGGGGACGCTGACGATTTCGGGCAAGGCGAGTGCGCTACTGGACGATGAGCGCGTGAAGAAGGCGTACTTGGGGTGAGGGCTGGATCGATAAGGCGCGAAATAGACCAATTCATTGGGCTGGATCAAGTAGAATTGGAATTTCGTTCTGTTTATCGCTTGCGAGATGGCGAATCAAATAAGGAGCAGAATAGACGTTAGTGTTTTCGCATTCAAGAGTAACGGTATCCGTCTTATCTTCGGCACTCTTGAAGGCAAGCTCACAATCGCCCCAAGGTTTGCGATGTAAGGCGATCAGATCACGCCAGAGAAAATTCTTCCCTTCACCTGATATTCCTTGAGCATCCAGCACGTAGGGAAAGATTTCTACGGAGTTTCCGATGTGTATCGAATCAATCAGATGAAGAGCGATTGCAGGCGGAATAATAGTGTTCAGATAGGCGACGCCTTGTTTCCAGCCATTATATGTCTGGCTATCAAGCATAATGAAGGTCTCATCTGTTGTAGTTAGATGCAAAGAAACATAAAGTCCCCGCAAGAAAATCTCCATATAACTGTGTTCTTTAAAATTTGTCCAATAGTATGTTTTGATGCAGTGCTTATAAATAACATCAAGATGCTGTGTGTAAATACCTAACCGGATGATTTTGTCTTTTCGAGGCGTAATCTCTGAGTGCAACCAAGTTATGAAGTATTTAGCACCGAGAAAAAGTATGCACACCCAATTGCACCCAAGTACAAAGCCGAGAGCAGGTCCTGCAAATTCGTTCCCATCATCGGCAATTCGCATTGCACCATAATTTTGAGCAAATTTCAATGATATCCAGCCAATCACTAACAGCGAAGCACAAGTAATGCTCAATCGTATTAACAATGGTGCAATAACGGGTTTTCGTTTGCATGTTGAAATGAGCTTGTCATCCATAGAAGTGAATCTCGGCTAATCACGATCTCGTTGAATGATTGATGGTCTCTATCGTCATATGCTGAGGATCACTGAAGAGTTCACCGAGCTGCGTGTTGAAGCCGAGAGTAGTGAGCAGGACGGTGGCGGTGTCGCCATCCGCGATGATGCGCCCGCGCTCCAAGACGGTGCAGCGGGTGGCGAGGCCAGCTATCCATTCGACATCATGCGTGGCGACGAGGATAGTTTTGCGCTGCGCTGACCAATCGCGGATCAAGGTAGCTAGACGCTGCTTTTGCACATAATCGAGACCACGAGTCGGCTCATCAAGCACGATGATAGGCGGTTCCGCCGCCAGCATCGCCGCTAGTGCCGCGCGCTGACGTTCGCCGCCGGAAAGATCGCGCGGGTAGTGATCGAGATATTCCCCCAAACCGAGCCGAGTCAGAAATTCGGCGTCATCACCCGTTCGCCCATGATTGCGCAACGTAAACTGCACTTCTTGGCGCAGCGTCTCGGCAAACAGGACGCTGTTCGGATTCTGTGGCACGTAGCCGATGGTTTGGGCGAGATCGGCTACTTTCTTGCCGAGGATCGATTTGCCTTCGATCACGATGTCGCCGGATTTTGGCTTGAGCAGGCCAACGAGCGATTTGAGCAGTGTCGATTTACCTGCCCCGTTCACGCCCAAGAGTCCCACGATCTCGCCTTGGGCAATGGTGAGAGAGAGATCGTTGAGTACGAGGGTTGATCCATAACCAGCGGTCAGATGCTGGATGGTAATCGCAGCATCCCCGTTCTGGCTGGTCAACGGTGGTACGAGAGCAGGCGGCGTGGATACGGACTCCGGCGTAATGAAGGCACGGGCATCATCTACCGTCAGCGGGAGCGGCTGCCAGCCACGTTCCAGCGCGATCTGCACGAGGGGTGGGCGCAGCGGGACGTAAGGCAGCACATCGCGCACCGTCCCGAAGCGGATCAAGTCGGGTTCGAGATGTAAAAGATGCGTCGCGGAGTTGAGGACGCGCTCCAACCGGTGCTCCGCCAGCATAACCGTCAGCCGATAATTGCAGTTCAAATGCACGAGCGTATCGAGCAGCGTATGTGCGGCGGGCGGATCGAGCTGCGAGGTCGGTTCGTCAAGGATCAGGTGACGGGGACGCAGCACCAAGGCCGAGGCAATCGCGACGCGCTGCTGCTCACCGCCGGATAAGGTGGCGACCTGCCGTTTTCGCAGATGCGCAATGCCGAGCGTGATCAGAATATCGTCTAGCCGACGCTGCATCTCATCGAGCGGCACGCCGAGATTTTCCATCCCGAAGCAGATTTCATCCTCGACGGTCTGGACGACGAACTGTGATTCGGGGTCTTGGAAGACAAAGCCAACCGACTGCGCCATTTTGCGCGGCGAAGCACGCAACGTCGATTGTCCATCGACCAGCACCGAACCGCCAAAAACACCACCATAGAACTGCGGGACGAGACCGTTCATGGCACGCAGCAAGGTAGATTTACCCGCCCCGCTCGTGCCCGTCACCAGTACGAAACTGCTGTCAGGGATCGCCAGCGAGAGCTGATGCAGCGCCGTTTTGCCGCTCGGATAGGTGTAAGTCAGGTCGGAGATGGTGATCATAGATTAGCGTGAGCGATCCGTGTTGGTCGTGCGCTGTATCGCATTCTGGTAGCCACCCCAAGAAAGCGCGATCCTGCGGTAGATTGGGATAGGCGTCCACAATTGAACCGTCCAAGAATCGGGGTAATTTGGGTGATGGTTGCCATCGTTGCCGTACCCCTCATGTTACCACACTTTGGAGTGATGCAGAATGCGGCAAAAGCGCCTAGGCTTGCTCAAAATCAGTCTACGCTCATGTAAATGCACGCGTTTTAGTGGGCACTCGGCCTATTTGAGGAGAGAAGATGATGTACCGTTATGTGGGCATGATCGTCTTAGTGCTGATGCCGTTCTTGACGCCGATCCGAGCGCAGCGCCAGCCGGAAGCGCGTTCCGGTCACGCGCTGGTATGGCATGATAAGCTCGGCATGGTGCTGCTGGTGAACGGCGATTATCAATCGAGTGATACGCCAAGCAAGGTATGGGGCTGGGATGGCACAACGTGGCAAGTAGTGAGTGATGACGCGCCGCCTACACAGTCGCTTGGCGCGGTGGCTTACGACTCCAAACGGGATATTTTGCTGCTGCATGGTGGTTCGCAGAGCGCCGACGATTACAACGCCAAAACGTGGACGTGGGACGGCAAGGTCTGGGCAGAAGTCGAGGGGATAACTCCCGGCGCGCGCGATCATGCCTCGATGGTGTATGACGCTGCGCACGATAGGGTTGTTTTCTTCGAAGGGCAGTATTTCCCCGCGCAGAAATTTTATACGGATACGTGGACATGGGATGGCGCAACGTGGAAACAAGCGGCGACTACGGGGCCGGGCGTGCGTTATCACTACGCGATGGCGTATGACTCAGCACGGCAGCAGGTACTCGTGTTTGGTGGCACGACCGGACGCGCGGATGAAAATGACTTATGGGATTGGGATGGGATGCAGTGGACGCAGATCGATGCTGGCACTGGCCCATCGCGGCGTTCCGGAGCACGGATGGCCTTCGATGAACAGGATGGCGTGATGGTGATGTTCGGCGGACGCACAGGGCGCGCGCTCGATGATACATGGCTGTGGAACGGCAAGGCATGGTCGAAGTTCACAGGCAGCGCCGCGCCATCCGCCCGCAGCCATCATGCGATGGCTTATGATCGCGTGCGTCATAAGATCGTGTTGTTCGGCGGGTACGATAGAGATAATCTGAGCGATACGTGGGAATGGGATATAACGGCTGGATGGGTGAAGGCGAATTAGCGCCACGCCGCCGACGGTTGAGATTGGAACGCGTGTAATCCATCCCAAACCCAACCACCGACGGTTGTTTTACGCTACCGCGAGGCTAGATATGCTCATCGAGCCAGTCAAACATGCGCTGACTGCTGACGGACAGCGCACCGTTCTGGTTATGCAGCAGGCCAGTATCTTCGGCGGTGAACAGCATATAGTCCTTGGGACAAGTCAGCGCATCATAGAGTCGTTTGGCGTGTCCCGCGCCCCAACTTTCGCCTTCGCCATCCATAACGAGCATGTGGCAGGTGACGAGCTGCGCAATGTCAGCGTTGGTATACGACTTGAGCTTGGTCAGCAGATCGGCGGCTGAACTCGCACCGTACTTCCACGAAGCGGAATTGAACCACCATGTGTAATAGGGCGGGGCTTGCTGCAAGAAGCCGACGACGGCAGCGTTGAAGGCGTCGGGATCGCTTTCCAGCAGCTTGCCGAAATCGGGGTTATCCGCGAAGAAGAACTGCGCGAAGAAATCTGCCCAACTGTACATGGCGGGGTTGGCGATGCAGATTTTGACGCGCTTCTCGAAGGCCATCGCCCGTGTCACCAGCGCCCCGCCGAAGCTCAGACCCGTCAACGAGATGCGGGCGGGATCGACTTCGGGGCGGGTGAGGACGTAATCCACCACGGGCGTGATCACCTTTTCCCAGTCGGGGCGGAAGGTCAGACCACGTTCCCGCAAGGCCAGCCCTTGACCGGGGTGATGGAACAGCAAGCAGTGATAGCCGCGCTTGATTGATTCTTGGGCGAGGAAGAGGCATTCCTCGACCGAGGCATCCATGCCTTCATGCACGATCAGGATCGGGGCGGGTTTGGTCGCCAGCGGTGAGGTGAAAAAGTAGCCGGGGAGCGAAGACTGCTCGTATGGGATGTTGACAGGCGTGGCAGGGATGTCTAGCAGTTTCAAGGCGGCTTCGAAGCATTCCGCACTGGCACGGGCAGTGCGCGGGACTTCGGGATCGGTGGGAGTATCAGCGTAGATCAGCCCTGCCAGATAGTAGCTGGCGGCGCGCAGGTAGCTTTCGCCCGCGCTGAGATCGTGCTGCATGGCGAGACTGGTTTCGGCAACTTTGCGGAGACGATCCGCTGTGCGGAACCACTCTTTGCGCCAACTGGCAGGATTGCCCGCCTCGATGCGGCTGGCGGTGTCGAGGCATTCCCCGATGTCGGCCATACGGAACCATGAATGACCTAGATAGTAGATCAGACGCTCGTCCATCAGCGGATCACCGATCACGCTGAGGCTGTACCACGGCTTGGCGTCCTGCGCCTGTGGTGCTCTGCCGGATGAAAACAGGTCACTTGCGCTGGCGTTCATAGTTGGTAACCCCGCTGCTCCTACTGCCGTAAACCCCGCTAACAGTCCTGCTTGCTTCAGAAAATGACGACGATTGTGCTTCTTATGCATGAGGTGATTCTTTCTGCCCGAAGGCTGTAAGGCACTACGCCATGCATGATGGCACACAAGCGGGTGCAGCTGCGTGTACCAGAAGATACATTCGGGGGGTGTATTTGTGGTGATGTACCCATTCTGTGGGATAATCTAGACATTATTGAGAACATAATATCGTGGAGCGCATGATGAATGTGATTTCGATTCGCCTGTATATTCTCGCTGCTGTGAAATCTGGTGTGAATACCAGCACTTCAATCGGTAAGACGGTCGAACGGCTGCGAAGTGATACGAAGATCGGGATTGGGGATGTCGCGGGCGCATTATTCAATCTGACTCAAGAAGAACTGCTGATCGCGGAACCGAGCGGCACACGGGCGAACGGCAAAGTGTATAGACTCACAACGAAAGGCTCTGATTACCTAGCGCAGCAGGTCACCCATCTGACGAAACTGATCGCCTACATAGAAGGCGAAAACTAATCTGCCGTTTTGAGCGCGGGCGGTGATCAAGCGCTAAAGCTCGGTTTCTAGCAAGCCTAATTCGCGGGAGCGGGCGACGGCTTGCGTGCGGCTGCCGACCGCTAATTTGCCATAAATATGGTTGATGTGGCGTTTGACCGTGCCCTCCGCGATGAAAAGGCGATCCGCGATCTCGGCGTTGGAAAGCCCAGCCGCGATCAGCCGCAGGACTTCCAATTCGCGGTCACTGAGCGGCTCGATCAGGGAGTCGGCGGTCTCACGCGTTGAGGGTTGTAAGCCAAGCGCCGCGTTCAAAACCTGATCGATGAAGCGCGGTTCGAGATGGCGCACGGCGGGTAGCATCCGCAAGAGTGATTCGCCCTCGTCAAGGAAGGCGCGGAAATAGGCTTCCGGCGCGGCAATGGCGAGCGCCAAGGTCAGCCGTTCGCGCGCCCGCGCATGATCGTTCGTGCGGTCGGCGGCGATAGCTTGCAGTAAATAGATCGTCAGCAGCAAACGCCGCAATTCACGCTCGTGGGCGAACTTTTCTAGCCGAGCGAGCCAGTCGCGCGCTTCCGTCCAGCGTTCCAAGGCGATCAGGCAGCGGGCATAGGCGGCGTACTCATCAATCTCCAGCCATTGCAGTGTCTCGACGGCTGACCAGCGCACACGATCCGCCCATGCTTGCGTCGAGTCAAGATCGCCGCGACGCAAGCGGATATTGATGGCCTCGGCAACCAACCAACCAGAGTCGGAGAGGTGCGATTGCTCGACGGACTTGGTGAGGCTGTCCAGCATATTCAGCGCGGACGCAGCTTTATGATCCGACGCCAGCAGACGGGCGCGAATCCCCTGCGCCAATTGGTTGAGTTCTTGCGAGAGAAATTCTTCGCTGAGGGTTTCCAAGCGGGTACAGTGCGCATTCGCGGCGTCCAACTGGTTCGCTTCGTACAGCAGCAGCGCTAACCGCGCATAGAGCACTGCCGCTACGGGCGATGACTGCTCCGCCGTACCGCCTAAGCGGGCGAGCGATTGCTCGCAGATGGTGACGGCTTCGGCGCGCTGCCCCTGCTCGTTCAAGGCGGAGGCAAGGAACGAGTCGATCACAACGGTAAACATCTGCGTGCCAAGTGTGGAACCGAGCTGGCGCGCCTCATTGAGCGAGTTGATCATGCGGGTGAGATGCCCGCTGCGTTCTTCGCCCTCTGCCAGCACCCACAGCGCCGTCATGCGCCAGACGGGCTGTGACTGCCCGAAGGTTTGCAGTGCCGCCGTCGCATAGTCGATCACGGTTTGCGGATTGTGATCGGCAAGGGCGAGATAGCCGCGCAGAAGCAGCAGCCTACCACGTTGATCGGCGGCCTTGACGACGACTTCGGCGGCATCGGCGTAAGCGTGGGCGGTTTCGATGTCGCTCGTCAGCATCGACACCCAACCTTTGTAAACACACAGCTCGAAATCCGCGCGCACCGACGACTCTGGCAGCGCATTCAGCCAGTGCGCCAGCGTGACGATCTCGCCCGCGTGCAGAGTCGAGTCTGCGGCGAGGCCAACCAACCGGACGGCATCGTTGGTCGCGCTACCCGCCAAGGCGTGCTGGATCGCCGGACGGAGGTAGCCATTTGCTTCGTACCAGTACATGGCGTTCAGATTCAGCCGTCGAGTTTCATCCGCCGTGAGGGTGGAGCGCAGAAATTCCGCGAATAGGCGGTTATAGCGATACCATTCGCGCTGGTTATCGAGCGGAATCAGGAAAACGTTGGCGGTTTCAAGTTGATGTAAGGTTGGCTGGCTGTCCGTGCGTTCCGTCAGCGCATCGCAGATCGAGGCATTCAGCCGATCTAGCACCGAGGTTTGGCGGAGGAAGTCGCAAATGGCGGCAGGCTGGCGCTGCAATACCTCGGAAAGCAAATAATCCACCACGTAACGATCACTGCCCGCGAAGGTGGCGACGAATGCCTCGGCGTCGATTCTGCCGCTTTGCAGCGCCAAGCCCGCCAGTTGTAAACCCGCGATCCAGCCTTCGGTGCGAGTTTGCAGCGTCTCGACAGCGTGCGCGGAGAGTTCCAGCGGGATAGTGTGCTGGAAGAATTCGCGGGCTTCCGCGAGCGTGAAGCGTAGATCGTGTTCATGGATTTCGGTGATCTGGTTGCGGACGCGCAGCCGCGCCAGCGGCAGATCGGGCAGTTCGCGGGTAGTGATCAGGACGTGCAGGGAGGGCGGCAAGCGCTCGATAAAAAAGCCCACCGCTTGCTGAAGGCCGGGATCGGTGATGGCGTGGTAGTCGTCCAGCACAAGCGTCAAGTCGAGCGCGGCGGCGGTGATGTCATTGATCAAGGTGACACACAAGGCAGAGAGCGAGGGCGGTTGTGGCAAACGGAGAAGCTGCTGTGCGTGTTCGCCCAGACCCGACTGCACCTGTTGTAAGGCCGCGATCAGGACGGTGAAAAACGAGACGGGATCGTTATCGACCTCATCTAGCGAGATCCACGCGACATGGCGTTCAGTCGAGCGCAGCCAGTCGGTGACGAGCGTGGTTTTGCCGAAGCCTGCTGGTGCGGCGATCAGCGTCAGGTGGTGTCCGGCGCGCAACCCTTGATCAAGCTGCTCTAATAGTCGCTCACGGCGTACCAGACTCGCGCGGGATTGCGGAATGTAAAATTTCGTAACGAGCAGCCTACCGTCCATCGATATGTCCCACTTTGCGCACCATAGCCTCTTCATGATAATACGTGCCACCGAAGAAAGCGTTTTGCAGCGCAACGAATACAGTCGTTGTCAGCTCATGGTCGGTTTACCATAACCAACCTAACAGGCTGCCGAAGTGCCTTGCAGACAATGGATATAAAAATCCTACTTTGCGCGGCTGCGTCACCTTTAACAATACTGAAGTCGTTCTCTAACGATTTTGAAACACAAAAGAGTGCGTTTTTTAGGTCGTTGTAATGTGGGCAGGCTAAAAACACAAATGAACAGTTCGGAATCGGCGTCCGGGCGCATGAAATCGGGCATCGCCGTGATAGACAAACTGTACATGATCAGAGGCTGCTCATCACGCGTTTAGCCGCGTATGGTGCGTCGGAGTGGCATTTTTGTATCACTTCTGAGATTATTTTTGCTACATAAGAGTGCTATTTTAGTAAGCATCGTGGCCTTGATCGCGTGTTTGGATGCCCACGAATTCGCTAATTATTGAAGCGGAATTGTTTTCTCATTAAGGTAGATCATCAAGACTATTATTTGACGTGTCGTCTACCTAGCTATTGTGCCGCGCAAGTTCTAGGATGGGATTGAGGATGCATAAACTACTCCGTGCTATCGGCGTTCTTGTGATGATCAACTTCCTAGCGTATTTGGTATATAAGGGATTAATGCATCAGCCGAAACCAGCGCAGAGATTTCAGGCCAATTTCGCCCTCAAGCGGTTATTCGATATTGCAGTCAGCGCGGCGGCGTTGCTGGCGCTTACGCCCGTATTTTTCGCCATCGGCGTGGCAATTCAGCTCACGTCGCCGGGGCCAGTGTTGTACAAGGCCAAACGCGTCGGGCTGAATGGGAAGCCGTTCACGCTGTACAAGTTCCGATCCATGATCGTCAGCGCGGATAAGGTAGGGCCACGTATCACGGCTGGTAGCGACACGCGTGTGACGCCGATCGGTCGCGTTTTGCGCCGCACCAAGATGGATGAACTTCCACAGCTCCTCAACGTCCTGAAAGGCGATATGAGCTTGGTCGGCCCGCGCCCCGAAGATCCGACCTATGTTCAGAAATATACGCCTGAACAGCGGCGCATTCTGGATGTGAAGCCGGGGATCACGAGTCCGGCGTCGGTTGAGTACCGGAACGAAGAAGCCATCTTGCAGGGGCCGGATTGGGAACACAAGTATTTGACGGAAGTGATGCCAGCGAAACTTAAGCTGGATATGGACTACGCCAAAGATCCAAGCGTTGACCAAGATATTCGGATCATTTTGAAGACCGTTCAGCGAATCTTCAGTTAGCAAGTGGGAGACTTGGCGCTGCAATAGCAAGCGACCGCTTCTTAGATGCATCCCGGTTGTATAGATGGTGGAATTTACCCCCTCAGCCATTCGTAGGCGAGGGGGATTTGTTTTTCAACGCGCAGACGTCTTCTAACTGTGTTGAGAGGCGGCGATCCGTCGGTTTTGATCCGCGATATACGTGACGGCGGAAATGACATCCTCGATGTCTTCGTTCGACATCGTGGGATAGATCGGGAGCGAGATGATGCGCTGAAAGGCGTTATAGGCTTGCGGAAAGTCCATCGGTTCATATTCGTAGGTATCGCGATAGTAGGGATGCATATGCAGCGGCATCCAGTGGACACTCACCCCGATGTTGTATTTGCGCAGTTGGTTGATGAATTCGTTGCGGTCAATCGAGAGGTTTTCTAGATTGAGGCTCAGGATATAGAGATGGAAGGGATGCGTACTGGCGGACGTGCGGGCAGGGATGGTGAGCGCGGCATCCTTTGAAAAGGCGTCGTCATAACGTTCCGCGATATGCTGCCGACGTTCGTTCATCCGGTTGACTTTTGTGAGCTGCACCAAGCCCATCGCCGCCGCCACATCCGTCATGTTGTATTTGAACCCCGGCGCAACGATCTCGTAATACCAATTGCCCTCGCTGGTGTACCGTTTCCATGCATCTTTGCTGATCCCATGCAGTGCCATGATCCGGCAGCGATCTGCCCATGCATCGTTATCGGTGGTGATCATGCCGCCTTCACCCGTGGCGAGGGTTTTGGTGGCGTAGAAGCTGAAGGTGGTGAAGTCGCTCAGACTGCCGATGAGTTTGTTGTTGTAGTAGGTTGGCAGTGCGTGGGCAGCGTCTTCGATCACGACGAGATTATGCTCTCTGGCGATAGCATGAATCGCATTCAGATCGGCGGCTTGACCACCCACATGAACCGGAATGATGGCTTTGGTTCGACGCGTGATCTTCGATGGAATCTGGGAAACATCCAAGTTGAAGGTAGCCGGGTCTATATCTACAAAGACTGGTTTGGCGTTGAAATAACGAACGACCTCTGCCGTCGCGGCGAAGGTGAAGGTGGACGTGATGACTTCATCATTCGGAGCTAGTTTAGCGGCCTCTAGCGCGAGGTGCATTGCCGCTGTCGCAGAGTTCACCGCAATGGCATGTTTCGCGCCGACAAACGAGGCAAAAGCAGCCTCGAATTCCTTGGTTTTGGGGCCAGTGGTTAACCACCCTGACCGAATGACCTCCCCAACAGCATCGATTTCCTCTTGACCTACATCAGGTTTGGCAAATGGAAGGAACGTGGCGCGGGGAAAGGTTTTTTCCGCATTCATAATTGAGTCCTAGCATAGGCGTGGATGATAACTGATAACTTCGCCTATTATAAGCCAAGTGGTAGGCAGTGCCTATGCACGGAAGGCGATACTAGGCGTGATAAGGCGCTATTCGGGCGGTGGCTTGTGGTCAACATCGCCGCCGTTTGCTAGAATGGGTCGCTGTTACGCATTGAGATAAATGTGAGTATGAACCTAACAACATCCACGATTGTCCTGTGTGGCGGCCCGATTAACTACAGCAATTTGCCTGTTAGCACCTATCAATCCAACGCGATGGTTCCCGTCAATGGCAGGCCGGTCATCAGTTGGATTCTGGAAGACCTTCTAGAAAAGCATATTCAGCAAGTAACCGTCGTTATCCGCGAGCAAGATCAGCGCCTCCGCACATTTTTGCAGCGCACCTATTCAGAACGCATCGACATCACGATTGCGGCGTTAACCCATGACGGCACGATCATCGAATCGCTGGCGACGGGATTAGCGAGTTCGCCCAGCAGCGGTAATGTCCGCGTCCTGCTTGGCGATACGCTCATACGCGATCCATACGACATGACCGAGGATATGGTGTACGTCTCGGAAGTGGAGGACTCGCGCCGTTGGTGCTTGGCCTTGCTGGACGATGACGGACATGTGCTCGATTACGCGGATAAGCAAGAGCTGGCGATAGAGCCAAAACTGGCGCTGGCTGGTTACTACCATTTCGTGGACGGGGCGTATTTACGGACATGTATTGAACAGAGCATCAGCGGAGGCGAAAAGCAGCTTAGTGATGTGCTGCGACGGTATGGTATACAGCATCCGATCCATGCGCGGCGTGTCGCGGCATGGTACGATTTCGGGAATATCGATCATCTGGTCACTGCCCGCCGATTGCTGCTCCGTCCGCGCCATTTCAACTCGCTGCACATCGACCCGATCCTCAACACGATCACGAAAGTCAGCAAGAATGATGCCAAACTGCGGGATGAGCTGGATTGGTACTTGATGCTGCCGGACGAGCTAAAAGTGCTTACGCCAAGGATCGTGACGCATCACATTCGCGACAACCAACTGCACATCGTACAGGAATATTACGGATATCCCACGCTGGCGGAACTGTACGTATACGGGAATCTGCATGTCGATAACTGGGCATCGATCTTAAAGCACGTATTCCGCATCCACGACATCTTCCGCCAATATCAAGGGCAGTTGCGTTCAGATGAAGTCACCACGATCTATCTGGATAAGACGTGGGAACGGCTCCACGTCTTGCGCAATCAATCGGGCTTCTGGCAGCGTCTGCTGGACGCAGAAACGGTGACCTATAACCACCGGACGTTGCAGAATATCCCCATACTGCATCAGGCGATTTGTGAGCGCGCTGAAGCGCTGGCGCTGACGACTCAGCCGTGCATCATTCACGGCGATTTTTGCTTTTCAAACATTTTGTTTGACATCAGTAACCAAATCATCCGGTTGATTGATCCGCGTGGATCGTTCGGGTCAAAGGGCTTGTATGGCGACCCGCGCTACGACATCGCCAAACTGCGCCACAGCATTTGCGGCTTGTACGATTACATCGTCGCGGATATTTTCACGATCCATGAAGATCAGGGCACGTTCGAAGGGGAAGTATACGACGCCGAGAACGGGCATCTGATTCAAGCGCTGTTCGATGCGTTGGTAGTCAGCATGGGATATAATCTGGACGAAATTCGATTTATTGAAGGGCTGTTGTTTATCTCTATGGTGCCCCTGCACAGCGACTACCCCAAACGGCAGTTGATCATGTACATGACCGGTCTCACCTTACTCAACGATACCCTGACCCATGCGCATCTCGATTGATTTAGACGGAACGATCTGCCCGATCAAAGGGCCGGATGAGTCGTATGCCGATCTCGTGCCGTTCGAAGGCGCGGCGGAACGGATTCGAGCGCTGCGTGCCGCTGGTCATTACATCATCATCCACACGGCGCGGAACATGGCGACCTGCCAGAGCAACGTGGGCAAAGTCATGCGGAACGTGGGCAAGATCACGCTGGATTGGCTGGAACAGCACCAGATCGAGTATGACGAGATTTATTTCGGCAAACCAAATGCCGATGTCTACATCGATGATCGCGCCGTTCGATTCTCGAACTGGGCGGAAATTACCGAACCCGCGCTGCTGAGGGACGCAAAAGCAAGATGAAAGTCGTCATCCCGATGGCGGGGCGTGGTTCCCGCTTCGCGAATCAAGGCTTGACTGTCCCAAAGCCGTTGATCGAGGTCGCGGATGGCAAAAGCATCTTCCTCTGGGCGCTGGAAAGCATCCGAGCAGTGACATACTCCCAGTTGATCTTCATCATCCTGCGCGAACATGACGAACAATTTCAGCTCCAAGCGATGCTGCGGTCAACATTTGGCGCAGACATCGGCGTGGTGGTGCTCGACGATGTGACGGAAGGGCAACTATGCACCGTCGTGACGGCACGCGAGTGGATTGACACGGATGAGGATGTGTTGGTCATCAGCTCGGATACTTACGTGGTGTCTTCGATTGGCGAGGACATCCGCAACCGTAAGCCAGATTGCACGGGCATCATCTCCGTCGCCTCGATGCCCGGTGAACAATGGAGCTTCGCGCGCACCGATCCAAGTGGGCGCGTGGTCGAAGTGACCGAAAAGGTGCGGATTTCCGACCATGCCAGCACGGGGATGTACTACTTCAGCAATGGTCATCAGTTGGTCACGATTGCTGATGCGATGATCCGCAACAATGAGCGAACGCGCGGTGAGTTTTATGTGATGCCCGTTTATCAGAAATATATCGAGCGCGGCTGGCGGGTTGAGATTTCGCAAGCGACGGAGATGTGGGACATGGGCAACCCTGCGGCACTAGCGGCCTTCAGAGCGCAGCTCATCGCGAAAAATCAATGAATCAGCCTATCTATTGAAGCATTTTTCTGCCTTTTTTTAACTACGCTCGTTGAATAAACTCTCTCAGTCGTCAGTATAAGCATTCAGTCTGGAGCAGGTCAGTGATCATCACGGTTGTTGGAGCACGTCCCAATTTCATCAAGATGGCACCTATCATTCAAACGCTGCGGCAGCGCAACATTGCGCAGGTCTTTGTACATACGGGGCAGCATTATGATGAAAAGATGTCCACGATTTTTTTCGAGCAGTTGAATATGCCCAGACCTGACGTGTACCTCGCCGTTGGATCGGGGACGCACGCGCAGCAAACCGCCAAGATCATGACCGCGTTCGAGGAGGTGTGCTTGACGCATCATCCGCAGCTTGTGGTGGTGGCGGGCGATGTGAACTCAACCTTGGCGTGTGCGCTGACTGCCGCTAAGTTGAATATTCCGGTCGCTCATGTGGAATCGGGGCTGCGCTCGTTTGACCGCGCTATGCCAGAAGAAATCAACCGCATCCTCACCGATCATATTGCCGATTTGCTGTTCACGACGGAAGAAAGCGGCGATCAGCATTTGAATGAGGAAGGCATCGCGCGGGACAAAGTCCATTTTGTCGGCAATACGATGATCGATTCGCTGGTTACGCACCTGAATAACGCGGTGGCGTTGGAACCGTGGGGAAAATTCAAAGTGGCACCGCATGAATATGGGTTGGTCACTTTCCATCGCCCCTCCAATGTCGATGAGACCGATAACGTGAAGGTGTTGGTGGAGGCGTTAGGCAAGATCAGTCAGCGGCAGCCGCTGATCTTCCCGATTCATCCGCGCACGATTTCCAAGCATCCAGAATTGTGGTCGGCGCTGACGAATGTGCAACTTGTCGAGCCACTCGGCTATCTGGAGTTTCTAGGGTTGATGGCTAAAGCAGCGGTAGTGGTGACGGATTCGGGCGGGATTCAGGAAGAGACTACCGCGCTTGGCGTGCGCTGTGTGACGGTGCGTAACAATACAGAGCGTCCGGTGACCATTTCGCTCGGCACTAATCAACTGGTTGAGCTTCAGGCAGATAAGATTTTTGAGGCTGCTTTCGCGCCCGCACAGCATCAGCCAGTTATTCCGCCGCTGTGGGACGGAAAGGCGGCGGCACGTGTCGTGGATGTGATTGAACAGTGGTTGGCGAACGGTTAGTCTGGGTAATAGAGTAGTTAATGAAAGTGGTGAGACGGAAAGGTTTATAAATTGTTAGCGACTGGCTAGTAAACACCAACCGTATAGAAAAGTTACACCAAAAGTTGCAAAAAACCTGTAAGAATTTTACAATCGCGCCTTAACAATTCGGAACTGGAGTATAGGTACCACGTCTTTATGATTGATCGCATTGAATGGCTCGGACATGCCAGCTTTAGAATCACCGGAAGCCCGTTGATTTACATCGACCCTTGGCGCGTCACCAGAGGCGATCAGCCCGCTGATATTATCCTGATTACCCACGACCATTACGACCACTGTTCACCCGCCGATGTGGAAAAACTGCGCGCGCCGTGGACGGTCGTGATCACCAACGCGATGGCAGCCGACATTATTGAGCGCGCGACGATTTTGCGCCCGTGGCAGGTGATCAATGTGGGGTCGGTCAGCATCAAAGCCGTGCCCGCTTATAACAGCCATCATCCTCAGCAATTCGGCGGCCTCGGCTACGTGATCTCGATGGATCGGTACGACATTTATTATGCGGGCGACACCGACATCATTCCGGAGATGCCGCGCATCGGTTGTGACATCGCGATCTTGCCAATTGGCGGACGCCAGACGATGAACGCTACCTCGGCGGTGGAAGCCGTCAAGGTACTGCACCCGCGCTGGGTGATTCCGAGCCATTGGGGCAGCCCATCCGAGGGCGGGACGCTGGTGGATGTGCGCGAGTTCCGGCAAGGCGCGGAACAGATGGCGCAGATCGTGGTACCAGAGCGCGCCCGATAAGTCCATCAGCAGAAAATCGCTCTAGCTGTTACAATTTCCCCAAATTCAGCCACTAGTTGGAAGTTCAGTGTAGTCTGTCGCTGAAGGCACGCGGCAAGGCATTCTGGTCAGACTACTGGTAGACCCCGGCTTTTCCTCCATCAACAGGAGCACAAAGATTATGCGTATGCAGCGTTCACTGGCAGGATCATGGCAATTCCAACTTGATCCTGAAGGGACGGTTCGCGTCGATGATTTGACGCCTGACCGTCAGATTCACGTCCCGATGCCGTGGCAAGCCGTATTCCCCGAACTAGAGTCGTACAGCGGTTACGCGTGGTACCGCACCGAACTCGATCTGGACGCGGTGTGGCTGGAAGGCGACCTTCTGCTGACTTTCGGCGCGGTCGATTACTGGTGCGAAGTGTACGTGAATGGTCGGTTGGTCGGGCAGCACGAGGGCGGCTACACGCCGTTCACCTTCCGCATCAAGCCGTTCGTGCAGATCGGCAGCAATCACATCGCGGTACGCGTCTATGACTCGGCACAAGCGGGGTTCAAGCCTACGCGGTGGCTGGATCAGCAGAAGCCAGTCGGCAACCCACCGTTCGATCCGGTAGAAATCCCACATGGCAAACAAGAATGGTATCTAAACGTCGGTGGGCTGTGGCAAGAAGTTACGCTAACCTCGGTGCCGACCGTGTATATCGACAAGGTGCGTGTCACCCCGATCATTCAGACGGGACAAGCGGTGATCACGGTCGATCTGGCTGGCAATCTGGCACAGGTGGCGGATACGCTGCGGGCGCAGATCGGTGAACAGACGGCGGAGATCGCGGTGAAGCCGCATCAGACACATTACACGATGAGCGTCACCGTGCCCGATGTACGCTTATGGACGCCGGAAACGCCGGAATTGTACACGGCGGTCATCACACTGACGGGCGCGGCGGGCGAAGATGCGCAATACGTGCGCTTTGGCTTCCGTGAGATCGCGATCCGTGATGGGCAACTGCTGCTCAATGGCGAACCGATCTACCTGCGGGCGGCGCTCGATCAGGATATGTATCCAGAAACCATTTACAGCGTGCCCTCCGAAGTGTTCCTGCGCGATGAGTTCGCCAAAGCCAAGGAATTGGGGCTGAATTGTCTGCGCTGCCACATCAAGCCGCCTGATCCGCTGTATCTCGATCTGGCGGACGAAATGGGCTTGCTGGTGTGGGCGGAGATTCCATCGTGGCGGACGTTCGCGCTCAAGTTCACCATGCACCATGATGCCTTTAATGTCAACGCTGACATTAAGGCGCGGGTAAAACAAACGCTGACGGAGATGATCCGGCGCGATTACAACCATCCATCGCTGATCATCTGGACGATTGTGAACGAGGATTGGGGCACCGCGCTGGCGCTGAGTCCGGGCGACCGCGCGTGGATCACGGAAATGGTGGAGACCTGTAAACGGCTGGACGCGACACGGTTGGTGGTGGATAACTCAGCGTGCATGAACGGGTGGGGGCCGAATATTCACGTCAAGAGCGACCTCGATGATTTCCACGTTTACACCAACATCCCCGATCAAGCGCCATATTTCACCTCATTCGTCGAGCAGTTCAGTATGCGTCCGACGTGGACATATTCGAATCACGGTGATGCACAGCGCACCGGACACGAGCCGCTGATCCTATCCGAATTCGGCAACTGGGGGTTACCGTCGATCAGCGGACTGCGCGACGCCGAGGGCAATCTGCCGGATTGGTTCAAGTTGGGGCCGTGGTGGTCGGGCTGGGATGGCGAACCGGGGTGGCCTAAAGGTGCGCTGGAACGCTTCGAGCGCTTCGGGTTGAAGCGCATCTGGGGCGATTATGAAGGCTTTGCGGCTGCTTCGCAGTGGCACCAATTCCAAGCCATGAAGTTCGAGATCGAGACGATGCGCCGCCTATCCGCGATCAAGGGTTATGTGATCACCGAACTGAGCGATATTTACTGGGAAAGCAATGGCTTGCTGGACTTCAACCGCCGCGAGAAAGCCTATCATCAGGCGTTCGGGACGATTAACGCCGCAGACGTGATCGTGCCGCAGCTCGCACGCTATGCCACATGGGATGATCAAGCGCTGCCCGTGCGTCTGTATGCCTCTCATTACAGTAAAGCCGATTGGAATGGCGCTCAACTTACCTTCACGGTTGGTGGTCAGCGCACCGATCACAGACTGGACGCCACAAAACGCGGGGCAATCAATGAGATCGGCTTGATGCACTGGCAGTTCGCGGCGGTCGATAAAGCGAGCATGAAGCGCGTAGAACTATGGCTGAATGACGGTCAAGGGAACGCCTTAGCCCAGAATGATATTGACGTGATGGTGTTGCCCGCCGCCACGCGTAAGGCCGCGCATCAAGGGCAGATCGCGGTACGGTCAGCGGGATCGCCATTCGCGGCGGAATCAAACGGCGAATCGGCCTTGGGCAGCGCAATTCAAGGGCTAGGCTATACGTTGGCATCGGCCTTGAGCGCGGAAACATTGCTCGTGACGGATGCGCCAGACGCAGAGACGATCCGTTGGGTGCGCGAAGGCGGCAGTATGTTGTACCTATGCAGCGGCGTGAGTCCGTTCTTCTGGGTGCAGGGACGCGGCGGCATTTATGGCGGATCGTGGATCACGAGTTTTAGTTGGCTGAGACCGGACATTTTCAAGCGGCTGGCGGTGACGAATCCGCTAACGATGCCGTTTGGTGCGGTGGCTCCACGCGGCGTGATCAGCAACCTGCCCGTCGATGATGCGACCTTCCATGACGACTTTTTGGCGGGGCAAATATCCGGTTGGGTACAACTGCCAGCTATCCATACCGTGCAATTCAAGTTGGGACGCGGCAAAGTGCTGATGACGACGGCGACTCTTGCCAGCACTATCGGCGGTAGCGATGCCGATCCGGTCGCGGTGGCGATGTTCCATGATCTGGTTGATCATTTGGCCTCGCCCGCGTGCCAACCGAAGTTGACGACCAACCTGTAGGAGAATATCCCTGACGCTAGTGACAAACTTCTAGCGTCAGGGTTCGTGTCGTTTAGGATCCCCAGATATACAACACACCCGCGCTGACTTCCGCGATCCGCGTTGAGTCGGCGCTCCAAGTACAAGCAAGAAAATAGCATATTTCTTGATCAAGGGTCGCAACGATCTTACCGCTCGATGCCTCGATTATTTGTGTCCCAGTCAGAATCAAGGCTGAGTCAGGACTCCACAGGAGGGGCAACAAGAAAAAAGCGTAAGCGCGTCATAAGTCGTCCAAGCATAGCTTCATCGCTATTCAGTGTAGTGTAGATTGATAACTACAGCAGGTTGTTTGGCTCATTATCACCCTACGCCCGCCATTCACATCAGCGGTGAATAGTCGCGGAGCAGTCAAGCAGGCTGGTGGCTCCGCTTTACAATCGGTAGCCTTGCGGAGAGGAGCCGATCATGCAGCCATTTTTCACGCAGCTTACCGACCTGATCATCATCCAGTTGACGAATTGGCGCTGGTCGTGGCGCGGGACGCTCATCACGAGCATCATCGCGCCTGCCATCTCGACGGCGGCACTTGGCGTGTTCGCGGGGAATGCGCCCAATGCACTGGGCTATGTGGTGACGGGAAACATGGTGCTGTCGCTACTGTTCGGGACGTTGGGACAGGTCAGCGGCAACTTCGCGTATATGCGCGCGAACGGGATGCTGGATTACTTCGCCACGCTGCCGATTTACCGTGCCGCGTTGATCATCGCGACGGTGATGGCCTTCTTCGTATTGTCGATTCCCGCCACACTGATGACGCTGCTGATCGGGACGGTGATTTTGCATCTTCCCGTCGCGATTAGCCCGCTGATCGTGCTCGTCATCCCGTTGATCACGATGACCTTGGCGGGCTTAGGGGCGCTGATCGGATTGACGGGCAAGACGCCGGAAACGGTGAGCGCCGTCAGCAACCTGACCACCTTCGCGCTGGTATCGCTCGGCCCGATCATCATTCCGGCGGAACGGCTGCCGGAACTGATCCGTGTTGTCAGCTATCTGTCCCCCGCGACATATGCCGCTTCGGCCCTGCGACAGGTCGTACTAGCTTCCGTAGAGCCGATCCCGCTCCTCGTTGATGTGCTGATACTCACGGCGATTATGCTGCTGCTGTTGTGGCTGGTCGGGCGGCGGATCGATTGGCGAGGTCGTTAAGGTTGTTCAAGTTGTAGGTAATTGTATATACCACTTTTTGGAGATAGTCGATAATTCAACTACTTGACAGTCCTTGCAACCTAGCTATAATGATTTATGTATCAACTATTTACGCCAACATCACTTACGACTGAGATGTTGAGAGTTTTGTAAAGATTTTCATTTCATGAAGTCTCTAGCTGCCGATACATACCGCCTCATTAATGAAGTCTTCTTACTTGGCGATGACATTGATCGCCAATTGTTCAGTAATTTCTCGCTGACTGTCCGACAATATCACCTGTTGAACTGGCTGCACCGTAAGGGACAAGCAAGTTTGACGGAATTGGCGAACTTGCTGCTGTGTGACAAGAGCAACGTGACGGGCATCGTGCGCCGTTTGAAATCCGCCAAGCTGATCGAAGAACTGCCGAAATCGGATCGGCGCTACACCACTGTGCGTCTGACCGAATCTGGTCGCCAAATTCATCAGCAAGCAACCACCATCTTAGATGAATCGATTGCCACTCGCTTTATAAACGTGCGAGAATCCGACCATGTAGCTCTGCAACAACTGCTAGAATTGGTGTATGGACACCTACACGGCTACTTAGAAAATGGTCATTTGAAAAGCGTTGCCGCCAAGATGGCGAACGCACCCAAAACGGAAATATCCGAGCAAGTGGAAACCACTAATAAATAGGCTTCCCACTCGGTAATTTCAGAGGATATTTTTAAGGAGAGTTTTAACATGAAACGTCTACTGCCACTCGTGCTTGCGGTGACGCTGATCATGGGCATGTTTGCCATGGGTAGTGGCAACGGCCCCGTGACGGCCCAAGATAACACTGCAACTCCCGCGCCCACCGCCACTTTCCTCCCCTCAACCGAAGGTACGTTGGTGGTTTGGGTAAACGCCGAGCGTGAGGCTATCGTTAAGGCCGCCGGCGAAAAGTTCCAAGCAAAATATGGAATCCCCGTTGTAACCCAGACCATGGGCTTCGGTGATGTACGTAATAACTTCAACATCGCTGCTCCCGCTGGCGAAGGTCCAGATCTGATCGTTGGCGCGCATGACTGGATCGGTCAACTGTATTCCAATGGTCTACTCGAAGGACTCGACCTCGGTGATAATGCCAAGAATTTTGATCCACAGGCGATCAGTGCCTTCACGTATGATGGCAAGCTGGTGGGCGTTCCCTATCAGGTCGAAGCCATTGGTTTGTACTACAACAAAGATCTCGTCCCAGAACCTCCCAAGACCTTCGCGGAAGCCGTCGAGATCAGCAAGAAGCTCGTGGCAGATGGCAAAGTTGATCAGGGTATTGCGATTCCGCAAGACTCTTATCACACCTATCCCATCTTCTCCAGCTACGGTGGCTACATCTTCGGTAAGGACAAAGATGGCAACCTGAACCCTGAGGATGTCGGCGTCGATAGCCCCGGCTTCATCAAGGGTGCGGAAGAACTTGACAAGCTAGTCAAGGACAAGGTCTTCAACAGTGCCGTTAATTACGGTGAAGCTTCCGACCTGTTCAAGAAGGGGCGTCTCGCTATGTGGGTGACTGGCCCGTGGGAACTTAACAACATGCGTGCGTCAGGCATCAACTACGGCGTCGCCAAGATCCCGGCGTTTGATGGCCCGGCGCGTCCGTTCCTCGGCGTGCAAGGCTTTATGGTTAGCAAGTATGCCAAGAACCTTGACCTCGCCAAGGCGTTCGCGACTGAATTCATTGCCACTCAGGAAGTCATGCAAGCGCTGTATGATGCTGCGCCGGCTGTCTCGGCCTTCCTGCCGGTGCGTGAAGCCAACCCTGATAAGGATCTGGCTGGCTTTGCTGAGTCGATCGCTGATGGCGAACCAATGCCTGCTATCCCCGCGATGAGCGCGGTGTGGAATTCGTGGGGAAATGCCGTGACGCTGATCTATCAGCAGAAGGAAGCGCCTGACAAGGCCATGAAGGATGCAGCGGAAGCCATCCGTGCAGAAATTGCCAAGTCGAAGTAAGCTTTCCTAGATCGTTGATAGGCCGTTGGGGAAGCCTGACGGCCTTTTTTGTACCCCACACTGAACTGAAAGATAGTTAGGGCTAGAGGGTATTGGATAACCGTTCTGAACTTGTGTGGGCTGTTAACGATAGGTTGGGTTTCAGCCTGAAGTAACGCGCATAGTTCCTAGAGACCCACATGAACTCTAAGGGCGACCCTTACAAGACTATCTAACACCCCCATCAAAAAATCTGTAGGGGATAACTCGCATGTTTAAGACGAACCTTTCTTTACGGTCGTTATTACCACGACTTATCGTGCTGGGGATTGTCGATGTGTTCGCGATCCGGCTCGTCGATATATCCTTCAACAACATTAGTCCTCTGTTGGGCATCGGCATCGCGATCTTTACCATCATCGCCAATATCGTGTACTTGGATGATCGGCTGTTTCCGTGGCGGTGGATCTTCCCCGCGCTGACTGGCATGGCGCTGCTCGTTATCTACCCAATGGGTTACGCGCTGGCGACGGCGTTCACGAATTATGGCGAAGGCCACGCGCTTTCCAAAGAACAGGCTATCGCCCAGTTCACGGATCAGACTTACCCCGCGCCGGACGCGCCAACTCTATCCGTGTACTTTTTTGGCAAGACAGGCGTGGCAGCTACCGATCGCACTCTGGCGGATTTCCGCTTCTTAATCATTGACGCTGATGGTAAGGAATACTTCATCGCGAACAATGACACGGAGTTGACGCCGCTCGCCAGTGACGATCCGTCGATCAAGGCGCGGAACGATAAGGGCATCCCATCGTCAATTGGGGATTATGAACTCGTGACGCCCGCCGGTTTGGAACAGCGGTTGAAGTTAAAGACTGATCTGCACCTGCCCAAGGATATCCAGCTCACCAAGTTGCAACTGCTGCAACAGAATTATCTCGGTCAGGCACAACAGCCCAAATATGTATATGATTCCACCACAGGGAAGCTCATTGACAAAGAGCTAAATATCGTCTACGTGGAGCAAAAAGGCTCCTTCGTACCGGAATCCGGGGAAGGTAAGACACTGATACCGGGCTTTTCCGCTTACATCGGGATCGATAACTTGCTGCGCGTGGTGACGGATGACAGCGTGCGCGATCCGTTCTGGCGCGTGTTTATCTGGACGGTCGTATTCGCCATTGGCAGCGTGGGTACGACCTTCGCACTGGGACTGATATTCGCGATGATCTTGAATAACCGCGATTTCCCGCTTAAGCCGCTGTGGCGCTCACTGTTGATCATCCCGTATGCGATCCCCGGTTGGTTATCGGCCTCGGTGTGGCGTGGTCTGCTCAACCCATCCTATGGCCCGATCAACATTGCGTTGAAGAATTTGCTTGGCATCTCGCCAGACTGGTTTGCTGATCCCGGCCTTGCCAAGGTGATGGTGCTGATGGTCAATTTGTATCTCGGCTTCCCGTATATGATGCTGATCTGCCTCGGGGCGTTGCAAAGCATTCCCGCCGATATGTACGAAGCCTCGTTGATCGACGGCGCGAACGAACGCCAGAAGTTCCAGTTTATTACGTTGCCCATGCTGCTCGTCGCGGTCGGCCCACTGCTGATCGCCAGCTTTGCCTACAACTTCAACAACTTTACATTGATCGAACTGCTCACCACAGGCGGGCCACCGATGTCAGCTTCGACGGCGGCTGGACACACGGACATCTTGCTGTCTTATACGTATCGGTTGGCTTTCGCGGGGGGGCGCGGCTCTGACTATGGCTTTGCCTCCGCCATCGGAATATTTATCTTCCTGATCGTCGGCACGATTACGTTCCTCAACTTCCGGTTCACCAACACGCTCGAAAAAGTGTCGGAGTAACAAACATGGCTACAACGACAGTTCCCAACTTAAGCAGACCTGTGCGTACAGGCCCAGTCGATTCCAACCGTACGTTCAAACTGGTGATCCAACTCATCGTTGTGCTCTTGGGAGTCGCCTTTGCACTCTATCCCTTCATTATCATCGTGAGTTCATCCTTCAACCCGGCGAATTCAATTTCTGGGCAGCAATTGATCCCAGACAATGCGTCGTTTGCCAATTATGATAAGCTGCTCAAGAATGACCAGACGCCCGTTCTCCGATGGTTGATCAATTCGATCATTGTTTCCGGCTTGAGTACAGTCATGACACTGATCATGACGACGCTGGCGGCGTTCTCGTTCTCGCGTTTCCGCTACAAAGGACGGCAGGCGACCCTGCTGGCAACGCTGGTGATTCAGGTGTTTCCCAATGTGATCGCGCTGACGGCGTTCTACTTGCTTCTACAGCAGGTTGGCAAGTTTGCACCCGCCCTTGGCCTGAACTCGCTCGGCGGTTTGATATTGATCTACGCAGGTGGAGCGCTCGGCGCGAACGCGTGGCTGATGAAGGGCTACTTCGACACGATCCCACGTGATCTCGACGAGTCGGCGCAGGTGGATGGCGCAACACATTGGACGACGTTCATGACCATTATCCTGCCGCTAATCCGTCCAATTCTGGCAGTGGTCGGTCTGTTGTCCTTCATCGGGACGTTTAATGACTTCTTGCTGCCGCGTGTGCTACTACGTGACAAAGACACCTACACACTGGCGGTCGGACTAACGACATTTCTTAACAATCAGTTTGCACTCAATTGGGGCGTCTTCGCGGCGGGCGCGATCATTGGCACGCTGCCGATCATTATCCTGTTCCTTGTGCTACAGACGCAGATCATCGGCGGTCTGGCGCAAGGTGCCGTGAAGGGCTAACAACTCTCCTTGTTCACGCGTCATATGGGGCGGTGGTTTACCCACCCCGCTCCATGTGATGCTACCCCGCTACCGACGTACCCTCACGCGTCTAAGTTACCGGATGCTTTGAGCGACTCAAGGATCGACTGCGCCCACGCTTTCACATTGTCACAATAAGTATCGACGCCACCGGCGGTCACACTGGCAGCGGTCATTGTCCACTGAACCGGATATTCGTAGGTGCCGAAAGACTCCGCCGTACTTTTGATCTTGAACTTGCGAACGCCAGAATCAACGTCGTCACGTATCTTTTGCCGCATGGCAGACGGCGTGATGCCCGTTGTCAGGAAATCAACCAGCAACTCTTTGGCGTTGCTTAACCCTGTGGGCGAGTATAAGCTGGGATGTTGAAGGTGATAGCTCAAGACCATCAGGTGATGCACTTCGTAGAGCGCAGTGGGATTTTCAAGCTCCCAATAGCCCATCTGGTAGAAGTGATCTTGGCAGGTGACGCCATCTGTCCATAGGGTGCCACATTCGAGGCAGCGTTGTGGGGAGTCCATAATTACCGTCACGACTTGTTCGATGATGGGAGAATCGTACTGGTGAATACATGACTAGGCAAGAGCAAAATAAAACGCCAGTGCCTATTGAATGGCTGACCAATCAATAGGCACTGGCTATCAGGTGGAACTTCTGACCGTTACTCACCCTCGCGAACTGATCACGATGCCCAATTGACCAGTCACGACAACTTCGACAGCGTCACTCCTGACGAGTTCACGCCCGTTCTGAGGCGAGTATTGGTGTCACTCAGGAGAAATTATGAAGCATGCCCCGGTACCACGATGACAGGGCATTTAGCTTTCTTCAAGACTCCTTCTGTTACACTGCCAAGCGCTAATTTGCTGAGGCCAGTGCGTCCATGTGTGACCATAAACACGGCATCGTAACCACCCGTATTGGCGGTTTCCACGATCGCTTCGACTACGCTGCGGCCCTCTAGCACCTCGACAGTAACTTGATAGCCTTTCATCTCCAGCCGTTCCGCCATCCCTAACAGGTAATTACGCGCGGAAATGGCTTCTTGTGGATCAACTTCCAAATGCACTTGCGGCAGCTCACTGGAAAAGTAGCCCACGTGTCCGATCGTGCTCGCCAAACTAGCCAGCTCGACAGCCCGATCCTCACCCAACACGGTCAATAAACGGATTTTGGTATCCGGTTTCAAGAGGCGAGGGACGAAATCCAAGGCTTGTTCCGCCAGCGGCGAACCATCTAGTGTAATGAGAACTGAGTTAGTCATGGTTCTCTCCCGACTGACTATTCTAACTATCTTAACTGGTCAAAAATGACTATTTCTACATTTCACCCTCAACGATACACCGTTTTCGGTCGCTAAAGGTCATGCGAAACAGATGACAAGTATCACCATCGGTGATTTAACCAGTTATAGTCGCGAATCACATCAGACAGGGTCGGTCGATTTTACTAATTTGATGCCTTGCGCCGCGAATTGTGCGATCTGGCGTTCGGTGCTTTCCTCAAAGCCAGCGATGGAAGATGAGCAGTCATCGAGGAAGCGCATTTTGTTGAGGACGACGGGATTGTCGCCGTAGTAACGCAATACCGAATGGATCGTCTCCAATACGCAGTGGCTGCGCGCTTGCCCGCAGATATAGATCAGGTCGAATTCGCGCAGGAATTTCAGGAAGGCTTCGTTCAACTTGCCATCAGGATGCGATGGAAACTTGACCTCTGGCTCCAACACGGAATAGTACTCGGTCTGCGCGATGGTGCCCTTGACCAAATAGGTTGGCTGGGCCATCCGCGCCGCGCTGTGGTACATGATCGCCTCAGACAGGGCGGGGACTAGCGCCCGTCCCGCCGAGCCTTCCATGCAGTGATAAGGCCAGATCATCAACTGCTTGCGGCTGCTGCGCTCCAATTCTTCCACGTAATAGGCTGACCATTTGACCTCGGTGACGGGTCGCCATTTGCCTTTGCGCACGTCCTCCGCCGTGATTACGGTGAACGGCTGCGGATGGCTGCCATCGGCGGCTTGCCACCAGCTCGGATAAAAAATCTGGAATGGCGTATGCGTGTCTAAGGAGGCAGCGATATGGGTGATGACTGGTGTGTTGCGGTAAATCCATTCGACCGTGCGGCAGGTATCTTCGAGCGCGTTCGGCACCGTTAAGCGTCCGGTTGGGGCGGGGAAGCAAAAATCGATCTGCACATCCACCAACCATAACAGGATGCGATGTTTATCGTCGTTGGCGGGCGAGGTCTGGTCAGCGAGACCAGCTTGATAAGTGCGCTGGAAATCGGGATCGAAGATGCGTCCGACATCGGTATCGCGGTAATATGCAGGCAGCGGCATGATGTTGTTCTCCTCCCTGCCGTGCAGGGTCTCTTCCTTAACGTGAATTATTACGTAAACACCTCACGATAGCCACCCTAACTGGTGTTCAATGTTCATCGCCAGCCCGATAAAAAACTTGCCCCTTCCTCGCGGTTGAAGAAGGGGCAAGTAATGTGTAACGGGAACGGGCAAAGGCTAGTTGGTTTCGGCCTTGCTTGCGCCGGTCATGCCTTCCAGCAGTTGAGGCAGATACCAGATCTGCTCATCGGTGGCAGTCTCGCCGTCCTTGAGGTAGACGGTGCCGTCTTGGAAGTTGATCGGCCCCTTGTACAGGTTGATCGAGCCATCCGCCAGACCTGCCACGAACTTATCGAGCATGGCCTTGTTGTCATCGTTGAGCGACGGGCCATACACGAAGCCGACGTTGCTGGTATCGGGGTTGTTCAGGTCAGCCCAGTTGGGAGCTGTCCAATCCCACTTCGACTCGAACTTGCCGTCTTGCACGGACTTCACGAGCGCCACATACGACGGCCCCCAGTTGAAGTACGGCACGCCGAGGCAAATGTTGGTGTCGCCAGCGACGGCGAGTTCACACGCCTCACGATAGTCATAGGGGATCACCCACGTCTTTTCGCCCTTTTCGCGGCGCTGAACGGCGACGGTAGTGGCTTCCGGCGTATCGATGCCGGAGAGGATCACATCGGCACCCGCGTCGAACATGCTGTTGGCGACTTCCGTCGGGTCAAGCGTGACGCCGGGGATGTTGAACCAGAACCCGATCCATTTGACTTCGTAAGTGAGCTTGGCGGGGTCTTCCTTGCGGAGTTCCGTCCAGCAGTACTTCGCGCCGAGATAGGCAGCCGAGGTCAGACGGCGCGTCTCGTCCTGAATGATCGGGCCGAGGTAGGCAATGCGTCCGGTTTCGGTCTTGATCGCAGCCGCACAGCCCGCGATCATTTTCATGTATTCCATCTTGCCCATGACGTTGGCGAGGTTCTTGGGGGCGTTGCCCTTGAGAACGGCATCACCGGAGACATGCACGAACGGAATATCTGGATACTTGGCGGCGACCTTGACCGTATCCGCACCGAAGTCATCGGAGGTGGTAAAGATCATCTTCGCGCCTTCGGATACCATGTTGTCTACGACCTGTTCCAGCGTCACGTTCGGGCGGTCAGCAGGATTCAGCTTGTCGAGGATGATGGTATCGACGCCGGGGATTTTCTCCTTGAGATATTCGGAGGCTTCTAGGTGAGCTTGGTTCCAGCCTTTATCAAGCTGTGGGCCAACGAGTACAAAACCGACAACGAATTTGTCTTGAGCTTGCGATACACTGGGGGCACCGATGGCGCTCAGGGCAAGCGCTAAGGCAACGACACCCAGCAGTAGCGAACGACGGACGTTTAGCTTCATTGTGCAGAACTCCATACGGTCTTAAGCAAGAATAACCAAGAACCTGATCTGCAAAAAAGTCCCCAACTCTGGCACAATATGGGTCGGCGCGAATTGGCGGGGCGTCAGGTCAGCGAGATTTGTCCGACCTCGGATGAGTCTACCGCCCCATTAGTGCGAGTCAATGGAAAACCTGTACGACGAAATAAGTGTTTAATCTGTGCTTATTGAACAATAAATCACAATCGAGCTGATACTACAATCGGAGTGAAGGAGTCATTGTGGCCTCAAATTCAGATACCATACTAGTCATCGGTCATCGCAACCCGGATATGGATGCGATTGCCTCCGCGATGGGCTATACCTATCTCTTAAATACTACCGGCACTGGCGCATACACGGCTGGACGCACGGGCGAAGTCAACGCGCAGACACGGTTCGCACTGGAAAAGTTCGGGATGCAGCCGCCCCCCTTGGTCGCTGACGTATGGGCACATGTGGGCGACCTCGCGGAAGCCGTGCCCTCGCTGCGCAAGGGGCAAACGCTGTTGGAAGCCTGCCAACTGATCGCCCGCACCCGCCGCCCCGCGCCCATTCTGGATAACGCTTCGCCTGTAGGCTTGCTGACCGGCGCGAGTTTGTTCAGCAAGTTCGTAGAGGCGCTTAGTTCAGACTCGCTGCTCAAGCTGGCGACAGAACTGAGTCGCCCCGTCGAGTCTGCCGTCGATCCGGCTGGCACGGTGCTGCTGGCAGGGGAGCGCGTGCGGGATGTGGTCGGGCAAGCGCTGCGTTCCGATCAGGACGAATTTTTGGTACTGGATGAGAACGGCAAGTACGTTGGGCTGTGCCGGAAATCGGCGCTTCTGGCTCCGGTACGGCGCAAACTGGTCATGGTGGATCACAACGAACTGACACAAGCGGTGTCCGGTCTCGAAGAAGCCGAATTAGTCGAGGTGCTGGATCATCACCGCCTGGGCAATGTGCCAACTTCGGTGCCGATTCGGTTCCACGTCGATCCGGTCGGGAGCTGCTCGACGCTGGTGACGGAACGCGCGCTGGATATGAGCAAGTCGTTCCCGGCATCGCTGGCGGGCATTTTGCTGTGCGGCATCCTGTCGGATACGTTGGTCTTCCGTTCGCCCACCACGACGCCACGGGATCGTGCTGTCGCCACCCAATTGGGGCAGATGGCAGGTCTGGATGGCGAGGCAGGGATCGAGGAGTTGGGGCAAGCACTGCTGGCAGCAGGGGCGGGTCTCGGTATGCGCACGGGCAGCGAGATCATCAACACCGACCTCAAGTATTATGATCAGGGTGGCATCAAGGCAGGCATTGCGCAAGTGGAAGTCGCCAGCTTCGGGGAAATCTCGCCCCGCCTCGATGACCTTAAATCCGCGCTCGGCAGTTTGGCGGCTTCTCAGAAGCTCGGGTTGGCGCTGCTGATGGTGACGGATGTGGTGCGGGGCAACAGTCGCTTGGTGGTTGAAGGTCAGCCGCGCATCATCAGCGCCCTACCGTATGCGCGCTTGGATGATGAGACGTTAGACGCGCCGGGGGTGGTCAGCCGCAAAAAGCAACTGCTGCCCGCCGTGTTAGCCGCTATCTCCGAAGTGGTTTAGCGTTCATCACTTGAGCGTAATGAGAAGGCCGTGTCGTTTGCCCCAACGGAACGACACGGCACGTACATGTCACTCATTCCCTACCGTATAGAATAAAATCACTCCTCCAGCGCTAACCGCAAGCTGCTTCCCGTCCGGCGTAATTGCCATGCTGCGCGGGTAGGCGATAGGCAGTTTGATCGCCGCCACTTGTTTTGCCGTGCCGACATCCCAGACGATGATCGCTTCCGCATCGCCTGTGCTCTTGATCGGGATCACGAAGCTGGCGAGCAGCTTGCTATCGGGCGTGAACGCGAGACTGCTGTAGAAGTGGTCATCCTTGTTTGTGGACGGCTGGCGCAGCGTCGTCTGCGTGGTGAGCGTTTGAGCATCCAGTAGTTCGAGCGTGCCGTCTTCGTGCGTCACGGCGATCAGCTTGCTGTCAGGGCTGAACTGCGCCGCCGTGATCGGGGATGCCGCGCCCTCTCGCAGCGCCCCTAACGTTTGCGTCGTGACATCCCATGCCAGTGAACTGCCGTCGGCGCTCGTTGAGAATAAGGTGCGCCCATCGGGGCTGAAGCGCAGCGCATAGATCGCCTGTGTATGCCCCTTAATCGATTGTTCCGTGCCATCAGTGAGATCGAGCACCCAGACTAGCGAGTCAAAGGCATGGGCAAAGGCCAGCCATTTTCCATCGCTGCTGAAGGCTAACCGCGAGGTGAACGTCCCGCCGCCGCTCGTCACCGTCGAAGTTGCCTCGCGCAGAATCTCGTGGATCAGCGTGCGCTTATTCGCGTCGATGTCCCAGACTTGCAGCACGCCGCGATTTTCTTCGAACGCGAGGAACTTGCCATCGGCACTGAGACTCGCGCTGTTAATGCCTGCCAATTCGGTACGCGCCGTCAACAGCAGACTGGACTTGGCGACATCCCAAACTTGCACCGAGTCCTCGCACAACGCGAGGAGGCGCTGCCCATCGGCGCTGTAGGCGATCTGGTCGGGACAGACGGATTGGCTGTCTAGTTGGGCGATCTCCTGCCCACCGCGCATATCCCACACCTTGATCAAACCATTGTCGCCAACGGAGGCTAACTGTGTGCCATCGTCGTTGAACGCCAGCCGCGCCACTGCCCTGCCTTCAGTGGAGGTGGATGGATGCCCTGTCAGCTTGATGAACGGGATATTAGTCTCGGCATTGTAGATCGTGATGGTGCCATCCTGATTGGCGGAGGCGTACTGCTTGCCCGTCGGAGAGAATTTGAGGTCAAAGACGCTGCCGCCGACTGTCGCCAGACTGATCTGCTTGCCCGTTTTCAGGTTCCACTGGCGCAAGATGCCCGTGCGATTATCCGCCGTGAGCAGGCTCTGGCTGTCGGGCGTGAAGGTCAGGCTGTAAATCTGTTCCTTGGCGTCTGACAAAATGAATTTCTCACGGTCAGGGTTGGCAACTTCCCAGATGTGAAGGCGGTTATCAACCGTACCAGCGGCGACATAGCTGCCATCGGGACTGAACGCGATGCCCGTAATGCGAAGTGGCGCAGCACTGTTCAATTCAATATCGATCTCGTCGGTCAGCACGTTATAAAAGCGCAGCTTACCATCGATCTCATAAGGGAGCAGCGTGTTATCAGCCACGAAATCCGCGAACCATGCGCCATCCGTGCCCAACTTGATAGTAGTTTCGTCAAGCTGCCGGAGTGTGGCGACATCCCAACGCGCGATGGTGCCCGTGATCTCATTGTTCCCTGTATTCATCGTCGCCGTGATTAGTGTCTTACCGTCCGCGCTGAAGCCGAGCTGGTTGACTGCGTAAGCCAGCGGACGTGGAGGAGCGGCAAGATCGTCCGTGTTAAATAGAAATATGCCCAACGGCGAACTGACCGCCAGCGTCGAGCCAGCCCACGCGAACCCACCGCTAAAATAGCCGCGTCCAAGTATCCGGTTGAGCGCAAGTTTACTGACGTTAGCAGCGGTGATGGGTACCGTATTTTGATCGCCAGCAGTAGACGGCGCGGGCATACGGGTCGGCGTGGCGGTCGGGGCAAGGGTGGGCGTAACGGCTGTCAGGAACAGCAGCGGCGTTGGATTTGCCCACAGAACGCCAAAAATGACTACAACGATGGCGGCAAGGGTGATCAATAAGGCAACCACAGCAGAACGCTGTTGGTGGGGCTGTCGTAACACATCGGAATTCAGCATAAGCGTCTCCTTCTCGGTGGTGGGGGTGCGATCTGTTTCGGTGGCATCGAGCGACATCGCCTCCACAGTAAGTTCAGCACGATAGGCCGCGTTCAGATCGAGGATCAGGCGTTCCAGCACAGGATCGACGCTGGCTTGGGCAAGAATCTCGCCTACGGTTGCGAAATCACCGCGCTCCAGCGCACTGCTGTAGGCATAGAGGGTGCGTTCGTACTGGCGCTGCGCCTTGGCGCGCGGTTTGTGATTAGTGTTCATGGCTGCTTTCCTGCTGGCTAGCCTGCCAGATGCTGCGCAGACGTTGGATCGCACGATGAAGGCGCACGCGGGCAGTTCCCGGCGCGACGTTGAGCGCCTTCGCCAGCGCCGCGCCGTCCATGTCGTGCAAAATGGCAAGCGTGAGTACTTGCTGATCAGCAGTGGACAGACTCTTGATCAGCGGCAGCGGCGAATCGGGTTGATCCGGCTCAGAAGGCTGTGCGGGTAGGGCGAGCTTGTCGAACAATTCGTCGTCACTAAGTTCATGCTGACGTGCGCCGTACAGATCGCGGATCAGTGGTTCGCGGTAGTCGCGTCGCGCGGCGTCTAGCTGGCGACGGCGGATCAGGTTAGCCGCGATACCAAGTAGCCACGCCATCGCTTGCCGTGTCCGATCAAAGCGATCCGCGTGCTGCAACGCTTCCAGCACGACATCGTTGAGCAAGTCGTGGGCGGCATCGTCGGTGGCGGGCAAGTTCGCCTTGAGCAGAAACAGCCGCAGCGTGCTGATCAGCGTCGTATGCTGCTCGGCTACGAAGCGCCGCAGATCGTCGGCTGGCGAGGTCGGGCGCAGCTTATCACGCATGGGAACTGCTCAGCGCCAAATACTGACTGCTAAGTAAAGACAAGGCCTTGCCCTCATGATGCATGGATCATTCCACTGGTATATATTCACGCAAGCGCGCGAAATGTTACAGGCGACGCAGAGAAATAGTCGATTGCGCGGGAGATTCGTCGGCGGTGCGGTAAACTGGTGGCAAGCAGGATCAGACGATTCATGAGGAAAAATGGTTATGACTGAACTCGTGCGTAATTACATCAGCGGAAAATGGGTCGAAGCCAGTTCCGGCGACACCTTCAACAGCATCAACCCCGCCACGGAAGAAGTGATCGCCCCGATCACCAAGAGCACAGCGGCGGATGTCAACGCGGCGGTGGAAGCCGCGAAACAAGCCTATCAGGGCTGGCGGCTGACGCCCGCACCGCGTCGTGGCGAGATTCTGTTCCGCGTGGCGCAGGTACTGCAAGAGCGCAAAGAAGCGCTGGCGCAGCTCATGACGCAAGAAATGGGCAAAGTGATCGCGGAGGCGCGCGGTGATGTGCAGGAAGCCATCGATATGGCCTTCTACATGGGCGGCGAAGGGCGGCGCTTGCTCGGCTACACCGCCCCCGTCGAGATGCCCAATAAGTTCGGGATGGCGCTGCGCGATTCGGCGGGCGTGGTGGCGCTGGTCACGCCGTGGAATTTCCCGATTGCCGTGCCAAGCTGGAAGATGCTGCCCGCACTGATCGCGGGGAACGCGGTGGTGTGGAAGCCAAGCGAAGACACGCCCGCCGTCAGCGCGGCCTTCGTGCAAGTCTTTACCGATGCTGGACTGCCCCCCGGCGTGCTCAATCTCGTGCTCGGCGCGGGCGAAGTCGGCGCGGCCTTGATCAAGCATCCGGCGGTACGCGTGATCTCGTTCACGGGCAGCACAGCCACCGGCTTGAACGTCTATGCACAGGCGGCAGCGCTCGGCAAGAAAGTGTCGCTGGAGATGGGCGGCAAAAATGCCATCCTCGTGATGGACGACGCGAATCTGGAGTTGGCGACGCAAGCCATCACATGGAGTGCGTTCGGCACGACGGGGCAGCGCTGTACCGCCACCAGCCGCTTGATCGTACAGAAGGGCATCAAGCCGAAATTGGTCGAAGCGCTGGTCGAAAAAGGCCGCGCGCTCAAACTCGGCTACGGCATTGATGAATCGGTGCAAGTGGGGCCGCTCGTCAACCAGAAAGCGCTCGATAAGGTCGAAAGTTACGTCAAGATCGGCGCGAGCGAAGGCGCACGGGCGGTGCTCGGCGGCGCGCGGGCGGAGATGCCGCGTGGATTCTTCTTCCAACCGACGCTGTACGATAACGTCAAGGCAGGGAGCCGCATCGAGCAGGAAGAAATCTTCGGCCCCGTGCTGTCCATCGTGGAAGTCGGTTCGTTGGAAGAGGCGATTCAAGTCAATAACAACGTGGCCTATGGCCTCTCCAGCAGCATTTTCACCGAGAACGTCAACGCCGCCTTCCGCGCCATCCGCGATCTGACCACAGGCATCGTGTACATCAATCACGGCACGACGGGCGCGGAAATTCAGTTCCCGTTCGGTGGCACACGCGGCACGGGCAACGGAATGCGCGAGGCCGGACAAACTGCGCTGGACACCTTCACCGAATGGAAGTCGGTCTATGTTGATTTCAGCGGACGGTTGCAGCGTGCGCAGATCGATAACGACGCGATCATCGGCAAGATCGAGTAGCGACTGCGCCAGCGGGTTACTGGGTAACGCCACCATGCCCGCTGGCGTTCTGCCTCCATTTGTTACGCACCTAAGATCAGTATGCACTAACATTCGGGCAGATTTTTCACTATGATGACTTCAACTGTTGATCGACACCATATACGCTCAGGAGACAACCTCGATGCAGGTTACGTTTGAATGGCTAGAAACGCCGTGGCTGCTGCTCGCCAGCATGGAAGGCGAAGTAACGCTCTCCGACTACGCGGCCTTCAATGCCGAGCGGTTGCGTTACCTCAATGCTGCCTACCAGCGTGTTTACTGCATCTATGATTGGAGCAATGTCGATCCCGCCCTGTCGCCGGAAGCCTTCACCGTGATGCTCAAGACTACCGTGCCTACCCATCCCCGCGTCGGCGTGACGGCAGTCGTGGGCAACCAGACTATGCTCAGGATGGTCACTACATCGATTGTGCAACAAGAGCTGAAAAAGTATACGCAAAGCGCGACTCAGGTTTTCTCCGCGCTGGAACAAGCGCTGCATTTCTGCCGAACCAAAGCCGCCTTAGATCGGGAAGCTGAAGCCAGTTATGCACATCAGCTTCCGATGGGGAGCAGGTGACGCGCTATCCCAGCATGGACAGCAGTGTCACAATGCCGAGGATTTCATCGGTCGAGAACGGCTTGACCAGATAAGCATCCGCGTACAGCGCCTTTGCTTTTTCGCCGTGCTCTTTGGTCGCAGAGGTCACGACTAAAGGGATATTCCGTAAGTCCAAGTCGGCGTTCAGCCACGCCGCCACTTTCCAGCCATCCACCACCGGCATATTCAGGTCGAGCAAGATCAGCTTTGGCAACGTCTTGTCCGTTTTGGCCTTGTTCAAATAGTTCATGGCTTCTTGACCATCGGGTGCCATATCAACGGCATAACCTTCTTCGGTCAAGACAATCTTGAGCAGTTCGCGCAGTTGGTAATCATCTTCAACAATCAGGATTCGATCCGCCACAGCAAGACCCTCCCTACCCCTACATAACTCATAGCGGCGGTGATGCTACCACAGATGTGCAAAGTCTCCCACTCGTTAGCACAACCTCCCCCCACTGGCGGCAAACGGAGTACAATCTTGCGCGTAAATTCCCCGCTCGAACAAGTTACTTTCAAGGTGGACTCTACTCATGTCTTTCGATTTTGATACGGTGATCAACCGCCGTCACACCGATAGCGCCAAATGGACACAAATCGGGATGGATCCGCTGCCGGACGATGTGCTGCCGCTGTGGGTGGCGGATATGGACTTCCGCTCGCCAGAGAGCGTGATTCAGGCGCTGCGTGATCGCGTGGATGAAGGCATTTTCGGCTACGCGATGGGCAGTCCGCTGCTCCGTAGCGCGATCCAGACTTGGCTTGCCAAGCAGCAGAACTGGCAGGTCAACCCCGACGACATTCACTACCTGCCGAATCTGGTCAGCGGGTTGACGGCTTCCGTGCGTGCCTACACCGATCCGGGCGATAACGTGGTGACGCTGGTGCCTGTGTATCCGCCGTTTCTCGCCGCCGCGCGTGTGTCGGATCGGGAGCTGCGCGAGGTGCCGATGCCGACCCAAGAAGTGAACGGCGTGCTGCACTACGAGATCGATTTTGACGCGCTGGAAAAAGCCATCGACTCGCGTACCAGACTGCTGACGCTGTGCAGTCCACATAATCCGGTGGGGCGTGTCTTCACCCGCGCCGAGTTGGAACGCCTCGCGGAACTTTGTCTGAAGCATGATCTATACGTATGCTCCGATGAGATTCACGGCGATCTGCTGCTGGATCGCCAGCACATTCCGTTGGCGTCGATCTCTCCCGAAATCGCCCAACGCACGATCACGCTGTCCGCACCAAGCAAGACCTTCAACATTCCGGGGCTAGGCTTTGGCTTTGCGGTGATCCCCAATAAGGACATGCTGGACAAGTTCAATAAGGTGACAGCGATGTTCCTCTCGCACCCCGGCCCCATCAGCTATACGGGTGGTCTGGCTGCCTACACGGATAACAGCGGTTGGCTAGAAGCGCTGCTGGCGTATCTGCGCGGCAACCGTGACTATTTGGTCGAGACGATCACCACGACATTGCCGCAGATCAAGGTCACAAATCCCGAAGGGACGTATCTGGCGTGGCTGGACTGCCGTGCGCTGCAAGTGCCGGAGGCGCATCCGCAAGCCTTTTTCCTGAAGCACGCCAAGGTCGCCTTGAATTACGGCGGTGACTTCGGCACGGGCTATGAGGGTTTCGTGCGCGTCAATTTCGGGTGCCCGCGTTCAGTGCTGGTCGAAGCGCTGGATCGGATGCGGGCGGCGGTCTTGGCGCTTGAGAGCGCCTAAGGTTCAAGCCTTCTCTGCGCTTGACGTTGTTGGCGACTGTGTAGCCGCAGCGTAGCAGCCGACTAGCTGGGTTCTACGCCAACCCTTCGCCCTCCATTGCCTATGCATGTTTTCTCAACCGGGAGCGCTACCCAAGCGCTCTCGTGTGCGGAGTCCTGATCAAGACTTACGCTTCCCTCCTCAACGCCCCTCACCTGCGGGAGTGGGGCTTTAAGGAGTGCGAGTATCAGTCGTCAATCACGCGGATTCTTTTTGCCTGTTCGCTGTACGTTTCTAGAACAAAATCGACCATCGGTCTTGATTGATAACCTCTATAGAACTTATTTACAATTCTCTAACATTTGCCTCTTGACTTCCGCAAGCAAGTTCTGCTATACTATTTATCCTGCTGAAAATCTCAGCATCTAACGCTCCCTATACCTTATTGGCGACCAAATACCGAAGATCGCCCGCGTTCCCAACCATACGTCTGCTTTTCCTGACGTCTGAAAATTCACCAACGATGCACCGTTTACGCAGCACTCAATAAGTGGCATAGTTCGTTAACCCTGTTTTTCCCTGATAACCCTGTTATTAGCCCTGATCCGATTAGTTCAGGACGGCTCATCTGAGCGTAACAACATGCTCTCCCTGTTTTTCCCTGTTAAACAGGGTTATCAGGGCGAACAGGGCTTCCCATCGTCAACCATCAATCATGAGGGTTCTCTATCGATGCTTCCCACGTTACCGTCTCTGCACCGCCCAATGCACGCCCGTGCCCTGCCTTTGCTGAACGCGCGGCACACGGCACCGGGTACGCCCTCCCGCATGATCCCATCGGCTCCTCAGCACGGGATCATAGTAGGGATCATCTGGCGCTTCGTCACCCGCGCTCACCCATCGCTTAACCGTCGCCCCTTGGGATCGCTGCGGCAGGTTGGTATAATGCCGCGCAGTATCACTAGTGTAGTCTGAGTAGTTGCGTGTTCAAAGCCAAAACCCCTGCCCAACAGTGCCCGATCTGCGGCACCCGTCACCACATCGAAGCCGTCCGCTGCAACCAGTGTGGCGCGCTGCTGACAGGTGCGCCGGAAACCATCGTCGAATCGACACAACCGATCCTGCCCCCCGGCAGCCGTCGCGATCTCGATCTGGAAGGGCCACCGCACGCGCGTTGGGATCATGGCGACGCCGATTTGTACGAAGGGATGCTGCCTAGCACGCCCACGCACTTGTTGGCAATCGGGGCGGTGCTCATCGTGCTGCTGCTTGGTGCGGCGGCTTTCGTGCTGGCGCAGGCAGGCTTCTTCACGGGCGCGCAATTGGAACCAACTGCCGTCGCTTTACTCGGCACACCGACCTTACCGTTACGGAAGTCTGCTTTACCAACTAACGCCAAACCCGTCATAATGCCGACCCTTAACCTGCCGACGGTGACGCCCGCGCCGCCCACCGCTACCGTTACGCCGACTCAAGGGCCGTGTATCCAGACCGCCAAGCAGGGTGACACACTCTATGCGCTGGCTGCCCGCTGCGGGCACCGCGATGGCGATGTCATCGACATCATCTTGCGCCTGAATAACATGACCAGTCCGGCGCAGTTACAGATCGGGCAGAAATTGCAGATTCCATGGCCTACTGCGACAGGTAGCGCGCCCGTCGCTGGCGATCAGCCCACCGCAACCAACGCGTCCGCCGCCATCGAACCGACTCTGCCAGCGGGGATCAAGTGGTACACGGTCAAGAAGGGCGACACTGCCCTGAGTGTCGTGTTCGAGAACAACATGACCATGAAGACGCTGCAAGACCTGAACCCCGAAGTGCGCTTCGATCAATGCGACTTCAGTTCGCCCGCTGGTGGCCCTAACTGTCAGGTGATGTTGTATGAAGGTCAACGGCTGCGCGTCCCATCTGGGGAAGCCGCCGTGACCGCCGTGCCGACGCTGACGGGCAGCGAAACGCCCGCCATGCCGCCCACCGCCACCATCAACGTGCCGATCAGCTTACAGCCCGATGATAGGATGTTGTTTGAGTCGTTCGATGTGCCGACCTTGCGTTGGTTAGCGCCCGGTTCTCTCAGCAGCAATCAAGTGTATATGGTCATCGTCACCGATCAAACGACCGGCGTCATTTTCACCGCCACCACGCGCGATCTGTCCTTCCAACTGCCCGCCGAGTGGCAGCCTAACGACAAGCAGATGCACGAATTCCAATGGCGCATCGCGATGGCGGATATTGGCACGACGCAGACTCCGGTGCCTTCCGCCTACAGCAGCGAAGTGCGCCGCTTCTCGTGGCACGGCAAATGACCCCGCTGCCCACATTCTTGTATTTACTTAGCACGCAGGACTAAGCACTTAGCACTATGTTGAGGAGTACGCGATTGAGACTGAACAATGGTAGGGGGCAAATGCGACGCGCACTGACGAAATGGACGCTTCCGGCGGCGTTATTGCTGGTCGGGCTGCTGGCTTCTGCTTGCCAACCGCCCGAACCAAGCATCCCAACCGTGATTCCTAGTGTGACGGCTACGGTGGAATCCTCCCCGACTGCCACTTCCTTGTTCAGCGCCACCCCGCCGCCCACACTGCGCGTCTTGATCAGCGCTACGCCCGGTTATACGCCCGTTTCGACGCAAGTTTCCGTACAAGCCAGTCCCACGGCTGGCCCCAAGTGCTACACCGTCAAGGCTGGCGAAACGCTGGTCGATCTGATCTTCCGCGCGGGCTACGGCGAACCCTACACCGTGATCGATGCGGTCAAGGCGCTCAACGGTCTGACCAGTAACAACATCCGCGAAGGTCAGCAGCTTTGCATCCCACAGCGCACCGCTACGCCGACGCCGCAGGGCTACGAAGCCACCGACATCGCCCAGCGTACTCTGTTCCCCGAACAGGTTGGCCCCGTCGTCACCATGACCTACACTGTCAAAAAGGGCGACGACCTACTGACCATCCTGATCAATTCGGGCGTCTCGCTGCGCATGTTGTGCTCGCTCAATCAACCCGCCGATCTGCTCAACTGCGCGGGCTGCAACCTCGACTCGCCGGATAAGCCCGGTTGTCGCCCACTGCTGCGCGAAGGCCAGCTACTCTACATTCCCGGCCCGACACCGACGCCGACCATCACGCCGACCCTGACTCGCAGTGAGACGCCGACGCCAACCCCCGGTCATACCGCGCTGACGCCGTTCTCACCGACACTCGGCAAAAAAGTGAGCGGCCCCGCCGACCTGATCTGGATGCCCAACGGCATTTTGGAACCAGACGAATACTATCTGGTGCGCTGGTCGGACGCGACGACGGGCTATACGCAGGAGGCGCGTGTCCGTGTGCCAACCTACCAACTGCCGCCAGAATATCAGCCCGTCAACGGCGAGACGCACACCATCAATTGGCGCGTCTGGATCGCCCGCGACGCTAATGGCAGCGACTTGCTGATCAGCCCCGACAGCGTGATCTACACGTTCCAGTGGGCAGCGCGGTGAATGGAATGGTTGCTACGGTGAACGAGAGCTTACATGTTGGTGATCGCGTGGTTGCCCGTGTGGTCAAACTGATGCCATTCGGTGCATTCGTGCATCTCGGAGCCTCGGAGTTGGTGGGGTTGATAAAAATCCCAGAATTATCTTGGCGGCCAATACGACATCCACAGGAGATATTAGCGGTTGGTCAAGAGGTTGAAGCCCAAATCTTGGCCTTTAATCTTGAAAGTAAACAGGTACTTCTGAGCCTTAAGCGCTGCCATACCGCAGACGAGTAAGCGCGCCAGAGGATGCATGAGGGGAGTACAGACTCCCCTCGGTACAGATGATGGCTGTGTTCGTCTTCGGGCTTACTCGTAGCGGAAGCGCATCAGGCCGATGGCGAAGAAGACCACCGCGAACAGCAGCAGTACGCCAAGCTGTGGCAGGATCGTGCTCAACGTGCCGTGATAGTACAGCAGTTGCTGGAAAGCGTCCTGTGACCACGCGATGGGCGAGATGTGCCCAACCGTGCGCATCCATTCTGGCACGATGGAGAGAGGCCACCACGCGCCGCCCAACGGAGCCAGCGTCAGCGACAGCAGCAGCGCGATTCCGGCGGCTTGCCCCTGTGTACGGACCATCGTAGAGAAGGCCAGCGAAATCGCCGTCGCCGCCAATACCAGCACCAACACAGTCGCGATCACACCGGGCCAGTCGCCCCAGCGCACACCGAACGCGGTGCCGACGCCGATCAGGATGACGAAGACGATCAGGCACATGACGTAGCGGGCTAACAACTTGCCCGCCAGCAGCGTCCACTTCGGGATAGGCAGGATTAGCAAGCGCTGTAACGTGCCCGTTTGCCGTTCTTCGATGAACAGGGTCGCCAAGCCGAGCGCGTTCATCAGCACAAACATGCCGCCCATGCCCGGGGCGCTCTGTCCGAAGCCGTTGCTGCCATTCGTCGCGCCCGCCGTCACCTGCGCATTCGTTTGCTCCTCGATCTTGACCGGATCGGAAGCCCAGATCGCTTCGGCGGCGGCATACACTTTGTCGTAGAAGTCCATGCGCGTGGCGGCGTCCGGTTTGGCCTGTTCGACGGCGACACGCGCCGCGAGAATCGCGCCGTTCATGCGCGTCAACACGGCGTCCACCTTCTGCCGGACGATCTGCGGAGCATTCAGTCCGCCTTTACCGAGGAGTTCCAGCTCGACCGACTTATTCGCCAGCAGATCGTCGGTGAAGCCAGCAGGCAGCATCACCGCGCCGATGCTGTTGCTGTCTTTCACGCGCTGTGCAACCAGCGCTCTCAGGTCGGTGTCGGTGCTCACGTCTTTCAGTCCGCAGTCTTCCGCTTGGCTGGCGGCTTGGCGTACATCACAGATGACGAAGCCCGCGCCGCCTTCTTGTTGGAGCAGTTCGACAAACCGTGAGGCGTACGTGCCCGAAGCTGGATCAGATAGCAGATCAACGACGTACGTACGTGAGCCACCGCCGCCGTTGACGAGGCCGATCACAATCGTCATCACGATGGGCACGGCGACAAGGTTGATCCAAACACCGCGCTGGGCGAAGCTGTTGCGCAGGTCGTTGAGTGCAATATTGAGGATTTCTCGCATAGTCGCTTTCCTTACGATTTGAAGCGGCGGTTGAACAACACGACCGCAATGCCAAACCCGACGACGAAATAGATCAGTAGGACCAGCAGGTTAGGCAGCACCGAGACGAGGTCATTCGTGCGCGCTAACGTCGAAAACCCGTTGGTTGCCCAGTAATTCAGCGTCAGGCGCGAAGCGATGCCTAGGCCGGGGATGTTGGAGAGGTCGAAGAACGCGCCACCGAGCAAGCCCATCAGTGTGAGCAGAGCACTGCCGTACACATCGGCCTGTTCTGCCGTGCGGGCGACTGCCGCCAAGATCGAGCCAAGTCCCGTAGCAGCGGCGGTTGTGATCAGCGCCATCAAGACGACGGCGACGGGATTCGTGCCCCACACTGGAATTTTGGTGCCGAACAGCGGGCTAATGATCGCCATCAGCACGATCAGGACGAGCAGTTGGAATACACCGGTCAGATAGGTGCCGAGCAGCTTGCCCGCCAACACGCTCGAAAATGTTGTCGGTGTGGTCACCATGCGTTGCAACGTCCACGAATTCTGTTCTTCGATGATCGAGCGTGCGCTGCCTGCCATCGTGAAGGTCAGGAAGAAAACCGCCATCGCGGGCGCGAAGTACTGCGCAGGGCTAAATGTTTGCGCGGTTTGCGCGTTGTCTACCGTGATCTCGTTGACGGTAATGGGCGGGTTGTTGCCTTGCTCCGCCATACTCTGCGCGATGGCCTGTGCATTCAGCACCTTGAGCGTGGGCTGCACCTGCCCCGCCGCGAAAATGGCGATGTTGCCGCTCACTACGTTGTTGACGATGCTGCGCATCACGCTCGTGACGATCCCCGCTGAGAGTTCTGATCCGGCGTCGCGGTACAGCGTGATTTTGGTTTCAGCGGGGACATCGTTGGCGGGGTTGAGCGCCGCTGAGAAATCTTTGGGGATGATGATCGCGGCGGCAAGCTTGCCGTCATTGACAGCGGCAATGGCTTCTTCGCGCGTCATTTTCTGGGCGGCGATCAACTTCCACAGCGTGTTGTCGGGCTCAGGCGTTTGGCCTTCCGGCGGCACGATGATGTTGGTGATAATGTCCCCGAAGTTGATCTGCTGGAAGAACAGCGTCACCCCTTCGTCCTCGTTGACGACAGCGGCCTGAATATTCTGGATCGGGACATCGCTGCCGCCCGTGAAGCCGCTGAAGGCCGCGCCGATGATGGTCGTCAGCGCTAACGGCGCAGCGATCATGATCAGCAGAAGACTGCGGTCGCTGAACGTGATGCGCACGTCCCGCAGCGCGATGGTGAGAATTTTTCTGAAGTCCATGACATACCTCGTCTGAAAGGCCAATTGGCGGCTAGTCGCGGAGGGCGCGTCCGGTGAGATGCAAAAATACGGCTTCGAGGTTCGGCTCTTTGACCTCGACGCTCTGGATCACGACGCCTGCCTCGCTCAACGCTTTGATCACGTTAGGCAGTGCTTGGCGTCCACGTCCGGCGAGGATGCGCAGTACGCCATCGCTGAAGGTCACGCCATCGACGCCGTGCGCTTCTTTCACGGCTTGTTGTGCTTTTTGTCCATCTTCGCCCACTTTGACGAGGATCGCGTCTTTCTCGCCCACCTTCTGGATCAGGTCGCCCTGTTTGCCTTCCGCGATGATCTCGCCATGATCGATGATCGCGACGCGGTTGGAAAGCTCCTCGGCCTCTTCCATGTAGTGGGTGGTATACAGCACCGTCATACCTTGTTGGTTGAGCTGCTTAACTGCGTCAAGGATGTTGCGGCGGCTCTGTGGATCGATGCCGACAGTAGGTTCGTCCATGAAGACCAAGGCGGGTTTATGCAGCAGCCCGACGCCGATGTTGACGCGGCGCTTCATCCCGCCCGAATACGAGTCCACGCGTTCTTTCTGGCGATCCTTCAGGCCGATGAAGTCTAGCACTTCGTCGCAGCGTTTGGCGAGTTCACCGCCGCCCAGACCGTACATCTTGCCGAAGAATTCGAGATTCTGCCGTGCGGAAAGCTGCGGATATAGCGCGATCTCTTGTGGAACCACGCCGATCATCTTCTTGACCGCCATCGGCTCGGCAACGATGGAGTGTCCGCCGATCAGCACATCGCCAGCGGTGGGTGGGAGCAGTCCGCTCATCATGCTGATGGTGGTGGTCTTGCCAGCCCCGTTCGGGCCGAGCAAGCTGAAAATTTCGCCTTTCTCGATCATCAAGTCAATCCCCTTGACGGCGAGTTGGCCTTCTTTCTGTCCAGCGGTGGGTGCATATTGCTTTTTGAGATTGCGGATTTCTACAATCGATGTCATGGTTAATAGACTCCTGCAAGCATAGTGCTGAATGCTAGATACTGAGTAATCGAGATGAAGTAGGTACTGGTATTAGCATCAAGATATGCGCTTCCGCAGTACGCTGAGGATCACTGAGGTTGGTAGGTAACTGCGCTTGCCAATCCTATGGACATAGTACGCTTAATGGAATGATGAGTTGCAGATTAGCGCGAAAAACAGGTAGGTATCCGAATTCATGAGCCTCATGCCACCGACCGACCCCACGCAAAATGACAATTCGCGCACATTGATGATCTTTGCCGTCATCACCTCAATCATCGTGATAGTGGGCATGATCGTGTTGTTCGTGATCGGGATCATGCCGCGCCTGTCAAATTCCAACCGGAATGTGAACGATCCTGATGGACCATTTCTAACGCTCAAGCGTCCGATCCCAACCTCGACCAATCTGTACGACATTTTCCCGGTGCAGGTCGCGGAATATACGGGCGAACAGTGGCTTGGGGATGTTGATGCGGGCTTCACCATCGTGTATAAGCGCGGCGATGAAACACTCACCATCATGGGAAGACGTGCCTCGAACATCGCGGCGGCGCGGTTTCTCGTGGAAGAAATCCGCGATAAGTCGGGGCCAGCCAACCGCGCTGAACACATCGTGCCCGGTCAGTTTAACAACAGCTATTACCTCGATGTGCGTGATGCAGGCACCCGTTTTGCATGGAGCCGCGACGTGTGGTTCTTCGATGTGCGCGCTACATCGTTCGAAAGTCTTGCTTCATTCATGGATAAGTTCCCCTATTAGACGTGTTACGAGTTATTCGCTGATGACATCCATCACACACTTTCTGTGCCTTTCGCAATGATCATTTTTGCCGATGTCTAGAGATAATCAATGAATGAAGTCGATAATATTCGCGACCTTCATGGGCGACCTATTTATACATGATTGATAGGCCGTTGACTGCGTCTTAACCTCGATCTTCGCCATTGAATCGCAGGTCGAAGTATGATACCATTCGCGAACTAATGTTCAGGCAGCTTGCGGAGGTACCTTTGGCAGTCCAGAAGGCTGAATTTACCGTACAAAATGCTTACAACTACGACCAACGTTCCCCGCGCCGTTGGTTGCTTTCGCACGTCTGGAGACATAAGCAGTTTCTAGCTGTGTGGTTGTTGTGCAGCATCTCGGCCTACATCTTCTACTCAAGCAATCCTGTACTGTTCGGCAAAGCCCTTGAAGAGATCAAAGACCCGTCACAACCGGGCACGCTGTTGGAGATCGCCCTGCTGGTGATGCTCGTGCTGGTACTTGATGGCGTCTGCAACCTAATCGGTGCCTTGTGCATCGAGACAGTGGCGCAGCGCTTGGAGCGCGATGCCCGCGAAGAACTCTACGGCGCGCTGCTCGGTAAAAGCCAGACTTTCCATGACCGTCAGCGCGTGGGCGACATCATGGCGCGCGCTACCGACGATGTACGTCAGCTCAACGGCATGATGAACCCCGGTATCACCTTCATCTGGGAATCTATCGTCGGCTTCACGATTCCGATTGTGTTCATCGGCAGCATCAACTATCAATTGCTGCTGGCTCCTTTGCTGTTTACCCTGTGCTACATCATCTTGGTACGCAACTATGTCCGCCGCCTGACGCCTGTAGTACGCCGTCAGCGCGATCAGTTCGGTAAGATGAACGCGGGCTTGGAAGAGTCGATCTCTGGTATCGAAGTCGTCAAGGCCAGCGCGCAAGAAGTCTTCGAGCGACGCAAGTTCCGTCAAAATGCACGGCTGTTCCGCGATTTCTTCGTACGTCAAGGGCAGATCGAAGCCAGTTATTTGCCGCTGCTGTTCTATGGGTTCGCGGTGGGTGGCGTCTTCCTGCACGCGATGGCGCTGTATCAGCAGAATGTGATCCCGCTTTCGCTAGTGGTTACGGTGATGGGCTTGATGGCGGTGCTGCGCTGGCCTGCATTCGCCTCGATCTTCTCGTTCTCGCTGCTGGAACAAGGTATCGCAGCGGCGGAACGCATCTTGAATATTATCCGCGCCAACACCGATCTGGATGAGAACAAGGTTGGCTTCACTAGTACCGTTAAAGGTGACATCGAGTTCGAGAACGTCACCTTCAAGTTTGATGACATGGTCGTGTTGGAGCATGTTTCATTCCATGTCAAACCGGGTGAGACTGTCGCCATCGTGGGTCAAACAGGTTCCGGCAAATCGACGCTCACGCAGTTGGTTAACCGCACCTACGATTCCACCTATGGGCGCGTGCTGATCGATGGTGTCGATGTGCGCGAGTGGAACCTCGACTCGCTGCGTTCGCAAATCTCCAAGATCGAGCAAGACGTGTTCTTGTTCTCACGCACGGTAGCAGAAAATATCGCCTTCGGGATGCCCGACGCCACGCAAGCACAGATCGAGCAAGCGGCGAAGGAAGCGCAGGCCCACGACTTCATCATGACTTTCTCGGAAGGCTACAAAACGAAGATCGGTGAGCGCGGCGTCACGCTGTCCGGCGGTCAGCGCCAGCGTATCGCCCTAGCGCGCGCCTTCTTGAGCAATCCCCGCATCTTGATCTTGGATGACTCGACCAGCGCTATCGATAGCGCCACCGAGGACGAGATTCAGAAAGCTATCCGCCGCGCCCAGCAAGGCCGCACCACGCTGTTGATCACGCATCGGCTGTCGCAAATCCGCTGGGCAGATCACATTATCGTGCTGGAAAAAGGGCGTGTGGTCGCCAGCGGCACTCACGAAGAGCTATTGCGCAGTTCGGCGCATTATCGGCGCATCTTCGCACGTTACGACGTGGCGTTGCCGCCTATCCAAGCCGGAGCACAGCCAGCGCAAGCGTAATCAACTCCTTTGCGTGATTCTGAGGGCTAGAGCTAATCCTCAGAATGCCCTCCGACCCCGATTAGACGCACCGCCTCGCACGTACCGCGCACACAAACGGATTGGCTTCTCTTTAACCCTGATTATGGATAGAAGCCAGTCCGGGTAACACGCCATGATGACGCCACTCCTTCAATACGTTTGTTAAGCCCGACGAGATAGGGCTATTTTTGTGAGCGGGCTGCTCCAGCAGCCGCTTGCTGCCAAGGAGAATACGATGAAGTATCAGGCTATTTTGAAGTGGCTGATCCCGCTCATTGGTTTGTTGGCGCTAGTCGCCGCCTGTGTGGGCTTGTTCTATCAGACCGATGGGCAACCCTTCGCCTACACCAACCATCGGGGCGAAACCGTGACGATTAACGGGCATGGTCTGTACTATTGGGACACGGTCAGCACGGTTGCCCAGATGCAAGGCAATGATGTGATCACGTTGGCGGTAGGCTTGCCGCTGTTGGTCATCTCCACATGGTTGGCTTTCCGTGGCTCACTGCGAGGACGACTCCTGCTGACGGGCACCTTAGGGTTCTTCCTGTACACCTACATGTCGATGTCGATGCTGACGGCTTATAATGCGCTGTTCCTGATCTACGTCGCCCTGTTTGGTCTCAGTTTGTATGCCTTCGTCTTGAGCATGATGTCGTTTGACCTTACCGACCTGCCGCGCCATTTTTCATCACGCTTACCGCGCGGCTGGATCGCCGGACTGCTGTTCCTGATCGGCGCATTTTTGCTGATGGCGTGGTTGGGGCGGATTATGCCGACGCTGTTCCAAAACCAGATGCCCGCGCTCGAAAACACGACTACCCTCGTGATTCAGGCGATGGATTTGGTGTTGATCGTGCCGCTGGCGGTCATCGCAGGCGTTTTGCTGCTGCGGCGTAGCGCGTGGGGATACCTGTTGGCGTCCGTGTTCGTGATGAAGGCGATCACGATGGGCTTGGCGGTGAGCACGATGGCAATCAACCAATCTCTGCAAGGCGTACCTGAGAGTGGCGCGATTGCCATCCCCTTCTTGGTCATCACGGCGCTTAATTTGGTGATGGTCGTCCTGCTGCTCCGGAATATGCAGGAATCTGATACGCCACAGTTTGCCTGATTTCGATCATCACTAGACGGAAGAAACGGGGCAGGATAGCCATATTTGCCCCGCTATGTTTATCTCCAAGTCGCTTTTTGTTCCCTCTTAGGCATCTACAAACTAGAAAAAATCCACTCCTTGAGGGTGCGTTTGTTGGTCTATGTTTGTGGTTATAACAATGCAATAAAGAATACTTGACTTAAATCGTCGGCTCATACTAATATGATCGATGTGATGCACTCAAATCACGCAGGGGGAAACAAGTTGATAGACGATCATTTCTGGACAGGGATCACGTCCCGCGTCGTTCAAAAACTTGTTGTCTCTAGCTCCTCTTAAATTCCTTTTTGAAAGGACTGTCGCCTCATGTTAACTCATCGTTCGCGTTTCTTGGTGTTTTCGTTGACGGTGCTGTTAGCTGTCGCTGGATTGGCGTTTTCGCCAGCCCAACCAGCTTCGGCAGAATTTTCTTACAGCGTTTCCGGCACAATTCCGGTCGGTGGCTCAGTCGATCACTTCGTGACCTTGACTGCTGGCGACACCTTCTCCATCGCCCTCGAATGCCCGGGAGCCGTGATCGACCCTGTGGTCGAAGTGTTCGATAGCGGTGGGAATTCGGTAGCCTTCAATGACGACGGTGGCCCCACCACCTGCGCCAACGGGTTCCGTAGTTCGCTGGCGATCTTCTCGCCATCCGTCACGGCGACTTACCGCGTGAACGCGCGCTGCTTTGCCGGTTGCGGTGGCCCCTATGTCCTCAGCATTAGCGGCGGGTTCGCGGGTCGCGGCATCCCCGACGGCTTCGTACTCCGCACCATCACCTGCACAGTAGCCGTGTTCGACAGCCCCGGTGGCAGCGCAGTTGGTGACAACCGCGTCCTCGGTGGTCAAACTTGGTACGTAAACCCCAAAGCTACCAAGACAGCGGCTGGTGAATCGTGGACGGAAATCTTTGTGAGCGGCACCACCAATGGTTGGATCCCAACACGGTGTGTCGGCTAATTAAAAATCTCGATGGGGCTACTTACTAGGTAGTCTATAGGTGTGAACGGGGTGGTGAGTCAGCTCGCCACCCCGTTTATTTTTGCTGATGAACAGGACTATGGCTTAACAGGCGTCGCGGTCGCTACGGTCGTCGCCGTATCCGCATTCGATTTTCCTTCGCTCAGGATTTCAAGCGCCTTCGCCAACTGAGGATCGTCTTCGGGCTTGGATTCGCGATCAGCGAGCTTCCATTCCACAACAACATCGGGCGTGATGCCGATTTGATGAACGGCATTGCCGAGCGGCGTGAAGAAGTGCGCCGTAGTTAGCCGCAGCGCGCCGCCGTTGTTCAATTCCATCCACGACTGCACCGAACCTTTGCCATAGGATTGCACACCGACGATGATCGCGCGTTTGTAATCCTTCAACGCACCGCTGACGAGTTCCGAAGCGCTGGCGCTGTTTTCATTGATCAGCACGACCATAGGCACTGTCTCCGGCACCAGCAAATCGCCTGTTGCTTGCAGCTTGACATCCTGTGTGCCGGGACGCCCACGCTGGATCACAATCGGGCCGGATTTGATGAAGGCACTCGCGATCTCGATGGCTTGCCGCAGGAACCCGCCCGGATCATCGCGGAGATCGAAGATCAGGCCATTTAAGTGCTTGGCATCGATCTGTTTGAGACCTTTTTCCAGCTCAATGGTCGAGTTGGCGCTGAAGTCGTTCAACTTGATGTAACCGATGTTGTTTTCAAGCACCTTCGCCACTACCACAGGGCGTTCGATCTTGGCGCGCGTAATGTTGATTTCGATGATGTCAGATTCGCCATCGCGCAGGACGCTGAGTTTGACTTTGGTGCCAGCCGTACCGCGTACTTTGCTGATGATCTGTGATTCCGTCAGATTGGTGATGTCCTGCCCATCGACCTTAATGATGATGTCGCCGCTCTTGAGCTTGCCGCGCGCGGGTGAGCCTTCGATTGTGCTGACAATCTTCAGACCGCCGGTTGTATCGTCCTTCTGCACGTTTGCGCCGATACCTTCGAAACTGCCGTTGAGATCGTCTGACAATTCCTGATACAGCTTGGCATCCATGTACGCGCTGTGCTTATCTCCGAGGGAGTCGATCATGCCCGCGATGGCACCCTGCATCATCTGATCCTCGGTCACCTGATCAAGGTCTACATAGAACTTCTTGACGTCAGTCCATGCTTGCCAGAACGGTGCGAACAACTTCTGGGTGGCTTTGTCATCTTGCGCTGTCGCAACGGTGTGACTGGTGCCAGCAAAGTAGCCCGCGCCGAAGATAGCACTGATGCAAATCAGCAGTCCCGCAGTACGGAAAAAGCGTTTCATAACGATCTCACTTTTAGCTAATTCAGAGTAAGCCTAATTATACGGGGTTTCGCTTTTGTAGCTTATCCAACTAATCAAACTCTTTGCTGAGTCCAATTGGGGGTTGGAGAGGGGCAGAACGCGCCCCTCCGTCGGCGCAATCAGTTGGCGGGAAGCAGTGTCATAACAGGCGATTATGGCCCGACGACCATGCGCCGCATCAGCGAGGGGTCTTCCAGCGCGCGCCCCGCACCCGCCGCTGTACACACTATCGGATCGTCAGCGCGGAAAGCGGGGACGCCCGTTTGCTGCCGGATGTATTCATCGATCCCGCGCAGCAACGCTCCACCACCCGTGATGGTGATGCCACGATCAATAATATCGGAGGCCAATTCTGGCGGCGTCTTCTCCAGCACACCCTTGGCCGCGTTGGCGATGGAATTGAGCGGATCAGCGATGGCCTCCACGACTTCGCTAGTGCTGATCGTGATGGTGCGCGGCAAGCCGCCGACCTGATCACGCCCCTGCACTTCCATCGTGAGTTCTTCCGGTAGGTTGGTCGCCGCGCCGATCTGGATTTTGATGGATTCGGCGGTGGGCTGCCCGATGATCAGGCTGTATTTGCGCCGGACATAGTTGATGATGGCCTCATCCAAGCGCATCCCACCGACGCGCGCACTGTTCGCCACCACGATACCGTTCATGGCAAGGACGGCGGCTTCGCTCGTCCCGCCGCCGAGGTTCAAGATCATATTGCCAGCAGGTGTCTTGACGGGTAGCCCCGCGCCAATGGCGGCTGCTAACGGTTCATGAATGAGCACAGCTTCCCGCGCACCCGCTTGGATAGCAGCTTCATGCACGGCGCGGCGCTCGACACTGGTCACGCCGTAGGGCACGCTAATCATCACGGTGGGGCCGCCGAAAATGCGCATCCGCCCCGCTACCTTCTGGAAGAAATGCCGGAGCATGGCCTCGGTCACTTCATAATCAGCGATCACGCCGTCACGCAGGGGGCGTACCACTTCGATATGTTCGGGGTGGCGGCCTAGCATGTCCCGCGCTTCTTGCCCGATGGCGACGATCCGTTCATCTTCTACTGTCAGCGCCACCATCGATGGCTCTTGCAGCAAAATTTGGCCTTCGCTATAGATGATGACGTTAATCGTGCCAAGGTCAACGCCGAGTTTTCGATTGAAAATACCCATTCATGTTCCTCATTTGCCGCACAATACACTACCACAAACATGGTTAGATTCCAACGGTCAGCCGAGACGTACATGGATATTTCAGTGGGATGCACACAGCGAGGAAAAGGATGACTCCGCCCCGCTGTACCGCGATTACTGTTTGGTCAGCGTATAGGTTAGCTGCGCTGGTTCGGTGGTGAATTCCGTCATGCCGGAGAAGCTGAGGACGACCGCACCCGCATTTGCCCCAACTTCGATCTGATAGTCACCCGTGACAGCGTCACTTGGCGACAGCAGCCGTTGAACAGTTGGCTGCGTGCCCGCCGTGATCAACTGGACGAGATAGCGCTGCGGCAGCGTGTTGTCGATCCGCACCCAGCCTTCAGCTTGCCAACCGCCGTCATCGGTTTCGGCGTTGGTGCTGTATCCGAGTTCGGGGATGCTGATGTCATCTACCGCGAAACCCGGTTCGCTGACGGCTTCATCGGTGATGTACTCGAACCGCAGCATGATTTGTTTGCCTGCGTAAGACGTCAAGTCGATGCTCTGGTCGATCCACTTGGCGGAGCGTTCGTCGTTCGCGCCGCCGCTGTTGCCCGTGTAGGCAGAACCATAGTAGTTGTTGCCGTCGGCTCCCGCTGTGCCTGCTGGCAGCGGCAGCGTTTTCCATGTCGCGCCGCCATCTACAGAGATCATCACGTAGGCAAAGTCCCAGTCTTCTTCCGTGGCGAACCACGTGCGGAAGTTCAACGTGGCTTTGCTCAGACCCGTGAGATCGAAGGCTCTGGTCAGGCGCGTATCGTATTGATCGCCACGATTGCTCCACCAAAACATCTGCCCATTGGTAGACGTGGTCGGCAGCACTTTGACGGTCGGTTCGCCTTCGATATGCAACGTGTAGCTTCCGGGCGTGGTGGGCAAACTCAGATAGACGGTTCCCCATTGAGTCAGATTGATCGCTTGCGGCGCACCGATAACCGCCGCGCTGGTCGTAGGCGTGGGCAGTTCGTCGGTAATGCTCGGATAGCCGAAACGAGTGTCGCCCCGCTGCTTGAGGTAATTCGCCGCGATCCAATCCGCGAAGAGGTCATCGACGGTCATGGTTTGCCCACTGACCACATCGATGGCTTTGATCTGCCGCAAAATGTCGGCAATACTGTCCAACCCATCAAGTGGACTATGTTCTAACTGACGGAGCGCCTCTTCACCAAAGCGCTGCAAGAAGTAGCGCATGAACAGGAAACTCGCGCCGTAGTGTGCCGTAGAGCTATTGATATTCGACCAGTCGTTGAGCTGTGTCGCTGGACGATTCATAAAATCAGCGGCAAAGCTGTAGCTGAACCCTTCCGGCACGGCAAGCGAAGCCGACAGCTCCGACATGCCTTCATCCATCCAAACGGCCTCGTTGGGATCGACGTTGGCATGAACCATATGCTGGAATTCATGCGCCAAGACGGCGGCGTAATAGGGCGTGCCCAATGACTTCGCCATGGTATCGAGATTCATGAAAAACAATTGATGTTCGTTGCTGTTGGGCGCGACGGCTTTGGGAAGTTCGCTATCGCCTTCGTAATAACCCGCCACGTTGCGCCCTAGTTTGCGCACGTTGATGACGTAGAGATGCACGTCACCATCGATCCCCGGTGAGGCTTCCGACCCGAAGTAGCGATGCACGGTCGGGTAGATAGTGTTTTCGAGGTAATCGGCGCTGGTTTTCACCTTGTCCAGATTGGGTTCGTAGTCGCTCTGGAACCACATATAGACGTGCGGGGTGGCATAGACCAGCGTGGCTTCCGGGCTGTTCAGGGTCGCCGTATCGAGATTGACGGCGTTGAAGACCTGCTTGTCGCCAAGCTGATACGCGACTGGCACGGTGGGCGGTGCGGGAATGCTGGTGATCCCTAGTACACGCTTGGCGAGATCGACACGATCCCGCGCGGGCACTTGAGCGGCTTGCAGCGCCTGAAGTGTTTGCTCGCCCGAAGGATCAGCGTGGGATGGCACCGCGCCGATTTGAGCGATGAGCAAAACGAGCATGAACGCGCCGAGACAGCGCTTGATCATTGACATCGATAACATGAATTTGGTTGCTCCAACATTGATGCTGTGTACAAGGATAGTCCTAATTATGCGATGTGCTGACATTCCTCATGCAGTTCTTAATACGCCGCCATTTGGCAAATGATGCCGCTTTGTGTAGACTCCGCGCCCGACTCACGAGGAGGCTGACGCATCCTCCGAGATTAACTTGTGTTATACCAGATACATGACGTGGTGCTGACGTCATCACGCTGTGATCGACAGCGCCTGAAACCTAGCGATGTGTTGATACGTATCAAGTTGCCAAGCATTGAAACCTAAACCAGCCATCAGCAATGATGGACAGGTTCTTACTGAACTTATCTGAGGAGTATATCCATGTCTTACGTAGAGCTGCTGTCTGTCAAAACACGAGGTATCTTACGCCTGACACGTTGGAAAGAATACATTCCTTGGGTACTACCTCTGACCATTATTGGCTGCCTGTTAGGAGCGACTAACCGCCAAGTTGAACTCGATTGGCGGTTGGCGGTGGTGATCCTCGCGAATACGCTGGTGGTCGCTTATGCCTTCATGATCAACGACATCGAAGACGCGCCGGATGATGCCCGCGAAGCCCACCGCGCCGCCAAGAATGCCATCACCAACGGCGAACTGACGCCCCGCCAAGGCTGGGCAGCAAGCTTGACCGTCGCCGCCGTTTCGTTCATCCTGTACGCGATCATCGGCGTGTGGCCGTTTGTGATCGGTGTGCTGACGCTGGCGCTCTCGCACTTCTATTCGTGGAAGCCGATCCGCTTGAAGGCGTGGCCTGTGGCGGATGTGCTGTCGCACTCCCTGATGTTGAGCGGCTTGCTGTTCCTCGCGGGATTCTTCGCCTACAGCAGCACGCCGGGGCTGGTATGGTTGGTGGCTGGTTTCGCAACGCTGATCTCCGTGTATGGACAGCTTTACAATCAACTGCGCGATTATGAGATGGACAAGGCGGCTGGCCTGAAAAACACCGCGATCACGGTTGGCCCGCGCTACGCCAAGCTGCTGATGTACTGCTCGGCGGGGTTGGCCTTCGCGATGCTGCTGTATTCCGTGTGGATGCAGGTGATCCCGCTGTGGCTGATCAGCGTGCCGCTGGTGATCGCACCGATCTTCTTCTTCTTCCGCCCGCCGACCACCGATATGCGCGGCACGCAGAGCATCGAAGTCAGCGGCTCGATCCAAGCGCACATGCTGATCGTCGCTAACGTCACCATCGCCGTATGGCTGGTGGCGGTCATGCTGCGGTTGGTCTGATGCTGATCCTCGCTTGCGTACAGACGCCCGCTTTGCGTGACCAACTGGTGCGTGAGGCGGGTTTCACCATCCATTGGCTGCCTGATGAGTTCCCCAACCCGCGCGACGCGGTGAATGTGATCGCGGACGCCAAGCCCGCCCTGCTGGTGGTCGAGATGGAACAACCGCTGACGTGGCTGGCACTGGTGCGCTCTGACCCCGCGACGCGACGCTTGCCCGTGGTGGCACTGGCGGCGACACCGGAGGGCGAACAACGCGCGATGGATCTGCGGGTGAACGCCGTTTTGCACTTGCCGGAAATGCAAGCCGAACTCGGTCATGTGCTGATCGATCATGCCCGCCCCGCCATCGATCAGGAGCTGTTGACGAGCGAGTGCGAGTCGCTGATCCCGTCGCTGGTGCTGAAAGGGCTGCACGAGTTCAACGCGGGCGAGTACTTCGAGGCGCACGAACTGCTGGAAACCGCGTGGAAGCAAGAGACTGGCCCCGTGCGCGACGTGTATCGGGCGATCTTGCAGATCGGCGTCGGCTACCTCCATATTTTGCGTGGGAATTATCAGGGCGCACATAAGATGTTCGTGCGGGCGGTGCAGTGGATCGCGCCTTTGCCGGATAGGTGTCATGGAATCGACATCGCCCAACTGCGGCGTGACGCGGCTGCCGTGCGGGCCGCGTTGGAAACGTTGGAGCCGGAACGCATCGCAGAATTTGACCGCGCGCTGCTCAAACCCGTCCTGTTTGAGGAGCCGAGGTAAATCACGATGCCGAATGGTGGACGATTCGCCGGAAAGACGGCGCTGATCACGGGCAGTGGACGTGGAATCGGACGGGCGATTGCGCTGCGGTTGGCATCCGAGGGCGCGAATATCGTGGTCAACTTCTTCCGCAACCGCGAACCCGCCGAAGTGACCGCCAGCGCGATCCGCGAATTGGGACGCGAGGCGCTGGTCGTCAAGGCGAATGTGGCGGAGGAGGGCGACCTCGTGCGGATGATGCGCCAGACCGAAACGAAATTCGGCGGGCTGGATATTCTGGTCAACAACGCGGCGTCCGGCTTCAACCGTCCGGTGATGGAGCAAAAGATCAAGGGTTGGGACTGGACGATGAACATCAACGCGCGGGCAGCGCTGTTCTCCGCACAGCACGCCGCCCCGTTGATGCAGAAGCGCGGCGGCGGCACCATCATCAACATGACCAGCATCGGCTCCGAGCATGTGCTGCCGGACTACGTCGTGGTGGGCGCTAGCAAAGCCGCGCTCGAAGCCGTCACGCGCTATCTGGCTGTTGAACTGGCTCCGATGGACATCGTGGTGAACGCGGTGTCGGCGGGCGTAGTGGCGACCGAAGCGCTGGAACACTTCCCCCAGATGAGCCAGTGGATGGAGCAGGGCGGCCTGTTGGAGAGCAAACTCCCCGCCAAACGCATGATCACCCCCGAAGATGTGGCGGGCGTGGTGGCCTTCCTGTGTTCGCCCGATGCCAGCATGATACGCGGTCAGGTGCTGCTGGTGGATGGCGGTTTCCTGCTGCGTCCGTGAGCGATCCCCATTCCGATTCAAGCGTAGATTATCCCTGAAATGATCCCGTTGGCTGCTGCGGAAGGGATCATGGGGGAAGGTGCTCAGTGCCACGTGCTGAGTGCTCAGTAAGCGCAGGGCGCGGGTGTGCGTTGCGTGGCGGGGAGAGGGCGGCGCGGGAAGCATATGTGGGAACACCTCATGGTTGATGGTTGACGATAGGAAGCCCTGTTTGTTTACCCCGTTTTATCAGGGATAAAGCGCGAGAACGTGTCTTTACGCTCAGATGAGCCGTTTTGAACCCGAAAAACAGGCGACGAAAGAAGTGCTTAGTCCTTAGTAAAGACAGCAACGTAGTGTTGAGTGCTAAGTCCATAGGAGGCTTGTGCCTTCTTGAGAGTGATGTTTTGCCCACTAAGATAGGACGATGAAGGGTGTTCACACGATGTGATAGTGATGTCGTGAGAACAGGTTGGTTTGGTCGGTTGGGTTATCCAATGATCGGGGATGACTGATGGCTTGGGTCATCGGAATCGATTGGAGGATTGATTCGGCAAGTAGGGTAACCAAATCGGCATGAGCGATTTGCTCACACGGTCTATATAGCACAATAGATATAGCAACGAGTCAAGTGAGATTGCATTAAGGTTTGGTTGAAAAAGAATTAATGTTCGGGATCATTTGAGCCGCAGCCAGAGACGGTTGGAGTTTCGATTCAGTGGTATACGAAGCAGGTGTGGATGATGTTGGGGTAGAGGCGAGGGCGGTACGCATCAGGATGCGCTATGATCCTGACGCGGGGTGATAGGATTCTTCATGACCAAACCAACGTCTTATTATGCGCTGATCGAGGCGTTTCAGGCGGCAGGCTGCGCTGTGTGCAAGCTGCTGCTGCGTGATGTGGATCGGTATCTCGATTCGGTGCTGTACGAATATGTGCTGGAGCCTGACACACATAAAGCGTTCCGCGCGATGCGGGGGTTATGCAACACGCATAGCTGGCAATTGACGCACACGCGCGGCAACGCAGTGGGAATCGCCGTGCTGTACAAGGCTGTCGTGGACGAAGTGCTCAAAGAGATCGCGCGGGTTCCCGTCATGCCCGAACAGCGGCGCGGATTGGCGCGGCATTTTACCTCAGCGGCGGCAGATGGGTCGGCGCTGTCGGAGGCACTTGATCCGCATGAGCCGTGCCGCGCGTGCCAGTTGATCAACAGCTCGGAAACGTCGTACCTGAACGTGTTTAGCGAGCATATCAGTGAGCAGAAATTTTGGGCAGCGTATAGCGCATCGCACGGGCTGTGTTTGCCGCATCTGCGCTTGGCGCTGAAACTGCTCAAGCCGCCCGCGCTACGGCAAGTGGTCGATGTGCAGCGCGAAATCTGGGAACGCGCGAAGGCCGAACTTGACCTGTTTCAAGATAGGCATAAGCACGAAAATCAGGGCGACACGATGGGCACGGAAGTAGATAGCTGGACGCGGGCGATTGGTTATATGGCGGGCGAGAACGGCGTGTTCGGGCTGGATCGCTGACCACCGTCCTCGCCACTGGATTACGCTGGCGGTTGGTTAGCGGGGACGCGGCTCATGGCATATTCCGCCATTGCCGTGATGGTCAGGCTCGGATTGACGCCGGGATTGGCAGGCACGATTGAGCCATCGACAACGTACAGGCCGGGATAGTGATGCACCTGACAGTCCAGATCGACCACGCCTTCTTCAGAATCCACGCCGAACGGGCAACCACCCAAGATATGCGCGGTGAGCGGGATGTTGAGCAATCCTTCGTTGATCGACCCCAACGGAATACCATCAGTTTTCTGCGCGAAGGAGCGAGTCACCGTATGCCCGATGTCAATCTTGGTGGGAATCGGGGGCGCGGAACCGAGATCGGAAACCAGCCCACGCCGAAACAGCGTGAATAGGCTGCGCCCCATGCGTAGATGCACGGCGTTGTCTTCGGTTTGCATGACGAGAAGAATGGTGGAACGCTGTGCCCAACCGGGCAGCAAATGTACTTTGAGAAAATCGCGCGGGTGCGTGACGATCTCCCAGATGGAGCGCAGGAAACGCAGCGGAATGTTGCTGCCGAGATGGATCAGCGGGCCAGCGAGGAAGCGCATCAGCGAGGAGCCGCGCGGATAACGTACCGGCTCGATGCGCGTCACCTCGTCGGCATTGAAGATCGAGGTGATGGCGACACCCGCCGAGTAATCGGTACTGACACTGCGGTTGGTCACGCCGAGCAGGGATTCGCTGTTGGTACGGACGGTTTCGCCAAGCCGCCGTGAGACCTTGGGCAGCGAACGCGTGATGTCCCGACAGCGCATGAGCAGATTGAGCGTGCCGAGCGTGCCCGCCGAAACGATCACGTTGCGCGCGCGCAGACGGTGCTCTGCTGCGCCTAGCCACGCCGTCGAGTTGCGGTAGACGACTTCGTAACGTGCGCCGTCAGGTTGTGCAGATGGCAGGGGGCGAATATCCCGCGCTTCGATCTCAGGCCAGACCTGTACGCCGCGCTTTTCCGCGAGATACAGATAATTCTTGACGAGCGTGTTTTTGGCGTTGAACCGACAACCAACCATGCAGCCGCCGCAGAAATTGCAGGGGCGGCGGGCGGGGCCGTCGCCATTGAAGAAAGGATCGGGCTGGTCTTGATCGGGTTGATCGGGCGCGCCGAAGAAGATGCCAACGGGCGTGGCCTGAAAGGATGATTCCGTGCCCAGTTCGGTGGCGATCTGCCGCAATACGTGATCGGCAGGGCCGAGGCGCGGATTGACGGCGACACCGAGCATCTGGCGAGCGGTGTCGTAGTGAGGGCGAAGAATCTGCTTCCAGTCCGCGAGGTGGCTCCACGCGGGAGAGGCAAACAGGGCATCGCTCGGTTCCATCAGCACATTGGCATAGCCGAGACTGCCTCCGCCGACGCCTGACCCGTGCAGAACGAAAACGTGCTTGAAGGGGCTGATTTGCAAGATGCCGAAACAGCGCAGCCACGGTGCCCAGAGATATTTCCAGATGACCCAATTGCTCTTGGCGAAGTCGTGATCGCGGTAGCGCTTGCCGCGCTCCAGCACCAAGACCTTGTAGCCTTTTTCCGCGAGGCGTAGGGCAGAAACACTGCCGCCGAAGCCAGAGCCGATGATGATGTAATCATAAATTGATTGATCGGACATAAAATGCCCCCATACTAGTTTTAATCACTAACCTTAGGCAACCTCACCCCCTGACCCCCTCGTTGCGAAGCGGAGAGGGGGAACCAAAGGATAATGTAGAACCCTTTTCACCATTATCGCCGTAGGCAAGATGCAAACTGCGAAAGGCGAGTTAATCAAATATTTGTTTGGTTGTCACCTCAGCATACCACGCAATCAGGTTAGAGCGGTGGTTATTGAGGAACGATTACGGGAAGGATCAGGACGGATGGATGCGCCTGATCGTGATAGATGGTCTGGTGCGCGACTTTCATGTCGGTGTCCGTCGCAAACGGACTGCCCGTGCCGAGATTGCGAATCCAGCGGGGATGCGCGCCGCTGGAAACTTGCAGGCGAATCTGGTGCCCCGCACGGAAGCAGTGCGCCGTCGCCCACATGTCGATCTCGATGCGTAAGCTGCCGTCGGGTTGGCGCGTGCCTTTATCGGGCGTGACGCGGAACAGGCCATCGCAGACGTTATACGAGCGCCCGTTGGGATGGACATCACACAGACGCCCGAAGAAATCGGTGAATGGCAAGGTGGAACTGACGTAGAGTTCCAATTTGACGTGACCGATCACTTCGAGTGGCGCGGTGAGGCGAGCTGAGGTGTAGCACAGGACATCGGGACGCGCCTCCACGCTTGTGTTATCACGCCGCCCCGCCCATAGGCTGAACTGCGTGCCGCCGATGGCTGGCGTGGGATCAGCGGGATCGTACTGATAGTGATCGGGCGGTACCGTGACAGCAGGCACGTCCGTCATAAGAGTGGCGGTGTGCAGATAGTAACGGGTCGCGGCGGCAGGCGGCGGCCACGTGTCAAAATCGCGCCACTGGTTGACCCCCATCACGTAGAGGCGCACGGGTTTGTCACGCAAGTGAGTATGGTCTTCGCGCAGATACGTGTCAAACCAGTCGAGGCCTTCTTTCAGGCTGTCGGTCATGATCATCGAGTCGCTGAAGTGAAACCACGGCCCGATGGTGAGGTAGGGCGGTTTGCCCGCCGCTTTCAATTCGGCGTAATCGAGCAGCAGACCGCGCAAGAAGAAATCGTACCAGCCGCCCATGAGATGGATGGCGGCTGTCGTGCTGGCGATTTGCATCGATTGCGCGGTTTCTTGCCAGATCGGTGAGGCGGGATGCAAGCGATCAAGCCATGCGCGGTAATAGGGCAGCGGACGATCTAGCACATGTTCGTCGGCTGTGACGATGGGTAGATGCGCAAAGGCGGGCGCGATGTTTTTTTCGAGGTTCAGCAGCGGTGGAAGGGCACGCCACAGGGCAGCATCACGGCCTTTGTCCAACGCCTGAAAAATGGCAGGCCAGCGGATGCTGAGGCCGAGATCGAACGAGTCGTCGGGAAAGAGGATGGTGAATAATTTGGCGCTGGTGATGCTCGGCAACATGGCTTTGATCATGGGCGTCGCGGTTGCCAGCGTCCACTGCGTGATGCCGAGATAGCTTGGCCCCCATAGGCCAAGACTGCCGTTGTACCAAGACTGCCGCACTAACCATGCCAGCGTCGCCAAGCCATCTTCGCGCTCGGCAACAGACGGGAAGAAGTCGCCGCCCGACCGGAAGCGTCCGCGCGTGTCCTGCGCCACGACATGATAGCCGCGCTCGGCAAAACGGATGGCAAAAAAGGTCAGGATATGCCCGAAGCCGCCGTCGTTCGGTTCGCGCCCATAGGGTGAGCGGATCAGGATGGTCGGGAAGGAGCCATCGGCGCGCGGGGCGTAGTGATCGGTCATCAGCGTGATGCCGTCGGGCATGGGGACAGCGATCCGGCGTTCGACGCTGACCAAATACTGTGGCGGGCGCAGATGCAGGATGAGCGCGTAAAACTCGGCGCGGAAGGCGACTACTACGATCAACATCGCGAGGATGAGCAGGAACATACCAGCTACGATTGACATCGTTTGGCTTCCCTCGTTGGTTAACGATTGCGCCCGTACTTCTCGTGGCTGGATACCCAGTCCAGCGAGGAGATCGCCGCGCCGAGCGAGAGTTCGCCCGCCAGCGCTACGCCCGCCACGATCTCCGCGAGTTTGTTGACGTGACCTTTGCCGTAACAGCCCATGACTTCTAGGCATTCGCGCTGCGTGGGCAAGCCCGTCCCGCCGCCGTAAGTCGCGACGATCAGCGAGGGGATGGTGAGCGAGACATAGAGATCATCCTCTGGCGTGAGTTCGGTGTACAGGATGGCGGCGGAGGATTCCGCGACGTTGGCGACATCCTGCCCGGTGGCGATGAAGAGGGCGGTGATGGCGTTGGTGGAGTGGCAGCCGTTGTTGTTCGCGCCGGAGAGGAACGCGCCGACATTGGCGAAGGAGGCGTGGCGATAGAGACTTTCCGGCTCGACGCGCATGGTCTTGATCAGCGTTTCGCGCTTGATGGTGATCTCCGCCGTGACGCGCTTGCCGCGCGTATGGAGCATGTTCACCTGAGAGCCTTTTTTGTCTGTCGCGAAGTTCGATTCTAGATAGAAGTGCTGGATCGCGTGATCTTTGTACTGCTCGATGATCCAACTGCACGCGGCGAAGGTGGCGCGCCCGACCATATTTTGCCCCGCCGCGTCGCCCGTCGAGTAGTTGAAGCGCAAAAAGGCAAATTTGTTGGAAAGATAGGGATCGATGTAGAGCAGTTTCGCGACGTTGGAGGTAGCTTCGGCCTCGGCGCGGATGTCGTCCAGATGCAGCTTGACCCAGTTGATGAATTCACGCCCGCCACGCGCATCTTCGAAGACGAAGACGGGCGCACGCTGCATGGCATCGGCAACGACCGTACACTTCGCGCCGCCGCACAGGTTGAGCAACTTGATACCGCGATTGTAGGAGGCGACCAGCGTGCCTTCGGAAGTGGCAAGCGGGATTAGAAATTCGCCGTGCGCGTGTTCGCCGTTGATCTTCATCGGCCCCGCGAAGCCTAACGGAATCTGGACGACGCCCGTGAAATGTTCGCAATTGCCTCTGGCGAGGTGCGGATCGAAGCTGTAACGTTTGACATGCTGCACGGGTACGCCGCTGAATTCTTCTACGAATGACTGACGTTCGGAGATCACACTGGCGGCATAGTCGTCGGCTTCGTCGCGCGGCAAGCCCGTCAGCGGGACGATGTCGGCGTTGATCACGTCGTTGACGGTGACTTTGATCTGCCCGAAGGGGACGGCGCTGAAACTGAATTCGAGATCGTGTTTGCCGAGTTCTAGCGGCGCAATGTCAAGGTTGATGGTCACGACTTTGCGGAGCGGGAAAAAGAGCGGTGAGGCATCCGAAATGTTGGCGGGATGCAGCCGGACGCCATCGCCCAGATCAAGCGTGATCGCATCCAAAGGAACGAGCAGATCATCTAGTTTGATGGAGAGGAGGTGGGTGATTTGCGTTTCTCGAAGGCGATTTTTTACGGAAAACTGGACGCCAGCATGGGTATTTTTTAAACTGCCGACAGTATAAAGCTGCTTGAGAATAAGATTAGGAATATGAATGGTCGCGATAGCCATGACATCTCCGAACTCTGGTTCGACAGCACGTGGCACTTTTCAAGACGCTATTCCCAATTATAGAGAGTCTGAGATTGGCGGTAAGCCTCACATGTCATGTCTATGAGATATAATTGTTCACATTATTAAATATCGATATGCTCTACATGGTGTCAGCTTTGAAACAGCGAGCGGCGATAAATAGATGAGAGATATTCCACAATTAAAGAAAAAACCGGGCACCGCCTTGGTGCTCGGCGGCGGCGCACTTAAAGGTTTTTATTATCACCTCGGCGTGCTGAAAGCGCTGGAGGAGGCGGGCGAAGATATTACGGCGATTGTGGGCACCAGCGCGGGGGCGGTGATCGGCGCATTCGCGGCGGGCGGAATCAGCGCGACGACGCTGATGGGTTCGATTGGCGCTAGGAAATTATACGTCCCCGAACGCGACATCTGGGTTGAGTCGCTGTCGATGACCACATTGTTCAAGCCCCTGTATCACAGCTATTTGCGGCAATATTTTGCCTTTTTGCAGGAAAGCGCCAAGTTCATCGCCTCGCTGCCGTGGATGCTTGGCAAAGATTTGATCAATGAAGCACTGGATAAACTGATCGGCAACCAGACGGAGATCATCGGGCTGTTCGACCCCGCCGCTCTGGAACGGTTGATGGATGCGCTGCTGCCGACGCAGGACTTCGCTGAAAACAAGATCGACCTGTACGTGACGGCATCGTTCCTCGATAACCCGCACCTGCGATCGGTGTTCAATGGCAACTATCATTTTGAAGATGTCGAGAATCGGTTCACGACGGGCGTCCCGATCAGCAGGGCGGTACGGGCGTCGAGCGCGATCCCCGGCGTGTTCGAGCCGGTGAAGATCGATGATCAGTATTACGTAGATGGGGAGATCAAGCAGACGTTATCAGCGGATATTGGCATCCGGCTGGCAGATCGTGTGATCATTTCACACTCGTATCAGCCGATCCACCTTGCGGGGCCGCGTTCGGTCAGGGATATGGGCTGGTTGAACATCTTCAAGCAGGGCGTGTATACGATCTTCCACGAGCGCATCGCGACGTGGCGCTACATTTATGAGCAGCAGAATCCGGGTAAGGAGATCATCTGGATCGAGCCTGACCCGACGGATGTGGAATTCTTCCTTGCTCCTGAATTCTCGTTCCGCCCCGAAGCACAAAAGCTGTTGATCGAGAAGGGGATGGAAGCGGCACAAAAGGCGCTATCCGCCGCCGCTGTACATGCCTAGTGGGTGAAATGGTTGATACTTGCCCTCACCCCAACCCCTCTCCCGCAGGCGAGGGGCTTTGAGGAGGGAAGCGTATAACCCCTATCCCCGACCCTTTCCCCGCACGCGAGGAAAGGGAGAAAGATTCTTGATCTGAAAGCCCCGCCGTGTGGGATTGAGAGGGCTAGGTTTTTCGCGCGTTTGCCCGTAGAAATTTCCTCTATTTCAGCAATGGAGATAGCAGATATGTTATCTCTCACCCCGAATAAATTACATTAGCCAATGGCGGGCGAAACACGCCTCGGCATAGGATGAAGCTGCCTATGGCTGGCGTTTGCAAGCTGAAACTTAGTTTTAGGTAGAAGGAATAGTATCATGGCGTCGGAGTACCGTTCCGATTTTCTCGGCCCCGTGGACAGCGCCTTTTATTACGTTGACACCCCCAAAACCCCGATGAATTTGGGCGCGATCACCATTTTTGACGGACAGATTCCTTTTGATGACTTCTTCAAGTTCATCGACTCACGGATTTATCAGGCTCCGATCTACCTAAAACGCATCGTACAAGCCCCGTTGAGCTTGAGCGAACCACGCTGGGTGCTCGATCCCGATTTCCAGACCAACCGCCATGTTTACCATCACGAAATGGATACGCCCGGTACGCTTGAGCAACTGCGGGAGTTCGCCGGACATATCATCTCTGGAATGCTGGATCGTGAACGCCCGCTGTGGGAAATTCACATGGTCAGCGGCTTGGAAAACAACCAAACGGCGCTGGTGTTCAAAGTCCATCACTGCATGGTGGATGGTTTGTCCGCCGTCGAATTGTTCACGCTGCTGCTCGACCTGACACCGGATTCTAGCCCACTGTCGCCGCAGAAAGTGTTTTATGTGCCACCGCCCGTGCCGAACGCGCTGGAAATCCTCGCCAGCAATGTGACGAAAGAGCTGCCATTCAAGTTCTCGATTTTGCAGCGGTTGGGCAATCAAGCCTTGCAGTTGACCAGCATCCTCGCTGACCGCGAAGGACGGCGGAAAACCTTCGCGGGGATCGCGAACCTGATCAGCGACAACTTGAACCCGATCCAGAAACTGCTGATCAACGGGACGAACACGGGCAGGCTGACCATCGCATGGGCGGAATTCTCGCTGGACGAAGTACGCGCGATCCATACGAAACACCACGCCTCGATCAATGAGGTCATGCTCACGATTCTGGGGATGGCGCTCGGCCTGTACTTGGTCAAAGCTGGCGAAAAAGCAAATCAGGATTTCCTGCGCGTGTTAGCACCCGTTAACGTGCGCGCGGACGAGGAAAAAGGGGCGCTTGGCAACCGGATCGCCGTGCTGCCGATTGACATTCCGATGTATCTGGACGATCCGCTGATTTGCCTGCAACGAGTCGTGCATTACAGCCAGACCATGAAGCAATCCCAGCTTACGCACGGCGTGGATATGCTGCTTACCCTGCCGTCGCTGGTGAATAACTTCGCACAGCCGTTGATCTGGGGATTCGCGCCGCAGGTATTCGCGTTTCTGGCGCATACGTGGTGTACCAACGTGGCTGGTCCGCCGACGCCCATCTATCTGATGGGGCACAAGATGCTGCACAGTTATGGTTACTTCCCGCTGAACGCCTCAATGGGCATGGCAACGGTGATCATGAGCTACGACGACAAGATCAGCATGAGCGTGGTGGCGGACGCGGGAATCATCCCCGATGTGCTGGAGATTCAACGCTGTCTGGAGCGCGCTTATCTGGCGCTGCGCATGGCGGCACAAGTGCCCGCACACGCACCAGTCAAGGTTGATCCGCCCCAAGAAGTGAAATCAGAAGCCGTCAGTGGAGCGCCAGAAGCAGCCGTGGCAGCCGTCCCCGCAAAGGAAGCAGCGAGCACGCCTGCCGCAGAAGGTAGTTCAGCTACAAGCGCGTCACCCGCTGTTGGAGTCAAGGAACAGGTACCTGAAGCCGCGCCGAAACCTGACCGCTTCCGCATTTTCACAGAGGAGTGGGTGGCTGCGTACCAAGTGGCGATCAACGCTAGTTCCGCTTACCAAGCCGCCTCGACGCGGTGGGAGGCTGGCGCGTTGGCTTTCATCATGCGCGCATCGCCGGAACATCAATATTTGCAGGACGTGGCTGTCTGGCTCGATCTACATCGCGGGCACTGCCGAGCAGCGTGTATGCTCACACCACAGGAAGCGAGAACACGTGCCAGCATCGTGTTGGAGAGCGATTATGGCAGTTGGATCAAGGCGATGACAGGACAAGCACCGCCGATCTCCATGATCGTGCGGAAACAGTTGGCGCTCACAAAGGGATCGCTGTTCAGCTTGCTGCCATTCACGCAGTCGGCGCAGGAACTCGTCCAATGCGCGCAGAAGATCTCGGAGAATGGGTAGTGAAGAACCGTAGCATGGTAGTCGATGGTAGTCGATGCCGTCCGCGACGCAAGACCAGCGAGTGACGTTGTTGACTGCCTATTATTCTAGTGCTAGACTTTAATCAAATAGTTATTTGATTTGCCGGTGCAACGCACCAGTTAGGCGTGATCTATGACTAATAAATCATCAACCAAAGCCCCCGTCGTATCCCTTGAGACCCCGGAAGTTCCGGCTGAACCTACGCCTCTCGAAGTATTTGTAGAGCATCAACGCAAAGCGTTTACCGAAGCCGGTAAAGCGATGCTGGCGCTGCTGCCTGAGAATTTCCAGACGCACAGCGAAGCCGCCGTCAAGGAAGCCATCGAGGGGTATCGCTCGCTGGTCAACAAGACCCTTGATGACATCATCGAGACGCTGAAAAAGGCCAAGGTCGAGCCGGAGAAACCCGCTCACAAGAAATAAGCCTCTTGGCGACCCGTGTTTGATGCGATGACGTATCGAATCATCGGGGCTTTGCAAGTGCCAAGCCCCAATGAAAACAAGTGATAATGGTGTTTAAGAAATTAGTCAGGCAAACGATCCCCGACAATGAATTGTCGGGCTTACCCTACGAAGTCCCTGCGGGACTCAAGAATAAGCATTAGCGTGCGCGTCTTATTCCCGCATTATTTTCTGATACACCATAATCACTGGGCTGAAGGTGATAGTGATAACCTTCGACGGTTCTTGTTAGCTTATGTAGTGACAACCCATAAGCGTCAGGCTTAGGGAACGAAGTCTCTACGAAACTCAGCGTGATCGCAACAAATGATGTTTGAAGTTCAGGTGATTCGACCCCGATCAGCAACGCGCTGTTGGTGATCATGCTGAATTATTGTGTGTTCGCGGCTAGACGAACCAAGCCCCACCATTGATCTCCGCCACCTGACCCGTCACCCAAGCGCCCATCTCGGAGACGAAATAGAGCACCGCGTTCGCTACGTCTTGCGGCACGCCCGCGCGCTTGAGGGGGATGTTGTTGATGATGTTCTGGTAGTTGTCCACCCCCGTGAATGTCTCATGGAAAGGCGTATCGATGATGAACCCCGGCGCGACGGCGTTGACCGTGATGCCACGCGGGGCGAGTTCTTTGGCGAGGCCGCGCGTGAGGCCGAACAGCGCTGCTTTCGCCGTCGCGTAGGCTACTGCGCCATTGCTGCCGCCGTTGCGCCCCGCAAGTGAAGAATTCAGCACGATCCGACCACCATGCATGTAGTTGAGGACGCTGCGGGTGCAGTAGAAGGCGCTGGTGACATTGACATCGATGACTTTGTGCCAGTGCTCGTCGCTCATCTCGTCCACTTTGACGCGACCAACCAGATGTCCGGCGTTGTTCATCAGAATGTCGATGTGACCACCAAGATCGGTGGCGGCTTGACGCATGACGGAATCGACCTGAACGCTGTCGGTGGCGTCGAGGTGATAGCTGTAGGCGGTGCCACCGTGCGCCCGAATTTCGGCAGCGGCGGCTTCCCCCGCTTCGGGATGCGTGAGATAGGTGAGGGCGACATGCGCGCCGCACTCCGCCAAGGCTAAGGCGATGCTCTTACCGATGCCGACGCTGCCGCCCGTGACGAGCGCGGTCTTGCCTGTGAGATCGATCTGCATGGGGACTCCTAAAGAATAGTGCTAAGTGCTGAGTGCCAAGTGCTAAGTAAAGCGAATAAGTTGGAACGATCAGGTTATAGGTAGCGATTGTACTATGTGGCGGGCAAGTTCGGCAGCGGTGAGGGTGGTGGTGTCGAGATGGTGAGCGTAGAGGGGATCGTTGAACATTGGCACGTAGCGGGCAGCTTTGCGGAACGCCCATGAGCCGTCACGTTCGCCGCGCAAGCGTAGGCGATCATAGACAGTCTCAAGAGGTGCGACGAGACAGAAGTGATGCAACGGGATACCGATCTGCGCGAGGCCGGACTTGATGTGCGCGAAGTAATCGGGATTGGCGAGCGTCATGGGCACGATGAGGGTACGTTGATAGCGGTGGTGAAGTTCAGCGGCAGTAGCGACGACGAGTGGAGGCCATGCGCTAATGTCCTGAAAGTCATCGGTATTTTCGGCGTCGGGGAGGATGCCGAAGGTGACTTTGCGCAGCATGAGACCGACCTCTTCGGGATCGAACAACATCGCGCTGGGGAGCAAATCAAGCAATGCGTAGGCGACGGAGGATTTGCCGACGCCGAAACTGCCGTTGAGCATGATGATCATGGAGCAGCCCTCACCACATCGTAAATAGAGGCACGATTGTGGCGAGGATCGGCAGTTCTCACGCGTACGATTGGCAGTCGATTCAGCGACGGGATAGGCTACTGAGCAAGACTGCCAGAATGATGATTGCCCCCGTTAGGATTTGCTGGACATAGCTATCGACGTTGAGCTGCGTGAGGCCGTTAGTGAGCACGCCGAGAATCAGCACGCCGACCAATGTGCCGAGGACATGCGGTTCGCCTTCTTCACTCATGGTCATGCCGAGGAAGACCGCCGCAATGGCGTTCAGCATCAGGCCGTCGCCTTGCGTGGGATTAGCAGAACCGAGGCGACTAACCAGCATCACACCCGCTAAGGCCGCACCCGCGCCTGTGAATACGAAGGCGATCATGCGCAGAAGCCGGACGCGTACCCCGCCTAGCCGCGCCGCTTCACGGTTGCCGCCGATGGCATACAGCCGCCGCCCGAAAACGGTTTGCTCTAGCAGAATCCAGATCGCGATCAGGGTGATGAAGGCAACGATGGTCAGATTGGGGATCATGACGGTCTGGTTGCCAACGCTGAACAGGGTGATGCCGCCCGTCGCGAAATCTTTGACAGGCTGCGGGATGGCGCGCCCGAAGATAGTTTTGCCGTCGCTGACGATGAAGGCGATGCCGCTGAAGATGGTCAAGGTGCCGAGCGAGGCCACGAACGGCGAAATACCCAGATAGGAGATCACAATGCCGTTGATCAAGCCGCCGCCGATGCCTACCAGCAGCGCGAGTCCGAGCGCCAACGGGATCGGGTATTCGGCGCGGAGGAGTACCGCCGCCACGATGGCGGAGAGCGAGGCCAACGTCCCGACACTCAGGTCGAAGTCGCCCATGACCATGACGACGGTCATGGCGAAGGCTACCACGCCTAGAATGCTGACCTGCTGCGTGATGGTCAGCCAGTTGGTGATGGTCATGAAGGTGTTGGGACGCTGTACGCCGATGATGATCACCAGCAGCAGGAAGCCGATCAGAGTGCCATTGCGCCGCAGTAAACGCTGCCAGTTGATGGCAGGGCGACTATCCACGTTCATTTAATTCTCCGTAACATAACGAGAGCAACCCTGCTTCAGTCAAGCCCTGCGCTGGTACCATCGCCGCCAGCGTGCCGCGCCGCATGATCAGCAGGCGATCACATAGGCCGAGCAGCTCTGGCAGTTCTGACGAGATCAGCAAGATGCCGATCCCCTGCGCACTGGCTTCGCGGATCAGGGTATAAATATCAAATTTCGCGCCGACATCGACACCGCGCGTTGGTTCGTCCAGCAGCAGTACGCGGGGTGAACGTGCCATCGCCCGCGCGAAGACGACTTTTTGCTGGTTGCCGCCGCTGAGTTCGCGCACCACCTGCCGCGATCCTTGCGACTTGAGCCGTACCGAGTCGCCCAACATGGCGGTCAGGCTGTTTTCATGCCCGTTGTTCAGGAATAGGCTGAAATGGCTAAAGTAGTGGAGGTGTGGCAGCGTGACGTTGTTGCCGACGCTGCGCGTGAGGATCAAGCCCTGCGAACGGCGTTCTTCGGGCACGTAGGCAAGGCCGCTACTCCAGCCGCCTGCCGGATCACGATGCGTAAGCGGCTGACCCGCCAAGCGCAACTCGCCACTGTGGACGCGATCCGCCCCGATCAGGGCTTGCACGAGTTCGCTGCGTCCAGAACCTGTTAAGCCAGCGAGGCCAATGATCTCGCCCGCGTTGAGGCTGAACGAGACATCCTGAAGGCTGGCGGTGTGCAGACTGTTCACTTCTAGCAAGGGCGAGTCGCTGATTGGCTGCGTACGCGGTGGATAAACATGCTGCAAATCGCGCCCGGTCATCAGGTGGATCAGCGCGGGCGGCGAGGTATCGGCGGTGGCGGTGGTGGTCACGACGCGCCCATCGCGCATGATGGTGATGCGATCCGCGATGCGAAAGACCTCGTCCATGCGGTGCGAGACATATAGCACGGCACAACCGCGCGCCTTCAACTGCATAATGACGGCGAAGAGGCGTTCGGCTTCCTCATTGGTGAGGGCGGCGGTAGGTTCGTCCATAACGTAGATCGAGGCGTTATCGCCTGCGAAAGCCGCCGCGATCTTGACCAGCATTTGATCACCAGCACTCAGCCGTGCCATGATCGTGGTAGGCTGGATGTGAGTCACGCCGAGATGCATCAAAACGGCGTGCGCGGCTTGGTGCAGCTTGCCCCAATCCACGAATAGACCGGCGCGGCGCGGATAACGCTGGCTGAGGAAGATGTTTTCCGCCACTGACAACTGCGGCACGACGTTGAGTTCTTGGTGAATGAAGCGTAACCCCGCGCGGAAAGCGTCTGAGGGATGGGTGATGGTGATCGGCGCGTCGTTGAGGCGCAATTGTATCGAATCGGGGCTGACGACGCCCGCTAACAACTTGATCAGCGTGGATTTGCCCGCGCCGTTTTCGCCCATCAGTGCGTGAACTTCGCCGCCGTACAGTTCCAGCGACGCATCGATCAGCGCGGGAATGTGGTTATAACTTTTGCTGGCGTGGACGATGGTGAGTAGAGCTGTCATACTGGTTCGTTGATCGGCATAAAAATCGCCCGTCAATCATCGCATGGGCGGAGCGTGTAGGCAAAAAGTGGCATAATCAGGTTACCGACGCGTGTAATAGAATTTGCGGGCTAGACAAAGCGCCGCTCGTTGTGTATATTTGTTCTGTTATGTCCCGGACGGGGCATGAGGTGACGTAGACATGGATTCAACCATCATCTTGATCGGCCCGATGAGTGCGGGCAAGAGCACCATCGCCAAAGTGCTGGCGGAAAAACTCAATATTCCTCATTACGAAGTGGATGATGAACGCTGGACGTACTTTGATGAGCTTGGCTATGACAAAAAGGTGGCCTCCCAGCTCGCGAACTCTGACGAGGGGATGATCGGCCTGATCCGCTATTGGAAGCCGTTCGAGGTGGGGACGTTGGAACGCGTGCTAGTTGAGCATCCGAACAGCGTGATCGATTTCGGCGCGGGTTACACCGTGCAGGAGGACGCTGCCTTGTTCGCGCGGGTTGAACATGCGCTGGCTCCGTACCCGAATGTGATCATGCTGCTACCGTCGCCCGATCTTGATGAGTCAGTCGAGGAGGTAAATGCACGTTTCACTGCGCTGCTGCTCAAGGAAGTCGGGACGGTAGACCCACGTCTGCTCGAAATCAACAAGAATTTCGTCAAGCATCCCGCTAACCATCAACTCGCCAAGATCGTAGTGTATACCAAGGACAAAACCACTGACGAAACGTGCGCGGAGATCATCGACAAGCTCAAGTAACGACCGTGACATTAGCTAGTGAGGGCGCATGACCACCATCACGCAGATCGGACACAGCCGCGTTGAGTTCAAACCGAGCAAAAGCATCCTCACCCGTTCATCGGGCTATATCGGCACCTTCGATTACACGCTAAATCCTTACGGCGGCTGCACGTTCGGCTGCACCTACTGTTACGCGGCCTTCTTCGCGCGGACGGAAACGCTTAAAGCCGAGTGGGGCAATTGGGTGCAGGTCAAGGAGAACGCGCTCGATCTGCTCAAGAAGCGCCGCCGTCCACTAAACGGGCAGACTATCTACATGAGCAGCGTCACCGACCCGTACCAACCGATTGAGAAGGAATTGGAGTTAACGCGCGCCATTCTGGAAGAATTGGCGGCCTATCATCAGCCGCGCCTCGTGATCCAGACACGCAGCCCGCTGGTGACGCGCGACATCGATGTGCTGACGCAGTTCCAGCATGTGCAGATCAACATGACCGTGACGACCGACGACGAGGCGGTACGGCGCGTGTTCGAGCCGACGTGTCCCTCGAACGCGCGGCGGTTGGAAGCAGTGCAACGGCTGCATCAGGCGGGCTTGCGCACCTGCATCACGATGACGCCACTGCTGCCTGTGCGCGATCCGCAGCAGTTCGCGGAGGCAGTGTTAGCGACGGGTGCGGATAAGTTCGTCGTGCAGCATTTCCACGCTTCTGAGCGGCGATTCGTGGCGGGTACTGGTAACGCCGCGCTTGACCTATTCGAGGAGCGGCGCTGGACAGCGGAGACGTATGCGCGTGTGGTCATGATCATGCGGCAAACGCTGCCTGACCTGTGGGAGGGACAAGCGGGATTCGCACCGGTTTGGGACTGAAGTTCAGTATCGATTCAGCCGATGGTTGGTATCGTAAACGTCCATTGGACGCCATCTCAAAGTCGTCCTACAATGCAATTGTAGGATATGGGAGAGAACGGCATGAATGCTCAACTGAACCGTGTACTGTATATCGGTGACGACGACTCCAAGCTGCTGAATGTGATCAGCAGTATCATCCCGCACGATCAATTGATGCTGGCTTCGAACACCACAACCGCGTTGGCGATGTACGCCTTGTATATGCCGACGGTCATCATCGTGGATGGCACCTCGGCAGTAGCGCAAGCCGCCTTGCCACATCTGGGCGCGTTCGGTACGACCGATACTCCCGATTTGATGCTGCTGATGGCGGACACCGTGGAACCACAAACCGCTAAACATGCCATCGTGTGCCAAGTGCCTACGAACAGCAGCCGCGAGGATATTCTGCGCGAGTTTGAGCGCTTGGTGACCGAATGCGCCGCGCTCGGCTCACCGTTGGCGAATTTGCGTTACTCGGCCTAAGACTAGCAACAGGTTATGATTGACCTTTCACCAGAAGGTCATGAAAGGTCAATCGACATGTCTATCTTTTCATCCGATCGCTGTTTAATGTGGTTACGCAAAACGCCAGTGCTGCTGAACGCACTGTTGAAGGATGTCACCGACGCGCAAGCTCACCAGTTGACGGATGGGCCGAATGGCTGGACGGTGACGGAAGCCATGTGCCATATGCGCGATTTGGAAGTGCTGACGCTCAAACGCGTGGAAGCCATTTTGACGCTGGATCATCCGATGCTGCCGTCCATTGATCTGGTGGAACTGCCCAAGCAGCGCGACTACCCTCACCAAGATTTCCGCGCCGAATTTTCCGCGTATGTGACGATGCGCAAAGAGTTGGTACAGCGCTTATCCAGCGTGGACGAGGCGTTGTGGACGCGATCCGGGACACACGCGACCTATGGCGAGATGACGCTATACGATCTGGCGGCGCACGTGACGCTACACGATGTTAACCACATCGAGCAGATCACGCGCACCCTCAAGCTCTCGGACGCGATCGTCTGATCGACAAGCCGTGAGATTGGTCGCTGACTAAGCAACCTCACCCCCTGACCCCCTCTCCGCTTCGCAAAGAGGGGGAACCAGTTGGCACGGTATCAGCTCAGGTTGGGTTGGACTCTGTATGTTTGATCAAGCCATTGCCGCTTTCAACTGTTTGAGGGCGGCGGACTCGGCGTCGTAGACGGTCATGAGGGCAGCGGAGAGACGCTCGAACAGGACGGGGACATCTGCCGCGTTCATGGGAAAATCGTGATCGTACAGCGCTTGCTGCTGTTCCAACTGCGGATTGATAGTCGCTAAGGCCGCGAGATCGTGGCGGCGATAGGCGGCGTAGCGTTCTCGCAGCAGCGCTTTGGTTGCCTTGAACGGCGCGATCTCATCCGGCAGGGCTTGCTCGGCAACCTGTACCCAGTGTTTGCCTACCTCACGAAAACGGGCAGCGGCTTCATGGAGCGCGGGCAGCTTGATCGTGTCGGCAGCCTCATCCAGAAAATCCGCGTACATGCTGCGTAATGCTTGGCCTTCGGTGTCATCCAAGCAGATGCCTTCGAAGACAGAGCGCAGCGTCGAATATAGGCCGATGTGTTCGCGAAAGACGGTAGGCCAGCCCTTTTTATCCTTGGGATGCGTCAATAGCTTTGCCCACTTCTTCCATGCGGGCAAGTTAAACGACTCCGAATCACCGCCGAGGTGTTCGATGCACTCGTTGATAGCATCTTTGATGGCGATGGGCAGATCGATGGTTTTGCCTTTGCCGACCTGTATTAGGCGTTTTTTGTCCGAGTCGATGCGCGCCCGCCCTGCCGCGAAGATGTCGGCTGGCACGCTGAACGGCTCCGACGCTAGATCGTCCACGATTACCTGATCGCCTATGACTTCGCGCACGACCAGCACATGACTGATATAGCCTTTGAGTGACTCCGGCAGGTAATGATAGGGCATGTGTGCCTTATCCACCCACGCGATGACGGGCCAATCGGCGTTTTGCAGGGCGGTCAGCGCGGCGTTGGCGCTGGTAAATTCCTGAACGGCGACGACCGCACCAAGCCGTGCCGCCAAGCGTGCCAGATTCTCGGCGGGATAATTCCAGCGATAGCGGAAGCCCAAAACGATGTTGGCAAACTCGCGTGCTTTGAATTCCCACAGGATATAGCCCGCCCCCAGACCACCGCCCAGACCGAGCAGCATCGCTTCGGTATACGGGGTCTTGGTGACCGGATTGATGATGCCGTGCGCGGTGGCGACCCCGCGCAATGCCGCTGTCACCGAGTGGACACCGCCTGACACAGTGGTAGATGGCTGCGTTGGAGGTTGTGACTGTTTTAACACGAGCGTCTATCTCCTCAGATAACCCAACCCTATCAGATGAGACAACGGCACGTTCCGGCGTAGGCAGGGATCAGCGTTTGGGTCGGCCTTCGCTTTTCTCGGACACGATCAACTGAATGCCGCGAATCTCGACTTGTTTTTGCCGCACGAAGATGCGGAAGATGCGCCGTTTCGGATCCGCCACCACCTTGTTGGCGAGGATCATGCCGAGAATAATCTCTTGCAGTTCGTCAACGTTTTGATGGGCGGTGAGCAGGAATTTACTAGGCGTCGGATCGGCACCCCGTGCCTGTTCGGCTTGCGTGCGCGCTTGTTGTGACCACATGACGACAACCGGGCTATTGAGCAGTTCGGAGAGCGTAGGACGACCGGGGTATTGTTCCAGCCCCCATGTGCGTTCATGTGCTTGGATAAGTTCCATAAAGGCGGGATCGATGGACATAGTGGCTACATCTCATGTTGGACGATTCAAAACCATGTCGCGAATCCTACCACAGGTTCGACTTACCCATGTGTCCTATGCTATGACAATTTTGTGACAAGTAACGCCACAGGGCGGGAGACAGACTGACGTTAGTGAAATTTATAGCGAATAAAATAGTAGACAGGATGTGCGAAATTATGGTAAAGTGTTGATCGCAACTAAATAGAAATTCCCTCTAGCTGCTGTCAACAACTAGAGGGGCGCAGAACCTAGTAAGGAGGTTCCACATGTCGGATTTTACCACACCATCCGTCTCTTTGTCGTTACCTGCCAATGACCCGCGTCCGCTCCCTGAAATTATCGCTGATCTCGCTGGATTTCCTTTAGCCTACGCCGATATCGAGGGCGAACGCTACTACGCCGTCCAAGATTGGATCGCGGGCGTCGCACACTCAGGCGAACCGCGTACTTTCTGGACAGCGATGAAGCGCCGCTTAAAGAAGATTGGAATTGAGATGCGTACACTATGTACGCAACTGCCCTACCGCGCACGCGATGGCAAATCTTACAAAATGGACTATGCAGCGGCAGTGGGACTATATCAGATCACGCAGCGTATGGATGCTAATACAGGGCTGCGTGATAAAGTGCTCAAGTTCCTCGCCCAAGCTGGCGTGGTGCTCGATGATTTCCGCATCGATCCGGAGCAAGCCATCGACGCGGCGATTGAAGCCTACCGCCGCATGGGCAAATCTGAGGAGTGGATCGCGGTGCGCATCCAGAGCAAAGCTGCGCGACTGCGCTTCACGGGCGCGTTCAAACATGCCTTGAAAGGCGAACCGCAACGATGGCATTATGGTGTGATCACCGATGCTATGCGGTTGGGTCTGTGGAAGCGCAATACGGCTAAACTGCGCGAACAAATGGGATTGAAGAAAGATGCCAACGTGCGCGATCATCAATCCATGTTGGCGGTGAGCTACGAACTACTGGCGGAAACCATCTCGGCTACCGAACTAGAAATGAATAAGAACTTGGAATTTGAGGCCGCCAGAAGAATTGTGCATGATAATTCGGAAGATGTCGGCAAACACGCCGAAGCGACGGGCAAACGGCTCGGCATCGATATCGCCACTAACCGACCATTATTGACATCCTCGCATTAGCCAAGACGCGGATAGAGGGGGCGTTCCAGAGAGCGCCCCTTGTTGTATCAGGTTGGGATGCGATCCAAGCTAGGCTTTTTTGACGGTCGGCTTGTAGATGGCGAGGATGTTGCCGGAGCCTTGCCATGTACGCGTCGCCAACAGTTTGAGCGAGACGGGCGGACGACCGACGAACAGCGACGTACCTTCGCCCGCGATCACGGGGAAGATGGTGAAATGCAGCTCGTCCACCAGCCCATTGACCAGCAGATCATTCCATAATAAGCGGCTTTCGAAAATCAGGATGTCTCGCCCCGGCTGCTGCTTGAGCGCGGCGATCTCTTTATGGGCGTCCGCCAGCTTGATAATGCGCGTATTCGTCCACGGCGCGAATTCTTCGGCGGTCAGATGATCCGAGACTACGATTTTGTCCATCGGGTTCATGACACGCGCAATCTCGCGGCGGATTGCCGTCGCGTTCGGATCATTGGGGAGCGCTGACCAGTAGCCCATGTTGCCTAAAAAGGCCAAGCGACCGCCTAACAGGATTGTATCGGCGCTGCGAAAGCGTTCCGCCATGTAGGTGTCGAAGTTCTCATCACCTTTGTAGTCTTCGTGGAAGTAATCGAATAGGGCGTCGAGACTTTTGCCTTTCCCTTCGTAGTAGCCATCCAAAGACAGAATATTGCTGACGATGAGTTTGCGCATGAGCGTGCTCCATAGACATCCGCGAAGGCATTCACAACACCATAAGGCAAGTGACGCAGCAGTGAACATTTGTCGTGGTGATATTGTGAATCCGATCACCGATGACGACAGATATTTGCAGGCGTGAATACCAACGAATCAGGGTTTGTGAAAGTCTCTCTATTATAGAGCATTTGTATCATTCGTCAATCAGAATGATTGAATGTTCGACAACGCATCAGTGGTTAGGCAGCTCATCGTACAGCTTGATCAACTCCGCCGCCCATGTGCGCATCATGTCCTGCAATTCTTTCGGTTCCAAGACCGTAGCGGCTGGCCCATAGCTGAAGACGAAGCCAGCCGCGCGATAAATGTCGATCATGCGCGTGGTCACAATCACAGAGCCATCGGGCTGCATGTCGAGATTTTCCCAGAAGGCGGGCGTGCTGGTGGCGAGATAGGCGAACTCTGCCGTGAGATGCATCCGCAACGGGACACCTTTTTCCGCTTCGACTTCGAATGCCAGATAGGCTTGTGCGTCAAAATCTGCCGGAATCTGGTAGGGCATCGTCAGCACGTCCAATTGATGGATGCGATCCACGCGGAAGGAGCGCACGGCTTCGCGCAGATGACAGTAGCCGATCACATACCACCAGCCCGCACGATAGGCCAGCGCGTAGGGATCGAACTCCCGCTCCTGAATCTCCGACTGATTGCCGCTCTGATATACCAGCCGAACACGATGACGATCGCGTAGCGCACGTCTTAAGGCTTCCAGACGGGGGGCGAAGGATTGTAGGCGTGGATTCGGCAACGGCGTATTCACCAACGCCCGCCGCGCCCATTCAACCTCGGATAATTGCTCGTCCGGCAAGATGTTTTCCAGCTTGGCGAGGGCACTTTGGGCGGGTTCACTGTAGAGCTGCCCCCACAAATCCGCGACGAGTCCTGTGCCGAGGCATAGGGCGGCGGCTTCGGACGGCGTGAAGATCAGCGGCGGCATTTTGTAGCCACGTACCAAGGAGAAACCGCCCTGTGGCCCGCGCTCCGAATAGATCGGGATGCCGAGTTCGTCCAGCATCCCGATGTAGCGGTGCAGCGTGCGCACCGACACGCCGAGCCGTTCTGCCAGTTCCGACGCCTTCTGATTGGGGCGGTGTTCAAGCAGCATAATCAACGTGATCAGGCGGGTGGCGGTATTGGTCATGACAAGGAGCGGCGGGCGAGGCGTTGAACCTGCCCGCCGACTCGGCCTTTCGTGCGACTAGCTGGTTTTGACCAGCGTAAAGATTTCGGTTTTCAACTGATCTTCGGGCGTGTCGGCGGGATCGTTCAAGTAAATCTCGTAGTAGCCGTTCACGCTCTGGTAGCCGTTGGCTTCCATCCACTTGTGCAGGAATTCGTGCGCGTTGCCGATGGTGGCGTAGGAGCCGATGTGCATCACCGTCGCCGCCTTGCCCGCCGGAATCGTGCCCGTTTGGATGCTGCCCTGTCCGGACGCATTGCCGCTGCTCAGGAAGCCGATCTCGACATCCAGATTTTGCATGTCCATATTATAGTAGCCAACAAACGGGATGTCGTTGGTTGACTGCTTCGTCTGCGCCAGATAGTCCCCGATCTTCTGCATCGTCTGCGGGATCACCACTGGTAGGTCTTGTACAGGACTGTGCGTGCGGATGGCGAGGGTGCGCTGCTCCGGACGGTCTTTCATTTCGATGGTATACGTCATGATCATTGTTCCTTTCACGGTGTTCCTAACCTCACAACATCAGTGTAGGATCGATTCATGTCAGATCACGACATAATTAGAATGGTCGTTCAAACAATTCCCTAATGCCCAATCAGCAATAGCGGATAGGACTATAATCTAGGAATGCGTCGAAGCAAGATGAAGGCATGATGCATGTTGGATAGTGCCGAACAATTGAAACAGCGCAACCGCGAACTTTCGATCCTGAACGTGATCGCAGAAGCGCTGAACCGTGAACTTGACCTGTCGCGGGCGCTGAGTACGGCGCTCACCGAGATCGTGTCGCTGTTCAACCTGCATACGGGCTGGATCTGGCTGGTCAACGAGGAAACAGACACGATGTACCTTGCCGCCGCGCTGAATTTGCCGCCCGTACTGGCGGATAAGCCATCACGCCTTGAGGGCTGGTGTCACTGCCGCGAGACTTATGAAAGCGGTGATATGGAAGGCGCGGCAAACGTCAATATCATCCAGTGTTCACGCTTGAAGGGAATCGCCAAGGGCACTGACGGACTGCGCGCTCATGCCAGTGTGCCGCTGTATTCGCACGGCAAGCGCTTAGGCATCGTGAACGTGGTCAGCAGCGATTGGCGCGAACTCTCGCCCGATGACTTGCGACTGCTGTACACAGTGGGTGATCTGCTCAGTATCGCCATCGAGCGGGCGCGGTTGTTCGCCCGCAGCACACAACTCGGCGCACTGGAGGAGCGGGCACGCTTGGCGCGTGAAATCCATGACACGCTGGCGCAAGGCATGTCGGCTATCACGCTGCAACTGGAAACCGCCGACGCGCTGCTCGAAACTGGCATGACGGGGGAGCGCCTTCGTCAGACGATCCAGCGGGCGTTGAGCCTGACGCGCCAGAATCTTGAGGAGGCACGGCGCTCGGTGCAAGATTTGCGGGCAGCCTCGCTCGATAATCAACCGCTGCCGGACGCGCTTCGGTCGTTGATCCATTCGCTGACGACGGGCAGTAATCTGCTGGTCAAACTCGGCGTGAGCGACGAACTGCCGCCGCTGCCGCCGCGCATCGAAGCCGCGCTGTATCGGCTCGTGCAAGAGACGGTGACGAATGTCGTGCAGCACGCCAAAGCCAAAGAATTAGAGGTGCAGTTGAACGCATCGGAGCACAGTCTACATTTGATCGTGGTCGATGACGGGCAAGGATTCGATCCGGCGAATGCGCCACAAGGGCGATTCGGCTTGATCGGGCTGAACGAACGGGCACGGTTGCTAGGTGGCACGGCTGAAATTTGCAGCGCGCCCGGCACTGGCACCGCCGTCCAGATCACGATCCCGCTTGGAGGCGAAGCATGACCGACGCGGCAATCACAATCCGCATTTTGATCGCGGATGACCATCCGATTGTGCGCGACGGCTTATCCGCCGTGTTGAGCACGCAGCCGGATTTCGAGGTCGTAGGCGAGGCCACGAATGGCGAAGAACTGCTGACCAAAGCACAGGCGCTAAACCCGACCATCATCCTGACCGATCTGGAGATGCCGATCATCGATGGCGTCGAGGCGATCAAACGGCTGCATGACACGCTGCCTGCCGTGCGCATCATCGTGCTGACCGCCTTCAACACCGATGACAAGATCGTCAGCTCGATCCGCGCGGGGGCGCAAGGCTACCTGCTGAAAGGCGCACCGAGGGCGGAAATCTTCAACGCGATCCGGACGGTGGCGGCGGGTGGATCGTTGTTGAGTCCGGTGGTGGTTTCGACGCTGCTGGAGCATGTTCGCGATCCGCAGGCCGATGCGCCGGATACGCTCACCGAACGCGAGATGGAAGTGCTGCGGCTGATCGCGCAGGGGTTAGCCAACAAGGAGATCGCCGCGCAGCTCAACGTGACCGAACGCACCGTCAAGGCACACGCCAGCGCGATCATGGGCAAACTCGGCGCGGGCAACCGTACCGAAGCCGTGCGGATGGCGGTGCAGCGCGGGTTGATCGAGCTGTGAGGCCGTAACGCCGCGAAACGGCACCAGTACAGCGTTAGCCCAGTAACGCGGATCGGACGGGTTGCAGTCGTTCCGCATTGGGGCACAGCAGAAGCGCATCCACGAGACGCACCATGTCCATGACCGTCCCCGGTGCAGCATAGATATTGCGGGCTGTCTCAATATCTTGAAGGGCTGGTTGCAGCTCGTTCCCCTGAAGGTAGGCGAGACCCGCTTGAGCGACGGCACGCGTGTACAATGCGTCATAATTGGTCGCGTTTTCTTTGAGCAGGTCGTTGGCGTAATTGATGGCAGCTTGGAACGATTCTTGAGCAGCTTCGTGATCGCCTAATCTAGTCCTGATGACGCCTTGCATCATGGTGATACCGTGCATGACACGCGGAATATTGAAGTCGCGGGATTTGGTGATTGCGTCTCTCGCTTCGGTGAGTTGGCTCGCGTTGAGGTAAGTTGAAGCAAGTGTGAACATTGCTTCTGCTTTCGATTCGGGTATCTTGAGTTCATCGGCAATGGCAAGCGCGGCTTTCCCATTGGCTATGGCGAGATCATATTGCTTGAGGACAAGCTGTGAACAAGCGATGTTATTGAAACAGATGCCTTCACCAAATTTATCGTCTATTTGGCGGGCAATATCGAGTGCTTGCTGGTAGAAATCAATGGCTTTTTCATACTGGCCTAATTGGTAATACAGCAGTCCAAGGTTGATCAGGACGGAGTTCTGACCGTCTCTGTTCTCGATCTCGCGTGCGATGGTTAGGGCTTGATGATAATAGCTAAGGGCGTCTTCCAGTTGTCCCATATCCATGTTCATGACGCCGAGATTTGCCAACATACTTGCTTCACCCTTTTTCCGTTTAAGCTCCCGGAACATGCCGAGCGCTTTAGTGAAACAGTCAACAGCCGCGTTGGCCTTGCCCAAGATACGGTTTGCTATGCCTAGGACGACATAGGCATTGGCTTCCCCTAGTTTGTCGCCTAGTTCGCGATGGATGACAAACGCTTGCTCGACGGTATCGATAATCTGCTGATATTGCCCCAGTTGGAAATATACATTGCAGAGGTTATTCAATACCGACGCTTCCCCTTGTTTGTTGCCAAGTTCCCGATGAAGCTGCAAAGCCACCCCGTAGTAGTGGCTGGCGCGTTCGTTGTCTCCCAAATTGTGATGAAGGCTTCCCAGATCGCCATTGAAGTGGGACTGAAAAACCCTATCTGCATTGCGTTGGGCTATTTCTAAGCCTTCCCTAAAGTAGGCTTCGGCTTCTTTATAGGCGTCAATTTCGTAATAAGCCCGCCCAAGATGTCGAATATTTTGACAGGCTTGTTTCTCGTCCTGAAGTTTTCCGCGAAGGCGTTCATGAAGACTAATTAGCAACCGATAATGCCCCCACAGATCGAGGTAGTCGCGATCAATCGTAAATAGGACTTTGGCGGCTGCATCAAAATCGTGAGCGGCGGTCAAGTGGTCAAATTCCGCCAGATGGGGCGCTAAATCCTCGATAGATTGCCAATTGGCAGCATCTCCGCGCTGCTGGTGATAAAACTCCGCTGCGCGATAGTGCAAGGCCGTGCGCGTATAGGCTGGCTTGACGGCAGGATCGGGCTTATCCGCTGCGCTGCCCAGCGGAATATGCTCGTAACAATATTCGCGATCAATGGGGTGCAAGCCAAAGGTGTGGATCGGTGGGTTGGCGATGACAAAATAGGATTGTGCCAAGCGGTTCAGGATGGCTGACAGTCCGCTGATGTCGAGATACGGGGACAGGAGGGATTCTAATGCCGCCTGTGTGACAGGCACTTCGCAGACGGCAAGCGCTTCCATGACTCGGATTGCGCTCGGACTTAGCTGGTCAATCGCCTGCTGGACAATGCGGAAGGTGATATTGCTGTCGAGCGCTGCGGTGCCATCGGGTTGATCCAACAGCTTATCGAGGTTGACCTGCGAATCACCACGCCGCAAGCCGATCAGGGCTTCCAAGGCGCGAGGGAAGCCGCGCACTTTGGCAACAAGCTTCGAAAGCGTTTCCCAAGAGGCGTCCCGAAACCCTAACGTGCCCTGTGGATCGTTGCCGCGCAGCAGATCGATGCCGTCCTCGATCCCAAGCCCTTCTTCCAGCGAGACGACGCACTCCCGCGCTTTGAGCGCCTCCGGCAAGATCAACGGATCGCGGCTTGTCACGAGGATTTTCAGGCCAGTCTCGCGACTTAGCGCTACCTCGATAAAGGTAGCGATTTCAGGATCGATCAGTTCGCCTGTATCGGGGTGAATCAGCGTTTCCAGATTGTCGAGAAACAAGATATAGAAGTTGTCGCCAAGTATTTCCAGCAGAGTCGTCGTTTTTTGTTCGGCGCTCGCTCTGGGGCTGCGGGCAACTTCGATCAGTTTTTGGCGCTGATCTTCTTCAAGTACCTTCGCGAAATCTGTCAGGACGCGCGAAAAGCCGACACCAACACCGAGCGGAGCCAAGAATACAATCCCGTGCGGGCTATCCTCGCTGGCATCTTCATAAAGATCAAGCAAGACCTTACAAGCAAGCGCCGTTTTCCCGACACCGCCGCGCCCATAAATGCCGATCAAGCCGCAGTCGCCGTTCAAGTAATCCGCCAATACCGAGCGTTCCGTCAGGCGATCTCTAAACCGACCTTGAATATCCAATGGCAGCGGATTGGCAAAGCGTGTATTTGGGCGGGTAGCATGACGCGCCAGTGCATCGCGGAAAAGGATCGAGGTATCGCCATCTTGATCATCGGATGACGTTGCGGGGGCATCCTCATGCTCGGTTTTGTTGTCAGGCTGCGGCATGATGGCGATTTCGGTCGGCTGCGCGGCTTGTATGGCGCGCGCGTTCATCACGGATTGATAGGCTTGTACTAGCTCGGTGGGCGTGGAGAAGCGACGTTCGGGACGCTTGGCAAGCGCGATTTGAAAGACGGCATCTAGATCGGGAGGGAACGTGGGAAAGCGTTTGCTGATGGAAGGCGGATTCTTAATGGTGTGCTGGTACATCCACTCCTGACTGGTGTTGGCCTCAAAAGGCAGTTGCCCCGTCAGCATTTCGTAGAGCACGATGCCTAGCGCATACACGTCAGTGCGCGGTGTGATCTCGGCTTTATTTTGCCACTGCTCCGGTGCCATGTAAGCGGGCGTGCCGATCATCATGCCGGTCTGGGTTAAGGTGGTTTCCGAGGCAACTTTGGCGATCCCGAAGTCGGATAATTTGGCCTCGCCCTGCGTCGTGAAAAGGATATTTTGCGGCTTGATATCGCGGTGGACGATTTTATGGCGGTGCGCGTATTCCAAGGCGGACGCCACTTGAAGCAAGATTTGTTCCACGCGGGGGAGCGCCGGAAGCCCCTGCTGGATCAGGCCGCGCAGACTGCCGCCCGTCAGCAGTTCCATCACCAGATAGACCAGCCCGTCTTGTTCGCCATGCTCGATGATGCGGACGATATGCGGGTGATGGAGGCTGGAAAGAATCTGGATTTCACGCGCGAAACGCGTTGTGAATTGATCCATGCTGGCGCGGTCAGGGTGGATCACTTTGAGGGCGAATTCACTCTTCAGGGTGAGGAGGCGACCACGGTACACCGAAGCCATGCCGCCTTCACCAATCAATTCAAGTAATTCATAATCGCCTAAGTGTCCACCAACTAAGCCAGCCATGTAAGAATGCTCCGTTGTGTGCAAGAAATCTTTACGCGTGCCCGGTGATCTCAATCTAAATTACTACGTCAGACAAAATTCCGTACTAAATTGGGAAAAAATCGGGAATTATGAGCACTGCATCGGGAACAGTATAGCACGATAATACTGGTAACGAGGGCAAGCACAAGGAGACAGCAACCTTCCTCGAATTGCCCTCAGATTGATGAAACCGGCTCTACCCAAAGAGCATGAAATCCAACTTTCGCACCGTATTTTCAACCACATAGGGGATCGGAGGTCGTTATGCAGAGCAGGCGAACGGTTATTGGCTCGTGTGCTGGCTCGATGCTGACGAACGACACCGCGATTTTGGTTGTGGCGGATGCCCTTGCCACGCGTATGCAGGAGGAAATCGACTATGGTCAAACAATTCGTGTTTCGGAAAGTCAACCTCGTGATCGGTTGTATCGGGATGATGATCGTCATCGGGATGGCGCTCAGTACACCGCCTATGACCATCTCTAGCGCTGCCGAAGCCGCCACCGCGACGGCAGCCCCAAGCACCACGCTCGATTTCAAAACGGTCGAAGCTGCGGTGACTAAATTGGTGTCGGCAGCTAACATCCGCGAATATGCCGTATGCAATCTGCGCGCGTTTTATTGGGGCGATCATGACGGTTCGGTGCAGGTTGCCGCGAACGAGAGCAAAGACGGGAAATCGCATCTGTTCAGCATCAAGCAGGGGACATTTGCGGAAGAGATCACCACGACCCCGATCAGCAGTCCAGCGACCACGCGCGGCGATACGCTCGTGATGATCAAAACTGCCGAGGAAGCCTTCAAGAAGGGCGTGCCGTACTTCATCACCGACGCCAGCCTCGATTCCGCGAAGAAGATCAGTTATACGCTGATCTCGAATCCCGATGTCGTGGTCAAAGGTGCGTATCCAACCCTTGAATTTCATACCGACACGACGTTCACCCAAGTGTTTGGCACTACGCACCCGATCAACGCCAGCGCGAAACCACAAAAATTGTCGTTCGAACACTCGGCGGAACTAGAAAGTGGCTATTTCTCGATTGTGACGCCAATCAGTGGTACTTACAGCCACTGCCTGCAAAGTAATCACATCGATTGGGGCGCGCTGACCGTCGTCGCCAACACCGACGAAGCGCCGGGTATCGACACGCCGCTCAAGGTGCAAGACGGCACCATCCAAGTCACAGCGCTCAAGCATATGACCAAGCTGGATATGGGCGGCGGGTTCGAGGTGAAAGCTCACAGCGGCTATGAGTTGGTCATGGTATCGCTCAAGGTGGAGGGTAAAGTGCCTTTGGCGGGAGACGCGAGTCAATCGTATCAGAACGGCAAATGGGCGCTGGTCGATGCGAAGGGCACACGCTATCAGGTGGCGGGGCTGGTATCCGGCGCGCTGATGTTTGAAGTCAAGCAACCGCTGGCAGGGCTAGTGCTCGCACTCGGTGATGAAGCGCAAATCTCGCTTGATCCGTTACTTAAGGCGAAGTAGTTCAGCATAGCCGACTTGACGTTGATGTCTTGCCCACTGTGTAGGGTAAGACATACCCAACACATTCGTGGAACTCAAACATCGTTGGAACGACTGCCGCAACATGCAGCAGACTAAGGATTAAGGACTATGGATACGCAAGCACAGCAACAACATCCACTCATCAAGGCTGCTATCACGGGCATCCATCGGGGGCTTCGGCATACCAAGCCGGACACTGCGCTAAACGTCGATCTCAGACTGCCCGCTGGTCTGGCGCTGACACCCACCCATTACCGACAGATCGGTACTGAAGTCGCCCGTTTTGCCAGCCAATATAACCGTATCGACTCGATGGAGGCCGATAAAGCACTGGCGCAGTTGATCGATGAAGCTGACCAGCTCAAGACGGTGACTACGAATCCCAACGCCAAGGTACCGATCCATCTTGAAGGCAGCATCTGGCGGCTGAAGGATATTTGGAATCGCGCTGAACGTATGGCGGGATTGCAGCCTGAGTGGTTCAAGATGCTGGATGTTTTCATCTGGCTAGGTTCGTTTGCGTTGGCGGTGATCTTGATTGTGGCGCTGCTGATGTTCACGCTGTTCGTGGTAAACGCTATCGTGCCGCCGACTTCGGGATCAAGCCAGTCGTACGGGCCATTCATCGGTCTGATGGCAATCGGGTTGCTCGGCGTCATGACACGATCCTTGCACAGCGGAGCAACCACCTTCCTCAATGATTTGCTGATCTTCGACCGCGCTGCCAAACAGAACCCGATGGAAACGGCTAACGCCAGTGCGCTGCGGTCAATGGTCGCCGCGATCCGGGCGCTTGACGCCACCGAAAATGTGGTCAGCTTGGTCACACAAGCCATCGAACAGGCGGGGCGCGCGGTCGCGCTTGCCGAGCCGGAAAAAGCCCAAACGTTGATCGCAGTGGTGGCGGCTAAACTGGCGGCGGTTGGCTCGTCCACACAGGAGAGCAAAGGAGAGTCCAGCGTTGTTCAAGCATAAAGTTCACTTAATCGGTCTGATGCTGGCGTTCGGTCTGGCTGGATGCAGTTTAGTACCTACTCCGACGCCGACGCCAACGGTCACGCCGTCACCAACGCTGACGTTCACCAACACGGCGACGAGTACGTTTACACCAACCCATACCGCGACGCCAACCTTGACGGCGACGAATACGGCGACGAGCACGTTCACACCAACCCATACTGCTACGCCGACCTTAACGGCGACAAATACGGCGACGGCAACGTTCACAGCGACCTATACGCCGACTTCAACGCCTTTGCCCAAGCCGCAAGCGGGGCATTGGAAATCGAAAAGCGGCCCTATCAACATTTCATTCGATGTCACGGATAGCGAGACCCTGTACAACTTCAAAATGGTTGTCCCGTTCGGCACCGGCAACTGCACGATCACCTTCAACAGCATCGTGGTGGAGTCCAACGGTACATTCATCCGCGGTGGCAAAACGCGATCAGAAAACGGGGAAGTCAATTTGACCGCCAGCACCATCGTCGGCAAGTTCGTCAATCCGAAAAAATTGGAAGGACAACTCAGCCGTGTCCTATATTGCGGAAATTCCGTAACCATCTCCAGTTCGGATTGGGACTGGAATGCGGAATGGGTGTCCGAAGACGTGACGCCTACACCGAGCAAAACGCCAACACCGAGTCAGACGCCGACGCCGCGCAACTAGCCCGCGCTGGCTCATTCCGAAGCGCGTATTCACACCGGAATGAGCCAGATTCGTACTATACTGACAATAAGAGAGTTAAGCATTGGAGAGTGATGTGTGCCTGCGCTGGAAGATATGGCGACTCATCTCGTTGAGATGGAAACCCTGATTCGTCAAGAGACTCACGCGCCAGAAGCCCGACAACGCGCGGATAGACTGCTCAGACTCCTTCAGATTGATCTGGATACGATCCAACTGACTATGCAGCAATTCACGTGCGTCCATGAGCAGATGCAAGCACTAGGGCATATTTCGGCGCTGATCAATTCGTCGTTGGAAGTGGATCGGGTGCTGGAAGAAGTGGCGGATGCGGTTAACCGGCTGACGCAGGCCAAGCGAACCTATCTCTTGCTGCGCGATCACGGCGCGGAGACACTCACGATCCGTGCGGCGCGGGATGCGGATGGAAACAACCTCTCCCGTAAAGACGTGGTTTTTAGCCGGACGGTGGTTGATAAGGTGTTAGCCAGCGGGCAGACCACCATTGAGGCGGACGCGGGCAGTGACGGTTTTCTCAGGCAGCAAACTAGCATCGTGATGGGCAAACTACAATCGATCCTGTGTATTCCGCTGACTCTGCGCGGCGGTGTGATCGGCGTTTTATACGCGGACAATTACGAGCAATCTCATGTGTTCAACGAGAGCCTACTGCCGCTGCTGACGGCATTCGGGAATCAGGCCGCGATTGCCATCGAAAACGCGATGCTGTTTCAGCAAGTCTCGGCGGAACGTGACAACGCCATCCAATTAACGATGGAACTTCAACAATCTCGTGGGCGGATTGTGACCGCCCGCGAGGAAGAACGCCGTTTGCTCGGCGGGAATTTGCATGATCAACTCGGCCCCACGCTCGATAGTCTGGTGTTCAAGATCGACAAAACGCGCGAATGCTTGTTGACCGACGTGATTGAAGCGGATGCGGAGCTGAAGGCACTCCAAGATCAGATCCATACGATCAGCGGCGGCGTGCGTGATTTAGCCCACAATCTGCGTCCGGCAGCGTTGGAGCGGTTGGGGCTGAGGCGTGCGCTGCAAGAGCATGTCACTGGCCTTAACCGCGCTGGTCTCACCGAGATCGTTTTCCAAGCGCCCAATGAACTGCCGCCGCTGTCCGCCGCTGTTGAGACGGCGGTGTACCGCATCACGATGGAAGCGCTTACGAACGTGATGCGTCACGCCAAAGCCAACCACTGTCAGGTGAAAGTGAAAAAGGCGACAGCGCAGCTCCACCTTGAAATTCGTGACGATGGCTGCGGATTCGGCAAAGGGAAGCATCCGGGCATTGGCTTGCATTCGATGCAGGAGCGTGCCACCGAACTTGGCGGTGAGTGCCAGATCACCTCCTCAAAGCAGGGCACGCAGATTGCCGTCACTTTACCTTTACTGAGAAAATAGGCACGCCATGGAAAAGATTAAAGTGCTCGTCGCGGAAGATCATCCCATGTATCGGGATGGATTGACGAACGCGCTAAACGCTTCGTCCGTGATCGAAGTCATCGCAGAAGCATCAACGGGTGAAGAAGCGATCCAGCAGATGCATTTGCACCGTCCTGATGTGATCTTGATGGACATCAACATGCCGGATTATGACGGCATCGAAACCACACGGCGGATCATCGAGACGGCTCAACGCGCCAATCGACCGCGTCCGTCGATCCTCATTTTGACGGGCGATAAAGACCTCACGCTGCTATACGCGGCGATGGCGGCTGGCGCGGATGGTTATTTGCTCAAAGGTACCGATAAATTAGGGCTGATCCGCGCCATCGAAGCGGTCATGAACGGGCAAACTATTTTTGACGCTGAACTCAAAGAGATCGTCAAGGGATCGATGAACAGCGGGGTGAGCAGAACGACTTATACGCTGTTTCCCGAATTATCCAGCTCCGAGATAAAACTGCTGGCGCTGCTGCTAGAAGGCTATTTGCCCGACGAGATCGCGCCTAAATTGGGCGTGCAAGAGAAAACTATCCAGAACAAAATCTCGTTGATGTGCCAAAAACTCAAGGTGCGCGGACGACGGGCGCTGATCGAAAAAGCACAGGAACGCAAAGGGCCAGCTACATTCGGCTGATGTGCGCCGTGCTAGAATCCGCGTAAGGTGCTAGACAAATGGGATGAGGACTTTACCGCCAAAGATGCTTGAAAAGCCAGCTATCCAAGATGAACACGTCAAGGCTTGTTTGAAGGACGCTTACGGCCTATCCGTCGCCCAGATCGACTTTTTGCCGCTCGGCGTCGATGTCAACGCGGCTGTATATCGCGCGGTGACGGAGGAGGGAACCCCGTATTTCGTGAAATTACGGCGCGGGGCATTCAATGAGATCGGCGTGCAGTTGCCCAAGTACCTTCATGAACAAGGCATCGCGGAAATCATCCCGCCGCTGGCGACGCAGACGGGACGACTCTGGACGCTGATGGGTGAGTATAACGTGATCCTGTATCCGTTTGTCGATGGGCAAGACGGGTATGAAGTACATCTAACCGATCAACACTGGATCGACTTCGGCGCGGCGCTCAAGCGCATCCATACGGTTGATGTGCCATCAAGGCTGAGGGAGGCGATCCCACAGGAGACTTATTCGGCACAGTGGCGCGAAACGGTGAAAACGTTCCTTGCGCGGGTGGAAACGGACACGTGGCAGGAAGCGGTCGCGGCTAAAACGGCGGCATATCTCAACGAGAAACGCGCGAACATTCTCGATCTCGCCCAGTATACGGAACGGCTTGCGCAGCGCCTCCAAGCGGAACCGCCGCCGTTGGTCGTGTGTCACGCTGACATTCATGCGGGCAATGTGTTGATCGATACCAGTAGCAAGCTGTATATCGTGGATTGGGACGCGCCGATCTTAGCGCCGAAAGAGCGCGATCTGATGTTCAGCGGCGGCGGACAGTTCGGTAATGACCGCACGCCGCCACAAGAGGACGCCCTTTTCTATCAGGGATATGGCGACACACCAGTCGATCCATACGCGCTGGCGTATTATCGCTACGAACGCATCATTGTTGATGTTGCGGAGTTCGGAAATCAGTTGCTACTCACCGATGAGGGAGGCGAGGACCGCGAACAAGCATATCTCTACCTGACCTATAATTTTGCTCCTAACGGCACTCTTGCAATCGCTTCCAATGGAGACAGGACGCGCTAAGACTCCCGAAAGTGAAATCCTCCTCAATCCTCCGCCAGACTAGTACTCGTGGCTAATCCTTACATCATTCATAAATCAAACCGGGGATTGATGTAACGCGGCTGCTTCTGTCCTACACTGTGGACAGAATAAATAAGCCGTTAAACGGTTAAGCACACAACAACGTTTACGGCAGTGAGGTATCGCTATGTTCATGTTAGAGCAACCCCAACGCGTACTCAGCACAGCACCAGTGAAGGCATCCACGCCTAGAAAATCCCTAACCGCCATCATCGATATGATCCTGCCGATGGCGGGACACCATGAGTTATCCCCGCGATGGAAAGGAACAACGGTGCAAGCTGCCCATATTCTGGTCATTGACGATAACAGCCGCCATTACGGACAAGTCGTATCCGGACTGATCAGTCAAGGCTTCGTCGCCCAAATCGCGGAGACGACGGAACAAGCGCTAACCCTGTTACATCAGCAGCCCTTCGACGCGGTGCTGTTGGAAGCCATGACGCCTACCTTGAACGGGTATAAGGCCTTGAAAGCGATCAAGAGCGATCCGCAATTCAGCCAACTGCCCGTCATCATGATGTCTTCGCAGAGCGACTTGGAATTGGTGATCAAGTGCATCGAACTCGGCGCGGAAGATTATCTCTTTGAGCCGCTGCAAGGGACGTTGTTGAAAGCACGCATCGCCGCCAGTTTGGAGCGTAAGGCTGCCCGCGCACGTGATAACGTCCGGCTGACCGATGCCAAGACACTGCGCACCATCAGTCAAGCGATGAACGCGACGTTGGACGCCGAACGCGTAATGAAGATCGCGTTTTCGCACGCCTTACAACGCCTGAATCCTACTGCCGGATTAATTGGTACGCTCAATAACGGCGTATTGACGGTCGTCGCTTCGTTCGGGTTTGAGGAACGGTTCACGGTTACGAATCGGCTGCCGCTGTCAGAGATGGGCTGGCAGAGCGCCGTGCAGGCCGAGCGCCCCTACACCTCCCAGTATCAGGCGCTGGTCAAAGATGCCAGCGGGCTAAGTCCGTTCGCGTCATGCACCATTGTGCCGATCCGGCGACAGCGGCTAATGGGGGTGATGATGCTGTATCACGCCCAAGACAGCTCTGCCGAAGCGGCTTGCTTCATAGAGCAGTTGGCGGAAGATACCGCCGTTGCATTGTGGAATGCCACACTGTATAGCGAAGCCGTGGGATGCGTGGAACACCAGCAAGTGCATTTGAACAGCGTCTCGCGCGAGATCAAGTTGGCATCGACCACAATTAAGGAATTCACCAGCTTGCTCAAGCTCAACACGTGGGAAGTCACGCGCGGCAAGAAAATGGAAATGTTGGACGCCATTCGGCATCATGCGGCGCATTTATTCGCGCTCTCGGCGGATCTGGAAACGAAGATTAAGCGCCAACGCGACGACGAGATGCCCGTACAGCCGAATACTGGTGACTCCGCCGCCGCCGATGATATGCGGAACGATCTGCCGCCCTATGCGATGTAAGTGGGCGATGACTGTTCGGACGTGCGTGTTGCCAACCCCGTGTTAGCTCACCGCGTACTCAACCCCGCCCACTTCTTGCTGCCATAAGATTTCCGCGATGCGCGTGACCCCGTTCTTCAGATGCCGCCGGAAGGTGCTGAAGGGCAAATCCAGAATTTCCGCCGCTTGCTCCTGCGTCGGCGCGGGATGCAAATAGGTGTAGTGGATCGCCTGATAGAATTTGCCATCACGCGGATGCTGCTTGAGCATTTCCGCCGCATCACGCAGCAGGTTTTGTAAGGTCTGGATCAACTGCGCTTCAGTGGCGCTAGACGTAGTCCGCTGGACGACCAGACGTGAACGCAGCAAGGGATTATCGCCCAATTCGTCGGAACGCAGCATCGACTTGAGGGCTTCTTGCACGGCGTCTTCAAATTCCTCTTGCGTCAGGACGATGGTCGGCTCCAAGATGCGCGGCGGCGCTGACCCCGCTTGCCCCTGATCGCCCACCTCACGTGAGGCCAGCAGATCGAGCCACGAGGACGGCGGCTCGTTACGCCAGTCGTGCGCATAAACACCGTAAGATTTGCCATCGGTCTCGAACTCAAGCTCGGTGACGCGCGGAATGTTGGCGTAGGCGAACACAGGGAACCAGAAATCCGGCTCGGCACACGGGAAAAAGGTATATACCAGCCCCGGCGTGGTTAGATAGTTCTGCACGGCGATGATGAAACAATTGGTTTGCTCTGGCGAGACGGTTTGATAAGCATCGCGCCCCATCCAGTGACGGAAATACAGCGCGGTTTCGCCCGAACGCAGCCGCGTCGAACCTTGCAGGAATTGCAGCGCCTTGGTCACGGCAGGATCAATCCCCGTATCTTCAATGCGGTTCAACGCTAAAACGGTGATGAAACCTACGGCTTGGTGTTCGCTGTTACGCAAGACACGCACACTGGCGGGCTGCTGCTCGATCCAGTAGGCTGCGATGCGTGCCGATTCTTCCCCCTCGTAATGACGCACAAGGTTGAGCAAGATGGACGTGTCGTTAGGTTCCATCGCTGTGATGGTCAGATTGCCGCGCTGCTGCCAATCGAAGGCCGGACGGATGGCGGGGTTATCCTTGTGCAGGTAAACCAGATCGTAGAGCAAGCGGGCTTGTTCGGCATCCTGTTTGGGGCGCAGCTTGTTGAAATAGTAGTTACGGGCACGTTGATGCAGCCGGACGTAGCGTTCGGGGTTGCGCCAGTGCAGATCGCTAACCAGCACATCACGCGTTAGGTCGTGCAAGAAAACGCCATTCTCGCCAATTTCTACGAACGACAAATTACGCAGCCAATCGAAGATGTCGAAGGCGTCATCCACTTCGAGCATATCCGCCAGCAGGGCTTCATTCATCAGGCGGACGAGCGCGCTGGCTTCCAAGGCGGTGCGGTGCAGCGGACTTGGCACCCCTTTCACGAAGCGTTCCATTAAAATGCGGATCACATCCGTCACGTTATCTGGTTTGAACGGAATATCGGCTTGCTGTGCGTAGGTATCCGCCACCAATGACAGCGCCAAGGGATGCCCATAGGTGAAATCGATGATCGAGTCATGCTGTTCGGTCGGAATTTCGCGGCGGATCAGATAATCGATACTTTCCGCGTGGCTGAGGTTGCGCAAGGAAATCACCCTAACGAGGTCTTGCCAGCCCGGATCGGTGCGCCACGTGGAGGCTAGGGGCAAACGCCCCGCCGCGATGGTCATCACAGTTTCGGACAGACGCGGCAGCAGCACATCACGCAGCCAGCCTTCAATCGGCGCTAATAGTTCGAACGTGTCGATAATGATGACATAGCGTTCTTCGACGCTGCCTAACACATCGGCGGGCGATTGCGACAGGTCGAGTCCCATACCGAGCCGCAGCGCATTCAGGAAAGCATCTTGTGTCGGCTCGAAATTACGCGCATCCAGCATCAAGACGCGGACATTCATCTCTCGTGCAAGGCGGTAGAATTCGTTGAGTAAGGTAGTTTTGCCAAAACCGCCGGGGCCATAGACGTAGAGCAGAAAAAACGGCAACTGATCGGCTTCTAACGCCGCCTTGAATAGTTCTTGTTCGGCAACGCGCCCCACAAAGCGTTGATGCCGTTTTGCCATGAGACGATCCATCAGCGAAGACATCGATGGTGCCCCCTGAATTCCCTCAAACTTGTTTGACTTTTGATGAAGATAACAGCGCCTTACCCCGCAAGCCCGCTTGCGCCGCTGCCTAATAGTACCACGAAATTAATAGCCCAGAGCATTACTACGTCTAGTCGCCTGCAAATGGATGCATGAGGAGTTGAACCGTCGCGCCTAGCCCGCCGCCTTCATCCTTACAAATTTTGTAAGGTTTTCCAGTCCATGCGTGGAGGGTTTGTTAGGCGTTAGAAAACGTGTGAATACTGAAATTTGTGAATCTGTAAGTTGGCTGAAAGGGAGCCTTTAGCCGATTGATAGGCCGGAGCGATATTCTGTGACCAATCAAACACAACGCGCAATTATTGATTATCTGAGCGGCGCAGGGATTTGTAGGGGAGAACGGGATCATGAAACTCAAGAATAAAAGCCAACTTGCTCTAACAGTTGCTTCCATCGCCGCCATCGGAATGATGGCAACCGCGCTCGTGGTGAGCCGTCGCCCCGCCGAACTCGCGCCGCTCACGCTCGTGCAGCCTGCTGTGGAAGCCAAGCCCAAGCAGCGCAGCCTCAGCATCGGTTTCCGTGCCTACCTCGTCGCCAAGCGTTGGTTTGACTTCACCGTCGCCGCCATGGCGCTGGTCGCGCTGTCCCCGCTGATGGCAGCCATCGCCGTGTTGATCAAGCTCGACTCCCCCGGCCCGGTGTTCTTCACACAGGAACGCGTCGGTAGCAAGGTGCGTGGCAAGAATGGCAAGCGCTCGTGGGAAGCCAAAGCCTTCAACGTCTACAAGTTCCGCACGATGACGGTCAATAACGACGCCAGCGAACATCAGAAGTTCGTGCAGGCGATGATCAAGGGCGACAATGCCACACTGGAACAGATCAACGGCAAGATCGACGGCGCGGACAAGTTCAAGATCAAGAACGACAAGCGCGTGACCAAGATCGGCAAGTTCCTGCGCAAGACCAGCCTCGATGAACTGCCGCAGTTGTTCAACGTGATCAAGGGCGAAATGAGCATCGTCGGCCCGCGTCCTGCCATCGCCTACGAAGTCGATGTCTACTCGCCGCACCACTTCCGCCGCCTGGAAGCGCAGCAGGGCATCACTGGTTGGTGGCAAGCCACCGCCCGCAGCAATGTCGATTTCGAGACGATGGTTGATCTCGATGCGTGGTACGTTGATAACCAGTCGTTCTGGCTTGACCTGAAGATCATGGTCATGACCCCGCTGTCCGTACTCAAGGGCAAGGGTGCCGCCTAACACAAAGTGCTAAGTGCTTAGTCCTGAGTGCTTAGTAAAATTCAAAATACAAATTCCGGCGATCAGTCTATCTCCTCCCGAAACGACGCTCCAGCTAGTCACTGGAGCGTTGTGATTCTCGTCGGCAACGGGCAGGGTGATGTCTATCCCCTCTAAGCAATGACATCCCGCACTTCGTGTCACACGCGGGGAAGCGTAGGATTCGGATAAAAGATAAGGAGGTCGGGGTAAAGTTATTAGGAGGTCTTATGTTTCATTGCATTTTGGTCAGCCTCGATGGCTCCCCGGAATCAGAAGCGGTGCTGCCCGTCATCAAAAAGATGTTGAGCACTGCTCCCGCCAAAATAATCCTGCTGCGCGTCGCCCCTGAAGTGAACTACGTCAACGCTACACGCGAATATACGACTAACTTCGCCCCTGAATTGCGGGGCGTGGCAAGCGACGTGGATTCGATTTACGCCAGCAAGGAAAAGGAATTATCCGCTTATCTCAAGAACATTGCCGGCCAATTGGAGGCTGCTGGCGCGGAGTCGATCACGCTGGAATACAGCTTCAACGAACCCGTGTCAGAGATTTTGAACTGCGTCGCCCGCTACAACGTCGAGCTGATCGCGATGGCGACACACGGGCGTACGGGTTTGAATCGGCTGGTGCATGGCAGTGTCACCGAATCGGTGCTGCATCATGCGCCGTGCCCGATGCTGATCGTGCGAACGGGTACGATGGAGTTGGTGCCTGACGGCGAACAGACGACGAAGACTATGTCGTCGAACTAATACGCGTCATGTGCATAGTGCGCGATCTGCGCTCATGGATGCACCAAAGCGCGGATGACCTGCCAATACATCTGCACGCGTTCGTGACGCAGATCGCGCTTGCTGCCTAATAAGCCTTTGATGCCTTCCACGCCGAGTTGTTCCACATAATTGCCGATCAGGAACAGCCGCACCCACAGCGCCGCCAACGCGCCATGAAACTTGCCGAAGTAGCGAATCTTGCTTTGTTGAAAGTAGATGTGCTTGAGCGCGTGGACTTGCTCGGTACTTTTGCCGCCATGATGGACGATCCGCGCACCGCCGAGGTAAACCGTCCGCCAGCCCGCCGAACGAATCCGCTTGCACCAATCGAGTTCCTCGCTGAACATCACATAACGCTCATCCAGCCCGCCGATTTGCTCGTAAATGACGCGCCGCGTCATCAGCGCTGATCCTTGCACCCAATCAACATCCGCTGTTGCCATTTCTTCGACATCGCGCGCGTAGTAATCGTCAAGGACACGGCGCGGCGCATACGGCGCAAGCCATGTCGAGTCGAACATCGCGGTGATGAGCGTGGGGAAGCGCCGCCGCGTGGATTGCGGACTGCCGTCGGTATTCTGCGTGCGCGGGCCGATGATGCCCACGTCGGGATGCGCGTCGAGATAGCGCACCATCTGCACCAGCGCATCCTCGATCATTTCGGTGTCGGGGTTGAGCAGCAGCACATAGCGACCTTGCGCGGCTTTCAGACCGATGTTGTTGCCTTTGGTGAAGCCCACATTTTCCGCTTGGGGCAGCAATTTCACCCACGAAAACTGGCTGCGGAGCATTTCCACCGAGTCATCGCTGCTGGCGGAATCTACCACGATCACTTCGCAATCGAGCGCGGCGCTGTTCGCTTGGATGCTGGTCAGGCAGGCGGCGAGGAAGTCTCGAACGTTCCAACTGACGATGATGATTGATAAGTCTAGCATGAGCAAAAGTTTACCCAGTTCATGACGATTTTGCGCAAGTTTTAATCTCGCGTTACACGCAGTTTACAAATTAGCTCGACACTAAGGACAGGATGCTCAACGAGCACCATACAACAACAGGAGAACACAATGCGCACTCACATTTCTCGCACAACAATCCTCAGAGCCGCCAGCTTGACGCTGGTCGCTGTGATGGTCTTCGGCCTATTCGCTGGCGTCAGCACGACTTACGCACAAGGCCCGGATCGGCTCCCGAATCGCGGCGCGGGCATGGTGCGGCAAGCCGTCATCGCAGCTATCGTCAAGACGACGAACCAGACACGCGTCGAAATCTTGCAGCAGTGGATCGGTGGCAAGACGCTGACCGAGATCATCACCGCCAACGGTGGTACGGTGGACGCGGTCAAAGCGGACGCGAAAACTACGCTGACCGACGCCATCAAGAAGGCCGTCACGGCGGGCAGACTAACGCAAGCCCAAGCCGACGAACAGACCGCACAGATCGACTCTGCCATTGATAGCGTGCTGACGGCAACCTTCGCGAACGCCGGACAGAATGTGGGTCAGCACGTGGCAGAACTCGGCGTCGAATTGGCACTGTTCAAGGCGACTCAAGATACAACTGGCTTGACGCGCCAAGAACTCCTCACCCAACTGAGCGCGGACGGGGCGACATATGCATCAGTTATCACTGCCAATAAGAAGACGGTAGATGAGGTCAAGACTGCCACCACCAAGATCATCACTGACCGCCTGAATCAGGCCGTGTCGAATGGTCGCCTCGCGCAGAAGGAAGTCGATGCCCTGCTGGCGAAGTTGCCTGCCGCACTGGATGCCGCCATCAACGCCGGACTGCCGGAGATGTTGCAGCAAGCCCGCGATAACCGCAATAACCGCGTCGATGCCCGTCTGGATGCCCGTGCCGTTGGCGAGCTGGTCAAGGTGACGGCGGATCAAACTGGCCTGACGCAGCGTGAAGTGCTCCAACAAGTACGCGATGGCAAGACGCTGGCGGATGTTGCCAAGAGCAAGAACATCGAGCCGAACGCTATCGTCACGGCGACAGTCGCCAGCCTGACCACGCAGATCAACCAGCAGGTTACGAATGGTCGCCTGACGCAGGCACAGGCCGATGCACAGTTGAAAGACCTCAGCCAGAAGCTGACTGACCTGATGAACGCGCAGAATCCGCTGCAAGGTCAAGGGAACCGTCCGGGGCGTAACAACCGCACGAACTAATGCTTAAATCGCTTCAATAGGATGCTCACAGCTTGAATGCAACGCGCGGATAATTCCGCAGCAAGTACACGAGCAGCAGTACGAGGTCAGTTCCCCCACTGGCCTCGTACTGTTTTCCGCGCTATCAAGGTTGCCGATAGCGCCAATACAGGGTCGTGCCGCGCCACGGCTGAAGCCCCTCGGTTAGCTCGCACAGGTTATCCTGCGCACGTTTGATGTTGATGTAGTCGGGACGGCGCTCCCAAGTGAGGCGTTCGGTCTCGTGCGGAAAATCGACGGTGAGATGTGGATATATGAGCCGGATCAGCGTGACATGGGTCTGGAATTGCTCGGTGTAGACGCTGCACGGCGTCCCGTAAAACAGCAGTAGATCGCGCAGCGTCGGAAATTCGCCCGTATAGCCGCGCGGCGACAAGGCTACTTCGGTCAAGGTCAGGTCAGGCGTATTAGAGATAAGAAAGCCGCCCGCGTTAGGCATCGTGAAGCGCGTCAATTTCAGCGGTTGATAGGTCGTATCGCCTTGCTGGAAGCCCGCGATCCGCTCGTTGGCGTCCGTCCACGAGATCAGACCGGGCACCATGCCGAGGTAGCACGGGAAGCCGTCGCAGCGATCATAGCCGAACGCGGGCAAGGGTGAGGCATCAGGTTGGCGTTCGCCCGCCGCAATCGCCGCCGAGGTGACGAACACCCCTAACAAAACGAGGGTCAACATCCACGAGAAAAAGCGCCACATCAGGAATTCAGTGCCATCTTAGCTATCACAATTCACTGCAAGGTCGAGGAGCCACACTCGATACATCGCGTGGGCCAACGCGCCTTGTAACTATCGATCCCTTTGAAGCCAGCCCACCGCCGCCAGCGCTCCGGATAACATTTGACGGTAAGTTCCGTACTCACGATGGAGATGCTGGAAACGGGCGAGAAGATGCTGACCCGTCCGCCCGTGAAGCGGATGAATACGAACATGTTGGGGTAGGTCAGACTGGCAAGTTGATCGCTTTCGATCAAGAAGTTGCACGGTTCCCCATAGAGCAGCAGCAGATCGCCCGCAAGCGGGAATTCCGAGAAGGCTTTGATGCTGATTTTACGCACCGTTTTGGCTTCGCCGTCCATCTGCTCTGGATAAATGTAGATATGATAGTCGTGCGTGTTTTCCGCCACGAGGATATTTTCCGCTTGCAGGTAGGTGATCTTGTACTGATCGTTGAGCCGATCACGCACCTGATCCCATGTGCTGATGACGGGCGCGATGCCGAGCAGACAAGGGAATTTGCCACAGGTAGCCAAGCCTAAGCTACTGAGGGGATTCTCTGCCGCGTGGACGCGCCCGATCATCACGGTCAGCGTGGTGAGAAGCACAAACCCCAACAGGATCAGCGTGAAGGCACGCAGCAACATTCTCATGAATTCAACAAACGCTCACAACCAGCGGGCAAAAAATCCGTCAGCGACAAGCCATACACAGGTGATTGTAAACTGAAATGGCTTTTGACGTTGGTGCGCGCATTGATGTTCAGATTGCGGAAAGTGGCGATGAGCAGATCGCTGTTGTTGTGCCATTTGAAGCACGGCAACCCATACATGAGGATGAAATGACCGATGGTGAGCGGATCGTCACGGTACATCCATAAGATTTGCGAAACGCGCTGCCGCTGCGGGGAGGAGATGATCTCGATCAGCCAATGCTCGGTCACGATGTCGAGCTTGGTGGTAAAAGTGGAATCGGACTGCACATACTTGACGTGACCAGCATCAAGCGCAGGCTGTACGAAATTCCAATCTGTTTCACCGGGGATCAGCCCTCGATAACAGGGTTTGCCCGCGCACACCTCAAAGCCGACCATTTGCAGCGGATCACCGCCGCCGATAGCTCGCCCGATCGCGATCATCAACACGATCAAGCAGGTGGCGAGGAACACAAGCAGTAAGGAGAGACGCAGGGCCGTTTTCATGATGAGTATGGCTTTTCATACATATTCTGACAGGAGCTTGACAACCCACACCCATCCCGATGTGAGGGTGAGAGAAAAAGGAGCATACAGCAGCGGACTACCGTGCGCATCTGGTCGTCAGCTCCGACTCGGGATTGGATGATGCTGCAAGTGTAGCACAAAAGCGAGCAGCCATAACGCGTTGCGACTGCCCGCTTTGTCTCTCCGCGCTAACGTGGGATGATCGGCAAGATGACGCGGGAAGGGTGCGCCGAATCATGCAAGATGGTTTGTTGAGCAACGCGCAAGGCATCGTCCGCGCCGAAATCCGCGCCCGTGTTCGGATTGCGATCCCAACGCGGGAAACTGGCGCTGCATATATCCAGCCGGATGCAATGCCCCGCTTTGAATAGATTCGATGTAGACCACAAATCAATCGTGAATTCGTAAGGCTGATCGGGCTGCAACAACTCCGGCACATCCCCGTTGCGATAGCGGGTGCGGATGATACCATCGGTCAGGTTTTGCGCGAAGCCGTCAGGATGCACATCCACCAAGCGCGCTACGAAATCCGTGTCTGGCGCATTGCTGCACGCCCACAACTTGACGATGATTGATCCCGTCACCTCTACATCTTGTGTGAGCGTCTCGGTGGTATAGGTCAGGACGTCCTCGCGCTGCTCGACTGCCCGCTGATCCTTCGCGCCGTCGGCATACACGGCATGGGCAAGCAATGCCCCACCAAAACTCGGCGTTGGCGCGGCGGGATCATAGGTGTACTGATCGGCAGGTTCGTCAAGCGGCGCTTCGGTGGCGAGGTTGCCACCAGCACGCAGAAAATAGGGCGTGTAGCGCGTCCGGGCCAAAGGCCACTCTTGCTCATCGCGCCAGACATTTTCGCCCATCACAAAGATTTTAACGGGCGGCTCATTGAGGATGCCGTTATCGATGCCCTTGAGCCAGTAATCGAACCAGCGCTGCGTAAGGCCAGTCAGATCGGACTGGAGATTGATCCAGCCCATCTGCGCCTTGAAGCCGAAATCTAAGTCCCCGATCACGGTGGATTGGTTGCGGTGTGACCACGGCCCGATCAGCACTCTGGCTTGACGCGCATCAGGCGTACTGCCAGCCGTCCGCAAGTTGGAGAAATTATCGAGCGTACCTTGGGAGAAGATGTCGTACCAGCCGCCAATGTTGTAGGCCGGGACGTTGATCTTGTCGTAATATTCCGCGACGGAGAACGGCCTGTTGTACTCGCGGTCATACGGCACGGCGATGGCATCCATAAAGGCCGACGGAAACCCGAGTCGGGAGACCGGCGCGTAGTCCTTCAGCGGCAGCGCCCAGTAGCCCTCGCTAGGCAAGCGGTCGATTTCCGTGACGAGATTATTGACGGCTTGAGCCTGCTGCGCGAAGGGCGCGTTGGCAAGCCGTTTCGCCAAGGTGTCGAATGACGTGCCGAGGTGCCAACTCGCCATCGTGCCGAGTTCCAGCGCGCCGCCGCGCCACCCAACACCATCACGCGAATCCGCCCACGTGATCGACGGCATGATGGCGCGCAGATGTGGCGGCGTCTCCATCGCGGCTGCCCATTGCGTGAAGCCGACATACGACATGCCCCACATGCCGACATTGCCGTTGGAACCCGGCAATTCCGCCGCCCACTCCACTGTGTCATAGCCATCCACGCCCTCATTGACGAAGGGTTCCCATGCGCCTTGTGAAGCGAATCGTCCACGCACATCCTGAATCGCGACGATGTAGCCTGCTTTTGCCATCCGCACCGCATCCAAGAAGATGCTGGTGGAAAAGAAATCTTTGCCATAGGGCGTGCGTGCCAGCGCTACCGGATAAAATTCATCATCGGCGGGGCGGAAGATATTGGCGCGTAGGATGGTTCCATCGCGCATCGTGGCGGGGACGTCGAATTCGACCTTAATCGAGGTTGCCATGAAGTATTATTTCCTTTCAGGCCATGATGGATACAGCCTATTTATAAGTTGCCATAGAGCTTACACAAACTGCGTCTAAATATGTAGTTTGTGGGTTATATGCATTCGTGAGCCGAGAAAACAACGGAACAATAAGCTGGTTCCAAACGCACTCCTATTTGGAAGATCGTTGCAATGGCGCATCGACGTATGAACATACACATTGGCTCACGTGGAGAGCTTGAAACTTTACTGTTTCAGCATATACTTCGATGTAATAGTATTTTTAGGCGGAGAATTAGTTTTCCGGATTCCGTCATACCCCTCGCCCCTTTCGATGCCGTTGCTCGGACGGCGACTGACGCTATTGGAGGGTACCTCTGTGTTGCACAAAAGATCGTTTTTTACTGCTGGCACCGTTATGATCCTTGGCGCGCTACTCATCTCGACTTCAGGCATTTCCGCTATCTCTGGTCTGGTCATCCCCACACCAACCTTCACAACGGGGCAAACTACGTTCCTCGATGAACTGGCAAAAGACACATGGTCTTACTTGAGCACCCGAACTAGCCACCATCTGCCGTGGAGTTGGTGGTCACCAACCAAAGCCGGCGGTGATTTCGCCAACCCTGCCGAAATCGGACTCCATATGTTGAGCATGGTCGGCGCTTATGAGATGAAGCAGACGTGGCAACCGCCCGTAGCCACTGTTGAAACAGAACTCACCGCTATCCTCGATCAACTGCGGGCGTGGCAGAGCGGATCACAAGCCTACCAACCCCACGGCCCGAATGCGATTAACGGTGTGTTTTACGCGTGGTACTGGGTGAGTTGGGAACCGCCCGTCGTCGGCGCTGGCGATGCTAATCACGTTGTGCCGTCCATCGATAACGCGATCTTGGCTGCGAGTTTGTTGACGATCAGGGAATGGGGAGAAGTCAACAATGAACCAATAATCGCCCAAAAAGCGGACACTATCCTACAAGATATGAATTTCATGCTGTGGTACGACACGACCCTGCATCAATTCAGGCATGTCGGCGTGGTTGAGCCTTTCACCGGCCCCTATTGGGATTACTACTCTAACGAGGGTAGATTGATCAATTTTGTCGCGCGGGCACTTGGTCAGCTCTCGGCGGTGGAATTTCAGAACAGTCTTGACGCTCTGGCGCAACTGCCCGCTACTTACACACGACCAGCACCCAACGCACCAATTACCGTGCAAAAAGTCGCATGGGATGGCTCGTACTTCACGTATACTGCGCCTGCGTTGTTTATACGCGAAATGCCTACGCCTTACGGCAACTCCTCGATTGATTCAGCGACACTGGCGCAGATTGCCTACGCCCAAGATATGGGGTATGCGGCATGGGGGCTATCCGACTGCTTCGATTTGAATGGGGATTATGTGCAGCAAGGCGCGATGCCTACCGCGACGGGTGGTTCGCCAGAAACTAGACCCGGTCTCGTTACCCCGCACGCCAGCGCACTCGCTTTGATCACGTCCTACGCCGACGAGGCCATGGCGAATTTGCAGTTTCTTGCCACTATCGCGGGTGCTTACGATCCAAATTATGGGTTTCGGGACTCGGTGCAGACGATTGCCCCGAATTACGGTGTGGTCGGTATTGTTTTTAGCGCTCTCTCACAAGAATATATCCTGCTTTCCATCGCCAGTTCCCAGACCGATTTTATATGGCGCTATTTGTATCGTGATGCAGGTGTCCGAACAGCACACCACGAACTGTTCGAGATTCCGCTCGATACCATCGGCATTTACCGACCCGCTACTAATTATTTCTATCTCAAGAACAGCAACACTGATGGGTTCGCTGATATTTACGTGACATTGAGTGGGTTGGGCATGAACCCCAGCGAGTATCAGGATGTTCCCGTGGTGGGCGATTGGAATGGAGATGGTGTCGATACGGTAGGTTTTTATCGACGTGGACGGGCAAGCGATGGTGCTGGCGCGGGTCAATTTGTGTTGTCGGATTCGAATGTGCAAGCCAACGTTGCTGCCAATTACACGTTTACGCTGGGAATCAAAGATGACACGCCCATCGTGGGAGACTGGGACGGCGACGGCAAGGACGGTGTCGGCGTATTCCGTCCTTCTAACGGTCTGATCTACATCAAAAACACGATGGCGACGGGATTTGCCGATTACGTCATGGTGTTGGGTATCCCCGGCGACACTGGCATAGCAGGCGACTGGAATAACGATGGCAAGGACAGTCCCGGCGTATTTCGCCCATCGCAGGTCAAGTACTACCTGACGAATAAGGTGTGCAATTGCAGCGTGATAGGCGATTTTGAAAGCGTGCTAGGCATTGCAGGCGATCAGGGATTCGTCGGAGACTGGGATGGCGACGGTGGTACGGGTACAGGCGTGTTTCGACCATCAAACGGGTTGACGTATCTGCGCAACGACCCGACGACCAATGGATTTGCCGATATGTCGTTCGTTTATGGCATCCCCGGTGACTATGCTTTCAGTGGGAATTGGTCAGTGATCATCAGTGGCGCTAGCAGTCAACTAGCGCCAACTTTCCAGCCATAATAGCTCAACACGTGAATGGCACCGCGTATTTATTGCTGGATTGCGGCAAATACATCCGGTGCCATCATTGGCAGTTTGGTCATGCGCACGCCGACCGTATCCGCGATGGCATTGGCGATGGCAGCGGGCGCGGCTAAGACAGGCGCTTCGCCCACACCGCGTGCGCCCATCGGCCCGTGTTCCGATGCCACCTCGATCAAGACCACATCGATCTGCTGTGCCGCGTCCAAAATATTCGGCAATGTGTAGTCCATCAGCGTGCCCGTGATGAGTTGTCCATCTTCATCGTACAACATGCGCTCGTATAGTGCCCACCCTAAGCCTTGAGTCGCGCCGCCCATCAATTGGCCTTGCACCGCCAGCGGATTGATGGCACGGCCTACGTCCTGAATCACGACCTGACGATGGACAGTGACCTTGCCTGTGTCCTCGTCCACGCTGACTTCAGCAAGTTGCGCACTGAAGACAGGAGCCGCCGCCTCGATCCCGACTCGCCCATTGCCGATTACTGGCGCGAATTTGCTGCCCCAACTCATCCCCTGTGAAGCGATTTCTGCGAGAGGGATGGCATGTTCGGGCGCGCCGCGCACCTGCGCCTTGCCATCGATGATGTCAATGTCTTCGACTGCCGCTTCCAGCAAATCAGCGGCGATCTGCAAGACTTGCTGGCGTGCCTCTTTAGCGGCTTCCAAGACCGCCGCGCCCGTTGAGTACAGCACCTTGCTGCCCGCTGCCGCACCGGAAAACGGTGCGTTGGCGGTATCGCTGAAGCGCACTTTGACGCGTTCCGGCGCGATCCCGAAGGCTTCCGCCGCGATCAGGGCGAAACTAGTCATGGTACCGTTGATGTCCACCGAGCCGACATTGATTTGCAGCGTACCATCTTTGTGCAGTGAACACATCGCCGCCGCCGACTCGCTGCCACCGCCCCACTGCGCGAAGGCCACACCAACGCCGCGTCCCTGCTGCCGTGCTTGGGTACGTCCTTGCCAGACGGGATGCTCACGGACGGCCTTCAACACCTCCGCACTGCCGATCATGGGCCAGCGGTCGCCATCTTGGCCGCGCGGATCGCCCGTCCGTACCATGTTTTTTTCGCGCAGATCGACCGGATCGATATTCAGTTTGATGGCGAGTTCATCGATCAGCGTTTCGAGCGCGAAGTAGGCGGATGGCCCCGTCGGCCCGCGATAGTAGCCAACCGATGGCTTGAAGGTTAGCACGTTGCGGGCGATGCGGTGGCTGTGCTGCCAGCGGTACAAATCGACCATCAGGCCACCCGGCGTCCCCGCAAACCCCGTCGTAAAGCAGCCCTCATCGGCCATCGTCTCGACATCCAGCGCCACCAACGTGCCATCGCGTTTAGCGCCGATCTTGACCTTCATCGTCAAGGCGGGGGCGGGTACGGTGGCAAGTAATTCTTCCGAGCGCGTCAGCACGAAGCGCACCGGACGCCCGACACGATAGGCCGCACAGGCAACCAACGGCTCGTACAGACCATTTTTACCGCCGAACGCGCCGCCAACGGGCATCCCAATCACGCGGATATTCGTCTCATCGATGCCGAGTACAGCGGCGATGTCGGTACGATTGCCGAACGGGGCTTGCGTGCTTGCCCACATGGTCAATTCGCCCGTCATCGGATCATACTGGGCGACCATGCCGTGTGTTTCCAACGCACCCTGATGCGCGATTTGTGTTTCAAAGGTGCGCTCTACGATCACGTCCGATTCTGCGAAGCCGCGCTGCACGTCGCCGCGATTATTCTCGTTAAAGCTGGCGACGTTGCTCGATTTTCCCGTGCTGGTATCCACATAACGACCGGGCCAGACTTCCGGCGCATCCGGTGCTAAGGCTTGCTCAAGCGTGACCGCTGCTGGGAAGGGTTCGTAATCGACATGGACTTGTTCGGCTCCATCGACGGCGGCAAGTTCGCTCTCCGCCAGCACCAGCGCGATTGGCTGCCCGACGAAGATCACACGTCCATGCGCCAGCAGCAGCGTGATCCGCGATTCTGGCGGCACATCGGGCATATCATCGGCGGTCAGGACGGCAACCACGCCGGGACTCGCTAATGCATCTGTGCTATCAATGCCGCGAATGTTGGCGTGCGGATACATGCTCGTGACCATTTTGGCGTACAGCATCCCCTGCAGTTTCAAATCCGGCGTAAACTGGATCGATCCGGCGACTTTGGCCTTGCCGTCTAGAATCGGCGTTGGTGTCCCTACGGCGGTGATCTCGGTCATGGCATACCCCTTCGGCGCGTGATCGCCAATTTACCAGCAAAGTTGAATAGTTGATCTGTGATACGGCGTCAGATTGTACATCTTCAAGCAGCGTTCATCACAATCAAGGAATGAGCAGAGGTATCCCGCGATTTTGGTGAACTTGCGCAGCATAAGATTACAGCACAAAATCATCGTCTCGTCCTATACTATTATTGAGATTGATCGTGCTATAGTTTGGAGAATGCGGCGGAAAGGATTCCCCCCACGTTAGCAAGTGTATGAATCGCGTGAGAACTATACTTTTGAGCAGTTTTATACTGCAATTCGTTTTTAACGCTGATATAATAGCTTTACATCCGTAACCACGCGCATCGACTGAGTTCGTACCGTAAGAAGTTGGGGCTGGGAGAGAATGCGCGGGGTAGAGAGGGACTAGGGACTGCCGTGAACAATCCACGCTTCCGCAACATTTTCATCTATGTGTTGATCGGCATCGCCATCCTTGTCATTGTATTTGGTGTGCGCAGTAGCGGTCAGCAAACCAACGATCTGAAGATCGGTGAGCTGGCAAGTATGATCGAACGGGACAGCGACCGCAGCCGCATCACCTCCATTGATGTCAGCCAGAATGACATCCGCATTACAATGAACGATGGTAAGGTGTACACGAGCCGCAAAGATTCTGCGCTGCCGCTGCCTGAGCAGTTGCGTTCGCTCGGCGTTAGCGAAGATAACTTGAGAGACATTCAATCCAAGGTTCAAGTGCTACCGCCCAGTGACATTATGCCAATTGTCCAGATCCTCGGCTCACTGCTGCCACTGGTGCTGCTGCTCGGCTTCATTTACCTGATGCTGCGTCAAGCGCAAGGCACGAATAATCAGGCGCTTTCCTTCGGCAAAAGCCGCGCACGCATGTTGACGGGCGACCAGCCTACCGTCACATTTGAAGACGTAGCCGGTGCCGACGAAGCCAAAGAGGAACTTAAAGAAGTTGTCGAGTTCCTAAAAGAACCAGAGAAATTTATCCAGCTTGGCGCGCGCATTCCCAAGGGCGTGCTGCTGGTAGGGCATCCGGGCACTGGTAAGACGCTGTTAGCCAAGGCCGTCGCTGGTGAGGCTGGCGTGCCGTTCTTCAGCATCAGTGGTTCCGAATTCGTAGAGATGTTCGTCGGTGTGGGTGCCAGTCGTGTGCGTGATCTGTTCGATCAGGCCAAGCGGCACAGCCCGTGCATCATCTTCGTGGACGAAATCGACGCAGTAGGCCGTCATCGTGGTGCGGGTCTCGGCGGCAGCCATGACGAGCGCGAACAGACGCTGAACCAGATTCTGGTCGAGATGGACGGCTTTGACACCGATACCAACGTGATCATCACCGCCGCCACCAACCGCCCTGACATCCTCGATCCCGCGCTGCTGCGCCCCGGTCGTTTCGACCGCCGCGTCGTGCTAGATCGTCCCGATATTCGCGGGCGTGAAGCGGTGTTGAAGGTGCATACGCGCGGTAAGCCTTTGGCTTCGGACATCGACCTGAAGTCCATCGCCAAGCAGACCTCCGGCTTTGTCGGCGCAGACCTCGAAAATCTCGTGAACGAAGCAGCCATCCTCGCTGCCCGCAAGAATAAGAAAAGCATCTCCATGCGCGAGATGGAAGAAGCCATCTACCGCGTCATGCTGGGACCGGAACGCAAGAGCCGCGTGATCAGCGAAGAGCAGAAGCGCTTGGTTGCTTATCACGAAGCTGGACACGCCATCACGGCGCATATCCTGCCGTTCTGTGAACCCGTCAAGAAGATCACCATCATCCCGCGCGGCATGTCGGGCGGCTCGACGCTGCTGGACGCGCCGGAAGAAGATACGATGGTGGAGACTCGCGCCCGCATCAAGGATATGATCGCGATGACGCTCGGTGGTCGTGCGGCGGAAGAGATCGCCTTTGGTGAGATCACGACGGGTGCTGGCGGTGGCAATGGCAGCGACCTAGAGCGTGTCACCCGCTACGCTCGCGCAATGGTGCAGCGTTATGGTATGAGCGAACGCCTCGGCCCGATGATGTTCGGACAGAAGGAAGAAATGGTCTTCCTCGGTCGCGAGATCGGTGAACAGCGTGACTACAGTGAAGCGGTCGCGGAAATCATCGATGAAGAGGTCAAGAAGATCGTGGACGAAGCCTATGAGCGCGCCAAGCAGGTTTTGACCGACAAGCGTGAAGCGCTCGATAATGTCGCGAATCGCCTGATCGAAGTGGAAACCGTCGATTATGACGAGTTCCTCAACCTGATGGGCGAGCCGAACGCGCGGGGCAAGCGGCTGGAATTGAAGCCATTCGTATCCCGCAGCCAAGGCAACGCCAATCCCGGCAGCGAAGTGCCCCCGTTCGGTGCGCTCCCGAATCCGGTATAACGCACGAAGTTGAAGCGTGAACATCAAAAACCCTTCGCCCACACGGACGAAGGGTTTTTTGTTACATAGAGATATTTCTCAATCCTCACACGAGACGGAGCCAACACTATGTCAGGTAGCCGACGGGAGCGTGTGACGTTCTGGAACGCGCATCAACGAGATGCAAGCAGGCGTGAAGTATTTCAGCCAGAACGGGGTAGCTTCTGGATTGAACGACTCGAAATTCACTGTGCAACGCCGAAAGTCTTGCTCCGCGTAATCCTGTAGCGCGGCATTCAATACCGCCGAGCCAACACCCTGCCCTCGATAACGTGGGCGGATGTATGCGCCCGTATTGGCAACCTGATCCGGCGCGGTGACGATAGCCACCGAATCGGTATTGTTGACCTCAAACCGCAGATAGCCCATGCACACGTCGCCATCCACGGCTAAATAGATACTGTTGTGCGGCTCCCGCAGAAAAGCGGTCAGCGTTTCCACCGAGGCGGGCTGATAAACGTCCATCAAAATTGGCGGTTCTTGGTAATACTGCGCGTGTTCCAATTCCATCTGGTGCAAGGTCGCCACATCTTCAAGCGTAGCGCGGCGGATCAGAAAACGCGGGGATGTATCCCGTTCCAACGGTTGCATGGGGCGGATCGCATCGACCACGATCAGGCCGAAGCCGTTCCAGAACCAGACTTTTTCCGTTTGCTCATCGCCAGCCAGCAGACTCAGGGCGTGGAGACGACAGCCCGCCTCTGTCCAGTAGCGCGCCGCGACACGATACATGGCGCGGTAGATGTCGGGTTTGGCAATGTCGCTGGCGGCGTGACCCCATTCTGGGCAGTAGGCTCCCTTCCATGCCGTGTTCCGAAAATTATCTACGAGATACCAGCCCATGTAGCCAATCAAACGGTTGCCTTCCCACGCTATGACGCCGGGACAGCTCTCGAAAAATCTCTCTAATTTGCTGATGACGCGTGTTTTATCTTCCATCAGATCGGGCAGGATCGGGATCGTGGCGCGCAGCTTCCGAAAATTATGGATGAACAGATCCGCCATTGCGGGCAGATGGTCTTTGTGGAACGTCGTCATGTTCACTGGATGCCTGCCTAGCCATTAATCACGGGTTCCGCGCACGAACGCCAGTGATGCTCGACAAAGAATTCGCCTTGCACGCCGTAGATGTTCTCACCCGTATCGAAGAAATCACCGGGATCGATGTACAGCCGGAACGCCGAGGTGAGCGAGTCGCTGATCACGCCGTTGACCTCGCCATACAGGTTGCAATGGTACACACCGGGGCGCAAATTGACGCGAGGCCAATCGCACTCGAAGTAGCCGTTGCGCATGACGGGCATATTCATCGTATGCGTGTCGCGTGTGTTGAAGCTGGTCAGCACCATGCCCTGATCATTGGTGATGCTCATGTTGATCAGCACCGAGGCCGAAGGCAAATCTTGCTGCGCCTCGTAATGGAAGCGCAGCCGCACTTGTTGACCGGAATGAATCGAGGTCAGCAGGTTGTTGTGCTGATCGCAGATTTCGACGCGGGAAAAGCGCAGCAAGCCGTCACCGCGCCGATCTTGGCGTTCTTTGAGCGACGTGGACGCGCTGGAGTCAGATTGGAAGATGCCCGCGTCATTCATGTAATGCTGGATCGCTTCGTCGGCGGTGCCGCTGAACAGCAATTTCCCTTTGTCCAGCACGATTGCCGAATCGCAAAACTGCTTGATCGTATGCGAATTGTGGCTGACGAACAGCGTGGTGCAACCGTTGACCGTCAGGCTGTGGATTTTTTCGAGCGCTTTCCGCTGGAACGACACATCGCCCACTGCCAGAATTTCATCGACTAGCAAAATATCCGCGTCGGTGAAAGCCGCTACCGCGAAGGCCAGCCGCATATACATCCCGCTCGAATAGCGCTTGACGGGCGTATCGATGTAGCGTTCGATCCCCGCGAAATCCACGATCTCATCGAAGCGCTGGACGATCTGTTTGCGCCGCATACCGAGGATCGTGCCATTCAGGAAGACGTTCTCGCGCCCTGTCAGTTCAGGATGAAAGCCCGTGCCGACTTCCAGCAGCGATCCAACCCGCCCGCGCACATCGACATAGCCCGCCGTCGGCTCGGTAATGCGCGAGATAATTTTCAGCAGGGTACTTTTGCCCGCGCCGTTCCGCCCGATAACCGCCATGATCTGCCCTTCACGCACTTCGAAGGAAAGGTCTTGCAGCACCCACACGCGCTCGATTTTGCCGTTTTCAGTGCCGTTGTTGACCAAGCGCTCTGAACCGATTTTGGTCATCTTGGATCGGGTGATCGCGTATTGTTTGCCTAACTGGTTGGCATGGATGACGAGGTCGTTCATAAGGAGTCCACCGCGCTGCGTTCCATCCGGCGATACAGCAGTGAAGCCAGCAAGAATAAGATCACGGTCGTTATCATGGCATAGATGAACTGGTTGAGCGGGAACGGGTCGGTCAGGTTGAGCATCGCCCACTGCACCGCTTGCACCAAGCCAACCAGCGGATTCAGACTGTAGAGTGGCAGCCATTGCGCCGGAATGCGCTCGATGGAATAGACCACCGGCACCGAATACATGGCGACTTTCATCAAGAAGGGCAGCGCGGTCAGCAGGTCGCGGCGTTGAATGCTGAGTGACGAGATCAACATGCCCACGCTGATCGCCAGCAGCATGATCCCGAACAGGAATATCGGCATCAGCAGCATACGCGCGGTGAACAGATTTTGCGGCGAGTCGCCCTGAAACGACTGCACTTCGTAGATGAGCAGCAGCACCAGCGTCATGATGAAGCCGATCAAGAAGTCGATCAGGCCGGAAAGTACGCTGGAAATCGGCAGGATGATGCGCGGAAAGTAGACCTTGGAGATGATGCCGACGCCAAACAGCAAACTGTTGCTGGCACGCGTCACCGAGTTCTCGAACAACGTCCATGTTACCGTGCCAACGTTGGCGAAGACCAAGTAGCTGACGTTGCCTTGCGGTTTCAGGTTTGCGAGGTTGCCGAAGATGATGGCGAATACGCCGGAAGTCAATAGCGGTTGCAGCACCACCCAGAAGATGCCAAGCGCCGTCTGCTTGTAGCGTGACCGAAGATCACGCAGTGCGATCATCAGTACCAGATCGCGGAATTCCCACACCTCACGAAAATCGGGCAGCGACCACGCGTTGGTGGGCTGCATTCGAATGACTTGTTTAGATCGCGCCGACATGGCTTTCCTTCTCAACGGCTTCGGGGAATGATTATACTTTATTTTAGGGCTGTTGTGACTGCCCGTTGGTAGAGATCAAGCATGTGCTGTGCCTGTAATTCGAGCGTGAACTGTTCGTTGAGCCGTTGCTTGCCCGCCGCCCCCATGCGCTGCCGCAGATCGGGATCACGCAGCAGCCGGATGATCGCGTCGGCAAATTGCGCGGTATCGAATGGATTGACGATTAGACCAGTTTCGCCGTCCTTGACGATCTGCGGTGTCCCGCCGAAACACGTCCCCACGACGGGTTTGCCCGACGCCATCGCGTCCAGATTGACCATCACCATCGGATCGACATAAACGGAGGGCACGGCAATCACATCCGCAAGTTGATAGGCCGCGCTCAATTCCTCACCTTGCAGCCAACCGCCCGTGATAACATGTTGATTCCAGACCTCGCGTAAGGTGGCATCTTCGTAATCAGAAAGCTGCTCTTTGCGGACGGCGGTCAGGATCACGAGCTGTGCATCAGGAAGCGCCTTGATCACTGTTTGCATAGCATTCAATATCTGCCGACTACCTTTTTCTCTGCCGAATCTGCCGCTGAACATCACCACTGGACGCTGACCGATGCCCCAACGCGCCCGCAGTTGGTCAATGACTTCCGGCGAGGCCGAGTAATCGTTCGGATCGACGCCGTTATAGACCACTTCAAAAGGCAGGTTGAGATTGACTTCCAAGGCTTGACGATGGGCTTCACTAACGCAGGTACGCACGCGCGTATGCTGCAACACATAGCGGATGAACAACGTGCGGAACGGGTTGAAGCGCAGCTGCATCAGTCGCAGATTGTAGAGTAGTGGCAGCTTGTACGCCGCCGCCGCTGGCGCTCCATGCTGTGGATCGATGCCATGCGTCAGCTTGCCGTAGGTGAAGGTCATGAAATCGTGCGCCGAAAACACCGTCGGGATGCCCAACCACTGCGCTACCAATAGACAGGCAAACGAGAGTTGATTATGGACATTATGCGCGTTCACGACATCCGGTCGGAGCGTGACGAGCAGCCTACGCACGCGCCGCACGACGGGCAGATTGAGCATCGACAGCCATCCGCGCAAAATGGTCGGCGTTTGCGCATGGACGTAGTGAATCGTCACGTCATCACGTGATTCTTGCCGATCTGCCTGATCCGTGCCTGCGATCAGGTGTACCTCGTGACCAGCGCGTGCCAAACCCACCGCTAACGTCCAGACAACTTTTTCCGCGCCGCCGAGTTGTTCGGGAGGAATGCGATCACTTAGGAGGACAATCCGCATGAGGTTTTCTACTGAGCCTATCATTGTGAGAGCGAATAGCCCTCACCACGCCGTGCGGTGGGGGCTGCAACCTAGACGAGGGTAATATCAGCGTTTCTGTGCCATCAGGCGGGCGTAAGCACCTTCCCATGCATCGGCTTTGCGCGTGAATTTGTTGATCGTGATGTCGGCAAAGCGCGGGAACAACGTTACAAGTTGCGCGGGGAGTTGGTCCCATGCATCCTTGTAAATCATCTGCTCCAACTTTGAAGCAGCCAACCCGACCCACGTCCATTGGGTACGGAACTGCTCGACTTTGTTCCAATAATTACGCTTCTCCCACGCTACCATCGACTCTTCGATGCCATCTTCGATCTCGCGGAAGGCAAACACCAGCGAAGCTACCATATCCTTCGCCTCGTCATCGAGTTCTTTTTTGTCCATGAGATGGCGCAGCACTTCTGCAACCAAGCGCATGTTCTGGTTACGCAGTTTGCCTGCGTTGTCGGGGTTGACTACACGACTCATAGTACGATTTAATCCTAAATAGATTAATTGAGTGGGAAACTCAATTTAATCGATTGGGTTGAGCGACTCGATAAGCTTAGTTGTTCTTTTCCGACGTGTCAAGCATCGGCATGGCGGCGCTGTAAAAGGCACGTGCGGGTGCACGGTTGAGATACCATGTTACATACAGGGGAATCAGAAAATTCAAGATACCCAAACACACGTAATACAGCGGCGGTAATTGGATATCCGTCCCGACGGCAGGTATACCCGGCTGTGGCGGATTGAGCGCGGGGATTTGCTTGACAAATTGTACGGCGGCGGCTGTCCACACGAGGAAAATGTAGATCATCCTAACGCCCACCGGACGCCCGATCCACGCGGCGATGCTGGCGGCGACGACAAAAACGGCGACGATCAGGGCGACGTAGCCCCACGTCCCGCCGATAAAATCGATGCCCGCGTCACGATTCGTAAACCGCGACCATATTGCTGGATACGCATAAATTAATGGATACAGCGCGTACATGATCATGGCGCTCAGGATGGCGATGGAAATGCCAAGCGGACGGTAGCGTCGCGGTGGTTTGACGGAATTTTGCATCGATCAGCGCCTCGCTCTTGCGATTAGCTGCGCTTCTTGTTCCTCGATGTACTCTTCGATTTCGCCATCATCGCTCAAGCGCATGGCACGTTTCGGTTTTTCCGTTGGCTCCGTTGTCTGGCCGCGCATCCGCGCCATCTCGTATTGCAGTTCGCGCTGCAATTCTTCGCGGCGGAGTTCCTCAGCCTTGCGGTTGACGTACCGTAGTAAGCTGTGCGCCGCGAAGGGGATGCCGACGAACATCAAATACGCCATAAAAATAGCCGCAGCCTGATTGTAATAGCTGTAGCGATTTAAGGTTTCCGCGATGATGCCTAGCAGCGCCAATGCGCCCCACCCGATTGCCCACCAGCGATGGACAATGTACAACATTTTCCCACGCACACGGCGATTCACGCGGCGGCGGATATACTCATATTGCTCAAGTGGCATCTGTTCAGGCAATTGATCCACGCGACCTCCCCAACATTACGTTACTCGATTACTGCTCGGCTATCGTCCGCTTCCGTTTTTCGATGGCTGTTTCCTCGTCTTCATCGTCATAGATCAACTCGCCGTCATCGCCCAAGGAAACTACATCGCCGCGCTTAGGTTTCTCGTAACCCTCGCGGTAGAGGCGGTCTTTCTCGCGTTCGAGTTCGCGCTGCAATTCGCGTTCGCGCATGTCGTCCAGCATACCAGAATCGGCAAATACTTTGCTTGCTTCGCTGATCATGCCGATTCCCCAGAAGATAGTGACCCACATAGGCCACGGGGCGGGGCCAATGTGAAAGCCGTTGGTCACGAAATAGATCGCCCACAAGATCAGGTTGGTGGTCAGGTACGATCCCAAGTGGCGGTAGAATTGATAACGTCGATTCACGCGTCGTTCAACGCGTTTGCGGATGTCGTCATAATCAGCGGACATGGATTAGAGTCCTTTCTGCTTGACGTTGAGTTCCTCACTGTCAGCATCATCTTCATATTCCAGCTCACCGTCATCCGTCAAGCGCATCCCTCGCTCTCGTTCTTTAGCACGACGCTTGGGCTTTTCCATATAGCTGTCATCGTAATCCGGGTCGCCGTACACGCGCATTTTTTCGCGGCGGATTTCACGGTCGATGGCGGCCTCTTTCGCCTGCTCCATCGAGGCTTCGGTCAGGTACGTCGCCGTATGGATGCCCATCCCGATGCCCCAACCGAGCGTAACCAACGCAGGCCACGGGAAGTAATTGCCACCCGTCAGCCACCAGATGGCCCATAGAGCTACATTTACGATAATATAGGCGGTCAAGTGTGCGACCCACTCTTGGCGTGCTTTGACGCGTTTTTCCACGCGCTTGCGAATAGCGTCGTAATCGATTTTTTGAGACATCCTGTTATGTTGCCTCGTGTGTTGCACTTTGCAGTTAATTCTACCAGATTTGTACGCATTATCAGTTGATTCGGTGCGGAAAATTGACAACTATTTATGTCTTGTCAAACGGAACGAGATTGACTATACTTAGTGTTAACCCTCCCTATGGGGGAGGGGCTTAGGAGAACTTATGGAACGTAGCAGCAAAACCGCCATCCTCAGCCGCTTGAAAAGCATCGCGGGGCATGTTAACGGAATCGCGTCGATGGTTGAGCAAGATCGCTATTGCATCGATGTGATCAAACAAGTACAGGCTACGCAAGCCGCGCTCGCCAAGGTCAGCCAATTGATCTTGGAGGATCATCTACATAGCTGCGTGACGACTGCTATTCAAGGCGACGACGCGACCGAGCGTGAACGCGTTTTATCGGAGATCAGCGATATTTTCGCGATCAAATCGTAACCAACTTTTGTGCAATCAAGGCCATCGACAGCCTTTACAAACAAGCTTTGCAATCGTGATTATCAAATTAGGAGTACCCAATCATGGAAGCCAAAACCTTTGTTGTTCCCAACATTAGCTGTGGTCACTGCGTTCACACCATCGAGAACGAAGTGAGCGACATCAATGGCGTCAAAACCGTGAAAGCGGATCAGGAGACCAAGCAGGTGACGGTGCAGTGGGATGCGCCCGCCTCGTGGGAAGACATCAAGAAGCTGTTGGTCGAGATCGACTACCCCCCCGCGAACTAAGCCGTCAACCAATCACCGCGTTTCCCCTCGATACCATCATTGAGGGGACGCGTGCCTCATTCCTCACCAGCGCTTCTGTAAAATGGCAATGAAATGTTGTCGCATACTGCCCCTTGACTCGACTCGCATGTTCGCGTATACTTTTCCGTGCTAAGACAAATGCGTGATAGTTACTCATCTATTAACTGTCATCGATCAAATGATCTGAATCCAAAAAACGGCTTAAATCCTCGCAAAAATGATCTGAATTGAGCAGCCAGACAGATCATATTCAGATCATTTGACCCGTCCTGACCTAATAAACTTCATATTAAATGATCTGAATTCTAAGCGCAAACAGATCATTCAATGATCGATTCGATCATCATTCGGATCATATGCGCCCAGAACAGTTGTCATGAACCGACTATCGCCTTGGTGCGGTACGTCTCACCTCTCACCACGCCGATCTCAACGGTTGAGGCTATAATGGTGCCCGCGACGTAGACATTTCAAAGAAACCACATGCACATTGCCATTTTGAGCGCGCTTCCCACGGCGACCAGCGGGTGGGGACGCTATTCACGCGATCTAATCACGGCGCTGGCGCGGCGCGGCGTACAGATCACGCTGTTGACTTCTGCTGATGCGCCAGCCAGTATTGATCTGCCTGTGACGGCCTATCATCGGGTGCTGCCGTCATCCATCCCACTGCCCCGCGCCGCCGGACTGCGTATGCTGCTGGCGCGGCTCAACGTGGCACGACTGACAGCCTCGTGTCAGGTCATTCATGCCACCGCCGAACCGTATGCGATCAGCGCGCCACTGCATAAGCCGCTCGTCGTCACCGCGCATGGAACGTACATCCCAAAGACTCTGCATTGGCGGTTCGTCGGTGGGCGCTTTCGAGCCGCCTATGAACGTGCCACTATCATCAGCGTCAGCAGCTACACCGAGCGTCAAGTGCGTGCCGCGCTGCCCACGCTGAGGCCGATTGTGATCCCGAACGGCGTCGATGCGCAGCGTTATCAACAGCAAGTAGCGCTGCCGCCCAGGCAAGGCCCGACGCTGGTCGCCGTGGGCGCGCTGAAAGCCCGTAAAGGCTTCCACATTGTGGCGCAGACCATGAAAGCGATCCGGCAAGCCATCCCTGACGCGCGGGCGGTCTTCATTGGCGACGACTCCGACGCGGGCTATCGGCAGCAGATTGTGGATATTCTGGCGCGTGACCGGACAACGGACGCGGTGACCATCACAGGGCGGCTTCCCGATGAGGCACTGCTCGGTTGGTATCAGGCGGCGGATGTGTTTGTGCTGCCTGCGCTGAATGTGGACGGCAAATTCGAAGGCTTTGGCCTCGTTTATTTGGAAGCCAGTGCGGCGGGCGTTCCCGTCATCGGTACGCTCGATTGCGGCGCGGAAGACGCCATCCGTGACGGCGAAACGGGCTACCTCGTCCCGCAAAACGATCCCGCCGCTGTGGCTGCTGCTGCGATCCGGCTGCTGCGGGATGCCTCGCTGCGGGAACGCATGGGCGCGGCGGGGCGTGCTTTCGCGGATCAGCACACATGGGATCATATCGCAGCACAGGTCATCGACCTCTACCAACGGCAGTAATCATGCAATCATTCAAGATGAGAGATCACGCGGGCAGCTTGGCTATCATCGTGGTCGCAGCGGTGCTGGCGCTCGGCGCGCTGACATGGGCTGGCTTCGATTTCCGGCTGGTATCGCAAGCCTACATCGGGGATCGTGGTGATACCCTGCTGAATAGCTGGACGATCTCACAAGCGCTGGATAATCTGCGCTTCCGCCCGCTCGATCCGGGCTACAGCCGGATTTTTTATGGCGAACCAGCTTCCTTTGCTTACACGATCGCACCGTATGGCATCGCCCTGCTGCTGCTGCCCGTTTATGCGCTGACCGGCGGCAATCTGGTGCTCTCGTATAACCTGTATATTGTGGCGACCTTCGTGCTCTCCGCGTGGATCGGGTTTCTCCTGATCCGCCATCTGCTGAATGCCCGCACCATCCCCGCCATGATCGCCGCACTCATGATCGCCTTTGCGCAGCGACGGTTCGCGCACCTCACGCATGTAGAGACGCTGTCATTACATTTCCTGTTATTGACGGTGTACTGCTTACACCGCACCTTGTCCTCGCGTCGGATCGGCTGGGCAGTCGGGCTAGGCATCGCGGCGGCGTTCACCCTCGTCACCAGCGGGTATCTGACCATGATGGCGGTAGTGATCTCCGTCGTCATCGTGATTTTCCTGCTGCGCTGGCAACTGCTGCTAATTTCGCCTACATCACCCGTTTTACGACGACTGGCAATCGCCAGTATCGTAGCGGGTATCTGCGTCGCGCCGTTTTCGCTGTATCGCATCGGCAATGCCACTTTCCGCTACGGCTATTCGATGGACGAGATCGTTGGCTACGCGATCAGCCCGCAGTCGTGGGTAGTGGGCAATTCACAGCTTTACACGCGCAGCAATCTGAATATGGAATCAGCGTTCCTTGGCTTCACCCCGCTGCTGTTGGCACTGCTCGGCTGGTGGTGGCGCAGACAATCGGAAGACGGGGCCGCTGCAAACAATCTGGAAACAGGCACGATCCGGCTGACCACGCAGCAGGTGATTGTAATCTACGCGTGCGTGACGGTGGTCGCCTATCTCCTGACGCTTGGCCCCATCTTCAAATGGGACGGCAAAGAAGTCATGCCGCTGCCGACTATGCTGCTCTATCAACTCCCCGGCTATGCCTTGATGCGTGCGCCCGGACGCTTTATTCATGTGGCAGTGATCGGCACGGCAATCCTGAGCGCTCATGCCCTGAATCGACTGCATGGCAAACGCTTCTATGGCTCGTTGATCGTGCTGGTGATCGGCGCGTTGGTGGCTGAACTGCTGCCGTGGAATGGCGTTTACGAGAATCGGATTTCGCGAACCAGCAGCTCATCACGGTTGATAGCCTATCCTTTCACTACCAACGACGATGTTTATGCTTGGCTGCGGGAGCAAGACCAGACCGCGCCGATCATGCACTATCCGCTGCACACGGACGGCGAATATCAATATGCCGCCGATCTCAGCCGCCATCCACAGCCGATGCTGAACGGGTGGGGCAGCTTCTTGCCGGAGTGGTACTACGGCTATGGTTGGGAACGCTTCCCCTCGCTCGGCACCATGAATTTCATCTGGAAGCGCGGCATTCGGTTCTTGCTCGTGCATCGCGAATTGTTATCCGACAAAGAGGATGCGGATTTGCAGAAGCGCATCGCGGTCTTCAACGCCAGCAACGGGGGCGGACTGACAGTCGTGCAGCAGTTCAAAACGGTGACGGTGTACCAGATTCCCGAACAGATAGCGCCGATGGAGTTCGCCTTCGATCAAGGTGTGCCGGGCAATGGTTGGCAAGCTCCCGTGCTGGCAAACGGGCGCATCTTGACGTGGATGAACAGCCCGACGGCGACAATCGAATTGGACTTAGCGCAAAAACGCGATTATGAAGTGACATTGGTCGTGGTTGACGAGGCAGAAGCGGGCTTACTCGATACGCTGACGCTCAACGTAGGGGATACTCCGATCTCCTTCACCCGTGCCCGGAGCGACGATGGCGAGGCGATCCATGCCGTTATTCCGGCGGCGGCGGTGAGCGGTGGACGCAGCGTTACGCCGCTAACGCTGCACATTGACCATGTGCGCAGTCCGGCGGACTTGGGGCAAGGTGATGACCGCACGCCGCGTGGATTAGCCTTCACGCGCTTGGTAGTCACGCCAAAATGAAACTCCCTCCACCATAGTTGCCTACAGCAGAGGGAGCTTGCGGGAAAGGAAATAATCAGGTTAAGAAGTTGTGGCTAGGCGGTCATGCCGCAGACTTTCCAACTGCCGCCCTCGTTCTTCATGTTCAAGGTCAGTGGGGTGTAGTCGGCTTCGTTGGTCGTGCCAGCTACGGTCATCTTGATCTTGCCGCTGACTTTGACATCCGCCGAGTCACCACTCTGGTTGGCGACATCATACTTCAGGCCGCTCACGTCGATCTTTGCGCCGCTGGCTGTCAGGGCTTGCTTGGATTGCTCCAGACCCGTTTTAACTGCTGCTGCATTCGCTGCGCAAAACATCGTATCAGCCACCGTACCGCCATAGAGCGCGTCGAAAAATGCTTTAGCCGCGCCAGCAGGATCGCCGCCCGATGAACTGGTATTGTTGGTGTCACCACCATTGTTGTTACAAGCCGTCAAGAGCACAGCGAAAGTCAGCATTGCGACGAGAGCAGTAAACATTGATGAGCGCTTCATGGGTTCTCCGTTAAGCAGATGAACAATCGATGTGCCACATACTACGGAGCAAGCGTCAACGAATCGTCAAGTAATCCAGCGAGGAGCCTATTTTTGTAACTTTTTAACGGAACCTTGCCATAAAAATAACAAGCCGCCGAACAGGGCAAACAGTGCCACGATCAAGCGTACCAGCAGCGCCACGCCTAGGGCGATAGCAGACGGGACACCGAGCAATCCTAAGAAATACACGTAAGTTCCTTCGCGAATGCCTAACCCGTTGAGCGAGAACGGGATCACATCGATGGCAGTGACGATAGAATACACCGCCGCGAAGCCGCCGAAAGAAACGTGATTATCGAACGCCAGCAGCAGCAAATACACCGAGGCTAAGGTGGTGATCAAGGTGACGAGCGACTGTGCCATCACGGTAGCAAACAAGCGCCACTCACGTCGATAACCACGAAATTCCTCATACAGGCGGGTAATCTTGCTCCACGGGGACTGAAGAATATTGGGGAGCCACGAACCCACCACCCGCAGAATGCGCCCCGTCACATCCGACCACAGCGCCCACAGACCAACCAACGAGCCGAGGAACAGACCATGGGCCAGCAAGGTGATACTCAAGGGCAGTGGAACGAACAGCGCGCCGACACTGCCCGCCGCGAACAAGCTAACCATGCCGCTGCCCCGCTCGATCACCACACTGATCACCGATTCCGCGCCACGCCCGGTATCGCGGGCAGTCTGATAGGCGCGGACGACATCGCCGCCCAAACCAGACGGCAGAAAATTATTGAAAAACATGCCGATGAAGTAGCCACTGACGAGATAACTGGAAGATTGTGGCAGCCCACGCCAGCGCATCACCGCCCCCCAGCGCCATGCCTTAGACACGACGCTGATCGCGGACAGCACCGTCGCCGCGACCACTAACGGCACATTGACATGTGCTAGGGTCTGCCAGAATTCAGGCTGCGCGAAGATCGGGATCAGCGCGGCGATCAGGATCAGACCAAGCAGCAGTCGCAGCCAACGCCATAAACGGCTCATCTGCTAGGCCGCAGCTTGGAAGAATGTACGGTAGAAAAACAACGCAGTAAGCGTAAAGCCCACCACGATCACGAAGCGCCGTACATGCTTAGGGTTGATCTTTTGCGCATAGTGCGCCCCACCATAGCCGCCGATGATCGCAGCGATGGTCATCAAGATGCCTTGCGCCAGCAGGACTTGTCCCGCCGCGATCAAGATGAGCGCCGAAATGCCGTTAATGATCGAGGCTTGCACAGTTTTGACCGCGTTCATCGTGTGGATATTTTCCATGCCGTACAAACCGAGTACCGCCAACATCATGATCCCGATGCCTGCGCCGAAGAAGCCACCATAGGCTGCCACGAAAAATTGCGCCGTCAGGATCAGCGCTAGACCAATCAGGTTGCGCTGTGGTTTGTTTTGTGGCGCGTTGGCGGCACGTTGACGGAAGTAAGCTGTAATGCGGGGGCTGAAGGTGAACAACAGCGTAGCGAACAGCAGTAAGAATGGCAGCATCAAGCGCAGCGTGACATCGGGTGTGATCAACAGAATTTGTGTGCCGACGATGCTGCCGATGATGCTAGGAATAGAAAAGAGGATCATTTGCTTGCGCTGCGCAGCTAACTCCTTGCGATACGCACCAACGCTGCTCATCGCGCCGATCCATAAGGCGGTGGTATTCGTGCCAATGGCGATCTTTTCAGGGACACGGGTCGCGACGAGCGCGGGGAAGGAAATAAAGCTACCACCACCCGCAACGGAGTTTAACGCCCCGGCGATCATCGCGGCGAAAAAAAGGACAACAGCCTGACCAAGTTCCATGATGAAGCTTTCCGATGTGTAGCATCGTTGAAGGGCTGGTATTTATAGCACGCCGTTCATTAAACGACGAACAAGTGCAGTGCCATTTGACACTAAAATGAGTGATTTACTACCCAAGCCGTACATATAGCGCTAGGGTAAGATGATGGCAAGTTCAATCTCATCGCGTATTGGTATGCCATCGTTACCAATCAGAGGGATTTCTGGCTTGATCTCGCGTGATTTACCCACTGCGTTCGGATAGACGGCGGTGATACAAAAGCCGCGTTTTTGATAAAACTTCAGCGCGTTCAGATTATCATTCGTTGTGATCAACCATAAACGTTGGCAACTATGCTGCTGCGCTACGTTGCGTATTGCCGCGATCAATGCCGAACCAATGCCTATGCCGCGCACGTCGCTGCTCAGAGTCACGATCTCGCAAGCCTTGCCCTCGATATGGTAGGTAATCTGACCAATGCGGGCGTCTCCATGCACAGCCACAAACCCCGGCAGTTCAGCAGGGTGATAAATGACGCCGTGCCCAACGACGATCTCCGCGCCCCATTGGTCGATACCATAGGCTTTTAACCAATCTTGATCGGCGGGGGTAAACGCCCGAATGACATATGGCACAGACATAGACTATTCAGATTTCTCCGCGTGTACTTGAAAAGGTCTATTCGGCAGTATCGGAGTTGACGAACCTAGCACAGCCGCCAACTGGGATCGAGAAAATTGTTAACCAAAGCCTAAAGAGTTTCAAGTGATTCGTGTGAATATAGGGGATAGCGCTGGAGAATAGTGGCTAGTACGCGCATCTCGTTTAGGAAAAATTTAGATCGCTGGCCTGAGAATAGCGGACAACACGAAACAATCATTGAGGATGGCAACTCTTATATTGGATACAACAATAATTCGCCAATATATTCCGTCCGCTTTAATGCTCAACACCTATCTGACTTTTGGCCTAGCGACCTTGTAGCAGCTAGAACTCAACCTACCGTTTTGCAAGTCCTGCTTTCAAGCGTCAAAATTAGCGATCAATGGGACTCTCAAAATCGAGATCGGATTATGACGATAAACATCGAAAATATCATCATAATCTTGCTAAATGTAAATTTTTGTAAAAAATTGACGTGGTGATTGGCGGCGGAAAAACGTCAAGTTAGCGTTTATTATGCACAGATGAGCATACAGCATAATATAAGCTGAGGTAAATTTTAGTGGATTTAGTTTTTTCTTAACTAAAATTGCTGATTAACTTTTGATTGTATCTCATACATAAATCGATATTGCGTCGATGTCTGTATGTTCTGAACTAAATTCATTAGTAAATTGGCGAAACCTTCACAAAAATGAAACCATAGTGTATAGCACAACGCTTTAAGATCGTATAAAATTTGTTTAAATAATATTTGTTTTTCGTTTGATTCGCTTTACATGTTGCGGGATGCGGTGAATGTCTACACTTCTCGTTTGCCATGTGCCAAATGACGATCATGTAGCTACGCGCGTTTTTCATACGCTAAACGCCGCAAATATTGACGTATGGGTCGATCATTTGCACGGCACTGGTGGTGATGACGAACTCGACGTGCAGATTCAGGAGGTGCTACGTGATGCGCTAGGCGGCATCTTCGTGCTTTCGTCGGCTTCCATCAGCGATACAAGCTGCATGGCACAGTTACAGGCGTTAAGCAACTTGAATCGCCGCATCTATGTCCTGATCTGGGAAAATATCCCTGCGGATCAGATGCCGGAATGGTTGAATGCTTACCCGTGGATCGATCTCACCCAGAGTCTCGATCATGGGCTGTTGGAATTCCTGTATCTGCTCAAGGGGAAGCCAACGTATGAGCCTTCTCCGACCGAAACCAAGATCAAGCTCCACCACCTGAGCGGCAACTTCCCTTATTGGCATCTGGATTTACCCCTGATCGGGCGCGACTCGGATATGGAAGTCGTGCGCCAATCACTTTCCGAGGGTCACCGTGGTACCCTGATTCAGGGCTATTCGGGCATCGGGAAAACCCGCTTGGCGGTCGAGATCGCTAGTACGCTCAAGTTCAAAGATGGCGTTGTTTGGTACACCTTTACGCCGAACAGTACCTTGGGCGATCTAGCCGCGTTGATCATCGATCACTTGAATCTTGACCAGCGCACGGATCAGGCCGAACTGTGGCCTCTGTTGCGCAAGTATCAGATGCTGCTGGTCTTGGATGCGGCGGAAGACTGCCCACATCCCCGCGAATTTGCCGAAGCGCTGAATCGGTTGATCCTGAATCGAGGGACGCAGTTGCTCATTACCAGCCGTCATTTGTGGCTGGAACTGCGTGATGTGCGTATTTACGAACTGCGCACGCCCTCACCCACTGCTGCTGTCGATATTCTCAAGCGGATGGCGCGCACCCAAACTCCCGTCCATTCGTTGGATGGCGCGGAACAAACGTTGGTGAAAGCGGCACATTTCCGCCCGCGCTTGCTGTGGTACGCCATCCAGTGGGTGAACTTCTATCCGCTCAACTATGTGATTGAGCTGGTCAACACGCTGAAGGGCACCGACGCCAAGGATGCCTATGAGGAGATGGTGAACAAAACGCTCGCCGCTGCCAAGCGTCATGATGATTGGCCTCAAGTGGAAAGCGCTCTCAAGAAACTATCCATCTTCCGCAAAGGCTTCACGTTTGATGCCGCGCGTGCGCTGCTCGGTGACGTACATCCGATCTCGCTGCTGAAGATGTGGGGCATGGTGGCCTTCAATGGCGAACGCTACGAGGTCGATCCGCTGCTGCGGCTAGCAGTCGATGTCGATATGTCGTCACAACAACAGCACGCGCAGTTCTATCGTACCTTGGCAGCGGATGCGGGCGAGAAGCAAGACTTTGCACGGCTGATTGCGGAGTTGGAAAACATCGACGCGGCCTTCAATTCACTGCTGGAACGCAACGAATTGGCAGGAGCCTTCGAGATCGCGCAGGCCTGTGTAACCATGATGGGTACATGGGCTAAGTTCGATCTGCGCCGTCAATGGCTAGAACGACTTGCGAATTGCCTTGCCGAAAATACTCGCGATCCCTTATATGCGGATGTTCAAATCGCCTTGGGTGTGGCTTATCAAGAACGCCCCGGTGCTGACCGCCGTACCAGTTTGCAGCGCTCGGTTTCTTGCTTTGAACGGGCACTGCGGCGGTATACGGCACAGCGCGCACCGATGCATTATGCGTTGATCCAGAACAATCTTGGCATCACCTATCGTATTCTGGCGGAAACGGATCACCCAGAAGAAAACTTGCACCTATCTATCGGCGCATTCAATCATGCCCTGCGCTTCTATGGACCACGCTCGTCACCGGTCAATTTCGCCATCGTGCAAAACAATGTCGGGTCGGCCTATCTGGCGATGGCAAATGTCAAGGATCGGGCAGATAACCTATGGCGAGCCGTTGCCGCGTTCCGTCGCGCTATTACACCAATCAGCGCCGAACAGCAGCCGATTCGCTATGCACAGGTGAATCATAACCTCGGCACGGCCTACGCGGAGTTAGCCGAACTGAGCGACAAGAAAGAGAATCTGGAGCGCTCGATCAAGTGCCTGAACCGTGCCTTGATGTACTTGACGCCGAATACGGCTCCGATGGACTTTGCGCGTACTTCACACAACTTAGGTTTGGCCTACCGCAGCTACGCAGAACTTGGGCAGCCTGACGCGTACTTGCAGAACGCTATCAAAGCCTTCACGCAGTCACTGCGCTACTGGACATCCAAAACGTCGCCTACTAACTGCGCCAGTGCTCAGATGTCGTTGGGGCAAGCGTGGCTGGAATACGCTGACATCGAATATCAGCCCTCCTACTTGGAAAAAGCTATCGAGGCCATTCAGGAAGCCTTGACCTTTTACAGCGTGCGCAACTTCCCCTCGGAGTATGTCAAAGCCACTGTCGTGCTGGGCATTGCGTATCGGCGCTTAGGGCGGAAGAAGGACGCCGAGGCGTGCTGGCAAAAGGCCGAGAAATACTTCCGCCAGATCGGCATGATGGATGTGGCTGATCAGTTGCAAGGCTGGTTAAACGGCACTGATGAAATCCCTTCGAAATAACTTCAGATAACCCTACCGCACGGGCGGATTCACCTGCCCGTGTGCTTCTACATTTCCCAAGCATGGTTTGTGCCAGACCAGCCATAGCCTGCTCAAAATTCTGACATGAATTTTTTCCGAAAATAGTTGTATCCTATTGTCATCTATGCGAAGAATCCATCATACTGTTATGTGGATTAGTAGGGGCATGGCTCTTGCCGGGTTTGACCTCATAACAGTTCAATAACAAACACGTTTTGAGGACGAATTTCGCGCGTTTCAGCCCTGTATATTGAAGCTGTGCCTTGAAGTACACTCTATTCTATGGTTAATATTTGAATTGGGTTTTAGTAACGTCAGAGGTTCTGGAATGACCGAAAACTCCACCGTACTAGTTGTTGAAGATGATGTTAGCCTGATGCAGGGCATCCGAGATATTCTGGAAATCAAAGGCTACAAAGTCTTGACTGCTGATAGTGGTCTGGCTGGCATCAATGTGATGGAAACTAGTCAAGCCCAGCCCGATCTGATCGTCTCTGACATTATGATGCCGTTCATGAATGGATATGAGTTCTTCAACGAGGTTCGGAAAGAACCGCGCTGGATGAAGATACCATTCATTTTCCTGACCGCGAAAGGCGAAAAGGCCGATATTCGCGTAGGAAAAGCCCTCGGCGCAGAAGACTACATCACCAAGCCGTTTGAACCGGATGATCTACTCGTCGTAGTGGCGGCACGGCTCAAGCGCAGCCGCGAGATCGAAACCATGCAGACGCAAGAGGTCGGCAGCGTCAAGCGCGGCATCCTGACCATCCTCAACCACGAATTTCGCACGCCGTTGACCTACATCGTGGCTTATGCCGATATGCTCAACCGCGAACCAGATGAACTGACGTATGAAGAAATGAAAGCATTCCTCGGCGGTATCAATACGGGCGCAGATCGTTTGCGGCGGTTGATCGAGAATTTTATGCTGCTGGTAGAGCTGCAAACGGGCGAGGCACAAAACACCTTCTCATGGCGGAAATGCAAATTCAACAACTATGACGAAATCCTACGTCAAACGGTGGAATATTTGCAGCCCGTGGCGGAAGAAAAAGGGGTGATGCTGCAAGTCCGCTATTCGTATGGCGCACTGCCTAGCATCATCGGAGACGCGGAATATCTGCGCACAGCGCTCATTCGGCTGGTGGATAACGGGATCAAGTTCTCCGATAAGCCAAACTCGTGCGTGTATGTCTCCGCCGACGCGCGCGATGGTCAACTATGTTTCGATGTGCAGGACGAAGGGCGCGGCATCCCCGCCGACAAGCAAAAAGAGATTTTTGAGATGTTCTATCAGGTCAACCGACAGATCTACGAAGATCAAGGATCGGGATCGGGATTGGCAGTGGTGGATCGCATCGCCAAGATGCACGATGGTGGTGTTTCGCTGGAGAGCGAAGTAGAAGTTGGCAGCCGCTTCACGCTGTATGTTCCGCTCGCACGCTGAAAATCGTCGTCTAAGCCGTCAATCCGTCCTAATATTCGATGAATAACCCCTCCGCTGAGGGGTTTTTTGTTCCTGTTACCCGTAAGTGAGTTAAATTATCCCCCAATCAAGGAGAAAAGATTATGCGCATTACGGACATCATCGCTCATAAACGCGACGGCGGCGAACTGAGCAAAGAAGAACTGGATTTTTTCATCAATGGTTACGTAGCTGGTACAGTCACTGACTATCAAGCGTCGGCATGGCTGATGGCGGTTTTCCTGAAGGGCATGACGCGGCAAGAGACGACCAACCTAACGCTGACGATGGCACACAGTGGCGATGTGCTTGACCTTTCCGATGTGCTGCCCGTCTCCGTCGATAAGCATTCCTCCGGCGGGGTGGGCGATAAGACGACGTTGATTGTGCTGCCCATGGTGGCAGCCTGTGGTATCCCCGTCGCCAAGATGAGCGGGCGCGGCTTGGGCTTTTCCGGCGGGACGCTGGATAAGCTGGAAGCGATCAAAGGTTATCGCGTCACGTTGTCGATGGACGAATTCAAGGCCACCGTGCAAAAGCACGGTATTGTCCTAGCGGGACAAAGCGGCAACCTCGCGCCCGCTGATGGCAAACTGTATGCCTTACGCGATGCCACTGCTACCGTGCAAAGCCTCCCTCTCATCGCTAGCAGCATTATGAGCAAGAAGATCGCGGCGGGCGCGGAAGCCATCGTGCTCGATGTCAAGGTCGGCTTGGGTGCATTCATGCGCACGATTGAGGAGGCGAAAGCATTGGCTACCCTGATGGTCGAGATCGGTCAGGGGGCAGGACGACGTGTAGTAGCGCTGCTCTCGGACATGAATCAACCGTTGGGCAGTTATGTGGGTAACGCGCTGGAAGTTGAAGAGGCGATCCAAGTGCTGCACGATGGCGGCGCGCCGGATTTGCGCGAACACTGCATCGCCGTAGCGGCACACATGCTGCGGCTGGCACGCAAGAATGACAGCCCGTACGCAATGTCGGAAGGCATGGCAGAAGCGGCGGGGACGCTCAAAAATGGGCGGGCGTTTGCCAAGTTCCGCGAGATGGTGGCGGCACAAGGTGGCGATGTTAGCATGGTGGACAATCCAAAGCTGCTCCCCAAAGCGAATATAGTACAGACCGTCACTGCAACAAGATCCGGCTATGTCGATCAGTTGAGTGCGTTGAGCGTAGGTGTCGCCTCCGTTGATCTCGGCGCGGGACGTGACCGCAAAGAGGACAGCATCGACCACGCGGTGGGCTTGATTGTACATAAAAAAGTAGGCGATAGCGTGACCGCTGGTGAACCGATCTTCACGCTGCACGCGAACGACCAGCATAAACTGGAAGTAGCACAACAGCGCTTAGAAACAGCGCTTGTTTACAGCGAACATCCTACTGCCGCGCTGCCCACGTTCTACGACACGATCATGAGTGACTAATGAGGGCATACACGGGACTTTTAGGGAATTCTAAGATAAATCACATGAGTTCCACACGTGTGACTTGTTAAGATTGTGGCGGTCATTCTCAAGTGAAGTCGAAAGAGAGCCGACGAATGAAACGACGTAATGTAATAATCGCCGCCATCGCCCTAGTCGCGATCATCGCTGCCATCCTTGTCATCCGCGATTGGGTAATTCCGACGTTTAGCACGGCATCCGTGACGGGTGTCCCAACTGCCGTTAATCCGTTCGCCGCCACCAAGACCAATTTCAGCGTACCAGCCTCGAAAGCGAATAATAATGGTCTGCAACGTGTCGCCTTCGCCGCACCTGTCGTAAGCGCCAAGGCACAGCAACCGCTGTATCGTTCCTGCACGGACGACCGTGGTACGACGCCAACGCCGACTGGTCTTCCCGCAACAATCGTCCCCGACGCCACCACGGCGGCTACCCCCGAAGCCACGACTCCTTCCACGCCGACCGCGTCTGATCTGTTCGTGGTACGTGTTGTGGGCGCTGAGTCCGAAGCTTGCTATCAAGTCGGTGAAGTGTTCTTCGACAGCAATGACGAGTTTAATCTCGCTGTCGGCGTGACAAAGACCATCGACGGTTTCGTACAGATCGACCGCGCCAACGTCGCTAACAGCCAGATTGGCGAGATCGTGATCAATATTGCCGAGTTCCAATCGGACAATCCTCGCCGCGACGGCATCATCCGCGACCGCTGGCTAGAATCCAACAAGTATCCGTTGGCGAAGTTCATCGGCGCGACGTTCGTCGGTTTGCCCGCCCGCCCGTATCAAGATGGCGAAGTATTGGCCTTTGATATCACTGGCAACTTGGAAGTCCATGCGACGACCAAGCAGGTCACCTTCCATATGCAAGGCTCGCTCACGGGCGATACGCTGGTGGTGACTGGTTACGCCGATGTCAAGATGAGCGACTTCGGCTTCAGCGCTCCCGAAATCGGCGGGATGCTCAAGGCCAACGACGAAGCACGCCTTATCCTTAATCTGGTCGCTCGTCCCGAAAAAGCGGCCTAACGCGAACTAAGCAGTTCATCGAGCAGGGCGAGGACAACCACTCGCCCTGTTTTGTTTTGGGGAGTTGTACACCGACTCTATACCAGCGGAAGATGCATGGTACTTCCTCACCTTGCGTCGTGGCAATCGGGCCGTTTGATTCCGATCATAAAACCGATCACAAAAGCCCATAGGCATGATCGGATTGATCGTTTTCCTGCTCAGGGAATGATCAGAAAATCACCGAAAAATGGCGTATGATCGGTTTTATGATCGGAATTTGAGCAGCCAACCCGATCACATATGATCAGTTACGCAATGATCAGGCAGCGGACTTGGCAGTGGATTGATAGTGGATTGACAGCGGCTTGCCAAACCGACCTCTCCACCGGAATGCGATTATACGGCAAGTAGAAAATATTGTCAAGTTAGAACATCCTAACCAAATAAGGTTTCTCCATGCTCACGGGAGCCAACTTTGTAAGGTGCGTTATTGTAAGAAGATGTGCGCGGACTCTGATGTAGAACCCCCTAGTGATGCTTGCCTACGCGTAGTTTGAGTTCCTTACAATTTCCTTTCTACAGGATGCCTACTAAGCAAATCGCGATCCGTCGAAGGTCTTCCACCCCTTGCTGCCGCATGGATTGATACGTGTTGCGCAGATGCCTCGTGTATGCCAAGCCATGTCGAAAATGACCAGCCACCTCCGTTAGGCTAATTTTAGGATCAAAGCGGGATAATCACGATCAAAAGTGTAGTTGTTTGATGCGCATGGGTTTCCGGCATCATTTATTAGATTTCCAACACGATCACCTAAAGATGCCGTAGGCATGACTGATGACAACTGCACCCAGAAATTATGCGGTTTGAGGTTCATAGGGGAGTATCGTAAATGTCTAATCAAGCGAGCATCGACAACACCTATGTAGCAGCCATCGAAATGTATCGCCGCCTTCGCCAGAACGGGCAGACCAGCCCGCTCGCTCGTATCAGTGTAGAATCGCGCTACACGACGCTAACCACCGATCAACGCCACCTACTACGGCAAATGATCGCTAACACCGAAGCCAACATCGCCAACCAGCGTTTTGATCAATTACCGGCTGTCTAGCGCTTAGAATGCATATCTGCCTGCCGTGATGGGAGGGCAAACGCTTTGTTCGCTCCTCCCTTTTCTCCTGCCCGTTGTCCGCCTATGCGGCTGTACCTAGACCTTCGCCAATTCCTCCAATAACGAACGCCGCTTCGGAAAGCGCTGTTTCAAATTGCTTACGATCTCGTCAGCACGTTTCCCCTGACCGAGTTCTTTCATCCGCGTTAACAACAAGCACGCCATGCGGTATACCCCTCGATCCGTGGCTGGTTCGAGCATCTTGTAGGCCGTTTGCTCGTAGATCGCGGCGACTTCGGCAGGTAAGCGTGTTTCGAGTTCTTGGCGATAGCGCTCGATGCTTTCCGTCCAACCGTACTCTTTTGCCGCACGCAGCATGTCCGACCAGCGTTCTTCGCGCGCATAGAGCCAGAGGACGAAATCTGGCAAATAACGGTGCGATTGAGCATCCTTAATCAATGAGTCCGTGAACGCAGCCCACTCCGCAGTGGGGATTGCCTCTTTGAGCAGATCGTAATACTGATAATCGCGCCCATTCAGCAGCAGATCGCGCGCGAGACGGATGACTGTGGGTGTGTCTTTCTCCAACACGGCGATCTTCAACAGCATTTGCTTATAGCCAAGGACCAACCCCGGCAGTTTCTGCTGTTCGTTGATGGAAATGCCTTGCGTGATCAGTTCTTTGGCTTGCTTCAGATCGCCGCGTTTCATTAGCCGCTCGATCATCATCTGCCTGAATCGATCAAGTTGGATATGTTCGCTGATGAACTTTTCGGCAGCCTTGTCCCCATCTAGCCGATCGATCACCGCTAACTTAATCGAGGCGGCGCGCTCCGCGTCGAAGCGACTCATCAAATGATCGCCTAAAAAGCCTATCTCTCGCCAAATATCCGGCTTGGGCTTATCCGCTGGCACTTGGAATTGATCGAGGAAGGCGAAAAGCTGCTGGCGCTGTTCCGGCGTACTGATGAGATCGGCTGCGATGTTCAGCAAATCCCAACGCCAGTCCCAGCCGCGCATATGTACGGCTTGCGCATCGGTCAGGCAGTCGGTAAATAAGGCTTGCTCCTGCTCCTCAGTGCCCTGAGTCGCGGCCTGCCGCAGCCCGTCAATCGCCTCACCAATGGCCTGTCCTAACATCCCGTCGGAATCGTCGGCCTGATTGATCGCGGCGGCGACATTGTCAATTACCGCGCGATAAGAGGCGACAGATGCCTCCCACTGCCCCTGTTCGAGCATGTGATTGGCTTGCCCAACCAGTTTGAGCACAGCCGAAGCTGCCCGCCGCGATCCCTGATAATCCAAGAAGCCATGATCCATGTGTGCACGAAGGGCATCTTTCACGAGCTTGCTATAGGCGGCTTTATCTGGCTTCACCGCGCCGAAACGCACCATCAACTGATTGGCGATGCGTTTATCCTGCTCCGCCAGCTCTAACAAAACCGCTGCTAATTCTGGTTGCGAGGTTTTTGCCAGCAGGTCACGCAGCGATACCTTCTTGGCTGCCCGCTTCGTACTCGCTTTGCGTTTTCGGGGCTTAAGCTGGTCGGAGAAGGTCTCCTCGATAGCGTACAACACTGCCGCTACATGCTTGCAGTACTCGCCATGCTCGTAAGGGCATGTGCAGCTACAGGCTAACGTGCCATTCGCCAACTGTTCGATATCTACATCATACGTGTCGGAGCCGATTACCTGCGCCGTCCAGTGCATATCATCGATCATGTCGAGATCGGTGACCACACCATCTTTCAAATAAGCGCGTCCCCGCTCCAAAATCTGGGCTGGAAGCTCACGCTTGAAATTCTCGAATGTTAAATCCATCGCTTGTGTTGCCTATTCACCGTCATGCTTGTCAAAGATTATAGTGTGTCTGACCCTAACGTCCAGAGGGCAACCCATTTCCCTTGTCCACTCTGCCCATTGCGTAGAACCACAACATTTTCTATAGTAGACACCTCAATTGACACGTCGATTCAGTAAGATCGATGACATCCTAGCCAAAAAGACAGCTCATGAGTCTCAGCAATTATTTCCTACAGCAGCTTTTGAATGCGCTCAGTATCGGCAGCCTCTACGCGCTGATGGCGGTAGGGTTGGCAATGGTGTTCGGCATTCTACGTCTGATCAACTTCGCGCACGGCGACTTGATGATGGTCGCGGCATATATCGCGTACTTCGCGTTGAGTGCCAAACTGCCCTTCGGCGTCGCCGTGATCCTGATGATCGGCGGCACGATCTTGGTCGGCATCTTGATGGAACGCATCGCGTACCGCCCGATCCGCAACGCGCCCGCCATCGCCGCGCTGCTGACTTCGTTCGCGGTCGGGCAGATGCTGCAAAACGGCACGCTGCTGATCACGCGATTCGCCAGCAAACCCGTGCAGATCGCGTTTCCCTCTCCACCCGAACTCAGCGGCCCGCTAACTATCGGCGCGTTGAGCATCTCGAAGGTGAACACAGTTTCGCTGATCGTCGGCCCGATCCTGTTGTTATTGCTGACGCTGTTCATCACGCGCACCAAGATCGGCCTGTCCATGCGTGCCGTGGCAGAAGATGTCGGCGCGGCGCAATTGATGGGAATCAATACCAACCGCGTGATCGTGGTGGCGTTTGTGCTCGGTTCAGGATTAGCCAGCATCGCGGGGCTGCTTTACGCGGCACAGGCTGGACAGATCAACCCTTATCTCGGCTTTACACCTGTACTCAAAGCCTTCATCGCGGCAGTGATCGGCGGTTTCGGCAGCATCAGCGGTGCAATGATCGGTGGCTACGCGCTCGGCTTCCTCGAAGTCGGTCTGACCGCACTCCCCGGTTTGGGCGATATTCTACCCGCGTCAAGCACCAATCCAGCGGTGATCTCGTTCTTCAAGACGTACCTGCCTTCGTCGCTATCCAGCTACCGTGATGCCTTCGTGTTCATCATCCTGATTCTGCTCCTGTTGTTCCGTCCGGGCGGCATCCTCGGCACGACGGATCGGGAGGCGGGACGATGACCACCTTGCGCACCAGCTTCGCGCCAACACAAAATCCGTCCACCACACTCGGCAACCGCATCGGATTAGGCGGCATCATCGTGGCGGTGATCGCCATCCTGATTGCGCTGCAAGCATCAGGCAGCAGCGTGTGGCAGGGCATTTTCATCAATCTTGGCATGTTCATCATCCTCGTTGCCAGCCTGAATCTCGCCAACGGGTTTACGGGTGTGTTCTCGCTCGGTCACATCGGCTTCATGGCGCTCGGCGCGTATATCTCCGCGATTCTTACGCTGCCTGTCGAAACCAAAGCCTCGTATTTGCCGAATCTGCCGGAATGGTTGGCGGGCGTACATTTCGACGCCATGCTTGGCCCGTTCCCGCTGGGATTCTTGCTGGCGACGATTGTGGCGGGGCTGTTGGTCGCCGTCGTCGCGCTGCTGGTGGGGGCGGTGCTGATGCGGCTATCGGGCAATTTCGTCTCCGTGGCTACACTCGGCTTCTTGATCATCGTACGCGTCGTGCTGATCAACGCGGATGCTTTCACGCGTGGATCACGTACATTCTCCAACGTGACCGCCTACACCGATTTGTGGTGGGTATATGCGTGGGTCGCGGTCGTGCTGTACTGCCTGTGGCGGATCAAGTTCTCGGCATACGGGCGCGCCATGTTCGCGCAGCGCGAAGATACCGCTGCCGCGCAATCGGTCGGGATCGTGATCATGCGTCCGCGCTTGCTGGCTTACGTCATCAGTGCATTTTTCACGGCGGTCGCGGGTGCGCTGTGGGGGCATTTCATCACCTCGTTTTCGCCCGCCACGTTCTACTTCGACCTCACCTTCCGCGTGATCACGATGCTGGTCGTTGGCGGGATGGGATCGGTCACTGGTTCCGTGTTAGGGCCGATTACGATCATCACTATCAGCGAGATTTTGCGCCGGTTCGAGGACGCCAACCAACTTTACGGAATTAGCGGTTTTCTGCTGGCACTCCTGTTTATCATCATCATCATCACCCGCCCCGGCGGCTTGATGGATGACCGCGAAATCAGCTTCGGATGGCTTGGTCGGCTGTTAGGTGTGCGATCTGCACAAACGCCCACCAAGCGTGATTGATTGACGCGAGGTGAACAGGGGGTAAAATTCAACCTGCCATCAACTCACTCATGCATTAAACAGTTGGAGGATAGAGACTTATGAGCAACAAATCAATTCGTGCGTTAGCCGGAGTCGCCGCAGCCGCCTTGATCGCGCTGTCTGGCGTACCAAGCCTCACCCGCGCCCAAGACCCGATCAAAGTGGGCGGCGGCTTCGCATTGACTGGTGCTGAGTCGGCGCTTGACTTGCCCGCTGCCAACGGTGCGCAGCTCGCGGCAAAAGAGATCAACGCGGCGGGCGGCGTCCTAGGACGCCCACTGGAATTGGTGGTGCGTGATAGCAAATACGAAATGGACGTGACTGCGACCATCGCCAAGCAGTTCGTGGAAGAAGACAAAGTCGTCGCCGTGGTTGGCTTTACCGACTCCGACTCGGTGCTGGCATCCGGCCCGATCATCCAGAAGGCGGGCATTCCGTTCATCACCGCTGGCGCTACTTCGCCCAAACTGCCCGACCAGATCGGTGACTTGTTGTGGCTGGCTTGCTTTGGTGACAACGTACAGGCCGCTGCTGGCGCGGAATATGGCTACAAGACCTTCGGCACCAGCGCCTATCTGCTGATCGATAAGGGCGTCGAATACACGTCACTGCTCGGTGCGTACTTCAAGGCGCGTTTCACCGAACTCGGCGGCACGCTCGTCCTCGAAGATACGTATGAAGACAGCGCGACAGACTTCTCTGCGCAGATCACCAAGCTCAAGGCGCTGGAAAAGCAGCCCGATTTCTACTACATCGCCGCGATGCCTTATAATGTGGGGCCGGTGGTCAAGCAGCTCCGTGAAGCTGGCCTCAACGGGCCGGTGATCGGTGGCGACGGCTACGATACGCCCGATCTGGTCAGTGTCGCAGGTGCGGCCTCGGAAAATGTCTATTTCACGACGCACGCGCTGATGGATAAAGAACTCGGCACGGACGGGATCAAGAAGTTCATCGATGCCTACAACAAAGAATACACGCACGATCCTGAGAACGCCTTCGCCGCGCTCGGTTACGACGCCGTCTATCTGCTGGCGGATGCCATCACCCGCGCGGGCAGCACCGATGCCGCCGCCATCCAGAAAGCGTTGAACGAAACCAAGGATTACAAAGCGATCACTGGTTCGATCACCTTCGCTGGCAGCCGCGTGCCACAAAAGGGCGTGACCATGATCCTCGTTAAGGATGGTAAGTTCACCCTTGCGGCGGAAATCGTGCCGGAAAAAGTGCCTTCGGCTGATACCAAGTAACGCCACTATAATTGTTTCGAACAGACGGGGTCGGGCGCGTCTCGACCCCATTTGATTCCTATTGCAACAAAGGCGACAAATCCTTATGGTCACACCAGTTCCGCTGAAGATCGACAGAAGTGTTGTCGAAGAAATCCTCAACGATCTCACCTTCAAAAATGTCGAATATATTCGTTTTGAGCAAACCGATACGCACGGGACGAGCCGTTCCAAGACTGTGCCCGTGCGTCACTTCAAACATTTCGCGCTCAGTGGCCTGAACTTCCTGCTCGGTCAGCTCGGCTTCGATGTGCAGTCGGGTGTGGCGATGGGCACTGGCTATCTGGAAGATCGCGGCTTCCCCGACTCGCGCATCTTCCCCGATTTGCATACCGTCAAAACGGTGCCGTGGGCGACCATCGAACTCGAAGAATTGGGCGAAGTCAAGGCCGAGCGCACTGCACGCGTGATCTGCGAACCTTATTTTCAGGATGGCACGCCCGCGATGGCGTCCCCGCGCGCGGTGGCGCGTGCGCTGCTCGGTGAACTTGAAGCACTTGGCTATGGATTTTTCTCCGGTTTCGAGTACGAAAACTATTTCGTGGACGCCGAGACACGCCAACCGCCTTTCCCCGGCATTCAAATCTTTTCAACGTTACGTAACAACTTCGATCCTGACCTGATCGGGCGCATCCTGCGCGAGATGTCGCAGATCGGCGTGGACATCATCACCTCGAACTCGGAATATGGCCCCGGTCAGATGGAGATCAACTTTGGCCCCGCCAAGGGCATCGACGCTGCCGACATCGCCTTCACGTTCAAGAATGGCGTCAAGGAGATCGCGCAGCAGCACGGCTACATGGCGAGCTTCATGACCAAGCCCTATGCGGATCAATCTGCCAACGGCTGCCACTATCATCACAGCCTGACCAATCTCAAGACGGGCACGAACGCGTTCTCCAATCCCGACGATCCCACCGCGCTGAATGACATCTGCCGCTGGTGGATCGGTGGTCAGATCAAGCACGCGACGGCGTTCTGCGCGTTTGCCGCACCGACCATCAACTGCTACAAGCGCTATAAGCAGTGGTCATTCGCGCCGACTAACGCCACATGGGGCTTCGAGAATCGCACGGTGGGATTCCGGATCAAGGGATTGCGCGGTGAGGGCGCACACGTCGAAAACCGCATCCCCGGCGGGGCGTCGAACCCGTATCTGGTAATGGCGGCGACTATCGCGGCAGGACTCGACGGGTTGCGCAACAAGATCGAGCCGCCCGCCGCGACCACCGGCATTGCCTACGGTTTGACGGATGTGCAAGACCTGCCCGTCAGCTTGCCCGTCGCGTTGGATGCGCTGGAAGCCGATACTGCCCTGCGCGAATCGTTGGGCGAAGAACTGGTCAAGCTGTACGTCGCCGTCAAGCGCCACGAGATCAAGAAGGCGGCGGATAACGGTGCCGATGTCAATGCGCCGAATTTCAACGACATCGTGACGCCGTTTGAAGTCAGCGAATACTTCGAATTCTTGTAAGAGTGGGCTGATGTAGGCTCCCCTTCGCACTTACGGCGAGGGGGAGGCGTGTCCACTCGTGCTGATGCACCTCGTGTTAATATCCAATCCCCTTTAACGAATCAATGATGTGCTGCCTCGATCTGATGCATTGAGTGAGCATCGTAAGTTAGTGGTTTTTGTCAAAACGCTTTTACATTTCGATAGGAAAACGACTCTATGCTACGCTTGAACGCCTTGACACGCTGGTCATTTGCATGTTTTAATGTAGCTATGTAAAATAAAAGCGCTTTTACATCGAACGCGCCATTACACCAATGAGCATTTTATGAGCGCAACGATTTTTGATGTGGCAAAGCGAGCAGGCGTCTCTATCGGCACCGTATCCCGTGTTGTCAACAACCGAGATCGGGTACATCCGGAGACACGCGAACGAGTTTTGAAGGCCATACAAGAACTGAATTTTCAGGCTAACGCGTTGGCGCGTGGGTTGGCGAGCCAGCGCACGAACATGTTGGGACTCGTGATCCCGCAGGTTAACGACTCGTTTTTCTTCCAGATTTTTCGTGGTGTCAACGACGAAGTGACGGCGGCGAACTATACGCTGCTGATCATCAGCCAGACGCGCCAAGGCAACGAACATCGCTATCTTGAGCTGTTCCGTCGTGGGCACGTCGATGCGATGATACTGGTCGCCATCGACGCGCGGCGTGCGGACATCAAACAGATACAGGAGACAGGCGTACCGATCATCCTGATCCAGCAAGATATTGGCAACCATGTGCCAACCTTCGTGGTCGATAACTACGGCGGCGGACGCATGATCGCGGAGCATCTGGTTGGTCATGGCTACCAGCGCTTTGCTTATATCACAGGGACAGACTATACGCCGGATAGCAATGAACGGCTGCGTGGGCTGCGCGATGTGTTACACGAGCACGGGCTGTCCATCGATGACGAGGACATCGTGCGCGGTGATTTCTTTGAGGGCAGCGGCTACCGTGCTGTGATCGACTTGCTGCAACGTCCACAGCGCCCCCGCGCGATCTTCGCCGCGAACGATCAGATGGCCGTTGATGCGATCCGCGCGCTGCAAGATCACGGCTTGCGCGTGCCGGAGGATGTCGCGGTGGTTGGCTTCGATGACGTGCCGTTCGCGAGTTACATCTCACCGGGACTGACGACCGTCCACCAGCCGACGTATGAATTAGGGCGCGAGGCCGCCCGGATGGTGTTCAGTATGCTGCAACGGGATGCCGAGCAGAATAGCAAAGTCAGAATTGCACCGCGCGTCCAGTTGCCGACTTCGTTGGTAATCAGACGATCATGCGGATGCGTGGACTAACGCGCTCTCAGATAGCCTCAGCGCCTTTATTGCGCACGTTGTAAAAGCGCTTTTACATGAATTGAGTACCTGTTTAGCAAGGAGGCATAAGATAGTAATTGCAGACCAACCGAGCATATCAAGGAGCAAAACGTTCTTATCTCACGTGACTAGTAGAGAGGTCAAAGATGTTTAATTTTCGAAAGCAAGTCGCTTGTTTAGCTGTCGTCGTAGTCGCTTTGATCGCCGTGATGCCACTGGCTACGGTCGGCGCACAATCCACTGATATGGCATCTTCGATCCGCGTTTCGGTCGTGGCGGGCGCGATGCAAGACACCATGACGAAATTGGTGAAGAACTATCAAGATGCCAATCCCGGCGTCACGGTCTCGCTCGAACTTGAGCCAGAAGGCGGCGCGTTCCAAGCGTTGATCGCGGCGGGCAACCAACCTGACCTGATCATCACCTCGTTCGGGCCGATGCTCGGTACGCTGGCGGCACAAGATGCGGCTGCCAACATGGACGACATGTCCGACAGCGCGGCGCTGTTCGAGCGGTTGAATCCGGCTGCGGTGCAAAAGCTGTCCGGTCATCACTTCTATGTGCCGATCGGCGCTGACGTGACGCTGATGATCTACAACAAGGCGCTGTTCACGGAAGCCGGTCTTGATCCCGAAAAACCGCCCGCGACATGGGACGAGTTCTTGGCGGCGGCAAAGGCCATCAATGCACTGCCAGTGCGGGCTAATGGCGACAAAGTTTACGGTACGCTGTTCTGGAATGAAGCGCTGCAATGGGGCGGTTGGTATTGGAACACGCTCCAGCCGATCTATCTGAACGCTAACGGTGGTAACTGCCAACTGCTCAACGCGCTGGGCACCGATGTCGTGTTTGACCGCGAAGAATGCAAGATGAAGGATTTCTTCGGCTTCGTGAAGGACGCGCAACAGTACGCGCCCCCGACGATGGAAAAGAACTTCTTCGGACGCAACGTCGGCATGTGGATGCAGTACGGCTACTCGTGGGAACCGAACTTGAAGTCGGCCTTAGAGAAGCCGATGGTGATCGGTGATGACGTGGGCATCGCGCCCGTGCCAGTCCCCGCCGCAGGCGATCCCAGCTTCACGACGCTCGGCGGACGTGCCCTGATGATCCTCAAGACCGCGCCGGATCGGGAAGCGCGCGCGTGGGATTTCATCAAGTTCCTCATGCAGGATGAAAACAACCTTCAGTTCATCCAAGAACTGGGCTATCTGCCGTTCGTCACGGCGCTGGCAAGCGATCCGTACTTCCAAGAGCCAGCCCGCCAACCGTTCGTTGAATCGATGAAGAACGGGCGCGTGCCTGAACAGTTCGCGGCGGCGGAAAAGGTCGCGGCGGCGGTGCAAGGCGTGTATCAGAAGGTGGTCGTGGAAGGCAGCGTTCCGCTCGACGATGCTGTTTCCCAAGCGGCTGCCGATGCACGTGCGGCACTCAAAGCCAAATAACTTCGTTTTTGCCTCCCCTCTTTCCATCTTACGAAAGAGGGGAGCCGTCATGCCGCATGGTTGATTGAGTAATAATTCATTCATTGTTATTTGAGGAATGTTAGGATGGCTACCCTTACCGCTGCCTCCCAGACAAAACTTCCTACAAAACGCAGCCAATTCTGGCAGCGCATCCGCGATCATAAGTGGGGATACGTGTTCGTTTCCCCGTGGGTGCTGCTGTATGTGGTATTCGGGCTATATCCTCTCGTGCTGTCGTTTTTCCTGACCTATTTCAATTACAGCTTCGTGAACCCTGAGAATCAAACCTTTGTCGGGATAGGCAACTGGGTACGCGGACTCGGTGATCCGCTGTTCTGGAAGGGGATCACCAATATCGCGCTGAATCAGGCGGTGTTTATCACCCTGAAGAATGGCTTGGGCTTGCTGGTGGCGGCGCTGTTGTTCCGCGTGAAGTTCGGCGGGCGATTCTTCCGCACGGTGTATTTCCTGCCCGTGATCACTTCGACCGTCGTCCTGATGACCATCGGTGACTCGCTGACTGGTCCCGGCGGCCCGATCCAGAAATGGTTGATGGAAACCCATATCCTCACGCAGCCAATCTACTGGAAATCGCAGGACACGCTGCCGATGATCGTGATCGCGCTGATCAACACGTGGAAGTGGTTCGGCATCAGCATGGTGATCCTGCTGGCGGGCATGTACGGCATCGATCCGCGTTTGTATGAGGCGGCGGCGGTGGATGGTGCCAACGGCAGAGATATGTTCTTCGGCATCACACTGCCGCTGCTCAAACCGCAGTTGTTCTTCCTGCTCGTCATCGATGTGATCAACGGTTTGCAGATGTTCGGAGAAGTCTTCAGCATCGGATTCAATGTGTACGGTGGCCCGAACAACCAAGCGCTGACGCCGGTGATGTATCTGTATGCCCAAGCGTTTGACCAGAGCAATGTCGGGTATGCCTCGACCATCGGTTTGCTGCTGGCGCTGTTCATCGCCATCCTGACGGTGATGCAATTCAAGTTTATGCCCGCTGACGCCGACTAGGACGTACCTTATGACTACACTCACAACGACTAGCAAGCCAGTGCGGCGAATTACCCTTTCAACGGTGCTCCTGTATGCCGCGCTGTGCATCGGCGCGGTGGTGGTGATTTATCCATTCTTCTACATGGTGATCAACTCGCTGAAGACCGGACGCGAAATTTTGAATTCGCCCGCCGCGCTGCCGACTTCCGTTTCCCTCGCTGGTTATCAGGGCGTATTCGATAAGCTCAACGTGCTGCGCATGTTCCTGAACAGCGTCTTTCTGGCGGGTTCGATCACGCTGCTCAACACGTTCCTCAGCGCGTTGGCGGGCTACGCCTTCGCCAAGATTCCGTTCCCGGGGCGCAACCAGATTTTCGGCTTCATGCTGATGACTATGATGATTCCCAGCGTGTTGTTTCTGATCCCGACCTACGTTCTGATGTACAACATCGGGTGGGTGGGCAACTTCGCCGCGCTGATCGTGCCCTCCGCCGTGTCGGTGTTCAATATCTTCTTGATCCGACAGTTTATGACGGGCATTCCGAATGAACTGGTGGAAGCTGCCCGCATCGACGGCGCGGGCGAAATCTCGATCTTCTTGCGTGTCATCCTCCCGCTCGTGCGACCTGCGCTGGCAACCGTCGCGATCTTGACCTTCATGGGCAGTTGGAACGACTTTTTCGGCCCGCTGTTGTACCTCAACCGCCCCGAACAGTGGACGCTGCAACTGGGGCTGCTGCAATTTCGCGGCACCGTGCCCGGTGAAAACGCCGAGCAAATCTGGGCATTGACCACCTTGATCACGCTGCCAATCGTGGTTGTGTATGTCTTCTTGCAAGAGCAGTTCGTCAAAGCCTTCGCCAACGTGTCGTTGAGCAAATAGGGAGCGTGCCCACATGTTAAGTCCAGTTGCCGCGCCACCCGCCGATCCGACCACCGCTGCTGCTGCCAGCGAAACCGCCGTCCCTGCCGCGCGCCCAGAGAGCAGACGCTTCGTGATCATCGCGATTGGCGCGGTGGTGCTGTTCATCGTGGCTTACGGGATGGCATGGGGGAGCGCATACCGCATGACCATGACATACCTTGACGATGCCGCCAAGAGCGTACAGGAAGGACGCGACCTCGATGCCCTGATGGGATACAAAGTCTATGACCAGAGCAGCAAACGGTATGTGCCACACGGTGGCTATGTGCAGGTGCAAAATATCTGGTCATCGTCGTATGCCGTCCCGCGTCCCGCCGAGGCGGAGACCGTCCAGCAGCACATCGATGAGATCATCAATCAGCGTTTGACGATTGATGAGGCGGAACAGTTCGTACAGGAAAACATCGGACAGTCGAACCCGTACCTCGGCATGATTTACCTGCGGTTGGGCGAGCTGTACGAAGCCGATGGACGCTTGAAGGATGCTAAGGACGTGTACAGCTCGTTCGCTGATCTGTTTCCCGACGAGAGCGCCTTGATCGAGCGCGCCAAGGCCAACTTGGAGAAGCTGCCTAAAACCGACTAAGATAGGCTCGGTTGCGGATAGGCGCGGGTGCCCGACGCTAAAGCGCACGGGCTGAGCGCAGACGAGACACCACGCAGGTTCGTCGGCAATGCCGCCCGACGTTGAAACGTCAGGCTTAGAGAACGAAGTCCCTGCGGGACTCACGCATTTGAAGGAGAGTTTAGCGCATCTTGATGGGCTTCTCGACTGAAGCTCTTGCGCGTGCCGTAGCAGTGATTTCGTGAACATTTGAACCCTTTATTTCAATTTCGCACTTGGGAACTTAAGCATGGCTCAACTAGCAAACAAATACGGTACCTTTAGCGACGATGGCACAGAGTACATCATCACCGACCCCAACACGCCGATGCCGTGGGTGAACGTGATTGCCAACGAGCTGTACGGCATGGTGCTGTCACAGGCGGGCAGCGGCTACAGTTGGCGCGAACATGCCGGACTCAACCGCATCACGCGCTGGGATCAAGACCTGATCCGCGACGAGTGGGGCAAATACGTGTACTTGCGGGACGCCGACAGCGGCGAGTACTGGTCGCCAACATGGCAGCCGTGCGGCGATCAGGTCGAGCGCTATCGCGTCCGGCATGGCATGGGTTACAGCGTGTTCGAAGCGCGGCGGGGCGACATCACGAGCGAACTGACGTGTTTTGTGCCGCTCAACGAGGCGTGCGAGGTGTGGCTGCTGCGTGTTCAAAATCAGGGCAGCCAAGATAAGCACTTGCAGGTCTTCACCTATCTTGAATGGCTGCTCGGCGCTGCGCCGGATTGGCACCGCGAATTCCACCGCACGTTCATCGATACCCATTACGACTCCGAACACGGCGCGCTGCTGGCAGGCAAGGTGCTGTGGGAACTGCCCGTCGCGAGTAAAGCGCACTGGAACCGCGATTGGCCTTACACGGCGTTCCACAGCGCATCGCGGATGCCAAACGGGTATGACGGCGACAAACGCGACTTCCTCGGTCGGCATGGCAGCCCGCGCCGCCCACAAGCCGTGATCGAGGGAAAATCGAGCAACCACGCGGGACGCTGGGGCGACGCGATTGCCAGTTTGCGGATCGATCTGACGCTGGCGGCGGGCGAGACGCAAGAACTGGCGTTTACGCTCGGCGCGGGCAGCAGTCAAGCGGAGGCGTTGGCGCTTGCCGCACGCTACCGCGACCTGCCAACCGCACATCAGGCATTGACCGAGGTGCGCCACTACTGGGCGGGCATCACCGCCGCGTTGAAGGTCGATTCGCCGGACTCCGCGCTCGACCTGATGGCGAACGGCTGGCTGCAATATCAGGCGATCTCGGCGCGCATCAAGGGGCGCACCGCGTACTATCAGACAGGCGGGGCTTACGGCTTCCGCGATCAACTTCAAGATAGCCTCCTGTGGCTGCTGCTCGGACAACCTGAAAAAACGCTCGATCAGATCCGGCTGCACGCCGCGCATCAGTATCAAGACGGGGTGGTGCTGCACTGGTGGCATCCGCTGGCGGATACAGGGCTGCGATCCGAGTACAGCGACGATTTGCTGTGGCTGCCGTTCGTGCTGGTTCAGTATCTCCACGAGACGAACGATACGACATGCTTGGACGAAGTGGTGCGCTTCTACGATACGGGCGAGGCGACGCTGCGCGAACACTGTATGCGCAGTTTCGAGATGGCGCTGACGAGGCGGAGCGAACGCGGCTTACCGTACATCCTCAAGGGCGACTGGAACGACGGCCTGAACGCGGTGGGCGCAGACGGGCGCGGCGAAAGCGTGTGGATGGCTCACTTCCTGCGGCATGTGCTGTGCCTGTGGGCGGATTTGCCGAGCACGGACGCGAGTACGGCTGAACGCTTCCGCCGCGAAGCCGACGCCTTGCGCGAGGCCGCGAATACGCACGCTTGGGACGGCGATTGGTACTGGCGGGCCAGCACCGACGCGGGCGAACTGGTCGGATCGCAGCAGTCGCCAGAAGGGAAAATCTTCCTCAACGCGCAAACATGGGCGATCCTAGCGGAAACGGCGAACGGGGAGCGGGCGGCGAGGGCGTTGGCTTCGGCACGGAAGCACCTGTATCAGGAGTATGGCCCGCTGCTGCTGGCTCCCGCGTACACCATGCCCGACCCGACGATTGGCTATCTGTCGCGCTACGCGCCGGGAATCCGCGAAAACGGCGGCGTGTACGTCCACGCGGCGTGCTGGGCGGTGCTGGCGGAGCGGAAGCAAAACGGCGTCGAGGCGGCGTACGATGTGTGGTGGCGGTTCTGCCCAATCGCCCGCAGCGGGATCGACCCCGACGCTTACAGCGCCGAACCGTACGTGATGCCCGGTAACGTCTCTGGCCCGCTCGCGCCCGTGCCCGGACAGGCAGGTTGGACATGGTACACCGGCAGCGGACAGTGGTTTCTGCGCGTGCTGGTGGAAGGCGTGCTAGGTATTCAGGCGCGTCAGGCTGGACTGCACATCAGCCCCGAACTGCCCGCCGCATGGGATCACCTGCGCGTACAGCGGCAGTTCCGTGGGGCGACGTATGACATCACGTTCCGGCGTGACACGACGATCAGTGCGCCGCGTGTGAGCATGGATGGCGCGGCGGTGTCCACCGAGACGCTGCCCATCGCCGCCGCTGGCACGACCGTCACGGTTGAGGTGCTGGTGCCGAGCGTGAGTCCTCGCCGCGCTTGAGGGCGATGATCCCTACAATGATCCCGTTGGCTGCTCGGAACGGGATCATTCTTGATTCAATCCCATGTTCGCTGCGGCGTTCTGTAGTGAAGGCTGGCTGGAGATTTGCACGAGCGTGACGTTGACCATGACATTGGCTCGTATGTTATGAGATCGCAGACCTCTCCGTTATGCACCTCTGGGTAGGGCGCTTGGTGTAACTGGCGTGGGAGGGGTGGCGATCACTGATGTAGGGCAATCGTGTTTCCATTGGTCTGGGCAGAGCCGCCAAGCTCATGCCGAGACATAGAACGATAGCTTAAACATTCTAGCATAATTCCGGGGCGAGTCAAGGGGTTAGAATTGAGGATCGCTTTAGAGATCACAAAGAGAGTCTTGAGAAATGGGATCATTTGGTTGGACTAGTGTGAACGTAAATCGCTGTGATCAATGATGCGCGACGATAAAGCGTATGGACTGAGAGCAGACGAGATGCCATGCAATCGATTCCCGACAATGAATTGTCGGGCTTACCCTACGAAGTCCCTTCGGGACTCAAAAGCATGACGTTGTTGGTTGTATTTCTTAAAAATTATAGGCGTCAGGCTTAGCACACGAAGTTCCGGGGACTCAGGCTTTCGAACCTCAGGTCACAACAAGCATATAGAGATAAGGTTTTTGCCGATTATGCCAGCATCCTATTATCGTCATCTGGTTTTTGACAACAGCCGCACCGAAGGTAGTTATTTTCCAAGCGAGGCCAAAGCGACCGCGCCCAGTACACTGAAACAGGTACGCGGCAAGCTCCCCGTGAGCACCAAGCAGTTCATCAGCCCGCCGAACTGCCTTGAACTGACGTGGAGTTCGCAATCCGGCGGCGATTGGTTCGCGGAAATCCACGTGTATTACTGGCGCGGGCGCGATGAGAATGGCGAACATCTGGTGGGGGATACGCTGAGTTTCTGGTGCTATGCCGAGGCTGAGATTCCGGCGGAGGCGTTACCCTCGATTTTCCTTGAAGTGGAAGGCGGTCACGGAACGGGCGCAGTGCGACTCGATTCGATCCTCGCTGGTTTGCCGGCTGGTCGGTGGATTCAGGTACAGATACCGCTGAAATCCTTCCCGACGCATCTGCCCGACCTCAGCCAGTTGCGCAAGGTGATCTTCACGCAGACGATTGACGACGGCGGCACGCATACGCTGTACGTGGACGAGATCAGGCTGCTGTCGTCTGCGGTGGACACTGACGCGGTAGGCGATGCGCCGCGCGGTTTGCAAGCGCGCGCCTGTAACCGTCATATCGATCTGTGGTGGGATAAGAACGACGATCCGAGCGTGATGTACTACGTCGTACAGCGCTCGACGGATGGCGAAAAGTTCGCGCCGATAGGCATCCAAGCCCCATTATTCAACCGCTACTGTGACTATGTCGGGAGTAAGGCCACGACCTATCACTATCGATTGACTGCCGTAAATCAGGCTTACGCAGAATCTGCGCCATCGAACACGGCTTCCGCTGCGATCAACGCGGGCGAAGTCAGCGACGATGATTTGCTGACGATGGTGCAGGAGGCGAGTTTCCGCTATTACTGGGATCATGCGCATCCTGACGCGGGATTGGCGCTGGAATGTGTCCCCGGTTACGAGCATACAGTCGCGCTCGGCGCATCGGGATTCGGCTTGATGGCGCTGCTGGTGGCGGCTTCACGCGGGTTCATCGGTCGGGAAGACGCCGCTAATCATCTACACAAGGCCGTGAACTTCCTCGCCCGCGCTGACCGTTTTCATGGCGTGTGGCCTCATTTCCTCGATGGTCGCAACGGCAAGACGATCCCGTTGTTTGGCAAGCATGACAACGGCGGCGATCTGGTAGAAACGGCGTTCATGACGCAAGCCTTGCTGGCAGCGCGGCAGTATTTTGACCAGAACAACGCCGTTGAAGCCGCGATCCGCACTACGATCACGCGGTTGTGGGAGGAGATCGAGTGGGATTGGTATCGCCCGCCGCACGATCCCGATTTTCTGTACTGGCACTGGTCGCCGGATTCCGCGTGGCACATCGGACATCCGCTGATCGGCTGGAACGAGACGATGATCGCTTATCTGCTCGGCATGGCGTCGCCCACGCATCCGATTCCGGCGTCGATGTATTACAGCGGGTGGGCATCGCAGTCCGAGCGCGCACGGCTGTACCGCGAGAATTGGAGCAAAACGGCACGCGGCAACCGCTATGGCAACGGGACGGCATACTATGACATCGAACTGCCCGTCGGCGTGGGCGTCGGTGGCCCGTTGTTCTTCACCCATTATTCGTACATGGCTTTTGATCCGCACCAGATTCGGGATCGGTTTGTGGGCGACTCCAATTACTTCGAAAATAACCGCCGGATCGCGCTGATCAACCAGCGGTACTGCGTCGATAACCCCGGTGGCTATGAGGGCTATAGCGCTACCTGTTGGGGATTGACCGCCAGCGATGGGCCAAGCGGATATATGCCGCATGAAGCCTCGGCACGCGGGGATACTGGCACGATCACGCCGACGGGCGCGCTGGGGTCGTTCCCGTACACGCCAGAGGAATCGATGCAGGCACTGAAGCACTTTTACTATGATCGCGGCGCGGCGTTATGGGATATTTACGGCTTCCGCGATGCGTTCAATCCTACCGTTAACTATGTGTCCCCGATTTTTATGGGGCTGAACCAAGCGCCGATCGTGGTCATGATCGAGAATCATCGCAGCGGGCTGGTGTGGAAGCTGTTCATGTCGAATGCCGAGATCGGTGGAGTCGTCGCCAGTTTGTGAGGCGGCGTCCGATTGAGAATAGTGCTAAGTGCTAAGTGCTGAGTCCATGCGATTTTCGGGCAGTTTAGATTGCGCCGCCCGACGTTGAAACGTCAGGCTTAGAGAACGAAGTCCCGAATGGGACTCAGACCTTATCGCTAAGAAGGAAGACAGCGCACCGAGTCAGTGCGCTCAGTTGAGAAAGCATAGAACGTGTCGGAGGGAGAGCCACGCTGCAATTTAGAGGCTGCGCACGGGTTCGAATGCGGCGGCAGGCTGCCTGACGCGCGATAGGCTGCGATTGCTCAGAAGCATGATGTGCTGCATGAGTTTCGCCGTTTGCGTCTGGACGTAGACGCGATCCTCAACCGTGCCGTGCAGGTACATCGGCGTGCCTGTGGTCACGGCGTAGCGTCCATTCAGGTAGACGCGCGCGATCTCCTTCTCGCCCGCATCGCTGACGATGCCGGTATCGAGCAGCCGGATATGCTCTGGCTGCAAACCGATGCCGACGGGGATGATCGGCGCGCCCGTGAGCAAGGCCAGCCGTGCTACGCCCGTATGCCCTTTGCCACAGCCGCCATCCAGCGGACTGAGCGCGCCTTCTGGGAAGATGGCGACGGTGTGCCCATCTGACAGCAGATTACGGGCGGCGTCGAAGGCTGTTTTTCCGTCGCCTGTGATCACGGGGACATGTCCTGTCGCCCGCAGATAGCGCCCGAAACCGGGAGCTTTGAACGCGGAGTCGGTGACGAGGATGTAGACGCGCTCATCGATGTAGGTTGGCACGAGGAACGGATCCAGCGTGGTCGGGTGGTTCGGGGCGATGATCTTGGCTCCGGCGGGCAGCGCGGCGGTGTGCAGCACATCCAAGCGCATGGCTAACCGCGCGTACAGGTTCATCATCGAGCGTCCAAATTGATACAGAAATTGCGTGGTCATGTTCCCCTTCCGCAGGTGGTTCAGTTGATGACCACATCATCGGGCGAAAGGGGGTGTAGTGTCGTCCACCGAAGGGTACGTTCAGTGGGCACATTCGGGGATGTATGGGGAGCAAATAACCTCACCCCCTGACCCCCTCTCCGCTTCGCAACGAGGGGGAACCGAGGGACACGGAGTCAGTAGTGTGGTTATCGGGAATCGGAATTGAGATGCGGGTTAGTGATCGTCGTTGATGTGCCGTTCGGCAATCTCCGCGATGCGCAGAATGTTGGCAACGTCCCAGCCCGTTTCCGCGTCTTCTAGCGTCCAACTGGCGCTCAGGCAGGCATACAGGTGCAAAAACAGCAGCACACGGGATCGTGGGATGGCGCATTTTTCCGCGAGAATATTGGCATTGCGCAAGATGCGGCCTTCGTCGCCAGTATCCACGCCATAGATCGGGCGCGGATTGCATAAGGTATTGGCGAGATCGTAGGCGCGTTCGCCGTATACACCTTTCGGATCAAAGGCGAGCCAGCCGCGCGATGAATGACGGATATTTTCGTGGTGAATATCGCCGTGCAAGACGCGCGCTTCGTGCGGATCATCGAGCACACGATCCGCACGGTGGGCAGCACGCATGAAAATGGTGTTTAAGCCCTTTTGCCGATCTTGATCGGCTTGCAGAAACAGAGCGCGAAACCAGCGTCGCAGCGGCGTGATGCCTTCCGGCGGCGGGGAGTCATTGGTGTGCAAGGCGTTGATCACATCCGC
>JAHBVJ010000014.1 GCA_019637615.1 Anaerolineae bacterium | reverse complement strand
CATCCGATGTAGCTGCACCTTCCACGATGGAAGCGCTGCTAGAACAGGAGCAAGACGGCCCACAGGTCAAGAAGGGTGATCTCCTCACCGGGACGATCGCTCGTACTTCGCCCACCGAGATCCTGATCGACATTGGGCTGAAGTCCGAGGGAGTCATTTCCGGCAAGGAACTGGAGCGCATTGACCGCGACACGCTGAACCGTCTGAAGGTCGGTGAACAGGTGTCCGTGTACGTGCTGAACCCCGAAGACCGCAACGGCAATGTCGTGCTGTCCCTGTCGCGTGCTCTCGAGGAGCAGGACTGGCGGCAAGCGGAAGAGATGAAAACGAGCGGCGATATTTTCCACGGCAAGGTCGATGGCTACAACAAAGGTGGCCTGATCGTGCGTTTTGGTCGCGTGCGTGGCTTCGTGCCGGAAAGCCAAGTCAGCCGTGACCGTCGTAAGCGTGCCGAGGGCGCTGATCCCCAAGAAAAATGGGGCAAGATGCGCGGCGAGGATATTTCGGTGAAGGTGGTCGAAGTTGACCGCGCCCGCAACCGTCTGATCCTTTCCGAGCGTGAAGCCGTCCCCGCCATGCGTGAGAATCAGAAGGAAAAGCTCCTATCTGAACTCAAGGTTGGTGACCGCAAGACCGGACGCGTCAAGAGCGTCTCGGACTTCGGCGCATTCGTCGATGTCGGCGGTGCGGACGGCCTCGTCCACCTGACCGAAATGTCGTGGCAGCACATCACCCACCCCAAGGAACTCCTGAAGGTCGGGCAAGAGGTCGAGGTCGAGGTCATCAGCATCGACCCGGATCGCAAGCGCATCGGCTTGAGCATGAAGCGCACGCAGGAAGACCCGTGGCTGTCCATCATGCGTAAGTATTCCATCGGTCAATTGGTGCAGGGAACCATCACCAAGCTGACCAAGTTCGGTGCGTTCGCCCGCCTCGTGGATGCCCCCGAAATCGAAGGGCTGATCCACATCAGCGAACTGTCCGACAAGCGCGTGAATCATCCCAAGGAAGTCGTCAACGAGGGTGAAGTACGCACCCTGCGCGTCGTGAAGATCGACATGGACGACCGCCGGATGGGCTTGAGCATCAAGCGGGTTGACTCGCCAGACTATCTGGAAGCCGACTACCGCCGCGCGATGGGCATCGAACAACCGCCACCACCACCGCCGCGCAAGGAACCACGCCAAGCGCCCGCTGATGTGGCTGACTTCGAGAGCGCTATGCTCAAGGAAGAGGAACGCAAGCGCGCTGACCGCAAACGGGGCGGCAAAAAAGGCGGCGGCGGCAAACGGGGCGGCAAAGATGACTTTGATGATTACGAAGACGAATTTTAAGATCCACTCCGCCTGACTCACACTAACGTACAGACAGCCTCGACCTTTAACCGTCGGGGCTGTTTTATTTCGTGCTACGCCGTTATGTGCCTAATTGCGGTTCCGCGAGTTTGGCGCGGATGATGCGTGCTAAGACTTCGCTTTTATACCCTAGCTTTACTCGCAAATTCTGATCGTCATTGGTGACATTCGACCTGAAGGTAACGGTTAGCTGCTGCTTGCGATCCCGCGCCACGCCTAGAATTTGCTTCCATTCCACCGTGTGCGACCCAAAACAAAGACCAGTCGGCGTCAGGTAGATGTCACCACACGCGTACCTGCCGCCATGATCGATAGTCTGCGCGGCGTCTTGCACCCATGCTGCGCACGCGGTTTCCATCACTACCGGACTGGCTGGCTGCGGGGAAGTATAGGAGGCATCCAGCGTAAGGCGCTTGTCATTGGCGAAGGTCAAATACAAATCGCGCTGATCGGTGTCACCAGTCGCTGCCGATGCCATCAGACCACCGAGCACACCGCCCGTCAGATAACCGAGACTAAAGGCATCGTCTTTCCCTTTGTCGGCGGACGTGCGAATGTCTGAAACCTCGTTCCACAGCGCCGACTCTATCACGCCGTCGTTGGCGGCACCTTTGATCACGAAGCCGTCACTGTAGACATCCAGCCTGTTCAGCTCCTTACGGACATTCGCACTCGCCGCTATCACCGCGATCAGGGGTACGGCGAGGCAGCTAATCGCGACCAGAATGCCCAGACTATTCGAAGCGCCACTATCGCCTCTGATGATGGCGATAATGGCAATAGCAGCAAAGATGAGTAAGTAAGACCAATTCAGCTTATTGCGATCTCGCGTCTGGACAATGCTCGTGATCAGGGTTCCGCTTGGCGTGCTCATACAATCCCCCTTTCACTGGTTTGTATGGAGGGCAGGCACAAAACAAAAGGCACGACTGTGACCCCAATCGTGCCTTATTCGCTCATGGTTATGGTGAACTGGCGCATCATTTAAGAGTCTACCATACCTTATAGCAAGTCTAAGACTGCTTTAGGTCGGAGTCAAGCAGATATGGCCGGTGTGCGAACGCAAAAAAAGGTGGGGACGGGTTTACCGCGCTTGCCCGTGTGAGGCTCACCTAGCGGGGAACGTTAGCAGCTACCTCAGAGAATATCAATCGGATCGATGTCCACATAGCAACCCGCCCGCGTAGGAAAGTCCTCGATCAGGGCCACCGGATCAGTCGTCCGCGCGATGATGTGCCAGCTAAACACGTCCGCCGTCTGGCCGAAGAATGTCGGCGCGGGGCCGATCAAGTCCGTAGCAGTCAGGTGCGCTTCCGCGATCCGCTGCCGGAGCCAATCGGCGGCACGTTCGGCCTCCTGCTGTACCTTCTGGGGGCTGTCGTGCCGGAACAGCAACCGCACCAAGCGCTTGAACGGCGGGTACCGAAGCGCGCGTCGGTACTCGATCTCCTGCCCGTAGAACGTCTCGTAATCGTGCCCTGAGGCCGCCTGAATCGCATAATGTTCCGGTTGGTACGTCTGGAACACCACCCGCCCCGCCAGTGCCGCGCGACCAGCCCGCCCCGCCGCTTGAGTCAGCAGTTGGAAGGTGCGTTCGCCAGCGCGGTAATCGGGCAAACCGAGCGCCGTATCCGCCAACACCACGCCCACCATCGTCACGCGTGGCAAATCCAGCCCCTTGACGATCATCTGCGTGCCGACCAGCACGTCAGCCTCGCCCGCTGCGAACCGCGTCATGATCTGCTCATGCGCGCCGCGCTCGTGCGTGGTGTCCCGATCCCAACGCAGGACTCGCACCGGCGCGAATTCCTTGCTGACCGCCTCCTCAACCGTCGCTGTGCCCGCGCCGAAATACTTGATGCGGTTGCCGCCGCACGATGGACACGTCTGCAATTGAGCTTCACGATGTCCGCACGCATGGCACACTAGCATCATATTCGACTGGTGATAGGTCAGCGGCATCTCGCAGCGCGGGCATTTCGCCACGTACCCGCAATCACGGCAGAGGATGAACGTCGCGCTCCCGCGTCGGTTCAGGAACAGCATCGCTTGTTCGCCGCGCTGCAAGGTCTGTGTCAATTCTTCCCGCAGCGCACGACTGAACATGCTCCGGTTGCCAGCGCGCAGTTCCTGCCGCATATCCACCACTTCGACGGGCGGCAGTCCTGACAGATGCGCATGATTCGGCCTGTCCTGCACCAGCACGCGGTTCGGCAACTTCAAATGCACGATCTCGTTCCGCTGCGCCTTGAACGCTGTGATGATGGTGGGCGTCGCCGAGCCGAGGATCACCGTCCCTCGGTTCAGTTCCATCATGGCGATGGCGGCTTCGCGGGCATGGTAGTATGGTGGTGGCAGCGGTGGCGACTGCTTATAGCTGTCGTCGTGCTCCTCATCGATCACGATCAAGCCCACGTCCGGCAGCGGCGTGAACAGCGCCGACCGCGCTCCGATCACCACATCGAAGTCGCCAGCCCGCGCCCGTCGCCACGTGTCGTACTGTTCACCGTCCGTCAGACTGCTGTGGATCACGCTCACGCGGTCGGGGAAGCGCGAGGCGAAGCGTTGCACGGTCTGCGGCACCAGCGCGATCTCCGGCACCAGCACAATCGCTTGCCGCCCTTGCGCGAGGCACAAGTCCAGTGCCCGCAGGTACACCTCGGTTTTGCCCGATCCCGTCACGCCGTGCAGCAGGAAGGTTTGCCCCTCCTCCGCGCACGCCGGATCAGCCAAGCGCTCCATGTGCCCGCGTACCTGATCCCAGCACGTTTGCTGCCCTTGCGTCAAGATCGGGATGGGCGGTTTCTCGAACAGCCGCCCCGCCAGCGGATCGCGAATGTGCTCGGCGTTCTCTATGCGGATCAAGCCCTTATCCGCCAGCTTGCGCAGCACGCTCGAATCCGTATTCAGCGCTTCCTCGATCTCCTGCGTCGGCACCGGATCGGGGTGATCAGCCAGCAGTTGCAGGATTTGTGCCTGTTTCGGGCTGCGCGTCAACGTCGCCAGTGCTTCGTCCACGTCTGAGATCGGGATTGCCAACTGCGCGGTGCGGATCGTCTGAATCTTCGCGTCGGGCGCGGGCAAAACGGCCTCTTCGCTCACCACGCGCTCTTTGATCAGCGGATGCAGCTTCGGACGCCATTTCTCGCCGCGCAGTGCCCGATCCAGTTGCGCCCCGCGCAGCGCGCCACGCTCCCGCAGCAGCGCGATCACCTGCTGGCTAATCGCGTCTTCCGCCTGATAGTCTGCATCGATCAGCGTGTACAGCTTGTCGCCGCGTTTCGCCAGCCCCGGCGGCAGATTGAGCCACAAACACGCGCTGATCGGCGTAACCGTGTATTCCGCCATCCAGCGTGCCAGCGCGATCTGCGCCGTCGTCACGACGGGTTCGCTGAACAGCACCTCAAGGATCGGCTTGGCGTGCGCGACGGGCGAATGTTCGGTGATGTCCAGCACGATCCCTTGCGAACGATTGGTGCGAAACCCAACCTCGACCAACTGCCCGACGCGCACTTCCCAGCCATCGGGGATGCTGTAATGAAAGGTGCGATGCACAGGCGCTTGATAGACGGCAATTTCGGCGTACATAACTGGCTGCTTGCTAACCTAAACCGACTGTATACTATACCCAGATCAATGATGCTGAGGCAGGACACCGACTGACAAGGCGGGACGCTTAACCTCAGCACTCAGCACCTAGCATTATCTTTGGGGGTTCTCACATGGATCAACCATCCTCGGAGTCCGAAAGCATCACCAGCTATTTGCGCCTCGAATGGCTCGAAGATCGCCGCGTCGTCGCGCTCGTCCTGAGCGAACTGCCGAACACCAACCTGCGCGCCGCCATCGATACATGGATCGAGCAGCTAGATCGGCTTTATCACGCATGGCCTGCCGATCAGCCCTTCCTGTGCATCAACGACCTGTCCACCGTGCAGCCTTCGCTGATCGCCAACCCGTACCTCAAAGGCCGCTTGCAGACCTTCTCGGATCAGCATACGGGCGATGGCAAATCCAAGGCGATGGGGATGATCTTGGCACGCAACACGATGACGCACCTCACCCGCTTGATCGCCCGCCCAGAGCAGGAAGAAATGCGCCAGAACTACTTTTTCGGGCGCGAAGATGCGGTGCGCTGGCTGCTCGGTCTATATGCCGACTCATGAATTGGTCGCCAGCACCGAGTTTGGCTTGAACGCGGCGAAGGCCATCGCGATCAGGAAGCCGATCAATGCGCCGCCGAAGTGTGCCGTGACGCTCGTTTCCAGCACGCCGGAGAGGTCAAGCACAAATTGCAGGCCGAGCACGATGGCGATGTTGATCAGGCGTGCCCACCACAGCGGATTGCGGCTGCGCATCCAGCTCCGCAATACGATGGCGAAGTAGGCACCGAGCACACCCATGATCGCGCCGGACGCACCGAGCGAGATCGACTCGCCAAATTCTTTGCCCATCAAATTGGCCTGATAGGCGACCAGCATCAGCACGCCCGCGCCAAGCCCCGCCCCGAAGTACAGCAGCGTATAGCGCACCTTGCCCATCACGCGCTCGACAAAGGGGCCAATCGCATTCAGTGCCAGCATGTTGAATAGGATATGCATCCAACCATAATGCAAAAAGATCGACGCCAGCAGCCGCCACCATTCGCCGTTATCGAGGATCGTGCGTGGCACGAACGCGCCCAGTTGATAGAGAATTTCGGTGTCTTCGCTGCCGTTACGCGCCAGCTCGATCATGAACACTGCCACGTTCGCCGCGATCAATGCGAAGGTGATCCACGGGGTTTTCAGTTGCATCTGCGCTGCCCGCGAATACTCGCCAAGCGCCATGGCTGCCCGTGTCAAGACTTGATCGGCATTCGCGGACAGCAGTTGCGCCGCCACGATCGGCGGGTTCGCCAAACGCTGTTCGAGCACCATACGCGCCATGCTGCTAATGTCCGTATTCAGTGAAGCTTGTGCTAATTCCTGCGCTTGTGCCTGTTCGCCGGACGCATACAAAGCCACTACACGCCACGCCGTCTTGGTCGGCTCATCGATCACGCTCATCGGCCCTGCCAGCAGCTTTTCCAGCGCGTCCAGCCGTCCGCTGAACGAAAAAGCCGACAGCAGCGTCAGCGTCATGTAGCTGCTGTGCGCCAGCCCGTTCCACTGCTGGTTGATCACGCTCCACATGCCGTTCAGATCGCCCAATTCACCCAACGTGCGGGCATAAATGTGCGCGAAATATGGATCGTTGCGTTTGGCTGGCTCACGCGCCATCTGGAACTCAAGGTGCTGTTTCAGCGCTTGCCATTCCCATTTCAGGCGGTAGCGGTAATGGTCGGCGGAGGTTGCCATCGCCGTGCCCGACTCCTTGATCTGGTCAAGCAGCGCAACGGCTTCATCGGTCTGTCCATCGTGCGCCAATTCAAGCGCCGTGTAGAACTGGTTCTCCTCGCGCCAATAGGGGACGGGGTGCAGCACGCGCAAGAACAGCGTTACACGCCGCAACAAGCTGTACTGCTGCTTGAAGATGAGCCGGCTGGTCAGCCGCGTGCCTTGCGTCGGGATGATCACGATGAGCAGCAGGACGGCGGTGCCTACATAGCCTGCAATGTCCATCGCGAACAGCAGCGCCAGCCCGAATACGCCGAAGAAGATGATGGTTGGCAGTTTCCATTCGCTCAGGTCAGCGTTACGCGCGTTGCCCCACAGCCGCCAAAAGAAAAATACTCCGTACAGCCCGGAGAAAATGAGCAATCCGATGTTGGTATCCATATGTCCAGTCGAATCTTAGTGTTGGTTAATGCATTACTGCGTTCGCGTGAAACTCGCCGCCCCATAGCCGACGACGCGGGCAAAATCGCCGCTCACCGTGCCCGATGTCGCGTGGTGCAGCACCTCGGCGCGGGTCGCACCTAATGCGCGCACGGCATGGATGGTCGCCGCAATCGCGCCACGCCCACACGCGAACCCTTCGCCGCGTTCATCCAGTTGGATCACACGCTCGGCGTCCATCTGCGCGACGGCTTCCAGCATCTTATGATCAAGTGTCGCAGCAACATCTTGTGGATAAAAATGCGAAAGATCGGAACTTGCCACGAACAGCACGTGCCGATCTTTTAGCACCTCGATCAACGCCACGCCCAACGCCCGCGACCCTTCCGCCGACTGATCGCGCAGCATCAACGGAATCAACGTGAATCCGGCGGGCAGTACCACCTGCAAGAAGGGCAGTTCGATCTCAATCGAGTGCTCCGGATCACAGCGGCAGCAGCTTAAAGACAGCCGCGCCGCCAAGTGATCAAGTATATCGCGATCAACGGGCACCTTGCCTAGCGGTGTCTCATATGCCGTGTGCGCGGTCGAAACTACCGCGCTCGTGATGCCGGGAATCGGGCGATGCAGCGGCCCAATCACCACTACTGTATCAATCGGCTGATCCGCGATTTGCTTGAACGCATAGGCCGCCACGCCGCCACTGTAACGCAGCCCCGCGTGCGGCGTCAGCAACCCTAATACATCGCCCGTCCTTGTAAGCGGGTTCGCTTTTTGCAGGAAGCGATCCAGCTCGGCGCGTAAATTGGCAGCATTCCCCGGATACCACATTCCGGTGATGGGGGATGGTCGAATATCTTGTTGTGGCTGGCTCATCATCGCCACCCTTCACTTACTGTGGCTCCAAGTGCGCTTGGACAGCTTGGCGCAGCGCGTGCATCCCTATCGGCTTGGTGAGCACCTCATCCGCCAGCTTGACCACTTGATAATCAATCATGACGGGTACGGCGGTCAGAATGATAACCTTGGTATGCGTCAGCTTGGGATTGTTGCGGATGCTTTCCAGAACTTGCATACCATCTACATCTGGCATCGCGAGATCGAGGACAACCACGCTGGGGCGATCTTTGTCGAGGATTGTCAGTGCTTCCATACCACCCGTAGCGCGTAAAATCGGGTTGGGTAAAGGGCGTAAGGCAACGCTAAAGAGATCGAGCAGCGTTGCTTCATCGTCAACTAGCAGTATCGATTTTAACTGCATACGGATCGTTACCCCATCTTCGATCATTGGATCAATTATAGCGCCCATCGTTTCCCCCCAGCTCAAGTTGCCCCAATAATAGGGTGTTTCCCGCATTACCCCTGAAGTAGACTCCCTTAAAAATGCGCTCAAAAATCAATCCCTGTCCATCATTCTCGCAAAAAACTGTGAAGGTGTTATGTAGAAATTCTGCACAGGCTTATAATTCATGCTGTTGATGAGGGAAGGAATGTATTATATCCCGTTTCAATCTGCACAGCAAATGTGTTCTAAGTATGTTACACTAGCCTCATGTGAAGTAGGATGTGAAGGTTCTAGCTATGCCTTTTATTGAAGCGCCAACGACGTTCTATATGGGTCGCCGTTACAATCCGGAAACACGGCGGCTCGACGATGAAGTAGTGTATTATGACTCACGCGATCTCACGACGCACATGGTCGTGGTCGGCATGACGGGCAGCGGTAAGACCGGCATGTGTATCTCGCTCCTTGAAGAGGCGGTGCTCGATAATATTCCCGCCATCTGCATCGATCCCAAGGGCGACATTACTAATCTGCTGCTCACCTTCCCCAACTTGCGTCCGGAGGACTTCGCGCCATGGGTGAATGTGGAAGATGCTCGCCGCGCTGGTCTCAGCGTGGAAGAATACACCTCCGACATCGCCCAACAGTGGCGGGACGGCCTCGCCAGTTGGAGCATCGTGCCGCCGCGCATCGCCGCCATGAAAAACGCGGCTCAGTTCAATATCTACACACCGGGATCGGATGCAGGGTTGCCCGTCAGCATCCTACACTCGCTGGCTGCCCCGCGTGAAGGCTGGGTTGGTTACGAGGAAGCTCACCGCGAGCGCATCAGCGGCATCGTGACCGCATTGATGGCGCTCATCGGCAAGCAGGTCGAGCCAGTCAAAGATCGCGAGCATGTCCTCGTTTCCAATATCTTCGAAAACGCGTGGAAGAACGGGCACGACCTGACGCTGGAAGACATCATCATTCAGGTGCAGAAGCCGCCTTTCGCCAAACTCGGCGTATTTGATGTCAACACCTTTTTCCCCGAAAAAGACCGCTTCAAGCTGGCGATGGAACTCAACAACATCATCGCTTCGCCGTCCTTCCAGAGTTGGATCAACGGCGAACCGCTGGACATCCCGCGCCTGCTATACACCGCCGAAGGCCGCCCCAAGGTGTCGATCTTCTACATGGCACACCTGACTGAAGCCGAGCGATCCTTCATCATCACGCTGCTGCTCGAAAACATGCTGGCGTGGATGCGCAGCCTTAGCGGTACCACCAGCTTGCGTTCGCTCCTGTATTTCGATGAAGTGTTCGGGCATTTCCCGCCCGCCCCCTACAACCCACCGACCAAGGAACCGCTGCTGCGCCTGCTGAAGCAAGCCCGCGCCTTCGGGATTGGGATTGTGCTCGCTACGCAGAATCCCGGCGACCTTGACTACAAAGGGTTGTCCAATGCGGGCACATGGATCATCGGCAAGTTGCAGACGGACAATGACAAACGGCGCGTGCTCGGCGGCTTGCAAGCGGCAGCGACGGCAGACAGCAACATGGATGTCGCCAGCATCGACACGCTTTTGAGCAACCTCGCCCCGCGCGTTTTCTTGATGAACAATGTCCATGATGGTTCTGGCCCCTACCTGTTCCATACGCGCTGGACGATGAGCTATCTACGTGGCCCGCTGACCCGTCAGCAAATCCGCACGTTGATGGAACCACGCTTGAAGGCGATGCAAGGCTTGTACGTCGAACCAATGCCCGCTGCCGTTTCCAGCGTGCCGTACGGCGCGACGCTGTACCCGACAACGCCTCCGCCCGCGCAGGTCGCGGCGCAGGGCACCGTCACTGCCACCCCGCCGCCAAGCACTTTGCCGGGGACGCCAGCCACGCCTGCGAGCAGTCCGGAGCAGACGGGATTGAATCCATCGCTGTTCCGTCCGTTGACGCAGCGATCGGCAACCCCGCCGCCAAGTAGTTTGCCGGGTTCATCGACGCCGCCCCCGCCGCTGCCGGAATTCCCTCACCAGACGGGCAATTCGGTGCCGCTGCCGCCGGACGTAGCGGATGAAGCTTCGACTTCGCCCGCCCTCGAGTCGCTGTACCAGACCCCGATCACTGCGCCGTTCAGTCAGGGCATTAATCCGCCTACGCCAGAACGCACCGTCAGCCTCACACAAAAGGGGCCAGACCTGCCTGATGGCTACAGCGAAAAGCCACCCGTGCTCTCCGCCAGCCGCGCACAGTTCTATCTGCCCATCAGCTTCACGGTGCAGCAAGCCATGCGCCAGTGGGAACAGCGCATGGGCTACGAGGCCACCAAATTCGGCGGCTCTCAGTTGCTCTATCGTCCGGTGCTGCTGGCACAAGCCGTCGTCCGCTACCTTGATCGCAAAACGGGAGTCGAGACCGATCAGCGGTGGGCGTTCCACGTACCGAATGTCGAAGGCGCGGGCTTCATCCGTTGGAGCGACTATCAGGCCACGCCCATCGACCCGGCGCAAATCTCGCAAGAACCATTCGGGATGGCCTACTATGGCACGCCATCGGCTGGCTTGACTGACTCCAAGCGCATGACCGCGCTCAAAACCGAGCTGGTCGATTACGTCTATCGCAGCGCCGCCGTCACCGTCTTCTATAATTCGACGCTAGATGTCTATGGTATGGCGAACGAGAGCCGTCGCGATTACCTGATCCGCGTTAGCCAGCTTGCCCGCGAAAAACGCGATCAAGAGATCGACGCCACGACCAAGAAGTTCGACGCCGCCATCGTCAAGCTGGAAGATCGTTTGCGCAAAGAGCAGCGCGAACTCGACGGCAGCAAGCAGGTGTTGGACGAACTCAAGCGCGAAGACCTGTACACGACGGGTGAAGCGGTCATGGGTCTGCTGAAGGGACATACCGCTTATACGCTCTCGCGCATGAGCCGCGCCCGCCGCTACAAGAAGCAAGCCGCCGAGCGCACCTCGGTGACGGAACAAAACGTGTACGATCTGGAAGACCAGATCGAGCGCGCGCAGGAACAACTTGCCGATGCGCTGCGTGAGGTCAACGACAAGTGGGCGAAGGTGGCTTCGACGGTGGAAGAAGTCAAGATTTCGCCGCTCAAGAAGGACATCGCGCTGGAAGTCTTCGGGATCGGGTGGGTGCCCGCGTGGTATGTGACCATCAATAACCAGCAAGTCATCCTGCCCGCGTATCCCGCCAAGCAAACCACGTAGATTTCAGATCAATCACATCCTGAAGGGCGAGTACACCAGTACTTGCCCTTTTTGTTTCACAACTCACCTTACGTATCGATCTAGAGCCGCGCATAACGTGGTGCCCCATGATCCCTTGTCTGATCCCGTTGACTGGTGAGCGAGGGATCATCGGGGCAGAAGTCCTTAGTCCTGAGTGCTTAGTCTTTAGTAAAGGCAGCAGAGAAGTACTAAGGAACGGCAAGATGCTACTACCTTGTCCGCGATGGAGAGAGGGAGGTGCAGTTGTTGGAAGCATCGACGGAATACCTCAACTTGATCGGTGGGTGAAGCCCTGTTAACCCTGATAAACAGGGAAAAACAGGACGCTTGAAACTTCTCTGCTCAATAGCCCTTTCTGAGCCGAAAATAACAGGGCTAGGAACAGGGTTAACAGGGAAAAACAGGGCGACGATGAAAGTCCTTCGTGCTGAGTGCTTAGTCCTTAGCAAAGACGAAGAAAGTGCTGAGCATACACGATACGTACCTCGCTGGATTTGCCTGATCTGCCTGATAAACAGGCAGAAAATTCAATAGACAATCTTCTCTGCTCAATGAGCCATTCTGAACCAAGTGGATCAGGCAAATAACAGGCCGTAACAGGCAAAGATCAGGCAAATGGTGGAACGACCACGACGGGCATTCATTCAGGAGACGACTAACGGCGTTCATGGCGAATGGTAGACGCCACTCAGAGACATTTACGCATCATAGTTATTATAAGACATATTTTCGGATTGTCAACGAACAAACTGTTAGAATTCTGTATGAAATGGATAGTACGTTCTGATAAGCAGCAAACATGAAGCAAGAGCTAGACACTCCCAAAATGAAAGTTGTTAAATCTTTGCATTGGATTTGACAAATCTTTGTTCATGGTTTATAACCTACCAAAGTATAGGTAGGGAGCATGACTGACCAACACAGCACCGAAGCCAGAGCGCGTGTACTGGACGCCGCCGAGCAGCTTTTCAGTGAACACGGCTACAAAAGCGTGACTTTGCGAGACATCGCCAAGGCCGTCGGCATCAAACACGCTTCGTTGTACCACCATGCGCCGGACGGCAAGGAAGCTTTGTTTGTCGAAGTAACCGAACGTGGGTTACGGCGACACCAAGCCGGACTAGAAGCGGCGATCCAGCAAGCTGAACCGCGCATCGAGGCACAGTTGGAAGCGGCGGCACACTGGTTGTTAGCGCAACCTGTGTTGGACTTCGGTCGGATGATGAGCAGCGACATGCCCGCCATCGGGGAAGTACACGCGCGGCGATTGTCGGAGATCGCCTACGCCAGCGTCATGCAGCCGATCCAGCAGATTTTCCGGCAGGCGGCGGCACGCGGCGAGATCAAATGCGCGAACGCGGGCTTGTTGGCGGGCGGCTTGCTGGCGCTGGTGGAGAGCATTCACCACTTGCCAGCCCACATCGCCACGCAGCCGAAAACGGGCATGGTGGACGCGTGGATCGATGTCATCGTCAATGGGCTGCGTCCCAACCCTACTACAGCCTACTAGCAAATGTCGGTTGAACTGAGCACTGTGAATTTTGGGAGAGAACATGTCAAATCGTGAAATCATTGTAGATAGCCTCGTCAAACGTTATACAGGTGATGTGGTCGCCGTCAAGGGCGTTTCGTTCCACGTCAAATCGGGCGAGATTTTCGGCTTCTTAGGGCCGAACGGCGCGGGCAAGAGCACCACCGTGTCCGTGCTAACGACGTTAAGTCTGCCCAGTGAGGGCAAGGCTACGGTGGGCGGGTTCGATGTCGCCAAACAGCCCACCGAAGTCCGCCAGATTTCCGGCGTCGCACTTCAGGAGATCGGTCTTGATCCGCTGATGAAGTCGATGGAACTGCTGACAATTCAAGGGCAGTTGTTCGGTTACACGCGCAAACAAGCCGTCGCCCGCGCCAAAGAACTGCTCGACATCGTTAAGCTCTCCGATGTCACAGCCCGTCCAGTCGGCAAGTACAGCGGTGGGATGCGCCGCCGTCTCGATCTGGCGATGGCGCTGGTACACGAACCGGAAATCCTATTCCTTGACGAGCCAACCACCGGGCTTGATCCTGCCAGCCGCCGCGACATCTGGGCAGAAGTGCGCCGCCTGAATACGCAGCTCGGCATGACCATCTTCCTGACCACGCAGTATCTCGAAGAAGCCGACGAACTGGCTGACCGCATCGCGATCATCAACAATGGCAAGATCGCGGCGGAAGGCACGCCAGCGGCACTGAAAGCGCAACTCGGCACCGAGAGCATCAACCTGACCTTCAATGATATGGAGGCCGTCAGCGCCGCTACCACTGCCCTACACGATATGGTTGAGCGCACCCAAGCTGACCGCCGCGTTTTGCGCCTGTACATGAGCAACGCCGCCGCTGCCGTGCCGATGGTCGTCAACCGTTTGCAAAGCGCCGGACTGCCGCTCGTCTCTTTGACGCTGACGCAGCCCACGCTCGATGACGTGTTCCTCAAAGTGACCGGAACCCGCATCGAAGAATCAACCGACGATACGCAAGCCGCCTAATGTTCATGACTAGTTCGCGTCCATCACACAATCTGAAAGACTGAGGGGTTTGTTTCCATGAGCGTTCTGACTTCTACAACTTTACCAACCGTTGGCGCACCCAACCGTGATCAGAAAATGCCGTTCCTATTGCAAGTCACGACCATGACTTGGCGCAGCTTGGTGATCGTCTCGCGCAATCCGGCGGAAGTTTTACCCGGCATTCTGATCAGCGTCTTCTTCCTGTTCGTGCAAAGCGCTTCCTTGGGCAGTGGATCCAACTTCATCCCCGGTTTGGCGGGTAAGAGCTACCTCGGCTTTGTGCTGCCGCTGTCGATCATCAGCTCGGCACTGAGCGGCGCGGGCATCGCGGGCTTTTCCATCGTGCGCGACATCGAACGCGGCTACTTCAGCAAACTGCTGCTGACGCCGATCAGTCGTGCGGCCTTGCTGCTCGGCCCGATCCTCGCGGGCGCGCTGGTGCTCGGTCTGCAAGCTACTACTGTGCTGCTCGTCGGCTTGCTGCTCGGCCTGCAACCCGCCACCGGACTGCTTGGCATCCTCGCCCTGCTTGGCGTCTCCGTGCTGGTCGGGACGGCGTTCGCGGGCTTCACCGTCGCCATCGCCCTACGGACAGGCAGCGCGGGCGCGACACAGGGCGCGAGCTTCATCTTCTTCCCGCTCACCTTCCTGACCGCCTCGTATGTGCCGCTGTCGCTGCTGACGGGCTGGCTCAAGACCGCCGCCACGTACAACCCCGTCACCTATATTCTGGACGCGGGCCGCAGCCTGATGCTCGATGGTTGGAACGGCGAATTACTGCTGCGTGCGGTGGTGACCTGCCTGATCATGGGCGCGGTGACCTTCAGCTTCGCGCTGGCGAGCCTGCGTGCCCGCACCAAACGCAGCTAACGGTAGGCTTACGGGTAGACGGTTTGGACATGGGACAGTATGATTACAGCCTAACAACCTATGGCTAAAAGCAGCGAAGAAAACCTGTAACCATGTCCGACTCTCTACACACGCGCACCTTTTACAACACGATTGCCCGCTACTATGACGGCGAAAACGCCGAGCTGATCGAAGATTTAGAGATGTACACCGAGCTGACCGAAGACGTAGACGGCGCGATCCTCGATGTCGGCTGCGGATCGGGGCGGGTATCGCTGCACCTCGCCAGTCAGGGGTTGACGGTGGTGGGCATCGACTCCTCGCCCGTCATGCTCGACCGTGGGCGCAAACGGACACAAGGGCGCGTCGATCTGCGCGATCATGTCACCTTCATCGAAGGCGACGCGCTCACTTACCCTTATCCGCAGAAATACGAGATGATCCTGCTGGCCTACAACTGCCTGATGCACTTCAAATCGCTCGAAGATCAGCGCCAGTTGTTGAGCCATCTCGCCAAGTACCTGACCGACGACGGCGTGTTGATCATCGACCTGCCTAACGCGGGCGAAACTTACACCACCAACGATGATGGCGCGATCACCTTGGAACGCAGCTTCATCGAGCCGGAAAGCGGTAATCTGGTGATGCAGCAATCCACCAGTCGGCTGGATCGCGCCATGCAACTGCTGACCATCAACTGGATTTACGACGAGATCGCGCCGGATGGCACGGTCAGGCGCACGCTCGCCCCCCTGACGCTGCGCTATATTTACGCCGCCGAACTCGATCTGCTGCTCCAACTCTGCGGACTGAAGCGCGTCGAACGCTACGGCGATTACGATCAGACTCCGTTCGAAGATGGCTGCGACCGCCTGATCGCCATCGCTAAACGCCAGTAACTACCTCCATATAGGCTCTGGACTTGCTACAGAAAATCGCAAGGGCACAAACGGGCACGGCGGTATCAGGGTAAAATCTGCAAGTTGACCTGATCATGCTCACCTCGTGGATCAGTGGCGCGTTGAAAAAGAGACTAGTTATTATTCTTTTGATAGGCACATGGTTATGCAGCGCGGCGTTTACCAAGACGGACGCGCAAGGCATGTGCCTCGCCAGCGTGCCCTACGCACCACAGCCAGCGGATCAGGCCGAGGTGATCGACGCAGATGTGACGCTAGGCTGGCGGGTGGACTGCGCGGCGACGGTCGAGCTACAGGTCAACGGCACCGAGGTAGCGACGTTAGACGCGACGACCACGAGCTACGCAATCCCCGCCGAAAAGGGCATCACCACATGGCAGGTGATCGCGATTGATGCACAAGGCAACCACGCCCCGAGTCCGCTGTGGCATTTCAATCGGGATGCTGGCGGGTGGTTGGCGACCCCGCAACCCGTCGCCAGCGAAGCCGTGATTTATACGCCACCAACTCCCTCCCACCCGTGGATCGATGTCAATTCGCCGTCCGTACTGGCAAGCCTGATCTGCGGATCGCTGTGCGGCGGCTTGGGCTTGGTCGTGGTGGCGGCTTGGGCGCTCGGACTCCGCGCCCAGCGGCGAGAACATCAACGACGCTGGTATCGGTAGCAATGTCTAGGTCTGTACACATATTGTATGAATCGGACAACATTTCGACAGTCGATTATTGTTGTTTTGACGCCGGAAACGGGCAGAATTTAGAGTCCTTATTTCGTTAATTGCGATTTCCTCCGTAGAACATATTTCAAAATATCGAGCATAATTAATGTATTGAGTTTTTATCGCAGGAGGATTAATTCTTTCTATGATTACCTCACGCTGGACGCGCCCTGCGTTGATCGTGTGTCTGGCGGTGATCGTGGCGCTGAGTATCATCTCTTTCCAGCCCACGCCCGCACAGGCCGCAGGCACCATCGGCGGCTGTTCGATGTTCCCCGCCGATAATCCGTGGAATCAGGACATCACGAGTTGGCCTGTGCATCCGAATTCGGCTAACTTCATCAACAGTATCGGCGCGAGCACAAAGCTGCACCCTGATTTCGGCTCCGACCCGACCTATGGCATCCCTTACGTGGTGGTGCCCAACACACAAACCAATGTGCCGATCACGTATCCCGATCCCGACCTGCGCGCGGAAAGCGATCCGGGGCCGTTCCCGATCCCGCTGAACGCGCCCGTCGAGGGAGGCAGCGACGCACATGTGCTGGTCGTGCAAAGCGGGACGTGTATGCTGTATGAGCTGTGGGCCGCCCAACAGGTCGGGGCTGGTTGGGAAGCGGGATCGGGCGCGAAATGGGATTTGAACTCCAACGCGCTGCGTCCGGCGGGCTGGACATCGGCGGACGCGGCGGGACTGCCGATTTTGCCCGGATTGGCACGCTATGAAGAGGTGATGTCGGGCGCGATCACCCACGCACTGCGTTTCACGGTGCAGAATTCGCAGCGGGCGTACATTTACCCTGCGCGGCATTTTGCCTCTAGCGATACGAACCCGAACCTGCCGCCGATGGGATTGCGGCTCCGCTTGCGGGCGGATTACAACATCGCGGGATTCACTGGCGAGAGCCGCGTGATTCTGGAGGCGCTGCGCAAGTACGGCATGATGGTGGCGGATAACGGCTCGAACTGGTACATCAGCGGCGCGACCAACCCCAACTGGGATGATGACGACCTCAACCAACTGAAGACCGTGCCGGGGAGCGCGTTCGAAGTGGTGCTGTCGCCGGGGGAACCAACCGGAACCGCCACCGTGACGCCCACGCGCACCCTGACGCGGACGCCATCCAAGACGGCGACACCGACCATCACCCGATCCGTGACGGCGACGCCCACCAGAACGCTCACACAGACGCCATCGAAGACCGCCACGCCGACTAGTTCGCCAACGCGCACGCTGACGCTGGCACCGACCAGCACACGGACAGCGACTAGCACCCCCGCTTCTGGCAAGATCGAGACGATTGGCGTGTTCAGGCCATCGCAGAGCACATTCTATCTGCGGAATTCGAACACAACGGGCGTGGCTGACATCAGCACCACTTTCGGCGCGGCGACTGATCTGCCCGTGGTGGGCGATTGGGACGGCGACGGGATCGCGACGGTGGGCGTGTACCGCCCCGGCACGGGCGAGTTCTTCCTGCGCGATTCGAATGCACAGGGAGCGCCAATCACGCATCAGTTCGTGCTCGGATCGCCGGGGGATATGCCGATGGCGGGCGACTGGAACGGCGACGGGATCGACGGCGTGGGTGTGTTCCGTCCGACTAACGGCCTGATCTACCTGAAGAACGGTCTGACGACGGGTTTCGCTGACTTCACGATGGTGCTCGGCATCGCGGGTGATGTGCCCGTCGCGGGCGATTGGAACGGCGACGGCAAGGACAGCCCCGGCGTATACCGTCCGAACCTCGCGACGTTCTTCCTGACCAATCAGGTGTGCAACTGCTCGGTGTTCGCTGATTATCAGGCGACGCTCGGCGTGGTGGGCGATAGCCCGTTCGCGGGCGATTGGGCAGGCAGCGGGCACAGCGGGATCGGTGTGTTCCGTCCGAGCAACGGGCTGATCTACCTGAAGCATGATCCGACGGGCAGCGGTTTCGCTGACATCAATATCGTGTTCGGCATCCCGAACGATAAACCCGTGGCGGGGCACTGGTCGGCGGCGGCGGGCATCGCCAGCGTCAGCGAACCGAGTACGCCCGTACCAGCGGCGACCTTCTTGCCAGCGCGCTAGTTGCGGCTGGCGGGTGGTTGGCTCCGAGATTAGGTTCGACGCGTTCACCCGCTCAGCGCGAGGTGAGCGCGTCTCCGTCGGTAGGGTGGAATGATCGCTCAAATGATCCCGTTGGCTGCTTGAGACGGGATCATGGGCGGCAGCGTATCGGTCAGCTATGCTTGCCGCGAACGGGCACGGCAAGCGCAGGTTCCCCACTGCCCTCCGTTTCCAAGAGTGGGTGAAGTGTGCGTGCGGCTGGGCGGAAGATACGGCGTTCAAACGAAATCCTTCAGGATAGACGACGAAAGATGATGATCAGAGATTTGCCTGTTTTGCCTGATAAACAGGCAAAAATAGGTCGAGTCCATTTTCACGCTCAGATGAGCCATCTTGAACCGAAATAACAGGCAATTAACAGGGCGTAACAGGCAAAAACAGGCAAATCGAGAGACAGTGCCAAGTGCTGAGTGCTAAGGCAAACGATCCCCGACAATGAATTGTCGGGCTTACCTTACGAAGTCCACTAAAGGGACTCAAGAAAATGCATCGGCGTGATCGGCGTATTCCTGCCTTATTTTTTGAAAGACCATCAGAGTCGGGCTTAGAGAACGAAGTCCATACTCACCCTCATCATCACAGATGATCTCTTACTCACTCGTGCGCGATGGACGGCTCAGTGGTTCGTCGAAACTAAGGTTGCGTTAAATAGCCCCTCATCCCCAGCCCTTCTCCCTCAGGACGAAGGGAGTTACGTCGCACGACCCTGCAAGGGTGATGAACTGCGTTGTCATATGTAGAGGACAAGTTAGCTGCCAAAAATCAGTCAGGAACTTCGGTTAAGCGTTTATCAAAGAAAGTAGCGGGTTAAAGCCTGATATGCGAAAATATGTCTCAGCACACTACTTGCGAGGTAAGCAAGAAGGTTGACGCATGAGCGCCATAGAGAACAGTTTACACGAATAGTTCGTCTGTGTCAAGTTATAGGTTCTAAATTTTCGTAAAACCTGATTCAAACTTTAAACGTCAAATTCAGGGATCGCGGTAGAAAGGGAGTACGTGCAATTATCGCTGTTTCAAGAAACGCATGAACCGGATCACGCAGCACTGGCACGCTGTTTGAAGGCGGACGTGGTTGCCGTCGATGTGGAGACGGAAACGCGCTGGCCCGGACGCGGCCCGAAGTTGGACTACGGCTTGAGCTGCGCGGCAGACGTAACCGTGATCGCGCTGGCGTGGACGGAGGGCGGCACGATCAGCACGACGGCGTTGGCGGCACCGTTCGACGCCGCGATCCACGACTTTTTGCAAGCGCTATTCAACGCGCCGCGCTGGATCGTGGCTCATAACGCGGTGTTCGACGTCCGCCAGTTGAGCAAGCTCACCCAAGGACAGGTTCCGCAGCGCGTATGGGATACGCAGTCGATGGCGCGGCTGCTGCATCCGGCGGTGGACGTGAGTTACAGTCTGCTGGCAGTCGCCGCCGCGCTCGACATCCCATTCCCCGAACATCAACAAGCGATGAAAGGTCAACGCAGCAAGCTCCATCTGCTGCCGCTGGAATTGACACTGGAATATGCGCAGGACGATGCGCGGTTGTCGCTCCAGATTTACGAAAAGCAGCGCACGATCCCATGTGATCCGGCGCTGATCGATTGGGAATGCCGCGCGATGCATGAATACTGCCTGATGGCGGCGCAAGGCATCCGTCTGAATGTGCCGTTCGTCAAGCGGCGTTTGATCGAATTGAGCGATCAGCGCGAGGAAGCGGCGGTGCGGCTGCGGGCGGACGGATTGGCCTCGCCGGGGAGTTCGAAGGAACGCGCGAGATACCTTTACCAGACGAAAGGGATTCCGCTGCCCAAGTGGGATCCGAAGTCGTGGTATTTCACGCGGGCGGGGAGGCATCGACTGGCAGCAACACCCAACGCCGAGATCGAATTGAGCGACCTCAGCACGCGATCCGATGTGATCGAGTCGTACATGGAGGAAGGCAGCCCGTACCTTGAGCAGTTGAAAGACCTCGCCGCGTATATGGAAGTTGATTGGCTGATCTCGACGCTGGAAGGGTTGATCGATCATGCCGATTATGACGGACGGCTGCACAGTCTGGTGACGATGGCGACGGAATCGGGCAGGCGCGCCTCTAGCTACCCGCACATGCAGAATTGGAAGATGCCCGCGATGGCAGGCGTAGCGGTGGGCGATGAGGGATTTACGATGGTCGAGATCGATTACCGTAATGCCGAGAACGTGATGGCGGCGATGATCTCCGGCGATAGCAACCTCGCGGCGGCGTGTGTCGCGGCGGATTTCCACGCGGTGATGGCGGGGCAGTACTTCGGCGCAGCGTGGGAAGCGGCGGAGGTGGATGAGCGCAAACATCTGCGCAATATGTCGAAGAAGATCACGTATGGCACGGCTTACGGGATGGGCGCGGAACGGTTGGGGGAGAGCATCGGCGTGTCGAAATATGAGGCGCAACGGTTGATCCAAGCCAAGGATCGCGCCTTTGCGGAAGTCACCAAGATGCGCGCGGGGGCACAGCAGCAAGTACGTGAGACGCAGCTTTTGAAGCTGTGGACGGGGCGTCCGGTGGCGGTGCCGACGCCTTTCGTGGCGTGGAATTACCTGTGTCAGGGCGGGGTCGGGGAGATGCTCAAGCGGGCGATTGTGGTGGTGGCGGAAACTTACCGCGCCAAGGGAATGCGATCACGGGTGGCGCTAGATATGCACGACGCGCTGATCCTTGAGGTGGCGCGCGAGGAATGGGACGAGGCGCTGCGGCTGGCAAGCACGATCATGTCCACCATCGCGCCGGAACAACTTACGCAGCGCACGACGCCGCCGATCCCGTGGGTGGCACAGCCCAACCTGAAGGAGAATCAGGGCAAATGGGGCGCCGAACAATGGCACCCTTGAGCAGCCAAATAGGTAAGGTGGCCTATGCGTTGGTAGGCGAGGTGGGGCAGGTATCAGAGACACGAGCCTTTATACTAGATTCGGCAGTGTTTAACCAATTCAACCTGCGTTCGGGCTTTCATACTACAATAATCTTATAGATGATCGAAAATGATTAGCCCTGCTCATCAAGCTTACAGGACGCCTCATGAGGCGTCCGTACGAAAGCAATCGTCTTTGTCGGTTCTCTATTAGCTTGGTTAAACAGGTCAAGGTAGATGGACAATTCTACACTCGTCAACATTTTGCTCTCCATCGCGGTAGGTTTTATCGTTCTGTTGGTGATCCTGCTGATCGGGGCGTTCTTCGCCATCCGCCAACTGCGGCGATTCATCGCGCCTGATGTCAACACGATGCAGCGTGAATTGGAGGCGCTGAGGCGCAGCAACGCGACGCTGAGCAACGATGCGCTCGTGCGCAAGATCATCTCGCGGCAGTCGTTCAAATGTGGCCTCGTGGGCGCGATTGCGGGCATCGGCGGGTTCTTGACGCTGCCGATTGCGCTGCCCGTCGATATTCTGATGTCGATGCGCATTCAGCACGCGATGGTGCAGTTCATCGCGATGTTGTACAGCCAACACGCCGTTAGCCCCGAAGAAATGAACCTACAAACTACGCTGGTGATGTCCGGCGGCGTCAAGCTGACCGAAACATCGATCAGCCTGATCATGCGCGGGGTGGTGCGGCTGCTAGGCGAATCGTTGTCGATCATCGTGCCAGCCGTCGGCGTGGTGGTGGGGTTTATCGTGAATTATGGCATCGCTCAGGCTACCGGCAAGGTGGCGATGCGCTTTTACGCGGGGCAGCATGTGGCAACGCGTGCATAGTCGTGCATCGTATAGAGTCTCGTCAGTGAGGAACTTGATTTCGACCAAGATGAACACATCGCCATTGCCTATAATCACCGTCGATAGCATCCCGTCCGAACACCACATGCCTCGCCTTGGTTTCATTACTATCGGTCTGATCATATGACCACAGCGCGCCATATGAGCGCTCCCATATAGCATAAGCACAGGTCGAGTTGGTGACCTACGCCGCTGACACTACACTTGATAGCATTAGCACCGTAGCCATCTTCTTGCCTTCCGCCCACTTTACTGCCAATCGATATTGCAAGCGCCTTTCAGTACTTATTGATGAGACGCCGCTGCTGGTTTTTTGTTCGGGGTTGAAAGGGTTGAACCGTGACGGACAAGCAGATTTCTACTGATGAACTCGATGTCAAATTACTGTTGCGGACGCTGGTCGCCGTCAAAAAGGGAGATTTTTCCGTGCGGATGCCCGTTGAGCACACTGGCATCGCGGGGAAGATCGCGGACGCGCTGAACGAGATTATTGAAATCAACCAAAATATGACGGCTGAATTCAAGCGCATCGGCACGGTCGTCGGTAAAGAAGGCAAGATCACGCAGCGGGCGTCTATCGGCGTGAATAACGGCTCGTGGGGCGACTGCATCGATTCCGTCAATGATCTGATCACCGACCTCGTGCAACCGACCAGCGAGACGGCGCGGGTGATCCGCGCGGTGGCACGCGGCGATCTGTCGCAGACCATCGCGCTGGAGATCGAGGGGCGTCCGCTGCAAGGCGAATTCCTCGGCACGGCACGCATCGTCAATACGATGGTGAACCAGTTGAACTCGTTCGCGTCGGAAGTGACGCGCGTGGCGCGTGAAGTCGGTACGGAAGGCAAATTAGGCGGTCAGGCCGAGGTGCGCGATGTCGCGGGGACGTGGAAAGACCTGACCGATAACGTCAATTTGATGGCGAGTAACCTGACCGGACAGGTGCGCAACATCGCAGAGGTCACGAAGGCCGTGGCGACGGGCGACCTGTCCAAGAAGATCACGGTTGACGTTAAAGGCGAAATCCTTGACCTGAAAAACACCATCAACACGATGGTCGATCAGTTGAATTCGTTCGCGGCGGAAGTCACGCGCGTGGCGCGCGAAGTTGGCACGGAAGGCAAGCTAGGCGGTCAGGCCGAGGTGCGCGATGTGGCGGGTACGTGGAAAGACCTGACCGATAACGTCAACTTGATGGCGAGCAACCTGACCGGGCAGGTGCGCAATATCGCGGAAGTGACCACCGCCGTCGCGAACGGTGACTTGTCCAAGAAGATCACGGTAGACGTGAAGGCGAATACCAGGCCTGAAAAACACCATCGAATGCGATGGTCGATCAGTTGAATTCGTTCGCGGCGGAAGTGACCCGCGTGGCGCGCGAAGTCGGTACCGAAGGCAAGTTAGGCGGTCAAGCCGAGGTGCGCGATGTCGCTGGTACGTGGAAAGACCTGACCGATAACGTCAATTTGATGGCGAGTAACCTGACCGGGCAAGTGCGCAACATCGCGGATGTGGCGACGGCGGTGGCGAATGGCGACCTGTCCAAGAAGATCACGGTAGACGTGAAGGGCGAAATTCTGGAGCTGAAAAATACCATCAATATCATGGTTGACCAGCTCAATTCGTTCGCGTCGGAAGTGACCCGCGTTGCGCGCGAAGTCGGCACGGAAGGCAAGCTAGGCGGTCAGGCGGATGTGAAGGGCGTCGGCGGGACGTGGAAAGACCTGACCGATAACGTCAATCTGATGGCGGGCAACCTGACCGGACAGGTGCGCAACATCGCGGAAGTGACCAAAGCCGTCGCGAATGGCGACTTGTCCAAGAAGATCACGGTAGACGTGAAGGGCGAAATTCTGGAGCTGAAGAACACCATCAATATCATGGTTGACCAGCTCAATTCGTTCGCGTCGGAAGTGACCCGCGTGGCGCGCGAAGTCGGCACGGAAGGCAAGCTAGGCGGTCAAGCCGAAGTCGAAGGCGTGGCGGGGACATGGAAAGACCTGACCGATAACGTGAATTCGATGGCGGGCAACCTGACCGCACAAGTGCGCAATATCGCGGAAGTCTCGACGGCAATCGCGAATGGCAATTTGTCCAAGAAGATTACCGTCGATGTGCGCGGCGAAATTCTGGAGCTGAAAAATACCATCAATACGATGGTCGATCAGTTGAATTCGTTCGCGTCGGAAGTGACGCGTGTGGCGCGTGAAGTCGGTACGGAAGGCAAGCTAGGCGGTCAAGCCGAAGTCAAGGGCGTGGCGGGGACGTGGAAAGACCTGACCGATAACGTCAATTTGATGGCGGGCAATTTGACGGGGCAAGTGCGTAACATCGCAGAAGTGACGACGGCAGTCGCGAACGGCGACCTGTCCAAGAAGATCACCGTCGATGTGAAGGGCGAAATTCTGGAGCTGAAAAATACCATCAACATCATGGTTGACCAGCTTAATTCGTTCGCCTCGGAAGTCACCCGCGTGGCACGCGAAGTCGGCACGGAAGGCAAGTTAGGCGGTCAGGCGGAGGTGCGTGGTGTCGGTGGGACGTGGAAAGACCTGACCGATAACGTCAATTTGATGGCGAGTAACCTGACGGGGCAGGTGCGCAACATCGCGGAAGTGACGACGGCGGTCGCGAATGGCGACCTGTCCAAGAAGATCACGGTCGATGTGAAGGGCGAAATCCTCGAACTGAAGAACACCATCAATATCATGGTCGATCAGTTGAATTCGTTCGCGGCGGAAGTGACCCGCGTGGCGCGCGAGGTCGGCACGGAAGGCAATTTAGGCGGTCAGGCGGACGTGAAGGGCGTCGGCGGCGTGTGGAAAGACCTGACCGATAATGTGAATTCGATGGCGGGTAATCTGACCGCACAAGTGCGCGGAATCGCCCGCGTGGTGACGGCGGTGGCGAACGGCGATTTGAAGCAATCGCTGGCGCTCGGCGCGAAGGGCGAAATCGCCACCCTCGCCGCCACCATCAACGAGATGATCGATACGCTGGCGACGTTCGCGGATCAGGTGACGACGGTGGCGCGCGAAGTGGGCATCGAAGGCAAGCTCGGCGGACAAGCCAGCGTGCCGAACGCGTCGGGCACGTGGCGGCATCTGACGGATAACGTGAACCAACTGGCGGGCAATTTGACCACACAGGTGCGCGCCATCGGTGAGGTCGCCACCGCCGTGACCAAGGGCGATTTGACACGTTCGATCACGGTCGGCGCGCAAGGCGAATTGGCGGAACTGAAAGACAACCTGAACCAGATGATTGGTAATCTGCGCGAAACCACGCAGAAAAATACCGAACAAGACTGGCTGAAAACCAACCTCGCCAAGTTCACGCGCATGTTGCAAGGTCAACGCGCGCTAGAAACCGTCTCCAAACAAATCCTGTCGGAACTTGCCCCGCTCGTCACGGCGCAGCACGGCGTGTTTTATCTGATGGATACCGAAAGCGGCAGCGCTTCCCTGCGCCTGTTGAGCAGTTATGCCTACCGCCAGCGCAAGCACCTGTCGAACCAATTCGCGCTCGGTGAAGGCTTGGTAGGACAATGCGCGCTGGAACGCGAACGCATCTTGCTGACGGACGTACCCGACGATTACATCAAGATCAGTTCGGGACTGGGCGAAGCCACGCCCGCCAATGTCGTCGTTTTGCCCGTGCTGTTTGAAGGGCAAGTCATCGCCGTGATCGAGCTGGCTTCGTTCCACCGCTTCAGCGAAATCCATCTGACCTTCCTCGACCAGCTCACCGAGAGCATCGGCATCGTGCTTAACACCATCGCCGCGACGATGCAGACAGAAAAACTGCTCAACCAGTCGCAATCGCTGGCGGAGGAACTGCAAGCCCAACAACGCGAACTGACCGAGAAGAATCAGCGTTTGGAGCAGCAAGCCAAGTCGCTGCAAGCCTCAGAAGATTTGCTGCGCAGCCAACAGGACGAACTAAAGCACACGAACGACGAGTTGGAAGAAAAAGCACGGTTGCTGGCGTCGCAAAATTCGGAGGTCGAGCGCAAAAACCGCGAGATCGAGCAGGCGAAACAGGCGCTGGAAGAAAAGGCCGAGCAGTTGGCGCTGACCTCGAAATATAAGAATGAGTTCTTGGCGAACATGTCGCACGAACTGCGCACGCCGCTCAACAGCATGTTGATCCTCTCGCAACTGCTATCCGAAAACAGCGACAAGAATCTGACGCCCAAACAAATCGAATTTGCCCAGACCATCCACCTTTCCGGCACGGATTTGCTGGTGCTGATCAACGACATCCTCGATCTGGCGAAGATCGAGTCGGGCGCGATGATCGCTGATGTGGAGGAGGTCGCGCTGCAATCGATCAAGATCGATGTCCAGCGCAATTTCGAGCAGATCGCCCAGAACAAAGGCCTCGACTTTGAGATCATCTTGGATGCTAATTTGCCGCGTGCCATTTACACGGATGCACGGCGCTTGCTGCAAATCCTCAAGAATTTGCTTTCCAACGCCTTCAAATTTACCGAGCAGGGCAGCGTTACTTTGCGCCTGATGCGGGTGTACACGCGCGATGCATCGTTCAATCTGGAGTCGCTGCGTAAAGCCGACCTGATCGTCGCGTTCCAAGTGTCGGATACGGGGATCGGCATTCCGGCGGAAAAGCAGCGGATCGTGTTTGAAGCATTCCAGCAGGCGGATGGCACCACCAGCCGCAAATATGGCGGGACGGGGCTAGGTTTGTCGATCAGCCGCGAGATCGCACGGCTATTGGGCGGCGAGATTCAGCTATCGAGCGTCCCGAACCAAGGGAGCGTGTTCACGCTGTATCTGCCGTCCTATGCTTCCTTCAACAGCGCGACCACTGCCGCCCCGCCAGAAACTAATGAACGCTCGGTGAAATCGCTGGTGCCGCTCGTGCCGAGGAATGGACATACCACCCGTTCACAGCATACCTCGGCGGTGACATCGAGCAGTCAGGATGATTCAACGAACCAACTTCAGATGATGGATGATCGCGGTTCGCTGCAAGAGGGAGATCACGTCCTGCTGATCATTGAAGATGATATGAATTTCGCCGCGACGCTGATAGAGATCGCACACAGCTATGGCTTCAAGTGCGTCGTAGCCCTGCGCGGCGATCTCGGTTTGGCGATGGCGGTTGAGCTGAAACCGGACGCGATCTTGCTGGACATTCAGCTCCCGGTGATGGACGGTTGGACGGTGATGGATCGGCTCAAGCATGATGACCGCACGCGCCACATTCCGGTCAACATCATTTCGGTGGTGGAGGAGAAAGCACACGGACTCCAAGCGGGCGCGATCACCTATCTCAAGAAGCCGGTGGCTTACGAAACGCTGGCAAATACGCTCCAGCATGTAAATGCCTTCATTGCCCGCCCTGTTAAGGATTTATTGATTATCGAGGACAATGATATTCAACGGAATAGTATGGTGGAATTGATCGGGCACACGGATGTGAACATTTCCGCCGTAGCAACGGGGCAAGAAGCACTCACCGCTATGAAATCCAAGCAATATGACTGTGTCGTTCTCGACCTTGATCTGCCGGATATTTCGGGCTTTGAGTTCCTCAAGCAGTTGGAACAGGAGCTAGGGGCGATAGAAACCCCGATTGTCGTGTATACTGGCGCGGAACTGACGCCCGAACAAGCAACGACGCTGAAACGTTGGACAAAATCGATCATCTTGAAGAAGGATGTGAAATCGCTGGGAAACTTGTTGAACGATACGACCATGTTCTTGCACCGCGTGGAGAGCAACCTGAGCGACGAAAAGCGCAAGATGCTCCAAACGTACCGCAGCGTCGATGCTTCGCTCATCGGGAAGAAAATCTTGTTGATTGATGACGACATCCGCAATATCTTCGCCACTACCAGCATTTTGGAACGTCATCAGGTGCAAGTGTTATTCGCGGAAAATGGACGGTTGGGGATTTCGATGTTGCAAGAAAACCCCGATATTGACGCTATCCTGATGGACATCATGATGCCGGAGATGGATGGCTACCAGACAATCCGATTGATCCGGCAGATGCCCGACTATCAGAGCTTGCCGATCATCGCCCTGACGGCAAAGGCGATGGTGGGTGACCGCGAAAAATGTCTGGAAGCGGGCGCGTCGGACTACATCACCAAGCCGATAGATACTAATCACCTATTCTCACTGCTTCGCGTGTGGCTATCGAGGTAAATGGCGGAAGCAATGGATGATGAGAAGGTCAACATCTTACTTGTAGATGACCGCCCCGAAAACCTCTATGCGCTTGAGGCGATCTTGGAGGAATTGGGGCAACATCTGGTGAAGGCAAATTCGGGGGAAGAAGCGCTCAAGCTCGTCCTGAGCGAAGAATTTGCCGTGATCCTGATGGATGTCCAGATGCCCGTGATCGATGGCTTTGAGACTGCCGTGCTGATCAAGCAGCGCGAGAAGTCCAAGCACATCCCGATCATCTTTTTGACGGCGATCCACCGCAGTGAAGATTATGTCTTCAAGGGCTATTCACTCGGCGCGGTGGATTACCTGTTCAAGCCGATCATCCCAGAGATTTTGATCGCCAAAGTTTCTAACTTCATCGAGTTGCACCGGAGCCGCCACGCGATCCAGCGGCAAGCAGACTACATCAGCCGCGCCAACGCCGAGCTAGAAAGGCAACTTCAGCAGGTGCGGCAGTTGAATAGGGAGTTGACCTCGACGCAGCAAGCCCTGCGCGAATCGAACGATTTGCTAGAAGTGCGCATCAAGGAGCGCACCAGCCAGTTAGAGGTCGCCAACAGGGAGCTAGAGTCTTTTAACTACACCGTTTCTCATGATCTGCGCGCGCCACTGCGGTTGATCAATGGGTTCAGCAGCCTGCTGTTGATCCGCTATATGGAGACGTTGGACGATGACGCGCGGGATATGTTGCAGCAGATTTGTGACAACACCTTGCATATGTCGTCCATCATCGAGAATTTGCTATCGTTCTCACGCGTTACACGCGGCGAGATGAAACGCGCACAAGTCAACCTGAGCAAAATGGCGCGCGGCATCGTCCAAAAGCTGCAAACCGAAGACCTTGAGCGCTCGATTGATGTCAGCATTGTGGATGATGCGGTTGTGGAGGGCGATGGGACATTGCTGGAATTGATGCTCACCAATTTACTCAGCAACGCGTGGAAATTTACGTCGAAACAGGATTCCCCGATGATTGAATTTGGCAAGATCGTGCAACAAGATCAGCCTGTTTATTATGTGCGAGATAACGGCGTTGGCTTCGATATGGAGCAAAGTGAGAAGTTGTTCGTACCGTTTCAGCGTTTGCACGCCACTTCCGAATTCCCCGGCACTGGCATCGGCCTCGCCACCGTCAAGCGCATCATCGAGCGACATAACGGCAACATTTGGGTAGAAAGCGCGGTTGGTAAGGGCACCACCTTTTACTTCAACTTCTCGCTCTCATAAGCCTTTGAAACTGGTTGATCCCTATGGGACGGTACGAGGACATCCCACTGAGGACGTAAGTCAGCGTGAGTGCGATTAAGCCTGAACACTTATTGGAGATAGCAAGGTGCGTGAGGAGATTATCAGAGGATTTACAAAATTATTACCAAAATAAGCAGTGCAATGAGATGATCTGGCTTCCCACAAAGCCACGATGCGTAAACCACCGGCGTTGTGAAGTTTGAATTATCTCAGCCGCGTATGGACGCTTACTTCATTCCCGTTCTACTCAAGGCGAGTTTCGCATCAATCAACTTGCGAATTTGCGTTTTGACGGATTCTGGCAGTTCGTCAAAGCGTAACTGGATCACGACCTCGCCGTTTTGCTTCAGGCCACCATTCAACAGCAGGGTATTGGCAAGCTGAGTGATGATCTGTTCGGAAGTTTCGTCCGGGGAGGATTTCTGGACATTATTCGCAGTTTTGACCTTCGTTGAGGCCGTAGTGGTGGCGCGTTTCTTCCGCCCACGCTTGCCCTTGACGGGTGGCGTTTCCAGCCGCTGCAAGCGCTGATTCGAGACGGTGGCTTGGATGCCGTCAAAATCCACGATCGACGCGCGTCCCTGTGGCGCAGCATCCACTACCACGCCGACTTGCCCCGCCGTGATTTGCGGTAGGCCATTGATAAACGATTCTGACTTGGGATCGAATTCTACAACGCGATCCACAGTCACCTTTTCACCACTTTTAAGATTTTTTGCCATGCGTATCTCCTAAAACGAGTTTGTTCATATGGAAAGTCATTAATAATACCGAGTTAAGACCATCTTGGAAAATTCGGGCGAAAGCACGAACGTAAGTACATGTCACGAGCGCAGTGGTGGGGTGTTTTGCTGGTGGTGCCTAAGAAATTAGACAAGGAAACGTGGGGGCGTCGCTACGCCGCCCGACGTTAAAACGTGCGGGCTTAGAGAACGAAGTCCACTGAAGGGACTCAAGAAAAGGCGTTGGCAAATGCGTCGTATTTTGAAATTCCATAAACAGACATGTGGATAAACCGTCGTCACCCTCGATAAGATTTTGGCTCAGGCAGGCCGATCCCCATTCAGGCTGATGGCACTGTAGATTTCGCCAAGAAAACGGCTCGGTCGGGTCGCCAGAAGACGTGTGTCCGTGAACCCATGTTTGCCCGCCAGCGCCGCCCATGTCGTGTAGGAAAACGGATATGGTACCCACGTATTGCCGCGATCCACGTTGTATTCGACCATGAGCAGCCGCGCGCCAGACTTCAGATAACCCCGCAAACGCACGAGTACGGCGTCTTTTTCGCGCACGAAATGGAGCGCATTCGCCATCACGATGCCATCCAGCGGTGGCAGTTCCAGCGGACGGGTGAAATCGGCGTTGATGGTGTGGTGCTGCACGGCGGGGAAGCGGCTATGCATGGCTCGCCGCTGCTCGTTGAGCGCAGCCGCGTCACGATCAATGGCATAAATCACGCCATCCGCGCCGATCAGATCAGCCAGTGCCAGCGTGAACGCACCCGTCCCCGATCCAAAATCCGCCCACACGCCGCCAGCGGTCGGTACACCAGCCCGCAGCAAATTGACATGATCGTCGTGGTTCATACCATGTCATCCGTTCAACTTGAGAGACGAACCGGAGAGATCGTAAACAAACTGGTTCAACCACTGCGCAAGGTGCTCCAGTGGATAGGGCTGGTCGTGTTCTAACCACCAGACAATCGCGCTACACCCCGCCGCCGCAGTGGTCGTGTATACCAAGTTGATAGGCGGTGCACCGGGAGGACTGGTTTGTTCAGAGCGTGCCTGATCAGCGCAAGAGAGAACTCGTTTTTCCATCTTCTGTCGAAATCGCTGTTCAAGCAAGGGATCGGCTTTGGCACCTAACATCGCGCGGTAAAAGCCAGCAAATTGCTGCATATGCCTGAGCAGGTCGATGAGCGTTGACGGCACTTCATGAGAAGATCGCTCCGACTGCCCTTCTCGATCATCGAACAGGCCAGATATTTCGCTCAGATACTGATCGAGCAGGTCATATTTATCAAGGTAGTGACGATAAAAGGTCGAGCGGTTTACCATCGCGCGCTCGGTAATGTCGCGCACCGTGAGCGCCGCAAAGCCCTTTTCTTCTGTCAGTTCGATAAAAGCCTGCTGGAGCAGTTTACGTGTGCGATAAACGCGTAAGTCCTCAATGCCTTTGGACTTCTGCATCAATTGCGCCTCTTGTGTTGCATAGGCAACATTCTATGTTTTCTTGATGATTGACCCTCCATTGTAGCATCGGCTACCCTTTGCAACAGCGTTTTATTGTATACAAAAGCGGGGAACGTCAATGAACATATTGATGGTGGGTCGTGGTGTAATCGCAACACTCTACGCTTGGGCTTTGGAAAAAGCAGGCCATAAGGTGGACTTTTATGTGCGTCCGGGGCGAGCCGCCCAATATGGCACTTCAGTAAATCTGGAGATCCGCGATGGGCGCATAAGCTCTGCGGAAAATTTAGTTACAGAACGTTGGCTGATCACCATGCGGGAAGACCTGAATGCCGACCATGACTATGACTTAATCATGGTGAGCGTCTTTTATCACCAGTTGAGCGACGTCATCGCCTTCTTGCGGACGCGGATCGGTAAGGCGACTGTGCTGATCTTCAATAATCTATGGACTGATCCGCAGGAAGCAGTTTCGGACTTGCCAACGGAACAGGTAGTATGGGGCTTTCCCGGCGGCGGCGGCGGATTCTTCGGAACTAATCTGCTTAAAGGGGGGATACTAAAGACCCTGTTTATGGGACGCATTGGAAACTCAAAACGCAGCGCGCGGTATCAGGCCGTTTATGAGATGTTCCGCAGCGCCGGTTTTTCGGTATCGGAGTCAAAAGATTTCCGTGGCTGGCTCTGGTTTCATTTTGTTCTGGAAGCGGCCTTAGCGGTTCAAGCATTGAAAGTCGGCGGCTACTCCAACGTTTTCAGTTCAGCGCCCCAGCTTAAAGCGACTATTTTACTGATGCGCGAGATGCTGCCTGTGTTGAAAGCGAAGGGCGAGAAACCAAATCCGGGCGTCACGATACTTTTAAATCTTCCGGCTGGACTGCTTGGATGTATCGGGCAGAAAGTCCTTAGCGGCGACAGATTGGAGAGCTTCAACACTGTGAAGCAACTCGACGCCAGTGGACATGCTAGTTATGAATTACTGAGCCGTTATCCCAGAGAGGTTTTGGCGGATGCGCACAGGCTTGGCGTTGCGCTGCCCCGACTGACGACCTTAGCGGCGTTTTTTAACACAAAGTAATTCATCGTACACAGACAGGCGCAATGTTGACCGCTATTTTCAACGGTTTGGCTAGCATAGACGGGTAATCGCTGAAATTGTGTGATTTCTATAGCCAGTAAATCGCCACCGGTGATGAACCATCATGTCTAACTGTGACGGGGAAGTGCTTATTGTGGTGACATGCCTCCCCTCATTGGATACACGAGGGGAGCATGATAGGGAGGCTAGATCAGCCCTTCTTGGTGACTGTGCCGGAACCGTTTTTGGTCTGCGTGACCGTCGCGTTGCCCACATAGGAGACTGAGCCGCTGGCGTTGAGCAGCACGTCAAGTGTCTTGTCCGCGTACACCGTGGCGTTGCCCGAACCACTAGCGTTGATCTGCACGACGTCACTCTTCAGCCCTTCGGCCTCGTAGTTGCCGCTGGCGTTGATGCTCACCAACTGGTTAACCGTTGTGCCGCTGGCGATTTTGACCGAACCAGAACCAGCGATGTTAACGGAAACGTTTTGCGCTTGCAGCTCACCGATGTTGACCTCGCCGGAGCCACCGATCTTGAAGACGGCCTGTGCAGTGACTTCCAGCTTATCGATGGTGATGTTGCCGGAGCCGCCGATTTCGACGTTGAACATGTCAGACTTGATCAGGGTCGCCTTGGCATCGCCGCTGCCGCTGACCACTATTTGACCGATGTCCTTGACCGTCACATGAAACACAATATCCTTGGTGTTCGAGTAGCCGGGGCTGTTCGGCTTGCTGCCGAGGATCAACTGGTTGTTGACTACCTTGCTATCCAGCAGCGGCAGGATGTTGTCTTCCGCATCAATCGTCAGCGACTCGGTGCCAGTCTGCTCAACGATCAACTTACCTGCGCCGGTCAGGTTAACAGCGCTGAACCCGCTAATCTGAACGGATTCTGTCTTCATGACGCCAGACCCTTGCACGATTCCATTACCCGCGCTTCCTCCGCAGGCCGTCAGCCCGACAGCGCTGAAGGCGAGGAACCCGATTGTGAAGATGCGTCCAAGATAGCCCATAATCACTCCGTTTCTTAGTTGACTGCTATCCACTGATGTTTATTTACGGCAAGCATGAGAGCGAGTTGCGCGGCACTCACCGATTAGTGACAAATGTCATGAGGAGGGATTATGACACGTTATTGGGGAGTCGCGGTGGCGGCGGGTGCCGTCGTCGGCTGGATCGGGCGGGCGTTGCAGCTCGTCAGACCGCGTTCGAACTGGTCACGCTGGCTGGCTTTGACCGTGTCAGCGACATCCGTGCGGCCTTCGTTGAGCAAATAGCCTTTTTGCAGCAGCGTGATGGCCTCGCCGCAGTTGCGATCTTTGCCTTCGATCAGCGATAACCCCGCCACCAAGAAGGCCTCCGGCTCCTGCGTGCCTTTGGCGATGGCGCGTTTGGCATAGTCCGCCGCCGTCGCGTAGGCATTCAACTGGTAATTCACCTGCGCCATGCGCCGTAGACAGCGCAAATTATCGGGGTTCAGGTCAAGGCACTGCGCGTAGGCCGGACGCGCTTTCTCCCAATTTTGCGCGCGGTAGTAGACCTGCCCGACGTAATAGGAGTTCATATCATCGTCGTGGTCGCGTTCCGCCGCCTGTGCCAGCACATTCAGGACATCCTGATCGCGGTTTTCGGTCAGATACACGAAGTACAGGCGGTAGGCGATGAAACTAAGCGGCACGTTGGCATCGGTCAGCGCCGCCCGCCACGCTTCCTCATACGCGCCTTCCGCCGCCGCGCCGTTGGTGTTGGTCAGGATGTCGCCCTGTACCCAGTAGCCGAAGGCTAGTGCGATGGTGTTCAGCGGGCGGCTGGCTTTGGCTTTGTCGATGGCTTGCTCGACCAGCGTGGTGGCTTCATCGTAGCGCCCCAGATCGGCGTAGATGCGCGCCGTGACCGCACCAAGCATCGGATCGTCGGCGTTGAGATCGCGGGCACGCAGCGCATAGGGCAGCGCCGCGCGCGGTTCGCCGCGTTCGTTGAGCGCCAGCGCCATCATGATCCAGCCGTCAGCGACTTCGGGATTAGCATTGATAGCGGCGTCGGCAGCAGCGACGGCTTTATCGAGGTGCTTGCGGTCGGTGGGGTCGCCGCGCAGCAAGGTCATGCGTACGAGCGTGGTATGCAAGTATACATCATTGGGAGCAGCGTCCAGCAAGCCGTTCAGCGCCGAGAGCGCGTTGTTGATCTTGCCCGTGCGCACAGAGTCACCAAAAATGCGCTGCAAATCCGCCGCCGGAATGGTCGGGGTCGCGGTGGGCATGGCGCGCGGCATCCGCGTCAGGATGGAGTTGACGCTGTTGCTGACTATCGGCGCAAGCTCGGCACGGTAATAGTAGGCCAACGAGGCGGGCACGATGATCAGCGGCGCAAGCAAATACAGCCACAGCCACTTGAAGTTGAACAAGTAGCGGCGGCGGCCTTTGGCCTGATAACGTTTGGGCGTGCGCAAATACATCGTTGCACCTTTCCGTTAGCCGCTAGAATATCGGTGGCGGCGGCACGGTGGCGGTCGGGACGGGCGTCGGCGTGCTGTAGGTGCCTTTATACGCGCTGGCGCACTTGTTGATGACTTTATTGGCTTCCGTCACCGTCAGTTGATCTTGCGACCACGTCAGCACATCTTCCGCGATCTGGACAGCGCCGGGGAGCAGAGTGCCGTTGGAGAGCACCTGATTGTTGCAATATTTATCGCCCAGCACGAACATACCCGCTGCCCGCAGCCACCAGCAGGTGGGATCGCGGCGGTCGGTGGGCAGCGATTGTTCTAATTCCATGCACTTGCCGAGCGTATCGATGGCGTCTTCGTAATTACGGCTGCGGTGGTAGACCTCACCCAACCAGCGGTAGGCGGGCGAATAGCTGGCATCGACCTCGGTGGCGGTCTCGCAGTAATAACGCGCGTCGCGGATGTCTTCCACCGAGCGCGAGGACTTTTCAAGATAGGCCTGGCACAGGCGAGTCAGGGCTTTCACGTTGTTCGGGTTGCGCTTGAGCACTTCCTGATAGGCACTGAGCGCGATCAGGAATTTGCTATCGTCGTTGCTGCTGATCGCCATTCGACGGGCGAGGAAAGCCAGTTCGTAGTAGGGGAATTCCAGCGCGGGGTTGACCTTGGCGGCTTGCGTGAAGTGCTGCAAGGCCGCTTCCGAGCGTCCGGCGTAGAACAGCGCACGCGCATAGGCCAGATTGCCATCAAGGTTCGCCGGATCGATGCGCACGGCTTTCTCGGCCTCTTCCAGCGCCGCGCCGTAGCGCTGCAACTCGTAATAGGCGATCGATAGGAAGGCGTAACTATCGGCAAGATTGGGATCGATGTCAACGGCGCGCAGACAGGCACGGACGGCGTCTTCGTAACGGTCGTTGACGACCAGCGCGTAGCAGTAGATGGCTTGAGCGCGGGCGCTTTCGGGACGGTTTTCCGCCAGCGTGGTAGACCATGTCAGCGATTCTTCGCCGTCCTTGAAGTTACGCACGTCGCTGAAATTGCTGTAGATCAAGGTGCGCGTTAGCTCGTAGACGATGTTGACGTTGTTCGGGTCTTGCTGCGCCGCCAGACGGTAATTCGTCACCGCTGTTGGCAAGTCACCGATCAGGTAGGCGGCTTCACCGCGTTGGGCATATTCAACACTGCCGGGAGTCGGGGTCGGGGCAGCGCCCATCAGCGCCAGCACACGCGGCTGGATGTTGTTGAACTGCCACAACACCAGCGCGATCGCACCGTAGGCAATCGAGAAAAACGCGATCTTCCACGGGTTCGGCCCGCGTCGGCGGCGACCAAACATGGTGCCGTCCATCAGGGCGGAACGCTCCCGTCGTAATTTCCCGTAACTGCTCAACCCGTTAGCTTGCTCCGTAATAAATAGTGCTAAGTGCTTAGTCCTGAGTGCTAAGTCCATACGAATTGCGTGCTTCGCGATCATGGAAAGCACCGACTAAACATCCCGCTCATTGTAGCAAGCGCAAGGCGACTGTCAACGGAATGCTGCTCACAAACTCATCCAGCTCTCAGTATGACGCACAAATCCGCGCCCTCCTCATTTGTAGTCGCCGCTGGTCGGTTCGTCATCGGGCGGGACAAATGAGACGACAGTGAACTGAATCGGATCGCTCTGCTGAATGGTGCCGTCGCCCATTTCGGCGGTCACACGGAGGGTATGCTGCCCCGGCGTGAGCGCCCACATCACCCACCACGGATCGCCAGCGATGGAACCGACGGGCTGATCGTCCAACCAGAAGGTGATCGCGGCGGTGTCGGGCGGGACGGCGGCGGCGAGGCGGATTTGCTGCGACTCCAGCGGGATTTCGGGCGTCAACTGATAGCGCGTGTACGGATCGGGTTTGAGCAGGCGGAGGGCGGTCTGGCTGTCCGCACCTTTGGCGATGACGGGTGCGGCGGCTAGGGGCGGTTCCTCGATGTGGTGTTGGAGCGCCCACGCACGCGCCTCTTGCGGCAAGACCTGATACACACGCTCGACGCGGCGCTCGAAGGGCGTGTCGTCGGTGGCGAGGAGGCCAGTGGCGGAATCGAGCGTGAAGGCTTGAAACATGGTGTCCGGCTCGGTCGGCGCGGTGCCGTCAATGAACACGTCGATCTTGCGGGTCGGGCAGTAGGGCGTCGGCAGCAAACCGGAGACGCCACATACTTCAGCGCGGACGAGTCCGTCGGGCGCTTCGAAGGCACGTTCGGGTTGGCCTCGAAGGATGGTGCGCATGAATTCGTTCCAGATCGGCCCCGCGCCGGAGATGCCCGTTACCTTGACCATCGGCGTGTTGTCCGCGTTGCCGACCCATGTCCCGACCACGACCGTTGGCGTGAAGCCCATCGTCCAGTTATCGCGGAAATCGGTGGTCGTCCCCGTTTTGGCGGCGGCGGGATAGCCGATCTGCAAGGCGCTGTGGTCACCAAAGGCGGGCAAACGGGCATTGTTGTCGCTCAAGATGTCGGTGATCAGATAGGCCACGCGTGGATCGATGATGGGTGCGGTTGGTGGCGGTGGCTGCCACTGGTAGATGCTGTTCCCGTCCTGATCTTTCACCTCAAGGATCAGCGACGGCTGAACCGCGTGCCCACCGTTGGCAAAAGCCGCATAGGCCGCCGTCAATTCCAGCAAGCGAATCTCGCCGCCGCCGAGCGTGACGGAGAGATCGAGCCGCGAGGTGTCGTTGAGCGTGGAGATGCCGAGTTTGTGCAGCAGATCGAGCAGCGCGGGCAAGCCGATATGATCGAGTGCGATCACGGCGGGGATATTGTACGACGAGGCCAGCGCTTCACGGATCGAGACAGGGCCGTGCTCGACCAAGCCGTAGTTGCTCGGCGTGTAGCTTTGCAAGCGCTGCGTGATGAAGGGCGTGGTCACATCGAGGATCATGGTGGCGGGCGTCCACGCGTCGGGTTTGGTGGGATCGAAGGTCAGCGCGTAGGTGAACGGTTTCAGGGTCGATCCGGGTTGGCGCGGCACCCACGCGAGGTTGATCGCGCCGTTGATCTGCTCATCGAAGTAATCGACGCTGCCGAGCAGAGCGCGCACCTGCCCCGTCTGCGGATCGAGCGCCACCAACGCGGCGTTGCTGGCGTGGTGCAGCGTCTCGCCCGGTGGCGGGTTGTTCAGCTTGTCGATCTGGCGGCGGGCGATTTCCTCGGCGGCGTTTTGCCAGTTGAGATCGAGCGTGGTGGTGACTTCCAAGCCGCCTTTGTAGATCAGATCGGGGTAGTCGCGCTGGAGCTGATCCCAGACCATCAGCACGAAATGCGGCGCACGCATGTCAAAGCGCCCCGATCCGTACTGCAACGGTTCGTCCGCAGCAGCGTCGGCCTGTGCTGGCGTCAGGTAGCCCGCTGTCACCATCAGACCGAGTACGACTTTCTGACGGTCTTTGGCGGCGGCGGGATTCGTCAGCGGATCGTGACTGCCGGGGAGCTGCGTCAGACCAGCCAGCATCGCGCATTCAGCAAGATCAAGCGATTGTACATCTTTGTTGAAGTACACACGCGCGGCGGCTTGCACGCCGTAGGCCAGATTGCCGTAGTACGACTGGTTCAGGTACAGCGCCAGCACGTCATCTTTGCTGGTGCGCGAGGCCAGTTGCAGCGCTAACACCATCTCTTTCAGCTTACGTTGCAGCGTCCGCGCCGAGCGCTGTTCAGGATCGAGCAGGAGATTGCGCGCCACCTGCTGCGTGATGGTGCTGCCGCCCGCGCGTACCTCACCACCTTGCAGGTTGATCCACAGCGCGCGCACGATGCCGACCGGATCGACGCCCGGAGTCGAGTAGAAGTTGCGGTCTTCAGTGGCGATGGTGGCTTGAATCAGGGCTTGGGGAATCTGGGAGATTGACACGGCGGTGTGGCGTCCGCCGTCTTTGTCGATCACCTCGTACAGCAGCTTGCCATTGCGGTCGAGGATGCGCGTACTGGGCAGCATCATGCCCGCCTGTAACTGATCGATAGCGGGCAGATCGGCAAAAATCCACAGGTAGAGCCAGAGTGCGGCGATGACCAGCAGCGCGCCGACGAGGGACAGCGCCTTTTGCCAGCGCCGCCATGTTTGCCAAGCCGTGTACCACCGTAACAGTCGCTGACGCCAGTGTGCGATCATCGTGGGTTCCCTCGCTCCGATCAACTTGCCATCAAAATGCCCGCCGATGTGAAAATCAGCGGGCGAGAGAAACGACGGGCGGGTTAGTTCCGCTTGTACTTGGACTGCACCGGGAAATCGGTCGGGATTTCAGCGACTGGCTCGACGGGAGGCCATACTTTGAACATCTCGCCACCACTGCGTCCGAAGACTTCCGGCATGTAGAAGGCGTGTCCGTTGGCGGGCATCACGTGGTAGGTGCCTTCCGCGCCCGCCCGCAGTTCGTAGATGAACTGGTAAGTCCCTTTCGGCAAGTACGGCGCGTACAGCACGGTGCGATCATCGCGCAGTTCGGTATGCGTGAAGACCCAGTATTTCCAGCCATATTCCAGCGGGCGTTTGGCGTCGAGTTTCTGCGACGTTTGCAAACTGGTGTCGATAGCCGCCGTACCCGCCGGAATCGGGTCTTCGATCACGACATAGTTCAGCGTTTCCGGCACGATGATGGTCAGCGTGACGCGGATACGGTCGCCAACGTGTGCCTCTGAGATGGGCGTGTTGGTTTTGTCGCTGTCGAGGCTGTACTTGCGCTCGATCATCAGCCCGCGCGAGATCGGCTTGACCTGTTCGACGGGCAGATAGGTTTTTAGCTGCGCGCTGTAGTACATCGTCCCCGCGCCCGCCGTGCGCTCAACGGCGAGTCGGTTGACCTGATCGCCCAGCAGATCGGCTACCGCGATGCGCAGATCGTAGGCGGTGCGGGCGTTGTCGGTAGTGGCCTGTTCACCGCTGGCGAGTGCCTTATCGTTGACGGTGACGCCGAACTTGTAGTCGGGCGTGAGGTCGCCGGACTGCTCCATCCACGCCGTCAGCGCCATGACCGACCACGCGGTTTCCTGCGTGGTTTCCCACGCGTCGAATTTGCGGGCGGTCATCAGCCAGCGCACGGTATCCGCGATCAACGGACTGTCCGGCTCGGTGGCGACGAGCGCTTTGAGCACAATCGCGGTCGTCCGCGTGTCGGTCGTCCAGTTCCACGCGTCGGCGTTCACGTCTTCCCAGTGCCGCCCCGTCAGGCTGTACCTTGCCGCCCGCTTGACGGTATCCATCAGCGGTTTGACATGATAGCCGGACGACGGCTCGATGATGGCGAAATCCATGGCGAGGAAAGCCAGCGCATCGAGGTTCATGCGGTCGCGCTGGTCGAACAGCTTGACCGAACGGCTGACATCGTAGGCTTTCACAATCGGATCGAAGTCTTCCGTGACCTGACTGGAGCGCGCCAGCACATACAGGATGAAGGCTTGACGATTCAAGTCCCACCACGAGGTTTTGTCGTTCACGTCTTTCAGGCTGTCGCGCAGGGCTTTGACTGCCTTGATCATCGCGCCGCGATCCACCTGCCAGCCAGCGGCTTTGGCTTCGGTCATGCCGAGCACGACATAGGCGCTGATCAGTTGATCGGAAGAGTCGTTGATGAACCAGCCCCAACCACCATCCACATGTTGATCGCTGTAGATGCGCTGGAAGGCAGTTTCGAGCGTGGCTTCTAACTCCGTCTGCAATTTCGGGTCGTTCACGCCGAGCGCTTTTTGCGCGCGGAACATGACGGCGTCCGGCAAGAAGCGGCTGACGGTCTGCTCGATGCAGTAGTACGGGAAGACTTCCAGCGTTTTGAGGGCGGTGGTCATGCTGGTCGCCAGTGAACGGTCAATATGCACTTCCAGCACGTCATTTTTGGACGCGCCTTGCCCGCCGTTGGCTGGCACGAGGATGCCCTCGGTGCGGTTGCCACCCTCGTTGCCGATCACGCCGCCCGTCGTCACGGTGTCGGGCGTTTCGTAGCGCAGCACGGGCAGCAATTTGTCGTCGCCTTCGCCCGTGACGGGTTTGGCGGCGTCGGTGTAGCGCCCATCTTTGGACACCACTTTGAAGGTCATATCGACGGCTGGCGCATCGCCCACCGTAACACGCCAATCGAACTTCTGGCGGCTGTTGGCGGGGATGGTCGCGTACTGCATCAGATCGCCCTGCACGCTCGCACCGCTGATGTCGAGGCTGACGGCGACTTCCTGCGGTTCGTCGGCGTTATTGTTGACGATGGCGCTGAGCAGGCTTTCGTCGCCTACCACGAAGAAGCGCGGCACTTCGGGGCGGATCAGCAGCGGTTTGGTGCTGACGATGGAGTGCGTGGTCTGCCCGACCAGTGTAGTGTTAGTCTCGCCCGTGGGCAGCGTGTAGGCGCGCGCATCGAGCACCCATGTGGTGAGCTGATCAGGCAGCCTGACCTTGACCGTCGCGTTGCCGTCGCGATCCGTGATGATGGAGGGTGCCCACAGCGGCGTGGTGATGTAATTCTTGCGGATGGTGAAGATGCCCGTGTAGTCATCGCCGCCTTTGCCACCGCCTTTCTGCACGTTGATGATCTCTTGCGTAGTCTGGTCGATGTTGTAGATCAGCGAGTTGGCGGTGCGGACGCCCAAGCCCTGCCGCGAGTAGAAATAGGCCATCAGCGACGGCAGATTATCCGGCAGTAGGGCGATGATGGCTTCGTCCACCAGCGCGAGACCAACTTCGGCGCGCATCGGTTCGCCCAGCGCGTTGGTGACGTGGATGTTGTAGGTCACTTCGTCACGCGGGCCGAGTTTGGAGCGGTCGCTGGTGACTTTGACGTTCAGCCCCAATTGATCCGACGCCACGTTGAGCTGGATCAAGCCGGTGCGGAAGGCTGCCGTGAAGTTGTGTTCATCCTCGCCTTTGATCACGGTGACCGAAATGAAGGCGTTGGGAGCCATGTCCGGCGTGATGCGCAGTTTGTAGATGGTGCTGTTGCCTTGCAGGTGGAACACTTCGCGGTGCAGGATGCCGCCGCGCTCGACCGTGATCAGCGCGGTCGATGTGCCCTGAAACGGCGTCGGGATCAGGATCGAGGCGATGTCATCGACCTTGTAGCTCGTTTTGTCGGCTTGCAGATCGATGCGCTGGCTGTTCGGCGCACGCCACGCCGCGAAATCCGCGCCCGCGATCCAGATGAAGGTGGACGATTTGATCTCATTATTCTGCGAATCATGCGTGATGGCGTAGATTTTGTAGGCACCGCCGCGCTCAGGCGTGAAGTCGAAAGTGGCTTTGCCCGTCGCGTCGGTCTTGAGCTTGGCGCTGGTCACGTCTTTTTCCACGACTTCGTTTTCCCAGACGGTGCGGCCTGTGCCGGGTTCGATGGTTTGCACGCTGGCCCATTCGCGCCGGACGACGCGCACTTCAACATCGGTGTTGGTGCGCGGTTCGCTGTTGTGATCGACGGTGATCAGGCGGATGGTCTGCTTGTCGCCAACCGCGCCGACGTAGTTATTCACGCCGACGCCGATTTGGAACTGGCCTTGATCGACCACGACCTGCCCTCGTTCCGCCACCATCTGGTTCGACTGATCCCAGACCACCGCCTCAATCGTATAGATGAGGCTGCGGCGGGATTTGCCGAGCGTGGCGGGCAGTTCGAGCACATAGCGCCCTTGATCATCGGTGCGTCCCGTGCCGCTGGACATGATCTGCGGGCGGTCATCTTCGTAATCTTGCCCGATCTGGTCTTGGTTGTAGTCCTCGAAGTTGTAGTAACCCGTGCCCGTGTAGAAGAAGTAGTACGGGTCGGTGCGCACCGTCCACTGCACGACGGCGTTGGAGACGGGGCCGCCGAAGTAGTAACTGCTCTCGACAGTAGTGCGGATGGTGTCCCCCGGCGCGACATGCGCGGACTGCGCCGTCACGGCGACACGGAATTCCGGTGGCGTGTACTCGGCTACCGTGATCTGCGTGGTGAAGGCTGGATCGACGGGCTGCTGAAGCTCACGCGCCTGCTGTACGGGCATCTCGTAGAGGGGAATCTGCGTTGGCGTAGCAGCCAGCGGAGGGGAGTAAGGCGTCGGGAGGGGTGTGCCATCCTTAGCGGGCGTCGCACTGACTGTGGTCGGCGTCATGCTTGGCGTTGGCGTGGGATCGGGCTTGTTGGGGCGCGCGATGATGCGATATTCGCCTAACTGCCCGCCCGCGTCGATGGTGAAGCTGTCGGAGAAACTGCCGTACTCGTTGATGGGCAGTTTTTTGCTGTAGATGGTCTGGTTGAAGGGATCGATGATCTCCACGGGCATCATCGTTTTGTCGGTGAGGCCGTAGACCGCATCCGTGCGCTGGCGGAGCGTGCCCCTGAAGTAGACTTTTTCGCCGGGGCGGTATAGGCGGCGATCCGTGTACAGGTACAGCGCGAGATCGCGGCTGTTGAACATGGTGGGCTGCTGGAAATCGCCCGCGTCGATGCCCTGCGTCCAGATTGACGACGCGACGCCGAAGTGTCCGTCGCTGTTGATGGCCGCGTAGATCACCTCGCCAGCGGGATAGAGATTCACAGACGTATCCAAGCGCGCGAGGCCGTTTTTATCGGTTTGCACAGGCGGGCCAAAAGGCCGCACTTGCTGTCCGGTGCGTAGCTGCCACAGGCGGTAGAACTGGACGCTTAAGCCTGCCGCTGGTTCGCCGGATTTGAGATCGGTGACCCATGCCAGCGCTTCCCGCTGCGCGATCTTGAGCGTGATGTTATCCGTCGCCACCAGCATCAGGTGCGAAATCTGACGGCTGTTGTTGGCGATGTCCGGCGCTTGCATCTCGATGCGGTAGATGCCGGGTTGCAGATGCCCCGCCGGAACCGTGATTGGTGCAGCGACACCCGTGATCGGGGTTGGCGTCGGCGTGGTGACTGCGGGCGTGGCTTGATCGGTCAGCGGGACGACATAGGGCTGCTTGAGGTCGCCTTCCGCGATCCAGCCGTCAAGCGCGCCGTCAGCGCTTTGCACGCGCCACCACACATAGCGATCCGCGCACACGGGGCCGTCCAGCACGGCGAAATCGCTGCCATTGGGCGCTTGACCGACGACGACGGTATCTTGCATCCCCGGTTTGTTGCGCACATTGAGCGGCGCGGGCGCACCGGGCGTCTGCGTCTCGTCGGCTGGCACTTCGCGGCGCACTACACGGACTTGCTGCCCGACGGCGAGACTGGAAGGCGCGGCTTCGACACATACCACGTTGCCCGCTTGCCCGACGCTGATGCCGTCGGTGGTAATGGAGAGCAGGTCATAGCGCATGACGTTGGGCGGGTTGTAGACGGGCACGACCCAGCGGCGCAGCAGCGTTTCCGTCGCGTCGGGGCCAAGCGCGCCGTTGCTGTTCGCGTTCAGGAATTTGGACAGCGACCAGTTGTATAGCACCATGCCCACCGTGTTGATGTTGCGGTGCGTGACAAAAACGCGGGTCTGGTGATAGGCGTTGTACAAGCCCATTTCTTGCCCGTTCGTCTCCAGCGAGATCGCGGAACCGAGCGAACTGGTCACGAAGCGAATCTGGAGCTTGTCGTCGTCCACCAGCCGATAAATCTGGGCTTTATCCGCGCGCTTGACGATCAGCGGCGTCCCCCAAATATCGACCATGCCTTTGGTGTTCAGCGTGACGGTGTAGATCGTGCTAGGCAGCTTGCTGAACTGTACGCGTACCGTCGTGAAGTCCTGACTGATGTCGGAATCCAGCACGGCGAACGGCGTTTTGGGCACAATGTCGATGCGGCTGGCGAAGTCATCCAGCTTCATCGGCGTGTTGAACAGAAAATTCAACGACGCGGTGGGATCGACCAACGTGCCGTCATCGGGGCTGGTACGGACGATCTCCGGCTTATTCAGCGTGGTGAAGGTGGCCTTGGCGTTGGTGATCAGGGGTAGTCCAGTTTTGCTGCGGACGTTGGTGCGATCCATTTTGATGGTGTAGCGGGTGGAATATTCCAGCCGTTCACTCGGCCGGAAGCGCATCTCGTAGTGATTTTTGTCCTTCCACTCGAAGGTGCCGGGGATCACGCGCCCATCGGGGCCGATGAGCGAGAAGCCCGCTTCTGCCGAGGCCGTATCCGCTGGCCCGTCAAAGCCCACGCGGATCAGCGGCGTAAGGAAGATGCCCGCGCGTCCGTCTTCGGGCGAGAGGTAATGAATGGCAAAGGATTTCGGTCGAATCGGCGCTTTAGAAATCGTCTTGAAATGAAAGGTCAGCGCTTCTTTGACGGTGCTCCCACTGACATCAGTCAGCCCTGTGGGGACGGTGATGGTGTAATCCGTGCCCTGTGCCAAGTTTTCGCTCGGCTTGAAGCTGTAGATCGAGGTGGTCAGCCATTCCCCGAAGCCCTTCATCGAGGGGTTGCTCTGGAAGGGCGGCGCGTAGCTCTGCATCTGCTCGGCGGTGCCCAACGCCACCACAGGACGGTTGAACACCAGCGTGATCGTCGGCTTGAGTTCGACGCTGACGCCTTCGGCTTGCGGCAGGAACTGTGTGACGGTCAAGTAGCCCGTGGTGTGCAGCTTGAGGACGAAAGTATCGCGCAGCGCGAGGCCATCGATGCTCCGCGCGTTGCTATCCACCTCGAAAATATAGGCCGTTTCGCGATCCAACGGCTTGTCGGGGACGAAACTGACGGTGCTGTCGTCCTGCCAGCGGAAGGTGCCGGACGCGGCGGGCGAGACGCGAAAGGCCGCTTCCACACTGGGGCGGTTCATGACGGCGTTGAAGGTTAACGTGATGTCGCTGTCAACGGCGAGTTCTTCACCACGTGCGGGGACAGTATCGACCACCCACGGCAGCACGCCGTCGCCCTGTCCATAAATCGGTTGTTGGTTCGTAAAAATAAGGGTTAACGCGGTGAGGGCTACGATGATGGCGACGAGGCTGGATAAGACTTTCTTTTTAGCGTGTCTCATAAAAAATCCTCAACGTATTACGCCGTTGAGGACATTGTATAGACCGAACGCGGTGACAGTCCGCTATCATTACGCAATGCATCGGGGGCGATTGCCCTACGGCTGAGATACGTCGCCTACGCCGAACTGAAGCAGGCTCAATTCGGAACCAAGTTTCTGCTCACGACTGCTTAAGTGGAGTAACACATGCTCATTAGGCAGCGTGCCGATGGCTCCATCCACGTTGCGGGCATAGATCAGTGTGGAGGCCGACCACGTTAGCCCCTGATCGAACGAAGTCCACATTTCCGTGCCTGCGTTCGTCCGCGCATAGTAGTAAATACTCACCAGATTCGTGCCTGCCTCGTGGTTCGTGACGAGGAAATTCTTATACCATTTCTGGGTATTGTCGGTGAGCACGGTTTGCGTCCAACGCGTGCCGTCCCAGCGCGCGACACGATGCTGCCAATGGTCGCTCGATCCGTCCGGCGAAAACGCATAGGAGATGATCGGCTGATGATTGCTGTCAACGGCTAAATCGCTCAGGGCGATGCCTTCATCATTCCATGTCACGCCGTCGGGCATCGGCTGGAAAATATCCGCTGTATCCACGGTGATAGGGAGTTGATAGGGAGTCCCATCCGCGCGGTAAAACTGGCCTGTGCTCGGTTTGTACAGCGCGTAGGAGCCGAGATGACGCTCACTGCGCGCCGTTCCGAACGCCCAATCCCATTTGATGTGAACGTTGTTGTCGCTGTCTACGAACAGCCACGGCAGGTAAGGCGTGTAAATTTGCCCATCGTTTTTGTTGGCGCGCCCATCGGCAAATACGACGATTTCTTGCCAAGTCTTCAGCGTGTTATCCCAACGAAACAGCGGCAGCAACCGACCTTGATTGCGAATGCTGAAATAGATGTCACCGTTGGGAGCCGACGCCGCGTTTGGATACGTATAGCTTTCGCTGGCATTGGGGAATTCCTCCCGATGCTTGGTGAACCCGCTCGTCACGTCATCGGGCTGGTTGGAACGCGCGTAACGGATTCCGTGAAAATCATGCATCCCGTACCACACATGAATGTAGCCATCGCCGTCAATCGCCAGCGCGATCTGATTGTGGCTCGGATCAGCGATCCCCAAGGTGCGGTCGATCCGGGTGGCTTTTGTCCACTCGCCCGTGAGGTTATCGCGCCGTGCTACGGTGAGCATATAGTCGGTATCGGTGTAGGCCACATAGACCGCGTTGTTGTGATAGGCAATCTCCGCGTTGGTAGACGCACCGCCGTAGCGGATCGGCGCTTCCACTTGGGTGATGGTAAAGCCCGTTGTTTGAGCAATTATCTGAGATGGTCGCGCACCAACGATCATGAATACCGCCAACACGCCAAGAAGTACTTTGTTGGTCAAAAGACTCACGCTTGGTTCCTTTCCGATGTGTTAGCTGCTGCGCACCACTCTCCCGCTACGCTCCAACCAAGCGGTTACAAACAATGGGGCGCGTTTCCTAGCTAACGTGTTTGAGCAATTTACGTTTCTTCCAGCCCGTCATCTCCTCGAACATCATCAGCCATTTGTCGGCAACAGTGAGATAGCGCAGGACGATCCAGACGCAAGCGATGCGCTCCGAAGGCGTCATCGGCGTTTTTAGGGCAGCCTCTAAACAGCCCTGAAACACCATCGTGCGCGGGCGGAGCGAATTTTTGAGCTTGGTAGTGGCTCCTGACCAGATGGCACGGTCGCGCGCAGAGACGATGTTGCTGGATTGTTCGATATGACGGCGGCTGCTGAACAACGGCTCTGGCACGGACGTAAAGCGACCGAGCAGGCTGAGTTGCGCCAGCATGGCTTTATCTGAGCCGTAATAGTTTTGCATCAGGTTGGTTTTCGCCAGCACTTCACGGCGGATCAGGCCGTACTGCTCATGACAGAAATTGGTTTTCAGAACGATGTCGCGGAAGCGATCAACGAGATGCGGGGAATCGAGCCGCTTATCCAGTGGTTCGGCATTGCGCATCCGTAAGAGATTGCCCGCATGGTCGATGTAATAGCCCCGCCGCTGCGCATCGCGCGGGATTTCGCAGCCTTGGCTATCGATCAGCTTGGTCTGCGCGTAGCACAGGATCGCCCACGGGTCGTGCTCAAGCGGCGCAAGGCAGCGCTCGATGAAGGTCGGCGCGCGCAGATCGTCGTCCGCGTTCCACATGAAAAATTCGCCCGTCGCCAGTTCGAAGGCGCGGTTGTAGTTGCCCCACCAGCCGAGGTTGTGTGGATTCTGATAAAAGCGGAGGCGAGGATCGCGCTTGGCGTACTGACGGATAATGTCGATGGTGCGGTCGGTGGAGCCATTGTCGCAGACGATCAGCTCGAAATCGCGGTAAGTTTGCGTCAGCAGTGCTTCGATGGCTTGCCCGATGAAACGTTCACCATTGTAGACAGGCAGCCCGATGCTGACGCGCGGTGGTGTGTCAGGTGCCGGATGGCGTTGTCGATCAATCGTTTCTGTCATGAGAACCCCTTTTTTCGGAAATGCGATGGATCATGGCACAAAGCGGGTGCCTTGCGTGGCGGATTGTTTAGCCCTCACCCGGAGCTGCATCACTAGCAGGACGGCGGCGACCAGCGTATGGCTGATCAACCACGCGATCCCGACGCCCGTGATGCCCAACCAGTCGAGCAGCGGAAAACTGAGACCGAGAATTAACACGGATAACCACCCCTGTATCGCGATAATGCGCTTCGATTGGTGAAACACCCTCGCCGCGCTCAGGAAAAGGATGATAATGGTCTTGGGGAACACCGTCAGCGCCACCAAGCGGAGCAAGGTTGCCCCCGCCGCGCTGTAGGACGCCCCGAAAATGGCGAGAATTGGCTCCGCGCCGATGAAGATGATCAACACGACGGGCAGCATCAGCCGCAGCATTTGCGTCCACATCTGGCGCATGAACTGCGGCATCTTCGCCTGATCGATCGCGCCCTCGGTGGTGAGCGATAACGCCATGTTCATCGGGATCAGATCGAGTGAGCCGCGCAGCACCCACACCATGTAAAAGTAGGCGTTGGCTTCCGCACCCGCGCGGCTGACCACGATCAACGGCAGCAGCAGCGTCGAGATCAGGAAGAACAAGGTGCCGACGTAGTTGCTCGCCGCGAAGGTCGCAATCGGGCGAACCGGCAAGTCCGCCGAGGATTTCTTCTGACTGATCACATGCGCCGGAATCAGCCGTCGGAAGATCAGGTAGTTGATCGGGATAATGGCGAGGAACAGCGGAATGCTCCACGACGCCAGAATCCCATATTGCGGGATCAGAGTCGCGAACAAGACCAGCATCACCACGCGTAGACCGCTGGTGACGATATTTTCGATAGGCACCCAAGTGGTGCTGCGCAGCCCGATCAGCACGCTGTCTTGCAGCGAAAAGATCGACCATGCCATGACTGCGAAGGCGAACCACGTTAGATAGGGCGCGTTGGTTTCGAGGATGCTGCGCTCCGGCGTCCAGATCGGCTCCCCGACCGCGAAGATGAGCGCGGCAGCAGCGGAAGCGACCAACGTCAGCAAGTAACTGTACTTGACCAAACGCCCGACAGCACGCCCTACGCTCGGCACAAAACGGTTGAGCACATTGACGAGATCGAACTGCGCCAGCCCGGAGAGGAACATCACCGTTGCCACGACGGCGGAATGCAGCCCTACCTCTGCGGCGGGATAGCGGCGGGCAGCTAAGACCCAGTACAACGCGCCAAGACCCGCCGTCGCCGCCGTGCTAAAGGCCAGCAGATAGGCGTTGCGATGCAGCGGAACACGAACATGCGTCACGACTTGGTTGAACAGCGTCGTCCAACTACTCAGGATAAATCTCTGCATGGCTGCTCAACTCCTCTGCTGACGGTATGCCATTACTGCGCATCGGAAATTTGCAGCACGACGATATTTTCTTTCCATCCTTTGATCGCATATACCGATGCGCCCCGATTAATCAGGTTCTGGATGGCACTGGTTTGTGGCGGCCCCTGCGTCGTGCTCGTATAGGTGACCACGTACTGCGGGTTCGCCCGCCGCACTCGCGCTTCGGTTGAATTGACGCCGAACCTGAAACACGGATTAGGGATCAACACGCAGATCGGTTCCTCGGACAGCACAGTAGCCGAATTGTCGATGCTGGTGACGATAAATTGCTGAGTCTTGTATAGAGTGTTGGTGCGGTCAAAGAAAATGGCACGCAGCGAGAGGGTCATCAGATGCAGCCCCGCGAAGGCGACCAGCGCGAACCGACTCACCCTGAAGACGCGGGTCGAGACGGCGCGTAGACCATGCTCCAAGCTGACCGCCACCATACATACGGCAGGCACGATCAGGAACACGAGATAGTGTGGATTGCGGAGTTTCAGCAGCCCCAAGCAAACGGCGGCGGTCAGGCACCAACTGACCAGAATCGTAGGCCAACCTTCGCGACGACGGCGCGTGAGCGCGTAGAGCGCGGCACCGACGCCGACCACGATGCTCAGGATGCTGCCAGCAAAACCCCAATACGTATTGTAGAGCGCGGTGATGGCCTCGTTCATGCCATAGTTCAGCCCGCGCGAGGTAGATGTTCCCGTGCTGCGGTTAAGCTGGTTGGTGGATTGGCGAAGGTAGGTATCGCCCCAACTGGCGTACATGCCACCCACATAGACGCCGATGACGATGACGCTCGTCAGCAGGATCAGGGCGTGCCGGATATGTTGTTGGCGCGTCAGCAGCCAATGGACGCCGATGACGACCAGAAAGATCACCCCGATATGCTTGTAGATAGTCGCCCCGCCGATGAACAACCCCGTGAGGATGACCCACCGCCACTGTTTCCGCGTCAACGCCAGATGGAAACACCACAATCCCAACAGCCCTAGCAAAACCGCCGCCGTATCCAGTTTGACCAGACTGCTGGAATAGGTGAACCAGCCATCGATCCCCAGCAGCGCGCCCGTGATCGCCGTCGTCGTCAGGTTGCGCGTCATCGCGTAGACCATCAGCATCGCCACGATGACGACGGTGACGCCGATGGCTGCGCTCAACAGGCGACCGCTCAGGATGGTGCTGTCCCCTAGCAGCCGATACCAGCCCGATAGCAAGAGGAAGTGGAACGGGGGATGGTAGAGATAGGGTGTGCGCTGGTCAATCGTGTCAGCACGAATGGAAGGGTAGCCGACATCCTGTACCCCCTGCGCGATCTGCGTGTAAACGGGTTCGTCCCATTCCCACGGTGTGCGCGTAATCATGCCGAGCCGAATGACAATCGATGACAAGATGATGATGGTAAAGCAGAGTACCCAGTGCCACTTCTTCAAGCGACCTCCTTCACGTCTGTAGATAGCGATCTGTGTCGGGAATGCCCGCACCTTCCAGAATCTTGACCAAGAAATTCCATGTGAAGATGAGGATGAAGTAAAGCGTGATCAGCGGGAAGACGAAGCCGTGCCAATGACGCACTTTCCGGTAATTCAGGTACGAAACGCCCATCAAGCCCACTACCGTGAGCGGCAGGATCGCCGTCAGCAGGAACCATTCGGCAAACACGACGCCCTTGATGAGCGCCACCATGCCGCCCAACATGACCGCCGAGACCCCTAACACTTGCGCCGCGCGACGCCACGCGAACGGGCAGTCCGTGAAGGTCATGAAGAGCTGCGCCGCGCCGCGTGCCGAACGGATATATTCTCGCTGTATCTGGCGCGGATCGAGGCGATGCTGGTGATACACGTTCAGGCTGCTGGTGCAGCAGAAGACTACTCCGTTCCGCACGGCCTTCCACGCGCCTGCATAGTCTTCGTAGCTGTCGCGGAAGTTTTCCGGAAAGCCGCCCATTTTCCGATAGGCTTCACACGTCATAAACCAGTTCGCGGTGATCGGCAGACTTTCCGCCGAGCCGAAATTGGATGAGGTGAGGAAGCGCGTGCTCGGAAATTCGGGATTCCGCTTCACGAGCGCGCCATCCGTAAAACGAGACCAGAATGAGGCGCTTTCCGTTTGTGTGGAAATCATCGTGCCCGCGACGGCTGGTACATTATGTTCCTCTAATAGCGCGACACCCTGCGTCAGCCAATTTGAGGGATGACGTACTTTTTGATCGGTGAATACGAGAATATCGCCGCGCGCGCAGCGGGCACCCGCGTTACGTTTGAGGTTACTATCGCGCCCTCGCCAACGCGGCGGAAGCGGTGCTTCCACAATGCAAACCTGACCACGCTGAATGATGTCTTGAATGGGCTGCCACGTCTTGTCATCCACATTGCCAACGAGAATGATTTCGAAGTTGGGGTAATCCTGTACGAATAGAGAGTCAAGCAATTCCTTGATGTATTGCTGTGAATTACGGACAGGCACAATAATGCTAACTAGTGGTGCCATGAGGGAGCCTCCTTCTCATGTAACGCGCCGCCATTGGTCGTAAGGCATCCAAGCCGCTAACTGTCACCACCTGTGCCGAAGTAGTGACGCGGTTCGTTTTGCGCTCACAAGCGAAGTTCTGTGTTAGGGGTTGACCCCTGTGACAAGTGACACCTTGTAACTTGATGCTAGGCAATCCCTTGGAGCAGTGAACCTAAGAAGCGTGTTCGCTTTCGTGCCCAAGTGTTAGAGAGGTGTGCTCAATAAATCCTAAAACGTGGCGAGGGGCGACTGGTCACTGGATGAATGCACAGTTAGGAGCCGTTAAGATGTTTTTGACATGACCTGCGCTTCACTAGTATCGGGGAACACCTGCCAAGCGTTAGCGGATCAGACTCACCCCTACTATCCAGTACAAGCACACGTAAACGGGCTAAACCATTAGAAAACATTCATATAACGGCCTTCGGGCAAGTTGCTGGATCATGATGAGCGCAGTTTCGGGAGGTCACAGTCTATGAGAGATGGACATCAGCGGTTTCGTCAAGGAAGATTGTTCATCGTGTGGTTGTTGGTGATCGGTACGCTCACCGCCACTACCCACGCGCAAGGAGCCGTCTCTACACCGCAGCGCCTTGCCGTGAGCGATGACGGGCATTACCTGATCACGCAGAATGGCAAGCCATTTTTCTGGCTCGGTGATACGGCGTGGGAGCTTTTTTCACGGCTGAACAAAGCAGAGGCTATCCAATATCTGGATAACCGACGGGACAACGGGTTCAACGTGATCCAAGCAGTGATCCTGACGGAATACAGCTTGGAGGTGCCCAACGCCGAGAGCGCTGCATTGGCGCTGAAAGATAACGACCCGCTGCAACCCAACGAGACCTATTTTCAGTATGTGGATTGGGTGATCCAGCAAGCGGCAGAGCGCGGCTTATACGTGGGACTCGTGCCGACATGGGGCGACAAAGTCAACCTGAAAAACGGGTTGGGGCCGATCTTGTTCAACGCTGACAACGCACGTCCCTACGGCTTATATCTGGGGAAGCGTTACCGCGACGCCAGCAACATCATCTGGCTGTTGGGCGGCGACCGCAACCCCGAAAGTGAAACCGAACTCACCATCTGGCGCGAAATGGCGGCAGGCATCGAGGAGGGCGCTGGCGCAAGCGCGATGATCACCTACCATCCGCGCGGGCAGAAAAGCTCGGCAACGTGGTTCCAGAAAGACCCCACCTTCGATTTCAACATGATCCAGAGCGGACACAGCCTGCGAGACACGCCAACATGGGAGTTGATCGCAGAAGGCTACGACTTGACGCCGACCAAGCCGATCCTCGATGCGGAATTCAACTACGAAGGATTCGCGATTGCGAAAAACCGCGCGAACGGCTACTTCACCGATTACGATGTGCGCAAACAAGCTTATCGTTCGGTATTCGCGGGCGGTGCTGGCGTCACCTATGGTCATCATTCGATCTGGCAGTTCTACGACTCTACCCGTAAAGCCATCGGCTATGCTGATACGTACTGGTACGATGCGCTGAACGCGCCGGGCGCGGTGCAAATGAAGTATCTGTCGCATCTGATCCTCTCGCGCCCGTACTTCGACCGCATCCCCGATCAGAAGCTGCTATTGCCGATCCAGAATGTCGTCGATGGCGGCAACGCGGCGCAGCCCATCGCGACCCGCGACAGTGATGGCAGTTATGCCTTCATTTACATCCCGACCAACCAACCGTTGATGGTCGATTTTAGCCGATTGTCCGGCACGATGATCCGCGCGTGGTGGTACGACCCGCGCACGGGAAAGAGTTTACTGGCAGGTGAATTTGCGAAATCCGAACCCCGCCGCTTACTGCCTCCCGTCAGCTACCCCGATTGGGTGCTGGTGCTGGATGACGCCGCACGTGGTTTCGGCGCGCCCGGTGCGGCGCAGTAACATGATGATCGGGTGATTCAGGATTACGTTGGCAGCCCATCTCGGCGCTAGAATGTACCGAGATGGGCTGGCATCCTTCAGTGATTTAGTGGCTGTGTTCCGCAACTTGCAGATAAGCGCCCGTCAGTGAGCCTTCGGCGGTCAAGATTTGCTGCGGCGTGCCTTCAAAGACGACGCGCCCGCCCTTCGTCCCGCCTTCCGGCCCCATGTCGATGATCCAGTCCGCATTCTTGATCACATCGGTGTTGTGTTCGATCACGATCACGGTGTTGCCCGTATCCACCAGACGGTTCATGATGGTCAGCAGATGACCGATGTCCGACATGTGCAGTCCGGTGGTCGGCTCGTCCATCACGTAGATGCTGCCTTTCTTGTGCAGTTCGCTGGCGAGCTTGATGCGCTGACATTCGCCGCCGGAAAGCGTGCTCAGGGGCTGACCGAGCGTGAGATAATCCAAGCCGACATCGCTCATGGCTTGCAGCCGATTGACGATCTCCTTGACACCAAAATAGTCGAGCGCTTCCCGCACGGACATCGCCAAGACATCGGTGATCGACTTGCCGTGCAGCTTGTACTCCAAGACTTCATCCTTGAAACGCTTGCCGCCACACACTTCGCAAGGCGTCTTGACGTTGCTCAGGAAGGCCAGATCGCTGTAGATGACGCCCAAGCCCTGACAGTTCTCGCACGCGCCTTTGGAATTGAAACTGAACAGCGACGGGCTGACTTTGTTGGCGGTGGCGAAGGCTTTGCGCACATCGTCCATGATGCCTGTGTAGGTGGCGGGGTTGGAACGCGACGAGGTGCCCACCGCGCTCTGATCGATCACGATGGCATCAGGGTGCTGGCGCAAGAAGACCTGATGGATCAGCGAGCTTTTGCCCGACCCCGCCACGCCCGTCACGACGGTCAACACGCCTTTGGGAATATCGACGCTGACATTTTGCAGATTGTTCACATGGGCGTTTTTGATCGGGAGCTTGCCAGTCGGCTTGCGGAACGTGCTCTTGATCGGCATCGACTGTAGGAGATGCTTGCCCGTGAGCGTATCGGTGTGGAGGAGGCCATCGAAATCGCCTTCGTAGACGATGGTACCGCCACCGCTGCCCGCGCGCGGGCCAACATCCACGATGTGATCGGCGGCTTTGATGACTTCGGGATCATGTTCGACCACGAGGACGGTATTGCCGCGATCACGCAGTTTCTGGAGCAGTTCGTTGAGGCGATGGACATCACGCGGATGGAGGCCGATGCTCGGCTCGTCAAAGACGTACATCACGTCCATCAGGCTGCTGCTGAGATGTTTGACGATCTTGACGCGCTGTGACTCGCCGCCGGAGAGCGTATCGGTTTCGCGGTTGAGGCTGAGATATTCAAGGCCGATGTCGATCAGATATTGCAGGCGCTGAGTCAGCATTTTGACCATCGGCGCGGCGACGGGATCGGTGATGTGGTGGATGACGTTGATCAGTTCGCTGGCTTCCATCGCGGAAAGCTGCGCGATGTTATAGCCGTTGATCTTGCTGCCGAGGGCGGCTTGACTGAGGCGCGCGCCTTTGCAGAGTGAACAGGGGCCGTAGGTGATGAACGGCTCGACAGCCTTCTGCGTGCGTTCCGACAAGGTTTTGAGATCGCGCGTGATGTATTTGCGGTTGAACTTGGCGATGACGCCGTCAAAGGTGAGGTTGATGGTTTTGCCCGCCATTTCAGTTTTGACCTTGTAGGGCTTGCTGTAGAGGAGCAGTTCCATCTCTTCGGGCGAATAGTCGGACAGCTTCTTGTCGTTGTCGAACAGGCCGGATTGCGTGCAGAGCGACCAATCCCAACTGGTGACGCCGTAATCGGGCAGCAGCAGCGCCCCTTCGTTGAGCGACTTGGACATATCCAGCGCGCGTTCGAGATCGACTTCTAGTTTGCGCCCGATGCCGTTGCAATCGGGGCACATGCCTTGCGGATCGTTGAACGAGAACAGGTTGGCGCTGCCAACGTAGGGCTGCCCAACGCGCGAAAAGAGCAGGCGCAGCACCGAATAAATATCCGTCACCGTGCCCATCGTCGAATGTGAACCGCCGCCCAGACGGTTCTGGTCAACCACAATCGCCATGCTCAGGTTTTCGATGGCGTCGGCGTCGGGTTGGGCGTAGCGGGGCAGAAAATTGCGGACGAACATGCTGAAGTTTTCGTTGAGCTGGCGCTGCGCTTCGGTGGCGATGGTATCGAAGACGATGGATGATTTGCCGGAGCCAGAGACGCCAGTGAAGATGGTGATCTTGCGCTTAGGTATGCGGAGAGAGACATTCTTCAGGTTATTTTCCCGTGCGCCGCGAACTTCGATATATTCTTGCACCGTAACCTCTTGTTGACTTGGGTGGATGGGATGAGACAGCAACCACCGAGATGTTTATCTCGTGGCTGCGCGCTGTTCTGACACGAAGCCAGACCGCCTTAGCGCCAACACTAGCGTTGGGCTACTACTTTACTCACCTTATGCAGCGTCGAAGTCATCGAATTGGGTAGCTCATTTGCGATCATAAAACTGATCATAGACAGAGAAAATGTATGATCGGTTAGACAAATGACTGCTTGATAATTGATCGCAAAAGTGTCCTTTGATTGAGCGTTATGATCGGTTTTATGATCGCTATTTACTGGTGGAAACCGATCACATAGGATCGATTAGAGAAATTCGGTTGCCCAAGTTGCCCGTGAGGCTGAATGGTATCGGGTCGGGCAAGCATAGCAGTGCGGTTGTTCGTCGGTAGGTCACGTAATATCATTCGCCACCTGTGACAAAAATCGGGCGATTAGTTTACCAGAACATCCGAGTGGCGTCAAGACTCAGTTTTTGGATTGTTTTGGGGAAGGCGGAACCTGCGGTCAGTACGGAATGCACTGACCGCAGCGGAAGGCGTAGGGAAATCAGACGGGCGCTTGGCTGCGTACTTGCCGCAGCATATCGGCGGCTAATTCCTCGGCGGGAACAGCTAGTGAACTCTGCTGAAATTCGAGCAGACTGAGCATCGGCATATCCATCATAAAGGTATCGATGTCCATGCCCACCGACTCACTGCCGTCGGCGCTGCCGAAGGTCTTCGCCATGCGCGATTTGAGGTCTTCGTAGACGGGCATGAAGACGGGGGCGGCGGGTTTGTAGGCCAACCACTCGCTGATGGTCGAATCGCGATTCAGAATGCAGGGTAATTCGAGCGTCGAGCGCAAGATCAGGGTTGCCGTGCCGCGAATATCGGCGGATGACGCGCCGACAAGGATGTCGAACTCACCGTCTTCGGTGATCCACTGGTGATAGCCGGTGTGGTAGAAGGCGAAAGCGCGGAAATCCAGCGGAATGCTGACCGTCTTGGTTTCGCCGGGTTGCAGCGCGACCTTGGCAAAGCCTTTGAGTTCTTTGACGGGGCGCACCAAGCTGGCTTTGCGGTCATGCACATACACCTGCACGATCTCTTTGCCCGCGACGGAACCCGTATTGGTCACGTCCACCGAGACGGTCACGCCATCGACATCGCGAATGGACGTGGCGGAGAGCTTCGGCGCAGAATAGGCGAAGGTGGTGTAGCTGCCGCCATAGCCGAAGGGGAACGCGACGGGGACACCTTTCATGTCGTAGTAGCGATAGCCGATGAACAGCCCTTCGCCGTAACGGACTTCGCCAGCGCCGCCGGGGAAGTTGAGATAGGCGGGCGTGTCGCTGAGACTGATCGGGAACGTCTCCGACAGCTTGCCAGAGGGGTTGACCTTCCCGAACAGGACATCGGCAAGCGCACCGCCGCCCGCTTGTCCCATCATCCACGCTTCCAAGACTGCCGCTGTGCCGTCGATCCAGTCGCTCACGGTGACTGCCGAGCCGTTGTTGAGGACGACGACCGTCTTGGGCTGAACGGCGGTCACGGCTTTGATCAGCGCGACTTGCTGCGCCGTCAGGTCGAGATCGGGACGGTCATAGCCTTCTGACTCCTTGTAGGCAGGCAGGCTGATGAACAGCAGCGCGACATCGGCGGTCTTCGCCAGCGCGACGGATTCATCGATCAGGTCTTGATGGAAGCCAGCATCAGCCGGATAGCCAGCGCAGTAGGTGAGTTCGGCATTGCCCGCCAGCTTCTTCAGCTCCACGAAGGGAATATCGATGCGGGTGGGGTTGATGTGCGAACTGCCGCCGCCCTGAAAATGCGCGGCTTGTGCGGAACGCCCGATCACGGCGATGTGGTTGACATCGCGCAGTGGCAAAACGCCGTTATTCTTCAGCAGCACCATGCCATCGGCGGCGACGCTGCGCGCCAAGGCGTGATGCTGATCAGCATCGAAGGTGCCGCCGCCGCGCGTCTCGGCAGCCTTGAACACGATCCGCAGAATGCGACGCACGGATTCGTTCAGGATGCTTTCATCGAGCGCCCCATCCTGCACGGCGTCGATCACGGCTTCCACGCGGCGGTCACGCGGCCCCGGCATTTCCAGATCGAGCGCTCCCTTGAGCGAAGCGACGCGATCATGCACCGCGCCCCAGTCGGAGACGACGAAGCCTTCGAAGCCCCATGCGTCTTTGAGCGTATCTTGCAGCAACCAGCGATGTTCCGAGCAGAATGTCCCGTTGAGCTGGTTATAGGCGCACATCACCGTCCACGGTTTGGCCTCTTTGACCGCCATCTCGAAGGCGCGTAGATAGATTTCGTGCAACGTGCGCTCATCGACGGCGGCGCTGATGCTGAAACGCTGATATTCCTGATTGTTGGCGGCGAAATGCTTGAGCGAGGTGCCGACGCCCTGACTTTGCACACCGTTGATGTAGTGCGTGGCGAGCTGACCGGAGAGGAAGGGATCTTCCGAGAAATATTCGAAGTTGCGCCCGCACAGCGGCGTGCGCTTCATGTTGTTGCTCGGTCCCAACACCACGTTGACTTTGAGGGCGCGGGCTTCCTCTCCGATAGCTTGCCCGACCTTGTGGATGAGATCGACATCCCACGTGGAGGCCAAGCACGAGGCGGTGGGGAACGCCGTCGAAGGCAAACTCGTCTCGCCCATCGAGTGATTGTTGGGCACGCGGCGCAAACCATGCGGGCCGTCGGACACGATCAGTTCGGGCACGCCGAGCCGCTCGATGGGGGTGGTTGACCATGCGCTGGCTCCCGTACATAGAGCCGCTTTTTCTTCAAGGGTCATTTGCTGGATGAGGGTTTCGATGTCAGGCATATTCTTCCTTTTTTCTGTTTCTTGAATCCGTTGACTCAAGCTTACCAGTCCATTTGCGTTCGGGGGTGTCTCGAAAGGAAGACAGTGCCTAGCCGCGCATCAAAGCGATCATGTCACGGAACAACACTAAATCCTGACGGAAATCGGCGGGCGAAGTCTTCGGCGCACGCTGTTCCGTGATGTTCGTGTAGAATGCCTGCCACTCCGCCACGAACGCATCGCCCCAGTTGGGTTGTTCCACGCGCTCGATCATGCCACCCTTGCCGTTGGCTTCCACCACCGTTAATGTGATCGGCAAATTGCGCACATAGGGCGTAGCATACTCCACGCGCAGCAGGCGATCCGCGCCATAAACTTCCAGATGGGCATCAAAACGCGGGATGTTGTCAATACCTGTCTCGAAGTGGCACACGTAATCCCCATAGTCAAAAGCTGCCGTCAGGTACAGCCCGCCGCAACGCTGCGCCGCATACAGTACCTGCTTGGGGAAGCCGAGCAGTTCGCGCATCGCCGAAATATCGTGCGTACTCAGGCCGAGCAGGATGGAATAGGCCAAGCGCAGTTCGGGCGGGACGTCGCCAATCGCCTCGATCACGCGTTGATCGGTGCGCTGTTTCGTGCGCTCAAGCACGGCAGTGGGGACATCCGTGCCGCGAATCACGTGCGAGGTGGTGTTGATGAACAGCGCATTGTTCCCGATCACGTCATGGACGCGGGCGAGCCGGATCGTGCCCAACTCCGCGATCCGCTGGCAGGCTAAGACGAAGGCGGGCGCGTACCGCCGCATGGTGCCAACCTGCACGATCACTTCGGGATGCTGCCCAACCGCCGCGATGATCTGATCAGCTTCGGGGATGGTCATGCACATGGGTTTTTCGACCAGCACGTGCTTGTTGGCGGCGATGGCGGCTAAGACCACCTCGGCGTGATAGGCGTTGGGGTTGGCGACGAGCACCACATCCACGTCCGCCTGCGCGATCAGATCGCGATAGTCGGGGAAGCGCTTGGCTACGCGCCATTTATCCCCGACGGCTTGCAGCACATGCTCGCTCACGTCACACAGGGCGGTCACTTCGAACTGCGTATTCAGTTGGTACAGGCTCGGCAGATGCATGATCTGCGTCACCTCGCCACAGCCCACGATGCCAACTCTCCATAGTGCGGTCATGGGAACAGCCTTTTCTCCGCGAGAGGATCATCGATAGAGTGTACCTCTCGCGGCGGTTGGCGCTGCTCCACGAAAGGTCATCAGGGCAGTGCGGCGAGATGGGCTTGCGCTTCGGACAAAGTGGCTTGCGCCGCTGTGCCACCCGCTGCGCGCGTCGAAAGAGCACCACAGATACAGCCAAGGCGCAGCGAGTCTGTTAATGTCCAGTCGTTGAGATAGCCGTAGATGAAACCTGCATCGAAGGAATCGCCCGCGCCTGTGGTATCTACGACCTGAACGGGGATCGAGCCAGCGGTGAATAGTCCGCCGTTGTGAATTGCGGTCGCACCCTGTGCGCCCTGTTTGACGGCGATCAGGCCGACCTGCTGATGCAAGGCGCGGAGTGCGTTGTCGGTAGTGGGCTGACGGCTGATGGCGTGTAGTTCGGCTTCGTTGGGCAGAAATACGTCGGTGTGCGCCAACGTGTCGGTGATGCCGCCCTGCCACTGCTCGGTGGGATCGTAATTGGTGTCGAGCGAGACGGTCAGACCGTGCTGATGGGCATCGGCAAACAGGCGCGGACAGATCGGGCGGAGGCTGTCGAGCAGATAGTAGCTGCCGAGATGCAGGTGACGGGCGCGGGCGATGAGCGCTTGATCGATGTCGGCATAAGTGAGCGCGCTGATCGAGCCAAGATAGGTGAGGATGGCACGATCATTGCCGCGTGAGAGGATCACGGTCAAGCCGGTTTTGAGGCTCGGATCGACCACGATGCCGCTGACATCGATCCCGCGTTCGGCGAGAGAATTCTTCATGAACTGCCCGAATATGTCGTCGCCCACCTTGCCGATGAAGGCGGTGCGCAGTCCCAAGCGTGCCACACCGCACGCGAAAATAGCCGACGAACTGCCGATGGTCAGGGTGGCGTCGTCTACCAGTTTTTCGACCTGTCCGAAGGCGGGCGTAACATTGCCCGTGAGGATCAGGTCAGCGTTGAGTTCGCCTACGACGACGATGTCAAAATCGCGCGGGGTGGAATGGGCAGGCATGGTGATCCTTAAAGGTGGCAAGGACAAACGCTAGGCGAGCAGCACATCAATCGACATGGCGCGGAGCGCCTCCACGAAATCGGTGGGCGCGTCGGAGTCGGTGATAAAGGTGTTCACGACGTTGACGGGCGCGACGAAGGTGGTGGAGATGCGCTTGCACTTGGTGTTATCCGCGACCACGATGACCTGCTGACCAACGTTCAAGATGGAGCGGTCAGTCTGCGTTTCCGGCAGGTAGTCGTTGGTCAGGCCGTGCTTGATATCGATGGCGCGGATGCCCATGAAGACCTTATCGGCGCGCAGTTCGCGCAGGGCTTGCTCGGTGATGTGCCCGATGAACGACATCTCGCTTGGACGCAAGACGCCACCCAGACCGATCACGGAGACGCCCGCCACGCCAGCGAGGGCGTTGATGGTGAGCAGCGAGTTGGTGATCACGGTGATGTCGCGTTTGCCGCGCAGATGATAGGCGATCTCTTGCACGGTGGTGCCGCTGCCGAGGAACACGGTATCGCCGTCATGTACCAGCGAGGCGGCTAGACTCCCGATGCGGCGTTTTTCGTCGGCCTGATCAGATGAGCGCTGCGCGAGGGGCGGCTCCGGCGGGGCTTCATGCACGGCTAACGCGCCGCCATGAATGCGCTGGACTTTGCCATGCTTCGCCAGTGACTCCAGATCGCGGCGGGCGGTGGCGGTGCTGACGGCAAACTGTTCGCAGATTTGCTCGATGCTCACACGCTGCTGTGACTGGATGTAGTGTAGTATCTGCTCTTGTCGTTCTACTCCGGAGAGGGCTAGTTCTCGCGCCATTCCATCACACCCAAGCATAAATAGTCTAAATCGCTCATAAACAATCATTCTAGGGTAGATGACGTTGTTTGTCAATCTACACAGGAAAGGTACCAAAAGCCATGATTCGAGAAATCTCGGCGTTCAAAATGCTTGACTCAGAATTTGATAGGTGTTACATTGTTGTTCACATACGATTTTTTATGATTGTTTGAGAGCGAATTCATGACTGATAACGTCTCAACCGCTCATGATGTCCCCCTCGGTGAATTCCGTCCGCGCCCCGCGCTGGTGACGAAAACCACGACCGTCTTGCGCCCGCGCTTCCCCGTGATCGATGCGCATAATCATCTTGGCACGCCGTTTGGCGGTGGCTTCGACCAACGTCCCGTCCGTGAAGCGCTGGATATTATGGACGCCGCTGACGTACGCCTGTATGTCGATCTGGATGGCGGCTGGGGTGAAGACATTCTAAACCAGCATCTCGATCACTTCAAGGCTGCCGCGCCGGAACGTTTTCAGGTATTCGGCGGCGTCGATTGGGCGAAGTGGCCTGAGCACGGCGATAAGTTTGGCGAGTACGCGGCGCAGCGCTTGCGCATCCAGAAGCAGCGCGGCGCGGAAGGGCTGAAAATCTGGAAGCCGTTCGGTCTGCATGTGAAAGACCAGCACGGGCAGCTCGTGAAGATCGATGATCGCAGGCTCGATCCGCTGTGGGAGACGGCTGGCGAACTCGGTTTGCCGGTGTTGATCCATGTGGCTGATCCGGTGGCCTTCTTCGACAAGCTGGATTACACCAACGAGCGCTGGGAAGAACTGCATAACCATCCTGATTGGCAGTTCCCAAGCCCGCCGTTCCCCAGTTTCATGAACATCATGGACGGCTTGGCGAACCTCGTGACGAACCATCCCAAGACCACCTTCATCGGAGCGCACGTCGGCTGCTACGGAGAGAATCTCGGCTGGGTCGCTGACTTACTTGACCGCTGCCCGAACTTCTACATCGATCCGAGCGCGCGTCTGGGCGAGCTAGGCCGTCAACCGTACACCGCGCGGCGCTTCTTCATCAAGTACGCTGACCGCATCCTGTTTGGCACCGATTCTAGCCCCGACCTTGACGCGTACCGGCTGTACTACCGCTTCTTCGAGACGGACGACGAATATTTTAACTATAACTTGAGCGAAGTCCCCGGTCAGGGACGCTGGTACGTGTACGGCTTATTCTTGCCGGATGATGTGCTGGAAAAGCTTTATTACAAGAACGCCGAGCGCATTCTTTTAGGAGCGAAATAAGCAAGATGACCACAACAGGGGAATTCACGCGTCAGGAAATCTTCAGCCAACCCGAAGCATGGACGGCGGCGCTGGCTGAAATCCACAACCAAGCCGACTCACTGCGCCGATTGTACCACGAAGGCAACTACGAGCATGTGTTGTTCACGGGCTGCGGCTCGACCTACTATTTGTCGTTAGCCGCCGCCGCGCTGCTGCAAGAAGAAATGGGCGTGTATGCACGTGCCATGCCCGCTTCGGAAATCTGGTTGTACCCTCGTTCCGCCTATTTACCGAACAAGCGCACGCTGCTGGTCGCCGTCAGCCGTTCCGGCGAGACGACAGAAACCGTCCGCGCGGTGGAAGCGTTCAAAAAGCACGCGATGGGCGATGTGCTAACGCTGTCGTGCTATCCGGGGCGCGATCTGGCGAGCGCGGGCAAGCTGAATTTGCTGCTGACATCGGGTCAAGAGCAGAGCGTGGCGCAGACGCGCGCATTTTCGGTGCTGTATCTGGCGACCATTGCCGTTATCGCGCTGTGGAAAGGCGACGAGGCGCTGTTGAAGGCGCTGGATGCACTACCGCCGCTCGGACGCCGTTTGCTCACCGAGTATGAAGCACTCGCGCAGCAGTTGGGGCGCGATCCGAACATCGAGCGCTTCTACTTCCTCGGTTCTGGCCCGCGCTACGGCCTCGCCAGCGAACTCAGCCTGAAGATGAAAGAGATGTCCCTCAGCCACAGTGAACCGTTTAGCTTCATGGAGTTCCGGCACGGGCCGCAGTCGATGGTCAACGCCAACACGCTGATCGTCGGGCTGCGTGCCGATGGCAACCGTGCGCAAGAGAACGCTGTGCTCGAAGAAATGCGGGGACGCGGCGCACAAATCCTGTGCATGGATGAGGCCGACGCCGATGTCACATTTGAGTCGAAGTTATCGCAGTCCGCGCGCAGTGTATTGTATTTGCCCGTCGGGCAGATGATGGGCTTTGAGCACTCGCTCATGCGCGGCCTGAATCCGGATCGTCCTCATAACCTTGAGGCGGTCGTCAAGTTAGGCTAAGTGGACACGAGTAATCCACGGCGAACACACAAAATCTGAGGAGGTGGAGCCGACAACACAGAACGCCATTGACGGATGCATACCCGGTTTTCATGACCATCGCGAAGGAGTACGAAATGAAAAGTCGTTTTCTGTTGAGTATTTTGATCGCGGCGCTGCTCATAGTAGGCTACAGTGGGGGCCAGCCCACCGCAGCCGCAGAGCAGGTAACAATTACCTACGCCATTTGGGATAATAACCAGTTACCTGCCCATGAGCAAATCATTGCCGCTTTTGAAGCCGAAAATCCTGATATTAAGGTAGAGCCACAGGTCGTCCCGTGGGGCAACTATTGGGACAAGCTGCAAACCGCCGTCGCTGGTGGTGAAGCCTATGACGTGTTCTGGATGAACGGCCCCAGTTTCCCTGTGTACGCATCCAAAGGCGTGTTGATGAACATCCAGCCGATGATCGACGCAGATAAACTCGATCTCTCGGTCTATCCAGAGTCGCTGGTTAACCTGTACAGCTACGAGAAGAATGTCTATGGTCTGCCCAAGGACTTCGACACCATCGGCCTGTACTACAACAAAGACATGTTCGATGCCGCTGGCGTCAAGTATCCAGACGCCAACTGGACATGGGATGATCTGCGTACCGCTGCCAAGGCGCTGACCAAGGACGGTAACTGGGGCTTCGCAGCGACGCTGGAAGATCAACCCAACTACTGGAACATGATCTACCAGAACGGCGGGCAGGTGATCGCCCCCGATGGCAGCAAAGTGCTGCTGGATGAACCCGCCGCGTGTGACGCGATCAAGTTTAACTACAGCTTCGTCGCGGATGGCACCTCGCCCGATGGCGCGACGATGGCCTCGCTCGATCCCTCGACGCAACTGTTCCCCGGCGGGCGCGTGGCGATGATCACGTCCGGTTCGTGGATGGCTCGCACCTATGCCGACGCTGACGCGAATATCGGCGTTGCACCACTGCCGATGGGCAAGCAGCGCGCGACTATCATTCACGGTCTTTCCAACGTGATCTGGTCAGGCACCAAGCACAAGGATGAGGCGTGGAAGTTCCTGAAGTTCCTCGGCAGCGAAAAAGCCGCCTTGATCCTCGCGCAGTCCGGCACCGTGATCCCTGCCTACACAGGCTTGCAGCAGGCGTGGGTGGACTCGATCCCCAAGATGGACTTGAAAATCTTCATCGATGAGTTGGAATACGCCGTGCCGTATCCGACCGCCGCTAAGGGCATGGAATGGAACGCTAAGGTCAATGAAGTCTTGACCGAAGTGTGGAATGGCAACGTGAGCATCGATGAGGCGTGCAAACAGGCCGCCGACGCTGCCAACGCTGTGTTGAGCGCGAACTAATTCATATCTCCTTCGTTGTAGACCTTCCCCGGTGACACGGGAAGGTCTACAGCGCATCGACAGACGGCGATAGGGAATAAGGACGAGGCAGATGATCAGCCAACGTTGGAGTTCGCACCGCTTTCGCGAGGCCATGTGGGGCTACCTGATGATCGCCCCGATGGTGTTAGGATTTGGCATCTTCTTCTATCTGGCGTTGGGTGCGTCAGCGGTCATCAGTATGACCAAGTGGGATGTGCTAACCGCACCGATCTGGGTGGGCCTACAGAATTACATCACGCTGCTCAACGATCCGAAGTTCTGGCAGGTATTGTGGAACACGACACGTTACACCATCGTCAGCGTGCCGCTCGGCTTGATCGTGTCGCTGCTGTTGGCACTGGCACTGAATACGCGCATTCGCTTCCGCAACGTGTACCGCCTGATCTTCTTTTTGCCCGTGCTGACGATGCCCGTCGCTATCGCCGTGGTGTGGAAGTGGATCTTCAACCCTGATCTCGGCCTCGCCAATCAGATCATGGGGCTGGTCGGCTTCGGGCGGATCAAATGGCTATCCGATGTCAACTGGGCGATGAACGCGCTGGTGATCATGTCCGTGTGGAGCGGCAGCGGCTACGGCATGGTGATTTTCCTTGCGGGTTTGCAGAATATCCCGCGTGAATATTACGAAGCCGCCAGCGTGGACGGCGCGAATTGGTGGCAATCGCTCACCAAGATCACGATCCCGCTGCTGACGCCGACGATTTTCTTCAATTTGATCACCTCCTTGATCGGCGCTTTTCAAGTCTTTGACATCATTTACACGATGACCAAAGGCGGGCCGCTGAACAGCACCCGATCCATCGTCTATAACATTTACGAAGATGGCTTCAAATATGCGCGGATGGGAACGGCGAGCGCGACGGCGTGGATTTTGTTCATCATCATTCTGGTGGTGACGGTGGTGCAACTCCGCGTGCAAAAGCGCTGGGTGCATTACGAATAAGAAGTGCTGAGTGCTTAGTCCTTAGTGCTAAGTAGAAGACGAAGAAAATGCTAAGTGCTAGGTAGAAGACAAAGATTGAATTTAGGGCGTTAGGGTAGGAAGTTGACGATGCAATCACCGATCAGTACACAGTACAGCGACTACACGGTGCGGATGGCGGCGCAGACAGCACTATCACGGCGTCGGCGCGCATGGCTGAGTCACGCGCTGCTGCACCTCGTCTTGATCGTGTTGAGCATCGTGGCGCTGCTGCCGTTCGTGTGGATGGTGGCGACCTCGCTGAAAGGCGCGAAGGAAGTCTTGAGCGCGACGCCAACCTTTTTGCCGCAAGAATGGCGCTGGGCGAATTATGCCGAAGCCTTCGATCAGGTGCCGTTCGCGCGCTTCTACTTCAACACGGTGTTTGTAACGGTGATGCGCGTGGCGGGGCAGATCATTTTCGCGGCGCTGGCGGCGTATGCCTTCGCGCGGATGCGTTTCCCCGGTCGCAACCTGCTATTTCTGGCGATCCTCGCGGTGATGATGGTGCCGGGGCAGGTGACGCTGGTGCCGAATTACGTGCTGCTGAAATACTTCGGCTGGCTGGACTCGTATCAGGGCTTGATCATTCCGAGCATGTTCAGCGCGTTCGGGACGTTCCTGCTGCGCCAATTCTTCATGACCATCCCGCAAGATTTGCTCGACGCCTCCACTATAGACGGCTGCAACCCGCTGCAAACCTTCTGGTACGTGGCGCTGCCGCTGGCACGTTCGGTCATGGTGGCCTTCGGCGTGCTGGTCACGCTATGGTCGTGGAATGACTTCCTGTGGCCTTTGATCATTACCAACCGCACCGAGATGCAGATGCTGTCGGTGGGCATCGCCTATTTTCAGGGGCAGTTCGTCAGCAATTTCGCGGTCATGATGGCGGCGGCGACGCTTGCCACCTTGCCGATGATCATCGTGTTCGTGTTCGCACAGCGCTATCTGATCGAAGGGATCACGATGAGCGGCTTGAAGCTGTAACCGACTAAGCAAACTTACTGGCGCGTCCCCGGACGCCCCGACTTATTCCGCAAGAATGAAGGAGATTCCAAGAATGCACAGAAAGTTTACTGTTGTACTCGTTATCCTGATAGCCGTCGCCGCGCTGAGTGGCGTCGGGCGTGTACGCGCTGCCACCGAGATCACCTACATGATGTGGGGATCGCCCGAAGAATTGGCAGTCTGGCAGACCATTGTCGATGAATTCCAGCAAAGCCATCCCGACATCACGGTGAAGGTCGATGTGAGCGACTGGACAGCCTATTGGGACAAACTCAAGACACTGTACGCGGGCAATACGCCGCCGGATGTGTTCGCCATCGACGCGCCCTTGTACCCCGACTGGCAGTCGCGCGGGGTGCTGCTGAACCTGCAACCGTATCTGGACAAAGACCCCGACGTACTCAAGGGCTTGTACCCCGTCACGCTGGAAGCCTATAAGCGCGATGATGGTATCTATGGCCTCCCGCGCGATTTCCAGACCATCGTCCTGTTTTACAACAAGGACATGTTTGACGCGGCGGGCGTGGCATATCCCACCGATAGCTGGACGATGGACGATTTGAAAAACGCCGCCAAGCAGTTGACCAAAGATACCAACGGCGACGGCGTGAATGATCAGTGGGGCTTCTTCACCGACCTGTACGACATGGAATTGTTCTGGAGCGAGGCGATGTGGGGTAACGGCGGCGAGATCATCAGCGCTGACCACACCAAAACCCTGATCGGTGAGGAGAAGTCAAAGGCCGCGCTGCAATTCATGGCGGACATGGTGCTGACCGATAAATCGCTGATGGATCCGACGGCAGTATCGCAGTTCGGTGATCCGTTCGCGGCGGGCGTCGCCGCCATGACCACCTATGGTCACTGGATCGTGCCGGAATATTCTGCCAATAAATTCAAGTGGGATGTGGCTCCTATGCCCAGCGGTGCAGCCGGACGCGCCACCAGCGTCAACAGCGCGGGCTTCGTGGTCGCCAAGGACTCGAAGAACCCCGACGCCGCCTTCGAATTCATCAAGTATGCCATCGGCCCCAGCGGGCAGACCCGCCTGAGTGAACTCGGCTTCGCGATCCCCGTGCTGCAATCGGTAGCGGAAAGTCCGATTTATCTGGATCAAAAGAGCGCGCCGATCAATCACAAAGTGTTCCTCGATGCCCTGCAATACGCACACGTCAAGCCGTCATTCAAGGGCTATGAAGAATGGGCGACGGTGGTCGGTGATGGCTTCCTGCCCGTGTGGAACGGCGAAAAATCGCTGGATGACGCTCTCAACGAGATCGTGCCCGCCGCCGACGAAGTGCTGGCGCGCAATCAATAACGAATATCGTGGACTGACTCAACCTTGTTTCTCGCTCCTGACCATCATCAGGGGCGAGAACGCCGTTTCCGCGAGTAGATAGGACTGTTATGCAGGCAGGCTTGAAACCGATCGGTCGTGAATGGTGGTGGGTGCTGCTGCTGCTCGCGCCGACGCTGGTAGGGTTGGTATTCGGGGCGTTCGGCTCGGTTCTGGCGACGGTTGGCATCAGCTTCCTGAACTGGGATTTGCTGACGCCGCCGACATGGGCAGGTCTGGATAACTTCGTACAACTGACGAAGGATTCGCTGTTCCTGAAATCGGTCACGAATACGGTATTGTTCAGCGCCGTGTATGTGCCCGCCGTGATCATCTTATCGCTGTTCGTGGCGATGCTGCTGAACCGCAAAATCATGGGCTTGAGCTGGTTCCGCGTGATGTATTTTTTGCCCGTCGTGTCGTCCGCCGTCGCGGTGGGGCTGGTGTGGCAGTGGATTTACGCACGCGACACGGGCTTGCTGAATTATGTGCTCGGTTGGTTCGGGGTCAAGCCGATCAACTGGCTCGGTTCGCAGTTGGCGCTGCTGTCGGTCGTCATCGTGAACGTCTGGGGCGCGATTGGCGAAGGCATGATCATCTTCCTAGCGGGCCTGCAAGCCATCCCGCGCGATTATTACGAAGCGGCGCAAGTAGACGGCGCGAGTGGACGGCAGCAGTTCTGGCGGATCACGCTGCCGCTGATCACGCCGAGCATTTTCTTTCAGGCGATCATCTCGACCATCAACGCCTTCCAAGCCTTCGAGTACGTGTACATTCTGACGCGCGGCGCGAATGGCAGTTCGACCACGCCGACCATCGTGTACTCGGTGTACCGCAATGGCTTCAACTTCTTCCGCATGGGCACCGCCAGCGCACAAGCAGTGGTGCTGACGATCATCATTCTGGCGATGACGCTGATATATTTCTGGATGCAACGTCGATGGGTGGTTTATGACTAGCACAACCGAGATGAACACCCTTAAGCCAGTCACGCGGCGTCCGACATGGGCACAAGATACCCGTGTGCAGCGGGTGGCGTTGGACGCGGTAACGTACACGCTGCTGATCCTCGGCGGTGTGATCATGGTCGCGCCGTTCGTGTGGATGCTGTCCACGGCGCTCAAACAACCCGCCGATCAGTTCACGCGGACGTTCATCCCGAATCCGGTGACACTGGATAATTTCGCTACGCTGTGGGAAAAACTGCCCTTCACCACACTGCTGATCAACAGCTTCAAGATCGCGCTTATCACGACTATCGGGCAACTGCTGACCTGCTCGATGGGCGCGTTCGTGTTCGCGGTGGTGCGCTTCCCCGGTCGCGGCGCGTTGTTCTTCGCGCTGCTGGCGACCTTGATGGTGCCCGCGCAAGCCACCATCATCCCGAACTTCTTGATCTTCCGCGCGTTGGGCTTGTACGGGACGCAGGTGCCGCTGTGGTTGCCCGCCTTCATGGGCGGCGCATTCGGGACGTTCTTGCTGCGTCAATATTTCCTGACGATCCCGATTGATCTGGCGGAGGCGGCACGCGTGGACGGCGCATCGCTGATGACGATCTTCTGGCGCGTATATCTGCCGCTGGCAAAACCCGCCCTCGCCGCGCTGTCGATCTTCACCTTCCTCGGCTCGTGGAACAACCTGTGGGGGCCGCTGATCTACCTGCCCGCCGACCTCAACCAGACCACGCTGCCAGTCGGCTTGGCGCTGTTCCAAGCGCAGTACGCCGGACGCTGGACGGTGATGATGGCGGGGTCGCTGGTCAGCGTCGCGCCGATTATCATCGTGTTCTTCTTCGCCCAGAAATATTTCATCGAAGGAATCGCGCTGTCGGGAGTCAAACGATGAACATATAGCCCTCATCCCCAGCCCTTCTCCCAAAAGTAGAAGGGAGTTGAAGAAGTGAGATGAGGCCAGCCCACTGTGACCGAAATTTAGTACAGAATCGAGAGCCTTATGCTGAAAAAATCCATCAGGTTTGTTTGTGCCTGCCTGCTGCTGGCGACGGTGTTCGGTTCGCTGGTGGTGTCGGCGCAGGAAGCGCCCCGCACCAAGATCAAGACGATCACAGATTATGTGGTGTATTACGGCAAAGGGCGCTTGGATGACCTTGCGCGATTCGATCTGGCGATCATCCAGCCGGACACGCTGACGGCGGAAGAACTCGCCGCGTTGAAAGCCAACGGCACATTGGTCGTCGCATACTTGAGCGTGGGTGAGGCCGAACCGGGGCGTGAATGGTACTCCGACGGGCGTGTCGATCCGCGCTGGCTGCTCGGCAAGAACGAGAATTGGGGATCGTACTTCGTAGACGCCTCCAAAACGGGCTGGCAGCAGTTGATGGTCGAGCTGACGGGCGAGTTCATCGCCAAGGGCTTCGACGGCGTATTCCTCGATACGGTGGACACAGTAGACGCCTACCCGCAGACCACCGACGGCATGATCGCGCTGATCGATGGGCTGCGCAAGGCGTATCCCGACGCGCTGCTGGTGCAGAATCGCGGGTTCACGGTGATCGGCAAAACCGCCGCGCAGGTGGATGCCGTGATGTTCGAGGATTTGATCACCAGCTACGACTTCCAGAACAAGGAATACATTTACGCCGATAATACCTTCACCGCTGGCGAGATGGCGGCGTTGAGCAAACGCACGGGACTGCCGATCCTCGCGCTGGATTATGCGCCGCCGGATAATCCAGCGATGGCGTACCTCGCCGTACAAGCCGCCAAAAAATATGGCTTCGTGTCGGCAGTCTCGACCATTTTCCTCGATGACATCCCCGATTACGGCCTTGACCAACCCGCCGCGCCTGACATCCGCATCCGCAACATCAAGGTGAACAGCGACGGCACCAGCACCGAGATCGTGGTCACGGTGGAGAACATCGGCTTGCTGGCGGCGACGACGGTACCCGTGAGTTTGAGCGTGAACGGGGAGCAGATCGCCAAGACCAGCTATGACAAGCTGGACATCGGGCAGCAGCAGGAATGGCATGTGCCGTGGGCGAGCGCAGCCGAGAAAGCGACCTTGCGGGCGACGGCCTTCTCGCTGGAAGATCGCAAGGCGGGCAATAATTCGCTGTCGGTCAAATATACGGCGGAAGCGGTCGCCGTCGAGCCGATCCTGCCGCTGGATCAGCAGCGTCACCGCCCCGCCGCCAATGGCCCCGATCTTAAGGCCACTGCCCTGACCGCGTTGCTGACCATCGACGGCGATCTCACCGACTGGGCGGACATGCCCTGCACCGAGGTCAACACCGCCGACCAGATCAGCTTTGGCGACAAAGCCACATGGACAGGCGCGGACGATCTGAGCGGGCATGTGTGCTACGCGTGGGACAGCGAAAACCTGTACGTCGGCTTTGACATTGCCGATGATGTGATCGTGCAGAAGTATACCGATACCAACATCTGGCGCGGCGATCATGTCGAATTGTGGTTCGACACGCAGTTGCAGCTCGATTTTGACAGCGCCGAACCAAGCGCCGACGACTTCCAGATCGGCCTCAGCCCCGGCGACTTCGACAAGGTGCCGCCGGACATTTTCATCTGGCAGCCCGCCACGCTGCGCGACAGCTACATCAATAGCATCAAGTTCGCCGTCAAGCGCACGGACAAGGGCTACAGCGCCGAGATGCAGATTCCAGCGCTGGTGCTGAAGGGCATCCGGCTGGCGAGTGACCAGACCATCGGCGCGACCTTCGATCCGAGCGACACCGACACCCCCGGCAGTTCCGAGCAAGAGATGATGCTCTCGACCGCGCCGCATACGCAGTGGGGCGTGCCGACGCTGTGGAATAACCTGACCCTGACGGGCAACCCAACAGTGACGGCGACGGCCTCCGTGCCCGCTACCGCTAAAACGCCCGCTATTACCCGAACACTGGTGGATATGAAAACTTTGCCTGCTTCTAACGTACCTTCGGACGTGACCGCGATCATCGGCTACACGTTTTATCCGGGAGATGATGTGTCCAAGCCGATCACAGAGGACTTGTTGGAGGCGGCGCGGGAAACCGTGCGTACCGCCGCCAGCGAGGGCGCGCTGTGGTTGGACGCCGATATGGGCATCACCAATTTCACCGATGCCTTTCTGTACGATCCGGCGCTGACGTTTTACCCGCTGGCAGCGGCGATCCTCGATGAAGCGCACAAGCACAATATCAAGGTCTTTTTCTACTTCAGCGGCACCGAGATCGAGACGCCGAACTATCCCGACCGCCCTGAAACCTCCATCGAGAAAGTACACCCTGACTGGATGCAGATCGACCAGTTCGGCAAGCCGATGACCTTCCTCCCCGGCGAAATCGACGCCTTCTGGCTGGAACCCACCACCGCCGATGCATGGGCGAATCCGCTGGCTCCCGGCTTCCGCGAGGCGATCATGACCCGCGCCGAAGGCATCGCCAAGCTGGGCGCGGACGGCATCTTCGTGGATGTGCCGTACTACTACCGCTACGAGGATCGCTGGGCAGATTTCAGCGACTACAGCGCCACCGCCTTCAAGGCCGCGACGGGCTTTGACCTGCCGAAAGCTCTGGAAAAGGACGGCAAAGCCTTCTGGGCGTGGCTGGAATGGCGCGAGACCGTCTGGCGTGATTACTTCGCGGAGATGCGCAGCCGTGTGCAGGCTGTGAACCCGAACACGCTGATCATCTCGGAGGAGTATCCGGGCAGCACGCCGAGCGACACCCTCGGCACAGGCTTCGATCCCGCCGTAGCCGATGCTGCTGTGGACGTGGTGGCACACGAGTACGGGCACAAGCAGGACGAGGGCGGCGCGGTGGCCTACACGCTGGACGATTGGCGCATCACCCGCGACACCTACAAATGGTATCAGGGCATGGCGCGCAACCGCTGGTCGCTGTGCTACGCCACCAACGCACCGGATTCCAGGGCGCTGGCGGCGATCACGTATGCGCATCAGTTGTCGTTCTGGGAAACCAAAGCGCCGACCATGCTGGATGACTCCGCTGGAACGACATGGCGCAAAGACCTGCTGGCGTGGATCAAAGCGCATGGCGATGCCTACAACGGGGCGGCTCCGGCTGCCGAAGTCGCCGTCGTCTACTCCAACCACACGCGTAACCTGACCTACGGCGCGAACATCGACACGCTGATCAGCGTCCAGCACGCGCTCGATGCCGCTCAGATCCCCTACGTCGTCCTGACCGAGCCGAACATCGCGCGGATACAGGACTTCCCATATGTGATCTTGCCCACCGTGACGTATGCGACGGAGGCCGTGCAAGCCGAGGTCGCTAAATACGCGGGGAAGTTGATCCTCGTCGGCAATTCGCTGACGCGCGATACGTGGGACGAACAGGACGTGACACCGCCAAGCGGGGCGATCAAGGTTGGGAGTGCTGCCGAGGCCGCCGCGCAGATCACCACCACGCCGCTGACCATCGAGAACGGGGATGGCTTGATGATCGAGCTGTTCCGTAAGGGCGAGCAGATGCAGATTCGCGTTTTCAACCCGAAGCTGAACGCTGAATTCGAGCCGACGCCGCAGCAGATCACGGTGACGCTGCATTGGGCGGGTGAAACGCCGACAGTCAAGGCGCTGGACTTCATGGGCGCAGAGGCTACGGCGTTGAAAGTTACGGCGCAGGACGGGGCGATCCGCTTTAGCGCGGAGATCGGCCTGTTCACGCTGATCACGATTGAATGAACTAGCTGCGATCAAGCAGCAATACCTAGAAAGAGCATATTCGTTATGACCAAAATCGTATTTTTCGGCGCGGGCAGCGTTGTCTTCACCAAGAATCTGCTTGGCGACATCCTGACCTTCCCCGAATTGCAACACAGCACGATCACGCTGTACGACATCGATCCCGTGCGCTTGGAAACCGCCGAGCAGATGGCGCGGTGGACGGCAAAAACGCTCGGCGCGGAGCCGACCATCGAAGCGACGCTGGATCGGCGCAAGGCGCTGACGGGCGCGAACTACGTGATCAACATGATTCAGGTGGGCGGGCATCCCGCGACGCTGATCGACTTCGACATCCCGCGCAAATATGGCGTAAAGCAGACCATCGCGGACTCGCACGGGATCGGCGGCATCTTCCGGTCGCTGCGCACGATCCCCGTGATGATCGATGTGGCGCGGGAGATGGAAGAAGTGTGCCCCGACGCGACGTTCCTGAACTACACCAACCCGATGTCGATGCTGTGCTGGGCGTGGTTCGCCTCGACCTCGATCCCCATCGTCGGGCTGTGCCACAGCGTGCAGTACACCACATGGCAGATTTCGCAGTACACGGGCGTGCCGTATGAGGAAGTGACGTACCTCGGCGCGGGCATCAATCATGTGGCGTGGATTCTGCGCTTCGAGCACAACGGCAAAGATGCCTATCCGCTGCTGCGCAAAGCCCTTGAAGCGAACGCCTACCCGCTCCAAGACTCGGTGCGGATGGAGCTGTTCCGGCGCTTGGGCTACTATGTGACCGAGTCGTCCGAGCATAACGCCGAATACTCTGCCCACTTCATCCCGCACGCAGGCGAGATCGAGCGGCTCGAAATCCCGATTGACGAATACATCCGCCGGAGCGAGGAAAACCTGAAGGAATTCGAGCAGATTCGCGGGCAGTTGCAGCGCGGCGAACCCTTCGAGATCGAGCGCAGCAACGAGTATGGATCGCTGATCATCCACTCGATGGAAACGGGACAATCGCGGGTGATCTATGGCAATGTGCGGAACGAGCATCTGATCGACAATCTGCCGAATGGCTGCTGCGTCGAAGTGCCGTGTCTGGTTGACCGCAACGGCATTCAACCAACGCGGATCGGGGCGCTGCCGCCGCAGTTGGCAGGCATGTCGCGCTTGCATGTCGCCGTGCAAGAGCTGACGGTCAAGGCGGCGCTGGAAGGCAAGCGTGAGCACGTCTACCACGCCGCGATGCTCGATCCGCTGGTGGCGGCGACGATGCCGCTGGATCGCATCTGGGCGATGTGCGATGAGATGATCGCCGCGCACGGGTTGAAGCTGACGTAGGCGAGCAGAGGAAGAATGGGCTGCGTAGTAGCCCTCATCCCCCAACCCCTTCTCCCGCAAGGCGAAGGGGAGCAGGGAATGATCCCGTGTGGCGGTGGGGAGGGCGTGATGGTGCGGGATACGGGGATCGATGATCCCTAAAATGATCCCATGTAGATAGCTAAGACCGTCCGACGTTGAACAGGTAGGCTCAGAAGACATCACATCTTTCGGAATGGGCGCAGGGGTGGCGGTTATGGGTTCGTCATGCCAATCGTCGTCGGGATCGGTAAGGATGAGCCTCACCCCCTTGGACGATAGTGCTAAGTGCTGAGTGCCAAGTGCTAAGTCAGGGACGGGGCGTGCCTCCGTGTTTGCGCTGCGCTGCATGACAGTGGGAGGATCGTCGTCCCAGTCGTCGTCGGGATCGGTGAGGATGAGCCTCACCCCCGCCCCCTCTCCATTGCCATGGAGAGGGGAGTCCGAGGTGGGAGTTGGCGCGGGGACGGTAGCGGGCACGGGCACAAGGGTGGCGGTGGGTTCGATGGGTTCGATGGGCGGCGGATCATCGGCAGGGGCGAAGTAGACACGATAGGGTAGCATCTGGACGGGCAGGTCTTCGAATTCACCGATGGTGATGTTGTCGGGCGACCAAGGCATGGGAAACTCCTGAAAATAGTCCTTAGTGCTGAGTGCTTAGTCCTTAGTACAGAAGCAAAAGACAGTGCTAAGTGCTGAGTGCTAGGTGCTAAGTAGAAAGCAGAAGACGCGTGCTAGGGGCTGATAACCGCAATTTTGGATAGGTCACGCGGTACTATCGGCAGCGCCGCCCGACGTTGAAACGTCAGGCTTAGAGGACGAAGTCCCTACGGGACTCACCCTCGGCATCACCAATGAATTTGTACTCAGCCGTGCGCTGTTGGCTGCGCAGTGACTGTCCGAAACTCAGATCAGGTAGAAAGCAAAGACAGTGCCGATAGATGGCGCATCATTGGACAGCTCCTCACGCGGCGGGTTGCGCGAATGGATGTGCGGACGGATGAACGATGATCCCAGACGACCAAAGCGAGCAAGCTGAGGTCGTTTTTTGTTGTGCGAGTAGGATACAACAGGTTTTCTGGATTGAACATCCTTACATTTGTATGCTTACAAATGTACGCTTACAAATGTAAGGGGGTAGCACGGGTGGAGAGGAGAAGAATGGCGTGGCGTGTGCGGGAAGCCCATCGACATCGCTTCGTCGTGACACCTCCCACAGCTTTTGCGTGCGCCATAATTAGTGCAATATTTCACAAATAAAGACGTTTGTCACCTTTGGGAGGATACATTCGATACTGTGCAGGTATTGCGCGGGTGTCTATTATGCAGAATAGCTAGAATGGCTTTATCAACCGGAGATAGCAGCGATGCTTATTGCAGGCTTGACGGTGGGTATAGTCGGTTGCGCTGTATTAGCGATACGGGCGGCGCGCCTCCTCAGCGCGGCGTTGTGGCTGGCCTGTACCAGCGCCCTAGTGTCCATCCTGTTATTTTTGCTCGGTGGGCACGAGATCGCTGTTATTGAACTCAGCGTTGGTGCTGGTTTAGTCACCGTATTGTTCATTTTCGCGCTAAATCTTGTTGGAGAACAAGAGCCGAACCAACAAAGCGTCATAACCAAACCACTGGCGGTCATCCTCGCCGCCGCCGTGCCGATTTTACTCGGCCTGATGACAGTTCCTCTCCTCAGCACGTTCAGCACATCCATCCGTGCGCCGCTTCCGGCTGAACTCTCGTTTTCCAACATGCTGTGGCAGCAGCGCGGACTCGACGTGATCTTGCAGATCGGCGTGATCTTCGCGGGCGTGCTCGGCATTCTGGGATTGCTGTCGGAAGTGAAGACGATTGAGGCGCAGACGGCAACAACCGCCCCTGTAGAAGTGATCGCGGGTGATGAGAGCAACCCGCCAGCACTCGACCAAGCCCCACCGGAGCCGGAAATGGTGACGGAACCCGAACAAGTGGAGGAATACGCATGATGACAGAAGTCTCACCCGCCTCCATCGCGCTGATAGGCGTGCTCGGTTTGTTCGGCGTCGGGCTGTACGGGCTGCTGGCGCTGCGCAACCTGATCAAGGTCGTGATCGCCTTGCAACTCCTGATCAAAGCGGCCGTGCTGGCGCTGGTCGCCGCCGGAGGAGCCAGCGGTCAGGTGAATCTGGGGCAAAGCCTCGCCGCGACCGTGATCGTGGTGGATACGATAGTCGCTGTGGTCGGGCTGGCGCTGGCAGTGCAAGTGCGGCGGCGGTTCGGTACGTTGGATGTCCGCGTGCTATCTGAATTACGGGAGTGATTTATGATCGCGTGGTTGGTCATTCTCACGATAGGACTGCCGTGGTTAGGAGCGCTGTCCGTATTGTGGACACGCGACAGCCGTCCCCGAACCCACAATTTGATCGCGGTGGTGGCTGGCAGTCTCGCCAGCCTTGCGGCACTGTGTTTGCTGCCCTTCGCCACGCAGACGGCGGTCATCCGCGTTGTGCTCGGCGGCGTGTTCGGTGAGTTAACCTTCACGCCGGACGGACTCGGCGTGATGCTGGCGGTGATCGCGACGTTCATCGGTACGCTGACCATCATCTTTTCGGCAGACTACATGCAGGGCGAGGCGCAGCAACGGCGTTATTACGCGCTCGTGCTGTTCTTTATTGGCAGCATGTGCGGGCTGGTGCTGACGAATAGTTTGCTGCTGCTGTTCTTCTTCTGGGAACTGGTGGCGTTCTGCTCGTACGCGCTGATCTCGTTTCACAATGACGATCCGAAAGCCGTCATGGGCGGGATGAAGGCGCTGGTGATCACGCAGATCGGCGGCGTCGGGCTGCTGATCGGGGCATTGGTGGCGGCGGCGAATCTCGGCAGCACGCAGATCGATTATCTGCTGGCACATGCGGCCGAGCTGCCTGCCACCTCGTTGAGCTTGATCGCGTTCGGCTTCTTGATCGGCGCGGCGGCGAAATCTGCGCAGATGCCGTTCCATACGTGGCTGCCAAGCGCGATGGAAGCGCCAACACCGATCAGCGCGCTGATCCACGCCGCGACGATGGTCAACGCGGGCGTGTATCTGCTGGCACGGTTTTATCCCGCCTTTGCCAACGTCCCCGGCTGGACGGGCACGATCATCGCGGTGGGGCTGATCTCGGCGCTGCTGGCGGGCTGTATGGCGCTGGTGGCGAACGACCTCAAGCGCATCCTCGCTTATTCCACGATCAGCCAACTCGGTTACATGGTGTACGCGGTGGGGATCGGCGCGATCTTCGCCAGCCAATTCCATCTGCTCAGTCACGCGGTGTTCAAGGCGCTGCTATTCCTCGGCGCGGGTGCGGTGATCCACGCGGTAGAGACGCGCGACATCCGTGAGATGGGCGGCTTGGGGCGGCGGATGCCATTCGTGCGTAACGTTTTTCTGCTCGGCGCGGCGGCGCTGGTCGGCGTGCCGATCTTCAACGGCTTCTGGAGCAAAGAATTGATCTTGGAAGCCAGCTTCGCGGATCAGGCGTGGTGGCTGACGGCCGGGTTGCTCGTCGGCGTAGGGTTGACGGCGCTGTATACCGTGCGCATGGTGTGGCTGGTGTTTTATGGCAGTCCGCGCGCGGCGCTGCACGCTCATGACGCGCCGAAAGCTATGCAAGTGTCGCTGTTCGTGCTGGCGTTTGGCACGCTGACGACATGGGCACTGGCAGGCGGTTATGACCAACTATTGCGCACTACGTTGCCGTTCCACAATCTGAGCGAATTGTCGTTGGGCGAACTGGTGCAAGAAGTGGTGACCGCGCCGATCACGCTGGTGGCGCTGATCAGCATCGCTGCTGGCGGGCTGCTGTGGTGGATGTGGCTGCGAGGCTGGCTGAAATGGCTGGCGAGGCTGCTGGATGCACCCGCCGTCGCCGCGCGGCAAGATTTCGGATTTGAATGGCTGAATCGGCAAATCATGCGGCTGACGCAACAGATCGCGACGGCGCTGCGCACGACGCAAACGGGACAGCTTAACTGGAACGTGGCAGGCATCGTGCTCGGGCTGGTGATCGTCCTAGCGACGCTGCTGCTGCGCGGGGGAGGTACACCGTGACGCTAGATGCATTCGTATGGCTAGTAGTTCTGCCGCTGGCAGCCTCTCCGTTCATCTATCTGGCGGGGCGGTTGTTCGCCGTGGTGGCGGTGTGGGAACACGCTTCACTGCCGCCGCACGCACAGCCTTCAGGCGGGACGGTGACGCTGGCGTGGCCTCGCTCGACCGCAGGGACGATCCGGCAGGTGAATTACGCGCGTTGGTCGGCGGTGATCACGCTGATCCTGATGTGGATCGCGTTCGGGTTCACGGCGTATCAGTTCAGCGCGCAGGGCGTGGAGAGCGTCCACGTCGGGATGGTGACACTGCGGTTCGACGGTCTGAGTTTGCTATTGAGTGCCACCGTAGTGACTTTGAGCACGTTCGTGATCCTGTTTTCGGGCGTGTCGATGGCGGGTGAGGTCGGGGAAGAAAAATATTACGCGCTGCTGCTGACCATGACCGGATCGATGATCGGGCTGGCGTGCGCGGGCGACCTGTTCAACCTGTGGGTGTGGTTCGAGTTGATGGCGGTGTCGTCGTATTTACTGGTGGCGTTTTATCGTGAGCAAGCCGCCTCGTTGGAAGCAGGCGTCAAATATCTGGTGCAGAGTGCCGTCGGATCAGCGTTGATCCTGCTCGGCATCGCGCTGGTGCTGGCGCAGACGGGATCGCTGGCCTTTGATCAGATCAGACTAGCAAGCGACGGCGCTGGCGTGTTGTTGGCGGCGGGCGCGCTGTTCCTGATCGGGTTCGGCGTCAAGATCGCGATTGTCCCGATGCACACATGGCTACCCGATGCGCACGCTCACGCACCGAGCGGAATCAGCGCGATTCTATCCGGCGTCGTGATCGAAGCTGGCCTCGTCGCGCTGCTGCGGGCGTTGGGATCAATGGCGGGCGCTGCACCATCGTGGGGAACGCTGTTGATGACCTTCGGCGTACTGAATATGTGCGTGGGTAATTTGATGGCGCTGCGGCAAACGCAAGTCAAACGGCTGCTGGCGTTTTCCAGCGTGGCGCAGATCGGCTACATGCTGCTCGGTCTGGGCATCGGGATCGGCATGGGACAGCCGGACGGCGCACAGGGCGGCTTGTTCCACTTGCTGACGCACAGCCTGATGAAAGGGCTGGCCTTCCTCGCGGCAGGTGGCATGATGTACGCCCTGTTCGTCGCGCGCGGCGATCATCACCGCACACTGACGACGGCTGATCTGGCGGGCGCGGCGCAGCGTTACCCGATCACGGCGTTCGCCTTCAGCGTGGCGGTGCTCGGTCTGGGCGGATTGCCACCGCTGGCAGGCTTCATGTCCAAATGGCAAATCTTCACGGCGGGATTCGAAACGCAAAACGCAGTGGTGGAAGTGCTGGTCGTGATCGCGGCGCTGAACAGTGTGCTGTCGCTGGCTTATTACGCACCGCTGGTTAACCTGCTGTATCGCAAGGAGCCGTCAGAGGCCGTGCGCGCGGGGGAGCCGATGCCCATCACGATTTATGTGCCGCTGGCAGTGATGGCGGTCGTGATCGTGGTGATCGGCGTGAGTCCGTCGCTGGTGAACTGGCTGACTGGCCCTGCTGGCGCGGCGGTGATGACGGCCTTCGGGCATTAAGGAGATAGTGATGGCAGATATTCTACTTGCTCCCCCTGTGGCGTTTGTGCTGTATCTCGTGCTGGTCGGGGTGCTGTTCGGCGCGGGACGGCTGCTGGCGGGCAAGCCGAACGCCAACACGTTGAAATCCAGCACATATGCCAGCGGCGAAACTGCCTCGACCACCCCCGCCGCGCCGGGGTATCGCTCGTTTTTCGTGATCGCACTGTTCTTCGCGGTGCTGCATCTGGGCGTGTTGATGCTCGGCAGCAGCACGCTGGAACCAATCGCGCTGCTGTATCTGCTTGGCCTATGTTTTGCGCTGATCGCGCTGGTATTGGGGTGACGTGATGACACTCTTGGAACAGATCAAAGGCTGGGGGCTGAAAAATTCACCGTGGGCGATCCATTTCAACAGCGGGTCGTGCAACGGTTGCGACATCGAGATTCTGGCGACGCTGACGCCGCGCTACGACGTGGAGCGCTTGGGGATCAAGCTGCAAGGCAGCCCGCGCCATGCCGATGTCTTGCTGTGTACGGGGCCAGTCACGCTGCAAGCGCGGGATCGACTGCGGCGCGTGTACGAGCAGATGCCGGAGCCGAAGTTCGTAATCGCGGTGGGATCATGCGGGATTTCCGGCGGGGCGTTTCAGGGCTGTTACAACGTGGTCGGGCATATCGATGAGGTGATCCCCGTCGATGTGTACGTGCCCGGCTGCCCGCCGCGTCCGGAAGCGATCATCGATGGCGTCGTCAAGCTGCTGAAAAAGCTGGACGCGCCGCAACCAGTCACGGAGGCGCAAGCATGACTATGTATGAACTGCCGCTGCAAACGGCGCGCGCCCTGCTGGCGAAGTGGGGATCGGAAACGACCACGCCGGAGCCAAACCGACTCGATGTGGCGATCCAGCCCGCCGACTTGCTGCCAGCGGTGACGGCGCTGCAGGAGGCGCGGTGGGGCTATCTCGCCGCGATCACCGGCCTTGATCTGGGCGCGGAGTCGCAGACCATCGAGGTGCTGTACCAATTTTGCGCGGGCGCGGCGGTGGTGACACTGCGGGTGCGCGTGCCATATAGCGCCGCTACCGTCGCCAGCATTTGCGGGATCATCCCGTCTGCCAGCTTTTTTGAGCGCGAACTGATCGAAATGCTCGGCGTCAGCATCGAGGGCACACCATCCAGCGCGCATCTGTTTTTGCCGGATAACTGGCCCGCGTGGGTGTATCCACTGCGCAAGAGCTTTGTCGCGGAGAATGTGACCCACGCGCCAGAGGGCACAGTCTGAGGGGATCGTCTATGCATACCAACGAACACTCGGCACAGGTCGAAAAATTCATCGTCCCAATCGGGCCACAGCACCCCGCCCTGAAAGAACCCGGTCACTTCGAGTTCAGCGTGGACGGCGAGATCGTGACTGACGCGACGGTACGGCTTGGTTACGCGCATCGCGGCATCGAAAAAGCCACCGAGGCGCGCAACTGGGTACAAGATTTGTACTTGCTGGAACGCATCTGCGGGATTTGCTCGCACGCGCACGCCACCGTCTATACGTTGGGCGTGGAGCAGTTGGCGGGAGTCAGCGCGCCACCACGTGCGCAAGCCATCCGCGTGCTGATCGCGGAGCTGGAACGGATGCACAGCCATTTGCTGTGGTTGGGCGTGGCGGCGCACGAGGCGGGCTTTGAAACGCTGTTCATGTACACGTGGCGCGACCGCGAAACCGTGATGGACATCCTCGAAGCGCTGGCAGGCAACCGCGTGCATTACTCGGCAAATGTGCTCGGCGGCGTCAAGTTCGATATTTCCGAAGCGCAGGCCGAGGTGATCCGCCATGCTCTCGATTTTCTGGAGCCGCGCATTCATCACTATCTGGACGTGGTGACGACCGACGAGATGTTCCTGCGGCGGACGCGCGGAATCGGCGTGATGTCGGCGGAGGCGGCGGAACAACTCGGCGTGGTCGGCCCGACGGCGCGGGCATCCGGCGTGGCGCGCGATATTCGCACCGAAGCGCCTTACGCGGCCTATGCCGAGTATCCCGTCCATATCGTGATGGAGACGACAGGCGACCTTGAAGCGCGTTTTGTGGTGCGCGTAAAAGAGTTGTTCGAATGCTGTCGCTTGATCCGCGCGGTGCTGGATAAGCTGCCGGAAGGGCCGCTGAAAAGCCGGATGCCGCGCAAGATCAAAGCGGGCGAGACGATCAGCCGGATCGAAGCGCCACGCGGCGAACTGTTTTACTTCATGCGCAGCAATGGGACGGACAAACCCGACCGGATTCGGGTGCGCACGCCGACGATCTGCAATATGGCGTCGGTGCTGACGCTGGCAATCGGTCATCATCTGGCGGATATTCCGATGATTCTGGCGGGCGTTGACCCGTGCTTCTCGTGCAATGACCGCATGGCGATCATCACGCCTAACGGCAAGGAGCACGAACATTGGACGTGGGAAGACCTGCGTCAGCACGGGATCAAGTACTATCAGGATGTGAAGGTAACCAAGTAAATTTCGGGTTGCCCAAAATTCCCGACAATGAATTGTCTGGCTCAACCTACGAAGCCCCTGCGGGACTCAAAGGCAAAGCGTGGCAGTCAGGTTATTTGGTTTTTCGTTTTGGCACGGTATTAGCGGTTGAAGGCAGTGTCGTGTTGCGCGATCTCGACTTATCAATCGGAGGCAGAGACCTATGGACGCTCTCCGCAGCTTGTTCGCATTAACGTTGTTTCCGGGCGGTGTGTTCATTCTGGTGGGCGGTCTGGCCTATGAATGGATCGACCGTAAGCTGCTGGCGCGCTTGCAAAACCGCATCGGCCCGCGCTGGTTCCAGCCGTTGGCGGATACGGTCAAGCTGCTGGCGAAAGAAGAGATCGTGCCGAACGGAGTAGATGCGCGGCTGTTCATCGGGCTGCCCATCATCGCGCTGACGGGCACGCTGACGGCGGCGCTGTACGTCCCGTTGATCGGGCTGCCACCCGCCTACAGCTTCGCGGGCGATCTGATCGTGGTGGTGTACCTGCTGAGTCTGCTGACGCTGTGCATCAGCTTGGCGGGCAGCAACACGACCGACCGTTTTTCACTGGTCGGCGCGACACGCACACTGTCACAGCTATTCTCGTATGAAGCGCCGTTTTTGCTGGCCTTGCTCGGCCCCGCCGTCGCCGCCCGCACATGGCAGATCAGCGAGATCAACGTCTACGCAGAGGGGCATCTGCTGGTGCTGACGCAGCCCGTCGGCTTCCTGATCGCGCTGGTGGCGCTGATGGGCAAGCTGGAACTGCCACCCTTTGATGCCCCCGAAGCGGAAACCGAGATCGTAGCGGGCGCGCTGACGGAATACAGCGGGCGCGGGCTGGCGTTGTTCCGGCTCGGTAAGGCCGTCGAGATGTTCCTCGGCCTGACGCTGATCGCCGCCTTTTACCTCGGCGGGATCGATAATCCGTTGAGTTTTCTGGCAAAGACGCTGGTGCTGCTGGTCGGCCTCGTCGTTGTGCAAGCCTTGCTCACACGGATGCGCATCGACCAGACCATCAACCTGTGGTGGCGGTTGGGCGCGCTGCTCGGGCTGGCACAGTTATTCGTGATTATCGTGCTGGGCGGATGATGTTGTAGCAGCCGAAGATCCATCCACCAGACGGCAACGGAGGTGAAAGCATGAAACTCGCCACGATGTTCGGAGATGTACTGCGATCCGCGTTCAGACGAACCGCCACGCGCCAATATCCCTTTGAGCGAACCCCACCACCGGAGCAATTGCGGGGCAAGCTGCATTGGCAACCGGAGCAGTGTACTGGTTGTTCGCTGTGCGTGGACGACTGCCCCGCCAACGCCATCGAACTCATCACCATCGACAAGGCGAAGAAGCAGTTCGAGATGCGCTACCATCTGGATCGCTGCACCTTCTGCGGGCAGTGCGTGGAAAGCTGCCGATTCAAGTGCATCGTGCTATCGAACACCGAATGGGAGTTGGCGACGCTAGATAAAACGACCTTCACCACTACCTATGGACGGGAAGTCAATGCTAGTACGAACATGGAAAAAGTCCCTGCGGCTGACCCTGAAACGTCTAGCCAGCGTTAGGCGCGCCGTCAAAGTCGCCGTGATCGGGATCGGGCACCCGCTGTGCGGTGATGACGCGGTCGGGGTGGTGGTAGCGCGCGTGCTGCGTCCGCTGGCACAAGGGCAAGCCTCACTGCTGATCATCGATGCGGGCGCTGCACCGGAAAACTGCACGGGAACGCTACGACGCTTCCAGCCCGATCTGATCCTGATGATCGACGCGGCGCAGATGGCGCTGCCGTGCGGCGCGATCCGCTGGCTGGATTGGCACGAGATCACGGGCGTAAGCGCCTCGACACACGCGCTGCCATTGTCGATGTTCGCCAGCTATATCATCGCGGAACTTGGCTGCGAGATCGCCATGCTCGGCGTGCAGCCCGATAGTACGTCGCTGTGCCCGACGCTGTCGCCTGCCATCAAGCAAGCCGCCTGCCGACTGACGGGCGAGCTGGCGTACCGGCTGCGGATTGAGCGCGTGCCGGTGCGGTCGTCGCTGTAATGAGGTCGGCAAACGACGAAAAATATTGTTAACAGTTAACAGTGATGCTTGGACTACCTCGATTGTGACAAACATCACGTACGAGGTTACGGTTAACTGGCTATGATATAGAAAAAGTATACTACTTAGTTAGTAACCTACGTTAGTCGCACCTACTCACGGCGATGTCCGTGAACGTTCTATCTTCGTTTATTTTTTTGTTCGCGAAGGAGGACGATGACCATGTTCACCGTAGCTGGTTCTCTCAAGCATATTCCCTACTTGTCCTGAGTTTCTGGAATGGCTGGTTTTGGAGCGCTATCCTGCACGGCTCCTCAAGTCATCCTTTCATTGAATAGCAACGCATTCGCTTGACACCTGCAAGATGTAAGGCGTTCCCGACACCCTTCTTTTCCACAACTCAGGATATTGATGGCGCAGATCACCTATTGATACGCCGATCTCTCGCTGAACCACCCAATCAATAGTCAGTAGTGTCTAGGCAGGCATGTTTTATCTTAGCCTGATGCTCTGCACGTTCCGGTTGATTATTGAATGAAGCTTGCAGGAGGAAGTATGCAATCTCAATTACCCAGAGGCAAGAAGTTGACTCTACCATCCGACGATCTCCGCTGGCGGCATGTCGAACGTACCATGCTCCAGTACGACTTTCAGCCCCACGCGCTGATCGAAGTGCTGCACACGATAGAGGCAGAATTCGGCTATCTGGATAAGCCAGCGCTGCGGTTCGTCGCAGAAGCACTGCATGTTAGCCCCAGTCAAGTTTATGGCGTCGCTACTTTTTATCACCTGTTTTCCCTGACACCGCCAGCCAGTCATACCTGCACGGTGTGTACGGGAACGGCCTGCCATATTCGGGGCGCGGCGAACATTTTGCACGCGGTCGAGGAAACCTACGGCATAAAACCCGGCGAATCAACCCCGAACGGCGAGCTTTCGCTCAAGGTGGCGCGCTGCCTAAGTTATTGTGGTCCCGCGCCGATTGTGGAATACGACTCGATGCCCGTAGGAGACGCGACCCCGACCACCGTCGTCCAACAAATCGGGAGATGGATACATCATGTTGCCTGAAGAAATCGAGCAGATCGCACAGACGGAAGCGGCACGGCAAGGACACTATGAACACTGCATCCGGGTGTGTACCGCTTCAGGCTGTTTGACGAACCACAGTGATCGCGTCCAAGCAGCGTTGCAGACCGAGGTGGAAAAACGCGGTCTACAACGCGCCTGCGTGGTGAAAGGGGTGGGCTGCCTCGGCTTGTGTTCGGCTGGCCCGCTGGTTTCCGTCAGCTCCGATGAGGTGCTGTATCAGACCGTCACCCCGACCGACGCACCGGAGATCGTGTCGGCGTTGGGTCGTCAGCCCATACGCCGCCTTGAATGCCCGGTACATACCCCATTTTTTGAACGCCAGCGCAAGATCGTGCTGGAAAATTCCGGCAAGATCGACCCGACGCATATCGAAGATTATCTGACCGTTAACGGTTACGCTGGATTGATGAAAGTCATTGAGACGATGACGCCCAAGGATGTGCTGCGCGAAGTCAGCCAGAGCGGACTACGCGGACGCGGCGGGGCGGGCTTCCCCACCGGGTTGAAATGGAGCATCGTCGCACATACTGAAAATCAACATAAATATGTTATTTGCAATGCTGATGAAGGCGATCCGGGCGCGTTCGCCAACCGTACCGTGCTGGAAAGTGACCCGCACCGCGTGTTGGAAGGCATGGCGATTGCGGCATATGCGGTGGGCGCGGATGAAGGGTTCATTTACGTGCGGGCGGAGTATCCACTCGCCGTTAAACGGCTGGAAACGGCAATCGCACAGGCCGAGGGACTTAATTTGCTCGGTGAGAAGATTCTCGATAGCGAGTTTAACTTCACTGTGCGGGTGCGCGTCGGGGCGGGCGCGTATGTGTGCGGCGAGGAGACGGCCTTGATCGCCTCTATTGAAGGCAAGCGCGGCATCCCCCGCACCCGTCCGCCGTATCCCTCCGAGTCGGGTTTGTGGGGCTATCCGACGCTGATCAATAACGTCGAAACGTTCGCCAACATCCCCTCGATTGTCCGCAACGGCGGCGCGTGGTACGCAGAAATTGGCGTCGGCAGGAGCAAAGGTACCAAAGTCTTTTCGCTGACGGGGCAGGTCGTGAACAGCGGCGTGATCGAAGTGCCGCTAGGCATCACGCTGCGCGAGATCGTGTTCGATCTGGGCGGCGGTATCCCCAACCGGAAGCAATTCAAAGCGGTGCAGACGGGCGGTCCGACAGGTGGGTGCGTCCCGCTGGAGCATCTGGATACCTCGGTAGATTACGATTCGATGGTCAAACTTGGCTCGGTGATGGGTTCCGGCGGCATGATCATCTTGGACGAAACCACCTGTATGGTCGATGTCGCACGCTATTTCATGGAATTCTGCATGGCTGAGTCGTGCGGGCAGTGTACCTCGTGTCGCGTTGGCACGGCGCAGTTGTACGATTTACTGAGCAGCATCACGCATGGCACGGCAACATCGGACGATCTGGCACTGTTAGAGCGGTTATGCGGCGTGGTGAAACGCGGCAGTCTGTGCGGGCTAGGCCAATCCGCGCCAAACCCGATCCTGAGCACGCTGCGCTATTTCCGCGATGAATATCTGGCGCATATCTACAGCCACCGCTGCGATGCACACGTGTGTCCGGTTGGCTTGCTCGTCACGGAGGCGGTATGAATCAGCCTGTACATGTAAGCACATTGACGATCAACGGGCAGTGGGTCGCCGCCCGTGACGACTCCACCATCCTCGATGTGGCTGAGGAAAACGACATTTTCATCCCGACGCTGTGCCATCTGAACGGCCTCTCGGAGGTCAGTTCGTGTCGGCTGTGTCTGGTGGAGGTGAAAGGCTACTCGCGGCCTGTCCCCGCGTGCTCGTTGCACGTCCGCGAAGGGATGGAGATCACGACCGAGTCGGCGGCGCTCACCGAACATCGCCGGACGATCCTTGAACTGCTGCTGTCGGAAGGCAATCATATCTGCTCGGTATGCGTCTCGAACGGTCATTGTGAATTACAAACGCTGGCGCAGACGTTGGGAGTTGATCACCTGACGATGCCGTATCGGTTCCCGCGCCGCACGGTCGATGCCTCGCATCCGCGTTTCGTGTTTGACCGTAACCGCTGCGTGCTGTGTACCCGCTGTGTGCGCGTCTGCGACGAGATCGAGAAGGCACACAACTGGGACGTGATGGGGCGCGGCATCGATGCGGTGGTGACTTCCGATCTCGGTTTGCCGTGGAATCAGAGCGACATTTGCACATCGTGCGGAAAATGCGTGCAGGTGTGCCCGACGGGTGCGCTATCCGAGAAGGGTAAAGCCGTGGGCGAGATGGTGAAGCACCAACTCCAGTTGCATGTGGTCAAGGAACCCGTACTGGATTAATGCTCGGTGCCGGATAGAAAATTGGATAAACAAGGCCGTTTCCCCATCCTGATGACAGAGTGGGGAAACGGCGCTGTAAGGAGAGGAGACAGGTTCAGTCTTTCACGCACGAATGAGTCGATATGACTCTAGCGCCGTCTCAGTGGATGGCTTCCATGCTGTAGACCGGTTCCACCCAGTGGCGATAGTGCGAGAGCTTGCCATGCACCATGCGGAAGAACAGCCGACGCAATTCTTTGACGACTGGCCCCATCACGCCGCCGCCGATGCGATGATGATCGACGGAAGTGATAGCCGCGATCTGCACCGCCGTCCCGCACAAAAATGCCTCATCCGCGCTGAATAACTCGGTGCGGTCGATGGGGCGTTCCTCGATGTCCATGCACAATTCGTTCAAGAGCAAGGTGCGGCAGGTGTTGCGCGTGATGCCTTCCAGAATGTTGGCGTACACGGGCGGCGTGATCACCTTGCCGTTGCGCACCATGAAGAAATTGGCGGCGCTGGCTTCCGCCACATGCCCTTCTTGATCGAGCACCAGCGCATCATCAAAGCCGTCGAGCGTGGCTTCGGTCTTGGTCAGTGCCGAGTTGACATACGCGCCGCAGATTTTGCCGCGCGGTGGAATAGCGTTGTCATCCACGCGCCGCCATGATGAAACGGTGACGTTGATGCCTTCTTCGTGCTCCATGTAGCTGCCGAACGGGAGCGCGAACATGGCGATGTCGCTGGTCAGGTCGTGGAGCCGCACGCCAATCGTCGGCTGCGACTTGTAGACCAGCGGGCGGAGGTATGTGTCAGTGTGATAGCCTTCCCGCTGTAGGAGCGAGATGGCGATGTCGCGCAACTGCTCCGGCGTGTAGGGGAGGTCGATGTAGAGCATTTCAGCGGAGGCACGGAAGCGACGGAAGTGATCCAACGGGCGGAATAAATATAGTTGATGATCATCCGCCTCCCAATAGGCGCGTAACCCAGCGAAGGCAGCCGTTCCGTAATGGAGCGCATGGGTCATGATGCTGATTTTGGCTTCTTCGATGGGGACGATCAGACCCTCAAAAAACGCAAAATGAGGATTTTCCATAATTCATCTCTCTATAACATGTCTTGTATCCTCTCCCCTGATCGTAGGCAACTCTAGCTCCCGTCGCTAGTGCAGAACATCATTGATTCTGTATGCAAAGAGGCTATGTTGGGGGAGGCTAAATCAATGGTTTCATGACAAAACACGCGCCAAAGTTATGACTTTACGTACTCTACGCCGCGCCCAAAATCGCCGTATGGTGAGGATGTTAGAAATAGTGTTTATTCAAAAGAGAGGAAGTATGACCAAGGGGAGTATTTCCATTGATCAGGAACGCTGTAAGGGGTGTACGCTGTGCCTCGGTTTTTGTCCTCAACATGTCATCGCGATGTCGAACGAGGTGATCAACGCCAAAGGCTATCACCCCGCCGCGCTGGTTGACCCGACCAACAAGTGTACAGGGTGCGCCATCTGTGCCCTCGTCTGCCCCGATGTGTGCATCACGGTGTTCCGTGAAGTCCGGGTTCACACCGGAGGAGTTGTCGTCCATGAGCCGTGAATTATTAAAAGGCAACGTGGCGATGGCGGAAGCAGCCGTCCGCGCCGGATTAACGGCTTACTATGGCTATCCCATCACCCCACAAACTGAGCTACTGGAGCATCTCGCGCGCCGCATGGTAGAACTGGGGCGCGTATTTTTGCAAGCCGAAAGCGAAGTCGCCGCGATCAACATGGTGTACGGCGCGGCGTGTACGGGCGTCCGCGTGATGACCTCGTCGTCCGGCCCCGGCATCAGCCTGATGCAAGAGGGCATGTCGTACATCGCTGGCTCGGAACTGCCCTGCGTGATCATCGATGTGATGCGCGGTGGCCCCGGCTTAGGCAACATTTTGCCGTCACAGGCGGATTATTTTCAGGTGACGCGCTCGGCAGGACACGGTGATTTTCACCCGATTGTGCTCGCGCCCGCGTCCGTGCAAGAAGCCATCGACTTCACCACACTGGCCTTTAAACTGGCAGAAAAATACCGGCATATGGTGATCATCGCCGCCGATGGTCTGGTCGGGCAGATGATGGAACCCGCCGAACTGCCGCCCATGCAGCCAATTTCCCATCGAGAGCCGAGTTGGGCACTGACGGGCGCGAAGGGACGCGCCAAACGCGTGATCTCCTCGATGTACCTCGAAGCGGACGCGGCGGAAGCCTTCAACCGTAAACTGCAAAACCGCCTGATCGAAATCCGCTACGCCGAACAGCGCAGCACGGAATACATGACCGCTGATGCTAGACTGCTGGTGGTGGCGTATGGCAGCGCGGGACGCATCGCACAGAGCGCCGTCGAGTCCGCACGGCAGCATGGCCTGAAGGTCGGGTTGTTCCGCCCGCAAAGCCTGTGGCCTTTCCCGTCGGATCGGCTGGCGGAGCTTACCACGCAAGGCATCACCGATGTGCTGGTGGTGGAGATGAACGCCGGACAAATGGTGGAAGATGTGCGCTTGGCGGTCAACGGACGCTTGCCCGTGCATTTCTACGGACGGATGGGCGGCGTGATCCCGATGCCGGACGAGATCGAAGCGGTTATCCATGAACAATACGAAAAACAGCACGACTTGATGCGGGCTGGCATCTAAGGGAGGCATGACTATGTTAGAAACTATTGCAGCGCCAGCCTCGATGGAAGTCGTCTACGAGTATCCGTGTGCGCTGGCGGAAGTACCGACGTTTTACTGTCCGGGCTGCACGCACGGCGTCGCGCATCGGCTGCTGGCGGAAGCGATTGACGAATTGAACCTGCGTGAGCAAGCCATCGTCGTCGCGCCGGTGGGCTGCGCGGTGTTCGCCTACAAATATTTCAACGTCGATGGCTGCGAAGCCGCGCACGGACGTGCGCCCGCGATGGCGACGGGCATCAAGCGCGTCTTGCCGGACAATATCGTGATCACGTATCAGGGCGATGGCGATCTGGCTTCCATCGGCGCGGCGGAAATTCTGCACGCGGCGGCGCGCGGCGAGAAGATCACCGTCGTGTTCATCAACAACGCCATCTACGGCATGACGGGCGGGCAGATGGCTCCGACCAGTTTGTCCGGTCAGCACACCACCTCGTCCCCGTTCGGGCGCGATGTCGCCATGACGGGCACGCCGATCCATATGAGTGAACTGCTGGCACAACTTGACGGCAGCGCGTACATTGTGCGGCGTTCCCTGCACAACCCCGCCAACATCCGCAAGGCCAAGAAAGCCATCCTGACCGCGCTCAATGTGCAGCGGGCAGGCTTGGGCTTCAGCATGGTCGAACTGCTGTCGAGCTGCCCTACCAACTGGGGGCTGACGCCGGACGCCGCGCTGAAATGGATCGAGACGGAGATGCTGCCCGTGTATCCGCTGGGCGATTTCAAGGTGTCGAGCGCGGTGCAATCGATGAAAACTCCAGTGTCGGCGGACGCAGGGGAATAGGGAGACGGAGCACCAAAATGCAACATGAATTTGTTTTCGCGGGCTTCGGCGGTCAGGGTGTGATGTTCGCGGGGCAACTGCTGACCTACGCGGCGATGGATCAAGGCTTCAACGTCACGTGGATTCCATCGTATGGCCCCGAAATGCGCGGCGGGACGGCGAATTGTTTCGTCATCATCAGCGACGCTGCGATTGGTTCGCCTGTGGTCAAGCAACCCAAAGTCGGCGTGATCTTTAATACGCCGTCGTACACCAAATTCGCGCCGACGATCCATTCGGACGGACTGCTCGTCTACAACGACTCGATGATCATTCATCCCGACAAGCGCACCGATCTCCGCGTGGTCGCTGTACCCGCGACGGAACTGGCGACGAAGGTGGGCGATGTGCAGATGACGAATATGATCATGCTGGCGGCGACGCTGGTGTGCTACCCGATCTTGAGCATCGACGCGCTCAAAGGGGCGCTAGAGGCACATTTGCCAGCGCATCGTCGTAGCAAACTCGCCGCGAATTACGAGGCCATCGCACGCGGCGTAGAATTTGCGCAGCGGCAAGGCGCAGCGGTGGCGAGCATAAGTCACGCCTGATGCTCGGCTAGTGAGGAACCGTTTACTTTTGCAGGGCGGTCAGGAACACAACTTGACTGCCCTGTTTGACCTCACCCCTGACCCCCTCTCCGCTTCGCAACGAGGGGGAACCAACGGGCACGGGATCGGTGCGCGATTATCGGGAGGCTGTACTATCTCACAAGCAATCTTAGACGTATGTTTGTGATACAATAAGCGCACTCATCCAACAACCCACTTGCTTAAGGATGCTCATGTCCTTCGATCTGTTCATCAGCCATTCGTCAAAAGACAACGAGATTACGCGCAAGATTCATGATCGCTTGACAGCGGCGGGGATCGATACGTGGGTGGATTTCATCGATATACGTGCTGGTGATGAGTGGGATGCGAAGATTCAGGAAGCGTTGCACAGCGCCAAGCGTGCCGTCATCGTGTTGTCGCAAGCAAGTCTTGACTCGACACACTGCAAGGGTGAGTGGCAAACGTTCGTTGACCGCAAGCTGACTTTCTACACGCTGAAAGTTGAGGCGGTGAAGGATGACGAGATTCCGTACTACCTGAAAACTCGCCAGATCACTGACCTAACAAGTGATGTGGACAACAAACTCACGACGCTGATCGCGGTGTTAGGTGGCACAGCAATTAGCACGCCTCCGCCAGCACCGAAAGGCAAAATCAGCAGCGGATTTCCACGCTGGCATCTGGATATTCCGATCTATGGGCGCGAAGATGATTTGCAGAAGGTGCGTACCGTGCTGGATGGCGACAAAGCACCGCATATTGTGCAAATTACGGGGATTGGCGGGGTGGGCAAAAGCCGATTGGCAGCGGAGATCGTCAACACGGCAACTTATGCTGATGGCGCGATCTGGCACGACTGTCGGATCACATCGTTATCTACCTTAGCGGCGACGATTCGCGAGCAGTTGGGATTGCCGCCAATGACAGACGAGCAGACATGGGATGCATTGGACAATCACGCCATGTTGATAGTGCTCGATAATGGAGAAGATTGTCCCGAACCCGCCGCATACAGCGCCGTGATGAACCGATGGCGAGGTCAAGCGCGCATCATCCTGACGAGTCGGATGCGATGGCTAGATCTGCGTGCGCCGGAACGCAGTTTGGTTCAGCCGGATAAAGGCGCTGCTACACAGATTATGCAGGAGTTTGCGGCACAAAAAGCCCCTGAACGCGATTTGAAAGGTATGGCGGATCAGTTGGCGGAAGCAGCATATCGGCATCCGCGCCTGATGGAGCACGCGGCAAGCTGGCTGAATGATATGACAGTCAATGACGTGTTGGCGGAACTCCAGTCGTTGAAGAGTCCCGATGCACAGGAAGCGCTCCATGAGATGATACTGCGGAGTGTGGATCGCGTGCGAAGTAGTGCGAATGGCGAGACGGCGATCATGGTATTGCGCAAACTGGCAGTGTGTCGCGGTGGCTTCACAGCGGAAGCGGCGAAGGCGATTGCTGGTGAGGAAGATTTCGGGAAGGCACTGAAATCGCTGCGTAACTGGGGATTGCTGCGCTTTGAGGGTGAGCGCTATGAGATCGATCCGTTGGTGATCGAGACGGTTGGAGAAGATGTTTCCGTACTAAGAGCGCATTTCAAGTACTTTGAGGCTCTGGCACGAAAACATGACGAGAAGCAAGATTACGCTGCATTGGAGCGTGATTCAGTAAATTTAGAAGTAGCTTTTAAACGAGCTATTGATAAAGATGATACTGAATATGCATGTTGGATCGCAAACGCGTGTTCGAATTTTCAGGTGAATCGAGGGCGCTTCACACAGTTTCGAATGTGGTTAAGTCAAGTTAGACCTCTAATACTGAAACGGAATGACATTGGTCTGTTCACTATGTATGCCTTCTCGTTAGGAATGATGTTTCAATGCTATCCATTTGACAATAAAGCGCATAATCTTCGGAATGCCATCAATACTTATGAACAAATTTTTCATCTATATAGCCAAAAGCCCATGCCCATCATTTATGCTATGGTGCAGTACCATCTTGGTCTTGCCTATTACGAGTTATCTAAGATCGAGGAACGTGTTGACAATCTACGACGAGCCATCGACGCAAGTAACCAAGCATTGCACTTCTATAACTCGGATAGTACGCCTGTAGAATATGCAGGCACACAAAATAACCTTGGGAATGCATATGCTGATTTGGCAGAGATTGAGAATCCAGTCAGCAATTTACAGCGTGCGATCGATGCCTATGGGCAAGCTTTACGCTACCGCACTCCCAATATAATGCCACTTAGTTATGCCATGACACTTAATAACCTCGGCACTGCCTACCACAATTTAGCGCTAATTGAAAACCGCTTGGAAAATATCGATCATGCAATTACCGTGTTCAAACAAGCGTTATGCTTTCGGACGCCTAGCGCCGCGCCACTTGATTATGCGATGACGCAGTACAATTTAGGGATCGCGTACAAAGATAATAACAAGATCGAAGAGGCAATCCAGTGTTGGTGCGAAGCGGAGAAGTACTATCGACTGATGGGTCTGATTGAGGAATCAGGTGAGTTGAAAAAATGTATCACGGACGCGGGCGGGACGTGTGAATAGCGGTCAGGAGGGCGCGACACAGCACGCCCTGTGATGCGGCAGCGCGCTTAATCGGGGATGACGATCCCCGCGATGTTCTCGGCGGGTTTGGGATATTCGCACTTCATCTCCTCCATCGCATCGAGGATGGTCTTGGTCACGATGTAGTCGCGATACCACTTGTTATTGGCGGGGACGATGTGCCACGGCGCGTAGTCAGTGTTGGTCTTGCTCAGGACATCCTCGTAGGCTTCCATATACGAATCCCATAATTTGCGCTCCTCCAGATCGCCAAGCATAAACTTCCACTGTTTTCTTGGCGTGTCACGACGGGATTCGAGGCGTTTTTTCTGCTCGTCCTTGGAGATGTGCAGAAAAAATTTGAGGATCGTGGTGCCGTTGTCGTGCAGCAGTTCCTCGAACGCGTTGATGTGGTCGTAGCGCTTCTTCCAGACCTTCTTCGGCACGAGATCATGTACCCGCACCACCAGCACATCCTCGTAATGCGAGCGGTTGAATACGCTGATCATGCCTTTGCGCGGCGTGTGCGGATGGATACGCCACAGAAAATCGTGACCGAGTTCCTCCTCGGTGGGCTTCTTGAACGAGGCCACATGCACACCCTGCGGATTCAGCCCCAAGAAGACATGCTCGATCACGCCATCTTTGCCCGCCGTGTCCATCGCTTGGAATACCACTAATAAAGAATGCTTTTGCTCCGCGTAGAAAACCTCTTGGAGATCGCGCAGTTTTTCGAGGTCTTTGTCGCGGTCACGTTTCGCCTCGTCCTCGTCCGCATAGTTACCTGTGTAATCGGGATCGAACTCATCCAAATGCACTTTATCTTCTACTTTGGGAACCAGCGCTTGTTTGCTCATCAAAGGTGCTCCTGATAGCCGAACTTTTCAATATCCAAGTGCGACAATTGTGCTCCCAACCACGAAATGTGCAAGTTAAGTGATCCCTGAAATACATGAATCACGATTCATATGACATTTACAATCTTTTATAACTTTAGCTACGAAATTGAATTGACTCGCATCCTGATCGCTCATATGCTTAGAGTCACGATTTACCCTCCAATTTGGCACTATATCGACTAGTTCAAAGGCGGGGGCAAGCATCTAAATCCACGAAAGGAGTCCGACATTGCCAAGTAATGTTTTATCTGCTGATAGCGACCAACTACAGCAAATCGCAGCAATGTTCACCGAGGAAGCGACGACGGTCGAGCAGGTCATCCAATACCTGCACAGCAAGTACGACCCGCTGCGCAGTGGCGAATGGCAAGGCGAGGCCGCCGAAAAGTTCTTCGCCCAGATGGAAGACGAAGTTTTCCCCAAGCTCAAGAAGATGCAAGATTACTTCGAGCGCTCCGCCAAAACCGCTTCGGATGGCGCAAAGCAAATTGAAGATCAATTCGCCTACGTCATGTCCAAAGCCAAGCGCCCCTAACCGCGTGGCAAGGTAAAAGAGGTAACACATGCCTGATGTAAGAATAATCGAAGAGTCGGCGCGTGATATGGCGGAAGCCCTTGCCAGAAGCGCTGAATATCTGGGCGATGTCGCCAACAAACTGCGCAAGATTGCCGACATCATCGACGGCGGTGCGCTGGTCAACCGCGCGGGGCAGCAGTGGAGCGAAGCGCTGCGCGGGCAGGTCGCCAACAGCGTGCTCTACGGGCAAGGTTTGTTGGAAGAACTGACCGGCGATGTGCGCGGCGCACTGGGCGACATCGAAGGCGCGGATACCGACGGCGCGGCGAATTTCGGTTAAACGCACGGCTAGGTGCGGCACACTAACGTTCGAAAGCATCGATACACAGGAGATCGATAATCATGGCAGTAGTAGCAGGTCCCTTAGACGAATTGTTCAAGTGGGTGGATGAAATCCAGAGCTGGTTAGACGCCAACCGTCTAATCAAAGAGGCGCTGAATGCCCTCTTGCAGCCTCTGTTCGATTTCATCGGCTGGGTCGGTCAATTTGCGAATATGTTCATCGATGTGGTCGTCCAGAAGATCCTCGACGAACTGAAGCCCATCATCGCGATTATAGACGCATTTTTCGATGCGGTGAACGCGGTCATCGACGCCATTCAGGCCATCCTAGAATTTCTCACCAACCCCATCGGCGCGATCGCTTCGTTGTACTAATCAGAAGCGGGAACACAAGCAACAGGAGAAACCACAATGGCTGACGAATTAGGGATTGTGTTCGATACCATCCGCGATGTAGCAAGCACCGCGAGCGACATTCTGAGCACGCTGAACACCATTCAAGACATTTGCGACGGCACCTGTGTCGCCTTGGGCGTGGCCTCGGCCATCCCCGGCGCAGCGGCCTTCACCGGCCCCGTCATCAGCTTGTACAACAGCATCCGCCCCACGCTCGTCACGGTGATCGACGTTGGCGGCACGGTGGTGCAGTTTATGGGCATCGCTTGCGACGTCTTGGACGCGGCGGACGCGCTGATTTCCGGCGATTTTGAAACCTTCGCCAGTGAAGCGGCTGGCATCGCCCAGAGCGCCATCGGTGACGGCGTCTAAGCTACACGAAGTTGAACCTTCAACACAGGAGATGAATCGACATGGCGTCGTTAAAACTACACATGCAGTATGACATCATCGAGCGAGCCGTCCAAGACAACGACGGAGCGAAAGAAGACTTTCGCGGTCAGCTCGCCAATATCAATTCCGCGCTCCAAGCGATGAGCGCGTCCTTCAAGGGCAAGGCGGGGCGTTCGTTCATGAATTACTGGGAAAGCTCCGGCAAGCCACACAGCGAAGCGCTCATCCGCCACATCGAAAAGCTCGACAAGCAGCTTCAGGACATTCAGAAGCTGGTCGAGGAAAACGATGACGCGTGCGCTGCTATGTTCTCGTGGGGCATGTAACACACAGGGGTGATGTATGGATTTCGGGATTAAGTACGAGGACGTAGACGGTGCCATTCGCCAGTTCCAATCGGGCATCCAACGTCTCCAAGACACGGTCAAGACGCTCAAGAACGACATCAGCCAGTTCAATGGTGGTGGCTTCCAAGGGCAAAGTGGCGACAAGATGGTTGACCTGATCGAGCGTAAGATCGGGCACCTCAACCAGCTCATTCACACCTACGAGCGTGCGGTTCAGATGCTCCAGCAGGCCAAGCAGAAGGCGCAAGAAGCCGATGAAGAACTGCACAAGCGGGTCAGCGCGATCTAACGACAAGGTTCAGTCACTTTAGGAGTAACCACTCATGGCACAGACACCCATGTATAACTTTGAGGAAGATCACGTCAACGAAGACATCAACACCCTCAATAACGTACACCAGCAGGGCGGCTTGGAAATCGACGCGATTCGCAAGATCGTGCAGCCCTTGAAAGATGGCGCGTGGATCGGTAGAGGCGCGAATGCCTTCTTTCAGGCGGATGAAGCCTACCTGAAGCTGTTCCAAGCACTGGTAGACGACGTTCAGCGGTTCAGCAACACCGTCAAGCAGGCGATGGACGCCACGGTTGATACAGTCGGTAAGATCGACGGCGTCATTGCCCAATAGGGCAACCCGTCGGGCACGCATACAGGCACCACTAGGAGGAACTCATGGCGAAACCATCTGTAAGTTTAGATTATGCGGCGATGGAAGAGGCGGCGAAGGAATACGACGTCTGTGGACAGGTCTGCCAAGACATGAGCCAGCAGATTCAACAGGTGTCCGAAAGCCTGTCGAACCAAGCCTTCCACGGCGGCACGGGCAATAACGCGCTCAAAGTAGGGCAAGGGCTGATGCGTCGTCTGGCTGATCTGCAAAAGCAGGCAGAAGAAATGGCGCGCGATGTTCGCTCCAACATCACTCAGATGCGCGACCAGACCGATCCCGGCATCCAGCCCAAGTTCACGAAGTAAGACCTCGCTCTCGCATCAACGTCACTGACAACTGGATAACAAAGAAAGGGCAGTGCATCCATTCCACTGCCACTTTTTTTGTTAGAATAGCATTGAGGACAATACATAGCGTTTCGTGCTGGCTGCTTTGTCCTTAGCAATCGTAATGCCGTTGAGAGGACGCCGTCGATGGATTCGCAAAACCCGCCACAGACTCCCCTGCCGCCTGAAGCCAACGAGATACTCAACTACCTTCACGAGCAGATCGAGGCGCTCACGCCGCAAATGGAGCGCATGAACGAACTCAGCATCGAGGCGCAAGACATCCTCAACAAGCGCGGCGACATCCCTGCGAATTTTTCGGTGGACGCGGACGGGCTGGAGCAGATGTCGGGCATCTTCGACACGCTCACGACGCAGCTTGTGCAGGTGATCGAGTCGGTCGAGGCGAATACGACGGCGCTGCAAAATAGCGGTTGGTCAGGGATCGCGGCGGAACGTTTCCAGAATGAACTCACCGATCTGGTGCTGCCTACGCTCGATCATCTGCGGCTTGGCCTCTCCGTGTGGAAGCAGCAGACCGCGCAAATGGCCTCCAACGTGCGCAATGTGAGCAAGATTCTCGAAAATATCGGCAGTAAAGTGCAGTCGGTAGAGCAGGTGCGCAACATCGCGCAGAACGATGTGATCCTCAAAACGGTGCGTGAGAAGATGCAAGAGGAATTACGCAAAGCGGGCAAACTGCCGCCGGAGACACCGACAGAGTCGCCCGCTGAAATACCAGAGGACGGATCAACCGATCCTCAGTGAGGTCAGATTACCGTGCTTCGCGGTAGAGGACGTGACGGTTGACGGTGGGGTCGAACTTACGGAGTTCGATCCGTTCCCCATCGTTGCGTTTATTCTTCTCCGTCCAATACATGTGCTTGCTTTCGGTGCTGACCATCTTCACCAGCACGCGGATTTTGTTCTTTGCCATACTGTGATCACTCCCCTCTATGTCTATTAGATGATACGAAATCTCACACTCTTACCGCAGGACGCATGATCGGTCAACGCCCCGCACGCTTAAGCTGTGCTACAATCGCAGCCCATTCGTTGGACTCGGCACGGTGGACGGATACAGCACATGAAAAAAGTCTTGGTCACAGGCGCGAATGGCTTCATCGGGACGGCGCTCACCGAACGCTTGCTGCGCGATGGCGTCGAAGTGCGGGCGATGTGCCGCAACGTCCATAACGGTGACGCGCTCAAACAGGCGGGGGCAGAGGTGGTGGGCGGCGATCTGATGCACCCCGATGTGCTGCGCCAACATGCCGAAGGCTGTGAAGTCGTGTTTCACGTTGGCGCGGCGTTGGGCGGCACGGCGGCCTATCAGTACAATGTCTCGGTGCTCGGTACGCGCAACATGGCACAAGCCGCCTCCGACGCGGGCGTAGGGCGCTTCGTCCACGTCAGCACGATCTCGGTTTACGGCACGAACGTGTACGGCAGTATCGATGAAGACCGCGCGCAGCTACCCTCCCGCGATGATTATTACCAGCAGTCGAAGTCGATTGCCGAAAAGGTGCTGCGCGAAACCGCCAGCCGCACCGGACTCCCGATCACGATCATGCGTCCGGGCATGGTCTACGGGCCGGGGTCGAACTTCTGGACGCGCATGTTGTACCAGACCTTCAGCCGTTATCCCGTCCCCATCTTTGGCGACGGCAAAGGCACCGCGCACCCGATTTTTATCGATGACGCGGTTGATCTGCTGATCACACTTGCCACACATCCGGCGGCAGTAGGCGAAGCCTTCAACTGCGCCCCCGATCCCGCGCCGACATGGGTGGAATTCCTCGATTTTTACGCACGGATGGGTGGCAACACCAAGAAGATGCACATTTCCGTCGAGCTGCTGCGCCTGTTTGCGCCGATGATCAATCTCCTGACGCGGATGCGCGGCGAACCCACCGACATGATCGGCTATATCGATTATTTGACGGTGCCGTTCGTGTACTCGATGCGGCGCGCGGCAGATAAACTCGGCTGGCGGGCACAGGTCAGCCTGCCGGACGGGATGGCACAGGCGGAACGCTGGTTAAAATCCAACGTGCCGCTGCTCACCTGACTCACAGCGTAAAATGGAAGGTCGCGCCCTGATTTACGGCGGCTTCCGCCCATATCTTGCCGCCATGCCGCTGAATGATACGCTGCACCGTCGCTAACCCGATTCCGTTGCCCGCGAATTCCTCGGTGTTGTGCAAGCGTTGGAACACGCCAAACAGCTTATCGGCGTAGGTCATGTCGAACCCTGCGCCATTGTCGCGCACGTAATAGACGCTGTTATTTTCGCGCTTGAGCATCCCGAATTTGATGTCGGCGGCGGGCTTCTTGGCAGTGTACTTCCATGCATTGCCAAGCAGATTATGCATCACCACCCGCAGCAACCGTGTGTCACCAACCACCACGATTCCATCTTCGATCTCATAGTTCACCACGCGTTCTGGTTGCTGATCTTTCAATTCTGCAATGACCGTCCGTGCCACCGCACTGAGGTCAACCTGTTCGTGGCGCAGTTCACTTCGCGTCCAATGTGCCAACTCGATCAAGTCATCGATGAGCTGTCCCATGCGCTGGCTGTTGGCGCGAATGCGGGTGACATAGCGCTTCGCTTGGTCATCCAGACTATCAGCGTAGTCCTCCTCCAGCAGTTTGCTGAAGCCATCCAGCGCACGCAGCGGGGAGCGCAGGTCGTGGGAAACGGAATAACTGAACGACTCCAATTCGCGGTTGGAGGCTGACAGTTGCGCCGCTTTGGACTCCAATTCCGTGTTGACTTTGCGCATTTCCTGTATCAACGTGCTGTTCGCAAGGAAGATCGCGTTTTGCTGTGCCAACAGCACCACGAAATGCAGATCGTCTTCGATGAACAGCGAGGTATCGCGCAAGAACACGAGCAGCAAGCCCCATGTGCCTTCCAAGGTGTTAATGGGAGCCAACAGCAAGGTATCCGCGCCCATCGTTTCCAGCAATTGATGATAATCCTTGTTGGTCTGATCGGCGGCGCGGATCATTTGCGGCGCGCCTTTATCCCACAGCGTCTTGAACGCGCCCAATTCTTGCAGCGGGAGCCGTGCTCGTTCGTCTACATAAGGCAGCGTCCAGTGCGGTTCGGCACCTTCTTGCCGCACGATGCCGGACGCCATCCCGCCTACGGTACGGTTGGTCGTCCTGCACAGCTCCATCATGATTTCCCCGATGTTCAAGCGGGCGTCCAGCGGTTTGCTGCTGATCAGCGCTAGGTAAGTGCCCATTTCGGCGTATTGCCATGTGCGCCGCAGCCAGCGCGGTGGCGTGAAGCCGACATAAAACGCGATGGCGCTGGCGATTGCCAACAACTGCGCGACCAATGTCAAAAACGGCAACCGTCCGCTCCCCAACAGCGCCAGCAACACGATGGCGAACAAAACCGCCCCCAACGCTGCGAAGCGTGACCGTTGATGCGCCATGCCTTTCGACTTCAACGCACCGCGAACGAAGGCAACCGCAGCATAGATATTGAAGATGACGAAATATAGCTGAAGCAGCACCGCAACGACGGGCGGGAGGGTAGCACCAATCGCCCCCAGCGTAATGACCACCACGCATGACACCAGCAGCGAGACCAAGGCGATGCGCCGGATGGTGAGGGAGATCGGGCGCAGATAGTTGACGACCCGCAGCATCGCATATGGCTCGATGAGCAGCGCCACCAACCCGATGATCCCTGCCCATGTCGGCAACGGCTGTCCGTAGACCCGCGCGATCAACCCTTCGGCAAAGGGAATCCCCAGCGCGCAGAACAACAGCGCCACGTCACGCCGGTTGATGTCCCGATGTCGCACGTAATCGAATAGCGCCACGAGGGCAAGGCCGCTAAAAAAGAGTTGGTTCACCAAATTTAGCATGTCATTTGCGGTCATACGAGAAGCTCCACGACAACCAGTCGAAAAAACTAAGTTGGGATTAAAGGAATCGACGGCGACCTTCGTTGAAAGGAAGGGTGGTTGGCTTAGATGGTTCATTGAAGGGTATTGAGCATTATACGCGCAAAATCACTCTGCGCACCAATATGGTCACCTTGCGAGGCAGAGGACTGTTTCGAGAACTTTTTCACAATTCTGCTCCACCCACGACCCGTGCGGTGGTGCGATTACGACTAAAACGGCATAATGTCATGGTGGTGATGAAACACGAAGCCTGTTTCATGCCAGTCAACCCTAGCCCTGCGGACGGCTGATAAATCGAGGATAGCGCGGTAGAGGGGACGTTTACTTGACCGATAGCTGTCCAGTTTCCTGCGCCGTTCGTGGTTATCGATGGTTGTCGCACCATCGTAATGTGATGAGTTGACCTTAAAAGAATTGTCGAGATGATGCCGACTGCGTTATACTCTATCACAATACTTTTCTTAAATTGCCTCTAACCTGAATACACTGGTGCTCTTACACTATCCTTGCATCATGCTAAAGTCGGGCCATTCTTACTAGGCGAGGAGTTGTTTCCGATATGGCAAAATCCATTTCGGTGCTCAGACCGATACGTTCGCGGCTGGAGCCAGTCGAAGCCAATCGGCTTGTGATCCAGAATCTGCCCAACACAGCGATCATCGTCTTTGATGACGCGTTATGCTGCGTTTCGGCACAGGGCGCGCTGCTAGACCGACTGCGGATTTCGCCCATTTCCGCGTTCCGCCGCAAACTAAGCGCTATGCTGCCCACCGAGGCCATTACCCAGCTCGATCCACGCTGCCGTGCGGCTATCGAAGGCATCGAAGGCGGCGTCGAACTCCGCTTGGGCAGTTTCCTCTATCACATCGAAGTGCTGCCGCTGAAAAACGAAGATCGGCAGATCGTGGCGGGGATGCTGGTGTGGCATGACATCACGGCGTACAGACAGACGCCAGTCGTCAGTGAGCAGCCAGCGGAAAAAGCCCATATGACAACACTGCGCGGCTTCGTGCGCGACTTCTCCCACGATTACCGTACCTCACTCGCCATCATCGGCAGCAGCGCCTATTTGCTCGAAAAATTCACCGAACCCGTCCGCCGCACCCAGTATCGCGAACGCATCACCACGCAGGTCAATCGACTGGTGAAGATGGTCGAGAAACTGCTGATGCTCGTGCGGTTGGAAGGGGAGGAGCGCTTAAATTACGCGCCGATTGCAGTTAATGCGTTTGTCCAAGAAATCGCCGCCAAAGCGCTCAAAACCACGCCAGATAAAAGCGTACAGATGGTGTTCGATCTGGAGACTCGCCCGCTGGTTGTGGAAGGTGATGAAGATGTGCTCGATCACTGCTTATCGCAGATTCTAGAGAACGCGCTGCAATACACGCCCGATGGCGGACAGGTTTTGCTCAGAACGCGCGCCCTAGCCGACGCCGTCAACATCGACGTACTGGACACCGGTATAGGCATCCCAGAAGGCGAACTCTCCCGCATTTTCGAGCCGTTTTACCGCGTCGATCAAGCCCGCTCGACGCGCACAGGTGGCTCCGGACTTGGCCTGACCATCGCCAAACAGGCTATCACCGTGCATGGTGGCACCCTGAGCGTGACGAGCCAACTCGGTCAGGGCACGCTGTTCAGCATCGTGCTGCCATCCCGTCCGGTAATCGTCCGCTTCTAAGTTAGGATTAGGTTGGTTTAAGGTTTGTATCGTTAAAATTTATGCTTTGTGCGTATTTCGGAACAAATAACACGGCGCTTCATGGTATAATCGCGCGTAGTTAAAATTCGCTGTTAGCAGCGGCGAAAGGTAAACAGCATCGTTTATGTCGGAAAACCCCGTCCTGCCGCATGACACGCCGCGGATGTCTCAGCGTCACATCAATTTATATCGTCTGATGTTGAAGACCATCCCGAATCTGGCGCTCATCGTCTATGATCGTGAGCTGCGCTATGTCACTGCCGAAGGTTCGCTGCTGCAACCATTGGGGTTTGATCCCGCCGCCATGTTGGGCAAGCACATCAACGAAGTGCTGCCGAGCGGTCTGATGCCGTCCGAAGCGTGGGCGAAGTTGGAACCGCTGTATCAGGCCGTCTTGGTCGGACAAGAGATCAACTTTGATGCCAGCTTCAACGCGCATCTTTTTCATGTGCGCGTGCTGCCCGTCAAAGATGAACGCGGCGATGTCTACGCGGGTATGATCGTGATGCGCGACATCACCGAGCAGCACCAGACCGAAGGCGCGCTGCGTGCCAGCGAAGAACGTTACCGCCTGTTGGTCGATAATTATCTGGACGCTGTACTACTCACCGATCCCAACGGCATGATCTTGATGGCGAACGATGAAGCATGTAGCATGTTCGGCTACACGCTCGATCAACTGCTGCTAGTGCGCCGTGATGCGCTGATCGATCAGACTGACCCGCGCCTACCGGAAGCTGCCCGCACGCAAGAACAATCCGGCGCGTTTCGTGGCGAACTCCGCTTTGTGAAAGCCGATAGCGCCACCTTCCCCGCCGAACTGTCGTGGAAAATGTATTACAACGCCAAAGGTCAGCCGCAATATCTGATGGTCATCCGCGATCTGACCGAGCGCAAACGTACCGAGGCGCAGGGCATCGAGCTTCAATTGCAGCGTGAGCGCGTCCACCTGCTGACCGACTTCATCCGCGATGTCTCCCACGATTTCCGCACGCCGCTCGCCATCATCCAGAGCAGCGCCTACCTCATCGGCAAGATGACCGACCCGGATCGCCAGAAAGACTATCAAGACAAGATCGTCAAGCAGGTCAAGCGGCTGGAAACCATCTTGGACGAGATGATGACCATGCTGCGGTTGGACAGCAAAGATGAATTCGTCCCGCACCCGATGCGCCCGAATCAACTGCTGCGCGATGCGGTGCAAAATTTAGCGCCGGAAACCACTGCCAAGCAGTTGAAGATCGGTTTCGCGCTGGATGACACGCTGCCATTGATTTATGGCGACCCTGACGAATTGTATGAAGCGTTCGTCCACATCATCGAAAACGCGGTACGCTTCACGCCCATCAGCGGCGCGATCAGCGTTGGATCGCGGCAGACCGAGCAAGCTGTCGTGATCGACATCATCGATACAGGGATCGGCATTCCCGCCACCGAATTAGAGCGCATCTTCGAGCCGTTTTATCGCGCCGATAAATCGCGTTCCTCGCAAACCGGCGGCGCGGGGCTAGGGCTGTCCATCGCCAAGCGGATCGTCGAGCTGCACGATGGCACGCTTGAGGTCGAAAGCGTCGAAGGCAAGGGCAGCACTTTCCGCATCACGCTCCGCAAATCCCCACCCGTCAGCACTAAGCGCTAACCTCAACCTGACCGTTTGACCACCGTTCATCGCGTGTTCCCACCGTACGGACGCTATAATCGTCGCCATTATTCGCTGCCGCCGCCGAGCCGTCCGAGCGCTTACCACGCGCCGGACGCTTGCGCCAAGCACGTCTAGAGGGTCGTTTATGTCTTTACCCAGAGTCCTTGTTACGGGCGCGGGTGGCTTCATCGGCAGTCACCTCGTTGAGCAGTTGGTGTTGGCTGGCTATCCCGTCCGCGCCATGATCCGTTATACTTCCGGCAACCAGCGCGGCAACCTCGCGTGGCTGCCCGCCGAGGTGATGGCAAACGTCGAACTGTACGCGGGCGATCTGCGCGATGCGGAAGCCGTCAGCCGTGCGGTGGAAGGCGTCGATACCGTCTTCCATCTCGGCGCGATCATCGCCATCCCGTATTCGTACCGCCACCCCGAAGAAACCGTCGCCGTCAATGTGAATGGCACGCTCAACGTCTTGCAAGCCATGCGCAAGCACGCTACCCGCTGCGGGATCATCGTCTCCACCAGCGAAGTCTACGGCACCGCTATCTACACGCCGATTGACGAGAAGCATCCACTGCAAGCCCAATCGCCGTATTCTGCCAGCAAAATCAGCGCCGAATCGATCAGCATTAGTTTTCATCGCAGTTTCAACACGCCGATTGTGGTCGTGCGCCCCTTCAACACCTTCGGCCCGCGCCAGAGCGCCCGCGCCGTGATCCCGACCATCATCTCGCAAGCGCTGACCAAAGACAGCGTCTCGCTCGGCGCGCTGCATCCCTACCGCGACTACACGTACGCCACCGACACCGCGCACGGCCTGATCGCGGCCTCGCAGCATGACGCCGCCATCGGGCAGGTGATCAATCTGGGCACAGGCGAGACCAACACCATCGGGGAGATCGCGCAGCGCATCATCAAGCTGATCGGGCGACCCGTCACGCTGGCAGCGAATCAGAGCGAACGGCTGCGTCCCGAAGCCAGCGAAGTCCTCAAACTGCAATCGGATAATCGGCTGGCGGCGGAATTGCTCCAATGGCGTCCGCAGGTTTCGCTCGATGACGGCCTGCAACGCACCATCGCGTGGATTGCCGAACACCTCGATCAATTCGATCCGAGTGTGTACGCGGTGTGAGGAGAGGCAACCCATGCATCAGCATCGTTTAAAGGTGAGCCTCGCCGCCACGCAGACGATCTTACCGTTGACTGCCACTGCGGATTCCGTCACACCGACGCCGACGCCCACCGCCACATGGACGCCCACACCGATTCCGCCGACGCGTTCCACCAAACTCAAAGCGGGAGATACGGCCTACGTGATCACCCGCAGCGCATTTACAGCGGCGACGCTGCTCGACCTGCCGGGGAAAACTTCGACGGGCGGTCAGGCGTGCGCACCGAGCACAGCGGTTGCTGTGTTGGCGGTCTCCCAAAATGCCGAGGATGTGTCCAATCCTGTCATTTACTATGAAGTCAAGTGTACGGGGAAACAAGGCTGGTTGGCGGAATACAATTTGACGCCGTTCAAGCGCGGCGATCACGTCACTGTGCAACCAGCGACAGGGGCAGCCGCGCCCATGTATGCCAAGCCGGACGTGAGTACCAAGCTCGATGCGACCTGCGCCGCCGGGACAGCAACCTCGGTGCTAGAACTAACACAAAGTGCCAAGCCAGAGCTTGATCCTCATGTTTATGTGCGCCTGACATGTGAAGGCACAACGGGATATATTTCGGATGCGGATTTGGTGAAGGCTGATTCTTAGAAGGTTCTCGAAAAAAGTCATACCAGACTCAGGGGCAGTCAGCGCACCGGATACATAAACGCTTCTTGCTCATCGAGGTATGTAGGGGGCGATGTGCCGCTGTTCCCCGTGTCTGGTATCTGAAGAAAATATTACGATAATCACCCCCATCTTGCATAGTCTGAGAAGCATGATCCTTTGACCGATTTAGGCACTAACGTGGGTACTAGTACCTCACCTAGCCAAGAAAAACCCGTGTCGTTTCTGCACCTGCACAAATGCGGGAGATCACAGTGGATCACGCTGTTATCGCCGGAGGGTTTGCTCAATAGCCCCGCACAGGCAGTTGATGAAATGCCGTTACAGTACAAAGGGGATGAGGCGTTTTGTGCGCCGCATATATTCCTGATAGCGCTGACCCAGATGCTCTTGCAAAACGCGCTCTTCTACACGGATACGGTAGCTGAAGCCGATCAGCGCACAGCCCATAAGGACGAGCAGGCTTAACCAGTTCGTAAAGCTGATCCCAAATCCGAGCAGCGTGATGAGAAAGCCAGTATAGGCGGGATGCCGGATGAGTCGGTAAGGCCCCGATTCGATCACGGGCTGATCGGGGGTGATTGCCACGATGGTCGTGAACGAGGCACCGAGCGCATGGATGGCGTAAAGACGGAGCGCGATCCCCGCATAGACCAGCAGAATGCCTAGCCAAAAGAGGAAGTCGCGAGCGCTCGTGATGGCTGTGCTAGGAACCGTAAACGCCAGCAGCACGCATAGAGCAAGCCCGAGTCGGATCAGCAACCCGACGAGCGTGTGCGATCCTTTATCTTGGCGACGGGCACCAGCGCGAAAGCGTTTGAACTGCCTGATCTCTAGGCTGACTTCGATCACACACCAGATCAGACAACTGACGCCCCAGACCGTTGTAAGCAGAACATCATTCACGAAAATAGGTGGCATGATTCAAAGCCTTTCCAAGCTGTTTTTTCTACGCTCCCTCGATACCTCCAATTCCCAAGCACGGGATCGACTGAATTTCAGCCGATCCCGTGCGCAACCACTTACTTGACTTGCTGTGTTTCCATGAGCGCAATGGCATTCTTGAGCCGTTCCAGCGTCACTTCGCGCCCGATGATCTCCAATGTCTCAAACAGCGGCGGCGAGACCGTCTGCCCTGTCACGGCGGCGCGGATCGGGGAGAAGAACTGCCCCGCGTTCAGGCCGAGCTTCTCCGCCTGTGGACGCAGCGCCTCTTCCATCGCGTGGACGGTGAATTCTGGCAGCCCCGCGAGAAGATCATGCGCGATTTGCAACACCTGCAACGTCTGCTCGGCGGTGGCCTTCTTCGGGATCAGGAGTTCAGGGTTATCGACCGTGATCGTCTCCTTGAACATGAAGCCCGCCACCTGCACGATGTCCTTGAGCGTCTTGAGCCGCTCCCGCACAATCGGGATCAGCTTGATCAGCACATCGACATTGACTTCGTAGCCCGCTTCCTGAAGGTACGGACGCAGGTACTTCGCCAGCTTGATCGGCTCCATGCGCCGGATGTATTCGCCGTTCAGCCAATTCAGCTTGACCAGATCGAATTTCGTCCCCGTCGGCGTTACGCGCGTCACGTCGAATACTTTGGCGGCGTCTTCCTTGGAGAAAATCTGAATTTCTTTGCCTTCCGCGTCGAACTGGTTATAGCTCCAGCCGACGTTGCACAGATAATTCACCACCGCTTCCGGGATGTAGCCGCCGTTGATGAAATACGAGATCGCCGCGCCCTCATCACGCTTGCTCATCTTGCCCTTGCCGCTCTGCTTGAGGATGACGGGCACATGCGCGATCTGCGGCATCTCCCAGCCGAATGCGTCGTACAGCAGCTTGTGGATCGGCGCGGTGCTGATCCATTCCTCGGCGCGCAGGATGTGCGAAATCTCCATGAAGTGATCATCGACCACGTTGGCGAGATGGTAGGTCGGGAAGCCGTCCGATTTCAGCAGCACCAAGTCCGCCAACTGCTCATTCTTGACGGAGATCGGCCCGCGCACCAGATCGTTAACGACGGTATCGCCTTCCAGCGGGATTTTGAAGCGCACGACGGGTTTGCGCCCCTCGGCTTCATAGCGCGCCCGATCCGCGTCGGAGAGGTGCCGCCCGCGCCGATCATAGCCGCGCTTGCCTGTGCGCTGGAGCGTTTTGTCGATCAGTTCCAGTTCGTCCGGCGTTTCATAAGCCTTGTACGCCTTGTCATGGTCGAGCAGCCACTGTGCCCACTGCTGGTACAGTTCCACCCGCTGGCTCTGGATGTACGGGCCATAGGGGCCGCCCACATCCGGGCCTTCATCCCATTCCAAGCCCACCCACTTCAAGCCTTCGAGGATGCCGTCCAATGAGCCTTCCTTGAAGCGCTCCTGATCGGTATCTTCGATGCGCAGGATGAACTTGCCACCATGACGACGCGCAAATAGCCAATTGAACATCGCGGTACGCACACCACCGATGTGCATATCGCCGGTTGGACTGGGCGCAAACCGCACCCGCACTGGACGTGACTCGGTCACACGCTTATCTCCATCATCGTGAAAATAATGACTGACCATTATATGTTAGCGTGTGCGAGATGTTAATGCCGAGATTTTGATACAAAACCACAACTTCCAGACGCGGATTTTTTACAATACAATGCTGTGAGGACGCTGTAAGCTGGAAACATTTGCAACATCCATGCGGCCTTCATGCACGCGTTGCAGACGAAGGCGCACGCAGTGATTGGTAGGGAAAGCGGAGTATCGTTATGTCGCGGATCGAATTAACGCCGATTGTTGAACTAAAAGATCAAGTAAAAGGCGTCGGGACGTTGGAAGAAGTGCAAGTCATTTACAATCGGGTCAATACCCTGCCCGACCCCTACAACGAGTTTATCGTGAGCGTCGGCGCGCCCATGTATCTCGTCACTGACAGCGGTGATCAGGTGGAGATGCCCACCGTGTTCTTGAATCGGCTGCAATCCAAGCCGCTCCGCTTTCTAGTAGATGGCCTGTCCCAATTCATATCGATGCGGCTCTATCCTTGGGTGGTCTTGCCCACCATCCGCCCGCTAGTGCCGGAGTCGTCCATCGTCCTGCTCGGTGAGCCATATCTCAGCCTCGCGCCGCGCCTGAGGCGAATCGTTCAGCATTACGGCTATCAGGCCGCGCTGGAGGAGATTCAGCAGTTTTTGCTCGAACAAAGTGCTAGGCCGAGCCGCGACGAGCAGTTATTGCAAACAGCCACCAAGCAGATTTTTGCCGTGCATGGTCAACTCCCCATGACCGAACTGGCGGCGACGTGCCATCTTTCCACCAGCCAGCTCGAACGCCGCTTCAAGCAGTTCACCAGCATGACACCCAAACAGCTTTCGCGGCTGGTGCGCTTCGGCGCGGTGGTCGAAAGTCTGCTGACGAACCCGAACCAATCGCCCAACGATCTCGCCTTCAACTTCGGCTACGCTGACCAATCGCACTTCATCCACGACTTCAAAAGCTTCGCGGGGTACACACCCGGTGATTATGCTCAGACCGTCAAGCAGATCATCACGCGCCGACAACTCGCTGATTTTTCACAATACGAACCGACCGCTTGATCCTACAATGCCTGTGTTTCAACCATCTAAAGGGGTTACCAACACATGGCAACACAAGCTTCTTCGTCAGCGATCAGTCCCAATCGGGCGGCGCTGCTGTTCATCTTACTAACCAGTTTCTTAGGCTCGATGGGTATCGGGCTGATCACGCCGGTCGCGCCCTTCCTCGTCAGCCGCTATGTCACCGATCCGAACAGCACTGGTCTCGTGCTCGGCTGGCTGATCTCGATCTACGCGGTCTGCCAGTTCATCGCCGCGCCCGCGTTGGGCGTCCTGAGTGATCGCTATGGACGACGGCCTATCCTGCTCATCTGCCTGTTCGGATCAGCCGTTGGTTATCTGCTGTTCGGCCTTGGCGGGGCACTGTGGGTGCTGTTCCTCGGACGCATCATCGACGGCATCACGGGAGCCAATTTCGCGGTCACCTTCGCCTACATTGCCGATGTCACGCCGCCCGAACAGCGCGGCAGATACTTCGGCCTGACGGGCGCTATCGTCGGGATCGGCTTCATCCTCGGCCCCACCATCGGCGGTTTCCTCGCCACCTACGGCTACACAATGCCGCTGTATATTGCCGCTGCCATCACCTTCTTAAATGTCATCTTCGGCTTCCTATTCGCGCCGGAGAGCCTGCCACGTTCCGCCCGCGCCAAGCACATCAACACGGCGCAGTTGAATCCGTTCAGTGTGCTCGGTAAGGTCTCCTCGATCCGTTCGCTGCGCTGGCTGCTGATCGTGACTTTCCTGTACAGCGTGCCCCTCGCCGCCATCCAAGCCAACCTCAGCCTATTCGCCAAAGACACGCTCGGTTGGGATGCAGAGTCCGTCGGCATCCTGTTCGCGCTGATCGGCCTCACCGACATCGTGACGCAGGGCGTGCTGCTCGGTCGCATGCTGCCTCGCTTGGGAGAACGGCGCATGGTGGTGCTTGGCTTGCTATCGGAGCTGCTCGGCTATGTGCTGCTCGCCTCGGTACTGCTGTTGCATTCGCCCATCCCGATCGTCATCGGTACCATCATCTTCGCGTTTGGCGACGGCTTGATCGGCCCCTCTATCGGTGGGCTGCTCGCCAACGCCGCCGATACGCAGAATCAAGGGCAGGTACAGGGCGGCAGTCAGGCCGTGCAAGCCCTCGCGCGCATCCTCGGCCCGATCCTCGGCGGCGTGCTGTACGATCAGGTCGGCTACGCAGTCCCCTATCTCAGCGGCGCGGTCATCGTCTTGATCGCCGCGCTGGTCATGAGCATGATGCTGCCCCCTCTGCGCACCAGCGCCCTAGCCGCCGATCCGCAACCATGATCATCACCATGTTGCCCAAATAAAATGCCCGCAGTGTTGGCTGCGGGCACATCAAAAACGCTCAGTCAGTCTATGCCTTACGGCGTGGCTTCAGAAGTCGGAGCCGCCGTCACTTCCGCCGTTGGCGCGGTTGTCGGTGCTTCGGTGGGAGCCGTGGTCGGCGCTACGGTGGGCGCTATAGTTGGGGCAACTGTCGGTTCGACAGTCGCCTCAGTCGTAGGTTCAGCCGTTGGCTCGGTCGTCGCTTCCGCCGTCGCCGCCGGAGTCACTTCGGAGGTGGCTTCGCTGGTTGCCGCCGCCGTCGCCTCACTGGTTGCCTCAGAGGTCGCGCCCGGTACCGCCGTCGCACTGACGCCTGTCCCGCCCGTCGCCGCCGTGAAGCGCTCCAAGACGATGTCACGCGCCGACACGAAATCGGGCGTGTTCAGGCCGATCAAGCTTTCTTTGCCGAGCGCCGCCAACGAGTCGTCACTGAGCAAGAACCACACGAAAGCGCGTACTTCCGCCCGTGTGAAGCTATTGACGTTCATGTACGCGTACAGCGTTTCGGCAATCGGGTACTTACCCGCCTTGACGTTATCCTCGGTCGGGTCAACGCAGCCCGCGCCCGTATCGATCTGTACGGTCTTCAACTCAATATTCTGCTTGAGCGCCTTCTGATAGTCTTCCCAGCTCAGGTAGGTGATCCCACCCGCCACATTCTTGACCGCCGCCGCGCGGTACAGGCCATCGCTGTTTTCCGTCACGCCGTCAAGACGCCGTGCGGGCGCAACCTGCCCCGTGATCGACTTCTTCAGCAGCAGATCGGTTTCTTCCGCGCCGAGGCTTGGCGTCAAGATCAGCAGGTCTTGGTCGGGGAAGCTGTCGCTAACCTGATTCCACTTGGTCGCGGTGGCATCGCTGGCGAAGATTTTGGCGATCTGGTCGCCCTTCAAGCACTGCGCGAAGCTGTTAGCGCTGTTGACCACCACCACGGCGGCCTTCGCGGCGACTTGCAAGCGCAGCGTTTGTACGCTGGCAGTCTGGCACGCTTGCGCTTCGGCATCGGTCATCGGGCGAGTCGCGCCGACGACATCCACCGTGTTCGCGCATAGTTTGCGGAAGCCTGCCTCATCGCCAAACATCGCGGTATTCACCGTGATCTTGCCATAGCGCGGCGTGAAGGCAGTGGTCACCGCCTTGATCGGTGAATACAGCGACGGCGAACCGTCAATCGTCACCGTGCCCGTCGTCTCGACAGGGATATTCACGCTGCTGATCCGGCTGAACGTGCGCCCTGCCTGCTTGCTTGCCACGTAGTTGATGCCGCGATCATAAATCGTATCGCTGGCGGCGACGAAGCCGCTGCTGCCCACGATTTTCCGGCCTTCCGTGCCGAGCAAATAATTGAGGAAGGCGCTGACGGGGGCGCGATCAAGGCTGGCGGCGTTCGCGTACAAATACAGCGCTTCGCCCGCCGCGTATCGACCTTCATCGAGGTTCGGCACGGTCGGATCGATGCACGACGTACCGCTGCGCAGTTGCAGCCCCTTGATGCCCGTTTTCGACGCGCTGTTGAATTCCTTCAGCGTCATCAACCCGACGGCGTTCGGCTGCACGGTGACCTTGCCGACCAAGTCGGTCGCATCCGTCGCCACCGTCAGATCAGGCCGCAGACCATCGCCCGCCAGCACCGAATCCGCCAGCGTGCGGATTTGCGACTGCGCATCATCAGCGGCGGTCGTGATGTACACCGCGCTGATCGGGAGATCGGCTTGCGAGGGGTCGGTTTGGTTCCAGTTGGCGACGCCTTGCGCGTTCGGGCCAGCCAGTTTGTTGACCTGATCGATGCTCACGCACGCCACCGACGACGCCGTATTGACGACCACCACGAGGGCATCGTAGCCGAGCAGCAGCTCCACGAAATTGACGCCTTTTTGCTGGCACGCCGCCAGATCGGAATCGGTGATCGGGTTGGCGGCCATGCTGATGTCAATCGTGCCGTTACACAATTTCTCGAAGCCGCCCGCCGTACCGGACACATTCACCTCGACGGCGGTGTTCGGATCGACCGTTTTATAGTTGGTGCTGGCAGTGCGCAGAATGGGCGACACGATAGCCGACCCATCGACGGTGACAGTATTGGCGTTCTGCGCATAAGCAGGCGCAGTTGCGGTGGGGGTGAGGATCGTCAGCAGCACGCTTGCCGCCGCGACCAGCCCGACCATGCGCCGTAAATGTTGGAGGGGCATGAGCCAGTCTTCTCCTGTACGAAAACTAATATTCATCAAGAAGCTAACCCTGTGAATTTTACATCCCCCCGTCAAAAATAATAGGGGCAACCGAAATCTGCTCATGCTGATAAGGATGCACGCCGATGAATCAGACGGGTTGAAATCAGGCTGAACGAGTGCCCGCCGAGGGTTGACACCCGTCAGTGACATGCACTAGAAGTCCTTGCAGGACTCAAGAAAACATTGACCTATGCGTCGAATTCTCGCCTAATTTTTTGAAAAACTATTATCTCCATGCTCGGCTTTCGAGTCATCGGTACGTCATATCACCTTCAGGGCTGCGGTGTGTGTGTGCCATAGCGCAGCCCATCCGCGAACAGAGCCACCATGCGCCGCGCGTGGCTAGGATTATTGTCAGCGTGTGAGCACAACCCCGCCACGGCGCTCAGAATATCATCGGCGTTGACATCGGAGCGAACCACGCCAGCCGTGACCGCAGCCTCCAGCAGCATTTGAAGTGCAGGCAGAAGGCGCTGATTGAAATACGCGGGCAGAGTGTCGAAAGCGGGGTTCCCCGAATGCAGCGCCGTCGCCAGTCCACGTTTGGTGGCGACGAAGGCCGCGAATCGCTGCATCCAAGCCGCCAGTGCGTCGAAAGGTTCGTGTTCCGCTGCAAGGATCGTGGCGGCATCCGCACAGGCATCAATTTCGCGGCGGAATACCGCTGCGATCAAGTCGGCGCGCTGCGGAAAGTGACGATAAACAGTGCCGATGCCCACGCCGGCCTTGTCTGCGATCTCTCGTACCGGCGCATCCACCCCGGCGGTGGCGAACACCGTGAGGGCGGCTTGCAGCAAGGCGTCGATGCTGCGCTGTGCGTCGGCACGCACACGCCGTTCCGTGCTGCCCTGAGGCTCCAAGCCATTCTCTTGGTCTGTCGATTTGTCGTTCACCGAACCTCCACTTGACAAAACGGAACAATGTTCCGTATAATACGGAACATTGTTCCACCTCGACTATCGTAGCACAGTTTTATCGTGCTGACCATCGTCGATGCAATAGGAGAATACCATGCCTGACAAACGTGTCGCCTTAATTACAGGTGCCAATCAAGGAGTCGGTCTGCAAGTTGCCAAGGAACTCGTGGCACATGGCCTTACGGTGCTAGTCGGGTCGCGCAACTTCGAGAAAGGGGAAGCAGCCGCGAGGGAGATCGGGACGGGCGCACATGCGATCCAGCTCGATGTAACCGATCAAGCGTCCATCACTGCCGCAGCGGAGCGCATCCGCAGCGAGTTTGGTCGTCTCGATGTACTCGTCAACAACGCGGCGATCTCGAATACGGGCAGGCGACCGGGCGAAACCATCGAAGAATACGCGAAATCGACCCGTCCGAGCAACGTATCGCTCGATGAAGTACGTGCGGTATGGGAGACTAACGTATTCGGCGTCCTCGCCGTTTATCAGGCGATGCTGCCGCTTCTGCGTGAGTCGACCACCGCCAATATCGTCATCGTGTCGAGCGGCGTTGGTTCGCTGGCGACGAACGCGGATCCGACCTATTACTACCGCAACATGTACGGCCCCGTCTATCCCGCGTCCAAGGCGGCTCTCAACGCCATCACGCTCGCCATGATGATCGAGCTGGAGTCAACCCCGATCAAGATCCGCCTTGTTTCGCCGGGTTTCACCAGCACGAACCTGAACAACTTCGCGGGCACGGAGAGTGTCGAGGATGGCTCCCGCGAAGTGGTGCGCGTGGCGCTGCTCGGCCCGGACGACCCGACCGGCACCTTCACGCGCTGGGAAAACGTAACGATCCCGTGGTGATGTCACCCCATTCCCGTGATTTCAACAGCCATCACTAGTCTAGTTCCACTATTTCCATAGGAATAACCGCGATGCAATACCGCACGCTTGGAAAAACTGGCATCAAAGTCAGCCCTTATTGCTTGGGCGCAATGATGTTCGGCGGGATGGGCAATCCCGACCACGACGACTCGATCCGCATCATCCACAAGGCCTTGGATGCAGGCATCAACTTCATCGACACCGCCGACCGCTACAGCCAAGGCGAATCCGAGGAGATCGTCGGGAAAGCCTTGAAAGGTCGCCGCGACAACATCGTGATCGCTACCAAAGTACACGGCCCGATGGGCGATGATCCGAACCAGCAGGGCAATTCACGCCGCTGGATTATCCGCGAGGTGGAGGCTTCGCTGCGCCGCTTGCAGACTGACCACATTGATCTCTACCAGATTCATCGCCCTGCCCCCGATACCGACATCGAGGAAACCCTCTCCGCCCTGACCGATCTCTTGCGGTCAGGCAAAGTGCGCGCCATTGGATCATCGACGTTTCCGGCCTCGGAAATCGTAGAGGCGCAGTGGGTTGCAGAACGGCGAGGTCTGGCGCGTTTTCGCACCGAGCAGCCACCCTATTCAATCCTGAATCGCGGCATCGAACGCGAGGTACTGCCTATCTGCGAGAAGTATGGCATGGGCGTCTTGGTGTGGAGTCCCTTGGCGAAGGGAATGCTGACCGGACGCTACCGCAAGGGACAGCCACTGCCCGATAGTTTGCGTGTCAAGTATTTCGGCAAACAGATGAGTGACGAAAGTCGGCTGGAAGCGATTGAGCAATTGATCCTCGTGGCAGAGCAAGCCGGATTGTCACTGACGCATATGGCGATGGCATTCACCGTGGCGCACCCCGCGGTGACGTCAGCAATTCTCGGCCCGCGAACGATGGCGCATCTGGACGATTTACTCGCGGGTGCCGAGGTGGTGCTGTCAGATGAAACCCTCGATCAGATTGACCAGATCGTTCCACCCGGCACCGACATCGGGATACCAGATGCGGCAGCCTATGTTCCACCCTCGATCAGCCAGACCAGCCTGCGCCGTCGCCCAACCAGCGAACGAGCCGTCGTCTAGCTGAACAATCCCTATCCGAATTAAAACTATCGCGCATGGGACGCTTGTCTGACCCCACCTGATTCCCCTCGCCGTTGTCGGGCTAGTGGTGGGGTCAATCAACTAACCAGCTTGAAAATCGCCTGCGTCGCGGCGTGCAGCGCGTTGAATCGCGACGAACTGAATGCAACTTCCCGAAGACGAGTGCCTTCTGCCTCGTGACAATCCCTGATACTGCCGACGAACGACAACCTTGGAACGCGATTAAAGAGGACAATGAGTAAGTATATGGAGGTTTCAATCCGGCACATGTCGAGGGGAGCGGGTGCGTCATGGAGGTTGAGACGCTACGCCACGCGCGTCATGGTGATGTCGTAGCCACCACCGGGCCATTCCCAGCGCCCGACATTGGTATTGAAGTTGTTGCTGAATTTGCTGCGGTAACACGCGGGCGATCCGATCTCGCCCACCCAGATCGTCAACGTATAGTCGATTGGCTCCCACACGTATTCGAGCAGATCGCCCGTCGTGCCGAAGTAATGCGATTTGAGCGTCTTGCTGACCTCGTCGTAGCCGATGTACTCGATGCCCTTGACGGTCTCACCGACGCGCACGAGGTCTACGTGTTGGAGCAGGAAGAACCCGCCTTCCATCCACTCGAACACCACCTGACCGTGAATCTCGCCTTCGGTGCCCGCTTCTCGCCCGTCGATTCTCCACGTGCCCACCATCATCTCCAAGCAGCGGAGCATCGGGTGCGGCTCGGTATGCGCGATCTGCATTCCTGATGGGGAATTACTCTGTGTCATGGCTATCTCCCGGCAGCTTTGTTGGCGGATGCCAGCAACCGTGAACAAATAGCATGATAGTTCATTTGTTCTGAAAAGTCAAGTCCGCTGCGGTTCTGCCAACAGCCTGTTATTAGCCGATTTTTGCTCCGAAAAATAAGTGGAATCTCGGATGACAACGGCGCTGGCAACGGCTATCGTTAGCCTGTCAAATGAACGGTGAAGGCAACTGTCGGATGGCGCTGACTGTTAATGCGCATCTTGAAAATTGATGTTGCCGTTTTGACCGTGATTGACCGATGATCTAGAGTGAATGACAGGGGAAAAATCACCCCTGAGTCGCAAGAAGGGAGAAGCTCACTATGCTAGAGACTATGACTCGCAACTGGTGGATGCTGCTGGTGCGCGGCTTCGCTGCCGTCCTATTCGGGATCGCCGCGCTGCTCACACCCGGCATCGCGTTGGCAGCGTTGGTGCTGGTGTGGGGTGCCTATGCGCTAATCGACGGCGTTGTCGCGATTATTTCTGCCCTTACCCATCGGCAGACCAACCCGAACTGGTGGATTGTCTTGCTGGAAGGCGTCGCGGGCGTGATCGCGGGCATATTGACCTTTGCGTGGCCTGCCATTACGGCGCTCGTGCTGCTCTATATCATCTCGGCGTGGGCAATCGTCACCGGCATCTTCGAGATCATCGCCGCTTTCCAACTGCGCAAGGAGATCACGGGCGAATTCTGGTTAGGGTTAAGTGGCCTGCTGTCCGTCGCCTTCGGCATACTGCTGCTGGTGAATCCCGGTGACGGCATCTTGGCGTTGCTGTGGGTGGTCGGCATCTACGCCATCATGTTCGGCGTCTCGATGATCTTGCTGGCCTTCCGTGTACGCGGCATGGCGAACCCCAACGCGCCGCAAGCCGCCTAACTGCCTAGCTACTACGGTGCTATCCTCGCAACAGCGCGGGCTGATCCGCCGTGATCGGCCCGTTTGAATCGCCTGAAACTATCCTCAGCTTGTCCGTCCATAAAATTCCTGTAAAAATGCCTCCTTCTTCTTGACTTATACATTCATGCATGTTAGTATGTAAATCAAGTGAGCACCCTATGCGTAAGACTAAAGAAGAAGCGGAAATCACGCGGCAGAAGTTGTTGAAGGCAGCCCTCGCCGTTTTCAGCCGGATGGGCTATGCGGACACGCGCTTGGAAGACATCGCGCAAGAAGCGGGCGTCACGCGCGGCGCGATCTATCATCACTTCGGCAGCAAGGTCGAGCTGTACAACATCCTCGTCGCGGAAGCCTTCGGGCGCGTCCAACCCGTCATCGATGCCGTCATCGCCAGCGGAGGCACGCCGCTGCAAGTCTTGCGCCGCCTGTTCGTCAAGGTGCTGCTGTTTTCCGTCCAAGACCCGGATTTCCGCGCTGTTCAGGAGATCGTCCTGTTCAAGACCGCCATCACGCCGGAGCTTGCCGAGGGCATCCAGCGCAAAGCCGAAGGATCGCGCCAGATGGTGGATTGGCTGGCGGGCATGATGACCGCCGCCAAAGGTGCGGGCGACCTCCGCGCCGATCTCGATCCCAGACTCGGAGCCGTCTCGTTCTTGGCCTTCCAGAACGGCATCCTGACGCAGTGGCTGTTCGATTCAGAGCTATTTTCAATCGCGCAAAGTGCGGAAGCCTTCGCGGACATCTTCATTCGGGGAATTTCTGCGCCCTAGCAGAAGTTTTTTTTGCTCAATTTACATACATACTCGCATGTATAAGAAAGGCGGACAACATGATCGGCACCACACTCATGAGTACACTATTCGGCAATCGTCTCAGCAATAAACTGGATGTACTGGTTAGCGCCTACGTCAAGCAAGGGCGCTTCAGCGGTGCAGTCTTGGTCGCGCAGGGCGATCATGTCCTACTGAATAGGGGCTACGGACTCGCCAACCACGAATACAACGTCCCTGCCGCGCCCCATACGCGCTTTCGCATCGGCTCGATGACCAAAGCCTTCACCGCGCTGGCGATCATGCAGATGGTCGAGCAGGGCAAACTCGCACTTACTGACCATCTCAGCCGCTTCTTCCCGACCTTCCCCAACGCGGATCGCATCACGATTCAGCACTTGCTGGCGAACACATCGGGGATCGAAGACTTCATCTCGCTGCCCGAATACGCCAGCCAGATGATCCGCCCGCTGACGCACGCCGAACTGCTCGCCCTGTTCGAGCACCGTCCGCTGCGCTTCGAACCCGGCACCGAGTTCGGCTACAGCAATTCCAACTGGGTGCTGCTCGGCCTGATCCTCGAACAGCTTACGGGGCAATCCTATGCGGACGTGATGTATCAGCGCCTATTGCAGCCCGCTGGCATGACCAACAGCGGCTATTACTGGTCGCAGCCGCTGATCAAAGATCGTGCGCAGGGCTACGTGGACACGGGCAAGGTCATCCAGAATGCCGAAGTCGTCCACGAAGATGCCATGTACGCGGCGGGTGCGCTGTACAGCACCGTCGAAGACCTCTATCGTTGGAGCAAAGCGCTAGAGCAGTCCAAACTCGTCACCGCCCGCACGCTCGATCACATGACGCAGCCTATCACAGTTGCCGCCGAAGCGGGCTACGGTCTGGGCTGGGAATTGCATACACTGCATGGTCACCGCGCCTTCGGACATTCCGGCGGCTTACCGGGCTTTACCGCCAATTTCCTGCGCTTCCCGCACGAGCACGTCACCCTCATCATCCTCAGCAACTTGGGCAGCGCCGCGTGGGAAAAGCTGACCTCTGATCTCGCCGCCATCGTGTTCGATCAGCCGTATACGCTGCCCGCCGACCGCGCCTTCGTCACGCTCGATCCGTCTGTGCTGGCAGAATATGCGGGCACCTATTCGATGACCTTCTTCGGGCGCACGGCCTTGCTCACCTTCGCGGTTGACGATGGCGTGCTCACCATGTCTACGCCGGGACTGCCCACCGCCGTCGTGTCGGCGCTCGGCGGCGATAAGTTTTACACGCGCTCCAAGGGCGAAGTCGAACTGACTTTCATCCGCGATGGTTCCGGCAAATTCACCCGCCTCGAAGCGCTGTGGGGAGGCCACGACACGCACGCCGAGCGCATCGCCTGACCCAAATCATTCGCTATCTATCACTACAGGAGAGAATCAGCATGAATCCCGAACCCGCTATCACGCTCATCCGCCGCTACTATGAGCAAGCCCTCACCCACGCCGACTGGGCAACGCTGGACGCGATCACCACACCAGCTTTTGTCGAGCATGAAATCTTGCCCAGCATCCCGCCCACCGTGGCAGGGCTAAAGCAGAAATATGATCTGCTCCGCACGGGCTTCCCCGATCTGACCTTCGTGGTCGAGGACATCCTCACCGCCTCCGATCGGGTCGCCGTCCGTGTCACGGTGCGCGGCACGCATACGGGCATGTTCATGGGGCGTCCAGCCACGGGACGCACTTTCGCCGTGACCTCGGTCAGCATCTTCCGCCTCGAAGCAGATCGCATTGTCGAGCATTGGGGTGTCTTCGATCAAATGGCGATGCTCGCTCAACTCGGTGCGTTTCCCGGCGCGGCCTAATTTAGCGGCACACAGCCTCGGAGCGCGCCACTTAACGGATCGTTCTGAGGCTATCGCGTCGCCGTCCCGAATAGATACTCCAACCCGCGCCATACGCTGTTGCGCCACGACGGATAATTGTGACCGCCGTTTTGCTCCACATAGGTCACGTCATAGCCGCGTGCTTGCAACAACGTCAGCATCTCGCGGTTCGGGTGCAGATACCATTCGTGCCGCGCCACGTCCATCCACAGCTTGATCGGCGGCGGCGGCATCCAGCGGATCAGGTCGTAGATCACCGAGCGATAATACAGGTGATCGGCGCTAAACGCGCCCGACTCGCACAACACCTTGCCGAAGATTTCCGGCGCACGCAGCGACGCGTACAGCGACATCAGGCCGCCCATCGACGCGCCCATGATCGCGTAGCCACCCGCATTCTGCGTGATGTCGATCAAGTTGAGCTGCTGCTGCGCCAGCGGCAGCACGGACTTGATCAGAAATCCTACCGTCGCGTCGCTGCACGCGTATTCGACCACGCGCCCGTGCCCGCTGGGATCCATCAGCGCCAGCGCGATCGGCTGAATACGCCCCTGCGCGATCAAGTTATTGACGATATTGACCAGCCCCGCCCGTTCCATGTAGCCCGTGCCGTCAAAGCACATCAGCAGCGGCGTCGGGTAATCTACAGGCGGCTGATACAGTCGCAGGACGCGCTCCCCGCCGATGACGTAGCGCCGCGTGTCCACCTGATGCAGCGTGACCTTTCCCTGCGGCACGTCCGGCTGCACCTTCGCCAACGGTGTATCGATCAGATCGGGCATGAAGAAATAGCTGTTGGTGTTGCCAAAGCCGTCAGCGGTGCCATTCGGGTTGCGCGGATCAGCGTAGCGTGCCCTGTTTACGGTGAAGCCATATTCGATGTAAGCATCCGTGGGGAAGGTCAGCGTGACTTCCCACCGATCCGGCGCGGTTTGCGTCATCGGCGTCGGGATGCCGTCAATGCCCCATGTGCCCCAATCGTTGAAATCCCCGATCAGCGTGGGCGGTTCGCTGCCGTACCACACGAAGGTCACTTTATCGCCATCGATGATCGGAAACTGGTCACGTGCGCTCATAAATTCCCTTTTTCATACTGGTCAGCGCATAGCTTTTGCTATCGATTGATCTCGATCAGCAGCACCCACGCGTCCATCATGGCTTTGATGATCGAGAGCAGCACAGCGGGCACCAACCAGTAGATCCCGCCACTGCCCCACACGAGGATCGAGACTCCCGCGATGACGTAGGGCAGCGCCGTGATCTGGTTTAGGGCGATATTGGTGCTGATCTCGCGCCGGAAGGCGGCGTCAATGGTGCGCCGTGTGCGGATGTCGATGATCAGCACGACCGCCCACATCACGACGCCCGCCGTCAGCACTTCCCCGCCGATCACGCTCTGCCCTTGCTGCGGCACTAACAGCAGCGACGACACTACCAGCACCGTCAGCAGAAATACCAGCGCTTGTAAGGCACGGTTCGGCAGGGCCTTGGTGCTCAGGATTTTATTCAGATTGATCGATACGCCCACGAACAGCAAGCCTGTCAACGCCGCCGATGCGCCCACCTGCGCGAAGAAAAAACTCGACCAACCGCCGATGTCCATTCCCCACTCCCCTATCAGATCAATGTTCACGCACTTGACGCATGATAACATGAATGCGGTCACGCATGGCTGCGTCTCATGGCACGAACGTCGGCGCAGCCTCCGAGGCTGGTCTAGCCACACGCACCCAGAAACCTGCCAGCGGATAGTCACTTTCACTGCCGAACACGAAGGACGCGTCGGCAAATCCTGTTGTCAGCGCATTCTTGATGTAGGTCAGTCCGTTTGACTGCCGATACACACCTACGCCGGATTTGCCATCGTCGTCCCAATCGCCCACGAATGGCGTATCTCCCGCGATGCCGAGCACCAATTCGGCGTCCGCGAATACCGAGCAGTTGCAGATTGCATTGCTCAGGTAAAACACCTGATTATTTGGCCGGTACACGCCCGGAGTGTCTTTCCCATCACCGTTCCAATCGCCCGCGATCCCGACATCCCCCGGCATACCGAGCACCATCGTGTAATCTGCGAAGCCCGTCGAAAGCACATTTTTCAGGTAAATTAACCCGTTCGACGGACGGAATACCCCGACACCATCTTTCCCATCGCCATCCCAATCGCCCACAATGGGTTGATCGTCCGGATTCCCAAGTACGAACGAATAGGTAACAGTGGCGGGGTTAGCAATGCTATCCGTCAAGAAGAACTGCCCTGTCGATTGCCGATATACGCCCACCGTATCAATTCCATCGCCATTCCAGTCCCCTGTGATCGGGAAATCTGTGGACGCCCCGAAGGTCAGTGTGCTATCCGCGAAGCCCGTTGTATTGCTGTTGCGCAGATAGAATGTGGTAGTGGAGTTGCGGAAAATACCAATCGTGTCCAGATGTGGCACGCGCACTGTGCTCGTTGGCGTTGGTGTCGGCGTAAAAGTAGGACTGGCGGTACTGGTACTGGTGCTGGTCGATGTTGGTGTTGCCGTCTTGGTGGCTGTCGGTGTACCGGTGCTAGTCCTTGTGCTAGTCGCCGTCAGTGTAGCGGTGGGCGTTGGGGGAGACAACGTGAACATGTTTATTTTCACTAAGAACGCGTCGGTTCTATCCACTTCAATTGGATACCAAGGATTTGGATTAGTCGTGTAGCCCGTGAGGTAAATGTTGTCGCTGCTGTCGACCGCGATGTCCAGCCCGCCATCATCACCATCGCCGCCAAGATAGGTGGAAAAAACCAGAGCGGAACCTGTCGGGTTCAATGTGCTCACGAATACATCATCTTCACCGCGATACATTGCATAAATCGGATACTGCATAGGAAAATTATCAGAAGCCGAGCCACCCGTGAGGTGGACATTGCCGTTACTATCGACCGCGATGCCTTGCCCAGAGTCATCGTCATCGCCACCAAGATAGGTGGAATACACGAGTGCCCCGCCTGTCGCGTCCAGCTTGGTGACGAACGCATCGCTAAATCCTGCATTAGCAGCCTGAAATGCGTTCTGGGTAGGGAAATTGGTAGATGCCGCGAGTCCCGTGAGGTAAGCGTTGCCACTGCTGTCCACCGCGATGCTGTATCCGAAGTCATCGAAACCGCCACCGAGATAGGTGGAATACACGAGCGCCGTGCCTGTCGCGTTCAGCTTGGTGACGAATGCATCTCTACTACCTGCATTAGCAGCCTGAAATGCATTCTGGATGGGAAAATTGATAGATGCCGTGTAGCCCGTGAGGTAAGCATTGCCACTGCTGTCTACCGCGATGCCTTGCCCAGAGTCATCGTCATCGCCACCAAGATAGGTAGAATATAGGAGCGTCGCGCCTGTAGCGTTCAACTTCGCCACAAACACATCATTATCGCCTGCATTAGCAACCTGAAACGGATTCTGGGTGGGGAAATTGGTAGATGCCGTGTAGCCCGTGAGGTAAGCATTACCATTGCCGTCTATCGCGATGTCAATCCCAAAGTCATTGCCACCGCCACCCAGATAGGTAGAATATACGAGTCCCCTCGCATTCAGCTTGGTAACGAATGCATCACTATAACCCGCATTGGATGCCTGAAATGGGTCTCTGGTAGGGAACCAAGCAGACGATGTGTAGCCCGTGAGGTAAACATCGCCGCTGCTATCTACCGCGATGCCCACTCCCACATCTTTGCCGCTGCCGCCGATGTCATAGCTGTATTCGATGGTCGGATCGATAACCAGTGGCAGACGCGCATCATACGCGCCGAGATCAAACTGCACGCTATCGCCATCCAGTTGATACCGTGCCTTAACTGCTTCTCGATGTCCCAATTTCTCCTGCCATGCTGTCGGCGCGACTTCCCGCAGCACGCTCCCGTTCGCCAGCGTGATTAGCAAATCGGCAGATTTCTTATCGATACTCAATCCCGCGTTGCCCTCGTACCGCCACCGGATCACGCTCGGATCAGCGCCCGCCGCGACGGTGTACGTACCCTTCAAGCGTCCCTCGTGCCCGTCATAGCGCAGATCGATCCCCGGATATACGCCCCGATACATGATGCCAGCGTAAGTCGAAACGTTGGCGTGCCACTGGCTCGGATCGTTCCCGATGAAATAATTGACGATCCCCGCCAGCGGATCATTCCCCGTGATCGCAGCCGTCTCGTTCGCGCCGATCAACCGCATCTTCACCACCACCGGCGGTTCATTTGAAGACACCTCTAACTGATCGGGCATTGCATCGACCGCTATCGCCCGCGTCATAAAATCCGTGTCTGCATTCGTCGCTTTGCTCGGCTGTGGCAGCGTCAGCACCACCGCATCCGGCGTGAAATACAGCGTCCCGCCGAGACTGTTCACCTGAAACTGCACCTGTTCATTCGTCTGTCCCACGTTCGGCACAAACGACAACGGCAGTTGACCATAATTCTGCTGGATCGCGCCCTTAGCCGACGGCGTGGTGACTTGTTCCGCACCCCGAACCTGTGTAAGCGCTTGTCCGGTGCTGAGGATGCTCAAACTGAGGAGTGTGGCGAGTACGGCACCGCGTACAGATCGCTGTGGATTCTTCATAACGTCCTTCTATTGCCCTGCCGCGAGAGCCATGCGGTTAGATAACATTAAGTGGCACGATGACTAACTTTTATAGTGTTGTCTTTTTAGTATAGCACCGCCACGCGTGGAGCTTTCGCCCGTCGCGGGAAATTTACACGTCAACGCACGCAATTCACACGGGTGTCGGCATTGCGGTATAATTAACGGCGTCAAATGAACAAAGGCTGATCTTTATGAAAAACAACCGCCAATTGGCTGTCATCGTCATCATCGCGGTTTGTCTGCTCGCTTTCGTCATCTTTAATCCGAGCAACATCCTGATTATGGTCAATATTGTGGAATCGGTCGCTGTCACGGCCCTATGCGTCGTCGCCACCGTCTATCTGGCGAAACGTCTCTGATCCCATCGTTCACGCCACCTCGCCATCATTTTGCAGCGCGGTATTGATGGGTAAGAAAATACTCATACGGGGAAATCTCGCGAAGGATCGTTTTCTCGCGGCTCTGGCATGACGGACATCCCACCACGTACGTGCCGCCGCACGTGCAAGCAGGGATCACGTCCTTGTGCTTGCCGTAAATATCGATCAAGGCCACATTTCCACAGCGGTCACAAACGGCACCGTACATATCCATAAAACCGCTGGTGCCGATCACGATGTATTCAGTAGCGCAGTTGTTGCATTGCGCCACGATGATCGTCTCGACCGGCCCTCGCATCTGGACAAGCTGCTTCCATGCCGCGTCCCGAAACAGTCCCGTTACTTCAAGGTGCGGCGTACGTCTCACGAGATCAACCAGCGCCAACAGACTCGGAATCCCATCGACTCGCCCCGGTGAAAACGCAAACATCTGCTTCCACTCGCTCATCACCAGCGATAGCGACCAGCATTGTTCATGTGTCAGTTCAGGGTCACAAGGCTCCGGAGTCTTGTAATAGATGCGCCGATCACGGTACGCGATCAGTTCGCTGTAAATGGCGTCCAACTTGCCACGCGTGCTGTCATCGCCCTGCTGCAAGGCGTCGAGCAGTCGTTTTATATCGGCAACCAAGCCCGGATGCTGGTTAGGGGAAACGTTACGTGCCATCTTGTTACCTCTCCACAGCGACCACAATCCATGCTGCTATGGTACAGGTAACTTTGTCCCAACACTTTCACAACTTCATCCATGATGGGATCAGCGCGGCTCACTGCCTTCTACTCAGCACTAAGGACTAAGCACTCAGCACTAAAACACGGCTTGCGCGGCAGTCTGGGGGATCGGAACGCGGTGCGTGGCGACAACGGCTTGGTAGCAGTGTACCAGTTCGTCCATGATGTGCGACCACGAATGCAGTTCGGCATCCTGACGCGCGGCAAGGCGCATCGCGGGCAGTGTCGCCGGATCGCGCAGCACGTGCCGGACGCCATTCACCATGCCGTCCACATCATTCACCTCGAATAAGTAGCCGGATCGCCCCTCACTGATCACATGCGGAGCACCGCCCACCTTGGACGATACCACGGGTAGCCCTGACGCCAGTGCTTCTAGCAGCACCAGTCCAAAGCTCTCGAAGGCCGATGGAAACACGAACACGTCCGCGCTGGCATAAGCGCGTGCCAACTCATCGCCTACCAGATGCCCCACGAAGGTTACGGGCAATCCACAGAAATGCTTGCGCAGGTCTTGTTCCAACGCGCCGCCGCCGACAATCGCCAGCCGCGTGCCGGGGACGCGTTCCAATACCGTCTTGATCTGGTCAACCTGCTTCTCAGGAGCCAACCGCCCAACGTACAACAGCAGGCGGTCATCGGGATGCCCGTCGCTCAGACGGTTGCGCATCGCAGCGTCTGCCAAGCGGGGATGAAACTTGTTGGCGTCCACCCCGCGCCGCCACAACCCCACCTCGCGGATGCCCAGATCGAGCATTTGCTGCTGCACGCGCGGTGACGGAGCCAGCGCCAGATCGCTGCGGTTGAATTCCCACACCATCAGACGGCGAATCACGCTGCTGATCGGCTTGAAGCGGTAGAAATTGATCGCGTGGTCAAGGTCAAGGTGAAACGACGCCACCGTCGGCACGTTCAGCCGCCGTGCGAAGTGCTGCCCTCTGAACGCGGTGAATGATGGGTGAAACATGTGCATCACATCAGGGTCAAAGGCCGCGATCTGCTTGAGCGTGTCGGCGTTCGGGATGCCAACGCGCCCTTTGGGGTAAAACGGATTGCGCATCGAAGGTACTTTGATCACCGTCGCGCCCGCATACGAGTCAATCGATTCTTCAGGAGCCACCACCACGGCCTCGACGCCGCAGCGCTGTAAGTGTTCTAGGGTCAGGCAGATAACTTTGACGATACCATTGATTTGGGGCAGGAATGTCTCGGTGTACAGGGCAACGCGCATGGAGAGAGAACCCCTTATTGCTATGTCGTTTTATTGCTATGTCGTTCGCTAGAAATCGCGCTCATCACGCTGATTTCAGTGCGTTAATGGGCATATCTAACGGGTTTAGTCGTGTGTCGATGAGAATAGTGTCTGCCACTTTTCTGGCCTAGTCTATTACAGACGCGTATTTTTATGCGGATTTTTCACATATTTCACACGAAATTCATTTTGGTAGAGGTTAGTGATCTCCAATCGTTATCCTAACGTTGTATCATCGTATGGTGTTTGCTGCCCGTCACGGAACCGCGTCTATCGCCGCCACATCGGAGCCATTCATGAGAGATAACAGCCTGATTGTTCGCCTATTTCGCGTCTATCCTGCTGAGGTCGGCCTCACGCTCTCACTTGGCTTCTTGCTGCTCGTCAACTCGATGGCGCAGCAAATCTCAGGTGTGGTCGCGGTCAGCGGGTTCCTGAGCGAAGTTGGCACCAACCAGATTCTGCTCGTGTGGATCGTCAACTACGCGCTGATCGCCATCGTCGCCGCCTTCCAATCGCTGCTGGTGGATCGCTTCAACCGCGTACAACTGCTCAGTGCGGTCTGTCTCGTTTTTGCGGGCATCTTTTTCGCCATCCGCATGATGTTCGCGCTCAACGTCGGCGGTTGGCTGACCTATTCGCTGCTGTACATCATCTCGGATCAGCAGTGGCTGTTCTTCCCGCTGGTCTTCTGGGTGTTCGCCAACGACGCCCTTGACCTCGCCCAGACCAAGCGCCTGCTGCCGCTGCTCGGTGCCATCGGCTTTATCGGCAAGATCACGGGCATCATCATTGCTGGCCTCGCGCCCACGCTCCTCAAGCAGATTCAGGCGTCCAGCGTTGACCTCACCACCTTTATTGTGATCCTGTATGTGCTGGCTTTTCTCGTGGTGCGCGTCCGCTTGCGGGATGTCAAAGTGCGGCAGACGGTCAAGAAAGACGCGCCCCTCCGCAAGCAGCTTGCCGAAGGCTGGGAGTTCGTGGGTTCGATCCCGCTTTACAAGTTCCTTGCCTTCGCGGTCGCCATGCTCATCGCCTGCCACATCATCATCGAGTTTCATTTCGTGGCGGTCAGCAGCCAGCAGTACCCCGATGGCGCGGGCTTCCAGCAGTTCTACAGCGTCTACCGCCTCGGAGTAGCGCTGACGGCCTTTTTGCTGCAAACTTTCGTAACCAGCCGCCTGATCGAAAAGCTGACCATCAAGAACGCCTTCTTGATCATGCCCTTGGCGGTTTTGGGCGGCTTCGTCTGGATGATCGGGATGCCGGGCTTCATCAGCGGCGTCGGCGCGATGGTCTTGAACCGCCTCCCGCGTGACACCATCGATGAGGCCACGCACAAATCGCTGCTGGCGCTGGTGCCGGAAGAACGGCGCGGGCGGGTCGGCCTGATCATGGATAACGGCATGATCGGCCTCGGCGCGGTGGGCGGGTGCCTTCTGGCGGGGGTGGTGGTCTTGTTCGGCCCCGGCCTCACGCCCTACTACTATCTGGGCTATCTGTGGATCGGCATGGCCTTAGCGATTGGCGGCATCTTGTGCGTCCTCAAAGCCCGCATGGAATACGACAAAAGCCTGCTTAGTTGGCGTCTCAAACGGCGTCAGCGCACGTCATCAGGCATCTTGGACAAGTTGAATTTTGATTGATCTAGCGCAGCGGAGCATTAGCGTTTATGGATAACCTATTAGGTCAGACGGTCAAAGGGTACGAAATCCGCGAGCAGATCGGCGTGGGCAGCTTTGGCGTGGTCTACAAAGTCTACCAACCGATGGTCGGGCGTGAAGTCGCCATCAAGGTCATCGCGCCTGAATACGCCAACCAGCCGGAATTCATCCGCCGTTTTGAATACGAAGCCCAATTGGTGGCGCGGCTGGAGCATATCCACATCGTGCCGCTTTACGACTACTGGCGCGATCCGGGTGGTGCCTTCCTCGTCATGCGCTATCTGCGCGGCGGCAGCCTGCGCGATTCGCTCAAGAACGGCGCGTGGGAGCTAGAACCTACCGCCCGCATCGTGGATCAGATTTGCTCTGCCCTCGCCGTCGCGCACCGCAACGGCGTGATCCACCGCGACCTCAAGCCCGATAACGTCCTGCTCGATGAAGACGGCAACGCCTACCTCGCGGATTTCGGCATTGCGCTCGGTGGCTCGGCGGATCGCACCAGCGACGGGCTGGCGGGGTCGCCCATCTACAGCTCGCCGGAGCAGATCAAAGGTGCCTCCGTTACCGCGCAGACCGATCTGTACGCGATGGGCATGATGATCTACGAAATCTTGACAGGCACCACGCCGCTGGCCTCCTCCTCCTCGTTCGCGGAGATCGTCAATTTCCAGTTGAACGAAGACCTGCCGCCCATCGAACTGCCCCTCATGGACGAGAAAGTGATGATTGCCGTCAATGGCGTCATCCGCCGCGCCACGCACAAAGACGCCCACGAGCGCTATCCCGATGCAATGGCCTTGGCGCGTGCCTTCCGCGAGGCCATCAACGCCGGACATCAGACCAAAACTTGGGATACGGGTCAGCTCAACATCATTTCCATCGATCTACCCGAAAGCCAAGACGGGCCGATGGGCGAGATCGTCAACCCGTATAAGGGCTTGCGCGCCTTCCAGCAAGCCGACTCGGATGATTTCTTCGGGCGCGAACAGCTCACCGACCAGCTCGCGGCACGCCTTCTAGAACAGGACGACTATCGGCGGTTCTTGGCGGTGGTCGGCCCCAGCGGTTCGGGTAAATCGAGCGTCGTGCGCGCAGGGTTGATTCCGGCGCTCCGGCGCGGCCTGATCGCCGGTTCCAGCAATTGGTTCGTGGTCGAGATGATCCCCGGCCCGCGCCCGCTGGATGAACTCGCCGCTGCCCTGACGCGCGTCGCCGTCAATCCTCTAACCGATGACACGCTCAAGCAACTGCGCGACAGTCACGAGGGCTTGCTCAAGGTTGTTGAAGCCGCCCTGCCCGCCGATCCGCAGTATCAACTGCTGCTGGTGATCGACCAGTTCGAGGAAGTCTTCACGCTGCTCGAAAACGAAGACGAGCGCAACCACATCATGCTCATGCTGATCAAAGCGGCGCTCGATCCTCAAAGTCGGCTGCGCGTGATCGTCACGCTGCGCGCGGATTTTTATGACCGTCCGCTGCTCTATCCGCGTTTTGGCGAGATGATGCGCCGCCGTACCGAAGTCGTGCTTCCTCTCAAGGTCGAAGAACTGCGCCGCGCCATCGTCAGTCCGGCGGAGCGCGTCGGGATGTACTGCGAAGATGAGTTGATCACCGCCATCATCGATGACGTGGGCGAACAGCCCGGAGCGCTGCCCCTCATGCAGTACGCGCTGACCGAGTTGTTCGAGCGGCGTCAGGGGCGTCGTCTGGCGCTCGCCGCCTACAAAGAGTCCGGCGGCGTGCTGGGCGCGTTGGCACGCCGTGCCGAAGAACTCTACAAAGGGCTTGATGAAGCAGGCCAAGCCGCCTGCCAGCAGTTGTTCTTGCGCCTCGTCACACTCGGTGAAGGCACCGAGGACACCCGTCGGCGCGTCCAGCGCGGCGAATTGAGTTCGTTGGGGCACGACAACGCCGCGCAGGACACCGTACTCGATGAGTTCAGCAAGTATCGCCTCCTCACCTTTGACCGCGATCCGACCACGCGCGATCAGACTGTCGAAGTCGCGCACGAGGCCCTGATCCGCACATGGGGACGCTTGCGCGAATGGCTGAACACCAGCCGCGAAGACCTCCGCACGCAGCGCCGCTTGCAACAGTCCGCCACCGAATGGATCAATGCCAAGCGCGATCGCAGCTTCCTGACCGTCGGCGCACGCTTGACACAGTTCGAGAACCTGAAAACCGAATCGGCAGTCGTGCTCAACAGCGAGGAGCGCGACTATTTAGAGGCCAGCCTTGCCGAACGTGACCGCTTAGAAGCCGCTGAGAAGGAACGCAGCGCCCGCGAACTCGATTTGGCGCGTCAAACCGCCGAGTCCGCCCGCAAAGCCGCCGACTCCGCCGAAGCCGCCGCCCGCGCTCAGAAATTATCGGCACGCCGCTTACGTGCCTTGGTGTGGGTGATGGCCTTAGCCTTGGCGGTGGGCGTTGGGCTGCTGGTCGTCGCGATCCGCGCGCGTGAAATCGCCATCGTGGCGCAAAGCCAAGCCGAAGATCAGCGCCAGCAGGCCGAGACCGCCCGCACCGACGCGCTCACCAACCTGACGCGCTCGGATGGCTTGCGCTACGCCAGCCTCGCCACCAACCTGCTGCAAAGTGACCGCAATGTGGAAACGGCAGCCCTATTAGCGGTGAAATCGCTCAACAAGCTGTACACCGCACAGGGTGACGACGCGCTGCGGTTGGCGGCGGATTTCTACTACGCCACCACGCTCTATGCGGGTGCAGCCGATGCCATCAACGGCGTCGTTTTCTCGCCCGATGGTCAATATGTGGCTTCCGGCGGGCGCGATGGCAAAGTCTTGCTCTGGGAGCGCAGCACGGGCAAGCTGATGCAAACCTTCGAAGGTCACACCGACGCTATTGTCGGCCTTGCCTTCTCGTCCGATGGCAGCAAACTGGTCACGGGCAGCTTTGATAAGACCTGCATCCTGTGGGATGTCGCCACGGGCAAGCCGATCCGCACCTTCACGGGCACGGAAAAGCGCGTGCGCAGTGTTAACTACTCACCCGATGGCCGTTATGTCGTGGCGGGTACGGGCGACTGGACGGCGTGGATGTGGGATGCCGACACGGGCAAACTTGTGCATCAATTCGGTGCCGACGAAGCCACCCGCCACAAAGACTTCATCCTCAGCGTGGCATTCTCGCCCGACTCTAAGATTCTGGCGACGGGCAGCGGCGACAAAACCGTCCGCCTGTGGGACGTGGCGACGGGCGAACCGCTCGAACTGAACGGCAAGTTCCTCGATCTTGTCGGGCATACCGCCTTCGTGGAGAGCGTGCGATTCTCGCCGGATGGTAGCCAGATCGTGACCGCCAGCGACGATAAGAGCGTGCGCGTGTGGGATATTCACACAGGAATGCAGGTCGGTCTGCCCTTCATTGGTCACGATGACAAGGTGTATTCGGCGCAGTTCTCGCCCGACGGCAAGTTCGTCATTTCCGGCAGCGAGGACAAAACCGCACGCGTCTGGAGCCTCGCGACGGGCAAGCAAGTGCAGCTTATGGCGAACCACACACAGGGCGTCAACAGCGTAGCATGGTCGCCGGACGGGACGCAGCTCCTGACGGGCAGCAGTGATCACTCCGCGCGCCTGTGGGAAGTGCATACGGGGCCGAAGCCCGGTCACTTCGAAGGCCATCAAGCCGCGATTCTGGCGGCGGTCTACTCGCCCGATGGCAAATGGGTCATGACGGGCGGCGAAGACCAGACCGTCAAGTTGTGGGACGCGCAGACGGGCGAGGTCAAGTTCAATTTCACCCGTCATCAAGAGTCGTCCGGCAATATCGTCAGCCTGACCTTTTCGCCCGATAGCAAATATGCGCTGACAGGCGGTGATGACGGCCTCGCATGGCTGATCGACGTGGCGACGGGCGAAGGGCTGCACAAGTTCGTCACCGGCGACATCATCCCCTCGACAGGCAAAGCCGACTGGACGGGGCAAGTCGCCTTCTCCCCCGATGGCAAGTTGATCCTGACCAGCAACAAAGATGGAACCATCACGCTCTGGGATGCCAAAGCCTACATCAATATGCGCACCTTCAAACTTGGCACCGCCGATAAGCCAATCGGCGCGACGGCGGCAGTCTTCTCGCCGGATGGCAAAACCTTCGTCACGGGCAGCGACGACAGTCTCGCACGGCTGTGGGATGCCGCGACAGCCAAGCAGATCGCTGTCTTCGCGGGGCACACCGGTGCGGTCTTCAGCGCCTCGTTCTCGCCCGATGGCAAGCTGCTGGCGACGGGCAGCGAAGATGGCACCGTAAGAATCTGGGACGTAGCCACGACTAAAGAGGTATACACCTTAACCGGACATGTCGAACAACCTTGGGTGGCCTTCTCGCCGGATGGCAAACTGCTGGCGACGGGCAATTACCACAATGGTGCCGGACTGTGGGACGTAGCGACGGGCAAAGAAATCCGCACCATCACGGGGCATCTGGGGCCAGTCCGCAGCGTGGACTTCTCGCCGGACGGCAAATTCTTGCTCACTGGCAGCAACGATACCACCGCCCGCCTCTGGCAAGTGGACTACAACGACTTGATCGCCTCGTTGTGCGATAAAGTGTTGACCGATTTCACCGACGAACAGCGGACTCAATTCGACATCAAGGATACATCTGCGACGTGCCCGAAATTCGCCAAGTAGAATTCCGACGCTAAACGGAATCTCGCCGTGGCAGAGGTAGATCGAACTTGTATGTGCTTGGCCCTAAGGACTAAGCACGTCGCATTATCTTTTGGGAGGACGTATGCGCGTCGCGAGTGCCGTTACCACTACTCATCTGCTGCCTGACGACCTGATGTTAGGGGCTGTCCATATCGCCGTGTCTGATCTGGAACGCTCGTTGAGCTACTATCAGACGTCGCTCGGCTTCAAAGTCCATCGTCGCGCTGGCTCCACCGCCTATCTTGGCGCGGGTGGCGTTGATCTGCTGGTGTTGACCGAGCAGCCGAACGCTAAACCCTTGCAGCGCTGGACGGGGCTGTATCATTTCGCAATCCTCGTGCCTTCGCGGCTGGAACTGGCGCAGGTGCTTCGCCGTCTGATCGAAACGCGCACGCCGCTCGGTGGCTTTGCCGATCACCTCGTCAGTGAGGCCATTTACTTGAACGATCCCGATGGCAACGGGATCGAAATCTACCGTGATCGCCCGCGCACCGATTGGTACGATAAAAACGGGCGCTTCGTGATGGGCACCGAACAGCTTGACATCGACGGCGTCCTTGCCGAACTGAAAAACGCGTCGGGCGCATGGGCGGGGTTAGCGCCGGACACCGTGCTCGGACACATGCATCTCAAAGTCGCCAGCATTTCGGACGCCAAAGCCTTCTACGTGGGCGTGTTGGGCTTCGATGTGATGGCCTCGATGGGGTCGGCGCTGTTCCTCTCGGCGGGTGGTTATCATCACCACCTCGGCATGAACATCTGGGAATCCGCCAACGCGCCCGCCGCACCTGCCGATGCCGTCGGGCTGCGCGAGTTCGTGGTCAATCTGCGCTCACAGGCCGAGCTAGACAAAGTACTGGCGCGGATACAGGCCGCCAACCTTCCCATCGAACAGCATACGCAAGGTTATCTCGTGCGCGATCCGTCTCAGAATGCGGTAATCTTAACGGCTGGTTCGTAACAATTACCTTACGCTGAGATGAGGACAATGCAAGCCATTATCCGCGACGACGATACCAGTTTTTTCACCACGCCCGCCCTGCTCGAAGCCATCTACGAGCGGGTCTGGGCGCGGAATATTCCGGTCTGCTTTTCCGTGATTCCGGCGCATCGTGCCAATATCGCGCTCAATCGTCCTGACGTGAAGTTTGACCCCAACGTGCCGCCTACCTATCGCGGGCAAGATCGGCTGCTGCCGATCACCGAGAATCCCGAACTCGTCAAGTTCCTGACCAGCTTGGCGAAGCAGGGGTTAGCCGAGATCATGCTGCACGGCTACTGCCACGATTATCAAGAATTCAACATCGAGGACGAAGCAGTGCTGCGCCGCAAGCTCAACGACGGCATGGCGCTGCACAAAGCCGCCTTTCCGGACATTCCGATCCGCTCATTCATCGCGCCTTATGACGCCATCTCACCACTAGCGCTGCAAATGGTGCTGGATATGGGCTTGGATGTCTGTATCGCGGCCTATAACCTGAAGAACATCCCCGCGCTGGCGCATGTCGAGAACTACGAAGGTCGCCAGCTCCCCAACGGGCGCAAACTGTTCACGGTTGGCGAGTACTTCTTCGACTGGAAAACTGACATCGAGGAAGGCTTCCAGCGTGCGATCAAGGCACTAGACCACGAAACCTTTGTGATCTGCAACCACTATTGGATGTTCAACCGCGATTGGGACGGTCAGAACGAGCACATGGTACGCCGCTGGAACGACTTCCTCGACGCATTCTTAGCACAGGATCGGACGTTCACCACCTTCAGCGATGGGCAAACCGTCGCGCTGTAATGTAGTCAATGCAGTCCGCACGGCCTCTCCATCCGGAGGAGCATGTGGACTGCGGCTGGAGCAACGCACTGCCCTCGTTCCTCTCCTACGCCGTGTGCAGTCCCGCTAACACGAGAATCGCGCCATCCACCTTAGTTAGTGATATTCATCGCTATTATTCCATGATCTTTACAACTGAATACCATTACACACGCTATTTATGATTAAAGAGTTGTTAACTAAATTAGGGAAGAAGCATTGTGAAAGTCGCTATCATCGTAGCTAGTAAGCATGGCAGCACGCGCGAGATTGCCGAAGCAATTACGACCGAACTGCGAGCGCACAACCATACCGCCGATCTGCTCGATGTCGAATATGTAACTGAATTAGATGGCTACGGAGCGGTCATCCTTGGTAGTGCCATTTATGGTGGGAATTGGCTTACGAAGGCGATGCGCTTTACCAAAGTTTTTCAGAAAGAACTCCTGCAAATTCCGGTTTGGCTGTTCAGCAGCGGGCCACTCAACGCAGATACGACGCGCCCGCAAGCAGATCGTCCGAAGCCGACGTTGCCGCTAGGCGAGATCAAACCGCGCGATCATCATCTTTTTGTAGGCAAACTCGATCTGGCGGATTTAGGCTTAATGGAGCGAATGCTTGTAAGCGCCATGCGGATTTCTACAGGAGATTACCGCGATTGGGATGACATTCGCGGTTGGGCACGCGGGATCGCGGAAGAACTCCACAAGGCAGACGTTCCAACCGACGCCGTCCGCGCCACCGTTCTCTTACCCGACTGCCCCTCGTGCTGAACGTGCCTTAGCTACGCCCGTTGATCAACCCTTCACGATGATTCGACGGGCTGTTTGGCGGGCGTCTTTTTTCTTTCTAGCCAGCGTATGAACAGCGCCGCCAGCACCACGCCTATCAGCGTACCGAGCACGTCCGCGCCAAAATCGGTCAAATTCGATCCACGTTCTGGGATAAAATGCTGCGCCACCTCGGTGATCGCGCCCAGTGCGATGCCGCTCGCCCCGACCACGAGGTAGCTCGTCCACGGCTTCGCCCACCGATGCCGCAGTGTCCATGCCCACGCCAGCGTCAGTACGGCGAACAGCGCGATATGTCCCCGTGTGTCCGTTTCATCGGTACCACCGAGCAGATTTGAGGAGTCCGACACCCACCACGTATTACCGGGGGAAATCAGGAGGACACAAGCCGCCAGCGTAACGATGACGAGTAAAACGTGATAACGATAATGCATCCTTAGCGTGGCCCATAGATCAACAAGTTGTCGAACGCCGTGCTGAATGTGCCCGCGTCGCTGTACACCCCGATGCTCATAACGCCGCTGTTCATGGTCTGCTCGACCAGTTCAGTGCGGACGCGCTGCCCATCGGTTTTGCACGTCCCGCTGTCGATGCTCGTCCATTTCGGCGCGGCTTCCTGCCCTTTCAGGCACAGCGGCAGTGCTTGATCGTTCACATAAAACGAGAATACAAACGCCTTCGCCACGATCCGCACCTGATTGATCTGCTCTTTGCCGTTCAGGGCGAACGGCGTGATCTGCCAATCGCTCAAGACTTCGGGCATATGTCCGCTGCGCACGATCTCGACACGGTATGCGCCGCGATTATCCAGCTTAAATTCGTAATAGCCTGCGTCGCTGGTGTCAGTATCCTCGCGGAAACGTATGCCGATTTGCCCGCGCACGTCAGGGGCAGCCAGCCATTTTACGTTGATGCGCACATCCATATCCGACAACGTACGCGACAGGACCACGAAATACGGCGAACTCTCCGCATCGACGCTCAGGCGCAGTTCACCCTGCTCGATCACGGCCTGTTGCGGATTGTCGCCCAATTGCCAATCGGCACGCTGCGCATCTTCAAACGTGGTGGTGTACAACAACCGCCCCGGCACCGCCGCGATTTCGGCCTCTGGACTTGCGCGTAACAGCATCAAGACGCCGTTCAAGACGACCAGCACGAGAATGCAGCTCACCAAGCCGATGGTTATCCATCGCCATCTAGTGGATGTAGATGCCATTCTATTAAGCATTAGTGTATATCGATGATGGTTAGTGTAAAGTTGTTCCAAATGGCACCAGTGTAATCGAGACCAAGGCGCTTCGCCAAGATTATTACCACTTTAATACGCCCGTGATCATAGACGCCGTTCCTACGATTGAACAACGCTCTCTGACATTCTTACCGCGAATAAGGGACAATCGTCATGCTGAATTGTGTAAAGCGGATCAATCGAGCCTAATTTCTGTGACCATCAATCTCCTCTCTATCACAACCTATACGGGCATCGGCGGCGGGGAAAGCCTGCAACTGAACCTGATGCGTGCCTTGGATAAATCGAAGTTCGTGCCCTATCTACTGACGCCTCGCAGCGGCACTTTTCCCGATGCCGCCGCTCAACTCGGCGTCCACACGCATGTCATGCCCTATCGCGGCACGACCACCGTCTTCGTCCCGCAAATCTGGGAGCACTTTCCCATCGTCGGCAAGCTCCGCCAATTTTTGCGGGCGCAGTCGATTCAAGCCGTGCTCACCGACTATCATTCGCTGCCTTTCATCGTACCGGCGGCGCGTTCGCTGCAAATTCCGGTCATCTGGAACGCGATGGGTTGGTGGTTTCCGATGTACTCATGGCAGCATGACTTCTTCACCAACCAGATCACCAAGATCATCGCCATCACCAGCGCCGTCAAAGAGCGTCTGCTCGGCTATCCGCCCAAGATGCTCCCCGACAACATGGAAGTCCTCATCCCCGGCGTGGACACGGATCGTCACACGCCCGATATTGATGGTTCCAATGTGCGCGAAAAAATCGGGATCGACGCCACCACGCCCTTGGTCGCCATGATCGCCCGCTTCCAGAATGTCAAAGGTCACGAATATTTCTTGGAGATGGCGCGGCTGGTGCTGGAAAAAATCCCCAACGCGCGTTTCGCCATCGCGGGCGAAAACGTCTTCTCCGTGACCAAGGATGAAACGTATAAACAAACCATCTTGGACATGGCGAAAAACGATCCGCTGCTGCGGGATCGCGTCACCTTCCTCGGCTTCTGGGAAGACTCGCGCGAAGTCATCGCCGCCGCCGATGTCATGGTGTGTAGTTCGTGGTTCGAGTCCTTGAGCATGGTCGCGCTGGAAAGCATGGCGATGGCGCGTCCCATCGTCAGCACCCGTGTCGGTGGCCCCTCCGAAACCATCATCGACGGCGTGACGGGTTACCTCGTCCCCCCGCGTGATAGCAGCGCCATTGCCGAGCGCGTCCTCCTCTTGCTGAACAATCCTCAGTTACGTGATAAACTAGGTAGCCAAGGGCGGGAGCATGTGGTAGAACACTTCAGCGCGGCGCGTTATGCCGCCGCCATCAGCGAGATCGTGACGGGGTTAGTGCAACCGCGCCGAAAATATATCATATCTTCATAACGCTTTGCACAGGATCGGGGAGAGACGCTTGCATATCGTCCCGAAACAGTGCAACAATAAGCGTTAAGTGTTAACCTGCGTTAAATTGAAAACAAACGAAAGACAAATACTGCGATCGTGAAACCCATGCTGAAAGCCATTCTCTTCGATATGGACGATACCTTGCTGGATTGGAGCCAGCGTTCCCAAGACTGGGGCGAATACGAGCGTGAACATCTCGCCTACGTACTTGAACATGTCGCGGGCAGTGGGCACACGGTACAGGATATTGAAACCTTCTTTCAAGCCGTCCGCACGCTCGCCAGCCAATCGTGGATCGACGCCGCCATCAACATGCGCGCGCCCAAATACGCCGACGCCATCGAGCAAGCGCTGGCACAAGCCGGTGTTCCGGCGGGCAGTTTCGATCACGAGACTCTGCTGCGTGCCTATCGGTGGGGCATGATGGATGGCGTCTTGCCTTTCCCCGATGTCACCGAAGTGCTGCCCATCCTCGTCTCGCACGGCGTCAAATTGGGCTTGGTAACCAACGCCTCCACACCAATGTGGTCGCGGGATATTGAGCTGGAAGCGGCGGGCATTTTGGGCTATTTTTCGGATTGCCGCATTTCCGCCGTTGATGTCGGCTACCTCAAACCGCATCCGCTCATCTTCCAGCACGCGCTGGAGCAGTTGAACGTGGCATCGTCCGAGGTCGTGTTCGTTGGCGACAACCCCGAAGCGGATGTCTTGGGCGCGCAAAATGTTGGGATGAAGGCGGTGCTGCGTCTCGTCCGTCAGATGGGGTCGTCTACCGCCAAGCTCGTCTCGCCCGACGCGCAAATTCAGACCTTGCACGAGCTACTTCCCTATCTTGACGAATGGTTCCCCGGATGGCGTTCATGATCAACCCCGCTTCCAATCCCTATCATAACCTCATCCTGACGGGGCATATCGGCGTCGGCAAGCTCAACATCGTGCGTCAAATCGCCAAGCAAGTCAACGTTCCCTACGTCGATCTGGATACCGAAATTCAAACCCGTGAAGGCATCCCGCCCGATGAAATTCGCCAGCTATTCGGGGAATCGCGTCTGCGCAGCATCGAGAACAATCTCTGCCGCGAACTCTCGCTGCAACGTGGCGCGGTACTTTCCGTCAACGGCTCGTCGCTGCTGGATGAGGTTAACCGCCAACGCCTGACCGCCAGCGGCCCCGTGCTCATCCTCACCTGTTCGCTCAACGAGATTTTGCGCCGACTCTACGCCGCGCAAGGTGCCCGCTTCCACGATCCCAAGGTGCGCGCCGCCGCTCTGAATCAAATTCGTCGCGAACAGCAGATTTTGCAGCTAAAAGATCTTCCCACGCTCGACACCACCTATCTGACCACCGAGCAAGCCGCCGAACGCGCGGTGCTGTTCTGGTACGAGCGTGAGACTCTTGTCGCTGTCTAGGCTGCTGCTGATCGCCTTGCGCCCAAACAGAAATACAAGTAATTTTCTTGGCGAATCGCGCCGTCCTCGCCCTACTTCTTGACCTCGTTCCGCCAACTGTGCGTCGGTTCGTAGCCCAGAATGCGCCGCGCCTTGTCAATCGACAGCAGTGTTTCGTTCGGCGCAAACGGCTTCTTGATCGGCACGTTGGGGAAGCATTCCGCCAGCAGTTCCGCGTTCGGACGGCTCATCACGGTATCCGCGTTAGCGATGATGAACATATCGAAGCCCTTGCCCTGAAACTCCAACGACTTGCGGATCGCTTGGGCAGCATCCCGTGCGTCGATATATGCCCATAAATTCCACTTGCGTAGGTTGGCATCCGCGTCAAAACTCGGAAACCGTGCGTAATCCTGTACTTCCATCACGTTTGAGAATCGCAGTGCGATGATCTTGAGGTCAGGTTCCCAGCGGCAAAATTGTCTGCCCATCTCCTCGTCCAGCGTTTTCGCCAGTGAATACGATGATTCTGGGCGCGGCGTGTATTCCTCATCGACGGGCACATACGGCGGCGGCACATCAAACGGCAGTCCTAGCACCGTTTCGCTCGATGCCGTTACCAGCGTTTTGATTCCCAACTGCCGCACGGCGGACATCACGTGATAGCTGCTCAGGGAATTGTTCTTGAAGGTCATCGCGTTCGCCCGCAGCCCCGGCGCGGGGATCGCCGCCAGATGCACCACCGCATCCACACCGCGATAGCGCGAATCGATTGCCGAAAACGCTTCGATCACCTGCCCGTAATCCGTCAGATCGATCTGCGTAAAGGAGGCGCGCGACTCTCGCGGCGCGACCATATCGACGTTGATCACTTCGTACCCGTGCTCAAGCAGGTCGTTCACACACGCCCGTCCGAGCTTGCCGCTCCCGCCCGTAACCACTACTCGCGTCATAAGGGTTCCTCCTGTTGCCGATGACCAATCTCATTTCTCCTAATTGTATAGGCTCACGAGGCCGATCAACACAACTTCGTCGTCTCCCTACGATTGATCGCGGTTACGTTCCATGAACCAGCGTTGCGCATCGATGCGATTCTCGCCGTCACTGGCCTCGATCTTGCGGTAGCTGCCATCGTTCAGCAGTTCCCGCGCCTTGACGTTGTCGCACATCTCAATCGTCAAAATCTCATCGATGATGCGCCCGCGCGCGGCGGCGGCCTCAATCGGGAACAGCACTTCGACGCGGTTATTCAGATTGCGGGGCATCAAATCGGCGCTGCCGGAATACACTTCCTCGCTGCCACCGTTGCGGAAATAAAACACCCGCGCGTGTTCCAGATAGCGCCCGATCAAACTGCGTACGCGGATATTCTCGCTCACGCCCGGAATCCCCGGACGCAAGCAGCATATGCCGCGAATCAACAGATCGACCTGCACGCCCGCCATCGACGCCTGATACAAAAGCTGGATCATCGTGCGATCCACCAGCGAGTTCATCTTGAAGATCATGTGCCCGCCGCGCCCCTGTTTGGCATGTTCGGTTTCGCGCTTGATCAGCCCTTCGATCTGCCCGCGCAGATGCTCCGGCGCGACGAACAGCTTGCGATACTTGGTGCGCGCCGAATAGCCCGTCAACCGGTTGAACAAGTCCGAGGCGTCGGCGGCGATGTCTTGCCGCACCGTGAACAGGCAGATGTCCGTGTAAATGCGCGCGGTCGAGGCGTTATAGTTGCCTGTGCTCAGATGTACATAGCGCCGGATGCCGTCAGCCTCGCGGCGCACCACCAGCGCTACCTTCGAATGCGTCTTCAGGCCAACCAAGCCGTACACCACATGCACGCCCTGATCTTCCAGCGCGCGTGCCCAATTAATGTTATTCTGCTCGTCAAAGCGGGCTTTCAATTCCACCAGCACCGCCACCTGCTTACCATTTTCCTGTGCCCGCAGCAGCGCTTGGACGATGGGCGAATTGCTGCCCACGCGGTACAACGTCGATTTGATCGCCAGCACATTCGGATCATCCGCCGCTTGCTGAAAGAATTCGACCGTATTCTGGAACGAATCATACGGGCGGTGGATCAGAATATCCTGCCGACGGATCGACGTGAAAATATCCTCGCCAAGCTGGAATTCCGGTGCGCGGCGGGCGATGTACGGCGGCCATTTCAGCGTTGGCATCTCGATATTCGCCAGCGCGAACAAATCGCTCATGCCGATGGGCGCGGGCAGCGGATAAATATCGTCCCACGTGATTTCCAGATTTTCGAGCAGTACTTGGCGGATCGACTCCGGCATATCGCCCATCACCGTCATGCGCACGACCTGCCCGAAGCGCCGATCCCGCACATTTTCTTCGACGGTTTCCAGCAGATCGTCAGCCTCTTCCTCCGCAATCTCGATGTCATTGTTGCGCGTGATGCGGAAGATCGCGGACGCCACGATCTCCATGCCGGGGAACAGAATATCGAGGTTGGCGGTGATCACTTCTTCCAACCACACGAAACGATGTCCGGTCAATTCGGCGGCGGGCGTAGTGGGCATATAATTGCGCAGCACATCGTTCAGCGGGATCAGGCGGGGCAGCACCGCCGTCGGCACTTTGACGCGGGCGAAGCGCTCCTTGCCTTGCTCATCCGTCATCACAATCGCCAGATTCAAGCTCAGGTTGGAAATATGCGGGAAGGGGCGACCCGGATCGACAGCCAGCGGCGTCAGGACGGGGTACATCTCCATCTCAAAATAGCGCCGCAGTGCCTCTTTTTGTGCGTCCGGCAGTTGACTGTAACTGTGTACATGCACGCCCACTTCAGCTAATTTCGGGATGATCTGCTCGTGGAAGCATTTGCGCTGCTCAACCAGCATCGGCATCACGCGTTCGCGAACCAGCGAAAGCTGCTGCTGCGGGGTCAGCATGTCCGGCGTCGTATCAAACACGCCTGCCGTCACTTGGTCTTTCAGACCAGACACGCGCACCATGAAGAATTCGTCCAGATTGTTGCTAAATATCGCTAAAAATCGCACACGTTCCAACAGGGGCAAATCGTTGTTGAAGGCTTCCAGCAAACAGCGGTGATTGAATTCCAGCCAGCTTAATTCTCGATTGATGTAGAGGGAAGGATCGCTCCAGTCGATATTTGCCGTGGATCCGCTGGTGGAAGGTGCGTTAGCGTCCATGTTAAGAACTACCTTGGTTGATTTTATGGTAATTGTGGCGAATTCGATACCATACCGCAAATAGATTAAGGCATTTTGAACAATTCATGTTGATTGCGCGGTGAACCATTGTGTGCTAGAGTGGCGTCTTTCCCGTCCCACGCGAACGACGTCTCATGAATCGTGTACTCTCGCGTCTGTTCAGGCCCTTGCGATGGTTGCTGCTGGTGGTAGCAGGTTTAGCGTGTAACGTGTCTGCCTTCATGAGCGACACTCCACCCACCCTCCAGGTGAGCGTCGTCACGCCCACCCCCGCCGAACTCTCGCCCGTCCCGCCCACGCGCGAACTGCCCACCGAGGCCGCCTTGTCGCGTCCCTTCGATCCGAGCGTCAGTGATTTGCTCAACGATGTCCAGAGCGACCGCCTGATGTATGCGGTCTTCACGCTGGCCTCGTTCAACACGCGGCATGTTCTCTCCTCGACCACCAACTCCGCGCAGGGCATCGGCGCGGCGCGCGATTGGCTGATCACCCAGTGGACAGCCATGCGCAGCGCCTATCCCAACAAACAAATTCAGATCTGGACGCAGCCCGTCAATTACCAGTGGAAGACGTACACCATCGCCACCGAGAACGTGGTAGCGGTTTTCCCCGGCACGGAAATCGGCGCGGGCGTCATCGTCGTCGGGGCGCACTACGACAGCATCACCACCGATTGGGAAAACGGCGCGGCCTATGCCCCCGGTGCCAACGATAACGGCTCCGGCATCGCGGCGCTGCTAGAAATCGGGCACATCATGGCACGCCGTCCGCACCGCGCCACCATCATCTTCGTGGCCTTCACTGCTGAAGAAACCGGCAAACAGGGCAGCGAGACCTTCGCGCAAGCCTATCTGAAAGCCAATAACGTCGATGTACGGGCGATGATCAATCTAGACATCATCGGCAGCGAATACGGCCCCAACGACGAGCTGGATCGCCGCACCGTGCGCTTATTCTCGGCGGATCCCAACGATTCCGTCTCGCGCCAGCTTGCCCGCCAGATCGCCCTGATCACCAGCACTTACATCGATGATATGACGCTGGTGCTGCAATCCTCGGAGGAGCGGCGCGGGCGCTGGGGCGATCATCAATCGTTCAGCGCGGCGGGCTATCCTGCCATCCGCATCATTCAAGGGCAAGACAATCTCGCCCGTCAGCATACCGGGCGCGATACGCCGGATGGTGTGCAAGCGGCCTACCTGACACGCGTCACGCGGCTGGTCTTGGCGACGGTGAAGGTGCTGGCGGATGGTCTGCCCGCTCCCACCGATCTGCGCCTGACCACCCGCGCCAACGATCCGCAAACCCTCACCTTGTCGTGGTCGCCCGTGCCTGCTGCCGCCAGCTATCTGATCGTGCTGCGCAAAATGTCGTCGCTGTCCTTCGACCAGGTGTTGACTGTAGGCAACGTCGCGCAGTTGCAGTGGGTGGACATCACCAAATACAACACTGTCGCCCTCGCCTCGGTCGATGCGAAAGGGCAAATGGGCGTGCTCTCCTCCGAATATGCGATCCAGTCCTTGTTAGGGCGCTGACCGCACATCACTAACGCGTATCAACCTATTTTCAAACTCACCTGTCACCCTCTATAATGATGTTCAGTGCGGCAAGTATGGTGTCGAGTTTATTCATGCACCTTAACCTTCCCATCCTTGATCAGCTTGCCAACAGTCAAAACATCTTGATTGCTGGCATGGGCGGCGGCTTTGATATTTTCTGCGGCTTGCCTCTCTATTTCACGCTGTGTGACATGGGCAAACGGGTGCATCTTGCCAATTACAGCTTCGTTGACCTCACCTTAGCCTCGCTCTTGGGCGAAACCGAAACCCTGCTGCCGGATCGCGTCGTGGCGGCGCGCGGCGGCATCAAACACCGGATCGGCTTTTATCCGGAAGGCTATCTTGCCGAGTGGTTCCGCAAGCAGGAAAACCAGCCGACCAAAGTTTGGATGTTCAACGCCACCGCTGTCCGTCCCCTTGTCGAGAGCTACAAAGCGCTGATCGATCATCTCCACATCGACGCTCTGATCCTGATCGATGGCGGCGTCGATTCGCTCATGCGCGGCGACGAATCCAGCCCCGGCACCTTCATCGAGGACACCATCACGCTCGCGGCAGTCAGAGAGCTGAATGTCCCCGTCAAATTGCACGCCTGTCTTGGCTTCGGCACCGAGGTCGAGGAACACCTCTGTCATCATCTGGCACTGGAAAATGTCGCCGCCATCACCAAAGCGGGCGGCTTTCTCGGCGCGTGTGCTCTCACTGCCCAGATGTCCTGCTTCCAGCGCTACGAATCGGCTTGCCGCTATGTCTGGGATCAGCCCAACCATCAGAAAAGCCACATCAGCACCCGCGTGATTCCGGCGGCGCATGGCGAATTCGCCAACCACCATCTCTACAACATGGATAGCAACGTCACCGTCTACCTCTCCGCCCTGATGACGTTATATTGGTGGTTCGATGCCGAGGTCGTGATCAAGCGCAATCTCCTGCTCGACAATCTCAAAGATACCGACACCACCGAGGATGCCTTCCGCGTCATCCACGCCGCACGCCGCCTGATGCGTCTGCGTCCCTGCAAACCGATCCCCTATTAAGCATTGATCTGATCAAAGGGTGACGATCCGCGCATCAGAGCCGCGATCTTTATCATATGTCGGGGGTCTCCTTTTGCGACATCATATCCCGCAAGGCTTATACATAAACCACTGCGGAAGGGACTCTATGTATACCCACAAAGAACTTACACCGTTCGTTGTCATTTCTGGCCTCGCCAGTCTGCTGACCATCCTTGCCGCCGCCATCGGCCTCTTCACCGCCAATTACTACCCCATCGCCAGCGCTACCTATCGTGTCGCCGTCAAAGCCCAAGACCTGATCGCCCTCGTCGCGGCGCTTATCATTCTCGCCGCCGTCTACCGCACATGGCAGGGATCAACGCGCGCCGTCGTCGTGTGGACGGGCTGCCTCGGCTACCTGATCTACAGCTATCTTTTGCTCACGATGGACACAATCTTCACGCCGATTTTTCCCGTCTACATCGCCATTCTCGGCCTGTGCCTCTACTCGCTGATCGGCCTCCTCGGCAGGCTCAACGCCGACAAATTCCGCCCCTCGGTTAGCGACTCGATGCCCGTCCGTTTCATTGCTGGCGTGCTGGCGATCCCGCTCATCCTGATCCCGCCTTGGATCGCCTTCATCAGCGATCCCGTACTGCGCGTCCAGCCCAACGCGCTCACCACCGTCAACGTGATCGATCTCTCCTTCGTGATTCCGGCCTGTCTCCTCAGCGCTTACCTGATCTGGCGTAAGCAAGTGTGGGGCTACGTCTTCAGCGGCGTGATGCTCGTCAAGATGTTCACGATGGGATTGTCACTGGTGATCGCCACCTTCTGGGCAAATATCGAGGTCGGCACGCCCATCGATCCCATTCAAACGCCGATCTACGCGGCCTTTATGCTGCTCGGTGGTTGGGCGATGCTTCGCTACCTGAGTCATCTCCGCGATGCTGTCCAGCCTAGCCCGCGTCCTGCGCCGCTTAATCCCGCCAACACCGCGCGCTGATCAATGCCGTCGGGACGCTTGATTGCGCGTCCCGACCGTTATTCTCCACGCGCAGACACGGTAACAATGCGGGCACTTCCACTTGGCATAAGTCAAAAAAATCTCACGAAAAATATCTTGTAATCACGGCTGACATAGCGGTATTGGCACAGTCAATGTCATCTATTTCTTATGAAATAAGCCTATCTGTCACATTTGCTTACGATGACGTGGAAAATTGTGGGATTCTATTGCGTAATTTTGCATAAGTTTGATTGATATTCATTAAAGTATATTGTAAACTCAACATTCAATATAGAAAAGTCAACCAACTAACTAGATTTCATTGTAATAACCATATGGGCGTGACCCAAGCAACATCATAAAGTTTGGTTGCTGCACTCATCAGGAGGAAGGTGTAGCTATGAAAATATTCATAAGTTATAGCAGCAAAAATCGTGACCACGCGAAAGTTTTGTCATCTGACCTCGATGTACTTGGGCATGATGTATGGTTTGATGAAAACGTTTCTGGGGGCCAATCTTGGTGGGACGCGATTCTTCACCGGGTACGTGAATGTGAATTGTTTATTTTCATTTTGACCCAAGATTCGCTGGATTCTAAAGCGTGCGAAGCTGAATACGTTTATGGTGCCCAACTTAATAAGCCTATCTTGCCTGTAAGGATGGGTGACATCAGTGTTAGCTTACTGCCGCCTGAACTATCTAAGACTCAGATGGTGGATTATCGTTCTGCTGATAAGAAGGCCGCGTTAGCTCTCAGTAAGGCCATCAACTTACTCCCGCCGCGTCAACTCCTTCCCGAGCCGATGCCACCACCGCCGCCTGCACCTATTTCGCCGTTAGGTAAATTAAACGCTGAATTGGACTTGCCCTCGATAGATCGTCATCGTCAAGCTTCCCTATTGATAGAAATTCAAGAATTCTTACAGCGTCCAAGTGAGCGTAGCGATGCCGTGAAGTTGCTGCGAAAACTAAGAGGTCGCGATGATACATTATCGAGATACAGTGACGAAATCGATCAAATTCTGAAAGATGTCGAAGCACAAGATAAAAGCCGACGACGACAAACGATTCCTGCCCAGATTTCCCCTTGGCTCCGAATTTTCATCATTGTTGTCGTGGGATGGAGTATCGCCGGCGTGGTATTCACGGGAACATTGTGGTTAAACGTTACTGATTGGCGATTTCAACCCAATGTCTTTAGTTTGCTTTTCAGAATTCTTGGTGGTGGCATAGCGGGTATAAGCGTATATTTTGCCTTACGTCAAAAATATCCGATAGTTAGTACGCAATATAGATGGCAGTTAGTACGGAGCTGGGCTTTAGTATGGGCTATCGGGTATGGAGCAAAACTACTCCTCCCTTCGTTATTGGGCGGCTTTTACCCATATTATGACAACGATCTCAATTGGACGGTTGGAACTACTGCAACTGCTTTACTTGAAGGGTTAGCCGGTGGCATAGTGACCGGTACCATTCTTCATATTGCTTTTCCTACGCTGGCAAGCGCGAATCGACAACGCATTGTCGGTTATTGGATTCTGGCCTATGCGCCACAAGCGATTGCCAACCTTACAATCGATCCTGCAAGTGGAATAGCTAGCATAAATCTAAACATCATATTGAACATTCTATGTGGCTTAATCGGCATTGCGCTCACTTTGCGGGAATTACAGCAATTAAACGTAGCTTGATTGCATCACCAAGCGATGCTGTGCAACTAGCTTGTTGCAACTTCTCCTTGGCATAAGTCACAAAAATCTCACGAAAAATATCTTGTAATCACGGCTGATGGGTCTATAATATCGCGCCATTGCATCCACATGACGTCAGATGGGACTTGGTGAGCAGGGCATGGCGACGGCGGCACTCACAGCGACCCGCGCTGGGTCTTATCGAGAAAAACAAGAACGCACACTGGGGCGTTTCCTCGTGTGGCCCGCCGCGATCTGGATGGTTATCTTTTTTGCCCTCCCGCTGCTGGTAGTCGTTGCCTACAGCTTCATGACGCCCGACCGTCTGATCCAAGCCAAGCTCCCTTTCACGCTCAACAACTACGCACGCATCGGGCAAGCGACGTACCTTTCGGTGCTGTGGCGTTCGGTCTGGGTCGCGCTCGTGACTACCGTCATCACCGCGCTGATCGGCTATCCGCTCGGCTTTTTCATCGCCACCCGTTCGCGTGCTTCGCGCAATTTTTTCTTGCTGCTGATCGTGATTCCCTTCTGGACGAACTTTCTCGTGCGCACCTACGCGTGGCTGTTCATCCTCAGCGCCAACGGGCCGATCAACGCGCTGGTGCTGGATTACCTGAAGCTGACGAGCACGCCCTTGGAGATGATCAACACCCCGACGGCGGTGCTGCTAGGGCTGATCTACGGCGAATTGCCGTTTATGGTGCTGCCCATTTACACCTCGATTGAAAAGTTCAATTTCCGGCTGGTGGAAGCAGCCTATGATCTCGGCGCGAACGACTGGCAGACCTTCTGGCGCGTTGTGCTGCCGCAAACCTTGCCCGGACTGGTGGCGGGCTGCATTCTCGTTTTCATCCCGTCCATCGGCGCGTTCGTCACGCCCGATCTGTTGGGCGGCGCGCAGGGCTTGATGATAGGATCGCAAATAAACGACGCTGTGCATTCCACGACGGGCAAACCCTTCGGTGCGGCGCTCTCGCTCGTCCTGATGGGCATCGTGGCGATTGCACTGCTGATCTACTTCCGCCGTGCCGATCAAGACGCCATGAGTGTTGGGTGAGGTGCTAAGTTAAAGGCAAATGACCGAAGCGGTGTTCGAAAGTAGCTCATCTCCCACCACCTCCATCAACTATCGTAAACTGCGCTCCGATATGCTCATCCGTCGCACCGGACGGCTGGCCTTCGCGCTTGTCCCGTGGATCGCTTATCTCTTCCTGTGGATACCAATCCTCGTCCTGATTCTGTTCTCGTTCAACGATTCGCGCATGAGCGCCGTCTGGCGGGGCTTCACCTTCCACTGGTACCAAGGCTTGCTGGCGGGGCAGTTTGGCGATCAGCCCAACTTCACGACGGCGAATCTCTTGGATGCCTTGCAGCGCAGTCTATTCGTCGGTGCGGTCTCCACCGCCATCGCCACCGTCCTCGGCACGATGGTCGCCCTCGGCTTGGAGCGCTATCGGGTGCGTGGCAAACGCCTCATCGAAATGCTGATGTATCTGCCCGTCGTCATCCCCGAAATCACGATGGGGCTGTCGCTGCTGATCTATTTCTCGTCGGGCTTCAACGTGCTGCGACAGTGGTTCGGCGTGCAGTGGACGCTCAGTCTGTGGACGGTCATCATCGGACATGTGGTATTTTCGCTCCCTTTTGTCGCCATCGCCGTGAGGGCGCGCCTCTCCGGCATGACGCGCTCACTGGAAGAAGCCGCCCGCGATCTCGGCGCGAACGAATGGCGCACTTTCCAGCGCATCACACTGCCGCTGCTGATGCCCGGAATCTTGGCGGGCGCGCTGCTGGCCTTCACGCTGTCGCTCGATGACTTCGTGATCACCTTCTTCACGCAAGGCCCCGGCACGACCACGCTGCCCTTGTTCGTCTACGGCATGATCAAGTTTCAGGTCACGCCGGACATCAACGCTATTTCCACGCTGATGGTGCTTGCTTCCATCGCGTTGGTTACCTGTTCACTTTTGATCCAACGAAACCGCACGTAAAGAGATTTTAAGGAGTGAGGAATGCGTAAATCGCTGTGGCTGAAAGTAATCGTGGTGGCACTGCTGGTCAGCCTTGGGGCGGGGCAGATCACGCGGGCGCAAGACACGCCGACGCTGTACATCTACAACTGGACGACGTATTTTGCGGAAGATACGCTCAGTAATTTTGAGAAGCAGAACAACGTCAAAATTGTATTGGACACTTACGCCAGCAACGAAGAACTCTTCGCCAAGTTGCAAGCGGGCAATCCGGGCTACGACCTGATCTTCCCGTCCGACTACATGGTGCAGCAGATGTTGGCGACCAACATGCTGGAATCCCTCGATCTGACCAAGCTGCCGAACTACACGGCGAACGTGGATGCGCGCTTCACCAACCCGCCCTACGATCCCAACAATGATCACTGCGTCGCCTACCAGTGGGGCACGGTCGGGATCGGCTACAACCTCAAGCGCACGGGGCAGGAGATCAAAGGCTGGAAAGATGTCTTCCAACCCAAGTTTGCCAAGCGTGTCTCGCTGGTCAACAACGCGCGTGATGTGCTGGTCGTCGGCCTCTTCGCGACGGGCAAAGACCCCAACAGCGTCGAACAGGCCGATCTGGAAGCCGCGCGCGATTTCATCCTCGCCAACAAAGAAGTGATCGCCGCCTTCCACAATGAGGATGGTCAGGTGCAGCTTCTGCGTGGTGACGTGGATATTACGCTCGAATATTCCGGCGACATCTATCAGGTGATGGAAGAAGACGAGGACATCCGCTACGTGATTCCCGAAGAAGGCTCCACGATCTGGGTAGACAATCTCTGCATTCCGGTCGGTGCCAAGAACAAGGAACTCGCGGAACAGTTCATCAACTACATCTACGAGCCGCAGGTTGCCGCCGATATTTCCAACTTCACCTACTACGCCACGCCCAACAAGGCCGCCATCGACCAGAAATTGATCGATGAAGAGGCCATGAACGATACCAACATCTATCCGACCGAAGACATGCTCAAGCACTTGGTCTTCCTGACGGACATTGGCGACGCGCAGACGCTGTACGACGAATTCTTTGCGGACATCAAAGCGTCAGTCGGGCAGTAACGCCCATCGGGGGCGGGATGAGGTGATCATCTCGCCCATCGCATCAACTCTTTCACGTGTGGGCGCTATGTACAAATCGTACTGCAAATCGCATTGACTTAGCACTCAGCACCTAGCACGCAGCACTTTTCCGAGGGAGACACTATGTCGGTCGCGGTTTCTCTTCAAAACATCAACAAAGAATTTCCGGCGCGGCGCGGCGAGACGCCCACCAAAGCCGTCGATAACGTCAACTTGGAGATCGAGCATGGCGAGTTCTTCTCGATGCTCGGCCCTTCCGGTTGCGGCAAAACCACCACCCTGCGCATGATCGCGGGCTTTGAAGAGCCATCCAGCGGCGTGATCTTGCTCGATGGCGTCGAAGTCTCGCACATCCCGCCTTTTCATCGGCAGGTCAACACCGTCTTCCAAGATTACGCGCTGTTCCCGCACATGACGGTCAAGCAAAATGTGGCCTTCGGGCTGGAGATGGAACGCGTCCCCTCCAACGTCATCGCCGGACGCGTCAAGAAGATGCTTGAACTCGTGCAGCTCCCGCAGATGGAGAATCGTTACCCGCGTCAGCTCTCCGGCGGGCAGCAGCAGCGTGTCGCCTTGGCGCGGGCGCTCGTCAAGGAACCGAAAGTCCTGCTCTTGGATGAACCCCTCGGCGCGCTCGATCTCAAGTTGCGCAAGCAGATGCAGCTCGAACTCAAGCACATGCAGCGCCGCTTGGGGATCACTTTCATCTACGTCACGCACGATCAGGAAGAAGCCCTGACCATGAGCGACCGCATCGCCGTCATGAGTCGCGGCAAAGTCTTGCAGGTCGGCAAACCGATGGACATCTACAACGCGCCCAACAATCGCTTTGTGGCGGACTTCATCGGGGAAACCAACTTCCTGCCAGCCAATGTCAAAGACACGATGAACAGCGTGGCGACGGTCAACGTCTGCGGTCAATTCGAACTCAAGGCCAAGTCGCAAAACGGGCACACCACCCCCGGCGAGAACGTGACCGTAGCCGTCCGTCCCGAAAAACTCGATCTGCGCCCGATGTCCGATCAGACCAACAATTATCTCGTCGGCCACGTGGACGAGCAGATTTTCATCGGCACGGATACGCGTTACGTGGTGCGTCTGCCGGACGATACGCAGGTCGTCGCGCGCATCCAGAATGGCATCGATCCCAACGAGCAAATCTTCGCCGTCGGGGATGAGGTGAAAGTCGTCTGCCAGCCAGAGCACACCCTCGTGCTCGAAGGCTAATCAGCGTTGCGAGGAAATGGGCGTAGGTTATGGTGTTTAAGGAAATAATCCGGTAAAAAGGGTAGACTGGAAGCAGGAGGGACAAATGCCTAAACGCTTCCAAGAAAGTTTGACAACAGCCCAACGCGAAGAGTTGGAAAACTGCCGTGACCACCACCAGAAAGCGTATATGCGGGAGAAAGCAGCGGCGATTTTGAAAATAGCGGACGGGCACACGGGAAGCGAAGTCGCCCGCCGACTGCTGTTGAAACGCCGCGATGAAGATACGGTGTACAGTTGGTGGCACAATTATCATGTGGAAGGGCTAGCCGGGTTGAGCGTGAAAGCAGGACGGGGACGCAAACCGGCTTTTTCCCCCTCGCTACCCGACGGTGGAGCAGGCGCGTGAGGTGTTAGTGAGCACGGTCGGGCAATCTCCGCAAACCGTTGGCTATCCGCAAGCACGTTGGACCTTAGCCACCATTCGTGAGCAGTGTGACTGGTTACGCGTGACGAGTTTAGGAGGGATGTGGCAAGTCTTGAAGCGGTTGCAGTTGGGCTTGAAGCGTGGACGACACTATGTGCATAGCCCTGACCCCGAGTATGCCGCCAAACTCGCCTATGTGCAGACTTGCCTACACTTTGCCCAAACTGACCCTGACCGCTATGTGGCGGTGTACTTGGACGAGGTCGGCTATTCCCGACAACCTAGCCTCGCCGCTGACTATGCGCCAGTGGGTCGCCAGCACGCACCGCTAGCACGCCGCAGTCATCACCAAGATACGGTCTGTCGTGGCTTAGGGGCGCTGCATCCGCTCACGGGTCAGGTCTGCTATGTCCAATTCAGTACCATCACGACCCGCCGCTTGGTGCAATTTTACACCCACCTGCACACCATGTTCCCACACGCCGAGACCATTTTCGTCATTCAAGACAACTGGCCTGTCCACAACCATCCGGACGTGCTCGCGGCTCTCCTGCCTCAAGACTATCCCTTCTCCCCACCTGTCTCCGCTTCTTGGAAGCACCTCTATGCCTCCCCCTTACGTACCGGCTCTCTGCCGATTCAGATGGTCTTTCTGCCCACCTACTCCCCTTGGCTCAATCCCATCGAGAAGCTCTGGCGTTGGCTCAAACAGCATCTGCTTCATCTGCATCCTCATGCGGACACCTTTGACCTCCTCAAGCAGCGTGTCCTCGACTTCATCCGTCAGTTTGAGCAGGGGTCGCCCGCTCTCCTCCGCTATGTCGGCCTTTTACCGGATTAATTCCTTAAACACCATCAGCGTCCGGCGGCGTTGCCAACGACGCAGTGTGACTGTGACCTATCCGAAACTCAGGTCTGTCAGGCCAGCTACGCGATTAATTGGAGGAAAAAGCAGATGTCCCATAATCTCAATCCAGAAGGCGCATTCAACCTCCCCGCACGAGGAATCGCCCCTATCTCACTAACCACTAGAACAAGCGAACTAACGCAGCGATCCCCAATGATCCTGTTCACTACAGGACAGCGGATCATTTCAGGGATCATTGACCCCTTCGTCTATCCCCTCCAACTTCTCAACTTCTATCGCACACTGGGAGTGACTGCCCCAACTGCTGTACAATCAAACGAGATAGTGATTATGTAAGCATCTTTGCAGGCGAAATGAGCATCTTATGACGACCCCAATCGCGCAGTTGTTTGAATCGATGGAATACGGCCCCGCGCCAGAAGCCAATAATCTCGCGCTGGCATGGCTCAAAGAGCACGCCTCACAAACGAAGCTGTTCATCAATGGCAAGTGGGTCGCGCCGACGGGCAGCCAATATTTCGACAGCATCAATCCTGCCACAGGCAAACCAATCGCCCAGATCGCGCAGGCCGCCGCTGCCGATGTCGAATCTGCCGTCGCCGCCGCGAGAACCGCCTTCGCCGGTTGGAGCGTGCAGCCCGGTCATGTCCGCGCGCGGTATTTATACGCACTGGCGCGGCAGGTGCAGAAGCATTCACGCTTGTTCGCCGTGCTGGAATCGATTGACAACGGCAAGCCCATCCGCGAGACACGTGACATCGATATTCCGCTCGTCGCGCGCCATTTCTACCATCACGCAGGCTGGGCGCAGTTGATGGAGACGGAGCTGGCGGGCTTCGAACCGCTCGGCGTCGTCGGGCAGATCATCCCGTGGAATTTCCCGCTGCTGATGCTGGCATGGAAGATCGCGCCCGCGCTGGCGATGGGCAACACGGTGATCCTGAAGCCCGCCGAATTCACCTCCCTGACGGCGCTGCTGTTCGCGGAAATCTGTCAAGCGGCTGGCTTGCCAGATGGCGTGGTGAACATCATCACGGGCGATGGCAAAGTTGGCGAGATGATCGTCAACCACGCGGGAATCGACAAGATCGCCTTCACGGGGTCAACCGAAGTCGGGCGCATCATCCGCAAGGCGACGGCGGGCACGGGCAAGCGGTTGTCGCTGGAATTGGGCGGGAAGTCGCCGTTCGTGGTGTTCGATGACGCCGATCTCGATAGCGTGGTCGAAGGCGTAGTGGACGCCATCTGGTTCAATCAAGGGCAAGTCTGCTGTGCTGGATCGCGGCTGCTAGTGCAAGAAAACGTGTCGGAACGGCTGCTCAACAAACTGCGGGCGCGGCTCGAAACGCTGCGCATCGGTGATCCGCTCGACAAGGCCGTCGATATTGGCGCGATTGTGGCTCCGGTGCAGTTGGAGAAGATCAAGCAGTTAGTGCAGCAAGGCGTCGATGAGGGTGCGCAGATGTGGCAGCCATCGTGGGCTTGCCCCACTGAAGGCTATTTCTATCCGCCGACCATCTTCACCAACGTCGCGCCGTCCACCACCATCGCACAGGTGGAAATCTTCGGCCCCGTGCTGGTCAGTATGACCTTCCGCACGCCCGCCGAAGCCGTCACGCTGGCGAACAATACGCGCTACGGCCTCGCCGCCAGCGTGTGGTCAGATAACCTGAATCTGTCGCTGGACGTTTCCCGCAAGATCAAGGCAGGCACGGTCTGGATTAACAGCACTAACCTGTTCGATGCGGCGTCGGGTTTCGGCGGCTATCGCGAGAGCGGCTATGGACGTGAAGGCGGCAAAGAAGGGCTGTACGAGTATGTGCGTCCAGCGTGGGAAAAGCACGGCACGCAGGCCGAGCCAGCAGTTCAAGCTGCAAGGTTCGCCGCACCGCCACCAACCGCACCGCAGTTCACCGCCATTGACCGCACGCCCAAGCTGTACATCGGCGGCAAGCAAGCCCGCCCCGATTCCGGCTACAGCATCGTGATCAGCGATCCGGCTGGCAAGCACATCGCGGAAGTGGGCGAAGGCAACCGCAAGGATGTCCGCAACGCCGTCGAAGCCGCGCACGCCGCCTCCAATTGGGGCTTCACCAACGGTCATTCCCGCGCACAAATTTTGTATTATGTGGCGGAAAATCTCGCAGCGCGCGCCTCCGAGTTCAGTGCACGCTTAGTGAGCATGACGGGCACGGACGGGGCGCAAGAAGTTGATCTCGCCATTCAGCGGCTGTTCACGTACGCGGCATGGGCGGATAAATTCGACGGACAGGTACACAACACGCCACTGCGCGGGATCGTGCTGACGGTGAACGAACCCATCGGCGTGATCGGGATAGCGTGCCCTACCGAGTATCCGCTGCTCGGTTTCGTCTCGTTGGTCGCGCCCGCCATCGCGATGGGCAATACAGTGATCATAGTACCGTCGGAGCAGTATCCCTTGAGCGCGACGGATTTTTATCAGGTGCTGGATACATCCGATGTACCAGCAGGAGTGGTTAACATCATCACAGGCAAGCATGACGCGCTGATCAAAGTCATGGCGGATCACGACGACATCGACGCGGTCTGGTATTTCGGCACGGCGGAAGGCAGCAAAGCGGTCGAAGCGGCCTCCATCGGCAATATGAAGCGCACATGGGTAAACAACGGACATGCTCGCCAGTGGACAGATAAGGCACAAGCCGAAGGCGCTGAATTCCTGCGCGAGGCGACTCAAGTCAAAAATATCTGGACGCCCTATGGCGAATAGCCAACTCGATCTGTTGACCGATGACCGCCTCCGCGCTGCACTCGGATCGCGCCAATTCCGCCTATACCCTGAAGTCGGCAGCACCAACGATCTGGCGCGCGAATGGGCATCTAACGGCGCAGCCGAGGGATCGGTTGTGCTGGCAGAGGAGCAGCATGGCGGGCGCGGGCGCTTCGGGCGGGCATGGTTCGCACCAGCAGGTACGGCGCTGTTGATGAGCGTGATCCTGCGTCCAGTGGTGGATGCCGCCAGCCTATCGCGCGTGACCATGCTGGCAGCGGTGAGCGTTGCTGAGACGATTGAAAGCCGCCTCTCACCACAGGCTCATGCGCTCGGCCTAAAATGGCCTAACGATGTGCAGGTGGCGGGCAAAAAAGTATGCGGCATTTTGCCCGAAGCTGTTTGGCTGGGCGAACGGGCAGAATTCGTCGTTCTCGGCATCGGCCTGAACGTGCGGATCGATTTCGCGGGATCGCCTGTGCAAACTACCGCTATCAGCCTTGAACCGTTGACTTCGCAACCGATTGATCGGGCGGAACTGCTGGCGGCGCTGCTGGTGCGCATCGAGGCATGGTTACCACAGCTCCATGCGCCGGGGTTGTGGCACGCGTGGCGCAATCGGCTGGTGACGTTGGGAGAGCAAGTCACCGCCCACAGCGCGAGTGGGGCGATCAGCGGTGAAGCGGTGGACGTGGATGAGTCGGGCGCACTGCTCCTACGCCTCGCGGACAGTACAATTAGGCGGGTAGTCGCTGGTGAAGTTACGCTGGCGAAGTAATGTGATGATAACAGAACTTATCGGAATAAACTGTGGGAATCAAGCTAGATTGGCAGATTGAAGCCGAACGCGTCTATGAACGGTCGGGAGAAGACCCCTCCGCACGGCGGCAGCGCTATCGGCAGCGCTTACAATTGATCTTCTTCACCGTGGGCGTGATGCTCGGCATCGGGGGACTCGCCGCTGCCGTGATGATCCGCCTGAACACGGTGGATAACGCGCTGAAGCAGTCGTTAAGCGAGACTGTGCATGCCGAAATCAGCGCTTTACGGATCGGCAGTTACACAGATTTCATGGCTTTGCAGCGCAGCGCGGATAGGTATTGGCTCGAACTTCAAGATGCGCGCTACCAAGATTATCAGACGAAAAAAGAAGCCGGTGCCGTCGAGCTAGTCGGACATATTGTGGACGCGACGATTGACGGTCAGCGTGGACGCGTGGTGATCGAGGAAGTGCGCGAGGGCACACCCTATCATCTGGTCTGGTTCTACTGGCGCTACACCGATGGTTGGCGTCATGTGCCATCTGATTACACCTTCTGGGGCGATCCTGCCGAGATCATGGGCACGCAGGTCACGGTGCAGTACAACACGCTCGATCAAGCCTTTGCGAAGGAACTGGCAGATCAGGTTGATCGCTGGTGGGCGGATGGCTGCGCTCTGCTCGACTGTAAGGACGCGCCGCCACTGACCATTCACATTATCTCTAATCCGCTCAAGCAGATGGGGTGGGATGTCAGCACCGAGCCGAAACGCTTGACGTTCATTGTCGTATCACCGCTGGCTGCTGCCGATGGCACACGTGCCGATGTGGTGCTGTCGGAATCGCTTGCCAGCCAGATCGCGCTATCCATCGCAGATCGGCAGTTCTCACTAGCGACGCACGGGCTTGAACTCGATGATACGTCTGATGTGGCGTGGCTAAAACAGGCGATCATCAACTGGCTGGCGGCGGACTTTACTAATCAGGTTGACCTCAACGCGAATGGCTTCGTCCAAAGCCTCAAGGACAATTATGGCGCTGCCAGCATTGGTCAGATGGTGCGGGCACTTACGAGGGACGCTGATATTAGCGTGGTCGGCTTGGTGCTGAATCAATCACTGCCGACGCTGCGCCTCGATTGGCGTTCGTTCTTCCAACACCGCCTCGATGTCGAGAAAACGCTGCTGGCGGAAAGTCGTGTCGATGAATTTTCGAGGTTGTGGGATGGCGACGATGCTACTCGGCCTGCGAAAAATGCGCGGTTGAACAACCCGACCATGCCCTCCCCACAAGTGCAGGTCGTCGCCATCAGTCCTGATGCCAACAACGTGATGACAGCAATCATCCAAGCCACCTTGAACGATCAGCAGGTACTGGTGATGTTCCGCTTCGTCGGAGGGACGTGGAAGCGCATCAGCTAGGCACGTTACGCACCGCCCGATTTTTGGCGCTGATGAAAGCGTTTAGCTTTAGCGCGGTTGCCGCAGTAGCGCATGTCACACCATGTCCGGCTGCGGTTGCGGCTTTCGTCCAAGAACAACCAGCCACAGCTCGGACACTGCCGGAGCCGATTAAGTTCGTCAGTGTCAGCAGTCAACAAGTCCTCGGCGGATAGGGCAAGCGGATGCAGCATAAAATCCGGCGTGTCTTGATCGCGCCACTGCCACAGCAAGCCGCCATGTTCATCCGCTACCAGTTCACGATGTGCTTGCGCCTGTTGGATCGCGGCGTTAAGCGCGGCGAGATCAGCAGGCGCGGGCAATGTCCTGTCGACGACGGCCTTGAACAGCCGATACAGCACTTCTCGCAGCCGGATCGCGTCCTCAAACACGGCACGGATCGGCGCTGAATCGGAGTCCACCGCTAATAGCGCAACGGTTTGCCGATCATCGATCACGTTGACGTACTGACTCCAACGTATTAGTGCGTCGTAACCATTCGCCAGCAGTTCAATCGGACGATCTGACTCGCGATATTCGAGCGTATTGCAGAAATCGAGGCAGACACGCCCGCCGACCAGTAGCAGATTCAGTTGTGCCTTCGGTTCAGTTTCATTCATCAACAGATATAACCACCATACTCCACTTGACAGGTTAGTTCATTTTGGTATAGATTCTAACCGATAAAATCACTTTTGATGGTTAGCTATTGCTCGTCCCGTCAATATCGCAAGAGAGGATCACCTTGTTCAACTACGATAACACCGCTGATCTAATGATCAAAGAAGTTGGTACCGAACAGCGTGGCGATGTCACGATCCGCGATCTGAGCTTCGTAGGCGTGCAAGGACAAGCGCCTATCAACGCTTATCTCGTCGTGCCGCAGGGCGCGGGTTCCTTCGCTGGCATCTTATGGGTACATTGGCTGGGTGAGGAACATAGCAATCGCACGCAGTTCCTCGATGAAGCCGTTGCCCTCGCGCCGAAGGGAGTCGTCTCGCTGCTCGTGGATGCCATGTGGTCGAAGGCGGGCTGGTACGAAAATCGTGTCCCCGCTGAAGACTATCGGAACTCGATTGAGCAGGTGATCACGTTGCGCCGCGCGATGGACGTGCTGATGGCGCAACCGAACGTCGATACTGCGCGCATTGGCTTCGTTGGGCACGATTACGGTGGGATGTACGGCAGCATCATGGCGGGCGTCGATCCACGCGCGGTGACCTACGTATTGATCGCCGTGACACCGAGCCTCAATGATTGGGCGTTTTTCGCCGCACAGCCGGACTCCAAGCCCGCCTACATCCGCCAGAACGCCGATCTGGAGTTGACGGACTATATCCATCGGGTTACAAACGCCAGTGTGTTCTTCCAGTTTGCCGAAAAAGACATTTACATCTCGCGCACGGGAACAGCGATCTTCTTTGCCGCCGCCAACGAACCGAGGCAGCGCCAATGGTACGCTGCCGACCACAGCATGAATGTCTCCGAAGCGAAGGCGGATCGCGCGGCATGGTTGATCGAGAAGTTAGCCCTCACGAAGTGACCGGATAGAATTCAGGTCTGGCTAAGTTATGGAGGGTGTTTTGCCGCCCTCCGTCTACCGATTTCCCCAGTTTTCATTCATCAAATCTTAACCGGAACGGCGTAGGCTTACGTGTAAGGTCGATTGCCAATTTAGCGTCTAATCTTCAAGCAATCATGATTTTTTATCGGTAGTGGAGTGGTGTTATGTTGCCATATGATGACGGGCACGAAACCCGTCGTGTGCCAATTGTCACATGGGCGCTGATCGTACTCAATGTGTTGGTGTTTTTGTACGAATTGCAGCTTTCGTCACGGGGACTGACGCGCTTCATCGGGACGTGGGGCGTAGTGCCTGCCAACCTCCTCACCGCGATCAGCCATCCCACAGCGACTGGTGCGTTCGCGGAGTTTTTCACGCTGATCTCGTCACAGTTTATCCACGCGGGATGGCTGCACCTGATCGGCAATATGCTGTTCCTGATGGTGTTCGGAGATGACATCGAGGAAACGTTCGGATCGCTCGGTTTTCTGGCGTTTTATCTAACTAGCGGCGTGATCGCGGGGCTGGTGCAGGTCTACGCCGTTGCACCATTTTTCGGCGCACAACTAACGCCGTCGGTGGGTGCCAGCGGCGCGATTGCGGGCGTGCTCGGCGCATACCTGATCCGCTATCCGTTGCGGGGCATCCGCGTGATCATTCCGATCTTCATTCTGCCGCTGCCGTTCGTGCTGCCAGCGTTCATCATGATCGGGTGGTGGTTCGTGCAGCAGCTATTCTACGGCGTGTTGACGCTGACACCGCAAGCCGTGCAAACGAGTGGCGTCGCGTTCTGGGCGCATATTGGCGGCTTTGTAGCGGGGGTGATCATCATGGTATTGTGGCGGCTTGGTCAGTATCAGCCGCCCACGATTCAACAGCCGAACGCGGATAATGTGTGGCACGTCTAGCTATCAGCGTGTTGGGCGTGCTCAGTTACGCCCCAACTGATCCGCGTAACCAGTCGAAGAAGCTAGGATTCAGCCCGCGATAATAAGCCATCAGGGAAGGTGGCAACAGGCGCGAGTACTGGCGCAAGAACAGCGCTCCATTCTCGCCCGCGGGTTGCCCGATCACGAAGGTGGACACCAACCGCGCGAAGATTTGGTGCAGGTCGTTTTTGAGCTGAGACCGTTCGCGCAGTTCGTAGAATCCCGTGGCTTGCGTCGTGTACGGCGCGTCCAACGACAGCCCATGAAATAACACCGTTTCGTCAAAAGTCTCGAAATGCAGCAACGCTAGATCGCGGGCCCGTAGTTGGACACGGCTGTAAGTGGCATAGCGTGACGGTTTGCCGCTGACATCGCGCAACACCATATAGTGGAACGCGTCGAGCAGCAAGTCACCGCTAACATCGAGACTCAGGGTGGGGAAGGATACCCCCGCTTCAATCGGCACGCGCCCATTGAGATGTGGATGCGCGATGAGCGCAACGAGCCAAGCCTTTACGTCATTGGCCTGAAAGACAGTCACAATTTCCTCTATTCTCAGGCAAGTTGAATGGTTGTTTTGGAGCGACGCGCAGGTTCAAGGGTGGCAACTGCGATGCAGCCACGCGCATACCACGCGCTTTCGAACTCGGCGGCTGGCACGGAAATCGGGCCGCGTGTACGAATATGTTCACCTAATAATGGGTCGATGACCAAATACGACTGGATGACACCCGACACATCCCGTATCATGCCCAAGATGACCAGCGCACAAGCAGCGTCAGGCCACGATTCCGCGTCGCCATATAACTCAGCCAAGGTGGGCAGTTCTTCCGTTTCGACCTGCACTACGACGCCGCGCTGCCGTTCAACGCGCTCGATTAGCCACGTCAATGGTTCCTGCAAGGTATCATTTTCGTTGCGTTGCGCAAACAGATTGTAGCTTTCGGTTTCCACGCCATATTGACGTAGTACCGCATCGAGTGTCAGTGCTCCCGCCAAGTTCAAGCTGCCGATGGGCATGATCACGTAATTAGAGTTCGTCCAGTCCCGCTTGAGGTCTTCCATAGTGAGCGTGGTATGCCCCATCGCGCGCAAAATGATCAATTGAGAGGCCAAAGCGCTGGTAGGTTCACTCCCTTGTTGGATTGCGTAACGTGCCATCCGCAGTGGGAAGGGACGGTCGTGTGTTTGTGTGTCAGTGGAGAGTAGTCGTTCGTTCATGTGTACCTCAAGGTGCGTTTCGTTAGCAAACGCCTACCAATATCAACAGCCATCTTGAACTGAATGTTAATCTAGGTCAGCGCGTCTGCTTGTTCCGAAATGATCACAAATCAGCATACTTAGTAACGCACTTATCAAGATCGTAAAGAAGCTGTTTTTCCGTGTGATACAGCGGCCTCGCCCTTATCCATTGAGAAACTGCTTTGCCTCTATGGTAAATTTATTAATTGATGATAAATACGGTGCTACCAGAAGGACAACACTTACGTGCGAGGTTGGTCCGTCGATTGTCGGACGATAAGTTCGGTGGGGAAAACGACGGGCGCAAAGCTCTGATGATAATGACGCTGTGGCTGCTTTTGCGCCTCCATCAGATCGAACAGCATATGTGCCGCCTTAACGCCCATCTCGCGGGCAGGTTGGCGGACAGTAGTGATCGGCGGATTGAAAAACTGCGCACCGGGGATGTCATCGAAGCCTGCCACACTGAGATCAGCGGGGACGTGGAGTCCGAGACTGTGAGCACGCTGGATAGCTCCCATCGCCATGCGGTCGTTCAGGCATAACAGCGCTGTCGAACGCGGCGTGAGCGAGAGCAGTGCTTCAGCAGCTTGATAACCGCTTTCGATGGAAAAGTTTCCCACTACCTGCGGGATCGCCTCAAACGGCAAACCCGCCTCCTCGAACGCGGATCGATACCCTGCCATGCGTCGTTCTGCAGCAGTAAGCGAATTGGCCTCGACACCGATGATACCAAACTGTCGATGCCCCAAGCCGATCAAATGTGTCGCAACCGCTTTAGCTCCCGCAAAATCATCGGGGTGCAAGACATTATTGCGCCCCGTCACGGAATAATAGCCAATGGCGACCCACGGATAACCAAATCCCGCCAGCATCTCGGTCACGGGTTTATCCGGCATGGTTTCGAACGCGATCACGCCGTCGAGATAACCACTGCGCACCAAACGTTGGTACTGCTCGGACTCGCTGACAGGAATGCGCGGCGTGCTGATCAGCATATTATAGTGACGTTCGGTGCAAACTGATTCGATGCCTTCGATCATGGTCAGCACGAGAGGATCGGCAAATAGATGGTCGTAATTGTAGGGGAAGATGACAGCGATAATGTACGTGCGTCCCTTGGACAGCGCTCGTGCGGCTAAATTCGGGATGTATCCTAGCTCGTCCACCGCCTGCAAGACCCGCAATCGTGTTTCCTCGCTGACGTAAGGCGTGTTAGAGAGTACTTTGGAGACCGTCGCCGTCGAGACATTGGCGCGTTGGGCTACTTCTTTTAAAGTTGTCATGCCACATCCTAAATAACGAAAAGCTAAATCTATTGGTTAAGCGCTTAACTATTTGCCTTGCCAAGTATATATCCAACCGCAACCTTGTCAAGTGCTGGACAATTTGTGTCGTACTGCCCTTCAAGAGATATTAACAACGCCTTCGATACATTTTCCAATCGCCTGCTGATCATCGCCACGTTTCGTGGTAGTGTAAAAGCCCTCAACTGAAAAGGATGCCTATTCCATGCCGATGTCAGCAGTCTTCAAACAGCGACTATTTCCCACGTTAGCGGAGATCGCCACCCATTTTGGTACGCCCTTCCATATTTACGATGAAGTCGGTATTCGTGAAACCGGAGCTGCGCTTAAAGACGCCTTTGCGAACATCCACGCTTTTCGCGAATTCTTCGCCGTCAAAGCCCTGCCTAATCCATATATCTTAAGTATCCTGCGTGATCTCGGTTTCGGCTTCGATTGCAGTTCAGTGCCAGAATTGATCTTGAGTCGGCAGGTTGGCGCACGCGGCGCTGATATTATGTTCACGTCGAATAACACCACATCAGAAGAATTCCACGCGGCGTTGGCAGATGAGGGATGCATCCTCAATTTGGACGATATCAGCTTGTTGCGGAGCTTACCGAGCATCCCGCCGCTGCTGTCCTTCCGCTACAATCCCGGCGCGCGGCGCACAGGCAACGCGATCATCGGCAATCCTATCGAAGCCAAATTTGGGGTCAGCCACGATCAACTGCGGGAGGCTTATCGCCAAGCACGCGATCTCGGCGTGCAGCGCTTCGGACTACATACGATGCTGGTATCCAATGAGCGCAACTACACCTACATGCTGCAAACCACACAGATGCTGCTGGAGTTGGTGAGCGAACTCAGCGAAGTGCTCGGTATTTCGTTTGACTTCATCAATATTGGCGGTGGCTTGGGGATTCCCTACCGTCCTGATGACACGCCACTCGATCTGGAATCGTTGGGACGCGGGATTCAATACCTGTTCACGCAGGCTGCGGGCAACCCACCACGCTTGTACATGGAAAGCGGACGCTATCTAACAGGCCCGCATGGTGTGCTGGTCACTCGCGTAATCAACCGCAAAGAGACTTACCGCACATACATCGGTGTAGACGCCAGTATGTCGGCCTTGATGCGCCCCGGCATGTACGGTGCCTATCATCATATCGCTCCGCTTATCCAACGGGAGGATACCGAGATCGTGGATGTAGTGGGGGCGCTGTGCGAAAATAATGACAAATTCGCCATCCAACGTATGTTGCCGCGTGTCGAGGTCAACGATCTGCTGACGATTCACGATACAGGCGCACATGGTCACGCGATGGGCTTCACCTACAACGGCAGGTTACGTCCGAAGGAACTGCTGCTATGTGGGGATGGGTCAGTTAAGCTGATCCGGCGTGCAGAAACGCCTGAGGACTATTTCGCTACTCTACACTTTGAGCCGGAAATGCTGCGACCAATGGGCAAGTCTTAGGAGAAACGACGCACGCGTACCAATAGTCTGTCATGGTACGCGTGCGGAATAGGCTTAGGCGGTTATTTCCACGCAGTTTCTTTTTCGACCCAATCCTCAGACGCTTCATCGAGTGGTTGCTCGTCTTCGGATGCCTCCACCTCATTCTTGCGGTGAATCTGGTAAGGTACGCTGGTTACCACGACACGTTCCATGTGGCTCAAGGCGAGATTGAAGATGAACGCGCTGTTTTGGTGCAAGGCTTGCTCCCAGAATGTGTCCATGACCAACTGCCCCATGATTACGTGAACGAAGCAGCCGGGTGATTCGCGCTGAAGTAAGCGGATATGCTTCTTTATCGGATTAGTGAGCAAGCGGTAGGGGGATTGCTCGACAATCAACTCGCCCTCTCCGATGCGCTCGGCCCATTTACGTCGGACGATCTCGGCTTTTTCCGGGCTAACTGCCACATGGATGGCCTGCCAAGGATGATCGAGCGATTTTGCAAAGTCCACCATGCGCGCAGTTTCGGCATGAACATCATCGACGAGGATCAACGTCCGCACAGCACGCTTTTGCAGTTCTGGGCGAGTCCCTTGCAGGCTGAGGCTGTGCGCCACATCCTTATAGTGATAGTGGATGCGGAAGAAGATGAAGACCAAGATGGGAATCAGGAGCACCACGATCCACGCACCGCTGGCGAATTTGGTGATTGCGAAGATCAGCAGCACCACGAATGTGCAGATCGCGCCGATGGCACTAATGACGAGGTGCTGCTTCCAGTGTGGGTCATACTCTAGCGTCGTTTCCATCCCCTGAATTTTCTCGCCCGGTTTCAACTTGCCGATCTTGCGCAGACGCACGACCATGCCCGTTTGCGAAATGGTGAAGCTGAGGAAGACACCGACCGCATATAACGGGATGAGCTGCGTAGTGTTGGCTTTGGCAAAGATCACCAGTACCGAGGCCACAATCGCCAGCACCATGATGCCCCACGCAAAGACCAACCGTCCGCCGCGATAAGTTAGTTGGCGAGGTAGGAAACCGTCACCCGCGTGCAAGGCCGCTAAGCGGGGAAAATCGGCGTAGCTAGTGTTCGCCGCCATCAACAGAATCAGCGCCGTGCCTGCAAGCACGAGATAGTAAATGATGCTGCCACTGCCGAAGATGGTACGCCCCAACTGCGAAATTACCGTTTCCACGTCGCTAGGCTGTGCGGAAATCTGATGCGCCAGAAAGGTGATTCCCAAGAACAATGTGATCAGAATGCTGCTCATCCAAATCAGTGTGGTGGCGGCGTTTTGACTCTTGGGCTGGCGGAAGGCAGTGATGCCGTTCGAAATCGCCTCAATGCCCGTGAGCGCCGTACAACCGCTGGAAAAAGCGCGCAAAATGAGGAACAACGACAACGGTTCGAGCACGGAATGCCGCATCACCTCGACACCTTCGACTGTGCCAAGCGTGCCCGTCGCGTAGCGAATGAATCCGACGACAAGCGTCAATGCCATCACGCCTAAGAAGAAATAAGTCGGGATGGCGAAGATTCGCCCGCTTTCCTTGACTCCGCGTAAGTTGACGATGGTCATCAAAATGATCACGCCAACCGCAATCTCAACGCGATATGGAATCAACCCTTGGAAGCCTGATGTGATTTGCTCCACACCAGCCGAGATACTAACCGCAACCGTCAGGATGTAGTCGGTCAGCAGCGCGGCACCAGCAATTTGCGCGGGAAGTTCGCCCAAGTTGTCACGCGCGACGATGTATGCCCCACCACCATTAGGGTAGGCAAAGATCGTCTGCCGATATGACAGCGTAACGATGATCAGGAGAACTGAAATCGCAATTGCCAGCGGGATGGAAATCCCCAACAGCGCAGCGCTGCCACCCGCCAGCGACAAGATGATCAACATCTCTTGTGTCGCATAGGCGGTTGAGGACAACGCATCGGAGGCAAAGACGGCTAATCCGACTCGTTTACCGATGGCCTGATGGGGAATATCTGAGGTCTGAAGCGGTTTCCCGATCAGAATATGACTCAAGTTAAGTTTTCGCATAAGCGTCAATGCTTCTCACTGTTTATGTCAACGTATGTACAAAAAAACACCCTCGCGTTCTAAATCAACGGCGGGGTGTTTACCTATCGCTCAAACTACGTTGACGACAATCTCAACTAGTTTGATGGTAGCAGAGGCAGTATCAAGATGATGTAAAGTATTTACAGATCGGCGTAAAGAAAGTATCAAGATTAATTTGCACGAGCCTAGAACAATTGTCGGGGCGTTGAGGGGATATGTTGACCAACGCGAGCTAAGCCATGTTAACCATCTATCTTCCGCAGGCAGGAAATTAGGCGGTTAACGCGAATGATCGAGTTGCTATCACGCTCGCGTCTTGATTATAAAGCCGATTCAGCCGCGTTCTTGCACGTAATTCACAAATGCCTTGAACAGCGATAGCATTTGGTCGTTGGTGTGGAACATGTCTTCGGGGTGCCACTGCACCGCCACGACAAAACGATCTTTATCCGGTAGCTCCATCGCCTCCACAATGCCATCGGGCGCGCACGCCACCGGACGGAATATCGGCGCGATCTGTTTCAACGCCTGATGGTGGAAGCTGTTGACGCCCGCGTGCGTCCCGATGATGCTTGCCAAGCGCGATCCCGGCTCGATCTCCACCTCATGCGTGATATGTTGCCGATTGCGATAATCATCATAATTGTGTTCGTGCTTCAGTGCATTCGGCACCATATCCGCGATATGTTGGATCAGGGTGCCGCCCATCGCCACATTCAGAGCTTGAATCCCGCGACAAATCGCCAGCAAGGGTTTGTCCTCTGCCAGTGCCATGCGCGTAAGCTCGAATTCGACCTCATCGCGCAAATCATCGGGCTGTTCCGTCTTGGGGTAGCGTTCCTCACCGTAAAATTTAGGGTTGATGTCGTCGCCGCCGGACAATAGCAAGCCATCGATCCGGTCAAACAACGTCCTCAAATCGTCGCCGGTTTCCAGCGGCATCAGCATCGGAATGCCGCCGCCCGCCATCACCGCTTTTGTATAGGTCTGATATTGAACTAAACGCGGACGCTGACCCGCCGGAAAGGTATCTTGATAACACGGAATTCCAATGATAGGCTTGCCGCTCATTTGACTCACCTCTATTGAGTGCTCGTGCTGCATGTTGAATGTCATGTGCAGGCGGTTCGAAAGGATAGTATTCATTATAACGAATCATCCCGTGTTGCAGACAGGTCACCGTCTGCGCTATCCTCACCTTGATCGATGATAGGGTTGAATCGCAGATCACGATGACGGGCGATGATTTTCGACAGTTATACGACTATCATTTCAAATTCAACCGCTTGATCTGGGATCACAGTGTTGCTGCCCTCAGCGATGAACAGCTCATGCGTGATCTGGGGTATTCGCACGGTTCGCTGCACAGTCAGATTGTCCATCTGATGAGCATCGATGAGCGTTGGTTTTCTGGATTGCGGGGAGTGGATGTGCCGGATTTCCTCGATTCGGCAGATTTTCCAGATCGTCCGTCCATTCGCGCCAAGTGGGATATGATCGAAGCTGATATGCGCGGCTATTTGACGATGCTGACAGACACGCAGGTGAGCCAACCATTCAACGAGATGAAGGTATGGCAGGTGCTGTTTCATGTGCTCAATCATGGCACTGACCACCGCGCTCAGATGCTCTCGATGTTGAGCCAACTGGGTGCGCCGACCTTCCCGCAGGATTTTGTGTTTTATGTGTGGGGCGTGGATGTGACGAAACCACGCTGACCGCATTGTCACCATCGCTAGAATGCTAAGGACGTAAGTGGTAGCACCTCATCATGGATAAAACAACGCAGTCACCTCCGATCATTTTGAATGTGATCAATCTCACCAAAGCATTTAAAGGGCTGCTGGCGCTCAATAACGTCAACTTGGAACTGTTCACGGGCGAGATTCAAGGTATCATCGGGCCAAATGGCGCAGGCAAAACTACGCTGTTCAACTGTCTGACGGGCACCCAGTCTCCCACCAGCGGCGAGATCATCTTCAACGGCAAACAAATCGGCGGACTGCCCACCACCACCACGACTAAACTTGGCATTGCGCGGACATTTCAGAATATCAAGCTGTTTGGCAAGCTGACCGTGCTGGATAACGTGCGGGTCGCACAACAGTTGCGCACCACGTTCAATCTGGCGGAGGTATTCTCTGGGGTACCGTCGTTCTGGCGTAAAGAGCAGAGCATCCGTGATAGTGCGTTTGAACTGCTCGATACCTTCGATTTGCTGGATGTATGGGATCAGACGGCGTCCAATTTGCCGTATGGGGCGCAGCGACGCTTGGAAATGGCGCGGGCGCTGGCGACGCAGCCGCAAATACTGCTGCTGGACGAACCCGCCGCTGGTATGAACGAAACTGAAACCGACGTGCTGCACCAGATGATCTCCCGCGTGCGGGAGCGCTTCAAAGTCAGCATCATTTTGGTCGAGCACGATATGCGTCTGATCATGAATCTGTGCGAACGGATCACGGTGCTCAGTTATGGCGAAGTCATCGCGCGCGGGACACCCGCCGACATTCGCGGCAATCAGACCGTCATTGAGGCCTATCTGGGCAAGAATTAACCCTGACTTACTGCTTCGTCATCTGTATTGACTAAGCACTCAGCACTAAGGACTAAGCACTACTCATGCTGCAAGTCGAAAACATTGAAGTCTACTACGGTAAAATCTACGCACTGAAAGGCGTCTCTCTGACCGTCAATGAGGGCGAACTCGTGGCGTTGATCGGCTCGAACGGCGCGGGCAAATCGACAACGCTGCGCACGATCTCTGGTCTGCTGCGCCCGAAGCAGGGCAGTGTCACCTACAACGGGCAGCGCATCGACAAGATCGCCCCACATCAGATCGTCCGGCTCGGCTTGGCACACTGCCCGGAAGGCCGCCGTATTTTCGGGCGTCTGAGCGTGTATGAAAACTTGACGCTCGGCGCAGTCACGCGGACAGATCGAGCGGAGATCGAGCGCAATCGTGAGCAGGTCTTCGATCTGTTCCCGCGCCTGAAGGAACGCGCCTCGCAGCTTGCCAGTACGCTGTCTGGCGGCGAACAGCAGATGTTGGCGATGGGGCGCGCGCTGATGAGCCAACCGAAACTACTGCTACTGGATGAACCCTCGCTCGGCCTTGCGCCGATGCTCGTCACGCAGATTTTTAACATCGTGCAGAGCATTCGGCAGCGTGGCGGCACGATCCTGCTGGTAGAGCAGAACGCCCGCCAAGCGCTCCAGATCGCGGATCGCGCCTACGTGATGGAAACGGGTAAAATAATTCTGGCGGGCAGCGCGGCGGAATTGCAGGCCAACCCGCAGGTCGAGCACGCGTATCTGGGCGGCGTGGCATAAAGTTGCCCGCGCCATGGATGGTACGCTGTGCTATCTTGTGGTTCGACTAGCAACGCCAGTTACGGCTATAATTCAACCACACTTGATCGCTATGGGTACATGTTATGCCGTCTGTGACATTCTCGGAGCACGAATTGTGCGTGCTAGAGGCGATCTGCAACACCTTCGCGCCCGCCCTCAGCGTGGAAACGACTCCCCTCTATCGCTATAATGCCAGTGCATTGAATGTCCCGCAGGTCTTGGCGGAAGCGCTGTATCAGGTTGTGGATGCAGATCGCTTGATGTTGTTCAAACTGACGCTAAACCTGCTCGATCAGCCGTTGGTTAACAGCATCATCGGCGGTAACGCCCGTTCGTTCCTCGATATGCCGCTGGACGAGCGCACCGCCCTCTTGCAACTCTGGTCGCGTAGCGCTGTCCCTGCTTTGCGCTTCGGGTTCCAAGCCTTCAAACGCCTCGCCTTATTTTTCTTCTACACAGTCATCGACTCAGAAGGCCGTAACCCGCTCTGGGCAGAGATCGACTATCCCGGCCCTACTGCGCCCCCAGAACCAAGCGACAAACCAATCAGGCCGCTGGAACTGACCACCGATACTACGCTGACCACCGATGTCGTGATCGTAGGCAGTGGTGCAGGCGGCGGCGTCGTGGCGGGCGAACTATCTGCGGCGGGTTTAGACGTGATCGTGCTGGATAAGGGCGGTTACGCGGCGGAGTCCGATTTTCACGGACGGGAACTGGAAAGCGCGATTCAGTTGTTCGAGAATCGTGGGTTGCTCACGAGTAATGATCTCGGCGTGATCGTCCTAGCAGGCAGCACACTCGGCGGCGGTACAACCGTCAACTGGTGTGCTTCGTTCCGCACGCCGGATCATGTGCTGCGCGAATGGGAACAAATCTACGGCGTGACAGGCTTCACGGGCGAAGATTATCAAGCCGCATTGGATGCTGTCTCTGCACGTATCAATGTCAACACCACAGAATCGGTTCCCAACGTACAAAATGCTGCCATCGAACGTGGAGGGAATGCGCTCGGCTGGAAAACAGGCGTGATCCCGCGCAATGTCAAAGGCTGTGAGGAATGCGGCTTCTGCAATTACGGCTGTCAGTATGGCGCGAAGCAGAGCACACTCAAGACGTATCTACAAGATGTGCATGATCGCGGCGGGCGCATCATCATCAATGCTCATGTTGAGCGCATCCTGACCGAGTTCGGCATGGCGCGCGGCGTGGTCGCTGCCGCGCATACGCCAGAGGGTCAACCGATTAAGCTGACGATCAATGCCAGAGCTGTCGTGATGTCCGCCGGAGCCATCCATACGCCCGCTGTGCTGATGCGTTCCGGCCTGACCAACGCCAACATCGGCCTGAACCTGCATCTGCACCCGACCAGCGTTACTTATGGGATGCACGAGCAGGCTGTGCGCGGCTGGCACGGCCCGATGATGACGCGCTATATCTCCGAGTTCAGCCAGCTTGAGGATGGTTACGGCGTCTCCATGCAGACCGCGCCTATCCATCCCGGCATCGCGGCATTGGTGCTGCCGTGGTCAGATGGTTACCAGCACAAAACTATGATGAAGCAGCTTGCCCATCTCGCCAATATCATCATCATCACGCGTGATCACGATGGTGGGCAGATCAAACTCAACCGTGTTGGGCAGCCTGTGATTCATTACCAGTTGAGCAAGTATGACGCGGCACATTTGCAGCGCGGGATTCTGGAATCGCTCAAGGTGCATCAAGCGGCGGGTGCGGTCGAGATCGGTAGTCCACACACCGTTCCGCTCAACTATCGCGGCGACGGCGACTTTGACGCCTTCCTCAAGCGCGTCGAGCAAGCCGGATTGCGCCGCAACACCTTCGCGCTGTTGAGCGCACATCAGATGTCCTCGTGCCGGATGGGCAGTAGTCCACGCTACGGCGCTATCGATCCCACGGGCGAAACCTTTGAGGTGCGCAATCTGTTCGTCGCGGATGCCAGCGCGCTGCCTACCGCGCTCGGCGTCAACCCGATGCTGACCATCATGGGGGTCGCCTACACCATCGCGCAGCATATCAAGGCCAAACTGACGTGATGACGCGCATCGTACCCGTCCATAGCGCCGACGATCCCGCCATCTATGAAGCAGCGCGTCTGCTGCGTGAAGGCGAATTAGTGGCTTTCCCTACCGAAACCGTCTACGGACTCGGTGCGAATGCCCTCAACGCGGAGGCCGTCGCCAAGATTTTTGCCGCCAAAGGTCGCCCCTCCACCGATCCATTAATCGTCCACGTCAGCGATCTCGACATGCTGCGCCGCGTCCCCTTCGATCTGCCACCCGCTGCCGAAGGACTTGCCGCGCTCTGGCCTGCGCCGCTCACACTGATCGTCAAGCGTCCGTCCGTCGTGCCGACGCTGGTCAGCGCTGGCCTTGACACGATTGGGCTGCGGATGCCCGATCATCCCATCGCCCTTGCCCTGATCCGCGCGGCGGGCGTGCCGATAGCCGCGCCGAGCGCCAACCGCTTTGCCCACACCAGCCCGACCTCGGCGCAGCATGTTTACGATGATCTGAACGGCAGTGTCGCCATGATCTTGGACGCGGGCGTTACGGCGGTCGGGGTCGAATCGAGCATTGTGGATGTCACCAGCGATCCGCCACGGTTACTGCGCCCCGGCGGGCTGTCGCTGGAAACCATCCGCACCTATTTGCCGGATATTCAGGTGGCAGAGCGCTTATCGGACGTCTCTGACGAGGCCATGACCGCGCCGGGGATGCTGCTTAAGCATTATTCGCCGGATGCACCGCTGATCCTGTTCGAAGGCGATAACTACAGTGTGCGCGAGGCTATTCGCTTAGAAGCCGAGCGCAATCTAACCGAAGGCGTTTCCGTCGGTATTCTGGCGGCGGAAGAGGATCGCGCCGCGCTTGATCTGCCCGCTGTCCATTTCATCGCGCTCGGCTCACTGACCGATCTCGCCACCATCGCGCAGCGCTTGTACGCCAGCCTGCGAGAAATGGAACAGGCACAGGTAGACATCATCCTCGCCCGTGCCTTCCCCACCAAAGGGCACGGCCTCGCCATTCGCGATCGGCTGCTCCGCGCCGCTGCCGGCAACGTGATTCAAGTGTAGCCAACACGCATCGCCGCTATAATACTCATTGCAATGAGATGAGGCATTGGTCATGGTCACACAACCACGCGTCCACATGACAATCGAGGCGTTCGAGGAATGGGCAACCTTGCCAGCCAACCGGGATCGGCGCTTGCAGTACATCGGAGGAGAGATCATCGAAGTGGTTTCCAATGATATTTCGTCGTTGGTGGGCATGAATGTTGGCGGCGAATTGTCCGTGTATGTGCGTGCGCATAAACTTGGTTTCGTCAGCGGCGCAGATGGCGGTTATCGCGTAGCCGACGAGGATTACATCCCCGATTGTGCCTTCATCTCGAAAGAAAAGTATCCCAAGCCCACCGGCAAATCATATATTCCCGCTGCGCCCGATCTTGCGGTAGAAGTGCTATCGCACTCGAATGATGAGAGCAGTATGCGTGTCAAGATCGGCAATTATCTGAAGGCGGGTACATTACTGTGGGTTGTTGATCCTACTAAAAAACGTGTGGAAGTCTACTCGCGCGGAGAAAAGGTTCAGATTGTAGAGTTGACTGGCACCTTGAACGGTGGGGACGTACTGTCCGGTTTCTCACTCAAGGTAGCCGATGTCTTTTACGGCGTAGAATAACGCGTTACGATTAGCCTACCTCATTCGGCGTCTCCACCGCGAATACCCACTGCCGCCCCGTCACGCCATCGATCAACGCCCTTAACGGATTGAAGCTGTTCATCAGGCGCGGGAATTTCCCCAAGCGTACGCGTGGCAAAAACCATGCCGTGGTGATCCCCACAATGACCGCACTCAATACAATCGCGATGCCGATCAGCGTTGATAACGCCGCCAGCGTCGTATCGAATTGCAGCAAGTTCAGCATCCCCAGAATATTCGCCCAGTCGTGATGCTCCGATCCCATCCCGAACAGTAGCGGCAGTTGTTTGCTGCGTGCGTCCCCGATGTACACCGCCAGATTGATAAAACTGTGCCCCGTGATCGCCCACAGCACCATCGTAAACGTCACTTGTCGCCGGATAAACAGCGTAACCAGCGCCAACCCTAGCCAGAACAACACCTGCCAGATCGAGCCGCCCGCGAACATGATTAGCGTACCGAACGGGTTGCAGATGAAGTGACCGGCTTCATGCGGGCCGATGGTCAGCGCCCAGATAATCTGACCTGTGGTGCTGGTGCGCGGCGCGAGGACATGATCGATGATCGAAAACAGGATGATCAACCAGAACGCGCTCTCAATCCAGCCGAGGATCGGCACGGGATGCATACGTATTGCTTGCTGCAACCGTTGAAAATACCGTTGGAAAACATCCGCTTGAATAGCAAACGGACGCGCCACCGCGTGAAATGATGCTTCGGCGGAGCTTTCTGCACCCTTACGTATATCCGCGATCAACAAAGCGATGATCACCACGCCGCAGATCACGAGAAACGCGAAGACGAAGTTGAGGTTACTCACGACATCCTATCACGGGTACAGGTAAGGATGCTCAGGCTGTTCAACGCTCTCGATACTGTCCGCGATCAAAACGGGCGTGCGTTGCCCTGCCACTTCTTGCGCTTGGAATTTGCCCGTCACCTTCACCCAACCATCGGAAGTATATTTCGCGGCGTCCGGCGACTCGACCACCAGACCGATGGAAGTCGCATCCGCCACGCAGCACGACACGATGAAGCGCATGGCGAAAAATTGTATTTTATCATCCAAGCGTACATCATGGTACACAAAACCGACGACCTCGGCCTGCTGCCCGTTGAACTCGTCCATATCGGTGCTGTTGCCGAACGCCCGCAGCCAATCCATCATGTTGCGTTCTGACGGTGGGATCGAGAAAGTCGCGCCGCCCTGTTGCGACACTGCTAGCGAGGTTGTCAGCCCGTCTGCGTTAACCGCCGAAGCGCCGAGTGGTCGTGCTGGCACGAGAATGCCGAGCGCCAGCGGCACCGCGATGATCGTCAGCACAGGCCACGAGGGAACCGTGCCATGAATGTGCGCCTTCGGATCGCGCTCCAAAGCGTCTTTGGCATCCGGCGGCGGCATCCGCATCAATTCAGCGATCCCGACAATGCCAAGCAGCAAAAAGGCGATGCCCGCGAAGCCCGCCAACCATTGGAAGCTCTGATTCACGTAGATCGTCACGCGTCCGGTAATCAGCGTATCGAGGAAGAACAGTCCCAGCAGCACCAACAACACATTCCGCACCCATAAACGTGTCCGCATATCGCCTCCTAGAACCGCACATTCAAATTCAGCCAGATACCGATCAACACCGAGATCAACAACGGCAGCAGCACCATGTATAGCACCGTCTTGCGCGAGAAAATGCCCAGATACATCATCGTGCTCTTGATGTCCACCATCGGGCCAAAGGTCAGGAACGTCAACAGCGATCCGACGGTGAAGCCCGTCGCCGGATTGGCGAACGACAGCGCCAAGATTGCATCGGTAGTGCTGCACAGCGACAGGATAAAGGCCAGTGCCGCCATCGCCAGCACCGATTGGATCGGATGGATCGCCACTCCGCGTAGCGCTTCTTGTGGCACAAAGGTTTGCATCGCCGCCGCCAGCACCGTCCCGACCACCAGATAACGTCCCATGTCGAAGAAGTCATCGCCTGCCAGTCGCATTGCCTCGCGCAGACCGGGCAGCAGCGCACTCCGTCCGGTGCGGGGCAGCGATCCCGCCGCGTGGGTCCCGCCCGCCAAGGTCGCCAGCGCGCGCGGATTGAGCAGCCGCTGTGGACGGTTTTGCAGCGTGAACAACAGCCCGATGCTCACGGCCATGATCAGCGTGATCACATAGCGTCCCACCAGAATCGGCACGAAGTATGGCGATTGGTTGAACGCCGCATAGGTGCTCGCCAGCACAATCGGATTGACGACAGGCGCTGCCAGCAAGAATGTCACGCCAACGGAGACGGGCAGCCCTTTTTGATACAGCCGTCGTGTCACTGGCACGACGCCGCACTCGCACACCGGAAAGATGAAGCCGAGCAGACTGCCGACCAGCACCGCCGCCACCGGATTACGGGGCATCAAGCGTGTGATGTCGTCGTTGCTGACGAACACGGCGATCAACCCCGATACCAGCGAACCGAGCAGCAAGAACGCCACTGCCTCGATGAATATCCCAAGGAACCGCGTTGTAAAAACCGATAACTGTGCAGCAATATCCATAAAAATCGACCTCAACCGTAAGTCGGTTCGATCATACCACCATCACGCGTTAGCGGGGTGAGAAGAAGGTGATGAGAAGAATACTGTCGGCCCGATTCGGTCACGCCTGACGGGAAAGCTGAATCTTGACTCTGTGGGTGGAAGTGAGTAAGATGGTTTACATGCGTCCCCGTAGCTCAGCGGATAGAGCGTCGGCCTCCGGAGCCGAAAGCGTGGGTTCGATTCCCACCGGGGACACAAGGTTAGCGAAAATGAATCAGCAGAGGATGTGGCACATGACCACATCCTTTTGTTTTCAGCCGTCGATTCAGCGGTGTTCAGAGGCGACCAGCACGGTTCATCATCAATAAGGATGCCTTCATGGGGAAACGGATTTTGGCGATCTGCTTGGATTGCGGCGACACGCTCATTGACGAGGGTACAGAAGAGAAAAATGAACAGGGAGTATCCTTAAGAGCCGACTATATCCCCGGTGCGCCGGAATTGATGTGGGAACTCAAACGGCGCGGCTATCGCTTGGCCTTGGTTGCCGACGGCCCATCGGCAACGTTCACCAACAATCTTGGGCCATCGGGCATCTACGAGCTATTTGATGCCTATGTCATCTCCGATGTTCTCGGCGTGAGCAAACCAGATGCCTTGATGTTCCGTACGGCGCTCGATCAATTAGGGATACCATACGAAGCTGCTCCCCAAGTCGTGATGGTTGGCAACAATCTGGAACGTGACATCAAAGGCGCGAATGCTATGTGCATGATCAGCGTATGGCTGGATTGGGCACCGCGCCGTTCAAAAATTCCAGCCGATGAATTGGAACGGCCGCAGTTCACCATCAAAACGCCCTTAGCCTTGCTGGATGTGCTCGACAATCTGGAACATGAAAATTCGCTTCCCTAGCCTCTATTCGTCTTCATCGATGTCGTTCGCTTCGACAGTCGTCACGCGGTTCTTGTCACGGCTTGGCGAGATGCGCTCAACGGGTTTCTCTTTGCTGATGACGAACCGATCAAAATCCCGCGCCACATAAGTATTCGGGAAGATCGCCCGCGCTTCCGCCAGCACATCCCGTTCGCGGCTGCGGTGCGAAATATGTGTCAAGATCAACGTTTTGACGTTGGCTTCGACGGCTAACCGTGCCGCTTGTGCCGCCGTCATATGGCCGAACAGTCGCGCCATCTCGCTTTCGGCGTCTAAATAGGTAGATTCGATCACCAGCGCGTGCGCATCCCGCACATATTGCACGATGTTGTCGGTGCGTCCTACGTCGCCAATATGGACGTACCGCGCACCGGGTAGATCGGGTCCAAGCACATCGTCAGGGTGGATCACGCGCCCATCCGTCAGCGTGATCGGCTCACCGCGCACCAGTTTGGCACGCTCCGGCCCCATCGGAACCCCCAATGCGGCGGCTTTATCATTCAGGAAGGGGCGGCGTGGCTTCTCCTGAAACGTGAACCCGAAGCAGCCGGGGCCGCGATGCGTGACGGGGAAGGCGCTCACGGTGAAGTCTTTATCCTCGAAAAAGACGCCCGTTTTCAACTCGTAGAGTTCAATCGGATAGTTATTTTGCTCATCTCGCAGCACGATCCCGAACAGCAGATCGTGAACGCGGTCAAGCGCCCAACGTCCGCCATAGATTTCCAACGACTCCATATTCTCCCAACGGATCAGCGTAGAGAGCAGTCCGCCGAGACCGAGAATGTGATCCAAGTGCCCGTGTGTGAGCAGTACGCGATTCAAGCGCCGGAACCCGATCCCGCTACGGAGTAATTGGCGTTGTGTGCCTTCACCGCAGTCGAGCAGGAAGCGGTACTCCTTCGCCATGATGACATGTGCAGCTAAACCGCGATGCACGGACGGAGCCGAAGCCGCCGTCCCCAAAAATAGAACTTCAAACATGAACTTGCTCCAACGCGGGCAGCGCCCTTGATTCAGGCGTACTTATCGCTGCACCTGAATCGAATCGAGGAATAGACGGTTACCACGCGGTACATCTTGATCATATACTGGAAAACGTTCGCCCGTGTCTTTCCGATAAGCGCCGACCGAAATCCGATAATCCCCATCGGGGAAAGTGGGCGGCAGCGGCGCAAATGGGATCACCTGAATCACGATGTCACGATCCTGTAAGGTGGTCGCCTCTACCCGCAGAATATCATTCTGACGGATCGGATCAGTTTCCGGGTCACGGGAAAGGTGTGCGAAAAATTGTAGATCCGGCTCCTGCTGACCATCTACCCGCCAATAAGTGATCAAGGTGATGATGTCCCCTACCTTGAACTGCTTGCTAGGCACGATCAGATAGCCTTCAAAGGTGAGATTATACCCCATTCGCACCGGCAATTTCGCCTCTGCTGAGGTTCCAGCGGCGTCGGGTGCCCACGAGACACTGCCCATCGTCACCTGTCCTAGCACATTGGCAAGCTGGTCTTTGACATTGATCTGCACGACGGAATTTTCCGGCAGACCGGGGATGGGTACATCTTGCGCTTCTTGTAGCCAATCCTTCAACACGGGGGAAACGGCGGCTGCGCCATCAGGATCGGCAAAGGCGATGCGCTGCGTATCGCCACCCCGCGTCAAGACCATCCCCGTTAGGCAGTCGCTAAAGCGCAGATTCGAGGAGTCACGATGCATCATCAAGCGGAGCAGCGTCGGGTCAGAGATCGATCGTGGACTATCATCCAGATTGAAGGTGCAGATCGCGGTAGTCACATCATCAGTGTTACGATCCAGCCAAGCGGCGAGATAGCCAAGCGTCGAGCGATATTGCTTCATTACACCGCGCTGATAAGGCCACTGCGTGAACAGCGCTCGTTGTGTCGCATAACCGCTCACGCCAATAATCAACAGGGTGATCAACATCACCTGTGCGCTGCGCATCGGCGCGGGTTGCTGGAATAACGTTTCTACGATCCACTGCGCCCCTAAACCGACCAGCAGCATGATCGCCGGAATCGCCATCACCATATTGCTGAAATCGGGCGCGGTTCGGCTCCACATGGACGGCAGCAGCCCGAACACGAGCGACATCAAGACGAAGGCCATATTGGCAGCGCGGCGTTGGTCAATCGCCACGATCAAGCCCATCACGAACAGAGCGAGGGAAAGCAGCCCCAACAAGGGTTGAGCGGCTAGATTATGCGCAACCGACGGATCGCCGCGCACGACGACCGCCAATAATGTATTGATCGTGCTGCCGACCAGCCCGCCCAGACTTTCCGGACGAGTCGCCCACAGCGAATAAAAGCCGCTGAGGCGGAACGCGCGCAAAGTGAATGTCAGATACGGAATGCCGAGGATCAATGCGATCACGAACGAGAACGTGCCCGCATTGAGCACCCGTCGCGAAATCGGATGCCGCGTGAAGATCAGGAACGCGACATAACATACCGCGAACGGCACCATAACCAGCCCTGTCCAATGGGTATAGGCCAGTGCTGCCGCCGTCACACCGAGCGCCATGTAAGCCCGTGTACTAGGCTGATCCGGCTCGATGACACGTTTTAGATTGAGCGCATGGGACAGTGCTAACAGGGCTGCACAGGCAATGGGCAGCAGCAGTGTTTCGTGCATCGCCAACCGCGAGAGCAAGACAGGCCAGAAGGTGACTGTCAGCGTCGCCGCCGCAATCAATCCCGCGAAGGTGCCGAACAGGCGCTTACCGAGGGCATACATCAGTGCAACGCTCACGAGACCGCACCACACGGAAAGAATGCGCAGGTTGAGGCTGCCCGTGCCCGAGACGCTGCCCGTGATGGCCTGTACCAGCGGATACAACCCTTCGCGCCCACCATCCGTATCATTGACGCGGTAAAACGAGGCCACTTCACCCTGCCGCATCGCCCACGCAATCGTGATGTCAGTGATCTCAGGATCGCTCAGGCCAGATGGCAGCCACGAGAGACCTATGATGCGCAAGGCCGCTGCCAGCAGCAGAACAATGATGATGACAAATAAACTAAAACGCTGCACGCAAAATAATCCTTATGGACACCTACACTCCAGTATGGGGAGTTAGCATCCCTGTAATGCTAAACGGACGTGGCGATAGCCGTAAACACCAGCACAAGTACACCCAAACCACAATTGATCGCCACCAACTGACGTTCTCGACGGCGCAACTTTTCCACATCGGGCAACTTGGGAGCCATCTTACCTTGACTAAGGTATAAGGTAACGCGCTCAATCGCCGGAATAATGCTCCACTGCATGACTGCGCCAGTGATGATCATGCCAAGCACAGCGATGTGCTTGACGAGTATAGCGCGACTCCATGTGTTATTGAATTGCAGCACACCCTCGTAATTTGGATTGCGTGCCATCTGATACAGCCCAGTCACGATCAACACGATCAAGCTAAGTGTCGCCAACGGGTTGAAGCGATTCCGCAGCCGATCCAGATAGGTCACGAGCGCAGGATGTGTGCCTTGAGCGAGGACACGCCGCGCTTCGGGCCACACCAGCACCGTCATCAACACTAGGCCGCCGATCCAGACGACCGTCGCGAGGAGGTGAAAGAACAAGCTAATCACAAACAGCCAGTCAAGCATAATCACTCATGCGCGAAACATGCGTCAGATAAAACGGCGAGATTGTAGCGGATTCCCATCAATTTTGAACTACCAATCTGTGCTACACTTCTCGAAAGTCCAAGGGGAGAGGATGATGACAATGGCGACCTATTACAAAAAATTAGCCTTCCTAGCCGTTGCCGTGTTCATTGCGGTTGTATCCGCTGGTCAAGCCGCGCCGATTTACGCTGAAGATAAAGCGCAATTGATCTTTTCGCTGGCACAGAAGTTGTTTGACGAAAATGTCAAGGCGCACGGCTATACCTATTGGGTGGGCGGCAACATTGGAATGCCGGAAGATGCGCAGCGTCCGAAAGGTGTCGCCGTTGGGCAAGCTATCCCGAAGTTCACATTCCGCGAATTTGATGGCAAGGCCAGTTTCACGAACGAAACCCTCACGGGGCCGTATGTGTTGAATTTCTGGGCGTCGTGGTGTGGCCCCTGCCGGAACGAGTTTCCGTTGCTGGTGAACGCGATGGAAGAAGAATCATTGACCGTGCCCGTCTATTTCGTGAATACGGGCGAACTCAGCAAATCTGACGCGCAGTTTTTCTTGCTCCAATACGCCAAGAAGGTCAAGGTACTGACCGATTCGCGCTCCAAGTTTGGCAATGCCGTCGGGTTAAACTTCATTCCGGTGACCCTGCTCATCGATGCCGAAGGGAATGTGCAAGCCATGCAGCCCGGAGAAATCTCCGCGCTCGGCGTAGAATTCTTCGCGGCGATTGCGGAAAACCCCGGCATCGGCGCGTTCGATTGGACGAAACCCAATAAAATGCCAACCACCAAGAAATGAACGAACGACTGACTACCTCATCAATTGCATGAGGTAGTCATCTCCACCCGATGTCACATCGGCAGCGGTGGTTTCCGCAAATGCCATTCCGTCGCCGTTTCAAACGCATGACCAGCACGCAGCACGTCCGCTTCACGCCATGCCCGCCCGACGATCTGCAACCCGATTGGCATTCCGTCATGATCGAATCCGCATGGTAGCGATAGCGCTGGCAACCCTAGTATGTTAAATGGCGACGTGAAGCGCGAATAGTACGTGCGCCCCTTGTCCATCATGGCCTGATCATCCCGTCGCGCTGCGACAAAGGGCAGCGTCGGCAGCAGCAGCACATCGATGTCATGGAACAACTGCTTGGCGCGCCATTGCAATGCTGCATGTTGATGGCGAATCGCTGCATATTCAGCCGCGCTGGCGGGCGGATCGCTGCGCAGCCGGAGCAGCACATCCGCGCCAAAGAGGTCAGCGTCATCGCGCAATCGCTGCGCATGAAAAGCGGCAGCATCAGCACCGACTAACTGCCGCGAACTGAGCACCGCCGGCATCAGCCAGTCTACGTTCAACGGCACAACCTCAGCGCCCTGATCACGGAATACCTCGGCGGCTTGGCGGTAGGCCGCACTTACCTCCGCGCTAACGATGGACGGATCGTGAGCGTATTCTCCGACATCTATCCCTATCCTCCAACCTCGCACACCATCCTTGAGATGAATCGAATAATCGTCGGTTGGCGCATCGACGCTGTATGGGTCGTCAGCATCGTAGCCTGCTATCGCGCCCAACAGAATCGCCACATCGTCGACACTGCGTGCCATCGGGCCAGCATGATCCAGCGTCCAGCTCAACGGGAACGCGCCGCGCACACTGACTCGTCCGTAGGTCGGCTTCAATCCCACGATTCCGCACATCGCCGCCGGAATGCGGATCGATCCGCGTGTATCGCTGCCCAATGCGCCCATGACCAACCCTGCCGCCACCGCCGCGCCCGATCCGCTGCTCGATCCGCCACAAATCCGGTCAACGTCCCACGGGTTGTGGCATGTCCCATAGTGCGTGTTGTCCCCGATCACGCCCATCGCCCACTCGTGCATATTCAACTTGCCGAGTAGAATTGCGCCCGCATCTTCTAAGCGCGTCACGACTCCAGCGTCTGCCATTGATTGATGAGCGGCGAGATGTTTAGAACCAGCCGTCGTGGGGAATCCATTGACTTCAAACAAGTCTTTCACGCCGAGTGGAATCGCGTGCAAAGCGCCACGCCGTGCATCGCGTTGAATTTCCGCGTCACACTGGATGGCTTGCTGCATGGCACGTTCCGCCATCACGAGCAGGAAGCTGTTTAGGGTGCCATCTATGGCGCTGATCCGTGCTAAATGGGCTTGTGTTAGTTCCTGTGCCGAGAGGTCGCGTTTAATCAGATGCGCGGTGGCTTCCGAAATCGTCATAGCCATAAGTGATGACATAGATATTTGTTCCTAATGTGCAAGGATCACCCGAAAGGTAAGGCGCTGGCTGCAAAAGCAGTGCAGAATATTGATGATTAGTCTTGTGTAATAGAACACTGAAAATCTATTATATAACTCTTAGTTTGCGGATTTTCAGAGCAGCTATTATACTTACGCGAATTATGTTACCATTCTCAGTAGTCACTCTAATATTTGGTAACATTATGGGGATTGTAAAATGGCATTCAGCGAATTGATAGAATCAATTTATCAGGCATTCCAAGAGCGTTCCGACGCCGCCCGTGTAGTGTTACTTCACACGCGTAGTCGTTATCGCACTGCCTTACTCAGTCGTATCTTAGCCAATGCAGACATCCGCGTATTTTATTACGCGTTGGGTTCCGACGACATTGATGTTCAATCGTTTGTGGCGGGTTTTACCCACGACCTGTCCGACCAGTTCCCTCAATTTGGCACGCACGTCAACCAAGCGGTATCCCGCGACCCACGCGATCTTGATGCGATCATCGATGGCTTTGTCACCGACCTGCAAGAAATGAGCGACGGGTCATTCATATTGTTGTTTGATGAGTTTGATCGCGCCGAAATCGGTGATGATCTAGAGCAACTCATCGAGTTGCTCGTGGATCGGCTGCCTGCTGGCTGCAAACTCGTCATTAATAGTCGCAGTTTACCCCGTTTGCCTTGGATGGCGCTAATCGCTCAGAAAAAAGCCATCATGTTGCGCGATGCTGATCTCATTGAGAGCAATTTCTACGACCTACAGGCATCCGGCAAAGCACGTTTATCGATCAACGCCTTTAGCCCCGGCTCGATGGAACTGGATAGTCAAGCGGTTGAAGCGTGGGAAGGTCATCTTCCTCGGCTGTTATTCTTTTTTGCGCTGGAACGCCCGGTCGTGACGCGCTCTGAAATCTGCGCTGCCTTCTGGCCCGATCTGACGACCGAGCAAGCCGTGAACGTATTTCACGTGACCAAGCGCCGCCTGCACAAGGCGCTCGAAGGTGTGTCCGTCGATATTCTCATTCACGAAGATGGCTTCTACCGCGTGAATCCGCTGTTAAGCCTGCATTACGACGTGGTTGATTTTGTCAGCGCTTTGGTCGAAGGCCGTTTGGCAACCACCAACAAAGCACAGATGAAAGCGTGGCAGAAGGCCATTGATTTGTATCAAAAGCCATTCCTGCTAGGTCACAACGAACCGTGGATTGTGCGTCGTCGTGCTGAATATCAGGCGGGTTATCTAGAAGCGTTGGCGGGCATGGCAAGAGTACGTGCCGCCGAAGGTCGTCCGGAAAGCGCCCTGACGCTGCTGCTCAAAGCCCTTGGGGAAGATAACAAACGCCAAGACCTCCACCGCGACATCATGCAGTTGTACGCGGACATGGGACGTCGTAGCGAGGCTATTGGGCACTATCAGCGTTTACAAGAAGATTTGGCAAAATCGAATCTGAAACTTGAGACTGAAACGACACGTCTGTACAAGGAATTGATGTCGTAAAATCCGTCCACAAGCTTGGACTGATAATAAACGTAAGCTTAGGTTCCTGTTGGGCGGTGTTGGTTGGTAACCCTTCACAACACTGCTCAACAGGAATTTTCATAGCTTGCCAGCGTTCAACCGATTACTGGCATTTTTACTCCACGCGGAGCATCGGCGTTTTTTGCAGTGTCGCAATATCCGCCACCGCTGCCCCGAACATCGCCACACGGATTTGGCGATCCATCTCGCGGATCACGTTGACAACTTCTTCCACCGACACCGTCGCCGCCTTCAGGAACGGCCCTGCCATCCCGCCGAGCGTAGCGCCAAGGGCGATGCACTTTGCAACATCGATGCCGTCGCGCAAACCACCGCTGGCGATGATCGTCAACTTAGGCGCGGCCTTTTTCACGTACTGGATGCTGTCAGCGGTCGGGATGCCCCAATCGGCAAAGCTGCGCGCGACCCGCGCATGGAAAGCCGTCGGTGCGCGGTGATACTCTACCTCGCTCCATGATGTGCCACCTGACCCCGCCACATCAATCGCCGCTACGCCCACACTCGCCAGTAAGCGTGCCGAGCGTTCGCTGAACCCCCAACCGACTTCCTTGGCGATCACGGGCACGCCGACGCGCTTGACCACATCCGCGATCTTCGGCAGCAAATCCTTGAAGTTGCCATCACCTTCCGGCTGGACGGCTTCCTGCATCGTGTTGAAGTGCAAAATCAGCGCATCCGCCGCCACCATCTCCACCGCGCGCCGACACTGATCGACGCCGTAGCCGTAGTTCAACTGTACCGCGCCGACATTCGCGAACAGCAGAATATCAGGAGCCACATCGCGCACTGCGTACGTAGAGATCAGCTCTGGATGTTCCACCGCTGCCCGCTGCGATCCCAAGCCCATCGCAATGCCCATCTGCTGCGCTGCTTGCGCCAAGTTCTTGTTGATCTGTTGGGCTTCGACTGTGCCACCCGTCATCGACGAAATCAACACGGGCGTCGTCAGGCGCTTGCCGAACACAGTCACACTCGTGTCGATCTCGTTGATGTCCAATTCGGGCAGGGCTTCATGTATGAAGCGATAATGCTCTAATCCAGTCGTCAGGTTCGGGAACTGCACATCCTGCTCAAGGTTGATCTTGATGTGGTCTAGCTTGCGGCGTTCGGTTGGGCGGTTATTCGTCGTATCCGTCATGCGTTACTGTCCATCACTCGTTGAAATGGTGAGGGCGGGACATTCCCCCCCGCCGACACACTGTAGGTTGCCCTATTGTAGCACGCCCAAGGAGCGAAGGTAGATCAACGAGGATGGCGCAAACGTGGTGATTGCCCTATCAGTTACTTCTTCAACTGTTCAAGGTACTTGTGGCGGAATTTCGACACCTTGGGCGCGATCACGGCGCGGCAGTAACCCTGATTCGGGTTGCGGGCGAAGTATTCCTGATGGTAGGCTTCCGCAATGTAGAAGTGATCCAGCGGCGTCACTTCGGTCACGATCGGGTTATTCCACACCTGTGCTGCATTCAGATCGCGGATCGTCTGTTCTGCGATGGCTTTCTGCTCCGGCGTGTGATAGTAGATGGCGGATCGATACTGCGTGCCCACATCCGCGCCCTGACGGTTCAACGTTGTCGGATCGTGGATGGTGAAAAAGACATTCAGCAGGTCTTGGTAGCTCACCACTGCCGGATCATAGGTGATCTGCACGACCTCGGCGTGTCCAGTCGTCCCGTCGCACACCTGCTGATAGGTCGGGTTCACTGTCTTGCCGCCCGCGTATCCCGATTCGACGGAGACCACGCCCTTCAACTGATCATAGACAGCTTCCAAACACCAGAAGCATCCACCTGCTAACGTTGCCATTTCCGTTGTCATACTGTTTCCTCTTGTCACTACGATGAATTCAGATCGTAGCAAAGAATAGAACGCAAACCTTACCGATTTCTTTCTAGGAATCTAGACAGTTATTGCGGTTCTTGGCTGCACAACATCGGCTAATCGTCTTTGCGTCCACCATCTCCCCGCGTTAAGCTACCCTTACATTGTGCTTTCATAAGGAACACCTCATCATGCTCGCACCGACTCCACCGATGGGCTGGAATAGCTGGAATACCTTTGGCGGCAACCTCCACGAATCACTCGTCCGCGAGACTGCCGATGCTTTCGTCGCGCAAGGGTTGAAAGCGGCTGGCTATCAGTATGTGGTGATCGATGACGGCTGGCAAACCGATGAGCGCGGCGTGGATGGTCGCCTCGTGCCTGATCCTGCCAAGTTTCCCAACGGCATCAAGGCGCTCAGTGCATATATCCATAGCAAAGGGCTGAAGTTCGGGATTTATTCGTGTGCGGGCAGTTTCACCTGCATGGGTAAGCCCGCCAGCTACGGCTATGAGGAGATCGATGCGCGTACCTTTGCTGAATGGGACGTAGATTTTCTCAAGTACGATTTCTGCTACAAACCCGCTGGCGCAGACGGTATCATGCTGTACGCGCGCATGGGGCAAGAACTCCGCGCCACCGGACGCCCTATCGTCTATAACGTGTGCGAATGGGGCATCAACGAACCGTGGAAGTGGGCTGCCAGCGTCGGCGCACATCTCTGGCGTACGACAGGTGACATCGCAGACTCGTGGGAAAGCATCGAAAAGATCGGCTTCGGGCAGGCCGGACTCGAAGCCTACGCGGGGCCGGATCACTGGAACGATCCTGACATGCTCACGGTAGGCATGTACGGCAGTGGCAACGTCGCGCATGGTGGCTGCACAGATGAAGAATATCGCACGCATTTCAGCCTATGGTGTTTGCTGGCCTCGCCGCTGATGCTCGGCTGCGACGTGCGCAGCATGAACGAGGCGACCCGCGCGATTCTGCTCAATCCACGCCTGATCGCGATCAATCAAGACCCGTTAGGCCGTCAGGGATTCTTGATCGAACGGCAGCGCGAGTATTACGAGACGTGGATGAAACCCCTCGCGGATGGCTCTATCGCCGTCGGGCTGTTCAACCGTGATGTCAGCCCGCGCAAGATGATCGCGGCGTGGGCGTCGCTGCGTCTGCATGATCGCACGTGCTGTGAGGTAGTGGATGCGTGGTCAGGTGAATCGCTCGGCGTGCATGATCGCGCCTACGCCGCCGAAGTCCCGCCGCACGGAGTCAATCTGTTCCACATCACGCCAGTAAAGGCATAATCTAGCGAGAAGTGAGTGAAATCATGCTCAATTCGCGTTTCAAGCCATTGGTCATCTCGGTATGTGGCATCATGCTAATCAGCCTGATGGCTACCACGCCAACGACTGCCCAACCGCTCATGACACCAACGCCACCGCCTCCCCTTTCGGTGCAGGTCGGCTTCTCCGATCCAGAATTCGACAAGCTCGAAGCAGCGAGATTTACCGTGCTAAATCAGAGCCTAACCTTCGAGGCGCATCAACACCAGTATCGCTTGATGACGATCAACCAAAAGCTCGGGAGCATTGTAACGGTGGCTCCGGGTGGTGTTGCCTTGCTGTATCAAATTGATGGTATACCAGCGTTGCGTTGGAGTCAGGATTACTTCAAACTTCACGGGCAAACTCCATTTATCCTCAATGATTTTTTGTCATCGCTGCCTACGCCCGGCGACTGGAATCACGATGGTCGTCTATTGTTTGCAGTTCATGGCGACCACGATGGGACAATATGGGATCATAGCGTCTACTACATTTATGAGCTGCTTCCCAACGGAACCGTAATTTCCCGCTTAGTGGGGAACATTCACGACGGCTTTATCGTGATCAAGATCGAACTCAATCAGCCCACTAATCAGAGTGTGTTACTTACGGCTTGGGATGTGCGCAACGAAATGGCAATGGGCACCCCCAACTGCTGTGGCCCATCGGTCAAGCGCTATTACGTATTGCGTGGTGACACTGTTACCGACATTTCGCCCAGACTCAAATATCGTTACGACGAGGATTTAAATCGTGATCTCGCCTATTTGAAAATGACAACAGTCGTTAGTGACAATGACGCTAAGATCTATGCTATAGCCGCGTTGCAAATGCTGATGATTTACGATGCACTTCAGCAACGTGAAGTAGGCTGGCAACTTCTACAAAACATAGTCGCTGATGCCAAACGTAATCATAGACTCCCCGCTGGTACCTACATGGACACGACATTCATGCCTACGATGAAGCACCTATTCGAAGAAAATAAGGACTTCATAGCGCCAGAATATGCCGACTCAGCAGAAAGTATGCACAATTACTATGTCGAACCTGCGCCGTAAAGCTCATTGACAGTTGACGTCGCATCGCGGCGAAGCCAGCACTAAGGACGAATAGACGACCAATAAAAAGTATGCCTAGTCCCACTTTTGTACGGACGCCTCTTGAGGCGTCCAATTGGTGTCAAGGTAAGAAAAAGTGGGCAAATAAGGAGTGAATCACGGATA
>JAHBVJ010000013.1 GCA_019637615.1 Anaerolineae bacterium | reverse complement strand
CCCTATCCACCCTCCGTCGCCTTGACGAGAATGGCATGAATATCCTTCCACTGCGGCTTCTCCCACGCCACAATCCGTGTCGCTTCCCTTAGCACCTTAATCGTCAAACCTCTCTCGATCTTCTCAACCCCGTCGTGCCATTCGCCAAGGATGTTCATATACTGCGCCAACTTCCGTAGACCAACCTCGCCAAATGCCATTGTGAATTTACCAGTTTGAGCGAGAGCAGCAGCGATGGCACTTAGGGCATTGGCGCGGGAGGAAGCAGCCTCAATAGCACGAGTAGTACTCAGTGCTTCGTCAAAAGTAGCAGTGGCATCGTGACCCGCTTGGGTGAGGGTAGCAGCGATGGCACCTAGGGCGATGGCACAGGCGGAGGCATCGTGAATGGCGCGGGCGATGCTCAGTGCCTCGTCAAAGCGACCTGCTTGGGCGAGGGCAGTGGCGACGGATCCCAAAGCAGCAACGCGGGAGGAGGCATCCTCAATGGCACGGGCGATGCTCAGTGCCTCGTCAAGGCGACCAGCCTGAGCGAGGGCAGCGGCGATGGCTCGCACGGTGTCAGTGAGGGAGTCACCAAATGGACCAGCGTCAATGTCAATGGTGCGAGCGGTGCTTAATGCCTCGCTAAAGGTAGCAGTGGCGTCACGACCAGCCTGAGCGAGGGCAGAAGCAATGCGCCGCAAGGCGTCAGCACGGGAGAACGTAGTGTCAACGGCGCGGGCGATGCTCAGCGCCTCGTCAAGGCGACCAGCCTGAGCGAGAGCAGCGGCGATGGCTCGCACAGCGGCGGTAACGCCAGTGTTGCCGAATGGAGAAGCTTCGTCGTCAATGGCACGGAGACTGTACAGAAGATTGTGTAAACAGTTCAGATAGCAATACGGTCGATAAAATAAATTACGAGTTGGTTCAGGACCTTGGGCCAATGCGGGATGGGCATAGTCCAGTTGGCAGCAATGTCACGATGCGCCAAATAGAACGCCTTGCGAACCGCCTCCGTGCTGGTTGGGACAACGCTTATTTGCTCAACGTTTTCCGCTCATCTTGAATATGCAATTGCCCTAGCCAAATTCTGCAATAGATTGATATTCTGACACGATCTGTTGTAGGATAGGATTGTCAGCTATGTTTGATATGAAATCAGTCATAAAAACGGAGAGGATTACTTAATATTTCCCAAAAGAAAGATGGGGTACGATGTCCAACCTTATTTCAAGCCCGAAAGGCGAACCAGCTAAAAAATCGGCTCAACACCTAAAAAATATACTCAAAGCAACCAAGCTCAACTTCGTCATCAATAAAGCCATGAACTTCATGCCATCGCCGATCCAACGTTGGGCAGTAAGTATGGGCGCACGACGCGAACTTGTCCCAATCGATCGACTTACCACCTGTTACTCCACAGCGCTACAAACACTTCAGGGAACACGAGGGACAGCCGCCTTCGGTGATTATCTCGAATTTGGCGTATATCAAGGTTCCTCCATGTCATGTTTCTATGCTGCCTCCCTTGCATTGAAACTTAAACATTTGCGCATGTTCGGCTTCGATTCGTTTGAGGGGATGCCTCCACAAGCCCTCGGTGAAGACGAAAACGTTTGGCGACCGGGAGAATTCCACTCTAGCCTTGACTACACGACTGCCTATCTTATCCATAAGGGTGTCGATATGGATCGTGCTATTCTGATCAAGGGCTGGTTTGAGGATACCTGCAATGAGACTACCGTGCTCCGCTACAGCATCGCCAAAGCCTCCATCATCATGATTGACTGCGACCTATATTCATCAGCCAAGGTTGCTCTAGCTTTTTGCCAACCATTTATCAAGGATGAAGTAATCATCTTTTTCGATGATTGGCATTCATACCAACTAGCCGATAAGAACCTGGGAGAGCGGAAAGCCTTTGATGAGTTTTTACAGGCTAATCGTCACCTAGAGGCAGAAGAGCATGTGGAGTTAAGCTATGGCGAAACATCTACCGCCTTTCGCGTAAGGGTGCGTTAGATTGCGCGACAGCCACGAGCTGGCGATCAAGCGCGACAATCAGGATTCAACGTGATACAGAAGCCCAATAAAGGTTATCACCCTGCCGCTCCGCATTTTGCACTTACTCGGCAAGTGTTACCGCATGGACATTAACCCGACATTGTTCTCGGCGCGGACTGTAGCTCCTATCAACATATGTGCCTTGGTCACATGACGAAAAACGGCGCATTCACATACTCCAATTCAGTGAGATCAACTGCTTGATATGGTTCCTCTTTGCCACAGGTCAGCTATCTTTACAAATGTAAAAATCTATAAGATAATGGCGATTGGTAGTGTAGAGATTGTTCCGGTTCATGAATCTGCTGAGGGGTCGCTTCTCCACGACCTGTCCCTGTCGATTTTTGCCACGTCTGTACGCTATTCAGAGTTCGTTTCAGTCAAACCACAGGAGTCTGTTGTGGCTAAAAAGTTGTATGTCGGCAATCTGTCGTACACCTCGACAGAGAACCAACTGCGTGACCTGTTTGGTCAGGTCGGCGAAATTAAAGAAGTGGCAATTATCAAGGATCGTGAAACGGGCAAATCCAAGGGCTTCGGGTTCGTCGAAATGATGACGGATGAAGCTGCTCAGGAAGCAATTAAGCGTTTCAATGGCTTTTCGCTGGACAACCGACCCCTGACGGTTAACGAAGCTCGCCCCCGTGAAGAACGTGGCGGCGGCGGCGGCGGTGGCGGCTACGGTGGTGGTGGTGGTTACGGCGGTGGTCGCGGCAGCGGTGGCGGCGGTGGTCGTCGTGATGATTACGGTGGCGGCGGTGGTCGCGGTCGCCGTGACGATTTTGGAGACAATGGCGGGCGTTCCCGTCGCTTCTAAAGTTAAGATTATGTGGGGCGGTTCATTGCGAACCGTCCTTTTTTTTGCCACGTGTACCGTACCACCACAATCCGACAGCTTAAGGGAACAGCCGACGCGCCTTGATTTCCCGCCGTTTGGCATCTTCGCGGAAGCGGTATAGTTCCGCCGGACGCCCCCGCGTCCGCCGATACATCCCCGTTGGCTCGACAATCGAGTCCGTCTCCGCATCTTTGGGGCGCAACTTCTTGCGGAAATTGGCCTTGTCCAAGCGCTGGTCGTTCAGGATCACCATATAGGCTTCTTGCAGCTCGCGCAGGGTGAAGGTCTCCGGCATCAGCTCGAAGGCGACAGCGGTATATTCGAGCTTAAAGCGCAACCGCTTGTGCGCGTATTCCAGAATCTTGTGGTGGTCGAAGGCTAGATCGGGCAGGGCATACATGCTGTGCCACGCCGCGCCGGGACGCACCTCGATCTGCTCTTGGCGTACCAGCGCGAAGTAGGTGACGCTGACCACCCGCGCACGCGGATCGCGCCGAACTTCCCCGAAGGTGAAAAGCTGTTCAAGGTATAAATCCTGACCGTGTGCTTTCTCGTTCATGATACGCCGTGCCGCATCTTCCAGCGACTCATTGAGGCTGATCACATGTCCGGGCAGCGCCCACACCCCAAGGTAGGGCGCATAATCGCGCTGAACGAGCAGCACATTGAGATCAAGCGATAAAGAATTGGAGGGGCGGTTATTGGCGTGCAGCGAAAAGATCACCACATCAACCGCCACCAGCGGACGTTCATCCTTCATGCGTCAGCGTTAACTACTCTTGCTATTGAATTCGGCAATTGCGTTTTCGATGGTGGAGATGGGCACACCGCCGCCCTTTTGCTCGACCATCTCCCCGTTCTGGAGAATCTTCATCCATTGGAAGGTCTTGCCACCATCGGTCGAGATCATCACCCCCGGCGTACCCGTCAGACCGCTATCTTGCGAGAGCTTCTGGTTGGCTTCGATCTCCGCCAGCGTCTGCTTATTGATCACGCAGTCGATTAGTTGGTTGGCGTCCATCTCCAAGGCCACGGCGATGTTACGCAGGTTCGACAAGTCGTAGGCGCTGGCACCCTTTTTCGAGACTTCATCGAACAATGAGTCGTTCATGTCCCAGAAGCGCCCCTGCCGCTTGGCACAGAGGGCAGCAAGACCAGCATTGGTGGAGGGGACTTCGGCCCACACCAGCGTGCGAAATTCCAGCCGCGCCTGCCCCGTCGCTACGAAGCGATCAATCACTTCGTGCATGGTGCTGTGATATTCAAGGCAGTGGACACAGGCAAAGTTGGCGAACTCGCGGAAGACGATGGGTACGGTGGGGTCACCAAGGATGGGCGCACCGTCGCGCGTGGAAAGCTGCGCCAGTTCCGTGTAGTTGCCCTTGCGCACGCCAGTATTGTTCATCTGGGCGAAGATAAGCGCCATGAACCCGAAAAAGGCCAAGACCACGACGATGATCACGCCGATCAGCGTCATTTGCTGGCGCTCGTTGCGCTTCTGAGGCGACTTTGAATCGGGTTTTGCCGACTTCGCGTTGGAATCCTTGGTCTTCGCGGAAGGGGTCACTACTTTTGCCATATCCAGCCCACCAATACTTGAACCTCAAGGATGTTAACTTTAACCTGTGCTGGCCTTAATCACAAATGGCAGCCCGCTACGTATACCCAGCGGATTGGTTCGGAAAGCGCGCTCCGGTGTACGATGTGGGCAAGCTGGCGCATGGCGCTGCTTGGGCGCTGTGAAGCCGCGTTCATTGGTTATTTGGAGGAAGTTATGTACAGCTCGTTTAGCATCGTTATTCCGGTCAAGACAGCGATCAAGGTCATCGTTGGGAGCCTCGTGTTGATGCAGATGTTCATCGTGCCCGCCACGCCGCCGACGATTTCGAACGCGGAGGGAGAGATCAGCACGCCGAGCACGATCTCGGTCAGCGGCAGCGCTGACGTTAGGGTGGTGCCGGATGAGGTGATCATCGCGCTGGGCGTGGAAACCTCGGACATGAATTTGCTGACCGCCAAGAGCAAGAACGATGAACGGGTCAGCAGCGTGGTCAAGGTGCTGACGGATAACGGCGTCGAAGCCAAGTACATCCAGACGGACTACCTGAGCATCCAACCGCACTACCGTGATAGCTTTGACCAGCAGAGCTTCCTCGGCTACTGGGTGCGGAGGTCGGTGGCGGTGACGCTGAAGGACGTGACGAAGTTCGAGGCGGTGCTGACGGGCGTGCTGGAAGCGGGCGCGAACTACGTACACGGCGTGGACTTCCGCACGACGGAACTGCGCAAGCACCGCGACACGGCGCGCTCGTTGGCGATCCGCGCGGCGAAAGAGAAGGCCGAGGCACTGGCGGCGGAACTGGGCATGAAGGTGAGCCAAGTCACCAACATCGCTGAGGGGTACGGCGGTTGGTCGTTCCCCTACGGCAATTGGTGGGGCGGGGGGTACGCCGCGCAGTCGCAAAACGTCCTCCAGAACGCGGGCGGGAACACGCCGAGCAGTGATGACAACAGCACGCTGTCGCTCGGTCAGATTTCGATCACGGCTCAGGTCACGGTGACGTTTACGCTGGTACCGACCACGCCGTAGAGCGCTGCTAACGAGGAGTCGTAAACCGCAATGATCCCTACAATGATCCCGTGTACTGGTGAGAACGGGATCATTGGGGGACATTGTGGCGGGTGCCGAGTGCGGCAAAGAAAGTGCTAAGTCCTTAGTGCTAAGTGCTAAGTAAAGACGAAGACCCTGTTTGATACTGGCGAGACCGTAGGATTCTGCATCGGCGCGTATAAAACACTCATTGCGGGCTACGTTCATACAAGCTCCTTGGCTGACGGCGGCTAGATCATTTGCCTGTTTTGCCTGATAAACAGACAAATGATTGCGATGGAAGACTTTATGCTCAGATGAGCCGTCCTGAACTGATCGGAACAGGCAAAGATCAGGCGATAACAGGCAAAAACAGGCGACGAAGATAGTGCTTAGGGCTAAGAGATAATCGCAATAGAGACCTGATCATCAAGCTCACATGGACGCCTCATGAGGCGTCCGTACGGAAAGAATATTCTTTGTCGGTTGTCTATTAATCCTTAGGGCTACGTTCATACAAGTTCCTTGGCTGTGATGGCGGCTAGATCATTTGCCTGTTTTGCCTGATAAACAGGCCAATTATTGCGATGGAAGACTTTATGCTCAGATGAGCCGTTCTGAACTGATCGGAACAGGCAAAAACAGGCGGCGGAAGAAAGACGACGTTAGCGGGATGGCTGAGGTCGTTTTCTGTTGTGAGGGTAGGATACAACAGGTTGTCTAACTTGAACATCCTTACATTTGTAAGCGTACAACTGTAAGCCTCTCGGCGCGTAATATTACGGCGCGTAAGCTGGTGGCTGAGAGCGCAAAGTCATGCATCACCAACGATGCTTCCGTGCGCAAGCGCGCGGTGACGGTGGCTCAGTGACTAGCCGAAGCTCTGATCAGTCATTTTTGACGCTCTTGAGGAAGCGCAAGACCGCCTCCACGCGGCGATGACGACCGGGTTCGCTGCCGATGCCCAATTTGCTGTAGATGGAATTGATGTGATTTTCGACGGTGCTTTTTTCGATGGTGAGCGTTTCGGCAATGGCCTGATTGTCTTGCCCGCGCGCCATTTCCGACAGGATGCGCTGTTCCTGCTTGGTCAGTTGGCTTAAACCGACATCGGCGCGCTGGAATAACTGCTGCGTCAACTGTGGATCGAGCACGAGCTGACCGGACACAACGGCTTTGATGGCCTGTACCAGCGAGGCGACATCGCCCAAGGTGCTTTTCAGCAGATAGCCTTTACGCGCCGAGTCGTTGCCAAGAAATTGGTGAACATATTCAAGGTCGTCATACTGGGAGAGCAGGAGCAAACCGACACCGGGCTGCGTGGCACGAATGCTCTGCGCGGCGTCGATGCCATTCATACGCGGCATGTGGATGTCCAGCAAGAGGAGGTCGGGACGCAGATCGGCAGTGAGTTTCAGCGCTTCTAGACCATCTTTCGCCGTGCCGACCACTTCGATATTCGGCTGTGCGGCGAGAATGCGATGGATGCCTTCCCGTAGGTATTCTTGATCTTCCGCGATCAGGATGCGGATGTGTCCCGTATTTTCAGCGCTCATCATGTCCCCCTTCACTGGTTTTCTATCGGCAAAATGGCACGAATATTGGTGCCCTGCTGCGGCTTCGACTCTATCACCAACTGCCCGTTCAAGGCACGCACACGTTCACGCAAATTCATCAGGCCAAAATGTCCGCTGGCGGCACGGCCTTTGGCGGCGAGCAGAGTAGGTTCAAAGCCAGCGCCATCATCGATGACTTCGAGCGTGATCGTATTGGCCTCATGTTTGAGCCGAATGTCGATGCAGTGGGCGTTGGCGTGCTTGAGGGCATTATTGACGCTTTCCTGACTGAGACGGTAGAGCGTCAATTCCAGCATCGGATCGGGCAAGCGGTAGTCTTCGAAGCCGGTGGCGATGAGCTTCACCGTGATTCCGGGCGGACGTGGCAGCCACGAATTGAGGGCAGGGATCAGGCCGAGATCGGTCAGTACGGCGGGATGGATGCCGCGCAAAATCTCGCGCAGATGGCGCTCGGTCAGCACGAGCATGGACTGTAATTCCTTGAGGGAGGGGCGGGCTGCCTCTGCCAGCGCTGGTTGCAGCCCGCCCGCGAGTAGATTGGCATGGGCTAACTGCTGCAAGGTTTCGTCGTGGAGTTCGGTGGCGAGGCGCTGGCGTTCGTTTTCTTGCACGGTGATCAACTGCTGATAGGCATGACGCAGGGTGGCGATGTTGTCTTCGAGCTGCGAGACGAGCTGCGCGTTACGAAGGGCAAGGGTGGCGGAGCGAGTCAGGGTTTCAAAGAAGTTGAGCGTGTCCTCTGAATAGCGTCTGCCATCGATGCGCGCCCCGATAGCGCAGACACCAACCAGTTTTTGCGACGAGACGAGCGAGATCAGCCCATGATAACGCTGCGCGTCCGACCAGTGCGTGAACTGCGCGGCGGGCGTGAAGGTGTGCAGTTTGAGCAAATCGTCGTAAAGGACGCGATCAATGGCGGTGAATTGCTCTGTTCCGTGTGGCGAACCGACCACCTGCAACGCCTGTGCTTCGTCGTTCCAGAGCCACAAGCGCATGTCTATCGGCTGGACGCCTTCTTCCAAGGCTTCCTGAAAGGCACGGGTGACTTCGGGCAAGGTGATGCTATCCCCAATGTTGCGCGTGAACTGGTGCAGGAGCAGGCGTTGGGCGCTGCGGGTGCCATGCAGCCAGCTATCGAATTGATCGCGCAGGGCGTTGGCGAGGGGGATGGTGGTCAGCGCGAAGATGATCGAGAGCAGCATGGTGGTGAGGGGCAGCGCGGTTTGATTGCCCGCGACGATCAGGACGTTCGCCGCCAAGCCGAGGCCGCATAGGAACAGCGCCAACGTGAGCGTATTCGCCATGCCGTGGACGAAACCGGAGGTTGCTTCAAGCGATAGGCGCAGCGAGGGCGTGGGCAGCGTCGCCATGATGTAGCCGAAGGGCAGCAGCAAACTCACCCATTGATAGGGAATGATCAGGCTACTGCCGTCGGAGAAGATGTAAGCCATGTACATCAGATCGACCGCCGTGGTGGTCATCAACAGCCAATGCAGTTGACCGCGCTGGCGGACGGTAGCTTTGCGATACTGCGCCGCCCAGATCAGGTACGACAAGGCTTTGAGCGCGACGGTGGCTTGCTGTTCCCACCACAAGCCGCCCGTGATTTTGTCGGCGGTGGAGGTGTTGAGGGCGATGATCAGCGCTAACCCAAGCGGAAACAGGCCATAGATGGCGGCGAGGACGACGCGCCGATGACGGGTATACCATGACAGCGGGGCGGGAAACACCAAGGCGATGTGGACGACCGCGCCGATCAGCAGCACACTAGCGGCGGTATGGAACGCCAACTGAAGCAGCAGCGGTGTGCTCAAGGCGATGTAGCTGAACGGCACGGCAAAGGTTGACCACGTGAGGTTGAGCATACCTCCACAGGCCAGCAGCGTGATCGGCACAGCGATGGCTAGGCGCGGGCGCTGCGCTGAGACGGTGAGGGCAGCGATCACGGTTGCCAGCGTGACCAGCGCCGCGAGGCCGAGGTACTGCGGGAGCAGATTCGGCGGCGGCACGGTAAGCGAGACGGTGATCACGCGCTTGCCATCGCCATCGCGGCGTTCCACGAGATATTGATGGCGCGTCCCGACCTGCCACGACGATTCCCACACTTGATCGGGCCGCACGGCGCGATCAAGCCATTCGCTGACGGCGTGACTATCGACCCGCAAGATGTATTTGTAGGTGGACGAGCCATCGTCGGCGGCTTTCGTGCCGGGGACGGCAAAATAGCGCAGCACATATTGATCGCCCTGAACGGTGGCGGTGCCCGTCATGGCGTCGGTGGGAATTTGCAGCAAGACGAGATGCCAGCCCACGCAGAGGAGGAAGCAAATCCCCAAGACCAAGTAAGACGCGCGCGCCGTGAACGAAGTCATCAGTCTGTAATCGTCGTTAAGCCATCCAGTGAGCGATCATTATCCGGCACGGCGTCGGCGTCGTTGGTCAAGGGCTGTGGCGGGTTGGCGGTGCCTTCGCGCGGAAGCCAATCGCCCGCTGGCACATCATGCGCGAAGACACGCGCCCAGTTGATCAGATCGCCGCGATAATTGGGGACGAGGGCGCGCACCCATTGAAAGGCTGCGTTCGCGCCGGGGGCAAGATCGCCCTGCAACTGCCAGAGCCATAATTCCTCGTCTTCGCGCCGCTGCTGCCAGCGCCCGATCACCTTGAAAACGCCAAAATCTGGCTCAGTCACGGGCTGCGAAAGAATGCTGCCGCCATCGGGGTTGAGCGACCAGCCCGCCAGCACATAGAAATCTTTGACCACCTGCGGCCCGCGATTGGTGACGAACCACGTCGAATCAAGTGGTTTACCGGCTGGCAACTGCGTGAGCAAGCCCGTTTGATACAGCGCGAGATCGATGCCCGCGTTGGTGGGCGCTTCGGTCACGACGGTGACGCCATCGGTGGTGCGGTTATTTTCGGGGATCGGATCGGACATGGAATCGACGGCGGGCGGCGTGGTCAAGGTGGTGTCGGCGCGTGGCTGCCATGTGCCGTTCAGCGAGCCTTCAACGGCGACCCGCGCCCAATTGACCAACCCGCCGCGATACATTTTGTCTACATGCACTTTCCACGCGAACCGGACGGTATCACCGGGGTTCAGATTGCCGTTGAGCAGCCACGCCAGCACCGTTTGATCGGAACGCTGCTGTTCCCACGTCCCGACGAGCGAAAACGCGCCAAAATCGGGATCGGGCGTGGGCATGGTGAAGCCGCTGATGCCGCTGGCGCTGACCGTCCAGCCATCCAGAATGTAAAATTGGGTGACGGCGGCGGGGCCGTGATTGGTCAGGGTGATCACGTAGGTGAGATCAGAATCGGGGAATGCCTCCGCAACTACGCCGAGCTGGTAGGCGGCGATGTCGGCGCTGGCGGCGGGCTGGCTGTGGACGGCGGCGCGTGGCGTGATGGAAAGGATGATCAGCAGCAAGGCTAATCCAACATTTCTATGCGTCACTGTGGGTTCCCCTCATTCTTGTTCGTTTCCCTTGGGCATATACCATCATATAGCCAAGTTGGTTTCCCGAAAAGCAGCACAGGCGAGGAAGTCCCGCCCGTGCAGTTACAAATAGGACTTTGTCGGTTAGGTCAATTGGACGGATTGTGGAATTCGCTGAAGCTGGCGGGCACTAATTCACCCGTTTCCACGAAGCGCACCGCGCCGCGCACGGAACCATCGGGCAGCACGAGCCAGCCGCCAACGTATTTATGATCCCCAATCGCAAATTCGGAGCGGAACAGGCCAGCGCTTTCCGGCAGCAGCTCGATCACGAACTCTTTGACAGCGCCGTCGGTGAAGGTGAATTTGCCTGTGGCGGTGGCCTCGGTGAGGGCGACTTCTACACGGTTGCCCGTCGGGCCGATGATATCGATGGCGTTGTCTTTGACCGCGCCTATGAACCATTCGGCAATCGAGACGGTGCCTTTATCCACGATCCCGTCGCAGATGTAGACGGTGGCTTTGTCACCCTCAGCGACGACAGCGACGAAAATGTCGTCAGCGCCGGTGATGAGGCCACCGTAGCTGCGAATAGTGGTTTCCTCGGCTTGCGCTTCAAAATGGGCGGCTCCTAGACCGATGAGCACGACTAGACCAATGGCGAGACTCAGTAATAGGCGACCAAATTTCCCCTGCTGCATGTGTAGGCTCCCTTCAAGATAGTCAGCTTGAGCACGATTACATGGGCTGTCAAGCTAATAATCACATCCTAGCGGCAAACGGGCAGCGGCAACAGAAGGACGGCCTATACCTTGCGTAGGTGCTGGCCTATAGCGTCCTTGGCGGGTCATTCGCGCGGCTGGCGACCTCATATATACTCAGTTTATCGCCACGATGTGAATGTTAGGGTTTTGCGCATGAACACACCCACCCCATCCGCGAATGCGGTTCCGGAAAATTACCAGCGCCCGACGCGCGGCGCACAGGTCGATGTGTTCATCTCGTATTCGCGCCGCGATGTGGCGTTTACGCGCCGATTGTTCGACCGTTTGGAAGCGCAAGGTCGCATGACGTGGGTGGATTGGGAGAGCATCCCGTACTCGGTGGATTGGTGGCAAGAAATTCAGGACGGGATCGACAGCGCCAACAACGTGGTGTGCGTGGTCAGTACGGGCTGGCTGATTTCCGAAATGTGCAACAAAGAGTTCGCGTATGCCGTGCAGCGCAACAAGCGGATCATCCCCGTGATGCGCGTCGAACTGGACGAAAAACAGGTCAAGACGGCGTGGATCGATCAGCCGTGGGAGGCGCAAGCACGCGAAAATCTGGACGCGCTGAAGAGGATCAACTGGCTGTACAGCCGCAAACGCAGCGATGGGCATGAATATTTGCCGGATGCCGCACCGTCGCCCGACGCCGACGCGCCCGCGAACGACATCGATAACTTCGAGCAAGCTGTGCAGAACCTGATCCGCACCATCGAGACGGATAACGACTTCATCAAGCAGCACACGCGGTTGCTGATCGGGGCGCGGGAGTGGGAAACGGCGAACCGCAACGAAAGCTACTTACTGCACGATCTCGAACTGGATTCGGCGCAGGCATGGCTGGCGCGGAGCCAGACCAAAACGCCCAAGCCGACGCCACTGCATCTGGAATACATCACGGCGAGCGCCGCGTATCGAGCGCGGCTCATCGCGGCGGAAGCGGAACGCAAACAACAGTTGGATCGCTCGGCGCGGCGTGCCCTCACCTTCGGGCGGCTGGCGGCGGCGGTCGGCGTGATTGCCGTGCTGCTGGTGGCAAGCGCGGTACTGGTGGCATCCAATCAGGTCAGCAACGCCAACGCAACGCTGACGCAAATTCCGCCTACGCTGGCACGGATTCAGGCGGACATCGCGCAAGGCGAGGCGCGCATCGTGTCGCTAAACATGGCAAGCGCGGCGGAGGCGTTGTATCAGGAGGAAAACGGCGATAAATCGCTGGCGGCGGCGCTGGCGGTGCGCGGACTGCGGATCGCCTATACCGAGCAAGCGGACGCCGTGCTGGTCAAGATTATGCATCACGCGGTCAAGCGGCGGAGAATGGCGGATGACGCGCGGATCGCTGTGCTGTCGCCTGCTGGTGATTACGCGGCGGTCGTGCCGTTCATCAGTTTCAGCGCGTATCTATACAATTTGCGCGATCCGGGCAGCGCGACGATTCTGGATCACGAGTCGCGCGTGATGGGGGCGGTCTTCGCGCCGGATGGCAGAACGCTGCTGACTTTTGCGGAAGATCAGGTGGTGCGGCTGTGGGATGTCGAGGAAGGGGCGCTGATCCGCACGTTTGCGCATGAACGGGGCGTGAACAGCGCCGTGTTTTCGCCGGATGGGCGCTTGATCATGACAACGACGAGCGATTTCAACGTGCATGTGTGGGACGTGATCGCGGGGCGGGAGTTGTACGCGCTGCCACATGTCTCGCCCATCGTCCGCGCTGTGTTTGCGCCGGACGGCAAGAGCATCGCGACGTATACGGAAAATGTCGAGGCGGATCGCGTACATGTGTGGGACGTTGCCAGCGGCAAGGAGCGGCACACACTAGTCCATAACGGCGAGATCGCGGGGGCGGTGTTTGCGCCGGACAGCCAGACGATCCTGATCAGCAGTTTGGATGGCGTGGCGCGGGTATGGGACGTGGCGACGGGCAGCGAGAAAGTTCGACTCGATGGACTGGACGTGTATACCCGTCCGGCTGCGTTTTCGCCAGATGGATCGGTGATCATCGGTTTTCCGACGGCGACGGCTGCCAAGCTGTGGAAGGCGAGTACAGGCGCGCCACTGTTTGATCTAAGGCTCACAGGGAAGGTTTTCAGCATGGCGATCTCGCCGGATGGGCGCTTGATCGCGATTGCCGCCAGCGATAACACGATCCAGCTATGGGAGTTGGCGACGGGGAAGCCGCTGCGAGTCATCGTCAACCCTGAGACTGCCCGCAAGCTGATCTTTTCGCCGGATAATCGGCTGCTGCTGGCGATTTCCGACAGCCGATTCGCGCGGGTGTGGGACGCTGAGACGGGAGAGCTGCGGCGGGTGTTGACTCATTCCGGCACGGTGTCCGGCGCGGCCTTCACACCGGACAGCGCGTTGATCCTGACGAGCAGTGGCGGCGCGCCGCAGTTGTGGGAAGCGAATTACGCAGATTTTCTGGCGGACGTATGCAGCGTGTTTTCTGACCCCGCCTACACATTTACGCCACAAGATCGCCAGCGCTATGGCATTCCCGATAGCGATCCCGCGCCGTGCAGTTATTACAATGAAGCGGGAACCGTCGTGCCGCCGAACCCGCCACTGCCGCCAACCATGACGCTGGCAGCGACGACTACCGCCGTGCCGACGCTGCTGATCCCCACCTATACACCAGCGCCCAACTGACAATAAAAAGGGCGGTCAACTGCCGCCCTCTACAAAACTCATGAAATAGCTGCTGTTCAGGCTACCTGAACTGGCCCCGCATTGCGACCGTGCTTGACGATCTCTTCCGACAATTTGGCGATCTGCGTGGCGAAGGCGGTGTTGGGCTGGTAGGTCACCATCGGGACGCCCGCCGCTGCCGCTTGGGTGGCGAGATCGGGCACACCATTGACCACACCGAGCATCTCATGGTTCAGCGTTTGTTCGGCTTCTTGCCACGAGACGGGAGGCTGACCCGTCTGGCGGTTGATGACGACGACGTTGGTGCGCTGACGCGGGATGCCGATCTGTTCGGTCGCGCGCAAGATTTCACGCGCCATCGGCATGGCAATCTGGCTCGGCTCGACCACGACGACGATCTGATCGAGTTCCTTGATCAGACGAACGTTATGCTTGGAAAGGCCGACGCCCATGTCGAGGACGACGTACTTGGAGAGGCCGCGCAGATGCTTGAGAATCAGCGATGCGGTATCCGAATTGACACTCAGTTGGCGCTCACGCGGGCTGATCGATGACAGCAGCATCCGCAACCCGCTAGTATGCTGCACGAGTTCGTTTTCGACCGAGCGGGCGTTGATCTCGTTGATCGGGCGGTTGAGCAAATTCGCCATGCCCGTCGAGCGCCCAAAGCCGAGCATCAAGCCGAGACTGCCCTGCCCCATGCGGATGTCCGCGAGGATGGTCGGGTCTTTGCTGTTGAGCACCGAGGCGATGTTCATGGCGAGCGAGGTGGTGCCGACGCCGCCCTTCGCACCGAGAAAGCCGATCAACATGCTGGTATCGGACGTGGTAGTCGTGGCGGTTTGACGACGCTGCGCCGCACTACGCGCCAAAACCGCACGCACGCGAGAGGCTAATTCTGCCGGATGCGTGGGCTTGGTCAGGTAGTCATCCGCGCCCGCTTCGAAGCCAGCGACCTTATCATCAACCAGCGATTTCGCCGTGAACATGATGATCGGAATGCCGGATGTCGTCGTGCTGGCACGCAGGCGCTTACAGACTTCATAGCCGTCCATATCAGGCATCATCACATCGAGGATGATCAGATCCGGCTTTTCGGCAACTGCCTTAGATAGCGCTTGTGCCCCTGAACTTGCCGCAGAGATTTCGTATCCTTGCCGCTGAAGCATGAGTCCAATCAATTTGAGGCTATCGATTTCGTCGTCAACGACCAGTATCTTTTCAGCCATAATATGCTTATGACCCCCTTACCTTGTTTGAAGTCTATCATGAAGCAACGAACGCGCAACCGACAAGGATGCATTTCGGCGTTGTTGGTGACTAGTATTTACGATTTTTGCATCTAATGCCGTTAGCAATGGGTGAGTTTGGGCGACTAAACGGCGTTTTGTCATAGTATCACTATAATATCCCAAAAGACGTTTTGCATCAGGTATCGCCCCGCAAACAATACCGCCGCGTCATTGATGTAAGTTTCCTCAATATTGCCACAAATGCCACGGGTAGTGCTTAACAATCTCGTTCTGGTTCGCCGCCGCGCTGATCATTAGCGTCTGTTGAGCAAGCGTGCATAGTTGTTGTGATAGTGTAATGGCGCACATCGGCGCTAGTGCATAGAATGGAGATGTTGCAGACGGTCAATCGTTGCCGCGCTGCTGCCTGTACCAAGCTGAGGGGATGCTATGCGCTATTACGCAACTTCGCTACGTCATATCGTCGGACGCCTGATGATCCTAGGGCTGGCGGCGGTGCTGCTTGCTGCGTGCAATACCACTACGAATAACGCCGCAACGGCGACGCCCGAAGCGAATAATGTCGTCCCCGTGCTGGCGTGGAACACCGCCGCCAACGCCGTGATCTTTCGGATGGATCGGCAGATCACCAACGACACGCCGTATGGCGACCTGAACCGCGTCCCGCTGTGTACGATTTACGGCGATGGGCGCATCGTGTGGGTGAATCCGCTGCAACCAGCCGGCGAAGAAGTGCTTGAAGCGTTGATCGATGACACCCAGTTCCGCACCTTCCTTGAATACGTGATCCGCGACATGAAATTCTATGATATTCCCGACTATGCCTCGATGGAGCTGCCACCGACCCAGCGCGCGAACGTGGAAACGATCACGCTGGCGATCAGTGATCAGGTAACGACGAAACGGAATTACCGCGCGTGGCCTCTCGATGTTTACTCCACGCTGCTCGGTAAGTGTATGACGTTGAGCAATGCCCCCGTGCGCGTTGAGCCAGCGGCAGGTTGGGTGACGGTTTATCCGGGGCCAGAGAACACAGGAATGCCGTTCATCGATTGGCCTCCGACCGCACCATTCAAGATGGCAGATGCCGCTAACGCGAAGCAAGCCATGTGGGTGACGGACGCCGCGTTCAGAATGCTATGGCAGGCGCAGCGCGAGACGCAAGGGAATATCATCTGGCGCGAAAACGGCGCGAATTATCAGGTCGCGCTGCAAGTGCCGCTCGTCTCGCGCGATTCGCCACCCGCGCCCGCCGTCACCGCGACTACAGCACCGTAAGAGAGCATAGCATGATGCAGACTACACGCGGCGAGTCATGGGTGGCGGTGCAGATTATCCTGCTGGCGGCTATCGCACTGGTACCCAACACATGGATCACTTGGCCTGACGGATTGGGGACACTGGGCGTCGTGGCTGGCCTCATCGTCGGAGCGATTGGCGCGATCTTCCTCGCTCTGAGCGCGTTGAATCTGGGCAGTAACCTGACGGTGTTCCCGCGCCCTAAAGATGACGGCAACATGGTGCAAGCCGGTATCTATGCGTTCGTCCGTCACCCGATGTATTTCGGCGTGATCTGCTCGGCGCTCGGTTGGTCGCTGCTGCGGACGAACGTGATCGGCGTGGTGCTGTCGCTTCTGTTGATCTTATTCTTTGATCGGAAAGCGGCACGCGAGGAAATCTGGCTGCGCGAGAAATACCCCAACTATGGCGAGTATCAAAAACGCGTGCGCAAGCTGATCCCGTTTGTGTACTAGGGACGACGAAGGGTGCAGGAATACTCCTCCTGCCCCTCCCCGTGTGAAGCGCAATTCAGCGCCTTATTCCGTATTATTTGGATTTCCAGAGCGGATCAGCAGGATACAGCCGCCGACCCAACCAGAGCGATAGATACACCAGACTTATCAGGGCTGGCACTTCGATGAGCGGCCCTACTACAGTTGCCAACGCCTCACCGGAAGCGAGTCCGAACACCCCTATCGCTACTGCAATCGCCAACTCGAAGTTATTCCCCGCCGCCGTGAAGGAAATGGTGGCTGTATCTGGATAGGGAAACTTCAGCAGATACGAGATGGTAAACGATACGCCAAACATGATGATGAAGTAGACCAGCAGCGGGAGCGCGATACGCAGCACGTCCGAAGGTCGGCTGAGAATCACCTCGCCCTTGAGAGAAAACATCATCACAATGGTGAACAATAGCCCAACAATCGCTGTAGGCGACAAACGCGGCACAAATTTCGTCTCGTACCACTGCTCCCCTTTCACACGCGTCAAGATCAAACGGGTCAGGAAGCCAGCCGCTAACGGAATCCCCAGAAAGATCAGCACGCTTTTGGCGATTTCCCCCATCGACACATTGAGCATAACCGCTTCGCCGCCGAGCCACTGCGGTACCACGGTGAGATAGAAATAGCCAAGTACGGTATACATGACGATCTGGAAGATCGAGTTGATCGCGACGAGAACCGCCGCATATTCGCTGTCGCCGCAAGCCAGCATATTCCAGATCAAGACCATCGCGATGCAGCGCGCCAAGCCCACCAAGATCAAGCCCGTACGATATTCTGGATGGTCTGGCAGCAGGAGCCATGCGAGGGTGAACATTAACGCGGGGCCAACGAGCCAGTTCAAGAATAGGGATGTGCCGGACATCTTCCAATTGGCGGCAACTTCTGGCATTTTCCCGTATTTCACTTTGGCGAGTACGGGATACATCATCCACAGGAGGCCAATCGCAATAGGCAACGATACTGTATCGAGTTTGACAGAGTCGAGGGTTGGCCCAAGAGTGGGGATCAATTTGCCTAATCCGATCCCTACCGCCATCGCGCCCAAAATCCAGAGCGGCAAGAAGCGGTCGAGGACGGATAACTGCCCAAAAATACTGTTGTTTTGAGGCACCGATGCTAATGATTTAGTCATAAAAATAGAACTCCTAAGGTTAGAAAGCTCTGACCATGATCAGGAGAAGACACTCATCGACCAGTCAATTGCCGTGATCGAAGGTGCAATCATTGCGGGGAAGGTGGCGATTAGCCCGATTTCGTCATCCATAGACTCAATGCCAGCGCTGCCTGAAGGCTGTAAACCTCAACTTCAGTCTAAAACTGATGGGGCGATCAGCTCAGTGTTACATGTCATCGGGGGCTGATGACAGATAGCACATATAGAAAAGTTTCTATATAAGATATGATGACGAACATGCCATATAGCGATAGTGGGGAAGAGATGAGAAAACCTGTCACGAAAGCTGAAGCCATCAACGCCGATGAGGCTGAACCTTGTACGCCAAACTTGAATCTCTTGATGCGTTTTGGTCAGACAGAAACGGAGCAGTTTGCAGCGGTCTTCAAAGCTCTCGGCAATCCGGTTCGCCTGAAAATGATCGATCTGATTAGTCAGGGGCGGATCTGTAGCTGTGACATCGAACGTTATTTTGACCTGACGCAACCGACGATTTCGCACCACCTGAAGGTGCTACGCGATGCCGGTGTTGTTCAAGCAGAGGCGCGCGGGGTGTGGGTGTTTTACGAGCTAAACCCATCCACGCTGATGGCTTTAGAAGATTTATTGAGGATGACTACCCGTGCGAAGCGTTAATTGTCGGATGGTTCGCCGCAAGTGACGACGCCCTCAGCGAGTATCCTTGCGGGAAGCTCACCCGTTAACGATTTCGCCACCGTTCACATGCAGAATTTGCCCGTTTACAGAAGTGAGCAAGGCGGCATGTGTAGTCCACGCTAGCCGTATATTGCCACTTCGGGATGCACACGCTATAACTGCTGGTATGCCAAAAATACCTGAGCCAGAGTACATCCACGAGATCATCGAAGGATCAGTCTATGAGCTACCGGAGGCGACTACCCTCGTCGTCGGACAGGCCACGGCTGATCTCGCCAGTTATGCGCCGCGTATCGCGGGGACAGTGGTGCTGCGCTATGGGCTGTCCCTGCAAACGCCTTCCACTAATGCCATCATTCCGGGGCTGTTCGTGTCTGAGAAGGGAGTAGCCCTCGTGGGACGCGAAGCATGGGACTTCATGCTGGCGCATTTCCAACTTTATCCGCGTGCGGACGTGGTCGGGTTCCGCGTGAGCAACGGCGCACCGCTGCAAGTCTTCTTGCGCGAACTCGATTTCGGGACACCGATCCGCGTGTTTGCCTACGAAAGTGTGGACATCAGTTTGCCGCCCGCCGAGATCACCCAAGTGCGGTTTGGGGACGCCGCTGCCGAGCTTCCGGAGTTGTTAACGAAGTATATCGATCATAAATATTGAGCAAAAAATGGGTAGTCTTTGAACTGTACAATAGCGGTGGGATGAATTACTGTAAACTGAGATGAACCATCTTTAATGGTAATGAGAATCGAGTAGACTGATGCACACGGAAGCCATCAAGCGGTTTATGACCCGCTATGTCGAGGAGGTCTGGCAGCGGCGTAATCTGGACGCCGCTGCCCGCGAGTTCTGGCACCCTAAACTACGCAACCATTACGCCCCAGAATTCCCGAACGGCCCGGATGGAATGAAAAAACAATTGTGGCCTATCCTCGCGGCGTTTTCCGATATTCAGGTGGAGATCGAAGACATGCTGATCGACGCGGATATGGTGGTGGTGCGACTGTCGATCCGCGCTACGCATACGGGCGTCTTCAACGGCATCCCGCCGACGGGCAAACGCGTGAAATTCCGTGAGGTGAGCTGGTATCGGATGGTGGATGGGCTGCTGCACGACGTGTGGCCTATCAGCGATTGGACGATGCTGATCGACCAGTTGCAAGAGCCAGTGGAATAAAATACGCCCCTCATGCGCGGAGGGGCGTACCGCTTTAGGCTTTTAACTTTGCCAAGTTGCTAGGCGTTGGTTGCCATTAGCTCTGGCTGACCTTGACGGCGATCTGACGGGGCTTGCTGGCCTCGGCCTTGGGCAGAGTCAGCGTCAAGACACCCTTTTCAAAGGTAGCTTCCACCTTCGCCGCGTCGATCGGCGTGTTGATCGTCAGCGTGCGCTCAAACTTGCCAGTCATCCGCTCGCGCAGCAGGTAGCTCTTGACGTCTTCGGCCTTCACCTCACCACGAATGGTCAGGGTGTCGCCTTCCAAGGTGACGTTGAGTTCCTCCGGCTTCAAACCGGGCACGTTGGCCTTGAGGACAATCGCGTCATCGGTGGCATAGGCATCGACAGGGAGAGTCCAAGCGCCACGATAATCGCTCTTGCTGCCATAGAATTTGTCGCTGAACGCGCGATCCATTGCCCGCTGCATCTCGACCATCTCACGAACCGGATTCCAACGCATGATAGTAGCCATACTACGCTCCTGATCCAAGTCTTGCTTGGGAATTACTTTAGTGACTTCGTTGTCGATTTACATGCGTAAGTGTACGGTGCCTGTGTAAAAATTCCGTCGGCGCAGCGTAAGAGGTCGATCTGAATCGCATCAGAGAAGTATCAGAGCTGTGGGCGCGGTATCTCAATGGCTCTGGATGGATGTTGGGGCGGCGACTGGCGGCGTAGACAGCACGGCGTTGTAAGGCGCGATCCAGACCCGGAAGGCGGTGCCTTGCCCGACCTGACTTTCGACAGTCAATTTACCGCCGTGCGCTTCGATGATCTTTTGCGCAATTGGCAGCCCCAAGCCCGTCCCGCCTGTGGATTGCTGACGGGCGCGGTCAGCACGGTAGAAGCGCTCGAAAATGTGAGGCATTTCCTCCGGCGCGATGCCGATGCCGGTGTCTTTGATCTCGATGATGGCTTGATCGCCCTGCTGAAAGATGCGCAAGCTGATCTGACCACCAGCGGGTGTAAATTGGATGGCATTACTCAGCAAATGTTCCAGCGCGTGGCTGAAGGCCGTTTCATCGATGTTGATGTGCAACGGCAGATCACACAACGTGTAGCTTAATATCAGCTTTTTGCGTTCCGCCTGTGACTGCATCTTATCCACCAACGTGCGGATTACCGAATTGAGCGAACGCGGCGCAAGTGCGAACTCGGCGCGGTAGTCGAGGCTCGCCATTTCTAGCATGTCCTCGATCAAGCGGTGCAACCGATCCGAACTTTGTACGACTTGCTCGGTGTTATACTGCATTTTCTCGGTTACGGTGTTCAAATCGGCGCGGCGTGCGGCTATCTCGTCTTCCGCCAGTAATTTGCGCAAGCGGTCAGCCAGCGCATTCAGCAAATAGCTAGAAGTGCGCATGACGGCGAGTGGCGTACGTAGATCGTGAGACGCATCTTGAATGAAGCTGTGCAGGATGGAGACTTTTTCCTGTTGCAGATTAAGTTCGCGTGTTTGCTGTTCGGAGAGCTTATCGGGCGTAATATCGCGCATCAGCACCGCAACGCCATCGCCCACACGCAGGACTTGACGAAAAAACCAACGCTGTCCACCTTTCTCGACAGCCAGCTCGACTTCGGCAGTCTGCGTTTGACCCGTTTCCAAGACCGATTTATAGGTGGAGAATAAGCGCTGTCCCATCATCGGGTCATTGGCGTTGGCGTAGGCTCGCACATGCTCAGGCAGGGCAGTGCCATTCGCTGGATAGTGATTGAGCTGCGCCGCCGCCTTTTGGTTGGAGTCGATCAGTTTGAAGTCGGTGATTTGAGCGGCGGCATTCCGCACCGCAGCAAATAGATAGAAGGCATCCTGACTGCCATCGATCACCGAACGGAAACGCGCCTCGCTGTCTTGCAATTCCCGTTTGCGCAGCGCTTCAAGCGCCGTGCGATGCCGCACCATCAGCATGGTCAGGGTGGAGACAATGAGATGGAAACTAAACGGCCCTTCCATGAACTTTATGACCGGAATCGACGGGATTAGCGCAATCGAGAGGATGAGAGTCAGGGTGTTGACGATGAAACTGATCCACATCATGCGCTCGGTGAGGAAAAGGCTGACGAAGATGAGGATCGGGCTGAGATAGTACAGCGGCAGCAATGCATCGAGCGTGTTGCGCGTGACGCTGGAAATGACGATAAAAATGGGGACAGTCAAAATCGCGGCATTGGCAATCGTGTAATGATAGCCGCGCTGACTGGCATAACTGGCGATGAGGGTGAGGACGCCGCCGCCGAAGGTGAGCGCAACCCGCAGCGCCAGATCGGGCGTGGGATTGATGAAAAAGCGCGGCGTGACGACAAAGACCATCAACAGTCCGATTGCCGTCAACAACGACGACAGCATATTCGCTGACAACCGATCTTCCGCAGGGTTGAATTCATGCTTGCGTAAGTTGTTCGCGGAAAAGATCCGACGCACTTCGGAAACTAGCTTGTCCATGCACGTGATCCCGTATTAATGCAGCCGCCGCTGCCCCATTCGCGAAATCTTAACGCACAAAGTTGGTGCTGTCCGCAACCACAACATGGTTTTTCATCCGAAGGCGATTTCGAGGTGCATCAACGGCACATGGCGCATATAGCCATCCGGATCATACACCAAGAGATGCCCACGTTCGCGGTCGAGGAACGTATAAAAGGCTTTCGAGCCTTCATCAAAGCGCGTCTTGATCATGGTCACCAAGTCGTTGAGGTGTTCGGTCATGGTGAAGATGACGTAGCGATCTTCGGTGTACATGCCCGCTAGATCATCGACGGTGCCGAGCTTGGCGAGACTCTCGGTGATGATCAGCCCGAAGAATTCGAGCAGGTAGCCCGCTGCCACGAAGCCATACACATCACGGAAACTGCGCATTCCAGCAATTTCGATATTGATGGTGGTGCAGTTGGTGAACTTGGCGAGTTTGGGCATATCTTCTTCGATGATCGCCCGCAACGGTAAGCCTGTGTTCGGATCGTAGAGTTGTTCACGCGTGGAACGGTGCAGCGAGCCTTGAATCCTGAGCAAGAGTTCGGTCAGGTCAAAGGGTTTGCCGAGATAATCGTCCGCGCCGAGTTCGAGACCGGTGATCTTGTCGCTGCGACGATCTCGCTGCGTCAGAAACATGATCGGGATATGGCGGGTGAGCAGCGTAGTGCGTAACGAGCGGGCGACATCGAAGCCGTCAATATCCGGCAGCATCACATCCAGCACGATCAGGTTCGGGAATTTGGCGCGCGCCATGCTGATGCCATCTTCGCCTAGATCGGCGTGATGCACCTCGTAGCCCCCTTCAACAGACAGGTATGTGATCAACAGCTCGGCAACATCTGGGTCGTCTTCGACGAGGAGCAGCCGCTTCTTCGACATAAGCTTTTCGACTCTTTGGCGTGTGAACGATGATGCGATCTTGACGAAGTGGAACCCCGACCGACCACGGCGCGGTTAGCCGCCCGGTTATTCGTCGGGTTCACCTTCCTGAAATTTGATCTCAGCCGTCATCAAGGGACGCTGTACGAACGAATCACCTGATTCGACTTCAATGTAACCCTGTTCGCGCTCCATGAAATTGTAGAAGGCTTGAACTTCTTCGTTGAAGCGCTGTTCGAGCGTTTGCCCCAGTGCGGCACCGCGCTCCAAGGTGGTGATGATGATGAAGGTGTTATCGTCGCGCTGTCCGACGAAGTCGTCTTCGGTACCCATGTCACGGACGACCTCATTGACGAGATTGGCTGCAAAGACCATGACTTCTTCCGCCGCCATGAAGCCGTAACGACTCAGGAACGCATCAAAATGGTTAACGATAAAATCGATCTTGTACCAGCCGAATTCATCAGCCAGCGCGCGGATGCGCTCACGCAGCAACCGCCCCGTAGGCAGCCCGGAACGTGGATGCGTCAGGCCGTCGCGCTCGGTACGCTGCACGGCATTGCGGATGCGCAGTGCCAGCAGATCGGCATCGAACGGTTTGACCACGAAATCATCCGCGCCCGCTTCCAAGATTTCTTTCTGTTTCTTGCCCTCGCCATAGCCGCCGATGAACATCACGGGGATATGCGACGAGCGTGAGCGTTTGCGCACCTGATCGAACAATTCCACACCGGACGCATCTGGCAGGGCAACGGCGATGAGCATCAGAGCGGGCGGGTTGCCCACGACTTCTTGAAAGCCCTCGAACGCACTCGCGGCTGGACGAGTCTCGTAGCCATATTCGTTGAGGATTGGCTTGAGGGCTTCCTCTACACTGCTATCGGGATCTACGATCAGTACATGACGTTTGCGTTCGGACATGGCGAGCTTACATCCTGCTTGGTGACCTAGTCTTCAAGTACGGCATTAACGCGGAACTGACCCTCGATGGCATCCGGCGCATTTGCCAGCGCCTGTTCACGCTTCAACGATGGACGCAGCACATCATCGCGCATCACGCTTTCCAGCGGCAGCACGGAGGCGGTGGGCGGAATATCACTGGTATCCAGTTGTTGTAGGCGTTGGAAATAATCGAGAATGGCAGAAAGCTGCCCGCCATACGTTTCGATTTCCGCTTCGGTTAGATCAAGCTTCGCTAGTTCAGCGATTTGCATCACTTGGTCGCGACTGAGTGTCAAAGGAACCTCGCGTCTATTGCGCTCAGGAAAACGGACTGGGTTACTTATTGTTAGACTCATTGTCAGATGCGCCCTGCATTATAGCAGAGTTATCGGCTCTCAACTAGAAATTTTCAGGTATTTCATAAACCATTTTACCGTCCGCTGGAGCGCATCTTCGGCGGCTTCGGGACGGTAGGCAGGGCGAGTATCGTTGACGAAAGCATGTCCCGCGTCGGGATAGGTCACGATCTCGACGGTTTTGCCGTTGGCCTTCAACTTGGCTTCCCACTCACGCACGCCGCTGATCGGGATGCCCGCGTCCTGTTCGCCAAAAATGCCGAGCACGGGGGCATGAATCGCCTTGATCTCGTCGTCGGTAGGATTGCCGCGTCCGTAGAAGATGACTACCGCGCCGATATTCGACCCGCCCGCCCAACTCATGCGCATCGAAATGCCGCCGCCCATGCAAAAGCCCACTGTGCCGACTTTTTTCGGCTGCACGTTGTCCAAACTGACCAGATAATCCGCCGCACCCTGTACATCGGCGTTGGCCTGATCCGCGATCAAGCCCATCGCGAGCTTGCGGGCTTCATCCGGTTCGCGGGCGATCTCGCCGTGATACAGGTCAGGAGCCAGCGCGACGAACCCGCTGCGGGCGAAGTAATCCGCCACTGACTTGATGTGATCATCCAAGCCCCACCACTCCTGAATCACGACTACGCCGGGGTAGCTTCCGGCGGCTTCGGGCTGCGCGAGATAACCGGGGATAGGCGCGTGGCTGGTCTGGATGGTGACCATGCCGCCTTTGGTCGCCAGCGGGGTGGTTGGCGTCGCTGCCAGCATCAGCGGCGGCGTCATGATCGGTGCATCGGGCGCGTTAAAGCGGTTGTCCCGGTAGACGGCTTCCGGTTTCAAGCTCCTGAACAGCAGCGCACCGGCCTGTTCGACAAAATCTCGCCGCGTGAGCTTGCCCGCTTGCTGCGCCGCTAATAATTGATGCACTTCTGCCGGAATTGGCGGCTGCGTTGTCTCCACGGTACACATAACTCGTCTCCCCACATATTTACCAATTTCATATCACGGAGAGTGTAGCGCAAACAGCGTCAGAATCGCCGCTAGTCCAGCGACCAACCTAAAACATCTTCGACGCGATAAGGCAATCGATAGTGGTTGATCAACGAGTTCCACAGCGCCGGATGCGGGCTAGCCGAACTATGCTGCGATTTGAGCAGTCGATAGGCGTCCTCAAGCGTGTAATCGAGTTGCAACAGCGAGGCCAACACAAAGGTCGAGGATCGGCTGATGCCCGCCCCGCACATGACCAGTACTGACCGTTTAGCCTCCACCTGCTCCATCACAAACTGGACACCTTCGCGCAGTTTGTTCGGCGGGATCGACTCGCCATCCTCAATCGCGTTTTCAAGGACGGTGAAATCGTGCGGAAAATAGGGGATGTCGGAATACAACTTCAGGACGTGCTTAATGTTCGCCGCCCGTAATTCAGTCGTATACTGAGTAGCGCGATGACCAGAAATATAAATGCCGTGCCCGACAAGATCAACGGGTACAAAAGTGCTTAACATGGCTTGCTCCAGTTTGGATAAAAACTGAACAGCGATTGACCTGTACAGCATAGATCGATTCGATGTATGGTAGTCCTAGTTTAGCGTAATCATGAGGGAAAAGATGACGACTCCGGCTGATTCCACCCACTTCGACGTGATCATCGTTGGCGGACGCCCCGCTGGCTCGACCCTAGCCGCCCGTTTGGGACAAGCAGGCATCCGCACGCTGCTGCTCGAACGCGCGGCACTGCCCAGTTTGCCCGCTGTCTCGTCGCCAGCCATCTACGCCAGCACTATGCGGATGCTGGACGAGATCGACGCGGATGAAAGCGACTATGCACGCGGCACGCCGAAGATCAGACGCGTCATCACCGAGGTGCGCAACGACATCCAGACCTTCAACCGTCTGCCCGTCGTGTATCAGCGCGATTATCTGTATGCCATCGACCGTGCCCGTTTCGATGATGCTCTGTGGCGTAACGCCGCCCGCTTCGAGAGCGTGAGCGTCCGCGATGGTTTTGCGGTTACCGATCTGGTGTGGGAAGGGGAGCGCGTGGTCGGCGTGCGGGGCAAAGCCATCGGTGAAGCCGAAGCGACTTTCACGGCGGATTGTGTGGTCGGCGCAGATGGACGCTTCAGTCTGGTGGCGCGCAAGGTCAAAGCGGCTGAACGTGAAGTCCGTGATGATCTGCCCACGACCATCTACTATGCCTATTTTAAGAATTATGAGCCGTACGACGCGGATGGGCCGTGCGTGCATATTTACGGCACGGGCAAAGGGCTTGGCTACCTGATGATGGACAGCGCCGACGGTAGTTTGTGCATCGCGCTGGAAGGCCGCTCCGATCTATTTGAGACGGAGGGCGATTCCGAAGCGCTGTTTTATCAGATGCTGCGCCGTGAACCGCGCGTGTGGCGGCGGATCGCCAATGCCGAACGCATCACCAACGTATCCGGCATGAAGCGCGTAGGCAACCTGTTTCGGGCGGTGGGCGGTCAGGGCTGGGCGCTGGTCGGGGACGCAGTGCATCAAAAAGACGCGCTGGATGGTCAGGGCATTTACGACGCGGTGTTCACGGCCCGCGCACTCGCCCGTCAACTGGTGGCATGGAAGCGCGACGGCAAAGCGTGGGAGAAGGCGCTGGCTGATTACGACGCGGAGATGATGGCGGAGATGCATCCGATGTATCTGCGGACGATGGAACGCGTCAAGCTGGAGATTTACACGCCGCGCGCGGATTGGATGTTCAAGACGATGCTGCGCTGGCTGACGAACGATGCGGAGTACAAACGACGCTTGATGATGCTGCTGACGCGGTCGATCTCGCCCGTCAACTGGCTGCCGGAACATGTAGTCAACGAGTCGCTGCTGCGCGGGATGGCGGCGGATGCGGTGGCCTTGCTGCGCGGGAAAAGGCTCCCCGGCAGACCAGCGCCGTTGGCAGCACCACCCAACTCTGAGCCAGCGCAGCCCATCGCAGTCACGCCGATCACGGCTAACCATGCCTAGAATCGCGGGATGTGGTGCCCGATGCTACGCGTGAGATCATCGGGCACATTTCGAGGCAGATTACAGGATATTCATTAGTGGGCGAGGGCGGCGAAACAGCGCACATGTGCCAGCCAGAAGGTGTGATCACCAATGAAGGGCAGTTTGCGCAGCGTCGGCCTGACGATCATGTCGCGCGTGCCGCGTACTGGCACAAAGGGCACATCCCGCACCTCGCCAATGCGCGGATGCCATGTCTTGATGCTGTCGCGCTCGTGCCGATCTAAGCCAAACGGCATGGTCGGCTCGGTGTAGTACTTGCCGTTGACCAACCAACCGCGAATCGAAAACTCCGACACCAGCCGAGGAATCACATCGAATACAATTTCGCTGCTCATAAACCGCGTCGCGATCATGCCGACGAGGGTGCGTACATCTTTAGGCTGCAAAAACTTAAATAACCCCGCGCCCGTTACGAAAACAGGCTCTTTGGGATTTATTTCATCCATCCAGCGCGTATCCAGCGCCGAGCAAGTGATGTTGCGGCGACGATCCGTATCCGGAATCAGGCGCGTGCGGAGCGCCATCGTTTCGGGCAGATCGACCGAGAACCATTTGACTTTTCCGTTATCAACACGGTAGCACTGCGTTTCTAGGCCATCACCCAGAGCCACGACCTGCCCATTGGGATAGGTGGTGAGCCAGTGCCGCAACAGGTGATCGATGGTCATGGCGCGGACAACTTGCCCGGTGGTTGGTTTCCCGAAATGCTTGGCGTAATCAAGCTCGATCTTCGGCGCGATGAGGGTGGCGGCTGGATCGAAAAAGACCGTATCGGGGCGGCTGGCTTCCGACGCGCGATTGTATAGCCCTCTGAGCATCGTCAGCACCATACTGGAATACTCGGCGGTTTGTTTGGAGTGCGATGGGTTGGATGTGCGGGGTAGTGCGACGGGTTGAGTCATGCTGCGTTTACCTTCGTTGAATAGCTCTAGAGGCGAGAAATTCACCCCCTTTGTCCAGCCCTTTTGCCGCCAGCCAACATCTGGCGGATATTATCAAAAGGCGAACCCATCATATACCAGAACCAGCGCCATCTCCTGAATTTTCGGGAAAATTTCACGCTTAATTAATGGTGAAGAAATAGTAATAGATCTGATATACAAGCGTTCAAAACGAAACCATAGAATAGTATCTGAATCTCCACTTTCGTCGCGAGAGGGGACTCTTTTTCTCACAACACAGCCCACCACCCTAGCAACCGAGGAAGTCTATGGATCAGAATGTGGTTGCCCCCAGAAAAGGGACACGTAAAAGGCCGAATACGTCAACGAGGGTTGCAGGTCTCGAAGCCGCCAACGCCAAACTTGCCAACGCGAATACGAGCTTGCAACAGCAACTCCACGACAGCCAGACCGAACTCAAGGCGCGGATCAGCACGCTGGAATCAGAGAAGACCGCGTTAGAAGCCGTCAACGCCAAGTTGCAACAGCAGCTCCGCGACAGCGAAATCGAACTCAAGGCGACCATCGATGAATTCCTACGCGCGGAAGAAGAGACTCAGCGTGCCAAACACGAAACGGAAGTCGCCAGAGAACAGGCTGAACGTGCCAATATGGTGAAGTCGGCCTTCTTAGCCAGCATGTCACACGAGCTGCGTACACCGCTAAACGCGGTGTTGAACTTCTCGCAGTTCATTTCTTCCGGCATGTTGGGGGAGGTCAACACCGAGCAGATCGAGATGCTGGATAAGATCACGGGCAGCGGCAAGCATCTGCTCAACCTGATCAATGATGTGCTGGACATTTCCAAGATCGAGTCCGGTTCGCTGCGTCTATTTGTCGAAGATAACGTCGATCTGATGCAGGAAGTCAGGACGGCGGCGGACACAGGGCGGGCACTGCTGAAAGATAAACCCGTCGAACTCCGGCTGAACGCACCGACTGAGGTGCCCACGATCACCGCTGACCGCCGCCGCATCCGCCAAGTGCTGCTGAATCTGATCTCCAACGCTTGCAAATTCACCGATGCGGGCGAAGTGGTGATCAGCGTCGAGCCGCACGCGCACGAAATACACGTTAGCGTCAAGGATACTGGCCCCGGCATCGCGGTGGAAGACCACGACACCATCTTCGAGGCATTCCGGCAAACCGACGCAGGCATCCGTCAGGGGTCGGGGACGGGACTGGGCTTGGCGATCTCGCGGCGGCTGGCGGAAGCGCACGGCGGACGCTTGTGGCTGGAAAGTCATCTCGGCGCGGGCGCGACTTTCACCGTCGCCGTACCGCTGTACGCAGCAACATCGACCGCGTTGAAGCAGGAGGCGACTTATGGACGCTGATCTCCCGATCCTGTACGTGGAAGACGACGCTTTCAGCCGCACGGTGATGCAACTGCTGCTGACGCGTCGGTTGGGGTTTAGCAAGGTCACTATCTTCGAGACGAGCGAGAATTTTCTGGAGCGTTTGGAAGCACTAGCGCCGCAGCCGGGGTTGGTTTTTCTAGATATTCATATGCTCCCGCTGAACGGTTTTCAGTTGTTGGCGCTGCTGCGCGGGCATGACAGTTTCAAGCACACGCCAGTGGTGGCACTCACCGCCAGCGTCATGAACGAAGAGATCGAGCAGTTGCGACAGGCGGGCTTTGATGGCGTGATCGCCAAGCCGATTGATCAGGATAGCTTCTCCGAAACGCTGATGCGAATTCTCAAGGGAGATCTGGTGTGGAACGTACTCTAGCGTAGATGGCGTATAGCGCTGTATTCCTAGTTTTTTACCGAGTTGTATCGTTAGTTGAACCAGATTGGACAAATTGATGTCAACGGCACATGCCCTCATCATCGACGACAATGCACAAAACCTTGAAGTTCTGGGACGTTTATTGACGGTCAACGGCGTAAGCCACACCGATTTACGAGACCCGAACTGTTTGGAAACTGTCCTCGTCCATGAATCTCATATCGATGTGGTCTTCCTCGACATTGAAATGCCCAAGCGCAACGGGTACGAAGTGCTAGGGCTGCTCCGCCAATATTACGGCAAAGGACTGCGGATCGTGGCTTGCACGGTACACACTGACGAGATATCTACCGCGCGCGACATCGGGTTCAACGGCTTCCTCGCCAAACCGCTTAATCCTCACCTATTCGCGGGTCAGTTGACGCAGATTCTCGACGGCACGCCCGTATGGGACGCATCATGATGGTCGGTTTACGCGGTCAGTCAGGACTCCTTCCGCATCGCACGTTCATGACAGGGAGATGAAGTATGCCTATGCAATTACGCGGTAAACGGATCTTCGTGGTTGAAGACAATATGGATAATCGGGTCGTGTATCAGTTGATCTTCACCCGCGAAGGCGCGATGGTGGATTTTGAACGCTGGGGGCCGGGGGCGATTTCACAACTCAAGCGCTTCCGTCCGGTGGACTTGATCATCCTTGATCTCATGCTGGCACGCGGAGCCTCCGGTTACGCACTCTTTCAGGATATACGCGCCTTGCCAGAATTCGATGACGTGCCGATCATCGCGGTTTCGTCAGCCGACCCCGGCGAGGCCATCTATCGGACTCGCGCACTAGGCTTTTCTGGCTACATCGCCAAGCCCATCGACCATCACTTATTCCCCGAACAGATTCAGCGCATCATGCAAGGGGAATTCGTCTGGCACGAAGGCCAATGACAGCGTTGAGCCGATACTGTGGTCGGCGTCCGTTTCAACTTATTTTTACCAACAAGAACTAGGAGATGCACTCATGACGACCGTAGCAAGCCCGCAAACCGTGATCGATACCGACTACGCCACCCTCACCTACTTTCCCAAACACAAGATCGTGCGGCACGTGTTCCACAAATTCATCTATGGGCAGGAATTCCGTAACGTGCTCGAAAAAGGCGTTGAACTCCTCAAGCAGCACAAGGCGCGCAAATGGCTGTCCGATGATCGTCTGAATTCCGCGCTGCCGTCCGAAGATTTGCAGTGGAGCACGATGGAGTGGTTCCCGCGCGCGTTCGAGGCAGGTTGGCGCTATTGGGCGATCATCATGCCAGACAAGGTGGCGGGGCAAATGAACATGAACCGCATCATGAAGCAGAATATCGAACGCGGGTTGGTGATTCAGGTGTTTGAAGACCCCGAAGAAGCGATGAAATGGCTGGAATCGGTGTAGGTCGTCTTCCGCGCGATTAGCCGTCCCTGTTAATAACTTCAGTTTCGGATAGGTGTTGACGCCCGAAAAACAGCCTCACCCTCAGTCCCTCTCCATTGCCCATAGAGAGGGAAGTTGATACGCTAACCAACAATGGTTAGTAGGGTTCGCCAACAGTATCCGGCTTCGGATAGGTGTTGACGCCCGACGCTAAAGCTCACGGGCTGAGGCAGACGAGACGCCACACAGATTGGTTGACAACGCCGCCCGACGTTGATGGTGTTTAAGAAAATAGTCAGGCAAACGCAGATTTGTCGCCAACGCACGCCGAGGGTTAAAACCCCCGGCTACAATCCCAACCGAGCTGTCCACTAAAGGGACTCAAGAAAATGCGTTAACGTTCGTATCGTATTCCTGACTTATTTTTTGAAGAACCATAAACGTCAGGCTTAGAGAACAAAGTCCCTGCGGGACTCAGGCACTTCAGAAAGCTTCTGGCCTCGTTCCTTCTGCACAAATTAGCTTCCGAAACTCAGGGTATTGATAGTAGAGCAAACCTGACGCCACACCAGCGGGCTTGCTGTTCCGCGTGTGGTACTAGGCCATGCACTGCGTCAAGACGTGCCACGCCAAGGCAGCATCCGCCATCGCGTACAGTCGATTGAGGGCGGGTTGAGAGTCAACAAACGGGGTGAGCTGATCGAGGCGTATGATCACTGAGGCGATCTCTAGTTGGCGCAATGTCTCTACGCCGCGCTGCGCGATTTGAGCGCGCACTTGCCCCTCGAAACTGAATGGCAGTGTCGCGACCACGATGGCGGGTAGCCCCATGCGCTGCGCAATGTCCGCGATCACGGCGGCTGCGCCTGTCGCTGTGCCGCCGCCGAAGCCACCCGCAATCAGTACCTTCGACGCGCCGAGCATCGCCGCCCTGAGATCATCGGTGCATTCTTCAGCCGCGCGCTTGCCAACTTCCGGGTCGCCACCTGTGCCAAAGTGATACATTGGAGTACGCCCAAGCTGTAGAGCGGTGGCGCGGGTTTCCGTCAGCGAGGTGGCTTCTGTGTTGACGGCGAAGTAAGCCACGCCGCGATCTAGTTCGCTCCTCATTTTCGCCAGCGCGTGAATTCCACCGTCGCCCACTCCGAACACTTTGATCATCATCCCTCCCGCAGCAGAGAGCGCGCCCCACGATACAGCGGACACACACAGCGTTCGCATTCAGCGCGTTCGCCCGTCCGGTACTGCCGCCGCATGTCCAGCGCCGCCGGTGCATTGAGGGCAGCGCCGAGCGAGGTATCCCTGATCTTGCCTACTGTCGGCAAGAAGAAACACGGGCGCAGCGTCCCATCGACCTCGATGACGGTGGAAATATGCGGCGCGTTGCAGCGCGGCGGCGCGAACGGCGCTTGCTGATTCAGCGCCGCAAAATAGGCGTACAAACGGCGCAGTTTGGCGGGCGATTCTGACATCAAGCCGCTGGCGAAGTCGGCGGCATACTCACGTTCGATCCGATCCAGAATTGCGGCGAACTCCGGCAGATCGTCGGTGGTGAGCGCGGGGCTAGGTGGTTGATGTATGGGCAGGAGCGGCAGCGTGTCGGCTTGATCGAAGCGCGGGCCGAAGGCTTCATGGTTGCTGACATCAACGCCCAGAAAGCTGACCTTGCGCACGCCCGCTGCTTTTGCTGCATCGATGATGGCGGGCAGCTCGCGGAAGTTCTGCCGCTGCACGGTCGTCCGCGTGGTGATGGGGATGCCCGCGCGGGCAATGACTGCCATGCCGTCCAAAATAGGCGGCAAGGCATCGACACCGCGAATGGCGTGATAGGTGGCAGGAGTGCCGCCGTCGAGGCTGACGGTCAGCGCATCCACGCTGTCGATCACCTGCTGGGCTTGCTTCTTGAGCATCAAGCCATTGGTGAGCAGCATGACCTGCGCGCCCGCCGCCCTGAATTTTTGGGCGATCTCAGGCCAGCGCGGATGCTGCATCGCCTCGCCGCCGCTGAGGACGACCTGCCGAATGCCCAACGGCGCACACTCTGCCGCCAATTGCTCAACGAGCGCCATGTCCATATTGCGGCGTGGCAAACGCCAGATGTCGCAGGTGACACAGCGGCTGTTGCAGCCATCCGTGATGTACACGACGATCAAGGGCAGCGCCCGCAGCCGATCCGACACGAGATTGAGCAGCGGACGGAGCTTCATCGTCATGAGGATGTCACGTTAATTCGCTTCGGGCATTCCAAACGGCATCTTGAACGTGCCGCGATCTACTTCCCACGGATACACGATATGCGCGTCAGTCACCGCGCCGTAAAAATTCGGCTCTTGGCGCGTGAACAGGGAACGGTACGGGTTGAAGTGGAATACACAGGTGAACGGATACGCGCCTGCACCTTCGCAGCGATTTTTCACAGCGGTGCTCGTCCGCCCGCTGCCCCACACATCATCCACGATCAGCACCCGCCGCCCTTTGATCAGATCATCTTCTGGGAATTGGAGAAAACTGGGCAGTGCTGCCAACATCGCCCGATCTGTATCACTGTTGGCATTGACGGGAAAATTGACCGCCGCAGTGAGCACATACGCGATTTCGAGCGCTTCACTGAGCAGCCCGCCGGGGACTAAGCCGCCGCGCGTGATCATTAACAGAGCATCGATGCTCCCTATCGAGCGCAATTGGGGCAGCAGAATATCAACGATCTTGTCCACATCTGCCCAACTTAACATCTCATGACGAATCGGCCCACGCGAGGTTGACATCCCCGTTCCCCCTGAAGTCTGCCATCGGCATTCCGTAATGGGCGGTTATTTTACCCACCCATGCTCAGGTCGCCAAAGTTACGAATTCATAACATACATTAAGATACTATCGAAATATTCAAGATTGTCATATAATATATAGACAGTAGTCTAGGAATACACCGCTCATCGAGGCATTGTATCGACGTAATGGATAATATCACACTTAGCACGATCTCGAATGATCCTCATATATTGCATCTCATGTTTCGGGGGTCGTGGACATGGACGGACTTAGATTCGGTGCTTGAATGTAAGTCACCGAACCCTGATGTGCCTAACCGACCTTTCTATGTGGTGGCTGATCTCACCGAAACCGATAAGCTGCCGCCGAGCATCCTGTTCTGGTCGTACAACTTTTTCAGTAAGGCTCCCTGCACGCTGCGCCAAATTTTCGTTGTCACCAATAATCACTTCGTTGAAGGCATGGTGACCACCTTCCGGCGCGTTTTTGATAAGTATCAGCGTGCTATCGCAGTCGTACAGAGCAATGAAGAAGCGCTTCACCTGATTCATGCGTGCGTCGGCTGTGACAAAAACCCGTAAGCCGCGCTGACTGGTTCGCCCACAACTAAACACCCTCCCTCTCAACGATTCATGTAATGCTTCGCGACCTCTATCTCATTGCTAATCTCGGCACTGGCGGTTCCGTCCGTTGTTGGTAAAGTTTACGGTAGAACAGCTTGCGGATCGCTCGGCAGGAGATAAGTTATGCCCACTCCCTATGATGGCAAAGTCGCGCTCTGGCACGTGTATGGCGGCATGATCGCTGAACGCAGCATCGCTGAGATGTGCAGCACCATCAAGCGGCTGGCTCCTGCCGTCAACGCGCTGTTCGTCAAGATCACCGATGGCACCGACTGGATGGGGCGCTACGAGCCAAAATCCGACCTTGCCATCAACGGAGCGCAAGACATTGACCGCTGGGTATCCATCCTCAATCAATATGGCATCGAATTTCATGCGTGGGCGCTGCCTAAAGGCGTCGATCCGCAGCAAGAAGCCGATCTGATGGTGACGGCCTGTTCACGTCCGGGCGTTCGCTCGCTGATCCTCGATGTGGAAGGCGGGCCGGGGTTCTTCCGGGGTGGGCGCGGCGCGATCCGCCCGTTGATGTTGGCCTTGAAGCGCGGTTTGGGCACGACCTTCCACATCGGCATGAGCGTCGATCCGCGCCCCAACCACTATGATGAGATTTTCCCTGACGAATGGCGACCGTATATTGCCAGCCTGCATCCACAAGCCTATTGGGGCGCGTTCGGGCAAACCCCCGATCAAACGCTGCGCAATACCTACACCACATGGGAAAGCTACGGCGTCCCGATTATCCCCGCGCTGCAAGCCTATCAGGTGACGACCAGCACAATGGATCGCGCCCGCAGCCAAGCACTGTTCACCTATAAAGCAGCGGGCATCAGTTGGTACGTGTTCGGGCAGATCGCCACGGAGCAGTTCAAAGCCGTCAACGTGACCATCGCAGGCACCTCCCCCGATGACGATACCACACCGCCCGCGCCGATCTCACCGGGAAATTATGGGCGCGAGATCGTTGTCAAGCCGAGCGACAGTGCCTATGTGGACGGCTCGTATGACGGCACGCCCTCGCCGCTCAAGCCGTTTCAGAACGAGGCGGGCTGGTTGAGTAAGTACATCGCTACCTCGTCCACTATCAGCAACGTGTGGGCGCGCTGGGATCCCCAGATTCGCACGGGCGGCTTCTGGGAAATCTCGGCGTATGTGCCTTCGCAGCATGGCACCACTAACAACGCCCGCTATAAGGTACATGGCATCATCGGACAGGGGGGCGAATATGAAGCCGCCATCCGCCAAGACCCGATGGATAACCTGTGGGTGCCGTTTGGCATCTTCTCGTTAGCGCCCAACGATCCGACGGCGGGTGTAGTCTTCCTGAACGACCTGACGCGCGAGACTGACCGCGAAATCACGTTTGATGCCATCCGCTGGCGCGAAGTCGTAGGCATGACGCAGCCGCCAAGCTATCTCGCGGATGGCTTCGACTCGCCCGTCGGCTCGATGGCGGAGCGTCACGCGGCGACGATTTACCCCGGTCAATGGTTCCCGACCATCAAATTCGGGCAGTCGTATCTGGTGGGCGGCGATGCTTCGCGTCCGGCGCTGCATACGGGCGATGATCTGTTCTCCAAGCAGGGCGAACTTGCCACCGCGCATCAACCTGTGTTCGCCACCGGCAGCGGGGTGGTGGTCAACGCCAGCAAGCTGACGGGCACATGGGGCAACGTGATCGTGATCCGGCATGATCCGCACATTCTGACGGGGCAGATCGTGTACAGCCGCTACGGGCACGTCGAATCGATGCAGGTCAAGCCGGGGGATAGGGTGGTGCGCGGGCAGTACATCGCTAACATTGGCAATGCCTTCGGGGCGTTCATCTACCATCTGCACTTCGACATCAGCTATTCGCGCATACTGCAAACGCGCCCATCGGATTGGCCCGCGATGGACAAAAAGCGCTTGAACGATAATTACCTGAACCCGAACGATTTCGTCAGCAAACGGCGACCCGCCAGCCCGTAAGCATTGGGAGCACTTCGGTGTCTGTAACACCGAGATCATTGGTTATTTTTTCGCGGAAGATAGGATTCTGCATGTCACAAGTCATTCTTCAATATGTCATCAATCAGCGTGGCGACGTTCCCACGGGGCAGCGTGTCTTGGACGACGGCACCGTGCAGCGCGTCGCCGCCAGCAGTCCGAAGCCGGGCGAAACCGAACGACTCGACCTCGACCGTGAGCTGTCGTGGGAGGCTATCGGGCAGATCAGCGCCGAACAGGTCAGCGCGATCAGCAGCGCCGTAACCGATGGCGGATTCTTCGAGCTGGAGCCGAAACTGCTGATCAATTATTGTAAAGAAGACCCCGGTACGGGCATCTGGACGGCGAACGTGGGCGGACGCAGCTACCGCGTGGTGCTGTTCGATCCGCGCCCGCGTCGCAGTCCTGTGATCGACAAATTGCTAGAACTGATGAAGGGCTTGCTGCCCGCGTAAAGCGCTGATGGAGCAGCCTTGAGACTGTTAGCAAGGCTGACTCCACGCTGTCGCCAACCGAATGAGTGCCTATACCATCGCGTCGCGGATGTCCGTCTCCATCTGCATCAGGGCGCGCTTCCAGACCGGTTCCTCGATGTTTACCGTGTACATGTAGCGGATGTAGTGCAAGTGTACTTGCGGCGCTTGCCCGAACTTCTGCTCCACCGCCGCCGCATATACACCCACCTGCTGATGAAAGCGCTTGGCGTGCTCGGTCAAGGCGGGGATGCGATCTTGGCCTTCTTCCAGCTTGACGTAATTGGTCTTGTAGTCCACCACATGCCACTGCTGATGCGCGAAGAACAACACGTCCATCACGCCGTTGATGGTGCGCTCACTGGTGCGCAGGCTAAAGGGCAGTTCACGATAGACCTGCTCGGCGCTGCGAATCTGCTTGATGATCCACGTATCTTCGATGCGCCGCAGCAACTCATGACACGCCTGCACGGTCTGGTTCAACTCCTCGTCGCTGGCGATGCCGTGTTCCCACGCGTAGTTACGCAGAATCTCGTCCAGATCGGGTTGATTGCCCGGCAACCGGTTATAACGCAGCGCCGCGTGGACGATCTCGCCCACCAAGCGCCCCGTGAGGCTAGGCAGTTCGGCGGTGGCAATCGTGCGGATTTCGGCGGGCGCGTTGTGCAAGAGCTGATCGCGGAAGCGTTGCAGATCGGGCTTCATCTCACCGAGCCGTGCCAATTCTTTCGAATCGAGCAGGCGGACGGGCGCTTGCACATCGATCTTGACGGGCTGCAACAGTGGCGGCGCGATGGTCGTGGCGGGGATGGGCGCGGCGTCCAACTCCTCCCACGCGGAAGCGGCTTGCTGCTCACGGGGCGCGATCACGGCGCGATCCGGCTGCTTGTCCGGCACGCGCACCAGCACCGATCCCCACGCCGTGTTGACGAGGCGTTCGGTATCCGGCGCAATATTCGTCGGCAGTTCCAGCGCGCCGATCAGTTGATCCAGCCATGTCGCGCTCTCGTTCTTGCTGCTCTTGCGTCCGCTCACGATCAGATAATCTTGAGCGCGGGTCAAGGCCACGTACAGCAAGCGTTTATCCTCGGCAGCTTCGCGCAAATCGGCGTAGTGCTCGGCCTGACGATAGGCGAACGGCTTGAACGTGTTGCTGGCTCCATCTTGCACGCTGCACGCCGCCCCGAAGACTGGATCAAGCATCAACAGCGGGCCGCCGCCGAAACGTTCCCACGCCGCATCAAACAGCGCGACGATGGGGAATTCCAAGCCCTTGCTGGCGTGGATGGTCATCAGCCGCACCAGATTTTCCGCCTCGACCAGCGCTTCGCTCTCGCGCACCTCGCGGTCAGTCAGGTCTTGCAAATAGGTCGTGAACTCGCCCAAGCCGATCCTGCCGCTGTGGCGGGCGATTTCGAGCAGCTTTTCGACGTTGCCGACACGCCGCACGCCATCCGGCAAGCCAAGCTGCGCCGCCATGAAGCCCGTTTCGTTGAGGGCGCGGGTTAGCAGTTCTGCGATGGTCACGCGCCCCGCCACGCTGTGCAGCCGCAGCAGCACCTCGCCCGCGAACCGCAGTCGATCTGTGCTGGACAGCGCGGGATCGTAGGTCAGCGTGGTGTCGGTGACGGCAGTCCACAGCGGGATGCGCTGCCCCTCCGCCCGCTGCCAACGCAGTGCCAGCAAGTCATCGTCGCTGAAACTGAACAGCGGGGAGCGCAGCGCCGCCGCCAGCGATAGATCGTCCGCTGTGTTGTACAGCACGCGCAGCAAATTCATCAAGTCCCAGACTTCGGGGCGGTCATAGAAGCCCTTGCCCGCGAAGGTGATGTACGGGATCGCCAGTTGCTTGAAGGCGTCTTCAACCAGCGCCATCGATTTCGTAGCGCGGAACAGCACGGCAATGTCGCCATATTGCAGCGGACGGTAGGTTTTCTGCTCTTTGTCCCACACGGGCTTTTTCGCCGCGATCAAGTGCTGGATGCGCTGTGCCAGTTCCCACGCTTCCCACTGCCGCAGCTCGTCGGCACGGTTGCGCTTGCCATCGGCGTTGGCGCTGTCGATCATGAGTACTTCCAGTGTCGGCGCGTGGTGCTCCTCGGAGGGACGGTCGGCTTCCATCGGTTCGCCAAAGGCTACCTCAAATCGCTCGTGAACGTCCGTGCCGAGGACGCGCTGAAAAATCGTGTTGAAGCCGTCGATCAACATGCGGTGCGTGCGGAACGAGACATTGAGCGAGACTTCGTGCCCGTTGCGCGTGAGGATGTCTTCGCGCACGGCGTTGAATACGCTGACATCCGCGCCGCGAAATTGGTAGATGCTCTGCTTGGGATCGCCCACCACGAACAAACTGCCCGCGCGATCCGCCCCCGCCAGCGCATAGATGATGTCGCGCTGCGCGGCGTTGGTATCCTGAAATTCGTCCACCAGAATATGTTTGAATTCGGCGTCACGGTAGCGCGCGCATACATCGGGGAAGTTCAGTAGCAGATGGCGTGTCAGCGTTTCCAGATCGGTGAAGTCCAGCGCACGACGGTCACGCTTCAAGTCCGTGTAAACTTGCTGCGCCGTGCGGATCGCCATGCCCCACAGCGGCAGCAGTTCGGCCTCTTGCTGGTCAGTTTCCCCGATTGGTTCACCAATCGTTGCGAGGGTTTGCCTCGCCATGTCGCGGATCAGAGTCAACATTGCTTTGCACTCATCCACGACGCCTTTGTCACCCCATAATTTGGCGCTGCCGCCGCGCAGCACGATCTCAGTTGACCAGCGTGTCAATACGCCGAGCATGGTTTCGGCGTCGTCAGTCCCGTTCCCGCTGATCTGGGTTAGTCGCTGGTGTCCTTCATGCACGATCTCCCACGCCGAGAGCAGCGGATCGTCAGCGGCAGGCCAGCCAGATGGGGGCATCCATGCTAGGGCATGTGCCAGCCCTTTGCTCCAGATGTCTGTCAACATCGTCTGGACATGGGCGGCGAAATTGGCGTGCTCACGCGCGATACGATCCGCTGGCGGTTCTTCCGGCGGCAAGCGATCCACGTCGGTGAAGATGTGCGCCCGCACGGTGCTGCGTACCTTCTCGACCTCGTACTCAACCAGCAGGCGAATCGCGGGTGATTCCGTCTCGACCACTTTGGAGAGCGCCTCTTCGACCGCATCATCCGCTACGATAGCCGACTCGATCTCGTCCAGCAGCGTGAAGCCGGGATCGATCTGCGCTTCGGCAGCGTTGGCGCGCAAGATCGCCGCGCACAAGCTGTGGATCGTACCGATGCGGGCGCTGTCCAGCGCCGCATAGTGATCGCGCCAGTGCTGGATCGCCGCCGTGTCGTCGGGATTGATGCGCGTGATGCGATTTTCGATCTCACGGCGCACACGGTCACGCATCTCGCGGGCGGCCTTCTGCGTGAAGGTGATGGCGACCAGCGAGGCGAGAGGCCACTCAGGGTGGGCATCCAGCAACGCGATGAAGCGCTCGACAAGGACGCGTGTCTTGCCGCTGCCCGCGCCCGCCACCACGATCAGGTTGCGGTCGTGGGTATAGATGGCCTCGTGCTGGCGTGGATGGAGTTGATATTCGCTGCTGGTGGTCGTCATGCACTACCTTCGTTCTTGCGGGTCGCGAGTTGAGTATGCCTCTCGTGCGATAGTCAGCCCCATTTTAGCGCACGTTGCAGGGCAGTGTAGCATTAGAGGTTGACCGAGTAGCAGCGAATAGGCGGTATCCCAAAGTAGCTGGTACAGGTCAATCATGCCTACACTGCCACGATTGCCCTGCGCTATGGTTGGGACAGCCACTGAACGGTAGGCTTACTTAGTTGGCGTTGGCAGTCGTTTCGATATAGGCTTCCATCTTATCGAAGGCTTGTTGCCAGCCGGCACTTGCGCCCTGCTCGTTAGCGGGGATACCTGTATGCGTCATGGTCATCTTGGTACGCCCATCAAGCTCTTCCAATAACACGGTTACTTTGGTCGTCGCTGGATGTTCGCCGTCATTCATTCCGAGGGCAGATGGCAACACCACATTACCATGTTCATCAGCGAAGCTATCGGTGTAGACGAGACGTTGGTTGGGAACTACTTCAAGGTACTCGCCCGTCGTCCACATCTTCATACTTCCATTAGGCGTTTGTCTTTCCATGCAAACAAGACGCTTGCCACCTACCCGCACATCCATTTCAGCCACGGGTACGCTGAGACCTTGGGGGCCATACCAGCTTTTGAAATGTTCCGGCTGTGTCCACAGTCGCCAGATCAGGTCGATGGGCGCATTGAAAATACGTTGGACTACGATTTCATCTTTGGAAAGAGTGTTATCACTCATGGTCTTTCTCCGTATTGTTTAGCTGGTTGATGTACTCGTCCATGCGGTCAAAACGTGCCTCCCAGATCGGGCGGTATTGTTCTGTCCACTCGGAGATTTCTTGTAGGGGCGTTACATCGAGAGCACAGGGACGATATTGTGCTTTTTGACCCTGTGTGATGAGCTTTGCCCGCTCTAAGACTTTGATATGCTTTGAGATGGCTGGCAGACTCAGATTGAATGGTTCTGCCAGTTCGTTAACGGTTGCTTCTCCCTTCGCCAAACGAGCCAAAATCGCTCGGCGCGTCGAGTTTGCCAATGCTGCAAAAGTCAGCGTCAGGGTGTCGTCATCGCTCCTCATGGCTTTACCTTATTTTACTAGACGGTTAATTAACCTATAAGTAAAATACGACAATTCGTTCTATTTGTCAAGTAGATTGCTAAAACTCGCACAGGGATAAGATTTTCAACTCAAGCGAATTGTGTGAAGTCTGAAGCCATCTTGTGGTTGCGAAGACAGTTGAGCGGAGCCGCCGAGGATAGATGGTTAGGTGTATGGGCTAGTTTTGCTCGGCTGTAAATCTGTATGTGGCAAAGAACAGGCATCGCGGCGTGCTTGGTAGGGCAACGAGATGTGCTCGTCGCCCTAAAATCCGTGAGGATGTGAAACTCAGCGCAGCCCTGTCCAGTAGCGCTCTTCTGACCAGATGCGGGCAGAGTTGGAATAGCCCGCCTGCTCCCAGAAACCGGGTTGATCGGCCTTGACGAACTCCAGCCCGCGCAGCCACTTGCCGCCCTTCCACAAATAGCGGTCAGCGTCCACATGCGCGCCGGGGACAGCGCCCATCAGCCCGCGCAACGGATAGCCATGCTCGGCATCCAATGGCTTGCCGTCGTAGTGCGTCGCCAGCAAGAAATTATCTTCCAGCATGATCGCCGTCGGCAGATTGGTGGTGTAGCCGAATTCGCAGTGCTGGACGCAGAAAGTTGACTCTGGCTTGATCTTGATGATGCCCTGATCAACCAAATCCTTGAGGTGGACGCCTTCCCACTCGGTGTCGAACTTGCTCCAGCGCGTCACGCAGTGTAGATCGAGCGTGACTTTGCGGCGCGGCAGCTCGTTGAATTCTTTCCATGTGAAGGTTTTGGCTTCTTCCACCAAGCCAGAAAACTTGAACGTCCATGTGTCGAGGTTGTCATACATCGGCACCGGGCCATAATGCAGCACAGGGAACTTTTGCGTGAGCGATTGTCCCGGTGGCAACCGCCCCGATGACTTGCCTTCTTCTTCCTTCTTACGGCGGTCTAGGAAATCTTTCAGCATGACGCGTACCTTCTCTCTCTACAGCACAAGTTCAGTTGGCAGAGCTTCAGTTCGCAAGTGGAGACGTGCGATCGCCGCCGATTATTACGATCCATCACTCTACTTCATTTTCGTCCCAGATTATAGCTTAATCGTTACACGCCGATGACGCGGACTTCGATTTATGAATTTTGTGACGGTTTTGTACAGAAACAAACCAAAGTAGGCAGTTTTGTTAGAATCTGTTTGCTCAAGATCATGCTATATGTTAGAGTTCCCAAACGAAATTTACTTTTTTGGTTTGAATCGCTATGAAATGAGGAGATGCGGTAATGGCAGAAAAAATACTCGTCATTGACGATGAAGAAACTACCGTCCAACTTATTACCATGCTGCTTGAACGGCGTGGATACGAGGTGATCAAGGCATACCGCGCGGAAGATGGGCTGCGCAAAGCCTACCGCACGCACCCCGATCTTGTCTTGCTGGACATCATGATGCCGGATATGGACGGTTGGGAATTGTGCCGCCGTCTGCGTGAACTGTCCGATGTGCCGATCATCTTCCTGACCGCCCGCACGGAAGTCAAAGACGTGGTGCGCGGCCTGGAACTCGGCGCGGATGATTACGTGGTCAAGCCTTACGACAATGATGAACTCGTCGCCCGCATCAAGGCGCATCTGCGCCGCGCGCCGACTCCGCCCGTCTCCGAAGAATTGGTCTTCGATGGCGGCGAATTCCGCATCAACTTCATGAACCGCGAAGTACGTGTGCATAACAAGCAAGTCCACCTAACGCCCAAAGAATTCAATTTGCTAGGCGTATTGGTGCGCAATTCTGGACGTGTGATCACGCGCTCGGAGCTGGTTAAAGAAGCATGGGGGCCGGAATATGGCGACGCTATCGACAGCCTTAAGCTGTACGTCCATTACCTGCGCCAGAAAATCGAGAATGATCCGAACCGCCCCGATTACATTCTGACCTCACGCGGCGTCGGCTATCGTTTCGCGGGGCGTTAACGCCAACCTCATTATGCTGCATCGAACGAGCGCGCCCTTCTCCCCTCCTTGCCAACTACTGCGAGGAGGGGGGAGCCGAAGGAGCCACCTGCGGACGCTTTGACGAATGGAAATATGCTTACTGTTCGATGCCAACACGCACCATCTCTGGCGCTGGTTGGGAGGCCAAGCCGATGTGCTTCGCGTTGAGCGTTTGCACGACATGATCCAGATCGGGCCAGCCGATCATATTTCTGATAACAAGGTTAGTAAGCGCATTGATGTGATCGGGCGCATCATTTAGCGCCGGAATATAGCCATACGATTGCCCGCCCGCGTGCAGGAAATTCTCGCGATTCTCGCCTTCGATCTCTTCGAGTGTTTCCAAGCAGTCGGCGGAAAACCCCGGACAAACGACATGCACGCTTTTGACGCCCGCCTTGCCCCACGCGATCAATGTTTCGTCGGTGTACGGCTGCATCCACGGTTCGGAGCCGAAGCGCGATTGAAATGCCACGCCGTACTGCGCCTCCGGCAGATCGAGCTGCCGCGCCACCAGTTCAGCCGTTTTCATGCACTGGTAGTAATACGGATCGCCCGCCGTGAAATAGCGCTGCGGCAGCCCATGAAACGAAAATAGCAGTTTTTCCGGCGGCGGCTGCGCTGACCAATAGGCACGGATGCTGTTCACCAACGCCTCGATATAGGCCGGATCGTCGTGATAGTGCGTGATCGTGCGCACTTCGGGCATCCAGCGCCAGCGTTTGAGCACATCAAAGACCACATCGTAGGTCGAAGCAACCGTGGTCGCTGAATATTGCGCATACAGTGGCAGTACCAGTAAGCGCCGGACATCTGCCTGTCGCAGTTCTTCCAACGCGCTCTCGATGGATGGATTGCCATAACGCATCCCCAAGGCTACCGGCATCTCGGTCAGCAGTTGCGCCCGCAATTGTGCGCGGATCGCGGCTTGCTGGTGCTTGCTGATGACCGCCATCGGTGAGCCGTCCGGCGTCCAGATCGACGCATACTTGGCGGCGGATTTGCGCGGACGTGTATTCAGGATCACCCCATGTACCAGCAGCCACCACAACGCTTTCGGGAACTCGAACACGCGCGGATCAGCCATGAACGCAGCGAGATAGCGTCGGACGGCGCTAGGCGTAGGCGCATCCGGCGTACCGAGATTGGTGATCAGCAGGCCAGTCCGCATCGTGGATAGCGATTGAGCCTGAACTGTGGAACCAAGATAGCTGCCCATTATTTGTACATTTCCGTGACACTGAGATACTTCAAACTATATACAGAATTCTGTAGTTTTTACAAATTTATGTAGATTTGCATAGGTTTTAGGGAGGATTGTCATGCGCCGCAGAGTTGGGGCTACCTCACAGATATATCTCGTTACGACAGATCATGGGTAGCTTCGATACAAAATTCATGCCTTATTCATGGGTGTCCGCCGTAGATTCGAGGTGAACCTGAATACAATTAAGATACGATAAAAATCGCAATGCAACTCAATGCAATACATCGTTTCAAGCATCCACAGGAGTAGCACTTATGCCTCATTACACGTGTGACCCCAACATCCAAGTAACCGGAACCGCCATCATTCCCCTGTTCACCAACCTTGAACATGAGCAAATCCAGCCCGTCCTCGAAAAACACAAACTAGATCAGATCGATCAATCCCAATGGTATCCGGTACAGAAAATGCTGGATGTTTTTAGTGACATCAGCGAATTACCGGGTTCGATGTTTAATTTTGTTGCAATCGGGATGGCGGCAACCGAATATGGGTACGACAATCTTCCACCAGAAATGAAAAAAATGTCGTTGGATGCTTTGCTACTGACCTACTCGCGCATCTGGCAGCAGCGACATCGTAACACCACCTCGGAAATGATCAAGACGGAAATGGTAGATCCCCATCACATCCGGATCACCGTGACAACGCCCTATCCCGATGACCTGATGTACGGCATTTTTTACGCCTACGCGCGCAAACTATTGAAAACCCCGTTCACGGTGAAATATGACGATAATGTTGTTCGCAGAGATGAGGGCGGCGAAGTAACAGTTATCCACATCAATTGGGAATAACCCGTGCGTTGACTGGCAACATGACTGGCAACAAACTCAGGCGCGTTTTCCCAAAGTGACTATCGAGATGCTGATCACGCCAGACGCGTGATCAGTCGTCCGAGCGTGGGGCCGATGCCGGGGACGGCTCTGGCGACGTTCGCAGCAAGCTGCCAGTGTTCCGGCGCGAAGGCGCGCAAGATGAGGATCGCCGCGCCGTACACAGCCACCCCAATAAGCCCCGCCACGAATAGATTAGCGTTTTGCAGCAAGATAATCACCGCGCTCATGCCCACACCCGCCACCAGCACGCGGATCAAGCGCCCGCCAAAGCGCTGGATCGCTGCCGAATCCGGTCGGTAATCGACCAGCATCCAGCCGACCATCACGATCTGCGCGCCGAGCGAGGCCAGTGCCGCCCCACGTGCCGACTCGAAGTACGGCAGCAGCAGCGCGTTCAAGGCTAGATTCGAGACGATGCCACCGACGCGGATCAGAAATACCACGTTCTGCTTATCTTGCACGACCAGCGCTTGCGAATAAATATCCCCGACCATCGCAAACACGCCCTGCCAGATCATGATCTCTAGGATGGCGGCGGTGCCGAGAAAGCCGGGGAACAACAGTGCCGACAGTTTGCCTGCCAGCAGCGAAATTCCAACGCCTAGTGGCAGCGCCAGCGCAATCGTCAGGAAGGCGAAGTTATCCACCAACGCTCGCAGTTGATCGCGTTGAGAACTGGCTAAGCGCGACATCAACGGCGACAGCGCTACCAGCACCGTCGAACTGCTCAGTTCGATGATGCCAAATACGATGGTGAAGGCTGCGCCAAAGTAGCCGTTTTCCGTGTTGCCGAGTACCGTCGCCACGATGAGCGAGTTGATATAGCGGTAGGTCACTTGCAGCAGGATGCTCAAGCCGATGGGCCAACTGCTGCGGAACATGTAGGTGATCATCTCACGTGTGACGGGCCACTGCGGACGGATGCCATGCCGCCGGAGCGCCCACCAGTACAGCGCCGCGCGGAACAGCCCCGCGCCAATGGTCACCACGTACACGCCGACCAAGCCCGCGCCACCCAATACCGCCAGCAACGCCAGCGCGACCAAGGCGACCTTATGCACGACGGTGATCACGCTCATCAACGTCATCTGCTCGATGGCGAGCAGTTGGTTGTGCCCCATCGTGCCGAGCGAATCGATGATCAACGACAGCGAGGCGATGGCGAGCAGGATGCGCGTCTCGCTATCGTTGGGCAGGATCAGGCTGACGATGATCAAGCCAATCGCTGCCACCAAACCGAGCAGCGGTTGCATCACCAGCGTCGCGCTCAGGTACTTGCCCGCGTCTTTGGGGCGCTGTGCCACATCCCGCAATACGATTAGGTTGCTGCTGAATTCGGGCAGTGCCGACGCGATCCCCACGAAGGCCGTGATCTTGCTCCACAGCCCGAACGTCTCCGCGCCGATCAAGCGGGCGAGAATGGTGATCCAGACGAAGTGCAGTCCGTTGGCGAGAATAGTCGAAATCGCTACGGCAGTCAGGTTACGGGTCGTGCGGGAAATCTGACTCTCACGCAGGGGATCGGGAGTCACGGCAGGTTCGGTTGTAGGTGGGGCAGTCATGTCGGCGTTATGGCTCGTCAGCGGCGTCAGCGTCAGGCTCGTCCGTGTCGCCGCTATCAGGCAGCAGACCATCGGGCAAGTGCATCACGATCTTGCCCGCCGCCAGATCGACCGACTCGATTGCGCCTTCGATAAAAGGCAGCAAGACTTCGCCATACAGCTCACCGCGCACGATGAATACATCATTCGCGCCCGTTTCCAGCACATCTACGAGCTTACCGAGCAGTTGCTTATCTGCCGCATTGTACACGTCCAAGCCCATCAGTTGGAACATGTAATATTCGTCGGCTTCCAGCGGCACGGCGTCTTCCAGCGCCACGAACAGATGCATGTCCCGTAGTGCGTCCGCCGCTTCCCGCGTATCAACACCACGCAAATGGATCAGCCACTGGTCGTTCTTGTCGTGGTGCGATTTGGTGACACGGTACGCCTTCAGCCCTACGCGGCTGGCACGATAGCTTTCCGGCGCGGGGCCGACGAAAACCTTCTCCAGATGTATCATGCGTTCGGGAAAACTGGTGACGACCTGAATACGTAGATCGCCACGAATGCCGTGCGGCTTCAGGACGCGCGCCAGTTGTAAATATTGAGGTTGGGCAGCGGAATCAGTCATGCGCCTGTACTATTCGATTTCCAGTGAAATACGTTCACCATTCTGCATGGCAACCGAGCGGATCAGGGTGCGGATGGCGTTGGCGACCCGCCCCGACTTGCCGATCACGCGCCCTGCATCATCAGGAGCAACATGCAAAATCAGCGTCGAGCCGGAACGTCCGCGCTTCTCTTCCACCACGACCGCGTCGGGGTAATCTACGAGCGACTTGGCGATATATTCAACGAGTTCTTTCATGAAAATCTCTCATTTCTAGGCTACGCGAGAGAAAACGCCCGACGCTCATGCACCGGGCGTTTTGTTGCTAACGGAAGTTAGCTTATTTTTCCTTGGGCTTGAAGTGACCCTGACCCGCCGCCGGAATCGTGTGCGTGGTCTTGAGCGTCTTGGGCTGTGTGGTCGCCTTGGCTTGTTCGCCTTCCTGCGCCAACACTTCGAGGGTGGCTTCACCCTTCTTCAAACGCTCGAAGCGCCCATAGGTGCCGTACTTCTTGAGCAGCGGCATCACGCCTTCGCTCGGTTGAGCACCGACGCTTAACCAGTACAGCGCACGGGCTTCATCGATGTCGAACACCATTGGCTCGGTGCGGGGATTGTACGTCCCGATCGCTTCAATGAAACGACCATTGCGGGGCGACTCACGGTCGGTGATGACGACGCGATAGATAGGCTGGCCTTTAAGACCCTGACGACGTAAACGAATGCGAACCATTTTGAGCGTTGCTCCTACTTGTATTGAACGGTCAACTGATGTCTGACGACTGTTACTACACCGCGACGGGACTGAGGGGCGTGGTAAGGAGCACGCATGATCTGACCCACCCGCGAGAAAAACACGACCTAAAAACCTTTCATAAGGTTGGGCGGCAGCTTGCCACCCTTCACCATTTTCATCATCCGCTGCATTTCGCGGAACTGCTTCAAGAGCTGGTTGATCTCCTGAATACCTTGCAGTTCACGACCGGGATTTTTCTCTGAATTCACGTACCCTGCGCCACGTGCGATGCGCTTTTTGCGGTTAGCGTTCAGCACACCGGGATCGCGCCGTTCTCTGGGCGTCATTGAGCGGATGATGGCTTCCAACTTCTTGAATTGATCATCGACGTTGGCGTTTTCGATCTCTTCTTTATAGCGGCTCAGGCCGGGGATCAGGTTCAGCAAGTTGCTGATCGGCCCCATCTTTTTCACCTGCTGCATCTGGCTCAAGAAGTCATCGAGGTTGAACTCGGCCTTCATGAACTTTTTTGCCATCCGCTCGGCTTCTTTTTGATCGAAGGCTTCTTGTGCCTTTTCGATCAGCGTCATTACGTCGCCCATGCCGAGGATGCGTTCCGCCATGCGCTCTGGATAGAACACGTCGAGCGCGTCGGGTTTTTCGCCCATGCCTACGAACTTGATCGGGACGCCCGTCGCCGCGCGCATCGAGATCGCCGCGCCACCGCGTGCATCGCCGTCCATCATGGTCAGGATCATGCCCGTGATGCCGACTTTGGTATTGAATCCTTCCGCCACCTTGACGGCTTCCTGACCGATCATCGCGCTGGCGACGAGCAGCACTTCCGCTGGATTGGTGCGGCGCTTGATTTCCGCCACCTCGTTCATCAGCGTTTCATCGATCTGCAAGCGACCAGCCGTGTCGATGATCACCACCGTCACGCCGTCCGCTTCGGCCTTCTTGAAGCCGCGATAGGCGATGTCTGGCGGGGTGGCACTGGTGCCCTCATCGTAAAACTCGATGTTGAGCTGTTTCGCCAGCGTCCGCAATTGATCGACAGCGGCAGGCCGCTGCGTATCAGCCGCGATCAGCATCGGGCGGCGGCCTTCTTTGCGCAGCTTGAGTGCGAGTTTGGCGGCGGTCGTCGTTTTACCGGAACCCTGCAACCCGACCAGCATGATCACACGTGGGGACGGGCCGTTCAGGTTGAGTTTGCCCGCTTCGCCAAGCGTCGCCACCAATTCTTCGTGGACGATCTTGACGACCATCTGCCCCGGCTTGAGCGCCTTCAGCACTTCCGCGCCGATAGCCCGCTCACGCACACGCTTGATGAAGTCTTTGGCGACCGCTAAACTGACATCGGCTTCCAGCAGCGCGAAACGCACTTCACGCAGCGCTTCATCGACCATCGCTTCGGTGAGCACGCCACGCTGACTGAGCCTGTCAAAAATGTCCTGAAGTTTGTTAGTCAGACTCTCGAACATCGCTACCCTTTTTCGCCTCACAATAAGGTGCGGCAAACGGAGTATTGTAGGGGAAACGACGCGGATCGTCAAGCGTGAGATCGACAGTCACGGACGATCCGCGATGCTCACCAACACGTGATGCGTCCCCGCGCATCGCCGGGATACCAATCGATCCTACCATGCTGAAAATGAGAAACACGGCCTGATCCATTCGCCTCTTCATCGCTCACTGGCAAGCCGAGGCAACTCGCATCCCCGTTCTCTTCGCGGTACGTTTTGGCGATGATGCCGTGCAGTTCATGTGCGCCAGTCGTTTTGCTCCAATAGATCATTTTGCCGTCCGTGAAATGCTGCATACGTCCGAACGTACTCGGCAGTTCGTCGCTGACGGGTGCGCCGAAGCCGCGATCAGAGCCGAGCTGAATCCATTTTTCGCCGATGGCTCCATACACGCGATGCGTACGCGCACCGTTAACATAGTGCATATGGCTAAAATCCCACGGTGGTGGCTCCAACAGATCGGTCAGCCAGTTATAGACCGTAAAGCCATGTTCACGCGTTGGTACGGCGGCATAACCTTCGGTATAGCCGTTCCATGTGTTAAAGCTGATGCCACGTATCCCCGGCCCCTTGAGCAAACTCAACCAGTTCCGCCACCGATCCTCTGTGTAATCAAGATTATCGCCCCAGAAGCCAGCACCGACCTTTTTCCACACGATACGCCCATCGAAGCCATTGGACACGTCGAGGATCACTGGCACACCAGTCTGCACCCAATCCCGTACAGCGGCGCGTTTCCAATCCGCGAGTGTTTCCAGATTGCTGATATTGTTGTCGTATGGAGGACATAACCGCCAATCCGTTTCTGCCGGACAAGGGGAATTACTTTTCACTTTGCCGCTAAAGACCTCCGAGGCAAACCCTTGTATCGCGAGCACGGAGGCATGACGTTCCAACGCCGCGCCCGCCGATTGGGGATAAGGGGAATAACGTTTCCCTCCGATAGCGTCCAGCGTAAATCCAACGCGTATCTTGAACCGTCGCTCCACCACGGCTGCCACCGTATCAAAGGCCGCCGCGAATATCTCATCGGCGTTCGGCGCGTTCTGATCCATCACATCGGAGCCAACATGCAGCAGATTGACGGCGTAACGTGCATAACCTTCGCGGTCATACATCTGCGCCCACAGATTCATGCGTCCCTTGAACAACTCGGCAAGCCATCCGATGCGTTCCACGAGACCGGGAGCGGCCTTGCCCGCGTTGGTAGGAAATTCGGCGGAAAATTCCCAGTGTGGAATCTCTGGATGTTCTTGGTCAAACCCACCTTCAATGGCGGGCATCACGACCAGCGGACGATTCTGCACGGCATCTAATACACCCTTCAACGAGGATGGGTCAAGTTCCATCGGTGACCACTGCGGCATGTTGCTCCAATAGCTCATGACGACGGTATTCACATGTGCCTTCACCAACCGATCCATCACCCATGTACGTGTTGAAGGATCGCTGTTCCAATGCGCATCACGTTCATCAAGTGGGTGTGATGTATACAGCGGGGCATTCGAGCCGCGTTCACCCGCAAAGAAATACACGCCTTTGACGGGTTGCCCCTGAAAGTTGGACGAAGCCAGCAAGCCTCGCCATTCTGGATGTCGTCGCTCGATTCGAGGGACGTTACCGCTAATGATGGGATCTCGCCTGAAAGAATTTTCTGCCATAGTCCACTCCATACAGTGCATGTGCGATCTGCATCACAAATAACAGCTATCTAGAATTATTGCCTACGTCTATTTTCACACCAGCCAACAGCTTGGCACGTGATGCGAAGATGATAGAATTGCGCAGAATTCACCTTGCCGCCAGAAACGGAGTCCCAAGATGCGTATCCTGACCGCTGACCACATCCGCGCTGCCATCACCATGCGCGAGATGATCGACGCCATGCGCGAAGCCTTCATCGCTCTCTCGACGGGCACGGCACAAGCCCCGCTGCGCAACGCCTTGAAGTCTCCCGACGGCGTGACCATGTTCATGCCCGCCTATCTGAACGGCGCTCCGTATGGCGCGGTCAAGGTCGTCTCGGTGTTCGGACAGAATCCGGTGCGGCATGGCCTACCCGTGATTCTGGCAAGTGTACTGGTCTATGACGCTACTACGGGCAAAGCCGTCGCGCTGCTGGATGGCGCGTATCTCACCGCCTTCCGCACAGGCGCGGGATCAGGGTTGGCGACGGAACTGTTAGCGCGCGAAGAGGCATCCATCCTCGGCGTGATCGGAGCCGGAGCGCAAGCGGGGCCGCAGATCGAAGCTGTGTGCGCCGTCCGTCCGATCCGCGAAGTGCGCGTTTACAGTCGGCGGGGCGCGGCGGATTTCGTGACATCTCTCGCGCCTCGTCTCCCCGGCATTTACATCACCGCCGTGAACACGCCCGACGATGCCCTGACTGGCGCTGATGTGCTCGTCGCGGCTACGACCTCCAGTACACCGGTGATCCTTGATCGGCACGTCAAAGCGGGCGCGCATATCAACGGCATCGGCTCGTACATGCTCACGATGCAGGAGATCGCGCCCGAAGTCGTCATCAAATCCAAGATCGTCGTGGACTCGCGGATCAGTGCGGAAGCGGAAGCGGGTGACATCATGGTGCCGATCCAGCAAGGCTTGCTCCCCACCACCGCGATTGACACGGAAATCGGGCAGATCGCCGCTGGCCTCAAAACTGGTCGCGTCAGCGCCGACGAGATCACCTTCTTCAAGTCGGTCGGCACGGCAGTACAAGACGCCGCCGCCGCCGCCCGCATCGTCGCAGCAGCAGACCGGCTCGGTCTCGGCACAGTAGTCGATTTCTAATCACAGTTCACCCGCCGACATTAACACTGTCGGAGCGTGCGTAGTGAAGCCGAGCGAGGGTAAAGGGAAGCTGTCTAGATAAGCAACCAATCTCGCGGATTCCGTCTCGGATGTCCGCTTCTTTGCACGGTCTTTCGTTTGAAAAATGAAACTTTCTTGCGCAAAAGTGTGCATTTTGCTATGACTGACATAGATTACCTAATGCTGGATACATAGCAACTTAACTAGATACCTTGTGGAGCAGGGAGACTGTTTGTTTTGTGCTACGCCATGAAAACCCTTACTAGTACATCGTCGCGATGGCATGGCATTCAACGAGGGTTTCATTTTAAGGTTAGATTGTAAGTTATGCGACGAATACTAGGATCACTCGAACGATCACTAGCATTGCTCAACGCGATTGCGGATGGGATCAGCGCCAGAGATAAACAAGGGCAGCTCTTTTTTGTGAATGAAGCACTCGCCCGCATGAGTGGTTATCCCTCCGCCGAAGCAATGCTGGCTGTTACGCCATCAGAATTAGCCGACCGTTTTGCGCTTTTTGATGAACAGGACGCTCCTGTCAGCTTGTCCGCGATGCCGGGGTATATGGCACTGATGGGAAAAGTCGAGCCTGAGCGCATCGTGCGTACGCACGACCGCATCACGGGCGAGGATCGGTGGTCAGCTATCAAAGCGCAGCCCGTCTACGGCGAAAACGGTGAAGTCGAGTTCGCGGTCACGATTACGCGCGACATCACGGCGCAAAAGAAACAGCAAATTCTGCAAGAATTTCTGATCGCGGCGGGCAAAGCACTGGCCTCGTCGCTGGACTATAAAACCACCCTCGCCAATGTCGCCAAACTGGTAACGCCCAAACTTGCCGATTGGTGTGCCATCGATCTCCTCGATGAACAGGGTGACATCAATCGCGTGGCTGTCGCGCATGTTGATCCGGCTAACGTCGCGTGGGCTTATGAACTTCAACAGCGCTACCCGCCCAAGACCGATAGCAACACAGGGGTGGGCAAGGTGCTGCGCACGGGACAAACGGAATACTACCCGACCATCACCGATGAGATGTTGGTCGCCGCCGCTGGATCGGATAATGATCTGCTCTCCATTGCCCGCGAGATCGGTTTCCGCGCGTCGGCTGCGGTACCGTTGACGGCACGCGGGCATACCTTCGGCGTGATCACCTTGGTGACGACCATCGATAGCGGTCGCTACCTGAGTCAAGAGGATGTCGCCCTTGCGGAAGAACTAGGGCGCATGGCGGCGTTGGCAGTCGATAACGCCAAACTCTACGAACAGACCGAAGCGCAGCGCGAACGCTTTGAAGTCACCCTTCGCAGCATCGGAGATGCCGTCATCGCCGCTGACGCACAAGGTGTGATCGAACTCATGACGCCCGTTGCCGAGCAGTTGACGGGCTGGAAGCAGACCGAAGCCATCGGCAACCCCGTCAGTGCGGTCTTCAAGATCGTGGATGAGAGCACATCGGGCAAATCGGAAACACCGACCGGAGTTGCCTCGCCGGAACCTGCGAACCTTGCGATTCCTAATCATACATTGCTGATCAAGCAGCACGGGCAGGCCATCCCGATTGAGCATAACGCATCGCCTATCAAAGATCGGCACGGCAATTTGACGGGAGAAGTACTGGTCTTCCGTGACATCAGCGAACGCCGCCGCGCCGAGCGGGAACGCCTCCAATTAACGCGCTTGCTAGAAGCCGAACGACGAAGGCTGCGCAACATCTTGGAAAATGTCCCCGGCATGGTCTGGGAAGGCGACCTGATCGCGGAAAATCAAGCGCTGACCTATGTCAACAACTATGCCGAAAAGCTACTCGGCTACTCAGCCGCCGACTGGATGACGATACCCGGTCTTGGCAGACAGATCATCTACCCTGACGACCTCGCTACCTTCGTCCAACAGCTTCGCGACACGGTGGAACATGGGCAAACTGCCATGACGCTGCGGCTGCAAGCCCGCGCCAAGGATGGGCGTCTCGTTCCCATCGAAACATACTTGACGGTGACACAAGATGCAGCGGCGAACCCCACCGTTGCCTATGGCTTGATCATGGACATCACGCAGCGCCTTGATGCTGAGAACGCGCTACGCCAATATGCCCATGATCTCAAGCGCTCCAACGAAGAATTGGAGCAGTTTGCCTATGTGGCCTCGCACGATTTGCAAGAGCCGCTGCGCATGGTCACCAGCTATCTGCAATTGCTCGAACAGCGTTATGACAGCCTCTTCGACAAAGACGCGCACGAATTCATCAACTTCGCGGTGGACGGTGCGACCCGCATGAAGGCGCTGATCAACGACTTGCTCGCCTATTCTCGTGTGAAAACCGATAAGCGTAACTTTGTCTCGTTCACAGCAAACGAAGCCTTGACGCTGGCGTTGGCGAATCTGCGCACGAAAATCGAGGATAGTCAGGCGCAAATCATTAGTGAGAGCCTGCCTACCCTCATGGGCAACAAAAATCAGTTTGTCCAGCTTTTTCAGAACCTCATCAGCAACGCCATCAAGTTCCGTGGCGAGTCAGCGCCACGCATTCATATCAGCGCCAATCGCAGCGGCGACGACTGGGTATTCGCCGTGCAGGATAACGGGATCGGGATCGAGTCGCAATATCTGGATCGCATCTTTCTGATGTTCCAACGCCTGCATCCGGTCGGCACCTATCAGGGTAGCGGGATCGGGCTGACCATCTGTAAAAAGGTGGTCGAGCATCATCGTGGGCGCATCTGGGCAGAAAGCAAACCGGGCGAAGGCAGCACGTTTTACTTCACGGTACCCGCTGATGCGAATCCGCACTGATTGTCGCGTCATGAAGGTGCTGCGTACTTCTAAATGTCCATGATCGCACTCATTGATCTGGGTTCGGATCGGCAGTCGTCACGCCTTTACGACCGTCCGTTGCGACTCTGGCGGACGAATATACTCGTTGTAGAAGCCGCGCTGCCGTGCGGACTCAATCATCGATGACGCGGCTGGCCCTTGCTCTAACCGGATCAAGGTACCACCGCAGTTCGGGCACTTTTCGGAATCTTTCGCCTGCTCATCGAGATGATCGTTGCAATAGGCCGTCCCACATCCAGAACACTGCCAACCGACTCCGGCAGAGATGACAATGTGTTCAAAACTGTAGTGGAAGTTACGGATCGCCGCTGAACACGTCGCGCAGATCAGTCCGCCGCTTGCCTCTTGAGGTTTCGGCGTGGAACTGCTGATGGATCGAGGAGCCGACGCAGACTGTGTGATCCGCTGATACGCCCACTCAAGGATTTCGAGCTTCGCGCGGTGAACATCCTCGTGGCTGTAATTCCGCGAATGCGCAATTGAACGGCGGAAGGGTTCAAGGCTGTTGACATCATCGAGTTGCCCTGTGCCTCTCTCGTCCAAGTAGGCAAGGATATACGTGGTAGCATCCTTCTTCCCTTCCACGGCGTTTAAGGCACGGATACCCATTTGACCGGGCGCTGCCATTTTAGCGGTGTAGAGCGCCTTGAGCGTTTGCACAGCCTCGCGAAGATCGGGTAAGCATAATGCGGCCTGTTCCTCGACGCGGAACGTGTCGATCACGCTAGGATGAGCGGTAACTGCCAATGGTTTGTGCTCCGTTCCTGCTGCCGAAGGCACCCACGCACAGAGTTGTTGGTAGCTTTCCGGCTGCACCGCCACATGCTTGAGGCGTCCTTGCGCGCTGTTAAACGTGACCAGCGGGTAGCCGTTGATGTCGCCAGCGGCAGTCTTGCCAGTATGCTTTCGCCCCGTGAATTCAATTTGTCGGGCGGCATGATCTTTGAGGATGTGCAGCGTTTTATCAATGCCTTTCACGCGCAGCCAATTCGGCGCAAGTTCCACCAGCGAGGGCACCATCGATCCCAAGCTACCCGGAACCCACACCTTGAGCAGGGTGATCTCTGCGCCCTCCATGCGGTGCCATTCATGCCTACATTGCTTGCAGTGGTATTCGCTCAACTGCCGCCGATCCGCCTGTACGTACGGCGCAGCAAGGTACAAACCGGGGCCAGCAAACAAAAGCACCATCATCAACCCGAGGACGACTATCGCGGTCGGGCTAGGGTCTTGCGCCGGCGACGAGGTGATCGCGCTGATGACCGACAGGACGCCGAGGATGACGCCGATGGCGATAAAAATGCCACCGACTGCGGTCACTGGCAGCGAGAGTCGCTTGCCTGAAGCGGCATCGATAGTGACTACCTTCGTACTGATATCAGTGGTCTGGCATTTGGGACAGTGGATTGGTTCATTTTTGGACATAATAATCAACTCACATTAATTTTGGCGCACGTCAAACATAGCGCAGTAATAAATGCCCACTATCATCATAGCCGCCTTGGACGCAACAGGAGTGTGAGGTATGTCATCCTGTTTCGTGACGTATATCACACGGCAACGATAAACCTACTTGTCATGCGATGAATGGGAATTTTCTGCTTTCCCTCTATGCCCACCCGAATTCGCACCCGTCTACTCCCTGTTTCCCGTGTTATGAATTGAAATGGAATCGTGATTTGAATGCTCACAGTTATCCTCTATAGTTTGATTTCACAAATCGCTCCCCTACGCCGTCATCACAACATAAGAGGATATGAAACCGAATGAAGCGCATCGCGGATCTATTGATTATTGTCGGCTTTCTCTGGGGAAGTAGCTGGCTAGTCTATGAGGCTATCGGTAACTTTAACAATATTCACGACATCTCAGATCGTACGCCGCGCTCGGTCATTCAAGAGCGCTGGGAGGTCGTCGTGGGTTTTATGGAAACGTGCCTACAGAACGCCATACCCGGTTTTCTAGCCGCGTTGACGGGGGTTGTGATGTTTGAAGTAGCGACCCGTAGAGAAACGGCGACCATCATTGTGCTTGACCGCACTGAACAGACCTAACGCGGCATTTCGCACTGCACAAACCCCGCTCAGATTGCCTGATCCACATGCAAGCCGTCGCTAAGTTCCGCACCGGATTCGCGCTGTCGATCTGTTTCTACCAGAGTCGGTAGTTCCGAACTAGGGACAAGGCCTCCAGCACTAAACATAAAAATAATCCCGCTTCTCTACTTCCAGCGGGATCATTTCGCATCGCCTGATCGATCAGCTGTTGATCGATGTGCCGTTCAGTGTTTGCGCCGCTTGCAGTAACCATTTATCGGCTTGCGAGTCGTACCCATACGACAACACGATTTGTTTGGCCTGATTGGTGGCGGTCAGATTGAAATCGAATGGCATGATCTTGACGATCAGTTGGTTCGAGCCTTGGAATGTGATCGATTTGGCGCGTTCGTCAAAGCTGCCGCCTGCCTCGGCAATCGAGAATTCGGGTCGGACATCCTTGCCAAATTTGCCACTGGCATCCAGCGAAACCGAGTACACATCCGGCGTGCGCGCCAGCCCGAAGTACAGACGCTTGCCGCTGACACTGTTGAACACACCGATCCCGAAGGCATCTACGTACTCAAAGCTGGATCGCACCTCGCCCGTATTCGGGTCAAGCTGGAAGATGCAGCCCGCGACGTTGGTGAAGGTCGAACCGAATACCGACGACACGTACAGGCTGCGCGTCTCGCAGTCATAGGTCAGGCCAAGCAGTCCGTACACATTTTCCGGCGTGGCGGGTGCGAGGACGGGCAGATTCGCCAGCGGAACCATCTCGCCAGTGTTGCGGTCGATGCGGTAGACGATATTGGCTTTCTTCGGCGGGTTGTCGAGGATGTTGATGTATGGCGTGGGAATCACGAAGATGTTACCCGCCGCGTCCCGCTGGAATGATCCCAAATAACCCGCCTGTGACCACGACGGATGCTGATACGTCCGCAGGATGTTGCCGCTGGCGTCCAGTTCCCGCAGTGCCAACCCTTTCACGAAGTTGGCACGCGTATCGAGCACTCCGCGCGGGAAGCCGACTGCCGAGGCGAAAGGCGAACTACCCGCGCAGTTCTGCGTGGTGCCCACCACATACGCCATCGAGGTCATGGTCATGTTTTTCTGGTCGTTTTGCGTGTTGGTATGGTTGACGAGGACTGAGCCGCCGCCGATCAGGACGACGATCAGCACCGCTACGCCGATCATACGCGTGCGCAATGCCATCGCGTTGGTTGGCTTGTATACCTTCGCCTTGCGCTTACTCGCGGTCGTTGGCGCGGCTATTTTTTTCGGTTCGGCAGCGGATTCGGGATTACGTTGCTGCGTTTTTTGTTTGCGTTTGCTCATAGCTGCCTTCTTCGCGTTAGGGCGTCGCTGTTGGCGCAGCTGAACCGGTCAGCGGCACCAGCATTGGCCCGGAGTAACAAGGGTATTCTTTGGGAACGTAAATCCCATTTTCTAGTACCATTTCCGCCCAACAGTACTCCGATCCTTTGGTGTCGTCGTTGCGAATCTGCGGGACGTACCACAGCACCAATTGGCTGTCAGTGATCGGCTCCGGCGTCGGATCGATGAACTTTTCCGGCCCTTGGCGGTAATCAGTGTTGCAGCACGGACCAATTGTTGGCATATCCGCGTCGCCTTCGTCCTTATCGGAATGCCGCAGGGTCACGAACACATACGGGTTGTCGCCGCGTTCGCCGTTGCCAAATTGTCCGGTGGCGGGTTCGATGTAATAGCCGCCCGCCGCGTTGGCAAAGCGGAACTGGTAACCTTCGCTGGTCGTGGACACCTTGGAGGCCAACCGCCAATCCTCGTGCTGCCATGCCTCCCACGCCGAGCCGTTCCACTGGCTGAAGGTGTAATCCTTCTGCGCCAGCGCGATGCGCGTCACGGGGCGGTAGGTGCCGTTGTCGCCACAGCCGCGCCCGACATTGCTGGCGATGGGGCGGAAGCGCCCATCACGGTAGAACTCGTAGCGTTGAGCGTAGAAGTAGTTGCAGGCTTGAGGCCACAGTTCGCTCCAGAAATCCTGCTTCAGCCTGAAGCCGACCACCTCGCCATTTTCAACGATATTTTCGACGGTCGGCGGCTGCACCGCGATCACGGCGGCTTGGCTGAACACCGGACAGCCTACCGCGTCACTGTAACCGAACCCATCCGGCACGGAATAGCTAATATGCCAGTCTACTAGCTTGGCGCTGTCGATGAACGGCACATTGTTAAAGCTCACGTCCGAAATCCGCAGTCCGTCCGAACTGGTCAGCGTGTATTTCAGCCGCCAACCATCTTGCTCCAAGGTGGTTTCTTGCTGGCAGTAGCGGCGCGAAATCGCCTTGTTTTCGAGCTCTTTTTCCGTCACAGCGCGGGTGTTGCCCAGTTCCGTCCAGCGTACGCCGATCAAACTGCCCTCGGTCAGGTCAACAATCGCCCACAGCGCCCGTTCCCCGACGATGAAGGTCGGCGCGACGCACAGATGCCGCGACCGCTCGCAGATGGTGCCGTTCAGCGCGGTCTTGATATTCGAGTAAATCGCGTCACCAGCATCGGGGCTGAACCCCAAGGCTTGCTTGACTTCCGGCGCGTGGGTGGCGATCTCGAGGGCGATGTTGGTCAGGTACGGTGGAACGTCAGGCTGCGTGTTCTCGAAGCCGTACACGTTCAGCACGGCACGCTGCTGCATATCGACCACCGCCGCGAGGTAGAAGTTCATCGCGTAGTTGTACATTTCGACGCGGTAGCAAGTATCGGTGGCACAGGCGGCGATTTGCTGCGTCACGTCGCTGGCGCGCATCGGGTACACGCCAAAAATCTCGTTACGCAGCGCGGCTTGAGTCTGCTCATCGCGCAGATAGCCCTGAAAACGCTGATCGTTCACCGCCAGTTTTTGCGCTTGCGCCTGCGCCTCATCCAGCCCCTCGGTCAGCGTCATGATCGGGATCGGCTGTTGCAGGACGGCTTGCACCCGCTGAAGGTATGCCGACAGCAAAGGCAGCTTGGCGAGGTCAGGCGTGGCCTGAATCGCCAGCAGCCCCGGATCAACGGGCGTCGGTGGCAGCGTGGGCAGCCGCAGATCGATGCCGGAACCTGCCGGCGTGCCTACAACCGTGCCGGTAACGCTATTGACGTTGCTCGGCGCGCCGGATTGGCACGCTGCCAGCACGATCACCAGCGTGAGGAGCACGGCTAATCGGTAGAAAGGCTGCGGCGTAGTGAGAAAAGGGCTGTCGTTTTGTGGCATTTCACCTTCTTTCGTGCCTGCTCCGATGAGCACTGCAAGGTAGACGGTATCAACAAGTAGATAACGCACAATCAGAGCGTCTTTTGCGAGACGCTCACCAAGTTCTGCAAAAGTAGGGCACGCGGAATCAGTCCCGCATCGGATGCCCCATATAGATCGTATCCGCGAACACCTGCCGTGCGCCTGTATCCACGAAGCCCATGCCGCGCGCCAAGCGTACCGAGGATTCGTTGCCCGGTTCTACGAGGTAGATCGGCACGCGCCCGCTGCTCAGGACGCGCTCACAAATGCCCGCCACTACCGCCGCGCCCCAACCACGCTGACGCGCTTCGGGATCGGTCTGGACGTAGATTTCGGCAAATCCGGGCGATTGCCAGTTCAACCCCGCGACGGCTTGCAGTCCATTGGAGCTGATCTCCACGCGCGGCGAACCATCTGGCGCTTGCTTATGCACAACCAGCACGTTCATCACGGGCTTGAAGCGCGAAGCATCCAGCACGAAGATTTGCAGGATGCGCTCATTGCTCACCTGCATACTGCCGCCTACCATCGGCAACTGGTTGAGGTTGCTGAAAATCAAGTAGGGTCGCCCTTGTATGAGCGCCTCCGCCAGCAGATCGGCGGCGACTTCCGGCTGCCAACAGCGCATCGTCACGACCGGACGGAACAGATCGATCCCCGTCTGGAAGCGCCCGACAAAGCCGACCACTTCGCCATGTTCGTCACGCCGCACGTACACTGACGAGCGTTTCGGATCGTGATACAGGGCGTAATAGGCCGTCGGCGCGTCGGCGGGGTTGTTTACATCGAGTATCTTTTGCAAGCTTTCGCGGGCATCTTCCAATGTCATGACAAACTGCTGCTACTTCCTACGCCCGTAGACGAGGCCCACTGCCAACAAGACGATCACCGCGCCGACGAAGCCAGCGAGAATATCCAGAAACGAGATCGAGATGGGTTCGGTCAGAAAGGACGGAAAGGCGGTTTTGTCGAACAGGCTAACCAGCACACCACCGATCATCGCCCCGACCAGACCAACCACCAGATTGCCAGTCATGCCGAGGCCACGCCCGCGCACAACCCAACTCGCCAGAAAACCAGCGATAGCGCCGATGATCAGCCATGTGATCACCTGAATGATGTCAATCCGCAGCGTGAGAACCATGCTCTCCCTCGGTATCGTGCTCAGTGCTTGGTAAGGACGAAGCTGGCTGCGTTTTTAGCCAATGTCGCGGAAAAGCGCAGCCAGCCAATGCTTATGGATAGAACCGTTTGAGCATACGCGCGTACGGAATCGTCTCGCGGATATGCTGCAAACCGCAGATCCACGCCACCGTACGCTCGACGCCCAATCCGAAGCCAGCATGGGGCACCGCGCCGTAGCGACGCAGATCGAGATACCAGCGGTAGCTTTCTGGATCGAGGCCGATGGTGGCGATGCGCTGGTCGAGCAGTTCTTTGTTCCAGATGCGTTCGCTGCCGCCCGTCACTTCGCCGTAGCCTTCCGGAGCCAGCAGATCGACGCTGCGGCAGACTTCGGGGCGACCATCGACGGGCTGCATGTAAAAGGCTTTGACAGCGCTCGGATAGTGATACACGAAGACAGGCTTATCGAACTGCTGCGTGAGCGCAGTTTCGTGCGGCGAACCGAAGTCGTTGCCCCACTCGATGGCGAGCAAATGCTTCTGTTCAGGATCAAGCGTCTCGGCTTCGAGTTTGTGCAGCCGCTCCACCGCGTCATCATAGCTGATACGCGGGAAGGGTGGGATCACACGCTCAAGGGCAGCCGTATCGCGTTCGAGGATTTCCAGTTCGACCTTGTGTTTTTCGAGCACGCGTTGGACGATGGCGCTCATGAACTGCTCTTCCATGTCCATCAGGTCTTCTAGCGAATAGTAGGCCATCTCCGGCTCGACCATCCAGAATTCGGTCAGGTGGCGGCGCGTTTTGGATTTTTCTGAGCGGAAGGTGGGGCCAAAGCAGTAGACCTTGCCGAACGACGCCATGTTGGCTTCGTTGTACAACTGACCGGTCTGCGCTAGATAAGCTTTATCGTCAAAATAGCTGATCTCGAATAATTCGGTGGTCGATTCGCCCGCTGCTGGCGTGATGATCGGCGTATCCACCAGCAAATAACCATGATCATCGAGCCAATTGCGGATGGTGCTGATCACCGTCGCGCGGATGCGCAGGATCGCCCATTGGCGCGTGGAACGCACCCACAAATGGCGATTGTCCATCAGGAATTCGACGCCATGATCCTTGGGCGTGATCGGGTATTCTTCCGCCACCTGCATGATCTTGGCCTCGCGGATGCCGATTTCGTAGCCGCCGGGGTAACCGGGGGCGCGTTTGTCGGCGCGGACAGGGCCAGTGATGACCAGCGAGGATTCTTGCGGCAGTGTACGGATGGCAGCGAATATATCTTCCGGTAGGTCTTTCTGGAACGCTACCGCCTGTGCCATGCCGGAGCCATCGCGCACTTTGAGAAATTGTAATTTACCTTTATCCGTGCGGTCATACAGCCACCCGCGCACGGTCACTTCTTGTCCTTCGTACTTATGGAGGTCTGCAATCAACACTACATCAGCCACGGCAAATTAATCCTTCGTTCGAGCGGAATATTGCGCTTGATTATAGCCGATCCCACTCGAACTTCATCTGATAATCGTCACGTTCTGCGGATTACGGAGTCGCTGTTGTCGCTGCCACCGCCCTATCCGTCACTTCCAGCGCGGTAATATTCGCCTTGAAAGTGATGGTACTGCTCATGATGGCGGTTGGCACGTTGACATTGTGATCGAGCAGATCAAGCTTGGTTTCGCCAGTCGCGTGCAGCGTGCCGTCTTTGATGGTCATGGTGAGGGGGATGCTGATGTTGCGGACGACGCCATGCAGATCAATCGTGCCTGATCCCGTGAATTTGATCTCACCGCCACTATCATCCAGCTTGATCAATTCGACGGAATCGAGCAGCACGCGCGCCGTCGGATATTTGGGCACTTCGAGGTTGTTGTACAACGCGCCCTTGACCAGATCATTCACGGCGGTCACGGAGTTACCATCCATCACCACATCGACTTTGACGCGGTAGCCGTCGCCTTCGGGCACGAGCGCGATCTGGTTGCCTTTCAAGGAGAACGTGCCGGGGAATTGGATATTGAACGCACCCGTTCCCAAGTAGTCCACGATGGACGCTTGGGTGTCGATCTGGTAAAGCGGTTGCTTGGGGATCGGCGTAGCGGGAATAGTCGGCGTGAGCGTCGGTTGTGGCGTGGCGGTCGGTCGGGCGGTACAGCCCAGCAGAAAGCAAGCTGCTATGAGCAGCGCCAGCAATTTAACCACGATGTCTCTCTCCCTAATTTAGTCTCAGATTATAGCGGCTTGTGAGATCGGGCGGTCAATGGCACACTTGAGCCGGAATAAATCAAGCTACCCTGACGAAAGGATCGCGGTATAAGTCGTGAAGCGTGTACGTAGTGGTTTAATCGTGAGTATTTTATTGATGCTGGTGCTGGCGTCGTGTGCGCAGGTTCAGCAAATGCTGTCTCCTGCTAGTACGTCGGCTGTCGCCCCTACCCCCGGAGAGGAAGTGACCTTGGATAGCGGAATTAAATTGCAGGACATCGTGATCGGTACTGGCGCTGAGGCCAAAGTCGGTTCATACGTAGAAGTCAATTATCGCGGCCTGTTGGAAAACGGCACCCAATTCGACAGCTCCTATGATCGCAAACAAACCCTGCCATTCTCGGTAGGCGCGGGGCAGATGATTCAGGGCTTCGATGTCGGCGTGCGTGGCATGAAGGTCGGCGGCAAGCGCAAGGTCACCATCCCGCCCGAACTCGGCTATGGCGCGCAGGGCGTCCCCGGCGTGATCCCGCCGAATTCCGTCTTGATCTTCGAAATCGAATTGATGAGCGTGAAGTAAGAGACCACTCGCGCTCCCGTACGCTGATCTGTCCGTGATCTGGTTGTCGTCCGCTGCCAAATGGAGAGAAATATGCCCAGCGAGTCCATCGTTTTTGATCGCGCCGCCGAGTATTACGACGATACGCGCGGCTTCCCTCCCGGTCAAGAAACGCCCTCGGCGGCGTTATTCGTGCAGGCTGGTCATCTAATGCAAAACAGCCGCGTCCTAGAGATCGGGATCGGTACGGGGCGGATCGCTTTGCCGCTCGCGCCGATGGTCGGCACGGTATATGGCGTTGACCTCGCCCGCCCGATGATGGATCGGCTGCGGCGCAAGCAGACCACCGAACGCATCGAGCTTGTCGAAGCCGATGCAACACTACTGCCGTTCGCGGATCACACGTTTGACGCGGTGGTTGCCGTTCACATCTTCCACCTGATCCCTACATGGCGCGATGTCCTGACGGAGGTAGCACGGGTGCTCAAACCGGGGGCGATGCTTTTGCATGGCGGCAACCAACGCCAGACACCGCAAGCCCTCGACGCGGTCTGGCAACAGATCATCCAGACGTTCCCTAGCACTCAAGGCTCGATCCGTTCCGACCAGCGCACGACGTTCTTGCAAGAGGCAGGCTGGCGTGAAGTAGGCGACTTTCACCAGCACACCTTCTCCGCGCGGCATTCACCGGAAGCCTATGTACAGGCGCTGCGTGAGCGCAAATGGTCGCACTGCTGGAAGATGACCGACGACGAACTGAACGCTGGTTTGGCGGCGCTGCAAGAGCACATCAAGGCCACCTACGCTGATCCGAGTCTACCGATTGACGTGAATTCCGAGTTCCATGTGCAAGCTTACTTGCCGCCTGCCTAGTCACTGAGGATCGCAGCAAGGGATAGCACAACCCTATCCCTTGCTGTCATGATCTGGTGTATCCCGACTAGCTCATGATCCACTCTTGCCAATCGGCATCAATTTCTTGCAAGGTTTTGCCAGTTGCCATTTTGAGCGCATCGCTGAACCGAATGTCACGGGCGATAGCGGCTTGAATCTTGGCGAATACATCGTTGCCATACGTCTCGCGCAGATAGCGAACGACCGTGCTGCCGACGAAGTATTTCCAACCGATATTGCGACCGTTCGGCGCGACATTGCTGATACCCTGCATCAACGATGGTGGTCGGTAGACCTGCACATATTCTTTGACGAGGGCAAGCGCATCAACAGGCTGCTCCTCGAAGTAGCGCGCGCTGCCTTCCACCCACCATCCCGGCACGAGCTGTTTGATGGTGCGCTCCGATTGGTACTGGAAGACATGCACCAATTCGTGTTGAATGATGCCGTAGCCCGTGAAGCGCGCGGAATCGGTGTAAGCGATCACCACACCGCCCCACTGACCGCTCGCCATGCCGATGAACGACTCGACCCACTGCGCAGGTGCCCAGTCCATCATTTCCACCTGCGAGTTATAGACGATGATATGCGGGCGATAGGTCAGCTTGTAGTTGAATTCTTTGCTCAAACGCTCGACGCTGTAATCGGTGGCGGCGACAAACGTGGCGATGTCCGAGGCCGAGCGATCATAGGTGAACAGTTCGGCATACTTGGTCTTGGTTTGCGTCCACTTGTGATAGCGGTTATCGGAATACACGTTATAGGCGGATTCAGTGCGCCACTCTTTCCCGTTAGAGTCGATGAACACCCACCACGATTCGAACTGTGTCCACGGGATTTGCGGGCCGAAGACGTTCGACCATGTGAATTTGAGTTGGAGTTCCTCGCCTTTTTGCTTACGCGGCACCTTGGCTTCGAAGTCGAACTGTTCGATGCCGTTGTTCTGCGTGAGCAAGAAGCGCGCATACTGGATCGGTGACTCTGGCGTCAGCGTGACATAGAAGACGCTGGAGTCCGGAAAATTGCTCTTGTAACTCTGCTTGGCCTGAATGATCGGGCGATCTTTGCGCTGTTCCGAGGAAATCGACTCGGTCAGCTTGAAGGTTTGCTCGTCAGATCGGAAAACCGTGCCGCTTTCATCGGTCAGCAGCCATTGGTAGAGCACTCTATCTTCGAGCGGTGGCAGCTTATCCACCGACATCTGCACCTGTAATTTGCTCTGCTTGCCCGCTTTCTGATTCGTTGCGCTCACCTTCTGATCGATGGTTTGACCGGAGAGCGGGAAAGTATAGTGGAACACTGCCGATTTAATGCGCACTTTGTACGGCGTAAAGCGGATGATGAAGGTCATCTGGCGCGATATAAAACTGGACTCAGCCGAGTCGATGGTCAGTGTTTCGTCGGAGGTAGCCGCGAGGCTGGCATCATCTGTGCTGGCGGATGGCGTATCGGTGACATTGAGGAATGCGCCCAACGTTGAGAGCGCACCGGGCGTTGCGGTGCTGCTTACATTGGTTGGCTGTGCGGCGCTGCTGAGGGCAGCCTTGGTCAGCGCGATGGAGGCTTGCACTGTTGAATCGACGGTAGGGATGGGGGTGTTCAGTTTGGCGACGGTCGGCACGGCCTCGCCACCGGAACAGCCCGCCACGAACAACATAAGGACGGTACAGACGATATAAGCGCCTAACTGGATTTTCCGCAAAGCGTTTCCTCCTTCAACGCACCACTGGTTAATACTGTGTTGCAACATTGTTATGAAAGCTACAGACCTGAAGAGCTAACATTATGTGACAATTAGCGTGGGATGTGGATTTGGTTGGCATGTTGGCAGCAATGATTGTAGTCACCACACTACTCAGATCCGTTATCACTCATCATACAATTGATGCCTAAGATCAACCGTCACAAACATACAACGAATTAAAGTAGCCACCGCTACGGAGCCTTACGCATGAAGCGTCGTGTTCTGATCGTGGACGACGACAAGTACATCCGGGAAATATTGGCATTCAGCGTCCGCCATATTGGTCTGGATGTGGTCGAGGCTGTCAACGGCGTGGATGCTCTCAATAAGATGAACGCGATGCCCGTCGATCTAGTGCTGGCGGATGTCTGGATGCCGGAAATGTCCGGGCTAGAATTGCTCCGCTGGATCAAGGCAAATATCCCCGATGTACCCGTCGCGGTGATCAGCGGACAACCAACGCTTGATACGACTATTGAAGCCCTTAACATCGGCGCATATGCCTATTTGCTCAAGCCCGTCAAAACCGAACAAATTCGCGAGGTCGTGCTGAAGGGGTTGCAAAAGGTCGATGAGATTGAGTCGCAGCGGACGATGGCGCATAAGCTGGAAAAACTGACCGAGTTAGAGCAAACGCTAAAAATTCTGCAAGAGTCGATGGTGCGCCCTAGCAATGTGGAAGTCCCCGGCCTGATCGAGGGTTTGCGGCACGAACTTGGCAACTTGTCGATGGCGATCTCGCTTAACCTGTCCAGCTTGGAATTACAGGGCAAAGTCCCCGACGAACTGCGCGAGAATCTGGACGACTTGCATTCCAGCGCCGAAGACCTCGTCTCGTTGGTCAACCGCCTGAACGAGTTCCCGACGCCGGACAAAGCCACCGAATACTTCGACCTGCGCGAGGTGGCGGCAGCGGCGCTTGAACCACTGCATGATCAGGCTACCGACAAACAGGTAGAACTGCACATGCGCTACGCTGAAGAACCCGTGATGGTGGCCTGTGAACCCGACTCGCTGCGGCGGGCGCTGCGGCAGGTGGTAGAAAACGGGATCGAAGCCGTGCCCAAAGGTGGTACGGTCGAAGTGCTAATCTTCAACAGTGAGATCAACCGCGCCGCTTTGATCGTGAACGATAACGGCCCCGGCTTCGACGCCGATTCACTGCCGAAAGTCTTCCAACCAGAATACACGACCAAACTGCGCGAAGGTTTCGTGCGCGGGTTAGGGATGGGCTTGTTCATCGCGCGGGCGATAGTCGAACTGCATGGCGGCAAGATCAGCGCCAGCAATCGTCCCGAAGGCGGTGCCAGCGTTGAGATTCAACTGCCGAGTCACAGTTTCGAACTGTCGTGACTGGTTTAACCTCCCCTTCATATTCCTTTGTTAAGCTTTCCCCGTATTTTGGGTTGCCATCACCAACGATGGATAATAAGATTCAACTGGAACCGCGTGTTACTGGCATAGGATAGAACTAAATCAGCGTTGAACATCTTCATCATTGGCGATGACGTTAAATCGGTGAATATCCTGACCTTCATTTTGCGTCAGGAAGGCTACGACGTTACCAGCGTGGTTGACCGCACACAGGCCGACCGCGCCCTGTCCGATCATCTGGCTGACCTGTTAATCTTGGACGAAGACAGCATCGAGGACGATCTGTTACGGCGGATCGAGACGATACGCGGCGGCTCCTCCATCGCCATGCTGCTGCTCTGCAATCCCGCCCCCGAAAGTGACATTATCTACGCGTATGATGCAGGTATTGACGATTTTCTGACCAAACCGTTCGGCTACCAGATGCTGCTGGCACATGTGGCGGCGCAGTTGCGGCGGGCGCGGGTGATGCCGAGTTCGCTAGTGCCTAATTTGCAGGTCGCTAATCTCAGCCTTGATCCTGAACGTCACACCGTCACGCTATCTACGGGGCAAAGTCGCCAGCTCACTAATCTTGAATTCCGCTTGCTGTACTGCCTCGTCAACAATCGCGGGCACGTCTTGAGCACCGAGACGATCATCGAGAAGGTGTGGGGCTACACAGGCGAAGGGGATCGTAATCTGCTCAAGAGCCTGATCAGCCGCTTACGTTCCAAGGTCGAGCCATCCCCACGCGAACCCAAGCTGATCATGACTGTCCCCGGCGTTGGCTATACCTTTAATCCCGTCGATTCGGCATGAACCAGTTGCTCCATCGAAAGTAGTCCAATGCGGAAGCCGTGCGGCAGAACAGTCTATTCTCGCGCCAGAATCGCTAACGTACGGTCATCGAAGGAGCCACGCCGTTCATAGCTGATGAAGGCAAGGAGCGCTTGTTCGCGCTGCTTAAGCGGGTAGCACAGTACGCGCTGACCGAGCGCATCAAACAGGTTGGTGGGGAGCAGTTCGTCGTAGGGTTCAAGATCGCTGGAGACGCCGTCAGTCATCAGGGCGATGATATTCAGCGGCTCATCGAACTGGTAAATCTTGGTGCGTTCTTCCATCCACTGGCGCAGTGGGCCGCTGGTGAGGAACAGCGTGCGTCCGGCGTCATCAGGATCGACATCAGGCTCGGTCAGCGGGTAGATTTGACCTTTGCCTTCCGCGACGACCAGCCCATCCCCGATGTGGGCAACCCCGATCAGACAGCCTTCTTTCTGAGGCCAATGCAGCAGCACTTGCAGCGTGGTATTGAGATTACTCACATCGATGCTGCGTTCGCTGGCAAATTTGATCAGCGCATTGTAGGACGCCTTCAGCCCTGCCCAGATCGTTTTGGCGATGTCTTCGGCGGCGGGCAGCGGCGGGCTGGCCTCTTGCATGGCGCGAATGGCAGCCGTCACGGCGAGATTCGATCCGACCCGCGCCAAGGGAGCCGTACCCGCGCCGTCCGCTACCGCCATCAGATTCCAATACGAAGTCGCTGCCAACCCTACCGCATCATCGCGGAACACACCCGTGTGCGCGTGCGATTTGCCGCGTGTGCTGGCAGCGGTCATGGCATAACCGCCCGCGCCAGCCACGGACAACGTCACTTGATCGGGATAAGCGTGCTCGTCTTGACGGTTGGAGGGCAAGCTGCGCCAGCGCGTCGGTGTGATCTTGATGGGCGGCGGTTCAGGCTCGAAGTCAACCAGCTTTTTGAGGATGCTGCTCATCCAGTCGGCGGCTTTGTCCAAGCCCGTCGCGTTTTGCTGGACGATGCGGTATGGCGCGCGGGCGACTGGCTGTGTGACGGTCATCTGTGCCAAGGCACGCATATCTTTTTGATCTGCGCCATCGGTGTGTAGCAAATACAGTCGGTGCGACGAATTTAGCCAATAGCGGAGAGGTTCCTCCCAATCGGGCGGGAGCGGGCGTGTCAGGAACAGGAACATCACGGTTTCGCCACGCGGGAGCGCTTCGAACCAGCGATCACGCATCTCCAGTGCGTCGATCTCGGCGCTGACATAAGCAGGCAGACGTGCCTCCAACACGACTAGTACCATATCTGGAACCAGCGGCGTGGGCCAACCAACGGGATCGACGAGGAGTTGAATCTTGGGTCTCATGCGCTCAGTTCTGCGTTCTTATGGCTGAGTTCGGGCACCAACTCGGGCAGAATGGTTTTCGATGTTCATGATGATAGCAGCCGATGACAAAAAATCTCTAACATCGGTCGCAAATGCGCTGCCCCCGCTAGAGGCTGCGCATTTCGGGTATCGCTGGCGAAGGCGCTGTGTGCCGATGAGCAATATTGATCGATCTTTTTTAGCTAGATTCTCCCAAAATTTACGTAGACAATCGAACGCGGCCCGTAAGCTTCAGGAGCCTGAGTCGGTTTTGTCCCACTTGAGCACGGAAGGCAGCGGGACGGCATCCAAGTTGGTATCGTCGGCTTTGGCGACCATCTTCTGGCTGGTGCGCTGGATGCTGGCAGACACCCACTTGAAGAACTGCTTGATCGAATCTGGGCTGGTTTCGGTCATGCGGATCACGTCGTTGGTGATCTCTTTGAGCGTCGCCATGTTGACGCTGGGGCCACAGCCTATCGCCACAATGGAATTGACTTTGATGCCAGCGCGCGATTTGAGTTTGGCAGCGGGCGTTTTCCATTCATCGGTGGGAGCGCCATCGGTGAGCAAGAAGACGATCGGGCGGTAGTCACCCTTGCGGCCTTCGGCATTGCGCTTGACTTCACGTTCTATCGCCTGATCCAGCAGCGTGAGCGCGGCACCGAGCGCAGTATTGCCCTCGGCTTTCAAGGTGGGTGGTTTGAAGTCCTCGACGGTCGATAGCAGCGAAATTTGCTGTGCGGAAGAGGCAAAAGTAATCACACTGAGCACCACTGTTTCGATGGCGTGCGGATTGTTCAGTAGTTCGTTGTGGATCATGTGGACGCCCTGTTGGACGGCTTGGATAGCCGAACCAAACATCGAGGCCGAGGTATCGAGCAGCAGATAAACAGGCAAGCGGCGGATGAATTCTTCTGTATTCACAATAAATCCTCTTTCAAACGATGTCTTGCCCAGACGTTACGAACCTTGGGTAGAAGGATACCACACTGATCTCACCTTGAAAACGGCAGGCTTGTGGGATTTAACAGACTTAACTATCAACCAACATTGTGCAATCTGTTAAAGTACCTACACTGGTAAGCGTATAGACACTTGCGCGTATAGCATATACGGCTAAAATGAGATTTACAGTTCCCCACATTGTTCTCATACGTTGATGATGGGATTTTTCATGATGCCATCAGGCATGTAGAAATTCAGCCGACATAGAAGGAAGCGACGTACTTTATGGTTGATGTAATCAAAGTGTCTGCGCGTTCCCGTTCCACAGCCGTGGCGGGCGCAATCGCCGGGGTCGTGCGCGAACATAAACGTGCAGAAGTACAAGCCATCGGCGCGGGTGCTGTGAATCAAGCGATTAAGGCCGCCGCCATTGCCCGTACCTACCTTGCGGACGATGGTATCGACGTAATCTGCATCCCCTTTTTCACGGAGGTGAGTATTGAAGCGCAGGAACGTACCGCGCTCCGCCTGATCGTTGAACCTCGGATCGTTGACTCTGCGGGATAACATGCGCGTAGATTTGCATATGCACAGCACCGCTTCCGATGGGGTGTACAACCCCGCCGAGGTGGTGGACATCGCAGTTACCCATCAAATGGACGTGATCGCTTTAACCGACCACGATACTATTCAAGGGATACCTTCCGCCTTGGACGCGGCAAACCAGACGCAGCTTCAAGTCATCGCTGGCGTCGAGTTGAGTTCACAGGACGAGACGGTAGACCGCCATCTTTTGGGCTATTTGCTGAACATTACGTATGCGCCGCTGCTTGACCGTCTGGATGTGCTGCGTAACGGGCGTGTCTACCGGATTCAGGAGATGGTGCAAAAGCTGATCGCGGTTGGCCTGCCAATTGAGGTGGAACGGGTGCTGGCCTTAGCGGGCACGGGGTCGGTGGGGCGTCCGCATCTGGCGCGCGCCATGCTGGAAAAAGGCTATGTCAGCTCGATCCAAGACGCTTTTGACCGCTACATCGGGGACGAAGGCGTGGCGTATGTGCCGCATTCGCAGTTCGCGCCGACAGAAGCGATCCGCCTGATCCATGAAGCGGGCGGGGTGGCGGTGCTGGCGCATCCCGGTCACTATGCCCAGCATGCGCAGATCATCGAAGCCTTGGTCGCAGACGGGCTGGACGGGATCGAGGTGTACTACTACGACCACTCGCCCAAACTGATCAGCGAGTTGTACTGGCTGGCAAAGCACCACGACCTCGTGATGACGGTAGGCAGCGATTTCCACCGCCGCGAAGCCGATGGATCGGCACGAATCGGCTCGGTGCGGTTCCCGCCGGAGCTGGACATCGTCGATTCGCTGCGGCAGCGCGCCGAACGTTACCGTTAATTACCACGACCACGCGTGGCTCATTCTCTTGTTCTTTGCTGAGAACGGTTTCAACACATTCGCTTTCTAGCCAACTTCATGTCTGGTGAAAGGCCGCCTTCGGAGGGGAACAGGTGGCATGACGCCCTGTTGCCCGTTCGAGGTGTGCTTGACGCCACCAAGCGCGCTATGGATAATTGCGTCCTCGTAGTTCACAAAGGCAAGCTCCCATCCTCATGTCGATTCGGCGGCGGTGGTGAGCAGAGGTTGGTATGGCGCGTCAGTCCAATAAGATCACGGTGCTGCTGATCGTACTCGCTGTGAGTGTGCGGTTGGTGTTGTATTTCGCCTTCAATAACGTGTTTGCCTACGAGAAAACTGGCAGCGTCCAAGGCTTCATCGATTATCATCTGATCGCCAACAATCTGATCAAAACGGGCGAATTTACGGTGCAAACGGGGCTGCCATATGCGGGAGTCGCGCCCGCCTATCCTTATCTGCTGGCACTGATCTACACGATCTTCGGGCAGGGGTCACTGCAAGCCGTGCTGCTGAACGCGGCATGTGATGCGCTGACAATCTGGCTGCTGATCGCGATAGCACGGCGGATCATGCCGCGCGGTGAGATTGTGGGGCCGCTGGCGGCGCTGTTCTTCGCCGTGTATCCCTATTTCGTGTTTCAAAGCCTGACCGTGATCGATACGCCGTTGTTCACGATGGTACAGTTCGCGTTTTTGTACGTGATGGTGCTGCTGGCGCAGCGCGCGACGTTTGATCGAGCTACATGGCTGTTGATTGCCGTCGGGGGCGTGGTGCTTGGCATCGTGGCGCTCACCCGTCCGCTAGGCGTGATGCTTGGCGCGGCAGCATTCTTGTGGTTCTTCGTGCGGGATGTGCGCAGCAGTTTTACGCGGCTGATCCCCGTCGCCATCATCGCCGCGCTCGCGCTGATCCCGTGGGATATACGCAATTATCAAGTTTTCCACCGTTTCGTGAACATTGGCACACACGCGGGCATGAATTTCTGGTTCGGCAACAGCCAATATGTGATTCCGTATTTTTCGGCGGGTTATCACACACAGTGGGCGACGCCGGAACAGCCACCCGAACCGCTATCCCCGCCCGATATGGACACTTACATGATGAATTTGGGGATGAAGTATTTGCGCGAAAACCCCGACAAAATTCCGGAACTGCTGTGGGTGAAGTTCGTGGCCTATTGGGGCGTTGGCATCTTCCCTAGCAAGAATCCAGTATCTGGCGAAGTCCCTATCGTGGATTATCAGGGCGTCCCGACGGCTTCGACAGACGCGCAGGGTAATTTGCAGGTGACGGGCGTGCCGACTAATGATCCGCTCAACGCCTACTCGGAACCACTGTTTGACCGCATCGGACGGATCGCGCAGGTGGTTTACTTTGGCGGTCTGCTGATCCTCGGTCTGATCGGCGTGGTGCTGACGCGGCGGCAGTGGCGCGATGTGTCGCTGCTGTGGTTCGTACAGATCGTGATGACGGTGATGTACGTGGTTTTCAGCGGCCCCACCACACGTTACCGTGTGCCTACCGATCCCTTGTTATTCCTGTTTTCCGCCGTCACGGTGGTGATGGTGTGGGAAGCGCTCCATCAGCGTCGTCAGCCAACCGCGATCAATGTCGTTACAAGATAAGCAACCAAGCATGGAAAAGAAATTTCTCCGCTCCTCAACCTACCAGATCAATCCGGCTGACCTGCGCCGACGTAAACTCGATGCACAGCGGACGATCATCAACGCTTACCACAACGCGCTAATCCGCTGGTACTGTCGTTTCCGGTTTCATATCATCAATGTGGATTTTCTGGATACGCTGGAACAGCACTTAGCCGAGGATGCGCATGTCCTTGATATTGGCTGCGGATTCGGGCTGTTCGCGCTGTACTACGCCATCCAGTCGCCCGCGCGCAAGGTGGTCGGTTTCGATCTGAGCGAACCACGCATCAAAGAAGCGCAGTTAGTGACGCAGAAATTAGGCTTGGATAACGTCACGTTCTTTTGCCAAGATGCGGGCGAATATCGCTTCAACGCCACCTTCGATGCAGTGGTTACGCTCGACTTGCTGCACCATGTAGCGGCGGAAGTGGCGGAACGGCTGATCCAGCAAGCGTATGAAGCGCTAACACCGGGCGGCACGCTGATCGTCAAAGATGTTAATACGCGCCCCGTCCACAAACTGTATTTCACCTACGCGCTGGACAAGGCGATGATGCCCCGTTCGCCCGTCCATTACCGCAGCGATCTAGCATGGAAACAATTGATGCTGAGCGCGGGCTTTGCCGAAGTATTTTCGTATCCGTTGAACGACTATTTGCCGTACCCGCACATGCTGATCGTTGCCCGCAAGGCTAAGGGATAGCCGTCATGACGCTCGCCAGCACCGCCGTGCCTTCCGTACAGGCCGATCAGCGCGCCGATACGCACTTCAACCGGCTGCTGATCCTCTTCATAGTGGCCTTCTTGCTGCGGATCGGTTATGCGGTCATTACGCCCGCCGAGCAAGCCACCGTCGATGATACGGGCTGGTACATCGCCAACGGGGAACGCATGATCAGCAGGACGATCACGCCCGCTGAGGTTGTGCCATTCCCGCCGATGTACTCGTTCTTCACGGGTGGGCTGACGTTGTGGTTAGGGCACGATACGGGTATCACGTGGATTCGCGTGTTGCAAGCGGTGATCGGGGCGGCGACCAGCCTCGCCGTGTGGCGGATCGCATGGCGCTTGACGGGCAGCCAGACTGCCGCCACCCTTGCCGCCTTAGGGATCGCCCTGAATCCGGTGTTCATCATCGAAAACGGCACGTTGATGAGCGAAACCCTATTCATGTTCTTCTTCTACTGGGCGTTGTCAATTTACGTGAAACCTGCGACGGGCGATTGGCGGCGGATGGCGGCGAGTGGCGCGCTGTTGGGGTTAGCCAGCCTAACGCGCGCCGTGTTGGTAGCCTTTCCGCTTGGCTTGGCGCTGCATGTGTTCTTCGTGCTCCCGAAACGTCGCGCCGTGCAGTCAGCCGTCGTGATCCTCGTCAGCTATGCGCTGGTGTTGAGCACATGGACGCTGTACAACAAGGTCAAGTTCGACCGGATCGTGATCGGTGGCTATGGCATCAGCGATATGCTGTTAGCGGCGACGGTGGGTTATTCTGGTTCCTCCAGCATCGATCCGACCTACGCGGCGCAGACAGGCGGCACGGTTCCCAACGGCACGGATCGCGATGACGTGGCGTTGAAGATCGCAGCGGATACCATCGCCAAGAATCCGCTCGGCTACGCGACGCGGCAATTGAAGCAGTTGGCAGAGGCGCTGCTGCAACCACATAACTCCGTGCATTTCCCCGGTCAGAGCTTGAAAGATGCCGTGTTGACATGGGCACGTGAAGATCGCAGTGTGGCGGGGTTGGGCACATTGATGAGCGATCCGACATTTTTCCCGAAGCTGCTGCTGTACGTCTTCCATTGGGGCGGGCTACTGCTCGGTTTGGTGGGGATGTGGCTTACGCGGCGTGAGTGGCGGCAGGTGAGCGTCCTGTGGGGTGTAGTCGCGTATTTCTTGCTCGTCCACTTTTTCTTGCTAGCACTGCCGCGCTATCTGTTCCCGATCATGCCCGCGATGTGGGTGTTCGCGGGGGTGACGCTGGCGACTACCGTGAGGCGTTGGCAGCGACGATCTGGCCTTGCAACTGCGACGGCGTAGAAGCCCGTTGCCGACCTCTACGCCGCCGGAAAATCGCTAATACACGTATTCTTCTTCGAGCTCGACTACGCCTACAAGATATAACTCGTGACAAACAACACTAATCCTAATATCTAGTAAACATTCGGGATTGACACCCTAATAGAGCAGATATAATAAATACTATAGTTGTAATGCTATGAGTGTAAATTATGAAACTGCTACGCTTCTGTGTCAAAAATTTCCGTTCGATTGCAAACACGGGTTGGATTGATGCTAATGATGTTACCGCACTGATTGGAACGAACGAAAGCGGCAAGTCCAACCTCTTACTAGCACTTTGGAAATTGAAACCTGCTCGTGATGGCGAGATTGATTTACAGGCGGACGCGCCCCGTAAAGACTATACGCCGATTCGAAATCTTGATAAAAAACCCATTTTTATTGAAGCCGAGTTTGAGTTGGATAGCCAGACACTAAACAAAGTTATACAGCTCACTGGCGCTCCGGCTGAAGAAGTACAATTAGCTTTTGTTGCTCGCGCTTTGGACGGAAAATATACTATAGGATTTCCCAATGCCGCATCTACGCATGTTATCCCTAAGACAGATGTATTACAGCTATTAGACGAAGCTTCAGATGAGATTAGTGGTTTGTCACTAGCAGGCAAAACTGAAGAACCATTACGAGAGGAAATGATAGCAGCAATTAATGAAGCGCGTCAAAACATAGAGAGTATTTCGCGAGATGTACCAGCAAATGCCTTAACCGCACTTTTTAAACAACTGTCAGCTCCTGATCTTGAGCAGGGTCTAAAAAAATCGGTGATCGTTCCTGCATACCAGAATATTCTTAAGAAAGTAGGCAGCCTAGAAAAAATAGCTTCTCGCCCATCACCATCAAGCGTTGATGAGGCAAGAAACGTAGTATTGAAGGCAATACCTTCATTCGTTTATTACGCAAATTATGGAAACTTAGACAGTGAAATTTATCTGCCGCATGTTATTGCAAATATGAAGCGAAAGGACTTAGGCAATCACGAAGCTGCGAAAGTTCGCACTTTAAAAGTTCTGTTTGAATATGTGGAGCTAGAACCCGAAGAAATTTTAGAGTTGGGGCGTGAGGTTGACATACGCGAACGTCAGCCAACAGAAAAAGAAATTGAAGAAACAAATAAGAGAAAAAAGGAAAGAGAAATTTTACTTCAGTCGGCTTCAGCCCAACTAACCGATGAATTTCGAGATTGGTGGCGACAAGGTAATTATAGATTTCGATTTCAAGCCGATGGAAACCATTTTCGTATATGGGTATCTGACGACATCCGTCCACAAGAAATAGAACTTGAAGGACGAAGTGCGGGATTACAGTGGTTTATCAGTTTCTTCTTGGTTTTTCTTGTCGAACGCTCGGAAACGCATAAGAACACTATTCTACTTCTGGATGAACCCGGCGTGTCGCTCCACCCAATTGCGCAGAGAGATCTTTTTGAATTCTTTGAAAATCTCGCTGAAGAAAATCAAATTTTCTACACCGCACATTCACCTTTCATGGTTGACGCTGATCACCTGGATCGAGTTCGTGCTGTATATTTCGACGATGATGGAGAGGAAAAAGGGCTAACGAAGGTTTCATCTGACTTACGTGCAAAAGAAAAGAAAAAAGGCGAAGTACGTTCGATTTATTCTGTTCACGCTGCCCTTGAACTCACTGTGTCGCCCGTATTGCTACTCGGCGGGCAACCAACAATCGTTGAAGGTACATCCGATCAATATTATCTTAGTGCAATTAAAAATTATCTTATTGCAAGAGGTTTAGTTGCACCTAAGCGAGAACTATTGTTTATCCCGTCGGGTAGCTTTAAAGGGATAAAAGCGGTACTTCCTGTTATCACTGGTGTAAACGAACAATTGCCGTTTGTTATTCTAGATTCGGATAAGCCTGGCGAGGACATGGCAATACAGCTTCGAAGCAGTTTATATAGTGCCGAGAAAGAGAAAATAATACAAATTGGAGAGCTTGTTCCAATCTCAGGTGCTGAAATAGAAGATATTTTCCCCACTGATTTCATAGCCTATGTGATTACTCGTTATCTACGTGGTCCAGAAGAAGAGTTCTCTGATTACGTTACTAGCGAAACCGCAATAATTCCTCAAATTGAGGCTTATGCTCAATCGAATCGATTATCACTTGAGGATGGATGGAAAGTAGAAGTTGCGAAAAGAACCAAAGAACGCTTATTGCAGAAAGCGGAAAAGGTTCTCATTTCTGATAAGTACGTGAAGATTTGGACGGAACTATTCAAAAGAATATCGTGATGTCAAATGCACTGGCGTTACTAGATATTTTCTCATCCCATACGAATTAATCGATAGTACATATCGAGAAGACAACATTATTGTATGTAGGTGATGTACCCAGTCGTACATCACCTTAATTTCAAGAGGCTAAGAGATATCGAACTCTGCAATCGCTAATAAACGTATTCTTCTTCAAGCTGGACACGTAAGCGCGAATAGCTGTCGTAACGGATGGGTGAAATCTCACCGCGCTCGACCGCCGCGATGACCGCGCAGCCCGGTTCGTTGAGATGCGTACAATCGCTGAACCCGCATTCGCTGACGTAGGGGCGGAATTCGCGGAAATAGCCATCTAGCTCGTGCGGCTCGACATCCCACGGCGCGAGGGTGCGAATCCCCGGCGTATCCGCGACGTAACCGCCCGCTTGCAAGGGGATCAATTCGGCGTTGACGGTGGTGTGCTTGCCTTTGGTGAGCTTCTCGCTGACCGCGCCGATCGCTTGTCCCAACCCCGGCTGAATGGCATTCAACAGGCTGCTCTTGCCGACGCCCGATGGCCCCGTGAAGATCGAAATCTGCCCTGACAACTGCTCGCGCAGCGCCTCGATCCCGATCCCTTGCGCGGCGCTGACATGCAGCACAGGATAGCCGACCTGCTCATAAATCGCGATCAACTCACGCGTTTCGTCGGTGGCAATATCGGCCTTGTTGATGACGATCACAATCGAGCTAATCTCGGCTTTTTCCGCCGCGACGAGGAAGCGATCCAGCGTGCGCGGGTTGGGACTTGGTTTGGCGGCGGCGAACACGAACACGGCTTGATCAAGATTGGCGATCAAGACTTGTTCACGCTCGGTGGATGTGCCCGCGTACGCAGACGGTTCCACGCGCGACAGGACGCGTTCGCGAGGCAAAATCGACGTGATGGTGCCGCGCAGGGTGCTCGTGCTGTCGGCAGCAGCTTCGACGGTGACGCGATCCCCGATCACACATAATTCTGTTTTTTTGTTGGCTTGTTTGAGTGTGCCACGTAGCTGGCAAATAATGAGGTGGCTATCAGTCTGTACGGTGTAAAATCCGCTGTGAGTCTTGACGACGAGTCCGGTCTGGTCGGGTTGTTTCAAAAGCATAGTCCTTCTCGATTAAACTTGAGCTGGCATGTGATCAAAGATACGTACATGGTTGTGCTCCTTTCTAAAAATGAGCCAAAGTAAGCACAGCGTAGCACTAGCCCAGAACGGAGTCAACCCCCCAGTCGGACTAGATGATCTTTCCCGCTAGAATGGCTAGAATTCTGCCCATTATTCCGTGAACGATAGAGGTCAGTATCGTGATTAACCGCGTGTGTGTTTTTTGCGGCTCGTACATCGGCAATCAGCCCGCCTACGCCGAGGCGGCACGACTGTTGGGGCTAGGGCTGGCACGGCGTAACTGGACGTTGGTATATGGCGGCGCGAAAGCGGGCTTGATGGGCATCGTGGCCGACGCGACGATAACGGCGGGTGGCAGCGCGATTGGCGTAATCCCGTATGCGCTCGGTGACAAAGAATTGGCGCATCAAGGGTTGACCGAATTGCGCTTCGTGAACACCATGCACGAGCGCAAAGCCATGATGGAAGAACTCTCGGACGCCTTCATCGTGCTGCCCGGTGGCTTCGGCACGATGGACGAATTCTTCGAGATCGTGACATGGGCGCAGCTTGGCATCCATCAGAAGGCCATCGGCTTACTCAGCATTCAGGATTACTACCGCCCGTTGATGCAGTTCATCGACCACGTGGTAGCGGAAGGCTTCGTCAAGCCGCACCAGCGCGAGATCATCTTATCGAGCGGCGATCCCGAAGCGCTGCTGACGATGATGGAAACGTACACGCCGCCGCTGCTCAATAAGTGGGTCAAGCGGGCTGAGAGATAATCGTAGCAAGCGCCAGAAGTTCGTGATAAAATCAACAAACAGTCGCTACTCAACTTCCAAACATCCTAATTTAGGAGACATGCTCGATGTCTAACGCACCAGTTCAACCTGCTGATTCTTCTGCGCCGAATTTGGCAGCTTCCAATTCAGACAAGACTCTCCGCGCGCGGCAGTGGCTCGTGGTGGTGCTATCGTTCGCGATTGGTGCCGTCATCACCGCCATTTTCATGATCGCGTTTCTGAAGGTCGGCCTTGACGTGACGTTCCCGATGAGCAACTGGGAATTCCCGTTGATCGTCGCGGCGACGATCCCGATGGGATTCCTCGTCATGATCTGGTTAGACTACTTCATGGGCACCAAGATTCTGCCCGACTAGATCGTGCGGATCGCCCTACTTTCAGGGCGAGGGGTTGTAATTCCCTCGCCCCCATCATAAGGCACTTGTAGTTACCTATGCCCACTGAACCGCTGCTGCTTGAACTCCAACAAGCGACCGAACGCCTCGCATGGTTGGAATGCGGCGAATTGCTCGGACAACTCCTAGAAAAAATTCCCCCGCGTGAAACCGTACTACTGGCGGCGGCGGAACTCAACCAATGCTTGCCGATTTTCGAGAAATATCGTCCCAAAGTGAAATGGCCTCGCGCGGCGTTGCAGCAGTTGAGTCTGGCCGAACCGCTGCCCGAAGACTTTGATTTTTCGCCGGAAGTCGAAGGCGCAAACCCGATCATCACGCACTTCATCGAGGGGCTGGATTGGCTGGACGCGGCGGTGAACGATCAGGCCAAGCCGCATATCTGCGCGAACGAATGCAACCGCGTCATCCTGAGCGCCGTCAATTCCCGCCGATACGAATATTTCGCCAAGTTATTCCCCAACGACTGGCGCATCGTGGTCAAACGGGAAGCAGGCGCCGAAGATTTGCCGCCGATGAAATCGCGTTTCATGAGCGAATCCGCTGTAGAGGACTATACGGCGGGGTTGTGGCGCAGTCTCGCGGCAACGATCGCTGAACGGCTCGGTTAGCATGAGCACAGCAGACGATCCAGAGCGCTCGACTGCTGTCCGATTGCCTCGCGCGTCTGCCCTGCTCGTCGGTCTTGAACTCCTGATCCTGTTAATCGCCGCGTTGTGGGCGACCTCGGCCTATTTCCCACAAGCAGATCGGCAGTTGCCCGGTTACGAAGCCGAATGGTTGACGAGTCCGGCCTACTTGAGCGCCGAGAGCTTCCGCACCAACGGCTATCTCCCGCTGTGGCAGCCATATCTGGGCAGCGGGCAACCCACCTTTGAGCATCCTTTCAGCTTTTTGTTGAACCCGATCAACACGCTGCCGAGTCTGGCAGTGGGCGCGCAAGATGGCTTGCTGATCAGTGTGATTTTGAGCGTGATCCTGACGGGTTGGAGCGGTTGGCTGTTGGGGCGACTGCTCGGCTTCGGGGCGTTGGGGCGCGTGCTGCTCGGCCTGCTGTGCATCGGCAAGGGCAATTTGCACGCCATGCTCGGCGCGGGTAATTTCCAGCTCGGCACGGCACAAGCTTATCTGCCGTTGATCCTCGCGGGCACGGTGGCGCTGTTCCGTTTTCGGGAGCGGCGCTGGCCTATCGTGCTGACGGCGGTGGCCTTCACGCTGTTGTTGTGGACGGGCGGCGTGTGGTATGTGCTGCCCACGCTGATCATGATTCTGCTGGTGCTCGGCTTTCAGGTATTCCATCGCGAGGGCAAGCGAATATTGGTTGATGGCGCGGTGATCCGGCGGACGTTGTGGATGCTGGCGCTAACCGTCGGCTTATGCACGGTGACATGGTTACCCCTGTTGGCAAATCAGACATCGTTGGTAATCCAGTCTCGCGCCGACCAACCCAGCACGAGTGTCGATCCGTTGCGCGTGATCGAGCAATTCTTCAACGGCGATCCCACGCTGTATGATCGGGGACTCGCGCCCGGACTGCCGCAAGTTTTCTACAGCTATGTGTTCTCGTGGTGGCTGCTGATCTTGATCGTGGCGCTGCTGCCATTCCGCTGGCTATACGCCGCGCCGTTCCCGCAGACATGGCGCATATGGTTGCCTGCGCTGTTGATCATCGGTTACTGTGTCGTGTGGGCAGCAGGCAGCGCTCCGCTCCTCGATTATTTCGCGCGGAATTTTACGGCGCTCAGTTATTGGCACTTCGCGGGGCGGGCATTGGCGCTGGCCTCGCTGTGGATCGCGATTCTAGTGGCGCTGCGCTTGGATGGCTTGTGGCGGGCGGTGGTCGTCAAGGCAACATGGATCAAGCGCCTGCCAAACGTGGATCAGGTGGAGTCGTTCAAACCCTTACTGGCGGCGTTGCTCGTGCTGTTAGCGGCGGTAGGCGCGTTCGATGTGCTGGCTATGTGGTCAGCCTTCCCGCAGCAGCAGCCCACCCGCCGCGATACGCAACTGGTCAAAACTTTCGATGATGACTGCCTCGGCTGGCTGCGTGGGCAGCAGGTTGGTTTGCAGTCTGTGCTTGGCCCGCTCGATTACAGTTCGGTGCTGGCCTACACCACCAACGGACTGCGGCGCAGCAATCTGGACGTGGATATTGATTTCGCCGCGCAACCAAGCACGCTCTACGCTGGCGATCTGCTCCGGCTGTCCCCGCGTTATGCAGTGGCGCAGGACGAGGCACAGCGGGCGACGCTCAAACAACGCGGCTATCTGGAACTCCGCGCGAGTCCGCCGACGGAAAATCGCACGCCGTGCCTGTATCTGAAGCCCAACACAGTCAGTTATGCCTATGCCATTCCGTCGCGCGTACTCAATGGCTACTCGGATTTGAATCCGCTGATCAGTTTGCACACCACGCCGATCCAGCAGGTATGGCACGGCGCTGATCGGATCGGCCTCGTAGTAGACGCGCTGCCGTCTGACTCGCTGGTGGTGACGGCGCAAGAGATCACCTATCCGGGCTGGCGTGTGTGGGTGAACGATCAGCCTGCCACGCTGGAGTCAGTAGGCGGGCAGATCGGGGTGGTGATCCCGCCGGGGAATGGCGCGGTCAAGGTGTATTTCCAGTATTTGCCGTCAGTTTTCTTCAACGGCGCATGGATCACGCTGATCGCGGCGGGGATCGGCGTGCTGTATTTGCTGCGTATGGATCGTCTGCTGCCGCCGTCCTTCTTGCGATGGTTGGGCGGGCTTGGTGCTGCGTTCCAAACATGGCTCGGCAAGGCCGTCGCGTCCCTTGGACGTTCCCTCACGCAGTCCATCGATGACAAGCCAGAGTAAGGTGATCTTCACTGCATATTTCTCCTGAAAACGACGCCTACTGTCCGCTACGTGGCTTGTGTAAAACTTGACCTACGATAATCACGTATAGAAAAGCAAAGTAAAGTTAGAGCTAGGTGGTGCCTTTTGAAGAACCGACGACACTCGATCTTTCGCGTGACTCATTTTGTCAGCATCCTCACCTTCACGCTAAGTATGTTTACAGGCCTGATCAGCCGTGCGCAAGATAACCGCCCCGTGATTTCATTGGGCGTGCCGGAATATTTCCTCACCCAGTTCAAAGACACAATCGCGCCACGACTGGCGCAAGATTTGCCCGATCTGCGCATCAATCTGGTCACGGTCAGCGCGACCAACCGTCCGCCCGACGCCAGCAGCATGGAGGCGTACTACAAGCAGATCGAGACCGAGGTAAGCGCTGCGGATGTGCTGCTAGTCACGCCATTGGATGTCACGCCCGAAGCCACGCGGGCTGGCTATTTCCTCGATCTCAAGCCGTTGATCGATACGGATAGCAGCCTCGATACGAGTGATTTTCTGCCCGCCGCATGGAAGTCGTTTCAATGGGATGGCAGCACGTGGGCATTACCGAGTTTTTTCAGCACGCGCTTCCTCGTTTACGATCCCGCCGCCTTTGATCAAGCCGGTCTCACCTATCCCTCGGCGGCGTGGACGCTGGATGAACTGGCAACTGCTGCCCGACAATTGACCGTCAAAGGCGCGGACGGTACCGTACCGGGTTTATTCATCGATCCGATGACGCTGACCGCGTTGTTCCGCGCCGTGCTGGACGAGCCATTTTATGACAGCACCGCGCAACCGATCATGCCGCGTTTCGCCCGCCCCGATCTCGCCGCCTTGCTCCAAACGTGGGCAGACTTAGTGGCGGAAGGCAGCGCCACGATGCAACCCGAAGCGGGCATGTATGCCAAAATCCCGCTACGGATCGGGTCGGCTTCTGACTTGGAAGATCGCGGCAACGTCAGCGGAGGCGACGCACGCACGCTGGTTGGCTCGCTGCTGCCGCACAACGCCAGTTTGCTCGATGTGATCGGTTTTGCCATCAGCAAGGGCACGACGCAGCCTGACCAGAGTTATCAGGTGATCAAGGCACTGACCGCGCTGCCAGAAATGCGCACTCTATTCGGCGGCGGGATGGCGGCTCGGAGCAGCGTGCAGGCCATGACGGCGGAAGGCGAATATCAGTTGAAGATCACGCCGGAAGAACGCGCCTTCGTGGAAAGCACAGCGCAAATCGGACTGAATCCCGCCGATCTGCTGTTTGGCAATTATCTGCCAGCCGCGATCAACCGGGTTGCAGCGGGCGAAGATGCGCTGACGGCACTGCAAGCGGTTGAAGCGGACGCAAACCGGATCATGCAGGAGGCCGATCAAAAGCGCGATTCAGTCGTCGTCGTGGTCGCTACTCCTGTCCCTGATGTGGCAGCAGAAGGCAAAGTGGCATTGAAGTTTGGCGTTTTCACGGGGGAAAGCTCATTTTCCGCGTCCGCCGAGTGGCAGAAAGCGATTGATGAGTTTGTCGCTACCGATCCTCAGGTAGGTAGCATCAAGCTAGAGTTCGTCGCGCCCGTGACTGCCGATTGGGGCAAAAAGGTGCAAGCCTTTCCCGACACCACGGACTGTTTCTTCCCCGCCTTTGCAGGTGTGGATACCTTCGCGGATAAGGTGCTGAGTCTGGACGCGCTGATGGACGCAGATCCCGACTTTTCCCGCGAGGACGTCTTGAACGGCGTGCTGCGCGACCTTGAACGCGACGAGCATGTGATGGGTTTTCCGTTGTCACTGTCACCTGCCATGCTGCGTTACAACATCGCGCAGTTTGAAGCGGCGGGGATAGCGCTGCCCACGGACGGCTGGACGGTGGATGAATTCACCAACGCCTTGAACACGCTCAAAGCGCAGAATCCCGCCCAACCCGTCTTATATCCTTATTATGATTCGGGGCGCTATTTGCTCCTGTTGATGGCGGCTTACGGCGCATTGCCCGTCGATTGGCGCACCGATCCAGTGACGATCAATTACACCGATCCGAAGGTGGTGGAAGTTATCCGCCAAGTGCTCGATCTCGCCAAAAGCGACACGATCCGCTACAGCAAGACGGCTTCGTTCATCTTCAGCATCGATCCGATCCCCGCGCCGCTGGTGATCGAAGATTTCTCCTCGTCTTCGGCGGGGTCAGATAAGAAAACAGGCTTGACGACCTTCCCCGGCGGCACTGAGTTCCTGCCGATTGCCTACTCGCTCGATGCGGCCTTTGTCAGCGCCAGCACAGCCGCGCCCGAAGCCTGTTATCGCTGGCTGAAAGCCTTGGCACATCATCCGAAGTTGTTCGCGGGCGTGCCAGCGCTGCGCTCCGTGATCAACGATCCGAGCACGGAAGCGCTGTACGGAGCGGATACCATTGCCACCTTCCAGCGGTTTGCGGAGTTGCTGTCTGCGCCGAACGCCATCATCGTGCATGAGCGGTCGGACAAGTTGGGGATTGCCGTGATGTGGCTGCTGCGGGCGTTCGATAACTACGTGCTCAAGGATGCCGATCTAGAGCAAGAGCTTGCCGACGCCGAACGCTTCACCAAGGAATACATGGCGTGTGTCACGGAGATGGGGCAGCCCGTCGATAAATCGGTCTTTGGTGCGATTTACGTGGAAGACAAATGCGTCAACAAGATCGATCCAACGTTCATGGACATCTTCGCCCCACCGCCGCGCTGATTCTCACCTCTCCCGCAAGCCATAATACTGCCCATCCGATCAACTCGGATGGGCAAACACGCTCCTACCACCGCGAACTAGATTCCGCTCGTCTTTGTATTGCCCCTTGACCGCCTATTTTTATCCGGATAAAATTCAGGCCATCGTTCAGTTGAAGGTATCGTCGCGATGAATACTCCCAACCACTCATATACCGCGTTTCATGGTCATCGCCGCATTTCTGCTGGTGCGCTCTCAACAGTGGCGTTGGCTGCTAAACGCGCACTCGATAATGGCGCGGACGCGACCGTCCTGATCTTCGATGACTCCAACGGGCGCTCCATCGATATCGATATGCGCGGCTCGGAAGCGGACATGCTGGATCGACTCGCGCTGCAAGAGGCAGCCGAAGCGAAGATCACCGGAACCAGTGAAGAACCGCCTATCGAAGGCAAGCGCGAACGTGGACGCCCGAAATTAGGCGTAGTTGCCCGCGAAGTGACGTTGCTGCCGCGACATTGGGAATGGCTGGCGGCGCAACCGGGCGGCGCGTCGGTGGCGCTGCGCAAACTGGTGGACGAAGCGCGCCGGACAAACACAGAGAAAGACCGTCGCCGCCAAGCACACGAATGCGCCTATCGCTTCATGTCGGCGGTAGCGGGCGACCTGCCCGTGTTCGAGGAAGCCACCCGCGCCTTGTTCGCGCACGATCAAGCCCGCTTCGAGGCGTTGATCGCCGCGTGGCCCGACGATGTGCGCGTTTATGCAAGCTGGCTCGCCTTCAACAGCGACCGTAACACTGATCAGAATCGTTAACCAAAGGACTCTACAGATGACTACTTATCTCGAAGCGACGCAAGACGCCGGACGCGCCTTCGTCATGCGCCGGATGCAAGGCCAAATCGTGATGCTGAATCTGCTGCGGTTCCGCGAGATTGCCGACTATTCCGCGCACCCTGAATTAGCGCCAAGCACGCCGATCAGTGGAGCGGAAGCCTTCCAGTGCTATATCGATCACACGCTCCCGTTTTTGCGCGAATCCGGCGGTGATCTGACCTTTCTGGGAGCAGGTGCGAATTTCCTGATCGGGCCGAGCGACGAACGCTGGGATTTGGTCATGCTGGTACGTCAAAGCAGCGTCGAGTCGTTCTTGGCTTTCAATTCGCATCAAGGCTATCTCGCTGGCTTGGGGCACCGCACGGCGGCAATCGAGGATTCGCGGCTGCTGCCACTCTCGGAGCTTCCGCTGCCATAATGAGCTAGGTGGAAAGGTCGCATCGACAGCAGTCGGCAAGTTTTGGCTTGACTCCTCCCCGCTGACTGCTATAATTCTCCTACTTTCGCTCGGTGAAACACTGGGTCATTTTATGTCCGAACGCGAACAAGGATTAAGATCATGGGGCCGCTTCCTAAGCGCAAACTCTCTAAGCGACGCAAGCACAACCGTCGCAATCACGACAAACTGACGCTCACCCATCTGGTGGTGTGCCCTCAGTGCGGCAAGTATAAGCCCGCGCACCGCGTCTGCGCCGAGTGCGGCTACTATGGTGACACCGCCGTCATCGAAATTGACGAAGACGAGGCCTAATACGGGTACCTCGTCAGCGCATAACCAGCATTAAGCAGGGCTGCACTCCTTATGGACTCCGCAGCCCTGTTGCTTTTTACGACTGAACGTCCTCGCCCATCCGCCCCAAACGACGCAGCATAGGCCATTGACGACTCACCCACAACACCACGAGGATCGTGCCGATCCCGCCGCTGACCACCGCTGCAACTGGCCCGAATAAAGAAGCCACTGACCCAGATTCGAATGCGCCGAGCTGATTCGAGGTGCCGATGAACACATTATGCACGGCGGAAACCCGCCCACGCATCACATCCGGCGTGTAGATCAGTTCCAGCGCGTGGCGGATGACCACGCTGATCATGTCCAGCGCGCCCAGTAAGAACAACATCGCCATCGACAGAATGAACGAAGTGGACAGGCCAAAGATGATGGTCGCGATCCCGAATCCTGTCACCGCGATCAGCAGCGTTCGTCCGGCTTGCTTAAATGGTGGCAACGCGACGATCAAAAATGACATCAACATGGCTCCGATGGAGGGTGCCGCTTGCAGCCAGCCGAGTCCGCCCGCGCCAACGTGCAGAATGTCTTTGGCGTACACGGGCAGCAGTGCCGTCGCGCCGCCGAGCAGCACCGCAAACATATCTAGCGTCACCGCCGCCAGCATGATCTTGGTATCGAGGATAAAGCGCAAACCAGCGCCCAACGATGCCCATGTAATCGGTTCGACCGGACGCGGCACCTGACGACTGCGGATCAGCCATAACAAGACCGTGCCGATAGCGATCAACACCATTTCGAGCAGGAACACGGGCGCGGCGCTGTGAGATTGTGCGATGATGAAGCCGCCGATGGCGGGGCCAAGGATGGTCGCGAACTGCCACGAATTACTGCTCCATGTGGCGGCATCCGTGTACAGGTTTTCCGGCACGACCTGTGGCAGCAGGGTGGCGGTAGCGGGGCCATTGAACGTATGCAAAACCCCGACGCCGAGCAACGTTAGATAGATGAGTGCTAAGACTGGCGTGCCGGAACCGCCTTGCACCAAGAGGAACAGTGCAAAGGCCAGCAGCACCAGCAATCCATACGTAATCACCGAAATCCAGCGGCGGTTATAACGGTCAACGATGTGACCAGCGGGTAACGCTAAGGTGATGACGGGGATGATTTGCACCAGCCCAACTAGACCGAGCGCTAACTCTGAATTGGTGATCTCGTAGAGATACCAGCCCATCGCGACGCTTGCCATCTGCTCACCTGTGGTAGCGAGCACTCTGGCGATGAATAATAACCGGAAGTCACCGTGGCGGAACACAGCATACGCATCACGCTTGGTGGGCGCGGCACTGCTATCAGAGGACATTAGATATGGATTTCCTTCAATGTCGAGGTCAGGGAGTTGTCATTGTACACCATATTGCACCAGTCGAAAATGCTGGATTGAGTACCCTAAAAATGGGGTGATTCCCGAATGTCAAATTTGCACAGAATCTCAATTGCGCCTGAAGAATACCTCTAGAAGTGGGGTTGATTATGCGTCGAGATTTACTCGCCGTACAGATTATCGCGTGTATTGTGGTTACGACGATTGCGGTGATATGGGGAGCGTGGATATTTCAGCCCGATCTTAAAGGCTTTTTTGCCAACCTGTATGCGGAAGGGTTGGGCGCTTTCGCGACGATCTTCATTGTAGAGCGCATGTTGCAGCATGACGAGATTCGTAAGCGCCGCCAAGCGCACAAACGCCGTCACCTCGTCGCCAATATGTGCAGCGACGATCCGATTGAAACCTCGCACGCATTGCGGAAACTGCGCCAGCTTGGTTGGTTGACGGAGGGCGCACTACACAATGTGTCACTTGCGCACGCCAATTTGCGCGAGGCTGACCTGCATGAGGCCGATCTGTATCATACCAATCTACGCCGCGCACTACTCGATGATGCCATTCTCATTAACGCCGATTTGCGCCGTTCGCTATTGGCACATGCACGGATGCATGGCACCCAATGCACGTTAGCCGACCTGCGTCATGCGAATCTGATCCGTGTGGATGCACAGCGTACGAATTTACGGAGTGCGAACCTCGTCGGTGCGACGCTGCGTCACGCGCAGTTGCAGCACGCGGATATGACCGACAGTGATTTGCAGGGTGCCAATCTGATCGGGGCGAACTTGCAAGGTGCCGATCTTGCCCGCGCCGATCTGCGGGGAACGCAGTTCGACGTCAGCACGATTCTGCCCGATGGCAGTCGCTGGACGTCGGATTCCGATCTCGACCGCTTCACCGATCCGCGTCATCCAGCCTTTTGGCGCAGCGACAACCCAAGATCGCCCGCGCACGAGATCGAGATGGCTTGTTAACCTACACGTTCAGCATGGGAGACAGTACGGGGCGCTCGACACTGACCGATGCGCCCCGTTTTCGAACTAGGTACGTTTGCGAAGTACAAACTTAGTGGACGAGCGGTTGTAGCAGCACCGTGATCAGCCCGCCCACGACCAGCGGAATCACGAACGTCCACGAGAAAATCTTGGTATCGTAGCGAAGGTGCATGTAGAACTGTGCCACGAGCCACGCCTTGGTGCCCATCAAACCCAACAGCAGCGGCACTTTCAACCCCGGAATATACGTCGCCAACACCTCGAAAATGGTGAGGATCGCCAGCACGATGAAGACCGCGAAATAGACGCCTTCATTCCCACCGTGCTCTTCAGTGTGCGCTTGTTCGTTCGAGATAGCCATGCGGTTTCCTTTACAGCAAATACACAATCGTGAAAATGAAGATCCACACCACATCGACAAAGTGCCAGTACAGCCCGAACAGTTCAATGCCGATATTGCGCTCTTTGCCGTACTTGCCGTTGAGCGACTGATTGAACAGGACAAAGCACCAGATCACCCCGATAATGACGTGGAAGCCGTGGAAGCCCGTCAGTGAGAAGAAGGCCATCCCGAACGGCCCACTGTTCAACGTCACGCCTTCATGTCCCATGTGCGAATATTCGAGATATTGCAGCGCGAGAAAACCCACGCCAAACAAAATGGTCAGGGCAAGACTGCGCTGCATCTTGACCAACTGTCCGTTTTTTGCCGCATCCAACGCCCGCACGACCAAGAAACTGCTGGTCAACAGGATGAACGTGCTCAAACTGGTCTGCGGGATGTTTAAGATGGCATGTTCCGCCATGTGCAGCGGGTTGAACCGCACGAATACATAGGCCGCGATCAACACTGTGAATAGCATTGATTCCGACGAGAGGAACAACCAATAGGCGAACTTCAAGTTCTCGTTATGAGCAGCCGCATCATGTGTACCGTGTTCTGCCGTGTGCCCGACAGCGTGCGGATCAGCGGGAGCAGTAGTTATTGCTGTCTCTTGTTGCATCACCGGATTCTCTCTTGCTGGTTTAAGTTGAGGTAGAGGTGGCAGCCCAAAACATGCATCACCCCGAAATTAGCTGTGATAATAGTAACAATCGACAGTACTGTCAAGCAAGTTTTAAGGAAAGTTGTCGTTCCAGAGCGAATCCGTTTTCTTGCAGGCACCTTTCGCACTCAGCGGTGTACTTCGCTATAATGACTGCTCATGCGGGTAGAAAACACATATCACATCGGCCTCAATGCGCACCTGCTCTCGTCGCAAATGAGCTACCGTCGCGCGGGCATTCACACCTATCTGTGGGGCGTCTTAGAGCAGCTACCTACGCTCGCTAGTGCGTGGCAGTTCACGGCGATGGTGGGCGAAGGCACGCCACCGCCACAGCCGAACCTGACCGTGCGTCGTTCGCGGCTCAATACGGCGCGACCGCTGAATCGCATCGCGTGGGAGCAGTTCGTACAGCCGTGGCAGCTTGGCGAGTTCGATCTTGTACATGAGATGGCCTTTGTCGCGCCCGCCCTCATGCCACGCCCGTTCGTAGTCACGGTCTACGATTTGACGTTTATCCGCTTTCCGGAACGCTTGCCAAGCACACGGCGGCTGTATCTGCAACTGATGACGCGCCTAACTTGCCAACGCGCCAAGCGTGTGATCGCGATCTCGAACTCGACCGCTGATGATCTGGTGACGTTCTTGAACGTGCCGCGCGCCAAGATCGATCTCGCCTTACCGGGGATCGATCCGCGCTTCCGACCACTGCCCGTCTCTGACGTTGAGGCGTGGCGTACGCAGCGCGGATTGCCAGCTCGATTCTTTCTCTGCGTGTGTACGCTCGAACCGCGCAAGAATCTCGGCACGTTGATCAAAGCCTATGCAGCACTGCCCGCTGCTGACCGTGAGCGGGTTCATCTCGTCCTTGCGGGCGGCAAAGGATGGATGTACGAGGAGATCGACGCGCTGATCGCGCAACATGATCTCGCAGCGACGGTACATCGTCCGGGATTCGTCTCGGATGATGACCTTGTGTGGTGGTACAATGCAGCCGAAGCATTCGTCTATCCGTCGAGTTTTGAAGGATGGGGGATGCCGATCACCGAAGCGATGGCGTGTGGCAAGCCGATCATCGCATCGAATGTGTCATCGCTGCCGGAAGCTGTCGGTGACACCGGCTTATTGGTCGCGCCGCACGATGTCGATGCGTGGACAAATGCGCTGGCTCATGCGCTGGCGGACGCGAACTGGCGGCAGACAGCGGGCGAACGTGCCCGCTTGAGAGCATCAGGCTTTACGTGGCGCTCGACAGCGCAGCAGACCATTGAGAGTTATAAGAAGGCGTTGGGTAAATCGTCGCAATCATGAAGCGGAACTGGGCACACCTCCTCTGGCAAAGTATGCCGCTGTTGGACACGCTATTGGTCGTTTTGGCATTCCGTGTGGCCTATTGGCTGCGTTATGACTTGGAAGTCTGGCGCGCCGTTGGCGAGTATCGTGCCCCGTTTGATAACTACTGGACGTACATCATCTTCTTCGCCGTGTGGTTCCTGATCAGCAGTTCGCTGAACGGGTTGTATCGGGATCGGCGCGGGCGCAGTTGGTACGAAGAAGTCGCCAGAACCATCAACGGCGCGACCAATGCCGTTGTCGTCACGATGGCGCTCAGTTTCTTGCTGCAACCGCTTGTCTTCTCCCGTTTGATGTTGATCATGGCGACGATCCTTGTAGTCGGGTTTTTGTCGCTCCTGCGGATCATCTATCGCCTTGTCCGCCAATATTTGCGACGGCTCGGCGTTGGCGTGGAGCGTGTGCTGCTCGTCGGCGCGGGCGAAGTCGGGCGGACGGTGCTCAGTTCGATCATCGCGCGTCCCGATCTCGGTTATGTGCCGATTGGCTACCTCGATGACGCGCCCGAACGCGGGAAAGTCGATATGGGGCGTGTGCGTGGCTTGGGCGGCCTCGAAAATCTCAGTCCGCTGCTCGACCGACACGCCGCCGATCTGGTGATCGTCGCCCTGCCGTGGGATGCCCGTCAGCGCATCATGGAGATCGTCGCGCGGTGCGAACAGCGCGGGATTGCCTCGCGGGTCGTTCCCGACCTGTTCCAACTCAATATGAGTCAGGTACAAATCGAGAATCTGGAAGGCATTCCTTTACTTGGTCTGAAGTCCGAAACACGCATGACGCGCAGCAAATATCTGATCAAACGCGCCCTCGATCTGCTGATAATCATCGTAGGGATGCCTGTGATCGCCTTGTTGGGGTTAGTCACGGCGATTGCGATCCGGCTCGATTCGCCGGGGCCAGTGATCTTCCGCCAAAAACGTGTTGGCAAAGAAGGCCACTTGTTTGACGTGTTCAAATTCCGCTCGATGGTCATCGACGCCGATAACCTGCGCGATGATATGATCAAGCAAACGGGAGCCGATCCACGTCGCCCCAAATGGGAAAACGATCCACGCATCACCCGCGTCGGCAAACTGCTCCGGCGCACTAGCCTCGATGAACTCCCCAATCTGATCAACGTGTTGCGCGGGGAAATGAGTCTTGTTGGCCCGCGCCCGCCTATGCCCTCGGAAGTCGTCAACTACGAACCGTGGATGCGGCAGCGGCTCAATACGCAGCCGGGCCTCACCTGTTTATGGCAGGTTAGCGGACGCAGCAAAATTCCTTTTGAAGAACAGGTGCTGCTCGATATTTATTACATCGAAAATTGGTCGGTTGGCCTTGAACTGCAAATCCTCTTGAAGACCATCCCGCAAGTCTTACTCGGCACGGGCGCGTATTAAGCCCGCTTCGTTCGCGTCGATTAGAGTGCCTTCGCGGCTCGTAACTTCGCGATTTCTGCGTCATCCAGACCGAGCCAATCACGCAATCCTTCGTCGGTATGCTGACCGAGCGCGGGCGGCGGACGCTGGATGCTGGCAGGCGTAGCGGACAGTTTCGGCGCGGGGCCGACGAGCTTGACCTGTTCCCCATTCGCGAGATCGACCGACTGGACCAGCCCGCGTGCCTCGACGTGTGGGCTGGCGAACATGGTCGGGATGTCATCAATCGGGCTGGCAGGGACTCCAGCGGCGACGAATGCCGCGATCCACTCACGAGCGGGCTTTTCTCGCAAGATCGGGCGCAGCGTAGCGAGCAAGGCATCGCGGTTGGCGACGCGGGCGGGATTGGTACTGAAGCGGCTGTCCGCGACGAGTTCAGATCGGTTTATCACGCCGCAGCACTGTTTGAACTGCAAATCGTTACCCACGTTCAGCGTGAAATAACCATCGGCGGCTTGGAATGTCTCGTACGGCACGATGTTGGCGTGCGCGTTGCCATAGCGCTGCGGCGGCTCGCCGGAGATCAAGTAATTGCTGGCGACGTTGACCAGCGCAGCGATCTGCGAGTCCAGCAGTGAGATATCGATGTACTGCCCACGCCCCGATTGCACCCGACTCAGCAGCGCTGCCTGAATACTGTTGGCAGCGAACAATCCCGTGATCACGTCGGAGATCGCCACGCCGACTTTGTACGGTGCGCCGTCAGCGGGGCCGGTGATCGACATCAGTCCGCTTTGCGCCTGAATCACGTAGTCGTAGCCGGGTTGATCGGCTTGCGGGCCAGTTTGCCCGTAGCCTGTGATGCTGCAATACACGAGGCGCGGGTTGTCGCTGCTGAGTGTCGCATAATCGAGTCCGTAGCGTGCCATTTGCCCGACTTTGAAGTTCTCGATCACCACATCGGCGTGGCTGGCAAGCTGACGGGCAAGCCGCTGTCCTTCCGCCGACTTCAGATTGAGTGTCAGGCTGCGCTTGTTGCGGTTCACGCTCAGATAATAAGCGCTCTGCCGATCCGTGCCGTCGCCAGCCCACGGCGGCCCCCATGCGCGGGTATCATCGCCCGTTTCCGGCTGCTCGATCTTGAGCACGTCCGCGCCGAGATCGCCTAACAACATGGTACAAAATGGGCCAGCGAGAATACGGGTAAAATCGAGGATGCGGAGTCCGGTAAGTGCGGTCATGGTGATCCTGCACCCGACGCTGAAGCATCGGGCTTACGAAATAAACACGAGGCGCGTCAAGCGGAAATCTAGCGCGCCAGCACGGGTTGACCTTTCAGCCGCGTTTCGAGTAACTTACCATCGCGCAGTTCGTGGACGACATCGGCCTCTTGCATCACCTGTGGATCGTGGCTGACGATCACGATGGTGATGTTGCGCTCCGTCACCAGACGGCGCATCAAGTCGAGCAAGCGGCGTCCTGTCTGGCTGTCAAGCTGTCCAGTAGGTTCGTCCGCTAGAATGACTTCTGGATGGCTGGCGAGGGCACGCGCAACGGCAACGCGCTGTTGTTCGCCACCGCTGAGTTCATACGGGCGGTGATGAGAGCGTTTGGTCAGGCCGACCCAATCCAATGCTTCAGCCACACGCTCATCGCGCTCTTTGCGACTGACATTGCGCATCCGCAGCGGAATCCCGACATTTTCCTCCGCCGTCAGCAAGGGCAGCAGACCGAAGCTCTGGAAGACAAACCCCAACTTATCGCGGCGCAGTGCCAAGCGGGCGGCCTCATCCAGCGTTTTCATTTGCTGTCCCAACACCCACACCTCGCCCGCCGTCGGATCGTCCAGCCCTGCGATCAGATTGAGCATGGTCGTTTTGCCGCTGCCCGAACGCCCGACAATCGCCGTCATCTGGCGGGGCATGATTTCGAGCGAGACATCGGTCAGTGCGTGGACGTCTTCGCCAGCGAGGTGATACACGCGAGTCAGGTTGACCACGCGGATGGCGGGTTCAGATACAGGGGGATAGGTTTTGCCGTTATTCATCATAGGATTTTCGCAGTTGGTAAGTTGATCAAGTGGATTATGCCACAGAATCACGTCGTCACAAGCGTAAATTTCGCTCGTGCGGCGAGAGTTAACCAGAGTCTCATCTCATCGATGCTCAGGCTACGGATGTCGGCGCGATCTCCGATTCCGTCAGCAGCATCGGGAGTTGGATGGTGAAGGTGGTGCCTTTGCCGAGTTCGCTCTCGACAGTAATCATGCCGTTCATGGCAGTAACTAACTGTTTGACGATGGACAGTCCCAAACCGACACCGCGATTGACATCTCGTGTCGAGGAACCGTCTACCTGCCAGAAAGCGTCAAAGATACGTTCCAGCGCCTCTTTAGGAATGCCGCGCCCGGTATCTTTAACTGTTAACAGTAAATGGGTGGCGTCCATCTTGGTCAGGTTGACACTGATCTGACCGCTTGCCGTGAACTTGATCGCGTTATCGCACAGATTCGTGATGATCTGCTTCAATCGGTCGCTATCACTCACGATTTGCGCGGGCACGGAGGCATCGACCTCCAGCGTCATTTTCAACTCTTTGCGCTCGGCTAAGGGGACTACGACGAGGCTGATCTCGCGGATGAGTTGTGCGGGCGACAGCGGAGCCATGTGCAAGCGCAGATTACCGCTGCTCAACTGTGCCTCACCGAGCAGATTATTGATGAAGCCGAGCAATTGGCGGGCGCTGACCAAGATGCTTTCAAGCCGCTGTGCCTGTTTGTCCGTGACAGCCCCATAAGTGCCGCGCTGCAACAGTTCGGAATGCAGCATGATGGTGGTCAGTGGCGTGCGGGCGTCGTGGCTCACGTTGGAAAGTATCTGCGTTTTCATCCGCAGCGCTTCAAGAGCTTGATCGCGCGCTTGGGCGAGCAATTCCTCCGCCTGCCGTCGTTCCGCCACTTCTAACCGCAGCAGTTCGATAGCGTCGGTCAAGTCGGCGGTGCGGGCGGTGACACGCTGCTCAAGATTATCGTTAGCTTCTTTCAATTGCGCGTTGGCAGCTTGCAACTTCATTCGCGACTCATCGAGCGCGTCCAACATCGACTCAAGACCGACGCCCAACGTTGCCAGTTCGTCGCTGCCGATGACGTTGAGTGGCGTTTTCAAATTGCCCGTATTGCGAATATGCGTGACCTGCGTACTGAGTACGCGCAGCCGCCGCAGTACATTGCGTTCCAACTCATAGATCGTCACCGCGCCAAACACAAGACCGATGAGTACCACCGCTGCCAGAAAATACGACAACGTGGTTTGCCCTTGCGAATAAACCGTCCGCGCCAATCGCAGATGTAACAAGGCAATGGGGTTGCCATAAACGTCCGAGATAACCGTATCACCGAGCGCTTCCGTATCGCTGATGGGGGTCATATAGAACGAAACATCAGGCATTGGCGGTTGGATTAGGTTTGGGTCAATCAATTCAGCGTCATTCAAAATCGTTTGATCAAATGGGATCAGGGATACCTTGAGACGCAGCACATCGGATAGGTGGTTGACTTGCGCTTGATCAAGGAAACGTCCCCAGATTACTGTGCCGTTGATGGGGCCTTCCGCTAGACTGGTTAGCAGCGGTAATGAAACCGTCATCAGATAGCCTTCGGGCAAGCTCAGAAACCCTTGATGAACGCTGGTTATATCCGTATGCGTGATCAACGGATCGCCCGGTTTTAAGTGTGCTCTCAGCGATTCCGGCAGCGGCACTTCTTTGTTTGCTTCGAGATCAAACGCCTTAGCATAGACGATCTCCTGCCGCTTGTTGAGGAACACCATCAGATTAAGATTGCTATCAACGAAGGTCGGATCATTTAGATTATTGGTGATGAAATTCTGATTTATATCGTCAACAAAATGATAAACATCGTCCCATTTCGACCAACCGAGCGCGATCGATTTCAAGCTGTTGATGTCATCATCCAGCGCGCTGCATACCCGTTGAATATTAGTAGCGACACCACGTGCTTCAATCTGTTCGAAGCTGCGCATCAGGATCAGATGCGCGGCCGTATACAGTAAAGCAAATAGGGCAAACAGGGTCAGGAGTACGGCAATGAATGCTTTTTTGTAGAGTGTCATCGTGTGCGATGCCCTAATGTGATGGACGTTAGTCTCTGCAAAGAGTTTACAGTGTTACCACTGAAAAAGTTGTACCAAGGAATGAAACGTTTATAAATGAGAAGGTGAATGAGACGCCAGAATCATCGCGTTGATGCATCTGGCTAACGGCGGCAAGACGTTGATTCGACCTTCAACGATCACGTTACAATTAGCCGCATGAAACGACTCTTCCGATCAGATTTGTTATATGTTGCGCTTCTCATTGGGCTATCTTGGCTGTCCTACTGGCGTCTGATCACGCCTATCACTGCCAATCAGCAGTCATTCGTCGAGGGCGATTTCTCCGGTCAATTCGTCGCCTTCGCGCAGTATCAGGCCGAACGCTTCGCGCAAGGGCAAGTCCCGCTGTGGAATCCCTATAACTTGGGTGGGCATCCCTTTCTCGCCGATACGCAATCCGCTGTGTTTTACCCGCCCCGCCTCGTGACCATTGGCCTCCTGAACGCGACGGGTGGCTCCGACCCCTTCCGCATGTACGATGGGCTGCAAAAAGAAGTCGCGGCGCATACGCTGATCGCCTCGCTCCTCATGTATGCCTTCCTGCGGCGCATGACGGGCGCGCGCAATTACAGTCAGGCGGCGTCGCTGGTCGGTGCGATCACCTTTGCTTATGGCGGCTACCTGACTAGCTATCCACAGTTGCAGGTGGCGGTAATGGAAGCGGGCGTCTGGCTGCCCTTGGCGCTGCTCGGCTTCTTCGAAGGCACACGAGTTGATATAGAGACTCGTGACAGACTGCTGCAACGCGGACGCTGGTTCGTACTGGCAGGCGTAGCACTCGGCCTCTCTTTTCTTGCGGGGCATCCGCAAACGACCTTGTTTTTCCTGTACACGACGACCATTTATCTGTTGTGGCGTGTATTCTCCAATCGACTGTCATGGCGCGTATTCATCCTCGGCGCGGTTGTCATGGGCGTTGTGGGCGGCGGGCTGGCCGCAGTGCAGCTCGTGCCCGGACTCGAATATCTCAGTCGTACCACGCGGATCGATCTGAATGTAGACGCGAAGGGCAACGGCTTCCCCTTCTACGATGTGCTGCAAATGCTGTTCCCCGGCATGGTCAGCCTGTGGTCGCCGCTGTATTTCGGCGTGGTCGGGCTGATGTTGGCCTTAGTAGCGCTGTGGCGTGCGCGGCAGGATCGCGAGGTGCTGTTCTGGAGCGTGCTTGGCTTTGGCGCACTGCTGCTCAGTTTCGGGCGTGGCACGATTCTCTACGATCTCGCCTACAACCTCGTGCCGGGCTTCTCCCTGTTTCGCGGGCAAGAACGCAGCGCCTACGTGATCGCGCTGTGTACGGCGGTGTTGGTCAGCTTCGGGACGCAAGTTTGGCTCAACGATGGCGTGCCTGCGCGCTTCGGGCGGTGGTGTTGGGGGCTGGTCGTGCTCGCGACAGCGCTGTTCGGCGTCCTATTCGCGCATTGGCTGATCGTCAGAGACGCCGCTACGCACCAGTTGGGGTTAGTCGCCTTCAGTGCCCTGATCGCCGCGCTCGGTGCATGGTTGCTCACGCGTTTCAACGTCACCCGTTGGAAAGCCGCAGTGTTGATCGCGTTGGTGGCCTTCGAGTTGTTGAGCTTCGGGCGCACGAATCCCAATCTCGAAGCCAAACCCGTGACCGATCATTTCAAAGACAACTTCGCGGTGAGCTATTTACAGAGCGCGTCCAACGTGCAGCGGATCAATTCCCTGCGCGAGAATTACGGCACGTTGTACGGTTTGATGGACGTGCAGGGCATCAGTCCCCTGCGCTTGGCCTCGGTAGACACGGTGCTGAACCTGCCGCCGTCGCGCCAATGGGACGTGATGGGCGTGCGCTACGTGATCACGCCGGACGAGCAGTTGCCTGTGCCAAGCACGATCATCATGCAGTCAGACAATCCGTATAACCCGTTCAAACTGCACGAGTTGAGCGATCCACGTCCGTTGGCGCGGCTGGTGTACCGCACATGGATCGAGCCGAACATCGATGCCGCCAAGGGCATTATGAGCGATCCGTCCTATGACACGCGGCACACTATCATGCTGGCGGAAATGCCCGCCGTGACGCTGCCTGCCGAAGCGCCGAGTGATCCCGCGCCGTCCATCGTCACCTTTGCGCCGGAACGCCTCGAACTCACGCTGAATAATTCGACGCCCGCGCTGTTAGAAGTATCGCTGGTCAACTATCCCGGTTGGGAAGCCACGCTCGACGGTCAGCCGACGCCGATCTTGACGGCTGATCTGGCAATGATGGCGATCCCGATTCAGGCGGTGGGCGAACATCAAGTGACGTTGATCTATAATCCGCGTTCATACCAATTCGGCGCGATCATGTCGCTCGCAGTACTTGCAGTGGTGATAGTAGTAGCAATAGGTGGTCTTCTTGGCAGTTTCAGAACTTCCCGCAGCGCAGCGTAATTCGAGCCAGCCAGCGGCAACCAGCAGCGTACCCGCCAACGTGCGCATCGCCTCGGATCGGCGCTTGGCGGCGGTAGTGACGGGGCTATTGATCGGCCTCGGATCGGCGGTGCTGGCCTTTCTGATCGTGATCGGCGGGCCGATTCTTGCCATTGGCGCGATGATTGGCCTCGCGGCGGGCTTGTACGTGCTGACCGATCTCAAGTGGGGGCTGTATGCCACCATCGCGGCGGTGGCCTTGATGCCGTTCGCCACGCTGCCCGTGCGGATCGCGGTGACGCCAACCTTCATAGATCTGGCTTTAGGCGCGTTTTTGCTCGTATACGTGCTACAAATGATGCGCCGTCTGCGTCCGGGCTTTGTCAGCGTGCCCGCCGCTGCTTTGATCCTCCTGTTCGTGGCCTTCACACTGTTCAGCTTCGTAGCGGGCTTGGGACACGCGCAGTTGACCACCAATGTGCTGCGTAAATTCGTGGAACTGCTGCTCAGCATCCTGACCACCTTGGTGTTGATCGACGTGGTGCGCACGCCGGACATGCTGCGCCGCCTCACGCTGGTGATCATTCTAGCTGGCGTGGCGCAAGCCTGCCTCGGCATCGGCCTGTACGCGTTGCCCGACGAGCTTGCCGAACGGCTGCTGAACGCGCTCGGACGCTTCGGCTATCCCGTCGGCGGCGTGATCCGCTACATCATGGACGACCCGACGCAGGGCGAACGCGCCATCGGCACATGGGTCGATCCGAACGCGTACGGCGGTTTCTTGATGATGATCGGAGCCTTGGCGGGCGCGCAGGTCTTGGCGATCAAGCCTGTGCTCGGCAAGCGTTGGTTGGCGTTGGGCAGCTTTGGCATCATCGCGCTGGCATTGCTGCTCACGCAATCACGCGGGGCGTTTCTGGCACTGGGGATGGGCGGTGTCTTCATCGCTCTATTGCGCTACCGCTGGTTGCTCGTGATCGGCGCGCTTGGCCTCGGCTTGCTGCTGCTGACGCCGTTCGGGCAGAACTACGCCTCGCGCTTGGTCGATGGCTTTCAGGGCGAAGATCTCGCCACGCAGATGCGCTTTGGCGAGTACAAAGACGCCTTCATCCTGATCGGACGCTATCCACTGATCGGCGTCGGCTTCGCGGGCGCGCCGGATCGGGATATTTATCTCGGCGTCTCCAACATGTACCTCAAAATCGCGGGCGCGACCGGCATGATAGGCTTAAGTCTGTTCCTCGCCACCATCGTAGAAACCTTCCGTTACGGGTTGAAGCGCTGGCAGTTGATCAAAGGGCAGCCCGACATCGTGAATATCTGGCTTGGCTTCATGGCGGGTTTGGTCGGTGCGTTGGTCAGCGGCGTGGTCGATCACTACTATTTCAATATCGAGTTTCACGGCGCGGTGACCATGTTCTGGCTATTTGTGGCGCTGGCACTGGCGTCCGCGCGCATCGCAACCGTGCGTAATGATCCGTAAAGGTGCGTTTTCCGGCGTGTGATGCGGGTAAAAGCCAGATCGTGGTTCATAAGAAATTCACGTTACAGACGCATCACAGCCACGCAGAGTTAATAAAACATAAGCTATACTTCTGAACAATTAACGATCACAACGCATCGTTGATGAGAGAAATATCGTTCGTGTAGCCGTAGCTTATCTAGATAACTCATGACGACCAAACCGTTCACGCGCCCATTCAAAGCAGACTACTTCGCCAAACGTGAGATCAAAGCGGTGAATATGCGTTGGAAGATGAGCCTGTTCCCACCGCAAGCCCGCCTATTCCTGCAATGCCAGCTCAACGGGCAGATCATCCACGTGCCCATCCGCGCAGAACCTGTCTTGCTTGGTGTGAACGGTAGCCAGATGAACAAGCCACACAGCTACGTCGATCTGACAGGGATCAACGGTAGCCAGCACCACATCTTGCGCTATCACTGCCAGATCGAACGGCGCGACGATGCCCTCTACCTCACCGACTTGAACACCCGCAGCGGCACCTACCTGAACGGCATCCGCTTGCTTCCCAATAACCCGCATCTGCTGCATAACCGTGCCACCCTGACGCTCGGTTCCTTGATGTTCACCATTCAATTCATCTACAAAAATCAGCCCTCAACGCCAAGCTAATGGTATAGTAGTGGACGGTGATTAACGGATACCGACTGAACGCCGTCCATGTCTGAGCAACCCGAAGAACAATATCCAGAAGAAGACATCCTCCCGGAGGAATTTGCGGCTCAGGCCGACGAAGAAATCTATCCTGAAGTGGAGGATGACTATTACGACGAGGACGAGGAAGAACCGCCGATTCCTATCGATCCCGGCGTCGTTTACGTCATGCTGATCGTGGTGGCGCTGCTTGGCGCGGGTAGTCTGCGGCCTGATGTGCGCTTCACCATCCTGTGGACGGTACTGGCAATCGTGGGCGTACTGGCCTTTGTGCTGAACGACATGCCGCTTGAGCGCCCCACCCTGCGCGATCTGCTGCTCGGCATGGTCTACGGCGCGATCATCGGCCTGCCCATCGTCGCGGTCACCGCCTCCAGCCTGAAACCCATCTCCAACGCGATCTTTGAAGGATTGCCGGATGGTGCGGCCTTCCAGACGCTCGTCTTCACGATTCCGCTGGCGGAGACATTATTCTTTCGCGGCGTGTTCCAAGAAATTCGCGGCTTGGTGCTGGCGACGGCGGCAGGTAGTTTATGGACGATTGTGCTGTTCTTCCCCGCCATGAACGTGCTGCAATTCCCGCTCTTGGCCTTGGTCTTGGGTCTCTCGATGGTGTTCATTAATTTTGTCTACAGCTATCTACGGCAGCGGTTCGGCCTCTTTGCCGCGTGGACGTGCCAGATCGTGATCAATATTTCGCTGCTGTTTTTGTCGCGTTTCGCGAGGTGACTGATGCTCGTTGCTATTGGCTCGAAAAACCCGATCAAAGTCGCGGCGGCGGAAGGCGTTTTCAAGCCGCTGTTTCCTGACGTTCAATTTGTGCATCTGGAAGTACCCTCCGGCGTGCGTGGTCAGCCGTGGGGCGATCTGGAAACGCGCAACGGGGCGATCAACCGCGCGCGCACCGTCCAGCAGCAAGCTGATGCCGAGTTCGGCGTCGGGCTAGAGGGCGGCGTGCTGGAAAATGAGATCGGCATGTTCACCTGCGCGTGGGTGGCTATCGCGGCGCGTGACGGGCGGATCGGGATCGGCGGCGGCAACAATGTACAGTTGCCAGAAGCCGTCGCCGCGCTGGTGCGTGATGGTCTTGAACTCGGTGAGGCGATGGATAAGCTGTTCAAGACGCAAGGGCTGAAGCACCGCGAAGGAGCCATCGGGACGTTCACCGATGGCCTAGTCACGCGCCAAGATTCATTCATGTTCGTGCTGCGCTTGGCGCTCGCTCCGTTCCGCGCCGCGCAATGGTATGGGTAATCATGCGAATGGGGTTGCTATTGAGCAAACCTCAGGCCGCTACTTACAGAAGTATCTGTAGTGATGAGGGAGTCCCGGAGGGACTTCGTTCTCTAAGCCTGACGCTTCAAGGCGTGTCCACTAATTTGCGTAGAGCTTTTTGAGGTTCATAATGGATCATAGTTGTGATTTACATGGATGCGATAAAACAGAAAAGTGTAACTTTCATTGATTTGATCGCGCCTTAGTAATCATTTCGGAGGCTATGATCCTTTCTGCCCCTTAGCTAGATGATCTGCTTAAGATCATTAGTGGACACGCCTTTCAGCGTCGGGCGGTGCTGCCCATGACGGTAAGTGACCTATCCGAAATTCGATTACCGTTGGCGAACTTAACTAACCATTGTTGGTTTGCGTATCAATTTCCCTCTCCATTGCCATGGAGAGGGACTGAGGGTGAGGCTGTTTTTCGTTCGCCAACAATGTCAAACTGTGGTTACAAAGCTGCTATAAATCAGAATAGATAGTGTTAGGGGAGATTTTCATGACTAGCTCGATGCTCTCGATTATGGATTCACCGCTGTCGGGATCAGTGCCGCTGACGCAGGTGGCATTGCATCTGAACCCGATTGACGACGTGGCGATTGCGAAGGTTGTGCTCTCGATGGGGTTGGTGCTGGAACGCGACGGTGCGCCGAGTGTGCAGGTCAAGCAGTTCATCCCCTTGGGGCACAAGATCGCGCTGCGGGATATTGGGGTGGGCGAACCTGTCCGCCGCTACGGGCAGATCATCGGGTTCGCTACGCAGCCGATCCCGATGGGCGGGCATGTCCACACGCAAAATATCGCCGTCGAAGACTTCACGCGCGATTACGGCATCGGGCAGCAGGTGGAACCCGTCGAGTACGTGCCGGAAGCCGAACGCCGCACCTTCATGGGCTACCAACGCGCCGATGGGCGGGTCGGCACGCGCAACTACATCGCTATCATCAGCAGCGTCAACTGCTCCGCGCACACCATCCGCGAGATCGCCCATCACTTCACGCCGGAACGGCTGGCGGCTTACCCCAACGTGGACGGTGTGATCGCGCTCGCGCATACGTCCGGCTGTGGTCAGCGCACGGGTGGCGCGGACTTGACCATCCTCCAGCGCACGATGGCGAGCATGGCGAACCATCCCAACGTGGGTGCCTATCTGATGGTCGGCTTGGGCTGCGAAACCAACCAGATCGCAGATGTGGTCGATAACTACCATTTGCACAGCGCCGACAACGCCACCATGCCGCCGCCCAGCCTGACGATTCAAGAGTCGGGTGGCATCCGCAAAACCGTGCAGCGCGGGATCGAGGCCGTCGAGCGCTTATTGCCATTCGTCAACCAGACACCGCGCACGCCTCAGCCGATCTCGGAATTGGTCGTCGGGCTGAAGTGCGGCGGCAGTGATAGCTGGTCGGGCATCACCGCGAATCCCGTCGTCGGCCTGCTGGCGGATGAAATCGTGCGCAATGGCGGCACGGCAGCCCTAGCGGAGACACCGGAAATCTACGGCGCGGAACATCTGCTGACGCGGCGGGCGATTTCTGCTGAAGTGGCGGAGAAGCTAATCGACAAGGTGCATTGGTGGGAACGTCACGCCGCCAAACACGAGATGGAGATCGATAACAATCCGAGCGCGGGCAACAAAGTCGGCGGCTTGACCACCATCCTCGAAAAGTCGCTCGGCGCGGTGGCGAAGGGTGGCAGCACCCCGCTGATGGGCGTCTTCGACTATGCCGAGCCGATCACGGTGCGCGGCTTCACCTTCGTGGACACCCCCGGCTACGATCCTGTCTGCGTGACGGGGCAGGTCGCCAGCGGCTGCAATATCGTGCTGTTCACCACCGGACGTGGCTCCGTGTTCGGCTACAAGCCCGCGCCGAGCATCAAAATCGCCACCAACACCGCCATGTACGAGCACATGCTTGATGACATGGACTTCAACACGGGCACGGTGCTGGAAGGCGTCGATATGCGCAAAGTCGCCGCCGACCTGCTCGATCTGGTCATCGGGGTGGCGTCGGGCAAGCCGTCCAAGAGCGAGGAACAGGGCGTCGGGGAGGCTGAATTCATTCCTTGGAATTTGGGCGGAACGCTGTAAGCGACGATCCGCTATCAGCAGTAAAAACGCACAAAATACGATAAGCTAGACGCGACTAAATTTCTTCACGTTTGAGGAGAGTATAATGCGTCGTTTACTAGTCTTGCTGCTGGTAGCTTTAAGCTTGATCGGCGTCAGCGTACGTACGGCCTCCGCGCAGGGCAAAGCGCTCAAGGTCGCGGTAGTCACGCCCTACCTTGCCCAACCCGGTACGCAGTTCATGGTGGAAGCCTTCGAAGCCTACGGCAAAGAAAAAGGCTGGACGGTCTCGACCAAGGACACCGCTGGCGATGTCGCGGGCGCGATCTCCGCGATGGAGACGATTGCCGCCGAAGGTGCCGATGCCGTCGTGATCAACGTCGATCCGGCGCAGGTGGAAGCTGGCCTGACCGCGCTGCAAAAAGCCAATATCCCCGTCTTCGGCATGGACGCGGGTGCGCACCCCATGCTCGTCACCAACGTGACCAGCAATGGCTACGCGATGGCGGCGGAAACCGCGACCTACGTGGTTGACCGCATCGGCGGCAAGGGCAACGTCGTGATGTTCGTGTTCGATCCCTATCCGCCCGTCCAGAAGCGCGGCATCATCGCGGATTCGATCTTCGCCAACAATCCCGACATCAAGGTGCTGGATCGTGTCACGCCCAAGGTGGAAGACGGCGGCATCGCGGACTCGCGTGCCCGCATGGAAGCCATTCTCGCAGCGAACCCTGATAAGGGCAGCATTTCGGCGGTCTGGGCAGCGTGGGATCAACCCGCCCTCGGTGCGCTGCAAGCCATCGAGGCCGCTGGTCGTCAGGACGAAGGCATCGTGATCGTGGGCATCGACGCCAACCCGCAAGCCCTCGATGCGATTGCGGCAGGTGGCAATTTTGAAGCCTCCGTCGCGCAAGATTTCAACGGGATCGGCAGCACTGTCGGCAGCTTGGTCGAACGATTCGCGGGCGGCGAGAAGATCACACAGGCAGTGGTCTACGTCCCCACCAAACTCGTGACCAAAGCCAACGTGGCTGATTTCATCCAGAAATAATCCACCCGCCTTTGCACGGGGCGGTGATGGTCGTAATTCCCATCACCGCCCACACATCTCTTCTCGCGCTCGCCGTATCGGTTGACAGGCTACGACAGCATCACCAGATCATGCGGCGCTTTGAGCATCCGCAAATGATGTTCATCGACTTCAACTACATCCTTCAACCGCAAAAAGTCTTGATCGCTGATCACGAACACAAACGGATTCTCATCGCGGTAAAACCCGACCAGATTGAGCAGCGTGGGCAGCGCATTCACGGGTACTTTCCCCCTCAGTCCATCCCAGTAATATTCCATCTGGGTACGGTAATAATGCCGCACCAGCTTGCGGAACAAATACGGGAACAGCGCCTTGTCGTTGCACAGCACATCCAGCGAGGGGATTTCCATCCCTTGCAGTGATTGATCGATCTGCCAGATGCTCGTGACCTTATCCGCTGGTGTGATCAGGCCATTCGGCAGTGATCGGGCGGCGTCATAGGCGGCTTGTGCAGCGTCGCCCAGCTTGCGCCTAATTTTCCCCGGCAACCCCATAAAGAACAGTGGATACACCATCCCTCGTTGTAGCAACCGATAATTGACGCTCAGGGCTACCATCTCCGCCAGTTGATCGACGCTGATCGTCGCGCCGTCTTCCACATTGGCATCGCCCGCGAACACAAACGCCAACGGTCGCCCATTTTGTTCCACATCATTCGTGATGATGTACCCCGGAATCGCGTCTTGCAGCTTGGTTTTGATCACGCCTGTCACTGGCCCGCTGGAGACATTCGCCTCCGAAATGTAGGTCGATTTCCCGAATGTGCGCCACTTCACGCCCGTCACGCCGAGCATATTCAGCAGTTCGCCCGTCGAATACAGCCCCATATATGCCAACTGTTTGTAGCCGCCCGTGACTGGCTCGGTGAAGTTGGCGAGGCGCTTATCCTTTACATCATCAGGCGCTCGCAAAGGCGGCGGCGAATAATGCGTCTCCAGTGCGTCGATTCCCTGTAGGCGCAACTGAATCACCCCATTATCGGCGGCGAGATTGCGCTCGAAGACGGCACGATTATCGGTTTCGATTTTGCTCCACAGCGCCGGATTCGCCGCCCGGAATTTGACCGAGTCGGCGTCCGGCGATTGTCCAACGACGTGAAACGTCCCTTTGATCAGAATATTGCCCATAACGTCATTCAACCCCTGCTGATGGCTACTCTGGTACTTGCGTGATCAACCACGCCGTATCACGCGCGGCGAGCGATGAAAAAAACAACCGGAATAAGATGCCCGACGCGACATAGCGATCCTCAACCTTTTCGTTGGTCTCCCACGGAGCCGAGATCGTCATCACGACCACGAACTTACCCGTCTCTGCGTCACTCACCACGTCGGTACTTTCGATCTTGCCGCCGCGTTCGGTGATCAGCTCGATAAACGGACGCTGGGCACGCACCGATTGATACACGTCGAGGCGCTTGGGTAGTTCTTCGGCAGCAGTTTTAGCATCTTCCTCGGAGTCGAACGTCAGCGCGACGATCACCGCCTGATCAGTGCTCCGCGCCACGTGGGCAAACAGCGCCAATGAATACTGCGGAATCGGCTTCAACGACTTGGTGAACGCATCACGCAGTTCCTCTTGCTGTTGCGCAGTCAACGACACTGGCAGATATAAATCAAACGCGCTCACCAGCGGCGCGGGGATGTAATACGCTTGCAGCACCGTGCCGATGCCGTCAGCAGCGTTGGTGATGCTCAGATAATCCTTGTTCGCGGCGAGGCTGTCATTCAGCTTATCCTGTACCTTCAACGCCGAGTCGAGGATCGCGTAATCTGGCGAATTCAACACGGCTTGCGCACTCACCGCCAGCGGTTCCGAGCGTCCCAACTTGCCGCCAAACGGGTTAGCAACATCACGCTTCTTAAGGTTCAGCTTCAACCCGCTGTCGCAGCCGCCAGGCGGGCATAACACGGTGTAATCACCCTCGGTCGTCTGTTTGTATTCGCGCTGCGCAAAGGCGGTGCTGATGGATTTCGGTACGAAACTGCCTTCGAGGATATTCAACGTAGATGGTGGCTTGTTGCCCGTCATCATACGGTCAATCGTGAAGAGGTCGATGCCGGTCGCCGTGCGCATTTCGTTGTACATACGAAAGGTCTGGATCACCTCTGGCATACCTGCCCCTATTCCCAAGCGCACCGCATTGTACAGCCCTGCCGCTTCACTGGTCTGATCGAGCGCATCCCATTCCGCGATGCTGCGAGGGTGCGCCGCGCCCGTACGTGCCGTGATCAGCGCGTCAAGGTCAAGGTAACTCAGCAATTCTTCGCGGATGGCGCTCGTGTTGGGGACGCGCGCCAGCATCCCGCGTAAAACATTCTCAGTTTGCGCGTAGCTGGCGGATGACCAACCAGTGGATAAACATACTAATCCGATCAAAATAAGTACTTGCCAACGTTTTTTCATGCAATGCCTCTCTATTCCTCTTACTTCCTACAATTTAACATATAACGCACCCTCTGCATCATCAGCGTCCGTGGCTTGCTATAGAGCCTCTCCCAGTTCTATACAATATCCTAACAAATATTCTATTGACTTGTCCATCCATTCCATGATAAAATCAACATCCTTCGCTCGAATTGGCAGACAGTCTCGTGTCATCGCCATTATTCGGGCAAAGCGTACCAGAACGTCAGGGCGAGTTGCCACCCGTTGCCAATCTGCTAACATCCTTGAGCTGTCGTCCCCCTGTTCCGAACCCTGTTTTTCCCTGTTAAGCCCTGATCCTGCCCTGTTATTTTCGGTTCAGGATGGCTCATTAAGCAAAGTTTTCCCAATCGCCCTGAATTTCCCTGATAAACAGGGTTAACAGGGCTGGTCTCTGCCCACTTTCGAAACACACTAATCACCGCGAGGAATAATCGATGTCCCCAACCATGATCTATCCCTCATCTCCTTCAGTGGCGGCTCACAAAGTGTATCTACTAAGGACTAAGCACACAGCACTAAGCACTCGAATGATCCCTTTCCCACCAGCCGACGGGATCATTTGTGGGATCATGCCGAACCTGTGTAACCGCCTGACCCTTCACCGATTTGCGTCATCCGTATTAAAATCCCGATTGTTGATCATGATGGTCTTGCAAGAGTTACCACAGGGAATCGAAACTGCCTCTTGGGGTCTGAGTCCCGCAGGGACTTCGTACGCTAAGCCTGACGATTTAACGTCGGGCGGCGCTGATAACCCGACGACACGCCGTTTCGTCAATTCCCTGACTGCTTTCTTCACCACCATCTGATCACGCAACCTGACCTAATTCACGAGGATACCCGATGCCCAACCGCCGCTGGCTAGAACCCGATCCCATCGCCCCCGCCGAAACGCTCATGGCGGTCTGTGATAACGATCCGCTCGTCGCGCAGATTTTGGCACAGCGCGGCTTTACACAGGCGGAGCAGGTGCGCGGCTTCCTCGATCCCACCCAGTACACGCCCGCTCCGCCCGACGAGATGCCGGATTGCGCGCTGGCCTCGCGCCTGCTCAAGCAAGCCGTGGAAACACACCAATCCATCCTGATCTGGGGCGATTTCGATGTAGACGGACAAACCTCGACGGCGCTGCTGCTGGATGGACTGCGGCGGCTGGGCGCGGAAGTCACTTTCTACATTCCCAACCGCATCACCGAGTCGCATGGCATTAAGGTGAGTGCCCTCAGGCGCGAATTGGAGCAGACCAAGCCCCATCTGCTGCTAACCTGCGATACGGGCGTCACCGAATTCGAGGCCGTTCAATTCGCGCGTGAGCAGGGCTGCACGGTCATCATCACCGATCACCACGAATTGGCGGAAACGCTGCCCGCCGCGCACGCTGTCGTCAACCCGCGCCGCTTGCCGCACACGCATCCCATGAGTACGCTCCCCGGCGTGGGCGTCGCCTTCATCCTGATGCAGCACCTATTCACGTCTCTCGACCGCCAGCGCGATCTACCCTTGCTGCTCGATCTCGTCGCGCTCGGCATCGTCGGTGATGTCGCCATGCAAACTGCCGACACACGCTATTGGTTGCAGCGCGGGCTGGAACAGCTCCGCCAGACTGGGCGCATCGGCCTGCAAGCGCTGATCGAAGTCGCGCGCATTGCGGTCACGGGACTCAGCGCCGAGCAAATCGGCTTCCAGATCGCGCCGCGCCTGAACGCCGCCGGACGTCTCGGTGATGCTCGCCTGAGTGTCGAACTGCTCACCACGCGGGATCGCAACCGTGCCGCCGTCATCGCGCAGCAGTTGGAAGGCTTGAACGCCGAGCGCCGCCACCAGACGCGCCAGATCGAAGCCGCCGCCCATCAGATGATCATCGACAATCCGACCCTGCTGCGGGAAGCGGTCTTGGTGCTCTATCAACCGCAGTGGCACGCCGGACTCGTCGGCATCGTCGCCAACAGCTTGGCGGAACGCTACGGGCGTCCGGTCGTGCTGCTGGCAGGCGAGGAAAACGGCCTTGCACGCGGCTCGGCACGTGCGCCCGCTGGCTACGACATCTACAGCGTCATCCATGCTCATGTCGATCTGCTGCGCACCTTTGGCGGCCATACGGGCGCGGCTGGCTTATCGCTTGAGGTCAACAACATCGATAAATTCCGCGTCGTCGTCTCGAATACGCTGCGCTCCTCTCAGCGCTTGCCCGATGTGCCAGCTTTGCCCATCGATTTTGTGCTGACGCTCGATCAAGTCACACTCGATCTTGCTGGACGATTGAGTCGCTTGGCTCCCTTTGGCGAAGGCAATCCGCGCATCGTCGCCGCCGCCATGAACCTTACCTTGACGCACGCCGCCATCATCGGGCGCGAGGCGCAGCACCGCAAACTCACCGTGCAAGACGCTGATGGACACACTTTGACGTTACTATGGTGGGAAAGCGCCAAAGAACCCTTGCCCGATGGTCGTTTTGATGTGGCCTTTCACCTCTCCACCAACAGCCATGCCGAACTCGAAGCCATGTTGGTCGATTGGCGACTGCGGGAAGCCCCCGCTGTGGTCGAAGCCGCTCCCGCCCTCACTGTCTATGACTGGCGTGCTGTGCGCGATCCACTGGCAAAGCTGAATACGCTCGATCTTTCAGATGCGCTGGTATGGGCGGAAGCCTACCCGCGCAAGCAGTACCCGCTGTGGAAGCGCCGCGCCGAGTTAGCGCCCGCCGCGACTCTGATCGTGCTGACTGCGCCCTCTGACAACGCGAGCTTTCTAAGCGCCCTGCACGCTGTCCAACCGCATACCGTCCATCTCTTCGCCGCCGATCCGCTCTTCAAGACGGAGCAGGATGTCTTACGGCAACTGCTCACCGCTGCCACCAACGTGATCGACCATCTGAATGGTGTCGCGCCCGTCGATGTGCTGTGCGGCGCGGTCGCGCAGTCGGTTGGCGTCGTATCGGCGGGGCTGGAACTCTTGGCGGCGGAAGGCAAACTCGGCAGCGTCTCCATCGCCAAGGAGATCGTGCGCTTAACGCGTACCGATGCCACCACCACATCCGATCCCGCCGCCACCGTACGGATACATGTTCGTTTTCGGGAAGCGTTGGCGGAAAGCCACGCCTACCGTCGTTTCTACCGCACCATGCCGCTCGACACGCTGAACGGCTTCACGGTGACACTTGCGCACGGAGCGGCCAAGCTGCATCCCGCCGATTGACTGATGCCGCTGATAATAGTGCATCTCTGATGGCGCGTTCGCGGATTTCGCGCCACACTGTGCCGCTTATTCACCAGTTTCACCGATGGAGGCGTCAATCCGATGGCACAGATCAAGATTTATGGCCTGCGCGAAACGCTCACGCCGATCAAAGCGCGTCTGTCTGACGTGATCCATGCGTGTGTGGTCGAGGCGCTCAAGTTTCCGCCCGATAAACGCGCGCACCGCTTCTTCCCGCTCGAACGCGAGGATTTCTACTCGCCAGCGGGTCGCACCGATCAGTACATCATCATCGAGATCATGATGATCGAAGGTCGCACGGTGGAAACCAAAAAGCAGTTGATTCGCCTGCTGTTCGAGCGCATTAATCGTGAACTCGGCATTTCACTGCAAGACATCGAGATCGCCATCATGGAAGCGCCCAAGCACAATTGGGGTTTTCGCGGCAAAACGGGCGACGAAGTTGAGATCAATTACAAAATCGAAGTTTAGCACGCAGCACTTGACGTTTGGATGTGAGTAACCATCAATGACTGACTCCCTTGTCCAGCTAGAATCTGAAATTCTCAGCCGACCGTGGTTCTACCACTTCCAGTTGCCGAGTGGTCGCGTTACCGAGTGCTATCTGCCCGCTGGCGTCGAGCAAATCCACACCACGCGCGAACGGATGCTGCTGGAAACGCTCACAGCGCACCTCGGCAGCGATTGGCAAGCGCTACGCTGCCTTGATCTGGCCTGTCACGAAGGCTATTTCTCGTTCAGCGTGGCGCGTCAGGGCTGTGCTGAAGTCGTCGGCATCGATGCGCGTCCCGAACATATCGAGAGCGCCAACCTGCTCCGCCGCGCCTTCAACCTGTCCAATGTACGGTTTCAGGTCGGTGATATTCAGCGGCTTGATGCTGCCGACCTTGGTCAATTCGATGTGACCCTGCTGTTCGGCATCCTGTATCATCTCGAAAATCCGATCGGCGTGCTGCGGCTGTGCCACGCGCTCACCAAACGGGTCTGCCTGATCGAGACGCAGATCGCGCCGCATCTCGCTGGCCCCACCGATTGGGGATCGCATCTGTTCACGCAACAAATTCTTGGCTGCTTCGCCATCGTGGACGAAACCGACAACCTTGCGCGGGACGACAAAGAAGCCAACATCACGCCGATTTCGTTGTTTCCGTCGCTGCCCGCCTTGTTGTGGCTGCTCACCAAGGTCGGCTTCAAGCGCGCGCAGGTCATCGAACCGCCGCCCGATGCCTATGAGCAGTTCCGCAGTGGCAAGCGTGTCATCGTCGCTGCTTACAACACCTTATAGTGGAGGGAAAGCCCGTGTCAACGATGGAACAGCACCTTGAAACACCGCTCCACAAAGTACTCGCCGTCATTCAGGATCGCACGGTTATGCATTCTAGTTATTTTGGCATCCAGACCCAAAAGCATCCCTACGATTTCTGGGTTTATCAAGAACTGCTCTTTGAGCTGCAACCGGATGTGATCGTGGAAATCGGCAATCTACGCGGCGGCAGCATCTTAGCCTTGGCGCACCTCTGCGATAACCTCGGCAAAGGTCGCCTCATCGGGGTGGATATCTCCCACGCCCACATCGCGCCAATCGTGCGTGCCCATCCGCGTATTACGCTCATCGAAGGCGATGCGTGCGCGATGTTCGAAGCAGTGAGTCATCTCATCACGCCAGCGGATAGCGTACTCGTGATCGAGGATAGTTCGCACACTTTCGATAACACGCTGAACGTGCTCAACACCTACGCACCGCTGATCAAGGTTGGCGGCTATTTCATCGTGGAGGATAGTATATGTCATCACGGCATCGAAGTCGGGCCGAATCCGGGGCCATATGAGGCCATCGACGCTTTCCTTGCCATGCATTGGAACTTCCAGAGTGACCGCAGCCGCGAAGCCTTCATGATTACGTGGAATCCCAAGGGCTATCTCAAGCGCATTCGGTGACGTATCCGGCGCGTAGTAGGCATCCTATATGGCATTCGCTACACTTGACCTATGGATTACGATTATCATTTCATTTACCTTGACCCTGATCTTGGCGCGGATTGGCTGTTCACTTCCGCGCGTCGCTACTGGATTCGCTTCCGTCCGTTTGTGACCAGCGATCTCGACATCGTGGAGTATGTCTATCGCCAGCCGCAGTTGACCGTTGCTGTCACATCCTTGGCGCGCCGCGATGTCGCCACCAAGATCGCGGACGACATCAAAAAGCGCTTCCCTAACGCCTATTACGATCCGCTCGTGTATGACTTCGCGGAAGAAATGCGCCTGACGCTGGACGGACGCACTGACTACCAGCAGCGGTTCGGCATTATCGAACCGCCAACGCCAACGCCAACGCTCGTGCCTTTGGTGGTCGGGACGCCTACCTATGGCGCGAAGATCGTTGGTTCAGGTAGCTTCCCGCCCGCGCCGCCGTCGCCAACACCACTCGTCCCGCAAAAATGAGGACATGCCACATATTTTTGCACGTACCATCAGAAATCGTTACGATAGGTCAATCATAATTTCTAACATGTCCAAATGCTGAATAACCCTGTTTCCACATGGCGCATCACTCTGACAAGCGCTGCCCGTTTTGGCTTCACTGCTGCGATGGCGGTCTGGTTAGCGTTGTTCGCGCCTATGCTGTGCCAGTATCACGGCCTGATGTGGAATCACCAGCATACGGATATGACGATGGAGGACGCGACGTGGGATATGCCCATGCCCGCGATGGATATGGAGTCGATGCCGGAAATGTCCGCCGCCGAGCATCAGCAGCATCTTCACCACCACATGATGCATTCCAGCGCAACCTCCGTTCGGACACAGCCGAAGCCGTCGCTCCAAGTACATCGTGCGGTCTTGCCACTCTCCGATACGAGTGATAGCGGCAGTGCCTCCATGTACAACCGCGTGCCCTCTGTCGCGACCATGCTGGTCAGTATCATGCTTATCCACACGCCCGGTCACTATCTGGCTGTGGCGTGCTATACCGACACGACTCGTGTTCATCCAGAGTCATCGACCTTCCCGTTGCAATTAACTATTCCTCCGTTGGAACAGCCGCCACGCGCCTAGCTTCATTCGCTCACAGTTTATCGTTATCGCTGTTTACAACCGCATATATCCAGAATATTGTCGAATGGAGCAATGAACCATGAAGCGCTTTCGTTTTGCTTTGGCTGCTTTGGTATTCGCCTCTGCCGCCCTGTTAGCCTTTAGTTTGCGTCCTGTCCATGCTCATGAAGGCCGTGACATCGGCCCCTACGCCGTCGAGTTTGGCTGGCAGGTCGAGCCTGCTTATGTTGGCGTCTACAACGGTCTTGAATTGTTCGTCGCCATGAAGGATGACGAGAGCAAGAAAGTGACTGGCGCAGAAGCCACGCTCAAGTTAGAAGTGTCCTTCGGGGATAAGACGAAATCGCTGACGTTTGATCCCGCATGGAACGACCCCGGTCACTACGTCACGTCACTCATCCCCACCCGCGCTGGTGACTATACGTTCAAGCTGACGGGCAAGATCGGGGATACCGAGGTCAACGAGACTTTCGTTTCCGGCGGCGAGTTCAGCAGCGTCGAACCAGCTGGCGACGTGCTGTTCCCCGATGACAAAGCCGATGTTGTCACCTTGCAAGCACAGATCGATGCCCTGAAAGCCGATCTGGAAGCGCTCAAGGCCAAGGTGAAGTAAGCATCACTTTCCCGCGCTCGATGCTCCGGCATTGGGCGTAACCAACCAAATCAAATCGACCGCTGGAATCGAAGTTGAGCACGATTTCCAGTGGGGAACTCCCTAGTAACTACTTCTCTTCGCCCTCAACAGCGGGGAGAAGTAGGGAACAAGATCATGAAAACTCGTTACTTAGCCAGTTTGCTGCTGATCATCGCGCTGTTGCTCGTGACCGACACCGCACAAGCGCACGCCAATCTCGTGATCTCGGTGCCAGCCGCCAACGCCGTGCTGCATCTAGCGCCCGAAGAAATCCGCTTGTGGTTCAGCGAACGCTTGGAACCGCAATTCAGCAGCATCACGTTACTGAATTCGCAAGGGGATAGGGTCGAAACTACCGCCAGCCTCGTGGATTCGGTTGACCCGACGCAGTTATCCGTAAAACCGCCGCGCACGCTGCCCAACGATGTGTATACCGTCTCGTGGCAGGTGATCTCCGCCGACGACGGGCATCCTAGCAAGGGCAGTTTCTCGTTCACCATTGGCGACACTGATCGGGCGGGCAAAGCCGTCAACCTGACCGATTCCTCGATCTCGGTGACGAGCGCGGGCATCCGCACTTTCAACCTGTGGACGTTGGCGTTACTGGTCGGCGGAATCGGCTTCTGGCTGTTCACATGGTCGCCCGCTGTGCCGCAATCTAATCCCGCGCTCGAACGGCGCATGAATATCCTGATCGCCGTCGGGTGGGTATTGGTCGGGTTCGGTTCCGTCTTCATGCTCTTGCTCCAAACCTCGACTACCGCCAACGTCTCCCTGATCGAGGCTATCGGCAGTCCCATCCTCGGCTCGATCATCGTTGGCACGCGCTACGGCTTGCTGTGGATGGTACGCGTTGCGCTGTGGATTCTGATCGGCATTGTGTTATGGTGGCCTACCGTGTCGAAATGGCGGCTGTGGGTCGCGCTCGTTATCGGCGTCGGCTTATTGCTCACCAACAGTCTATTCAGCCACGCCAGTGCCGCGTCCGATGAAACCGCCACTGTATTCAGCGATTGGCTGCATTTGCTGTCTACTGCGCTGTGGGTCGGCGGATTGGTGCAGTTCGTCAATGTGATCGGCGCGCTCCGTAAACAGTCTCCAAGCGCGACCGGCACCGCTGCCCGCACGGTTGGCTATTTCTCGAATTACGCGCGCATCTGCGTGGTCAGCCTGATCATCACGGGCAGTTATGCGGCGTGGCTGCAAGTCGGCTCAATTTCTGCGCTGCTGACGACGCTGTACGGGCAGAGCTTGCTGATGAAGTTAATCTTCTTCTTGCCGCTGCTCGGTCTCGCCGCGATTAACTTGTTTGTGACGCAGCGCAAATTGAATGCTGGCGAATCACTATGGGTTGGGCGGCTGCGCGAACTGGTCGGCGTCGAGATCATTCTGACCTTAGGTGTGCTGATCGCAGTCGGCGCTATGACCTCAAGTTCGCCCGCCCGCACGGCTTATGCAGCACAACAGCCGAGTGACTCTTCCGCCGCACAGCCAACGCCCTACAGCGATATGTCGATGCTCGATGATGTCCATGTTGGCTTTGATGTAGTGCCGGGATGGGTCGGCGTCAACACTTTCACCGTGACCCTCGCCACCTTTGAGGGGGCTTGGATTCCCGATGCGACCTTGGTGCGTCTGCGCTTCGAGAGTGAGGACAATCCGAGTCTCGGACGCAGCGAACTCAAGTTGGAGCACACCCAAGACGGCACCTATACCGCGCGTGGAGCCAATATCAGCCTGCCCGGAAAATGGAAGGTGCGTGTCAATATTCAACGTCCCAACGCCTATGACACCGTGACCGATTTCTTTCCGGCAGCCGTCATCGCACCGCAAGCCAGCGACCCCGCGCCGCCACTCTCGGATCGGGTCGTCGCGCTGAGCGCCGTCGGGTTGCTTGGTCTGATCGCGGGCGGTTACAGTGCGATGCGTAGTTCATTCCGTCCGCTGCGTGCGGATGCGCTGCTCTCTCTCGGCCTGATCGCGCTGGGTATCCTGATGCTGCTCTCGGTGGCGCGACTGACAGGGTGACATTTTTACAGTCACCCTGTAACAAATCTTCCCGACATTCTGAATAATCTAGTAGGGATCGACGCCGCGCCGCAAAGGAGACTCAGTGCGTTCGCTGCAAGAGTTCATCACCGACGAGAGCGATATGCTGCGCCGCGTCTTGCGGAGCTATATCTTGCGCTTAGGGCGCTGGCAGCACACCACGCCGGACGCCGCAGCGTCGGAACTGCTCAACGAAGTCGTGGTCGAAGCGCTCGATCACGCGGATCGCTTCGATCCGGCACGGCAGCCGAAAGCGTGGCTGCTCGGTATCGCCGCCAATCTACTGCGCCGCCAGCAAAGCGAAACCGCCCAACGCGAACGCCGTGAACCGCTCATGCGCGATCTGGTCGCGGATGACGCCGCCAGTGATGATGACTTGTTTGATCAGTTGGCGGAAATCTCCAGCAGCAGCGGCGATCCCGCCCGTATCAACGAAGCCAACGACGCTCTAGCGCACCTACTCGGTTCCGTCTCCTTGGAGGATCAGCGCATTCTACGGCTAGCGGTACTGCACGAGATGAACGGCGATGAACTAGCCCAAGCGCTTAACATCACTCCCGGCGCGGCGCGAGTCCGGCTCCATCGGGCGATCCGGAGGCTGCGGACAGCGGTCGAACACCAGACAGCAGAGGAATAAAATCATGACCACACCCTCTAAACAACATTTGCTGCGAGAAAAACTCCTACTGCGTTACACCGGCGCACTTGAACGTGGCGACGCTGCCACCGTCGCTGCTGTCTTGCGCCACGCCGAAACCGATCCCGACTTGGCACGGATGATCGATGAGATCAATGCCGTTTATGCCGCCGAAGACAGCGCTATGAGCCAGATCGCGTATCGCCCCTCCGCCAATGGACATCAGACTAAGGAGTCCTCTGTGACTACACTCACCGCGCCCGCTATTACACAGCGCTCAAGTCCGCGTCGGAATTTGCCGTTAACACTGGTCGCCACCCTCACGGCGCTGTTGCTCATTGGCAGCGCGCTGTTCAGCGCTTTCAACCGCCGCGATCAAGGTACCCCCGCTGCGCTGCAAGCGACAGCGACTACTACCATCACCTCTGCTGCCACGCCTACAGCCGACAAACTGCCGATACGCTACTACCTTGAAACGTTGAGCGATATTTATATTGATGCAGGTATTCAGCACGAACATCGTGATGGTTATCAGTACTTGTGGGTTGAAGCGCCGAACAAGTTCAGGCTAGAAAGCTACGCCAATACGGAGGCTGGTCAATACGAGGGTCGCTTAACTGACCTTGCTCGTTCCACCACGCCGGACTTCAGCCAGTTTGCACTCAACAAGTCCGCGCCATTCAACCTCGTGGGGATAGCGGCGGGTAACGGCAATGATGCATGGTCATACATGAGCACTAATCCTGTGCCTTCATGGGTTGACCCTCATCAGCCAGTTGTTGATGCAATCGGTTTGCACCACCTTACCTATGCCTCCTTGGATGATCTGCTCAACGATTTACGCACGACCCATGATCAGGTGAAACGTCTCGAAGATGAAAGCGTGCTAGATCGGCCTGTGTACGTGATCGAAGGCATTCCCACGCGCTACGCTGGTAGCTTCCCGCGTGATGCGGCACGTACCGTGCTGAAAGTCGATCAAGCCACGCTGGCAATTCTCAGTTTCAGCGCCGTTGATGCTGACAATAACAACCTATTTTCCACACAAGCCATCAAGTTTATGCCTGAACCAACGCTTGATCCAGCGCTGTTTAGTTTTGCCTTGCCAGCGCAGACACCAGTCACGGTACTACCTGACTGGTTCGCAGAGAATCTGCGGGCGATCTGGGCTTCACGCGCCAATAAGGCCGACTTTGACATGTATGGCCTGTTAGATAGAGCGGGGTTCACGCAGAAGAATCTCGTCCCCGGCGAGTTCTATTTAGACCCCTTCGGACGCACCAGCCTACAGTACTACCACACGACCACAGCGCTGTTCGACACGCCCGCATTGGCGATCTGGGTAGGCAGCTCATCAGCCGCGTACTACATCAACAACTTGCCCGGACAATGGGAACCGACGCAAGTTACCAGCTTTCTGCGCAAAGTAGATGTGCATGGTGTCAGCGCTACGCTAGGGGAAATCGGGCATTTCCCGTTGATACATCAGCCGCTAACCGCCATGATCAAAGACCCACGCGGCTTCTATCGCCTATTCTGGACGATCAACGATACAGTGATCGTGCTGACGGCGGACAAAACTAAACTCACCGAACAAGGTGTCGTGGATATTGCCTCGATGTTGACGTATGTACCGCCGATGCTCACAAGCGACGCTTTATCCGCCGGATGGCAAACGGTGGCAGATCAAAACCGCAGTGCGCCGAGTGTTTTCAAACCAAGTCTATTTGACGACAATGTCATTGATAGCGTGCAAGCGGACAGCCGCTACAACGCGCACATTCCTGCCGCCATTCAATCAGATACAGAAGCGGTCAGCGCCGCACGCAGCGCCATCGACAAATTGATCCCGGAACTTCCCACATGGCGGGATGGTGGTGTCGTGCAGCGCTATCGCTCGGCGCAGCATCCGGGCGTCGTGTTGGTTATCTCGCAAGGCGGTTCGTGGATCGTGCCCACGGAAGTTTCGCCTTCTAACCGCGATGAGGCATTCGATTATCATGGGTTCAAGGGCATCTACCGCGTTGAATTGATTACCCTGATGGAGCGCGCCAACCCGCAGCCGGAAAATATGCAAACGGTGATCACGCAGATCGAGGAGACGACGATTGTGATGCAAGCACCGCTCGACGCGCTTTCCAAGGAGGAACTGCTGGCGATTCTGCCCTCGCTGCAAAAAGTTCTACCGACATCCGCCAAACAATAATCAGATCGCTCTGAGCGTTGACATACTGCTAAACGAAGGCGTTGATCGTCATTGATCAGCGCCTTTTGTGGTTAATATAACGTTTCGGTATGATTAGTATTCTGTAAGGTTTTTGTGAAAAAATAGATTGTTGCTAACGCAAGTATACGGATTCCTGATGAAGTATTGCCATTTTATCATGTAGGGACAGGGTACTCGTTTTGTCCTTACCATCGATCACCATGCGGTCGGATTTCGTATCAGTCGGCTTCGGAGACGCGTAATGAATCGTCATTTTGCCATGCTTCGTACTCTTGGCCTTGTCGTATTAGCATTGGTGATCGTCGTTACCACAACCAATAATTCTCCCGTCTTGTCGCAGTCCTCAACGCCACAAAACGATTATCAGATCGTCGTCAAGTTCAAAGAAGGTACTGATGTACGACTGCGGACGGGTCGCTTAACCTCGTTATCCGGTACAAATTTGATGGGAATGCAAAATGCGCTGCAAACGGTGACTGTTCTCCGACTTGATCGGTTATTTCAGCGCCCGGAAACACAATTGGACGCTGAACGACAATCGATCTTAGCCGCGCCATCAGCGCCGAATGCGCCACTTAGCATCCAGCGCAAACAAATTCCCGACCTCAATCTGTTTTATTCAATCACCTTGCCCAAAGCGATGCCAGCCGCCAAAGTTACACAATTTCTGGCAACTCTCAAAACGCTGCCAGAAGTGGAAGATGCTTATTTCGCACCGGAGCCAGTACCGCCACCTGCCCCGAAGTTACAGTCCACAACGCCTCTGTTTGTTGACCAGCAATACTACCTGAACGCGCCGCCATTGGGTGTTGACGCGGCAACCTATGCATGGGGACAAGCGGGTGGCAAAGGCGCAGGCATCACGATTGTAGACATCGAGTATGCATGGAACTTCGACCACGAGGATTTGCCGATCAATTTGCCGGGTTCTTTGATTGGCGGAGAGCAGTATCTCGGCTTTGGCACTGATCATGGTACTGCCGTGTTAGGTGTCACCAGCGGCATCGAGAACAGTTATGGAATCACGGGGCTGGCTCCGCAAGCGACCGTCAAAACCGTGGGGGCGATGTTTGGCGGTGAGTACAATCTCGCCAATGCCATCAATGTCGCGGCGGCGAACACAGCGGTGGGCGATATTATCCTGATCGAGCAGCAGTTTGGCCCCCCCGCGCAGCTTCCGCCGTGTCCGGCTGGCTGCAATTGCGGCGATCCTACGGCCCGTTACATGCCAGTTGAGGATTACGATCCGGTGTATGCGGCGATCACGAATGCGGTGGCGTTGGGGCGGGTCGTCGTGTTGGCGGCAGGAAATGGCTTCAATGACCTCGACTGGTCTGGTCTGAACAATAAATACAACCGTACTGTCCGCGACTCGGGCGCGATCTACGTGGGCGCGGGCTTTTCCGGCGTCAACGGCTTCACGCCAATACGTGCGCCACACTGCTACTCAAATCACGGATCGCGGCTCGATGTACAAGGTATCGGTGACAGTGTGTTTACGACGGGGTACGGCGACGCGTACAATCAGGGCGCGAACCGCTTGTACACCGCGTTTTTCAATGGCACCTCCAGTTCATCACCGATTGTGGCTGGTTCAGCGGCAATCTTGCAGGGCATCGCGAAGCAACGCGGCTTTGTGTTCAGTCCGTGGCAACTGCGCGATCTGCTCAAGAACACAGGACTCCCGCAGGCCGCAAGTCCGCTGTTGATTGGCCCACGACCTGATCTGAGAGCCGCGATTGCCCAATTCCCCACCGCTGTTGTAACTCCAACTGCGACGCGTACAAGCACGGCAACAGGCACAGCAACGGCGAGTAGAACGCCGACATCTACGCCAACACGCACGTATACAGCGACAGCGACCTTTACGCAGACCCGCACCGCAACTGCTACAGCAACGGCAAGCAATACCGCAACCTTCACGCCTACACGGACGTTCACGCCGACCTTCACGCGCACGGCGACGGCGACCAATACCTTCACCTTCACCCCGACGCGCACCTTTACGGCAACTGCCACCGCAACGGTTACCGCCAGTAATACGCCAACCTTCACCCCGACCTTCACGCGCACAGCGACGGCGACCAATACCTTCACCGCGACTGCTACGGTAACTGCGAGCAGGACACCTAGCTTTACGCCAACACGGACGTTTACACCGACCTTCACGCCGACGTATACCTTTACGCCGACTGCTACGGCAACCATGACAGCCAGCAATACCTCAACGTTTACGCCAACACGGACGTTTACGCCGACCGCTACAGCAACCGTAACAGCCAGCAACACACCGACCTTCACGCCCACGCCAACGGCAACTGCCACCATAACGGTCAGCAATACACCAACCTTTACGCCATCGGCAGCAGTAACAGCAACGCCGCAGGATACCGATGTTCCGAACGTGACAGCGACGGCTACAACGCCAGCAACCGCCACGCCTTCGGCAACTCCGATACTCAGCAATCTCAAACAGGACACCATTGGCTTGTTCCGCCCCGGTGATACCACCTTCTACCTGCGCAACAGCAATACCACCGGCGTCGCTGACAGCATGATTACGCTCGGTAATGCGTCAGACTTCCCCATCGCGGGCGATTGGAACGGCGACGGGATCGATACTCCCGGCATTTACCGTCCGATTACTGGAGAGTTTTATCTTACGGATAGCACGACGAATCCCGCTGTCATCGATTACAGTTTCGTGATCGGAATTCTGGGGGATCAGCCTGTCGTGGGTGATTGGGATGGCGACGGAAAAGATGGCGTCGGCGTGATCCGGCCTTCCACAGGCGTTATTTTCCTCAAAAATAGCCTAGCCACCGGATTTGCCGATTACACCATGACCTTCGGTAGCCCCGGCGACATCGGCATCGCTGGTGATTGGGACGGCGACGGCAAAGACAGCATCGGTGTGTATCGTCCCTCCAATCAAATGTTTTATGTCACCAACAGCGTTTGTACTTGCGCGGTGGTGGCGGATCTGCAAATCGGATTTGGCAGCGCGGGCGATATTCCCTTCGTGGGTGATTGGGATGGCGATGGCACATCCGGTATCGGCGTCTACCGCGCGGCGGATGGTCTTACCTACCTGAAGAACGCGCTGACGACTGGATTTGCCGATCTGACGTTTAGCTATGGTAGTGGTAACGATTATCCGCTGGCAGGACATTGGGTACGATCCAGCGCGCAATCGAATGGTCAGCCTGCGCCGACATTTATGCCCAAACGCTAACTTTCTACGTTTATCTCCACAGACGCGGATCGAGTATTCGATCCGCGCCTGTTCAGATTTGTCCAAGTTGCTGAGGAATCAGAGTTGTGACAGTGTACCACTGCCGCACATGCTATAATTCCCGCGTGGTAGGGTTGGCTTAAGTATGCGGGTCGCACCATTAACGCAGATCGGACTGTAGCTTGAAACAGTGGCGTGGTTTATTGCTCGGTGTCATCGTGACAGTTGTTTCATTGGCACTGGCGCTGCAACAAAATGATCCCGGCGAGATCATCCATGAACTTTCGCGCGGGAACTATATTTACATCATCCCCGGCTTGCTGATCCTGTATTTGGCGTTGGCGCTGCGTGCCTACCGTTGGAAACTGCTGCTGAACAACCGGATTGACTACGGGCATTCCTTCAACATCATGAACACGGGCTATTTTCTGAATACACTACTCCCGCTGCGGTTGGGGGAAGTGGCACGGTCGTTTATGACTACCCGTCTAGAACCGCCTGTGCCGATGTTCACCTCACTCAGCAGCGTCGTGGTGGAGCGTCTGTCGGATACGTTAGCAGTCGTGTTCCTCGTGATTATCGCCATCATGATCGGGCCAGTGCCGCCAGAAGTCTCTCGCGGGGCGCTGACAACGGGCATTCTCGTGGTGGCAGGCATGGCCTTGATGGTAGTGTTTGCCGTACGCCGTGACTGGGCACATCGCTTGCTGGCGTTTGTACTCAAACTGCTCCCGTTTTTAGAGCGGTTTGGCCTCACCAGCATGATGGATCGCGTGCTGGACGGGCTGACGCCACTGGCCTCGCTGCGAGGAGCTGCGTCACTGGTATTGTGGACAGCGTTATCGTGGACGGCATCGACGGTGGGCGGATATGTATTGATGTACGTCTTCTTTCCGGAGCCGACATGGTACGCGGCGCTGTTAGCGATAGTGAGTGCGGCGATTGCGGTAGCGTTGCCAGCCCTGCCCGGTAACGTAGGGCCATATGAGGCGGCTGTGATTTTTGGCATGACGGCGGCAGGCTTGGGCGGTGATCAATTCCGGGAGCGCGCGTTTGCTTATGCCATTCTGCTACACATTACCAATGTGGCAACTTACGTTACGACTGGCTGGTACGGACTGCTGCGAGAAAATATAACATTAGGGGAGTTAATCCGTGTGACACGGCAGCTCGCTAACCGATCTAAGAACAACACTGAGGCACAGACAACACCTTGAGTTTGAATGTAAAGGTTGATACCCCTGTGGACGCTCATTCATCCACTAGCGCTCCCAACGCCGAGGGTGAGCGCAAACTGAAGATACTAATTTGCTTGACGTATTACGTCCCCCACTACACGGGTTACACGATCCATGTGCAGGACGTTGCAGAGGCACTCGCCGCACGTGGACACGAGGTAACGGTGCTGTGCGCGCGTCACAGCCTCGATCTGCCCCGCGACGAGACGATACGCGGTGTGCGCATCGTGCGGCTGTGGGCACCGATCCGCATGAGTCGCGGCATGATCATGCCGTTATATCCACAAGCGCTGTATGCCTTCATGCAGAAATATGACGTGGTGTTCACGAACACCCCAATGCTGGAAACGGCCTTGGTCGCGCTGATGGGGCAGGTCACGGGCAAAAGCATCGTCAGCACCCATCACGGCGATCTGGTGCTGCCCGCTGGCCTGATGAACAGCGTCATCACCTTTCTCATGCTGCAATTCTTCAAGTTCATGGCGAAGCGGGCGTTCCGGTTGATCGCCTATAGTCAGGATTACGCTGACCACAGCTACTACTTGAAGCCGTTCGCGCAGAAAGTCACACCGAATTACCCGCCGATTCGTATTCCCGAACCGCAACCAGAACGCGCTGCCGAACTCCGCGCACAATGGGCGAAAGACGGCGGCCCGCTGATCGGATTCTCTGGTCGGTTCGTGGAAGAAAAACGCCCTGATCTGCTGATCCGTGCGCTGGAACTGATCAACAAGAAATACCCGAATGCGCGGATCGTGTTCGCGGGGCAATACGACATCAAGTACGAAGGCACATGGGAAGCGCAGCAAGCGCTGGTACGCCAATATCAGGATCAACTGATTTTCTTAGGGTTGATCACGAGCCGTGAAGCGCTGGCGAATTACTACAAGGCGCTGGACGTGCTGGTATTACCGAGCGATACGGAATGTTTCGCGCTGGTGCAGGTCGAGGCGATGTTGTGCGGTACGCCGGTGATCATGACGGATACGCCGGGTGGACGCGTTCCCGTGACGGTGACGGGCATGGGCAAGATCGTGCCACGTGGGGATTATCGTGCCATTGGTCAGGCCGTGATCGATGTGCTGGATAACCGTGAACAGTACGTCAAGCCGCGTGAACAAATCGCCAATACCTTCAGTTTTGAAGAGACGATCAACACCTACGAACGCACCTTCCAACAAGCCGCCGCGAACAGCCGGGTGAAACTGCCGGATTGGAAAGGGTAGCCATCTATTTTGTGTCTAGATGTAGAAGGAGCATAAACCATGCGGTGGGGCGCTTTAGTCAAGAGCCGTCTGATTGGTGTCGGCGCAGTCCTCATCCTCAGTAGCTTGCTGTGGGGGGGCGTGCCGACGCTGGTGTTTGGTCAAACGGGCACGTCATCGCCAACGCCAACAGAAATCACGCTGGAAACAGTGATCGCGCAGACGCTATCGGCACGTGCTAGCGTAACCGCGCGCGCCGCTGCCTTCACCAAGACTCCTTCCAACACTCCTGATCTGGCAGAATCGGCAGCAGCGGCGATCTCGGCCTCGGATACGGCACAGGCGATTGCGTCGTTCACAGCGACGCCGTGCCCTCCTAATACACCGTTGATCGTGGTTATTACGGCGACCTCATCTCCACAAGGGCGCGTCGTCACGCCGACTGAAACACCCATTACGGCGACCGCCACTGCTACACCATGCAGCTATTTTCAGTATGTCATCCCTAGCGTAACGCCGACCGCTAGTGTAACGCCGACTGCCAGCGCGACATTCACCCCTACCTCACTACCGACTGATGTAAGTGGGTGTCCAACCTATATGATCCAGCAGGGTGATACCCCTGCAAGTATTGCGGACAGCTTTGGAGTCAGCATCACTGACTTGCTAAAGGCCAACGATTTCAGCGAACAGGACGCCGCGCGATTACAAATCGGTCAGGTATTAATTATTCCCGTAAATGGCTGCGGATTGAACGATACCCCACCTACCGGACAACTGGAAATCACGGGTATCGTCGGCGCGGGTGACATCACCACCGAAGGCATCGAGATACGCAACGCCAGCGGCACGGTGATCAACCTCGAAAACTGGACGTTGACGGATTGGCGAAATCATACGTATGTTTTCCCTCAAACTATGATGTTTAGTGGAAGACGGCTGATCGTGTATACCCGCGCAGGCAGTGACACGCCATTTGCTTTATTCTGGGGGCTATCGACCAGCATCTGGGTACCCGGCACACGAGCAACCATCCGCGACGCGGAACATCATTTTGTTGTTCAATATCAGGTGAAGTGACACAAACTATGCTACGAACTATCGATCAAGCCACGATCCAACGGCTGACGCGCAACGAAGCTGATATGGCTTTCAAAAAGCGTGTGCAAACTATCTTCGAGTGGATCGACCTGAGCGACGAGCGCATGATCCTCGACTGCGCATGTGGACGCGGCTTCTATTTGAAGATGATCCGCACGGTGAGCCAATGCAAGCTGTTTGGCTTGGAACTCGATCCAGAAGTGCTTCCTAAGACAAAACGCAACATCGCGCAGTTAGATAACATCACGCTGACCCAAGCCAATATTTATCATCAGCCCTTTGAAGACAACAGCTTCGACGCGGTGATCCTGTCCGAAATCCTTGAGCATGTCGATGATGACGTGCGCGGGCTGAAGGAAGTCAAACGGGTCCTCAAACCGGGCGGCGTAGCGGCGATCACCGTGCCTAACGCGAATTACCCGTTCTGGTGGGATCCGATCAACAAGACGCTGGAAACCTTCTTTCATACGCACATCCAGTATGGGCCGTTGGCGGGCATCTGGGCAAACCACGTGCGGCTGTATACGCCGGAACGATTGCGGCAGGCGGCATTGGACGCAGGCTTGATCGTGGAGGAAGAACGCGCCTTCACCCATTACAGTTTCCCATTCATTCATAACCTTGTATACGGCCTTGGCAAGGAAGCGTTGGAAGCCGGCTTGCTGCCCGCCAACATGGCGAAGGCGGCTGACCGCACGACCTTCGATGAAAACGACGGCAACTTGCTCAACCCGATCAATCTGGGCTTGGCGGTGTTCAATTGGTTTGACCGTCCCAACGTAATTAGTGAACCAGCGGGGCGTTCTACGGTAAACTTGTGCATCAAGGTGAGAAAGCCCCTCGAATAGAAAGCGCGGCGAGAATAGCGATGTCCAGCATAGTTGATGAGCAAAACCAACGCCCAACGGATGAGCCGACCCCCAACGAAGCCATTGAACTGGTTGGCGCGTCCGTGCCGCTAACCGACCTCACATTGACCGAGTTGATCGGGGAACTGCTGCATCATCCGCGTGCGACGGTGCAAGGGTTAGGTGGTGTGCTGGCGGAACCAGCTTCGCCATCGGAAGCGGCGAACGCGCCTAGCACGCCAGCACCGATGCAGGTGCGCCGTGCTGTGAGGCGACCCGCGCGGGCAAATTCTATCCTCAAGTGGTTGACGCCGCCTGCCACATCAGCAACTGCTACAGTGATCGAAACCGAGGAAGTGGCTACACCAGCGGTGCCCGCGCCACGACTGGACATCAACGCACGACTCACGGTGCGCTCGATGGCACTGCTAATCGGGCTGATCATTCTGGTAGTGCTGGCGCAGATGACGGCGACTTCGCTGGTCGGTACGCGCACGACACCGATTGACACGACGCCGATCAATTTTCCGGGAATGGCGCTGCTGGTGATGGGTGTGGTGTTCGGCGTGCTGGTGTGGATCGATGTCAATTTCGAACGACTACCGCCGTTCAAGTTTGATGAGGCCACCGAGCGGATGATTACCGCCGTTCCTAATGTATTCGTGCGGTACGGGCTGCGCATCATCACGGCTATTGTTGCCGCCGTCGCGACACGCATTGCGTGGGACTTGAATCCGCCGACTGGATTCACTGATGCAGGTGTGTACTGGTGGCTGTTCAGCATCGCCATGTGGGTGATCACATTCAATAATCAGCCGCTTTCCCTCACCGCCATACGAGATTGGATCGCCATCAACGTCAGTCGAACGATCAACTTCTTCCGTCATCCGCTCAAAGTGAAGTGGAGTTGGACACTGATCGCGCTGATCGTGATTTTGCTGGTGGGCGCATATTTCCGCTTCAGCAACCTGAGCGCGTATCCGCCCGACATGACCAGCGACCATGTGGAAAAGGCGCGTGACTCGTATTTCATCACGCAAGGGACGCGCCCGATCTTCCTCGATAACAACGGCGGACGTGAACCCGCGCACTTCTATTTTCTGGTGCTGCTGCACTACATCACTGGACTGCCGTTCGCGTTCGACCTGCTCAAGATCGGCAGCGGCATCTGGGGCATGATCGCGATCCTGTTGGCGTACTGGATGGGCAGAGCGCTGATCGGAGACGAAGACCGCGACCTCGGCAACCTGACTGGCTTGATCATGGCGGCGATGGTGGCAACCAGCTACTGGCATACGATGCTATCGCGCCTCGGCTTGCGCATCGTGTCCACGACTGTCGTTGCGACCCTGCTGATGATCTTCTTCGTCCGTGCGCTGCGCCATAACCGCCGATCAGACTGGATCATCACCGGACTGGTGCTAGGCGGCGGCATGTACTTCTATCAGGCTGTGCGTATGCTGCCCGTCGTGGTCATCGCGGGCTTCTTGCTGGCACTGATCGTGCGGGTGCGGTCACGCCGCGCCTTCGTCAGCTATACATTCAACTTCATCGCCCTGATCATCGTATCGCTGGCAGTGTTCGCGCCGCTCGGACGCTACATGATCGATCTGCCGCAGAGCTTCTGGCAGCGTTCATCGGGGCGCTTGTTCGGCGAAGATACTATTGAGATCAAGGACGCCGCTGGTAACGTGACCGGGATGCGCGCCGCCGATAACGCTGACCGCATTAAAGCGCTTAACGATAACCTGCCTGTGCTCGCCAGTAACTTGGAAAAATCCGTATGGATGTTCAACTGGCAAGGTGATCGGGCGTGGATCACGGGATCGGTGGGCGGCGACCCTGAACTGGACACGTTTACGGGCGTTTTCTTCATCTTTGGCCTCGGTCTGATGCTGGTGCGCATCATCAAACGTCGCGATCCGTCGGATTGGCTGCTACCACTATCGATCCTGATTATGGTGCTGCCAACCGCGTTATCGATAGCATATGTAATCGAGGTGCCGAGCGCGACGCGTGCCTCTGGCTCGTTCCCGATGGTGTATTTCCTTGCGGCGTTCGCGCTGGCGATCACGATCCGCATGATCACGGCGAAGATCACCGCCCCCGTCGTCCGCTTCGTGATCTACGCTGCCGTGATCGGGGCGCTGCTGCTCGGCGCGCTGGCAAACTGGGATACTTATTTTGACATCGCGATGAAGGCATACCGCGATTCGACACTGCCCTATCATCAGGCGGGCGAGATTTTGCGCGGGTTCAGTGAGAGCGTCGGATCGTCGGGCAATGCCTTCATGATCGCCTACCCGTACTGGTGGGATCACCGCGCGCTGGCGATTGAAGCGGGCGACATCCGTTGGAACAATGGTGTGCTAGACGATAACCTCAAGGTGCGCTTGATCGGGATGATGACCTCGAACGTTGGCACGCCATACGAGATGCGCCCTGACCGTCAGATGTTGTTCTTCTTGAACAAAGACGTGACGCTAACTACACCAAATTCTCTGACGGTGCTGCAAGAGATGTTCCCGAACGGTGTCGTGACGCGCATCAGCTCGTATAACGAATCGCGCGATTTCTTGCTGTATACGGTGCAGCCCGTCGGATGTGACTGGGTGCTGGAGAATATCGGCGTCAATACGACCTTCTGCGCACCAGCACAGTAGCGCGAAGCGCGTTCCCCTCAGCCGAGAGACAAACGAGGGGAACGTATCAATCAGCGCTGCGTTTCGAGATGACGGCGCATCCACGCGATGGTTTGCCCGATGCCGTCGTGTAAGCTCGTCCAATTTGTGAAGCCCGTCGCCTCGACAAAGCGATCGTTGGCGAGGGGCAGCCGATGCAAGATGCGCGTGCCGAGCGGTTCGCCATGCTCGACATTGGGCACGCTGACTTCCACGTTTGGTAACTGCTCCTTGATGGTCATGGCAACCTGAAACGGCGTGTAGGTTTGCCCCGCCGTGATATTCAACAGCTCGTAGTGCAAAAACTGATTGTCCGGCAGTTTTAGAATCGCCGCGATGGCGCGCCCGATGTCCGGCGCATATGTCCAGTCGGTGGGCGGCGAACTCACGTATTCCATCACCCGCTCCTGAGTCAGGGCGTCGTGGATCATGGAGGCGATGCGGCTGACGCGCGGACGGGTGGGACGCGAGATTTCGTATGGCCCGTAGATGTTGCTCAAGCGCACCGCGAACAGCCGCCGATGATGATTCAGATTGAGAACACCGACTAACTGCTCCATCAAGGCTTTGGCGACTCCGAACAAACTGTCCGGGCTGATGTGGTTTTCTTCGGTCAGCGGCTGGAAACTCTGCATCCGGTCGGTGACCCACTGCGTGAACACAGCATCCGAGCTGATCATGATGGTGCGGGGCACTTGCTGACGATCTGCCCATGAGGTCGCTGCCAAGGTCGTCTCGATGTTGGCGCGCAGATAGTCTTCGGGCGTCATGCCGATCCGTTCGGGACTGGCGGTGATAGCGACGCCATGCACCAGCGCATCGACTTTGACGGCGGGTAAGCGGCTGGCCTCGCCCTGAACAATCTCCAAGCGCCGAGTCCATTTGTAGAAGCGATCCGCCCATGTGGGGTCGAAGGCACGATCCAGCGCGATGACATCGTAGCCAGCTTCTAGCAACCCGTTGACGATGTGGCTGCATACGAAACCGCCCGCGCCTGTGACCAACACCCGTTCGCTCATGCTGATTCTTTCGTGTAGTGCGTTTGCCAGAAATTGTGCCCATCAATAGTAGCATGACTGCCCTAAGCGAGGTGGGAATCGTGCCTAATGCCGAAGGCGCGGGATTCCGGCGGATTCGCGCTTGCCACGCATGGATTGACGGCGCTGGCAGCGGTAAAACCATGATAGCTTTGTGATGACGGCTGGTTGAACGGGGACGCATGATCCCTACAATGATCCCGTTCCACGCTCCACAAGGGATCATCGGGGCGGCGGTGCGGGGTGCCGATGGTGTCGTCGTTGACAAAGACACATGCGCAGCATGGCCTGTCTGCGTCATAGGGGAGCGAAAATACGCGCGGGGAAGGTTGGCTTTGATCACGGACTTATGCCTCGCTACTTTCGATTGGTGTGTGGAACCCTGATATAACAGGCAAAATACAGAGCGGGCAGATTTTACGCTCAAATGAGCCGTTCTGAGCCGTCAGAACAGGGCTAATAACAGGGCTTAACAGGGAAAACAGGGCTGCGCAGAGCGTGCTTAGTGCCGTGTGCTTAGTTCTTAGTAGAGCCAAGGATGATGCCCCTGTGATAGGGAACGCGGACGCTATTGGCGCTGATTGGCGACTGATTGAGAATGAAGGTTGGTTGGTAAGTCGCGTTGTGTTTGTAACAGACAGGTGTGCTGAGAGTCTCGATAGACAATTGAAGGTCGGAGCAGCGACGATCAATTCGGATACGTATTCATACGTTTTATAGGATACTACAAATTGTTCGAAAATCAAGTTATAAGACACAAACTTTACGGATAGAAAAATCAAACGTTCGGAAGTGAAATAAGGCGAATGTGAAATAGGGGCGGTGCCTTGGATCATTGAAAATCGGATGAACTGAGATCAGGGTAGGCGGGTGGCGGTGCGGACACAGAATCGGGTAGGAAGTGCCGCTAGATACTGATGGTGTTGAAGTAATTATAGAAGGACTTGACGAAATGGCGTGATGCCGACCTGTCAGCGCCTCCCGACACTGAAGTGTCAGGCTGAGAGAACTAAGTCCCGAATGGGACTCATACGGGGTGTCAAGGAAAGGAGTGCTGCTCAGATGGTTCGTAAAAGTCTGCGTGTGGTTGGCTTGAGCCTCATTTTCCTATTTTTGTGCTTGGGAACGTGCGGAATCGCCACCCTTATTCAATGTGAGATGGTAAAGGCTAAACCGGAAGTTCTCATATATCCGAATGCGGTCTTGATACAGGAAAATACGGTTGGATTAGGTGGCTCAAGACCTTATGTGGCTGAACACTATACGTCGGTAGATGCGCCTGAAAAGATTGTGGAGTTTTTTGAACAGCATTCAACCTGTGTATTCAATGCACGCCGAAATTATTGCAGAGGTAGTGCAACGCCGTATGGCACGTTTGACGTGTATCTAGAGACTGGCGTTTCGGGAAATGGCAGTCGTTATCTGTTGGAAATCAATTGGGATGCTTGCGCATGGTTCGAGTAGGATGACGGACTGGAACGCATTCTATTCAAATTCAGTAGGTAATAATCGACATGGCTAATGAGCAACTTATGTTTGCGTTGGATTTTACGCCTGAAGACCTCGCGACGAATCGGCATCGTCTGATTTCGGAGCAACAACGCCATCGTTTGAAGCGCATACGGCTTGAGGCAATGGTGCTGCCCGTCTTGCTGGCATGGGGCTTTGGCGCAGCAGCGATAACGTCATTGCCTAGAGAGCCGAGACAATGGCTCCCCTTTGTGGCTATGACGGCAGGATGCGTTTTTTTGTAGGGATGGGTGGGTGGCGCTGGTGGCGCCTGTCTGAAGATCTGCGGATCGGCAAGGTGGCGGTCGTGCGGGGCACGGTGTCAGTCAGCAGCGGAGAATCCCGCAATGTCGGTTATGTCGGCCTAGGGAGTCGATTGCGGATTAACGGGTTGGCATTCACAATTACGTTTGAGGCTGGCTCGGCGTTCGCGGCACATGTTCAATACATCGTCTACTACCTGCCCAAGTCTCAGATCGTGCTGGCAGCAGAACGAGACCGCCACTGAAAACTAGTGCAATTCACTTCCCTAGCTTCCGTTTCACCAAAATTCTCATCTGAAGTGCGTAGGGGTGCGCGTCATGACACCCTACGTTGGATTGCTGACACCGTACAGCCCAGTCGGTGGAGCGTAAAATGCCCCCTATAGAACTCTCCGACCAAAGAAGGATACATTCGTCACCAAAGGCGGATGGACATAGCACGGAAACAGCCTTATCCTGAACTGTAGAATGATATTCTATGCTTCAGGAGAAGCAGAAAGGCGTTTTCATCATGATCAAGGTGTTTCCGCTTACGGTTGGCTCCACCAGGGTGCCATTTGGACAGTTCTACGGTGGGTTGGACGGCTGGACGGGATTCGGGGCGCTGCGCCGGTTCGCCACCGACAAGGCGCATCCGCTGCTAGTGCCCATTTCCGCGTATCTGATAGAGCACCCAAGTGCTGGCCCGATCCTCGTGGATACGGGCATCAACAGCGACCAAGCTCATGCTCACCACGCGTACTATCACGGATTCATGGGCGTGGTCACGGATGAAGACGAGTATGTGCTCACCGATGCACAGGAACTGCCCGCCCAACTTGAACGGCACGGCTACCGCTGTCAGGATATTCAACGGGTGGTGCTCACCCATTTGCACGAGGATCATGTTGGCGGGCTGCGCCATGTCGCGCACGCGGAGGTGATCTTGCCACAGGCGGAATGGGAGCTGCGCAACCAGCACTACTTCGGGCTGTTTCCGGCTTACTACGCGCCATCCTTCGCGATGGTACAGCGGTGGAAGTTGATTGAATTTTCGTCAGAGGCGTTCCACAGCTTCGATTCGAGTTATGATGTGCTTGGAGACGGCACTATCCGGTTGGTGCCAACGCCGGGGCACACGGGCGGGCACGCCAGCGTGATTATCAAGACCGATGGCTATCATGTCTTATTGGCGGCGGATGCGCTGTATACGCTGCGGCACCTTGATGTCGAGCACGTCCGCGCGTTCGTGCCGGGGAATGAACAGCGTGTCGCGGAATACGTGGATAGCGTTCAGCGGATTCGAGCGCTGCGGGATGCGCTGCCCGATCTGATCGTCGTACCAACCCATGATCATTCGGATTATGGAATGAACTTGATCCCGACGGCCTTCGCTGACGGTATGCTTTCAAGCACCGAGATCGCAGCGATCCGCGCTTATGAAGCACGCACTTTTGATGCGCAGTGGGCACTCAAACGCGGGACTTATCCGCATTATGTGCCGCCCGCCGCCCAGCACGAGACTGGCGAAGTCATCTATGGGCAGTAGACAGGAAGCAACCATGCCTTATCGAACGTCGCGCGCCATGACCGAACATAAAGCAGAGATGCGGGCTGCGCTGCTGGCGGCTGCTCAGGCACTGTTCGCCACACAGGGGTACGCCAACACCACGATGCAGCAGATCGTGACGAAAGCGGGCACGTCGATAGGCAACTGCTACTTTTACTTCCCGGACAAGGCCGCGATCTTGATGGCACTATTCGAGGGGCAGATGCAAGAAATCGGGCAGACCGTTGACGCCGCCATCGCCGCGACACCCACTGGAGGCGGTCAATTGGCGGTGGCGGTGTACATGGGCGTGGTGGTGATCCTCGCGCAGCCGGAAGTCGCCCGCATCGTGCTGATCGAGATCAATCAGCCAGCGCTGCGCGAACGGGCGATGGAATTTTTCGTTGACCGTGCGCGCCGTTTCTTCCGCGTCAATGGAGAATTCGTGCGTGGAATCGATGCGGAACTGGCCGCACAGGCATGGCAGGGAGCGCTGTTCCAAGTCATGTTGACGGCGTTGGCGGGAAACTTGCCTAACAGCGCCGATGAGATCGGGCGGTTCATGGCACGCTGGAATTTGCAGGCGCTTGGATTGTCAACGGATGTCGTTGAGGCTGCCATGAAAACGTTGGATACCAATCGGTCAGCGCGGGATTAGGGCTGGCGATCCGAAGTACAGGCTCAGTGACCGATTTGGGGGCTACGCAGTGTGCGCAGCCCTTTTCTAATGGCAATGCACTGACTTTATTCGGCGCTCAGGATGTATTCGTAGTAGGGCTGCCCGCCGTAGTGGATGATGAATTCGGGTAGACCATCGCGGCTGATGGTTTCACTGAGCCATGTCGCTAATTCCTGCGCCTCGTCCTCGGTGACCATCTCGCCATAATAGAGAGTGATGATCTCCGCGCTGCTGGCGTTCATGCGCTCCAGCAAGCCGAGGATCAGCGGGCGCAGCTCGTTGTTAGAGATCACGAGTTTACCGTTGACAAGGCCGATGAACTGCCCCTCTTTGACATCGACGCCATCTAGCTGCACGGTACGCGTCGCCTGCGTAATTTCGCCCGTAGTGATGGTCGGGAAATTGGCGATCATCTCGGCGGTGACTTGCTCTAGCTCACCTTGCGGAGAGAAGGCGTACATGGCGGCTAACCCCTGCGGGATGCTGGTGGTGGGCACAACCGTGACCTGTTTTCCCGTTTTGGCAGCTTGCTTGGCGGCTAAATCTGCCGTCAGCACGACATTTTTGTTGTTGGGCAGCAAGATGAACTTCTGCGCGGGAACGCGATCCATCGCCGCGAGGAAATCAGCTACGCTGGGGTTAGAGCTTTGCCCACCGCTGATGGCAACCGCCGCGCCGGTATCCTTAAAAACATGCGCCAGCCCTTCGCCGGGAGAAACCGCAATCACGGCGAGATCGTCGGCACCGATCTCAAGTTCCGAAGGGGGGAGGGCAGCATGACGCTCCACGTAGTCCTCAAATTGCTCTTGCATGTTCTCGACCACAACATCGGTGATGACGCCGAGCTTGATACCGTAGCTGATCGGCACGCCGGGATCATGGACATGGATATGCACTTTGACGCGGGATTCGTCGCCCACCACGACCATCGAGTCGCCCATCGCGGCGATATCGAGGCGAATCTGATCGACGTTCAGGTTTTGACCGCGCACGACATACTGCACGTCGTAGCCATAACCGCGCTCGTCATCAGACTTGAGCGTGTCGTGCATCGCGCGCTGGCTGGCAGGGAGTGCCGCTGTTGGCGCAGAATGTCCGTTGGAGCTAGGCGCGGTCATGGGGAGGGCTTCGCCACGCGCTACCCGCAGCATCCCTTCGAAGAAGTAGACGAGGCCGCGTCCACCTGAATCCACCACACCGGCTTGCTTGAGTTTGGGCAGCAGATCGGGCGTGCGGGCAACGGAGATGGTGCCACGCTCTACGATGTGTTCCAAGATTTTCTTCAGATCGGAGGTTGTCTTGGCGACGGATTCGACTTCTTCCGCGATCTCACGGGCGACGGTCAGGATCGTGCCTTCGACGGGGTTTTGCAGTGCCTTATAAGCTGACCGTACTGCTTCGCGGAGGCCGCGCGCCAGTCCTGCGGCGTCGATGTCTTCGCCGTTGGTGAGCGATTTAGCGAAGCCATCAAACATCTGCGAAAGCAGCGTGCCGGAGTTGCCTTTGGAGCCATTCACCGCACCGTCCGCCAATGCGAGGGCACGTTCGCGCACGCCGCCGCCTGTTTCATTCATGCGGCGGTAGGCTTCGCGCAGGGTTAGCAGCATGTTGGTGCCAGTGTCACCATCGGGCACGGGGTAGACGTTGAGGTCGTTGACTATCTGGTAGTGTCGTTCGAACCATGCCAGACCGCCCTCTACCATGCGTTTGAAGCAGGCTCGGTTGACGGTGGTCACGGTGGTAGTTGAGAGCTGATCGGTCATTGGTACTCGCAGTAAAAAATGTTTTCCGCGCAGATATTTTAGCGGATCATTGGTTACAACCCCCGTGTGTCGATCTAGGTACGGGAGCAAGCCTCATATCGCGAATATTTTGATGAAATTGGATGATGATCTGACTAATGTGGCATCAAAAAAGCGACAATTACTGTCGCTTTTTCTGTGTGCCGAAGGTGGGAGTCGAACCCACACGACCTTAAGGCCACTACGCCCTGAACGTAGCGCGTCTGCCAATTCCGCCACTTCGGCTCATTCATTGTGGAGCGTATTGTAGGCAGGAACGCGCTACCTGTCAAGCCCTGATTTTCGGGCAAAATCACGGTTATTCGCGGAGCGAGTCAAGCACGCTGATCACCTTGGCGTCGGGCACATCACTGACGATCACGGGATCGCCGGGAGCACGCAGCAGAATGTAACGCATCCGTCCGGCGCTGCGCTTTTTGTCGGTGTTCATGGCGGCGCGGATGTCGGCGGAGGCATACCCCTTGTAGCGTGTGGGCAGGCCGAGCGATTTGACCAAACTCTCGACGCGATAGGGGAGATTCGGTTCGCACAGGCCGTGTACCTGCGAGAGGCGCGCCGCCGCGACCAGACCGAGCGCGACGGCTTCGCCATGCCGCCATTGGAACTGACTGACGGCTTCCACCGCGTGCCCGAAGGTATGCCCCAAGTTGAGGATAGCGCGGACACCATTTTCGTAGGGGTCTTCCTGCACGATGTCCACTTTGAATTTGACGGCCTTGGAGATGAACTCGACGGCGTTTTCGCGCGTGTAGATTTTGGCATCTAGCAGCGAGGTATCGCGCAGCAAGCCCGCTTTGACGACCTCCGCAATGCCACAGCGCCATTCAGTGTCAGGTAAGGTGGTGAGCACATCGGTATCGATGATGACCATCTCCGGCTGCTTGAACGCGCCGATCAGATTTTTGCCCTGCGGCAGATCGACGCCGACTTTGCCGCCGACGCTGGCATCGACCATCGAGAGCAAGCTGGTGGGAATCTGGATGAAGGCCACGCCGCGCAAATAGGTCGCCGCCGCGAAGCCGACCATATCCCCGATCACGCCACCACCGAAGGCGATGATGATCGCTTTGCGATCCAAGCCCGCCGCGAGAAAGCTGTCGTAGAGCGTGCGCACGGTGTCCAACGTTTTGTGCTGTTCCCCATCTGGCACGCTGATCACGACGGAGCCGGGGACGCTCTGACGCAATTTGTCGCCGTAAATCGGAGCGAGGGTACTGTTGGTGACGAAGGCCACTTTGCCATTGAGGAGCCGCTGCGCCAAGAGATCGGGCAGGACATCGAGCCAGCCGGAGCCAACATAGATCGAATATTCAGCGTTAGGCGCTTGGACTGGAATGATTTGAGAATGAGGAGTCATGGATGCTTCCTACTGCGTGATTTCCACAGGCGGATGACAAGATTGGCTGTATCGCTCGGCTTGCAGCCCGCCGTGTTGAGATGATAAGGTAACGATCCGTACGCTTCCGCACGCGCTTCGAGCAGTTCCCGGATGCGCTGCTGCGGATCGGGGCTGGAAAGCAGAGGACGGTTGGTGGCGTGCTGTAAGCGGCGGAAGATTTCTTCAGCGGAGGCTTCGAGGCAGATGACCATGCCAGCCTGCCGCAGGAGATCGCGATTTTCGGGACGGAGGACAATGCCGCCGCCCGTCGCGACGACATGATTCGTCCATGTCGCCAGTTCTTTGCAGAGGTCGGTTTCGAGCTGGCGGAAGGCATCTTCACCCGTGCCCTCGAAGATTTCGCGGATGGTTCTGCCCTGCCGCGTCTCAATCACCTGATCGGTATCCACAAACTGCCAGCCCAACCGTGAGGCCACGATGCGCCCGATGGTCGATTTGCCCGTGCCCATGAAGCCACACAAGATGATGTTGGCGAAATTCTCGCTCGTCGTGCCGCTGTTGCTCACGTCGCCCCCGCGATGGGTTACGCAGAAAAGTTAGATGCCGCGCGATTTGAAATATCCATTATAGCGATCCCGTCCATCTAAGCCTACTGCCTCTAAGGTCGCGGCGTTGATGGGCAGCGGTAACAAGCGGTCACGGAGCCAGCGGCGGACGCGATCAAATTCGGGCGCGGTGTAAGTGGTGATTAAGACGTTGGCATCCGATACCAGTAGGGCGGGTAAGCTGGCGAATAGGTGTGCCCATTCGTCAGGATGGCGATCTACATCGGGATGGCGGATCAGGATGAGATCGGCGCGGGGGAGCAAAGGCAAGGCAGTCAGCTTGGCTTCGACAAGCAGCAGGGAGGGATCACGGCGCTGGGCATGACGTAAAGCGTTGCGGTCACGATCAAGGCCGACGATCTGCGCAGCGGGCCACAGCGCGCGATAGGTGAAGGCATCGTCAAGGCCGCCGCAGCCAAGATCGTAGATGAGGCGCGGAGTGGGCAGTTGGCGAAGCAGGCTGGCGAGGCGGTAGTTAATGCGGGTGTTCATGCTCCCAATCGAGCAGGAACGGGTTCATGGCGCGTTCACGTCCGATAGTGGTGTTGGGACCGTGCCCTGACGCGACGACGTAATCATCGGGCAGGGTCATGAGCTTGGTGAATATGGAATGCATGAGCGTATCATAATCGCCGCCGGGGAGGTCGGTGCGCCCGATGGAGTCCATAAACAGGCAATCACCGCCGAATATGATCTTTTGCCCGTGTGAGATAAAGATCACATGACCGGATGCATGTCCGGGCGTGAAGCGCACCTCTAAGCGGATGCTGCCGATTTCGATGACATCGCCTTCGTTCAGATGGCTATCTGGCATGGGTGGCGCGGGCACGGTATGTCCGGTGAAACGCTGCATCTGGACGGGCAGCGCTTGCAGCAATGGTTCATCATCGGCGTGCATCCGGAAGGGCACATTAGTGGCAGCTTTCAGATCGCGCAGGGCGAGGACATGATCGAAATGGGCGTGCGTGGCGAGAATTGTGCGTAACTGCCAGTGCTCTTGCTTGAGCAGCGCGAGTAGGCGAGGGGCATCATCGGAGGGATCAATGAGTACAGCATCGCCAGTTTGCTCGTCGCCAAGGATGTAGCAGTTTGTACTCGCGATGCCCATTGTTAACATGCGCACTGTGAAAGTCATGAACGATCACCAATCAGCCCAGATGCAGATCGCCGGTGACTGCTGGTTCGGTAAGTTTATCCGTTTTCGATTTCTTGGAACGGAATGGATGCAATTCTTGTTCACAGATGGTCGTTTCGCATACAGTACACGTCCACAGATAGGTTGTGGTTGGCAGATCCAGCCGCTGGGCTACTTCCGCAGGCCATCGTTGTATGCCAGTGAACTCGAATTCACCACTGCATCCACAGGTAGGGCAACTTGCCAGCCGCTTTACCATAATCGACTCCAATACTTTCCGACGATACCAGCACGGTCGTTATTCACCTTACAACCGACGCTTGTATCCAACTTGACGACTACACACCGCCACCCTGTTGGTCGTCCGATGCTGTCGTGATTATTAAGAAAATCTAAAATAAGTATAAAGCATGTTTGACGGGTTTTGTGCCCCAATTTCAGGTTATTTACGAATCTCGGACAAAAGCCCGCGTTGGCAACGGCGCATAGACAAAATCAGAACATGACGCGACGGTTGGCTAGACATCGCCGAAAGTTTACCTTGACGGTAAGGAGGACATCTGTTAGACTACTGCGGTGTGAGGGCGTATAGCTCAGCTGGGAGAGCGCTACAATCGCACTGTAGAGGTCAGGGGTTCGAATCCCCTTACGTCCAAAAATGAAACGAGCCGACGATTAATTATCTCGGCTCGTTTTCTTTCTGCAAAATGGCAAAATAATTCGGGTGGAATTAATTCCATCGCATTTTCACCATCAAGGTAAACTCGTCCTACGTTATACTATAAAGGTAGTTAATCCTATCTAGATGGAAATTACTCTATAGACGTTACGCAGTTGAAGGTAACACGAGCCAAGGTTGAAGCAAATAGAGACGCATGGCATGGCGAATGATATTGAGTTTGGCATCGAAAAGTGCCACATGATACCACCAGCGGTGACATTCAAGACGGACGTAAGCACGTAGTGCCAAGCCGATGTGGTTGCGTTGGCTACGTTCGAGCCGAAATTGACCAGCTTCAATGCCCGTAAACTGTTTGAGTGAACGGTGATAGCCCTCAATCAGCCATGCGCGGTCAGCATAGGCCTTACGGGCGACTTCGGTCAGGTCGAGCCGACTGGTCGCCCAGTACTCCGCGTTGCCGTGTGGGTCAACCGTCCGAAATACTTTCACCATGCCGTAGCCGCGCAAATGTACCACCAAGCCAAGGTCAGGAATATCCAGCGTATCGACGGCTTGCTGCTGACCAACCCGTAAGCTGACTTGACGGTTACTTTTCAGCCGTGTTAGCCAGTGCCAATCTAACTCGCGCAATAGTTTGAGGTTGTCGAGGCTGCTATACCAACTGTCGAAGGCCACCATAGCTGGCTGGAAGCCACGCGCTTTCGCTACCCGCACCATCGCTTGAAAATGGTCATTCTTATCCAGCCCATCCTGGACTTTGTTATACAGCCGAAAATCACAGGGCAAGCACGCATTGCCATCCGTCCACACCAAACTGATGAGGTTTATCCCTTGCACCACCGCATGATGTTTGCCCGACCAATGCCGACTAACCAACGCCATCTGACTGGCATACGGCTTGTCCAAGGTACTGTCATCCAGTACCAATAGCCCTAAACTCAGGTCGATACAGGCTTGCACTTCACTCCACAAAGCGACACTGTCCGGTGGTAGGCGTTGCAGCAGTCGCGTGTAGGCGTCATGCGCTGGTCCTGTTGCCCCTGCCGGATGGGTGCGGGCTGCTTCCAGCGTGCTAAACACCGTCTGGGCTGCCACTAAGAAATTGATATAGTCGTATTCATTGCATTTCGGTGCGTTCATGCCACCATTTTAGCAAGCTTATCCAACTGCGTAACATCTAACTCTATAGTCAGCAATTGGATGGGAGCCATTATTTTGTCGCTCCTTTTATATAGGCATTGTTTGCATGACAACGGATAAACATATTTTTATCAGCTACGCCCGTCATGATGGACGCGAACAAGCGGAGTATTTAATTACAAAGTTAAAAGCTTTGGATATTCCTGCTTGGTACGATACACGAAATCTTAGTCCCGATCAAGATTTCACCGCAGAATTAGAAAAGGCTATCGAAGGCGCATCGCACGTGGTCGTTTGCGTAACCCCTGACACTAAGCGTGACGACAGTTATGTGCGTCGTGAAATCAGCTATGCGTGTAACAAATTTGTCAATAAGCCTATTATCCCTTTGATGTTCGCTGAACTTGCTCCACAAATTTCTATTATCAATCTGACGTACATAGATTTTGTCCATCAAAGCTGGGACACCGCGTTTTCTGAACTAATACAACGTCTGAATCGCCCCTCTGAAGCTGAGGATTATGGAGCGACTTCGTCCGATCCATTCCATGATTACTTAGACGCTCTATATCATGAGATTGTCCAATTTCTGGATGCCTCCGTTTTTACCCTTACACCACTACTTTCTAAGTCTGTACCGGGGAAAGTGGTGGAAAAGCAAGTGCCTGCATTACTCCACTCATTTATGAAAACCACTCTTATTCTACGGGAGCGTAAATCCGATGAACGGACATTTAACACATTTGTGGAAGCATTCGAAGCATGTCAAGGGCGATTATTGTTACTTGGCGAAGCGGGCACAGGTAAGACCATAACACTGATGGCGTTTGCCCGTGATGCCGTAGCGCATCGCCTCGCACATCCAACACGACCGCTCCCAATGTTGGCTCGGATTGCCGATTGGAATGCTCAAGAAGCGGTGCCAATGGCGACTTGGTTATCTGCTTTGATTGGTCAAGAACGACGAAGCGAAGTCGAGAAGATAATAACAGACGGTCAAGCGTTATTTTTGTTAGATGGACTTGATGAACTTAGCGGGATATACGAGAGACACAAAGAAACCAATCCACTCCTGAAATTCATTCAGCTTATTCCATCCAATAACCAAGTGGTCATCTCATGTCGGGCAAAAGTTTATGAAACGTTTGAAGCGAAAGCTCCATTGAACGGTGCAATGCAGTTGCAATCATTGAGCGATTCACAAATTGAAACTTATTTGCACGATGATCCTGATTTGTGGCAAGCACTACGAACCGATAATAACTTGCGTGAGCTTGCTCGAACGCCATTGGTGCTTAGCATATTTACTTATGCTTATAGAGAATTGAGCACAGAAACAGCAAAGTTACGGGACTTACAAAATAGCCCTAGTGAACTGCAAAACAAAATCTGGATGATGTATGTAGAGCGTCGTAACGAACATGAGAAGTTGAAAACATCAAATTTTATTGGATATACGAACGAGCAGATCTACTCTATTTTGGGTGAGGCGGCTAGCATAGCGATTAATCCGTCTCTCAACCAACGACCCACAAGTAGCTATGATTTTGCTAACAATATTTTCTCTATTCTAGAAAATGACGCTCAGAACTTCATTGATACTATGTGTAGTCTCCATATCCTTGTCCGTTTCGGCAAAAGTGTAGATTTTATTCACTTGCTTTTACGAAATCATTTTGCGGCCTCTTATTGTCTTCCTCTACTTAATCAAGTATTAGGCACTCAGCGAATAGAAGCAGCCTATGTTTTAGGGTATGTAGGTGATGATCGAGCGATAAATCCAATAATAGCAGCGTTACGAACAGCAAGTGAAGAAGATGTGTATTCACTTGGACATGCGTTGATGAGGTTTGGTAGAAAGGCAATTGAAGCTATGCTCGCTACACTTAATAGTGGTGATCTAGCCTTACGCATCAAAATTATAGATGCATTTAGCCAACTAAAGGAGAGTTTTGAATATGAGATGACACAACGTGCGGAAATGGTACTAATAAAGGCACTATATGATCCACATCCTCAAATTCAAATACACGCTGCAAAGTCAATTGGGATAGCTCGTATATATTCTGCTGATCTAGAACTACAATCAGCCTTTTATACGGTTAATACATTGAGCGTGCGTGCAGCGATTGTCGAAGCGCTTACCGCGATAACGACTAGCGGGGCTGAACTTAGCGATATGCATATAAAATTTCTTATAGATGCGGCAAACCATGAAAATGACCCTGCAATTCGTGGGATTTTAGCTGGTGCGCTGTTGAAGGTTGATGACGTCATCAACGACTTCGATGAAGAAGGTCTCTTGGATAGCTCCGTTCAACAACTAATCGATTATTTAGCCGATGCACGTTTCTCAATGCAATTCGGTTATAAATTTGTGGACAAAAACAATTTCGAGTCGGGAATAATAGGTTATCAGCTTCGCGTTTGTGATGTAGCTGCAATGGCACTAACCGCAATTGGGACAATTGAAGCCAAGCAAGCTGTTGAAATTTGGAGAGCATCAGATTTGAATGCATTTAGTTGGGATATGATAGGTACTTACTTTTGGGATCATTCGCAAAATCTAGAAACTTAATTCCTCATTCAGGATTGCATGAAATGAACCGACGAATTACACGTCGGTTCATTCCTCTTGGATATAAAGGAGCTTGACCCACTACTCTGTTGCTGTGTCAGCTTAGTGCTTACCATGCGTGAATTTCGGTGGCTTGAATGTCAGATGTGGTGGGATGAAAACGACCGATACATGAGTGTGCGCAAATCCCCTTACGTCCACTCAAACGATAATGAGTCAACGGTTGAATACGTTGGCTCGTTTGTTTTATGCCCCAGAATGACACGACACTCCGATTTGAGTGTAACAACTACGACCCTATTGCCATCGGTGTAAACGCGCTCCACATTCTCATTGCCAGCTAGACAATGCGCCCAAATGTCGTAGCAGCTTCCAGATCATCTGACATGGGAAGACATCAATACGGCGCGAACAGACGCGTCTACAAGCGGGACGTCAAGCATAGCCAGCACGTCAAAACAGCAGCGCAAGGTAGTGAGCGAGTCTGTGATGACGGTAAACAGGCCAACGGGCACGACGGTACCTGTTGAGAAGGGCGCTTGTCAATCTCCCGCAGGCAGTCGGTCAAGCATGGTATAATTGACATTTGGCGGCTGTCCAATCGCGACAGCCACATAGTAGAGGATTTTAAAGTATGTACTCCACGAAATGTTCGAGTTGTTCCCAGCCAATCACCCTGAAAACCGAGGAAATCCGCGAGGCGGTTGCTGAGGCCGAAGCGCAGAATTTCACACATTATCAGATGCCATGCCCGAAGTGCCGCCGTCCGGTGAAAATCCCGGTCAAGCTGCTCAAGCTGAAACTGCCGCGCCAGACCAGCGAACCCGCAAGTGAACCGGGGAGTGAAAGCAAGTGACACGGATCAGGCGCAGCATCCTAAATGAGGTGCGGTAGTGACACGGCAGCGGAGTCGATATGTGCTGCATGTGTGTAACGTAGCACGCTACAATGCGCAACGACGGCGGGGTATGATCAAAGATGATACACATATGCCGCTGTTTCTAATCCGGCTGCTAGATGAAGTGCTGGAGCGGATGGAACAAGAGCCACGCTTGCGGCACTTCACGCTGGACGGCGAAAGCAGCCTGATCGATGCTTACTTGAAGGTGCGTCCGGAAAATTTCGAGCGTGTCGAGAAACTGGTGAAGGAAGGTCGGCTGCTGTTGGGGCCGTGGTATGTAGCCCCGGAACCCGCCCTCACCAATGTCGAGTCGCTGATCCGCAATTTGCTGTTAGGGCTGCGCACGGCGCGGGTATTCGGGACGCCGATGATGGTCGCCTATTTGCCAGAAAGCGGCGTGCTGCACAGCGCGCTGCCGCAAATCCTCAAGAGCTTCGGGATCAAGACGGTATTAGCCTCGTTCGAGGACACGCAAGAAGGCGTCGAATTTCATTATCGTGGATTGGACGGCACGCTGGCGGTGATCGGTGATCTGCGCGAGTCGCTGTTCGCGAGCGACGACACGTTTGTCTCGATCCGGCGCAAGCTCGCGCCCTTAAGCGATTCGGGGCATCTGCTGCTGCTGTCGCAGTGGGAAGTCGGCACGACGCTCAAGAAGGCAGGGACATGGCTGCGAAAATTAGCCAAAGCCGCCTCCGATTTGCAGGATGACGTGATCGTTAGTACGCCCGCTGCGTTTGCGAATGCGCTGGAAGTAAACGTGCTGAACAGCGAACTGCCGATTTATGATCGCCAACCGGAATTGACGGCAGCGGGGCGGCAAGTGCGCGATTGGAACGTCAGCATCACGCGTGGTGTGCTGCGCTGGATCGAGCCGTTCTTCGCGTGGGCAGAAAATGCGCAGCTAGGACGCACGGAAAGCCATCTACGGCGTCCACAAACCCTGATCCAAGACCTGTGGCGGCACATCCTGCGCGACCAAGCCGACCCGCAATTACATGAACCTGAGAACGTCGAGCAATTGGCGGCGCGCACACGCTATTACCGTGAGCGCGTGGATGACCTGCGCGATGTGCCGTTGAACTCAATGACGGAGAATGTCAATACGGCGGTGCTGCCCGTGCAAGGCGTGACGGCACTGATTGTATACAACAGCAATTCGCAGACGTATCGTGGCGCGTTCCGTTTCAAGATCGGGTGGGCGCGGTCGCAGCCAGAAGTCGATAAGCAGTATTCATTGGTGGTATATAACGCGAACGGTCAGCGGGTGGGGATGGCAGTGCCAAGCGACCAGTCCGAGTTCGTGCAGGAACTGTTATTCAGCGCTGAGATTCCGGCGTTCGGTTACAGTTCGTTCAGTGTGGCACTAGAGCCAACACCGACTGATCTGGTGCTGCCCACGACGAAAGCGGGCGCGGCACCGGATTTGCTAGGCTATGTGACGGGCTTCCATCCGGGATCACTGCCGCTATCCACTGGCCTGATCAGCGTATCTGACTGGCGGTTCGAGGTCACCACGATCAAGCTACCGGAAAATCCTGATCAGCGCGGGCTGATTTTGCGCGGATCGTGCCGTGTGGATGAACCGTTGATGGTGACGCTAACGCCGTGGCGAGTCTTCAAAAAATGCGAAGTCGTGTCGATGGACGAAGCGCCCATCGGCGGGACGGTGGCGATTGATCCGGCGACAGGTACGCTCAAGTTCAAGGCCACGGCGCATCGGTTGATCACGCTGTGGCTGCATGATTAGTCATGATTAGTAAGGATGAACACTTAAGAGTCGGCGGATTCGCGCAGAAGCTCCATGTATTCTCTGGCAAAGCCGCCCACATCCGTGCCAATGACGACACCAGCCAGCTTATTGACGACGAGTTCGCCAAAGTGGGTGATCAGGCGGTTGACCTGATCGCCTAGCTGATTCATGAAGTCTTCCCATGTCACTTTAGAGGGTAGCAACGGCTCTTTAAGCGCCCGCATACTGTTGAAGTAATCGAGCACGGGTTGCTTGGACGGAAAGACGAGCGCGCTTGGCAAATCGAAGCGGGCAACCGCCCCGAAGTAGTGCGACAACTGACTCGGCGCATCTTCCAGATTGAAATTACGCGAGGTTTGCTTGACGAAGTTTTCGACCTCGTTGCCCGTGACGCCCAACTGTGAGAACACCCGACGGGTGAGCTGATCAAATTCCGGCATGTTGAATTGGCTGTTCGTCGCGGCGATCAAGAACCCAGTAGGCTTGAGTACGCGGTGAATCTCGGAGAGCGCTTCGTCTAGATCGGGGACGTGGTAGAGCATATGGTTCGCCAGCACGACATCAAAAGTGGAACTGGCGAAGGGCAGCGCTTGCACATCGGCGTTGGTCATCATCTGCGCGATGCCTTTGCTGTTCGCACGCTGCGCCATGCCAAACGACAAATCCGCTCCGATCACCGCGCCCTGCGACGCCCGCCGCGCCGCTGGCTCAAAATAGACGCCGGGGCCAGCCCCCACATCCAAGACGATCTCGTCGCCATGCCAGTCTTCACGCTCCAACACCCACTCCAAAAAATTCGTGGGCGGAACGCTGTATTGATCATGGATGCGCTGGCGCACTGCCAACGCGTCGTCCGTGGCATAGGCTTTGCGTGTCAACAGATCGCGATCGGTGCCGGGAGAGGTAACCATAGAAGTTCTCAATGTCTATCTGAGTTAAAAACACACATCTAAGAGTGTATCACAGGGAGGGCATTCAGAAAAAGCGGCGAGTAAATCCCCGCCGCCCTTGCACGAATATCCAATTTTCTGGAACGCCCCATGTTAGTGGTGTGCGAAACCGCTCTCTTGCTCGACCATGCCCTTCAGGATACGTTCTAGCGCCATCGTATGGCTGCAAACGCCACGCGACTGGAAGAAGTTGCAATCGCACTTCCAACCATCATCACTATAACCGATTGTGTGTTGACCATTTTCCCCGTCGAAGGTCACAGAAAATTCGGTGAAGTGGATGCGATCACGCTCTTCCGCGTAACGCTTCGCCTTCTCGATTTTGCCGATCATTCCGTAGTCCATGGTACAAAACTCCTTTTCCTAGCGGATATATAATAAAAAAGGCACGGTTGCATGTCGCAATCGTGCCTTTCAGCAAGTCCGTTTTTCAATTGAGTAGATCAGTAAAGGTATCTTCATGTAAGACCTCACCTAACTTGAGAAGAGTTTAAATCGACTTTAAGATAATGTCAAGAAATTACGCAGGCGTGCCATCGTGATTGTGACGGAATTGATAGCTTTATGAGTGCGTCGGGTAAGTACACTCTAGCGATAGCAAATCGCCTATTGATGAGCGATTAGGGCGGCGCTGAGACTGGCTAGGTGTTCTTAACCATTGTGCGGTCTCACCCTCGTATGAGGACAGACCCACCCGAAATTAGTGACTGTGGTATCGATTGTTCACAAATCCGAATGCCATGAATGCCGCCGTCAGCATACGGTCGGAAGTAGATGAGCGCCAATGAGAAGCGATTGAAATTCGTCTTTGGTATGCATTGCAAATAGCCAAGTATGATGGAATCAAGAGTTTTTTACGATCTTTCTTAGTCGAATCACAAAAGATACATTATACTTGTCGTGTACTTCTGCTCTCATCCGAAGCAGCCCACGGCGCAGCGCTCATCGAAGCATTTCCACCACACCCACCGCACTGCCCCTCGTTTCGATCTTCCTACGGCGGATCAAACAAACTGCTTTATGGGCTGCTTGAACCTGCGATACAGTGTTGCGTTACCTCGTAAATTCTGCCGCAAGGGCAGCAGCAGTTCGTACAAAACAAGATTGCAGGCCATCCCTTGTATAGTGCAGCCAGCGCACGCTATTGTGGACGATAGCGATAAGACACTTTTTTTGGTTAACTACACATCGTGACTTGCCAAAAAATAAGGCGGAGTGTTTATGATTAATAAGCCTGATGCGTTGAAGATGGCAAGTGTCATCATCCCAACTTATGATCGTCCTCAAGATTTGGCGTTGTGCTTACAGGTGGTTATCCGTCAGCAGGCGCGTATCCCGTTAGAATTCATCGTCGTTGACAACCACCCTGAGTCAGATGTGACGCCGTCCGTCGTCGCGCAATTTCCCGGCGTCAAGCTGGTGACTCAGCCGCTCAAAGGGCTGTCTTACGCGCGCAACGCGGGTGTACATGCCAGCCAAGGCGATGTGCTGCTGTTTATTGACGATGATATCCTCGTGACGGAACATTGGGCAGAAACTATGCTTGCCACTTTCAGCCGTGACGACATCATGGCGGTGACGGGGCGTGTGCTGCCATATTCGACGCAGACGCAGGCTGAACATTTATTTGAGACCTATATCAGCTTTGATCGTGGCCCCGAAAGTCAAGAATATGGCACTCAATGGTTTAAATCGTTCTGGAAGCGGTCGGTGCCGACGCATTATATTGGGGGCGGTGGCAACTCAGCCATCCGCCGGAGCGCGTTTTCCAATCCGCGCATCGGGTTGTTCAACGAACGATTAGGCGCGGGTACGCCAATCGGCTCGGCGGAAGATCAATATTGCTTCTACAAAATCTTGAAGGCGGGGTACAGCATCGTCTATCAGGCGTCTGCCGAGGTCTTGCACAAGCACCGCACCAATGAGGAAGCGCTGTACAAACAACTGCTGGCCTATGGGAAAGCAGTGGTCGGCTATGAGCTGGAATGCCTCGTAGACGAGCACGATTGGCGTGCGCTGCTGGAATTGGCGGTCGTGCTGCCCGTCTGGCATCTACGTAATTTCTTTCAGATTCTGGTTTGCTTTGCGATAAGACGGGAAGTCCCCGAACATGCTCGCTTGGACATGACTAGCTTGCACGGGAATTTGCTCGGATTTAACGCGTGGTACCGTTCCCGTAAGCGGCTGAAGCGCATGGGAGCCAGCCCCGCCTTGAGGCCGATCAATTTTCCAGCTGGCGCGCTCACGAATGTCGCGTCCGATTCGATTGCGTCCCATCGCGCTTGAGCGTGTGTTCAGCGGAGAGTATCCGGCGTGCATCTATATCTCTCGCCTCATGCTGATGATGTCGTGTTGAGTTGCGGTGGCACCATCGCGACCCTGACACGCCAACAACAGCGCGTGGTCATCTTTACGCTGATGATCGCTGATCCGCCGCGCCAAGCTCTTGAGACTCCACTGGCGCGGCACTTCCTTGCGCTGTGGAATTTGGGCGAGAATGTGATTCAGGTGCGCCGTGCCGAAGATCAAGCAGCCGCAGCCGTGCTCGGCGCGGAAATCCAGTTCGGTGATCTGCTCGAATGTGGCTATCGGCTCGATGACAACGGTCAGCCGTACTATGCGACGCCGGAATCGATCAACGCGGCGGTCAATCCGCATGATCCGCTGCGCAGTATGCTCACGCCGGATGGGGTGCGCACGCTGCTGGCACGGTTCGCACTGGCGGCTGGCGACACAATCCACGCGCCGCTTGGCGTCGGGCGGCATGTCGATCATCAGATCATCCGTGATGTGGCGGTTATCCTCAAGCAAACATCTCCAGCGATAAACGTTGTTTTCTATGAGGAATATCCCTACGCCGGATGGAACGATCAGGTAGTGCCGGACGCCGTCGCCGCGCTGCCACTGCCCGTGCAGCGCATCGTTCATCCGCTGAACTTGCGGGCACGGCTGCTCAGAATCGCCGCCATTGCCAGCTATCGCTCCCAACTGAAGATGATCTGGCCTAAAGGGACGCTCGGCATGGCACTGCGCACATGGCAGTTCATGGCGAAGACCGGCGGCGAGGCAGAATGGACGGGTTAGCGGCGCTTGGCGCACTCAGGTGCTTGAGACATGGCACGTGAAGGGCGTACACTAGACCTACACTGCATGTAGAATTAGTGCAGTGAGGTTACGCATGACGAATCCAATCCAACTGCTGATGGTCGAAGATAGCGAAAATTTGCGCCGTGCCATGAAAATGGGCTTGAATGGCACTGGCGAAGTGAATGTCAGCGGCGATACCAATACGGGCGAAGAAGCCTTGACCCTCGCGTTAGCCGCACCCCCCGACGCCATCCTGATGGACGTGCAGTTGGCGGGCAAGCTGAACGGCATCGAGGCGGCGGTCGCCATCCGGCGCGAACTGCCGCGCTTGCCCGTCGTGTTCTACTCGATCCAAGATGACGACAGCTATTATCGCGATTTCCGGCGCTCCGGCATCCTCAGCCATTATGCCTACGTGCGCAAATCGAATTATCTGCTGCCACAAATGATCGTGCCGCTGCTGCGGGATGCGGTGGCGGGGCGCAGCTTCATCGATCCTGACATCGAGGCGCGTGTCCATGAGGTGCGCCAGAAAGATGAGCACTCCCCGATGGCGCTGCTGGAGCCAAACGAGCAAGTAGTCGCGAAAATGCTGGCGGTGGGCATGACTAACGAACAGATCGCGGCGCGCTTGGGCTTCCAAGATAAGCGCACGGTCAGCCGCACCAACGGGCAGATTTACGCGGCGTGGGGACTGGTCGAGTCCAGCATCGATGAGAAAGTCGCCCGCACCCGCGCCGCCATCATTATGCGCGAGGGACGCTTACTCATGTGGGCGGCGGATGGTTCCGCCAGTGTCATGAACGAGCGCGGCGATTGGGTGAAATGGGAGGGCGGGTGATCACCGAGATCTACACCTACCCACCGTTCGCGATCCGCCTGTGGGCGTTGATCGCGATCTCGCTGGTGAACACGACCCTGCTACTGTGGCTCGGCTTGACGATCTTGCTGAACGCCGAACGCCCGACATGGGGCGTGTGGTTGAGCAGCGGCGGGATGCTGATCGGGAGCGTGTTTTTCATCAGCCACACCGCGATTCTAGGGCGCGGGATTACCGAATTCAGCCCGTCGATCAACCTGTGGTGGTACATGGGGTTGCTGGCGGCGGCGGCACTGCCCTTCCTGTGGTACGTGGTGATGCTGTGGTACAACGGCTACTGGGTCAGTCGGCACTCGGCGCTGCATCGGCGGCAGCGCTGGATACTTGGCGTGTCGATCTGCCTGCTGGTGACGGTGTTCGTGCTGCTGATGGTCGCCAACCCGTTTCCGTCTTACCTCCAAGTCTTGATGATGACCATCAACCCGACGCCGGACTTGTTCGGCATTCCGATCCTGATCGTGATCTACGGGTTGAGTGTGCTGATCAATATGGGCGGTGCGCTGGATACGCTGTGGCGTCCCGGCCCCGTGCGGCGCATGATGGGCGAACAGGCACGCGCACGCGCCAAACCGTGGTTGGTGATGGCTTCGGTGATGCTGCTGCTAGTGACGCTCTTGATCGCGGTCGTGATGATCGGCGTGATCTGGACGGCCTATGGCATTCGCGGGGTACGCGTCGGTGGCATTCTCGGCATCAGCTTCGTGGACATCGAATACGCCGTCGCCGCCTTCGATCTGCTGATCTCGTGCTGCATCTCGCTGGCGATCTTCTTCCAAGGGCAGGCCATCACGCAGTATGAAGTCTTCACGGGCAAGACGCTCCCGCAGCGGCGGCTGGCACGGCATTGGCGGAACGTCCTGTGGCTGTCCGTTGGCTACGGCGTAGTGATGAGTACGATTTTGACCTATTCACAGCACCCTATCTACCTCGTGATCGCGATGACAATTTTGATGGTGGGCGGCTATACGTGGTTCAGCCGGAATTCGTACCGTGAACGCGAACGCTATTTGAACCAACTGCGCCCGTTTTTGACCAGCCAACATCTGTACAGCCGCCTGACCGCCGCGACCACGCCCGCCGAGGTGGACGTGACGCAGCCTTTTGAGGCGTTGTGCGCGAATATTCTGAACGCCAATGTAGGCTATCTTGCCGCGCTGGGGTCGTTGGCACCGCTGGTGGGGACGGCGCTCAGTTACCCATCGGGACGCCCAACGCCGACAGGCTTGACGCTGGATTTCCGCGCCGATGAGCGAACATTGGTGATGCCCGTCGATCCCGTGCGCTACGGCGACGCGCACTGGGCAGTGCCACTGTGGAGCGAACGCGGCTTGATCGGCGTATTGCTGCTCGGTGAGAAAGCCAACGGCAGTCTGTATACGCAAGAGGAGATCGAGATTGCGCGAGCCAGCGCCGAGCGGCTGATCGACACGCGGGCGAGTGCCGAGATCGCGCGGCGGCTGATGGAATTGCAGCGGCAACGCTTGGCGGAGACGAACATTGTTGATCATCGCACGCGGCGGATGCTGCATGACGACATCCTGCCACGCATTCACGAAGCCATGCTGACCTTGAGCGCGCTGAACGGGCAAGCCAACGAGGCGATTCAGGTCTTGGGCAGTGCGCACCGCGAAATCTCCAACTTGCTGCAAGAGATGCCGATCCGTGTCGCGCCGGAGATCGCGCGGGACGGCTTACTAGAGAGTCTGCGGCGGATGTTGAGCAAAGAATTTCCCAAGAGCTTTGACGCGGTGGCGTGGGAAGTCGCGCCCAACGCCGACGAAACGCTGCGCACCCTGCCCGCGCTGACGAGCGAAGTCATCTATTACGCTGCCCGCGAGGCCATCCGCAACGCCGCCAAGCACGGACGCGGCGACGGGCTGGCGCATCCGTTTCGACTTGTGATCGCGGTGCGCTGTGAGGATGGAGCTAGGATCACCATCACCGATAATGGCGTGGGAGCAGCGGCGACACGGGCAGAGAAAAACAGCAATCGGGCGGAGGGCGGCGGCAACGGCTTGGCGCTGCACAGCACGATGATGGCAGTGATCGGCGGGACATTGACGCTGGATAGCGTTGTCGGGCAAGGGACGCTGGTGGAACTGAGTATCGGGCGGTAATGGTAAGCCGTTCCTTGGCAGTGTGGGCTGCACGCACACGACCTAGCTGATTTTCTTGCGGAACTGAACCAATGGCTAGGTCGCCCACACTCGATTTTCGCTAAACTTTTCTTGTTCCACTGCATCAGGTTTTCCAACCAAATGAGGACAACGTATGCATATTGGTTTACAAATCCCCAATTTCACGTATCCGGGCGGTGTGCCCACGCTGCAACAAGACCTCAAAAATATCGTACAGACGGCGGATCAGGGTGGCTTCTACAGCATCTGGGTGATGGATCACTTCTTTCAAATCCAGTTCATCGGCCCCGCCGAGTTGAACATGCTGGAAGGGTACAGCGCCCTATCATACTTTGCGGGCATCACCGAACGCGTCAAGCTCGGCACGCTGGTGACGGGCGTGGTCTATCGGCATCCCGGCGTGCTCGTCAAGACGGTTTCGGCGTTGTCCGTGCTTTCCGGTGGGCGTGCCTATCTGGGCATCGGCGCGGCGTGGAACGAGCAGGAAGCCATCGGTCTTGGCATCCCGTTCCCGCCCACCAAAGTACGTTTCGAGATGCTCGAAGAGACCTTGCAGATCGCGCATAAAATGTTCGCGGATGAGGTGACACCGTTCGAGGGCAAGCATTTCAAACTTGCACAACCGATCAACCATCCACTGCCGCTGTCCAAGCCGCCGATCTTGATTGGTGGCGGTGGCGAGCAGAAAACGCTGCGGTTGGTAGCGCAGTATGCGGACGCTTGCAACTTGTTTGCGCGGATGGGTGATGCCATGCTTCAGCAGAAACTAGACACGCTGAAGGCTCACTGCGACAAACTCGGACGGGATTACAACGCCATCGAGAAGACGGCACTCAACAGCGTCCATCTCGCGCCGGGGCAAGATTCCGCTGCTGGCGTGATCCGCGAGTGCGAACAGCTTGCCAAGTTAGGCTTCTCGCACATCATCTTCAACATGCCAAACACTTACGAGATCAAGCCGCTGGAAATCTTCGCCAAAGAAATCATCCCCGCCGTCGCAGGCTTCTAATACGAATTTCTGCTGATCACTTAGTTCATCCTCATGCTCCCCTCTCCATGACAATGGAGAGGGGCTGGGGGTGAGGCTTGTACGAATCCGCAACCAATCTCGCGGATTCCGTATAAGGCATCGGCGCAGGGTGGTTCGCCGTCGCAACCACCCTGCAATCACTCCCGTCGCGATCCGCGCCCCAGATAAGGCCGCAGCCGTGCTCGGAAGAAGGAATACACGCCTAAAAACACGAAGATGCCGAGCGAACAATAGGTTCCCGTGCAGAAAGCGCCGCGCAGCGCATCAAAGGCGACCACCAGCGGCGGCGCGGGGTCTTCGGCAGGGGTAATCGGCGCGAAGGTGGCGGTAGGCGTCGGCAGCAGCGGACGTGGCGTGTTGGTGGGCGGTTGCAAGATCAACGGCGTGGGCGACGGGCCTTCCGTCGGCGCGTCGGTGGGCGGCAGTGGCGTCGCGGGTTGTAGCGCCGTAGGTAGCGCGGTCGGGATTTTGTTGCTGATCACTAGACTGGTAACTACCGTTTGCAGCACAGTGCCATCGCGCAGGATCACGCGCAGCCGGAGTTGATAGCGACCATCCGGCAGCAGGGTAGTATTCCACTGCGCCAGCGGGCCGTTGGTGACTTGCTGCGTAACTTCGGCAATCAATAGCCATTCCGGCGTGGAAGTCTCCTCGGACGTGAACTCGACCTTGTAGCGCTGAAACTGTGGATGCGTCGCCGTGCCGGTGATCGGAACCGACCCGAACAGCGTTTGCCCTGACTGCGGTGAGGTGATCTGCGCTGACTGTTCATCTTGAGCCAGAATCGGCCTCGCGCCCCACAGCGCCATGAACAGGAAGATAAACAGCGTAAGTTTCAGCGAACGTAGCATAATGCCTCAAACAAGCAGAGAATAACATCGTGCCAGTGTAGCAATGCATCGCCCTTCGGCGCAACCATCCCTTAAACTAACTAAGTTCATGGCTCACTATCCCGATCTGAGGCAACATAATAGATGCAGGATGCCGACTCAGGCTATCGATTGGAGGGATACATGCCGCTCAAACCACACTCTCCCGAATGGTATGACCGTCTCGCGACGTTGCAACGTGGCTACTATTATCCTTGGCGTTCCCTGCTACCAGCGCTGAACGGGGAAGATGTGTTTTTGTCGTTCCTCAGCGAGATCGTCTCGCCCGCTAAACGCGTGTTAGAAGTCGGCTGTGGGCACGGCGAACTAGCCCTTCAGGTGGCGTCGTCGTGTCAGAGCATTGTGGCCTATGATCGCGTACCAGACTACATTCAGTTGGCGCAAGTGGCAGCAGCGCAGCAGCAGGTACATAACGTCACCTTTATTTGCGCGGACTCGTCGGTAGCGCTCAACGGAACAGCGCGCATCCCTGCCGATGATCACAGTGTCGATGTGATCTATTCGCGACGTGGGCCGCTGCATTGGATTGACGAGGCGCGTCGTGTCGCCCGTCCCAACGCCGTACTCTTTCAACTGAATCCCGCACCCCCCACACCGCCAAGCTGGAATCACGCTTTGCCAGAGCAATTCCAGCTATCCGAATTTGGGCCAACGACGATGGAGCAAACCGTCCGCCAGCGGTTAGGGCAGAATGGGCTTGCCATCCATAGCTGTTGGAGCTTTCAGGTGCAAGAGATATTTCCGACTCCCGAAGACCTGTATACCTTCATCACGTGGGGGCACGATCCGGCAGAAGTGCCTCCGTTCACCGAACTGGCACCTTCCCTTGAGCAGATTTTCCACGATCATGCGGCATCTGACGGTCTCGAAGTCCCCTTCGGGCGCTTTTTGTGGAAGGCCATCATGCGGTGAGCGCTAATTGATCTGGTCGGGCATGAGGTTGGTGGTGGGCAGCGTCGAATATTGATGCGCCGAGGCGAAGCCCTCCCATGGCGCGATCACGGTTTGCGAGTCGGCTCCGGTATAACATTGATTGCCCACCGACGGTTTGTAGACGTTGACCAACGTGATGGCTGCTTGCGGTGTCAGTCGTGGGAGATAGCCGACGAACACAGTGGTGGTGGGGTAGTGCAGCGCCTGAATATACTGCGGCGCGCCCTGATCATCGACCACGACACGCACCGCGCACGGCAATCCGAAGATCGCCGTTAACTGCCCGACCGTCATCGGCAGCTTGCCCTTCCAGTAATTCGCCCCGATGAAGCCCACCATATCGCCGTGCGAATAAAAGGTGATCGGCGCGCTGTTTTCTTCCAGCGTGAGCACCGAAAAGTTCCGGTTAGGGTTTTCGCGCGCGTTCTCGCGGAAGATCAGCTTGGCTTGTGCCCATGTGGTCAGGCCGGGGATGATGCCGTCGTAGCAAGGGTAGCCGTCGCACACAGCAAAGCCGGACATCGTCAGCAGCGTGCTGCTTGAGCCATGTGCAAGGGTCAGTGAAGCTGTCAGTATTACAGCCAGACAGATCACCAACCCAAGCGTGAGCAGCGCGATCCGCTTCATGCGGGGCTACGCCGGGGGCTGTGCCGCGACAATCGCCTCGATCCACGGCAAATGCTCGGCGTAATGCTCGTAGGTGTTGCTGATGATCCAGATCACCGCCGGACGTTGGTCGGTCGCATCATCGGGTTCAAACGGTTGGAAATAGAAATAGGGCTTGAATAAATCTTCTTCCGGCAGCGCGGTAACTTTCGCCACAATCTGATCATGGACTGCCTTGAGTTCAGCCAACACGTCCGCCAGCGGACGATCTATGTCCCGCTTCTGCACCGCCGCGTTGACTGCTTCATAGTGCGCGTCCCATGTGGCGCGGTCGATGCCCATGCCTTCCCAACGCGGTCTTTTCTCTAGAAACGCGCCAATGCTGCTTGCCCATGCGACGAAATGGCTCAGGTGATCTTTGACTGTCCATCCTTCGTGGTCTTTGAGTTGCGTGAGCTGGGCTTCGTTGTATTGCTTGATTGCCGTGTCGAGCGTCTGCCAGCCCGTCTTGAGATTCTCCAGTAGTTCTGCTTTTGAGTGCGGATATTCGTCCGTCATGCTTGACCTCTCTAAGTACATTCTCACGTTACTAATTGTTTGGCGGGAACCATGTCTGAAGTATGTTTTTGAACCGAAGAAAGCTTTGATCTGTACACCGCTGAAAAGAAACTTGTTCAGCTAATCTTTTGTATAGATCGGACGAACGTGGTTTCTTAACTTGACGCAAAGCCCACTCCAAGGCCAATTTAGGATCATGTGGTTTATATGCCTCAGCATCGAGTAAATCCTGTTCACGCAGGGCATGGCGCAGACTAGGGGATTTATTCGTCCAGCCTAAGCATTCATCTACTTTAGGAGAATCACTCCATACCCATATCTCTAGTTCTGGTTGCAAGATTACAACATGGGAACGATCTTCCCAACCCGTCAAATTCAACCGTTGTTCGAGTTCTTCCTCAAGCCGATCTGCCATCTTATCTTCTTGACCACAGCCTTGATGGTCGAAAATGACGAGCGCGTATGCGAATTGCTTACTAAAAGGCCGTAGGAAACTATCCGCCTCGTTCCAGCAACCGGGATCGCGTTGAATATGGATTAGGATTTCAACCTCGATCGAACGAATGCCTAGACTTTGTGGTCGCGAAAATAGCCCTTTTAATGCGAATTCTGTATCTTTATCAGCGACGAGAATAACAAGATCACTACTCATCCAAGCACCCCACTTGCAAAAAGTGTGCCCAATCCAATCTCTCCTTTCCATTCGTGCAAACGTGGATGCTGATCGCCTCGGATAATATCGGTTGCACCTTCAGATGTCCGTGCAAAGCACAATAATTGTTTAGGGCTAGCCAAGCTAAGAATAATTGGAGAATGTGTTGCCACCAAGACCTGCCCATCATAAACAGAACTCAGAGATTGAAATACCGTTTCTACAGCACGTGGATGTATGCCATTTTCAGGTTCTTCAATTAGGTACAATCCATTCAGATTGGGCAAGTATGGCAAAAGGGTTAGCGCTAACATTCTAAGCGTGCCGTCAGAAACTACCCAAGATGGCACTGACACTCCTGAAGCATAGTCAACCGCCAAATAACGATGACGGTCTTCGGGCCGTTCCAATGACTTAATCGCTAGGATGTCTGGAAGAGCCGTGCGAACGTGATCTATCCACTCTGCAAATCGATCTGGATGAGTTGCTGTCAGTTCTTCGACAACCCAAGGCAAATTTGAGCCATCAGGTAAGAAAGCACGAGGACTTTGTGGAGGGCTTGGCCTGCGTAATGCTTCGCTGTTCAACATAATACGTTGAACGCCTTCAGAAATATACTGTTTGAACCAAGTGGACGCCGGGAACCGACTGTCATCAGCAGGCAAATTCGCCAATGCAGAACGTTTCGGCCCTAATCGAAACAAATTATTCCAGTCCGTTGTTTCTGATCGGAAATAATCATTTCCGCGAGAAGATTTGCTAACGATCTTGCGCCATCCCGGCGGATTTCTGGTGTTCTTATCAGGATCTCTTGTCAGCCTATCTGGTGGATCTGGAGGTTGAGGAAACAATTTACCTTGTTTAATACCGTTTGATGTCTCAGAACCTATCAACCACAAAGTCTCTGCGAGTAATGCCAGTTCATGTTTTTCCTCTTGAATTCCTAGTCTAATTTCGTAGCGAATATGAGTATAAGACTTCTGCGGGCGGATTTTTTCAGGAATGCGCGCTTCTACAGCCAATTCTAGCCAGTCGGTACGCTTCATCCATGTCAAATCATATATGTCACTTGATCGATTTCGGATCGCTTCAATGGGTGTTTGGTCACTAATCACATCACGAATAAATGCTATTACGTCTAAAAAAGTAGTTTTCCCGCTTGCATTTGGCCCAATTAACACTTGGAATGGTTCCAATGATTGATTGATATATCGTAAAGCGCGATAATTTAGCACTTCGATTTTAGTCAACATCGATTTAGGAATTCCTACTTTTGAAATTCAATGGCACCAATTGTAGCGTGTCCTCTCGATGCTGTTTTCGATGACTCGTTTAGCATCACCATTGGAAAGATTTAGAAGTCGCAAGTTCGATGAGCCGCTTTCCGATGTTTCTAAAAGCGGCTCACCGACGTATCGCTAGTGTTACTTGGTGTCTGCCATCTCGCGCATGTCGAGACGTTCCAAGACTTTGAGCAGCGGCGTTTGCCAGTCTTCGCCGTCCTCGCGGGGAAGCCACACCGCCGTCCGGCTGACGCGCGTGTTACGACCGAGGTAACGTTGCAGCCCACCGCGATCCACTTCCGAAAGGTACGGCAGCTTGATTGCGATCTGCTCGGTGTTAAACGTGACGCCCGTCGCGTTGGCGGCAAGCGCCATCAGCTTCACGCGCACCTGAAACAGCAACCCCAACAGCTCCGGTGGGAGCTTTCCGAACCGGTCTTCGAGTTCAGACGTGATCTCGTCTACGGATTCGGTGGAAGTCAGGTCGGCGATGCGGCGGTACAACTGCAATCGCATCTGCATATCGGGCACGAAGTCCATCGGGATGAAGGCAGGCACAGGCAGATCGATGGTCACAGAGGCGGCGACGGGCAGCGTAGATCGTTTTACGTCGTCGGTCTCGATCTTCTGACCGCTCTTCAGCTTGTTCACGGCCTGCGCCAGCATTTGCGTGTACAGGTTGAAGCCAACCGACGCGATATAGCCGCTCTGCCGCAAACCGAGCAGATCGCCCGTCCCGCGAATTTCGAGATCGCGCATGGCGATGTTCATGCCCGCGCCGAGTTCCGTCTGCTCCGCGATGGTATCCAGACGGGCGCGCGCATCGGGATTCAGATGTGTGTGCTTGTTATAAAACAGATAGGCATACCCGCGATTGGCACTCCGACCAACGCGCCCGCGCAACTGGTACAACTGCGCCAGCCCAAACATATCGGCATTATCGATGATGATCGTGTTGGCGTTGGGGATGTCCAGCCCGCTCTCGATGATCGTAGTACACAGCAGCACATCATGTGAGCCGGACGCGAAATCGGTCATCACACGCTCCAGCTCATCCTCCGCCATCTGCCCATGACCAATCACGATGTTGGCTTCGGGCACCAACTCCTGCAACTTCAGCTCGATGCTATCGATGGTAGACACGCGGTTATGCACGAAATACACCTGCCCATCGCGATCCAGCTCGCGCAGAATCGCCTGCCGGATCATCTTGTCGTCGTGCGGGCCAACGTGCGTGAGGACGGGTAACCGTTCCTCCGGCGGCGTAGTCAGGCGGCTGACATCGCGCACGCCCGCCAGACTCATGTACAGTGTGCGCGGGATCGGCGTAGCGGTCATGGTTAGCACATCGACCTCGGTGCGCATCCGCTTGAGCTTCTCTTTGTGCGTGACGCCGAAACGCTGTTCCTCATCGATCACCAGCAAACCAAGATCGCGGAACTTGACATCATCTTGCAGCAAGCGATGGGTGCCGATCAGGATGTCCACGCCGCCAATCGCCGCCAGATCGAGGATGTCTTTCTGCTCCTTGGGGCTGCGGAAGCGCGACAGCATCTCGACTTTGACGGGAAACGCCGCCATACGCTGACTGAACGTGTTGTAGTGCTGCTGCGCCAGCACCGTCGTCGGCACGAGAATCGCGACCTGTTTACCGTTCATCACCGCTTTGAATGCCGCCCGCAGCGCGATCTCGGTTTTGCCGTAGCCGACATCGCCGCAGATCAGGCGATCCATCGGCACGGGGCGCTCCATGTCGGCTTTGACATCTTTCAGCACGCGCACCTGATCCTCGGTTTCGATAAACGGGAACGAGGCTTCCAATTCGGCTTGCCATGCCACGTCCGGCGCAAAAGCATAGCCATGCACGCTGGCACGTTTAGCGTACAGTTCCAGCAAGTCTCTGGCGACTTCTTCCGCTGCCGCCCGCGCCGCTTCTTTCTGGCGGTTCCACTCATTCGATCCGAGCTTGCTGAGAGTCGGGTCTTGGCCTTCCACGCCGACGTAACGCGTCAGCCGATCCGCCTGATGGATCGGCACGTACAGCATGTCCGAACCCGCGAACTGGATCACCAGATACTCGCGCTCGTTGCCATCGAGGATGCGCTTGTTCATGCCCGTGAAGCGCCCGATCCCGTACTCGACATGCACCACGAAATCGCCGTCAGCGATGTCCGCGAAGTAGGCTTCCGGTGAGGTGCTGCGTGGCGTACTGTGGCGGCGGGGTTCGGGGCGCTTCCAACCGAAGATCTCCGCGTCGGTGCAGAGATGCACTGCCGACTCCTCATCCGCCTTGAACGTCCAACCTTCTGCCAGCGCGCCCTCCACAAACGTGATCGCTGGCGGCACCTCAACGATGCGGCTGACGGGGTTAATGATGCTGCCCTTAGCGGAATCGTTCCAGAGTTCTGCCAACCGCTGTGCCTGATTGCTGATCACGATGGAGGTATGTCCCGCCGTGCGCTCGGTGCGTAAACCAGCGAGGAACTCCTTGAGCTGCCCTCCGTAGCGATGACTGGGCACGAAGTGCTGCCCCAACGCCAGCGGATCGCCCGCAAACAGCGAGTCGATCTCGTGGCTGCCCCCGCCCGCCAGATGCAGCGGATGCCGATCCGTCAGATCGTCGCGCAGTTCATCCCACGTAAAATAAGGCAGCGGATAATCGGCGGGAATCTGCCCTAACGACAATTTTTCCTCGCGCTGAGTGACGGCTTGCGTCTCCAACTCTTGCATCGAGTCTTCCAGCGCGTTCCAATCCTCCACCATCAGCAGCGCATTGTCCGGCAAGTAGTCCAACAGGCTGACGGGTTGGCTGTAGAAATACGGCAGATAGAACTCGATCAGCCCGAAGGCCGACTCGGAGCGCAGATCAGACTCGTCGGGTTGCGCCGAGGTCAGGTCTTGCTCGCCCGGTGGCAGCATGGCGAACCAATCGCTCAGGCGATCCGCGACGGGGCGCGAGAGCTTGGGCAGGGCTTCGCGGGCGGGAATGATTACCATCTTGTCGAGCGTTTCCGCCGAGCGCTGTGTTTGCGGGTCGAAGCCGCGCAAGCTCTCTACCTCGTCGCCCCAGAATTCCATGCGTACCGGACGCGGGGCATTGATCGGGAACACATCCACGATGCCGCCGCGCCGATTGAACGTCCCCGGCTCGACCACCACCGACGCGGGCTGATAGCCGATGCCGAGCCATGTCCGCAGCAGTTTGTCGGGATCGGCTTGCTGTCTGGCTTTGATCACGCGAGAAGACGCTTTGAACTCGCGCACGGGCAGTGTCCGCTGCATCAGCGCCAGTGCGGAAGCGACGATCACGGGCGGGGTGCTCGTCGGTTGTTCGCTCAAGCCAATTGGCGGGCACAGCGCGCCCAGCACGTCCAGCCGCGCACGGATCGTGTTGGGTGCCCACGGTGAGCGGTCATAGAATAGTGAGCTTGGCTCGGCAAAGCGCAGAATCGGCGTCTCTGGCAGCCATGCTGGCAGTTGTTCAGTAATCGTGTAAGCACGTTCCACTGAGCCAGTTACGATCAGCAGCGGACGTTGGATGGCTTTGGTGAGCGCAGCGATGACGTATGGACGGGCACTACGTAAAATATGTTGATCAGGAGTAGGGCGGTTGGCATTCAGCAAATCGAGCAAGCCGCTAAACGTCGGCGTTTGCTCCAGCAGCGCTAACAAACCGTTCAACTGCATGAAGATGTAGCCCTCTGAGCACTGATGGACGTTGCTGCTGCCTTCGCGGACACCTGTTTACGGGGCGTCTTTGAGCACAGCAGAACAGAGTATTTTACTGTATGCGCGGGCAGGTGTACAGACCGAGTCTTGACGGAATATGCTTTGAAGTTAGTCCGGTCGAATTACCAAATTCGCAGGCAAAATCACCACAAAATTTCGCGATGGAAGGCGGACACAGGAATCTGCGGGCAACAGACTGCCGCTGCAATCACGCTGTCAGCCACAGCCACGCCATGACTGACAGCGCTGATCAAGTAGGTTGATCGGTAGCAAATAGGAGGCCAAACGGTCAAGCCAAAGAGCGGCGTTGGAAGCGCCTTCGCTTGACCTGCGCAACCGCCTCGTCAGAAGTTGGCAACAAGCATAATCCTCGCCTACGCCTTTTCACGCAGTTCCGGCGCAAGCTGATTCTGAGCGCTGACGATGGTCGCGGGATAGCCAATCGCGCCCTCACTGAGCACGGATACAGGCGGATACCACGCCGCGCCGTACTCGGACACGGAACGCACCCAGTTAACAAAATTCCGCCACCCGGAATGGAGGTCACTGACATCCTGATCAGCTTCAAATCCGCTGTGGGTAAAAGTGAGCCAAGTTTTGCCGTTGTTCTCTTTCATCTCCCACGTCACCATCGTTGGGGATTGACCGGGATACGGCGGTATCTCAAGGGCAAGTTTCTGCTCCGGCACAACATCAAGGATTTTGCTTGCACCGTAATCGGTATCTCCTTGAGTCCAGCCTAGCCCGTATACGCCATCCTTTTCGAGCTGTATATTCGCCTGAGTGGCGATCCAGCGGTTCAGCTCGTCGGGGTTGGTCAACACATCCCAGACGCGTTCGGGCGGCGCCTCGATCTCGGTCTCGTGCTGGATCGGCCCCCGCATCGGAGCACTGAAATCTACACGGGCGTCGCTAGGCTTGCCATCAAGGTAACGGCGCAAGTTCTCCAGCGAAAGGAACCAGAAATCCTCTGCGACCCCTTGCGGTGAATTACCCTCGTTATCAGCCGCATGACGCAGCGTTAACAGCGTCCCCTGCGCATGAGGATGCAACCGGAATGTTACCGTTGTTTCATGGTCGCCAACACGCCATCGATAGGCCACCACCTCGCTCGGCACACATGCGACAATAGGATGGCTTCCACTGCTGCGATCCGGCACCGTGGGCGTGTATTTTCCCCAGAAATCGTACTGCTTCGCCGCCAGATCGATTTCGGCATGTTCGCTGAACCATGCACATACGGCGTCGGAGTCGGTGAGCGCGTTGAATACGCGGTCAGGCTCGGCACTTAACCCGATTTGCATCCGTGTCGTGGCAAACGTCATGATTTGGACTCCAGTTTTGGATAACACATTAAAACGAGGCGGAAGTTCATTGATGCATCCGCGTCTTCTGCAGCGCCATAGTTCATAGCAAGGTTCTGAAAGGTCGTTTGCAATTCTTGTAGAAAGGCGGCGCGTTGGGCGGAATTGGCGAGATGAATCTGGGCGGACAGAGACAGGGATGGCACTTGCTGTCCCACTTCGGATTTGGTGCCAAGCCGCGCGGTGTCCTCGATCACGTCCTCCGCAAGTTGCAGCAGAATCCGCAAACTTGCCTGATCGCGGGACTGTTGGAGCGAGCCAACCTTCCCCACCAGACTGGGTGCCAACCAATAAGAGCGCGCTTTGGCTTGGTAATAGCCCTCGACGGTGCCACGGATGCGCTTATCCGCGACTTTATCTACCAGCCCCGCCTCTTGCAATGCCTTGACGTGGTAATAAATCTTCTGTGTTGACTCTTGGAAGACCTCAGCCAGCTCGTCACAGGTGCGCGGTTCATCGAGCCGCCGCAAAATTTCCAGCCGAATCGGCTTCAGCAGCGTCATCGCCTGATCGACTTCTTCTACGTAATACACATCTTGCATGACAATACCATTATAAAAATTAATTTTATTATAAAAAGATTTTTTTACAATGTCAATCACAAACTTGACCCTACTCAGCGCCTACCTAATGTTAAAGTTCCATTTAAAGCTCGATTGCCCGTTGACGGCGTTTTAGCGTTCGTTACACTCGTTTGGTAAGCCTGTACCTTTCTGCTGGAGGAAATACCCATGTCGTCTGTCGTTTTCGTCATGATCGATGGACTGCGCCCTGATGCGCTCGATAAAGCCAACTTGCCCGGATTACAGCGTTTGAAAGTGGAAGGAGCTTATACACTCCGCGCGCAGTCCGTGAATCCCTCAATCACGCTGCCGTGCCACACCTCGATCTTTCACAGCGTGCCGCCCTCGCGGCATGGCATCGTCTCCAACGAATGGACGCCACAGGTGCGCCCGATTCCCGGCCTGATCGAACGCCTGAATCAGGCCGACAAGCGCTGCGCTTTCTTCACCAATTGGGAAGAACTGCGCGATCTCAGCCGCCCCGGCAATCTGGCCTTTTCGTGGTATGCCAACGAATCGTACAATCTCGCGGAAGGGGATCGGATGGTGACGGACGCCGCCCTGCCCTATCTTCAGCAGGGCGCGTTCGATTTTACGTTTGTCTACTTGGGCACGGTAGACAGCGCCGGACATGCCTATGGTTGGATGTCGGATGAATACCTCCAGCAGGCCGAAGCCGTCGATGCCGAACTGCGCAAGATTTTGGATGCTTTGCGGCCTGACGCATCGATCATCGTCCATGCTGATCACGGTGGGCACGAACGCACGCACGGCACCGAAATGCCGGAAGATATGACCATCCCGTATTTCCTCAAAGGGGCGATCATCCCGGCGGGGCACGAAATTCAAGCCGAGGTTAGTTTGCTGGATACTGCGCCCACAGCGGCGGCGCTGCTCGGCGTCGGCGCGTGGAAAGAGTGGGAGGGGAAGAACCTGCTCGGCGTGCTATAATTTACTTGACCCAATCTTCAGATAGTCACTGTTACTTACAAAATCATCTGGTGTGATGAGTGTGAATCCTATAGGGACTTAGTACGCTAATCCAGATGGTTATGACCTTGTAGAAAATAGCGCAGGCAACCGACACTCACGCCAACACTTTTTCTTGAGTCCCTTTAGTGGACTTCTTGGAATTGTAGCCGGGGGTTTTAACCCGCGGCGTGCGCTGCTGATGCGCTAATGTGACCTATCCGAAATTAAGGTTATCTGTCCATCGCGCTGCGCAAGGTAGAGGTTCGTCAGGCACAGTCATGCGCCTCAATTTGAATTTTGTCAACGCGCATCTCGTCTATCAGCTCGAATCATCGGGTGGCGTCGCCGCGATCAAGCACAACGGCTTCGATGTGCTGATCGCGGAACTGCCGACGGGCGAAACGCTGGCGATCCATCTGATCGAGCGTGATATTGATGTCGGGCTGATCAAATCCACCTTGGAATACAATGCGCAGCGCGATCAAGCCACCCTGTTCATCCTGTGGAGCGCCATGCTCCTGCCCGAAAACGGCGAACGCTACCGTCCTTACGATTGGATGCACGCGCTGCTGACCCTCTACGGCGACAAAATCTACGGCTATGAGGTCTATGATAATCAGCTCTACGTCTTCCCGGTGCATTTTGACCGTCCCCAAGTCGGCTTAGATCGGCTTGTGCGCTACGGAGATCGCGTCGAGATGGCGTGGTTGCATGTGGAGCGCATCCGCACCGATTCGCAACATTTGACGGGCTTCTGGCGCATCGGGGATTTCGAGCCGCTCCGCCGCCCGCAAAAAGAAGAACCGCGCGCCGATAACGCCGAGCAGCCTCCGCCGCCAACGCTCGATCCGTCGCGCAACGAACTGCGGGTTTTCTATGCGGTCTTGGGCGTCAGTCTAGACGCCGATTGGGAGACGATCCGCCGCGCCTATCGTCAGTTGGCGATGCAGTATCATCCTGATCTCAACAAGACGCCGGAAGCGCACGCCCGAATGCAGCAGATCAACACGGCTTATCAGCGTATCGGGGAACTCTTTGATGAAGAGGCTTCCTAGCCCGTAACCGATACCGTATCAGAACAAATATTTGATAACTATAACGAATTTCCAACCAATTAAGAGTTGACAAAACGAACACGTTCTTGTATTATATGACCATATGAACCAGTTTGGGTTGTAGCTTTGCTGTCCCCACCGGGCGGAGCTAACCAGAAATTGTCGTCGTGCTGGTCACAACTTAATTTCACCTTTTGCCCACAATCTAAACTTGACGAATTTAGCCTTCATAACATCGTCACCCAACCCATGCGCTAGATCGCATGGTACGCATTCACAAAGGCACGTTGCATCTGCGGAGAATTCAAATGGTCGTCGCCTCTACCCTGCATCGTCAATTGCTTCGCACTGGTCAAGCTGTTCACGCCGCATCGCGCATTCCATCCACGCCACAAACCGACGGCGGACACATCGGGATGATCCCAACGTCACCAGTCAACGGGAGCATTTCAGGGATCATTGATCGATTACCACGGCGACCACGGCATGAGGGGTTGGTTCGCGCGGCGGCTGGCCGTTCCAGTTACCGCACAGGTTCGCTATAATGAGTAGGATGTCACGTTAGTCATCTTGGGGTGCTGTGTGGTTACTTATACCTTGCCGGTACAGTCCACCGCCTTTGTTGGCAGAGCCAAAGAACTGACGGAGATCAGCGCGCGGTTGGCTGATCCTGCGTGTCGGCTGCTGACGCTGACTGGCCCCGGCGGGATCGGTAAGACTCGTCTCGCGCTAGAAGCCGCGCGGATGGTGATGACCAACCACAATGGGAATGGGCAGCATCCGTTCCCCAACGGGACATACTTCATCTCGCTCCAAGCCCTGAACGCGCCCGAACAACTCGTCGTAAGCATTGGTGAGGCGGTGGGCTTCCAGTTCTATCCCGGCGCGGAACTAACGCAGCAACTGCACGATTTTTTACAGAATAAAACCCTGCTCCTGCTGCTCGATAATCTCGAACATCTGCTAGACAGCGCCAATATTATCAGCGACATCCTGACAACGACCGAACGCATCAAGATGCTGGCGACTTCCCGCGAGGCGCTCAACCTCCAACAGGAGTGGTTGTATCCACTGGACGGCATGACGGTGCCTGCCGAAAGCGGTCTAGACTCCGTCGAAGACTCCAGCGCCGTGCAGCTATTCATCCAGAATGCCCGCCGCGTGCAGCCCGGTTTCTCGGTGGAGCGGGAACGCGATGCCATCGCCCGCATCTGCCGGCTGGTCGGTGGGATGCCGCTAGGGATCGAGCTGGCAGCAGGTTGGGTGCGGGCGCTGTCCTGTTCGGAAATTGCCGACGAGATCAGCCGCAGTCTGGACATCCTCGAAACACCCACCCGCAATATGCCGGAGCGTCACCGCAATATGCGCGCCGTGTTGGATCAGTCATGGCTGATGCTGGACGCCGACGAGCAGCGCATGATGGGCTGGCTGTCGATTTTTCAAGGCGGCTTCACGCGTGAGTCCGCCCTGACTGTCGCGGGCGCATCGGTGCGGCATCTGTCGGCGTTGGTGGACAAATCGTGGGTGCGGCGGGATAGCGTCACCGGACGCTATGATCTGCACGAATTGTTGCGGCAGTATGCTGCCGAGCGGCTTCACCATCTGGGCGAAGAAGACGCCGCCCGCGATGCTCATGCGCGCTATTTCGCGGCCTTCATGGAGCAGCACGAGCGAGACATCAAATTCCGCCGCCAGAGCGAAGCCCTGCTGGAGATCGAATTCGATTTTGCTAATGTGCGGGCGGCGTGGCGGTGGGCAGCCGAACGCCAGAATCATGCTGTCATCAACCGCATGGTGGAAGCGCTCAACTGGTTCTGCGATTTACGTGTGCGCTATCTCGAAGGCGAGGAGATGCTGCGCACCGCCGCCGAGCGCTTCGCCAGCTTCACTGATCCCGACCGTCGCCTGACCTACAATCGGCTGCGGGCACGGCGCACCCGTCTGATCATGCTCGGCCCGCTGGATTATCTCCACGATCTGGAATCGCTGGCAGAAGAGATGCTGGCGATTACCGAGATCAACCATCAGTGCGGTGACCGCGCCGAAGAAGCCTTTAGCACCTACCTGTACGCGATGGCTTACACCAACCTGAAAGGGAGACATCTGAACTTCAGCCACGCCTTGCGTTATTTTGAGCAGAGTTACGCCATTTATGAAGAATTGAACGACAAATTCTATATGGCAGAACTGTGCATCTGGATCGCGTTCGGGCAAGATAGCGTCGAGAAGTCGATGGATAAACTGTGTCAGGCGTTGGAATTGGAACAGCAGACGGGCGACGAAAACGGCATGGGCTACGCGCTGATGCATCTGGCTGGCTATGCCTTTGAAGCCCACGAATTTACCGAAGCGGAGACGTACTTTGAAGAGGCTGTCACCAGTCAGCGGCGGCGCGGCGATTATAAGGGGCTGCATTTGGGGCTGAAGTGGGGCACAGAGTGGAAATGGCGCTTGGGGGAGTTCGACAAAGCGCGCCACTATGCAGAAGAACTGGTGCGGACGGCGGCCATTTTCAATACGCCGCCGTACAACAAAACCGCATGGGCTTCGCTCGGTCTAGTGCTGATTTTGTCCGAAGCCGATTATGCCGAAGGGAAACGTCTGTGCCGTGCTGCGCTGGATGTGTCGTTGCTGCTCAGTTTCACGATCAGCGACTCCAACTTGGATGCAGTCTGGGGGTTAGCCGTCGCCGCTCGCTATGAAAATGATGATGAAGCGCTGCGTCACTACTTCCAAGAGGTGATCAATTTTGATGATTACTGGGATGATTCGCATCGCTTGAGCACGATTGCGACTATCGGCGTACTCGTGCTAGATGCAGAAGGCAAATTTGTGCAAGCGGTGGAATTATCCGCCCATCTTAGCACGGCCTTCCTTGAGCCGGGGAAAGCGGTGCTGCTCGGTCTCGAAAAATGGCCGCTGCTGCAACGTCTGCGCGAAAAATGGCGGCACCTGCTTGGCGCTGCCGAGTACGAGGCGGCGTGGGAACGTGGGAAGACCCTCGATTTTGAAGCGACTGTGAATGCGTTCCTCCTTCCGGCGGCTATGGTGAGGAGCGAACTGGCAACCCAAGCCCTGTCTCCAACCGCCCCATCCCCCGCTGACGCCCTGACCGAGCGCGAGCTGGAAGTGCTGCGCCTCGTCGCGGAGGGGCGCTCCAACCGTGAGATCGCCCGCGATCTGGTGCTGGCGTTGGGTACGGTCAAGTGGTACATCAGCGAGATTTATAGCAAATTGAGCGTCAACAGCCGCACGCAAGCCATCGTCCGCGCCCGTGAATTGAAGCTCCTCTCCTAACCCAACCCCTTCTTCCGCAAAACCTATCCTTTGATAGGTGACAGCCACCGGGGGTTGGCGAGTATCCTACCATTATCAACAGGAACGGAGAGGGACAAAATCATGGACTTCGGTAATCCACACTTCGGCTTGGGCGACTTGGAAATCGTGAAGGAAATCACACGCAAACCAACTGACCATGATCCGGAACATACGTTGACTGACGATGTGAAGCGGTTGGTCAATTTCGTAAGCAAGCTCGCGCACCAGAATGCACAGCCGCTGAAACCCGCCGAGACTGTTTACGCCGGAGCAGAGACTGTTCGCGACGCCAACCAAACATCATCGAAGCGGCGTTTCATCATCGGCTAGATGAGATGCACGTCTACTAGTTCATTTGGACACTTTTCCTCTAGTTTCCACGCGCCAGATGACGACCACATCCTGCGCGTGGAAGCTTACAGGATGCCGTCTATAGCCTCGGATCGACAGGTTCGCTTTCCAACGCCAGCACGCCAAATACACATTCGTGGATGCGTCGCAAAGGTTCCCGTCGGATGAAACGCTCCAACGCCTCAATACCTAGCGCGAACTCGCGCAGTGCTAACGATCGTTTAGCAGCAAGTCGTCGTGACCGCAACCGTTCAAGCTGGCGTGGCTCAGTGTATTCAGCACCGTAAATGATGCGCAGATATTCCCGTCCACGCACCTTAAGCGCGGGTTGCACAATGCCACGCTGACCTTTGGTGATGAACTGCATCGGTTTGACCACCATGCCTTCGCCCCCGCGCGCAGTCAGCGCTTCCCACCACTGGATGCCTGTCACAATGCGGGTTTCATCCGTCAAATCGATGACGTGATAGGAGGTTGGGGTAATCAACACATCACCCACTTGATGCAGCTTGGTTGCCAGCGCCATATGCCATGTATGGGGTTTGTCAATGTGTACCGCGCCTTCGCTTGCCAATATGTGAAAGGGAGCAAGTCGCAAGTCATCAAGGCTAATCACATCCCAGCAGTAACGTCGATACGCATCAATGTACTGATCTACCATCTGCGCACGAGTTTGATAGCGCTGCAAGAGCATCTGCGCATCGTTGTTGCGCTCGGCAGTCGCGCGCAGTACATCAATGCTGCGTGCTAGTGCATGGCTTCCAGCCGCACCTACCGCCGCATACTGGGTTTGGAGTAATTCCTGCGCCTTAGCTGACCACGGCATCAATTCACAGTCCAGCACCAGCCAATCTGTACGCAGTTCATCCCATAAACCCGCCGTAGTTAGCGATTGATGTACCCTTTCCAGAAAGCCACGTTCGAGCGACGCATCCGTGAAGAAGCGGCGACCAGTGCGCGTATACACCATGCCGATGCCTTCTCCGCTCACACCAAAGCGCTTGCGGACGGCATCTTCATCGTGACCGATGACCACAACCGCACGCGATCCCATATGCTTCTCTTCGCAAATAACTTGAGGAATGCCTTGATTACGAAAGTATGTAAAGGCTTCGTTAGGATGCTCCAGTAAATCAGGTAATTTGCTCGTCTCTACGGGCGACATGGTGGGTGGCAGATATACCAACCATTTCGGATTTACAGCGAAGCGGCTCATGACTTCTAGCGCTGCTGCTGCGTTCTCCGCTCGTATCTGGATGTTTTTTTGCAGACGTGTATCGATCAGCCGTTTGCCGAGGCTGGTGTCCAAAGTCAGCACATCGGTAATGTCTAAGACATCGTCTAGCTGCTGTTGTAGAGTGGTGGTTAGCGCTGGCTGTTCCAGAAATGGGCGCGCGGGTTGGGCATACGTCAATAGAGCGGGGACGGACACTAATTCTCGCTCTGGGTAGCGTAACGCAGTTAGCTTGCCGCCAAACACACAGCCCGTATCGATATTGATCGTCCGATTCAGCCATTCCGGTTCGGGGACGGGCGTATGTCCATACACGACCATCGCGGAGCCACGATAGTCCGCCGCCCAGTTATAGCGAATCGGAAGGCCGAATTCATCCGTTTCGCCGGTAGTTTCCCCGTACAACGCGAACTCGCGCACCGCGCCAGATGCACGACCCGCCATGCTTTCTTTCATGCCAGCATGAGCAACAACCAATTTCCCATCGTCCAGTACATAATGGCTTACTAGGGAGTCAATGAACTTCGCCACCTGCGCGTGGAACTCTGGTGTTTCTAACTCCAGTTGCGCAATCGATGATCCCAACCCATGCGTGATTTGCACGTTCTTACCGTTAAGCTTGCGCATCAGCTTGATGTCGTGATTGCCGGGAATACAGATTGCCGCTTCTGATGCAGCCATATTCATGGCTAGTTTCAACACTTGCGGAATTTTCGGCCCACGATCAACCAGATCACCCAGAAACACGACGCGGCGACCAGCAGGATGCGACGCCTGCATCGCATTTGCATCGACCTGATAACCAAGCTGTCCGAGTAAGACGGCTAATTCATCGTAACAACCATGCACATCCCCGATGATGTCAAATGGGCCGTGATCGGTTTTGCGGTTATTCCATAACGGTTCGCGGTCAAGCACGACCTCGGCAACCTCCGCCTCGGAGCGTAGGACGAACACACGACGGAACCCTTCGCGCGCCAAGTTTCCGAGAGACCGTTTTAGTTCTTGCCGTTGGCGTCTAATTACATGAGGGCCAAAGGCACGATCTGGACGGGTCTGGTTGTGGGCAAGGCAAACATACTCTGGCAAATCCAGCACGATAGCAACAGGCAAGGCATGGAATTCACGCGCTATCGTGAGCAATGGTTTACGTGCATCGGGCTGTGTATTGGTCGCGTCGATCACCGTCAACTTCATGCGTGCTAGTCGTTTAGAGGCGATAGCGTGCAACACATCGAACGCATCATGCGTCGCGGTCTGGTCGTTTTCGTCGTCCGAGACTAACCCCCGACAGAAATCCGAGGAGATCACTTCAGTCGGCAGGAAATGTTTACGAGCAAATGTCGATTTGCCGCTGCCAGTCACACCGATCAACACAACCAGCGCAAAATCGGGGATGGTGATGTTCATGAAGTGACCTCCTCATTGAGCACAAAAACGCCCATCTGACTCGGTGCGCCGACGATGGAATCTATATCACCGATTGGTAAAAAACGTACCGTGTAGCCATAACGGTCACAAATTTGCTGTGCCCATGTCTGAAATTCTGTACGTGTCCACTCGAAACGATGATCCTTGTGGCGGAATTTACCAGCGGGCAACGATTCCCATTTCACATTGTATTCTGCGTTCGGTGTCGTGATCGCAATCGTTTTCGGACGTGCAAACTCGAACAATACGCGCTCGAACGCTGCTAACCGTGGCAGATCGAGATGTTCGATCACTTCTACCACTGTTGCTGCGTCGTAGCCACTCAAGCGAGGATCGCGATACATAAGTGAGCCGTGTAGCAGTTGGATGCGCTGTCGCTGCAATGGCAGCAATCTGTCGAGTTTCAACCGTAGCGCCGCAATCTCAAGCACACGATGTGCTACATCCATACCGAGAATTTCTGTGAACTGAGCGTCTTTGAGTAGCATTTGTAACAACCGTCCTTCGCCACAACCCAAGTCCACCACCCGCCGCGCCATACTATGTTTGAGCACTGCGAACACCGCGCCTAGCCGCTGCTGATGTAAATTGACCGTTTCTTCGAGCGTTGTCTCTTCCTGATCATGCTGAGCAGCCGCTTCCTCAGCCGATGGTTCCTCCGCGATAACTAACCGTGTCAGCGCATCGTGGGTGAGGCTGTGTTTGTGTCGCAAATAGCGCCGTGTGATCAGTTCGATATCGGGGTGTCGGCTCAACCAGCCTTCCCCATGCCGCAACAGTTTTTCAACTTCGTCCGCGCCAACGAAGTAATGCTTCTCATCATCGAGGACGGGGATCAAGACGTATAGATGTGAGAGTAAATCCTGCAATTTGATCGTGTGTGTCAGTGTGACGGTGTAATAAGCGCTTTCTCCCCACGTCGGAAACGCAGTATCGAGGGGATAGCGTTCAGCCATTACCGTGTAGTCCAACGGCTCGAACAAACGGCGCAGGAGGCTTTCCCCACCGCGACATGGCAGCGAAATCAGCGACGCTTCCAACGGAATTGCCGTTTCGGCAAGCTCGGCTCGATCTTTGCTCTTGCCGTTCAGCGCCGACCCAAACACATTCGCGATAGCCACGCTCAGAAAGGACGTCGCTGCATAGGGACGATCATTTACGTACTGTTCCAACGCAAATCCGCTGCGACCATCCCGGCGCACCAATTCAACCGAATTCACGTCGAGCAAGAGTGCAACAGTACAGCGTTCCTCGCTCACTTCGGGATACAAAACGTGCGCGTTGCCGAATGTCAATTCAAAGGTTTGGACACGATTCGGGTTTTTATGCAGTAAATAACCCAGATCGCTGGCGGGCTGATGCGTCGTGGTAATCGTTAGTAGCATTACAATCCCTCACAAGCAATCGTCGCAAGGGATTGTAATAAGTTTTTAACGGTTTAGAAAGGGTCAACAATTCAGCGGCGCGAACTGCGCGGATCGAGCGCGTCACGGATGCCATCGCCAAGGAAGTTAAACGCGAACATCGTCAGCGCCAAGATTAACGCCGGAAAAAAGACCTGATTCGGATAGGTGCTGATGCCCTGCACGCCGTCCGCGATCATCGCGCCCCAACTCGGCGTCGGTTTGTTGACGCCCAACCCGATGTAGCTCAAGAAGGTTTCCGTCAGGATGTACGCCGGAATCGCCAACGTTTCCGCCACGATTAGCGGGCCGAGGATGTTGGGCAGAATGTGGCGGATCAATATGCGACGATTATCCGCGCCGATGGCCTGCGCCGAGAGCACGTAATCCCGTTCGCGTGCTGACAACACCTGCCCGCGCGTCAAACGTGCCATATTCTCCCACGAGGTAATGCCAAGGCCGATGAAGATGAATAGCAGTCCACCGAAAGCGGCATCAAGCTTGGCGATGGAAAGGACGAGCGGAGAAACATTATCTGCGTTCACTGCCGAGCGGAACACCGACATGATGAGGATGATCAGCAGCAGCGACGGAAAGGCATACATCAGATCAACAATGCGCATCAACAGATTATCCACCCAGCCACCGAAGTAACCCGCGATGCAGCCCACGGCGACCCCGATCAGCAAACTGATCAGCGGCCCGATCACCGCTACTGCCAGCGAAATCCGTGCCCCGTATACTAAACGGCTGAAAATATCGCGTCCAGCGTAATCGGCACCTAGTGGGAAGGCGTCATTGACACGCGCGTAACCGCCTTCAGTCTTGGGTTTGACGGAGGGAAACAGCGACGGCAACCAGCCGGGGATGGCGTTGTTATCGCGCAAGCTCTGCTTATCATATGGCTTGATGGCGATCACGTCGGCCGAGAGGGCACTCAACGCCAACAGGAGGATGAACACGCCACCAATCATCGCCGCACGATTTGCCTTCAAGCGCCGCCATGCCAAGCGCCAATACCCCGGCGATGTCTCTGATTTGCTCCGCAGTTGCAGCGGCGCGGCGTTTTTTTCGCTCACTTCAATCATGGCCTGCGCCTCCGAAGCCGATGCGCGGATCAAGCCAACCATAGGCAAGGTCAACGAGGAAATTGGCGATCACCAGCACCATCGCGAACAGTAGCACTGTACCCATGATTACCGGATAATCGCGGTCATTGATGCTGGTCACGAAGTATTTGCCCATGCCGGGGATGCCGAATACGGACTCTACGACGAATGATCCTGTCACCAAGCCCGCGAACAGCGGCCCTAAGACAGTCGTGACCGGAATCATGGCATTTTTGAGGGCGTGAACGTTGACAATACGGTTTCCGCGCAGCCCTTTGGCGCGGGCGGTGCGGATGTAGTCTTCGTTGAGGACTTCGAGCAGACTGGCGCGAGTCAAGCGTGCAATCAAGGCGGCGCTGCCTAAGCCTAACGTGAATACGGGCAAGATTGCCTGTGACGCCGTGCCCCAACCAGAAACGGGCAGCATCCGCCAACCCAAGCCGAATACGATAATCAAGAGCGGACCAAGCACAATCGATGGTAGGGAGCTTCCCATCACCGCGAGGCTAGTTGCAATGAAATCGGGCCAGCGGTTGTGACCGAGCGCCGCCACGATACCTGCCGGAAGCCCGATGCTGATCGCGACGAGCAGCGCTAGAACCCCCAACGTGAACGAAACGGGCAGATTATCGCGGAAGATGTCATTGACCGTGCGTGATTGCGATTTATAGCTCGGCCCGAAGTTCATCCATTGCAGGGTGGTATCGCCAATCCGCACATTAATAAGGTGATCGCTGAGATCGGCGGTCGTCGGGTTCGTGGTCAAGCGCGGGATGACGACATTGCTCATGTAGCGCAGATACTGCGTGACCAGCGGATCATCGAGATTGAATTTGGCGTTGATGTTATCCATCACGGCGGGCGGCAGTTTTTTCTCGCGGTCAAAGGGGCCACCCGGCGCGGCATGCATAAGTAGAAAGGTGACGATGGAGACGCTGAACAGCACCGCGATCATGCTGACGAGTCGCCGTACAATGAAGGTAGACATGCACCTACTCAGGTTTTCAAACTATGAATGACATATCCCACGTACCGCCCACGCGCGTGCTGTAAGCGGAATAGAACTATTAGCTGCAAAGGGTAGATCGCCGCGAAGTCTTTCGCGGAGTTCAACCCGTTTTTCTTCGTCCAGCGACATCAGATAAGTGGGCGCGGCACCTTGTCCGCCCATAAATGGCGACCAATAATCATCGAAATCCTTGAAATGTGTGGCGATGTCGATGGCATGTACCTTGACGTTAGCGAGGTTTCCCGCTTGGAAAAGCTCCGCCAACGCGTGCGGATTGCAGGCGGGAAGCGTCGTCCTTGATCTAAACTGGCAGCCGCGGGATCGAGCACATTGGCAGCGTCCCAGAAATAGCGCATAAATTGCATTTGATCAGCGTAATCCCAAACGTAGGCGGCGACGGTGCCACCAGCTCTGGTCGCACGGGACATCTCTGCTAAGGCAAGGGCAGGCTGCGGCACAAAATTCAACACTAGCCCCGAAACAGTTACATCGTAACTGCCTGTCTCGACCGACAGCGCCTGCGCGTCACCGACTTCGAATTGTACGCGCTGATCCGTCACCTGACGCTTGGCATGGGCGATGAAGGCCTCCGAACGATCGACGCCTTTCACCTGAGCCGGATTCGTCTGCGTTAGGATCATCTGCGTAAGAATGCCAGTGCCGCATCCGACATCGAGCCAACGACTAGCGGTGGGAATCGCAAGCCACGCCAAGAATTGTTGAGCAACTACGTGGCTCCAACGTCCTACGTAGCGTTCATACGCTGCTCCGCTCGCCCAAGTTTCCTTTGGCTTGCTGTGTTCGCCGCTCATCAGGCACTCCGTCGCCATATCCAGCACACTAACTGGTATGGTAGTTTCGGGGATTTTGATACCTCTCTCCCTTTCCACCGCTGCCGGAGAAAAGGGAGAGAGGATACGAAGACTTCTTACTTGATGCTCCACTTTTCCAAGCGTTCATCACCGTTGATCTGCGAGACTGTGCGCACGATATTCGGTTTGGTCACGAAGATACGTGTGCCCCAGTACATCGGCGCGATCACGGCATCCTTAGCGATCAGGATGTCTTCCGCTTGCGCATACAATTCGGTGCGCTTGTCGATGTCCGTTTCGGCAGCGGCATCATCCACAAGCTTGTCGTAAGCCTCGTTCTTCCAATGGGTGAAGTTGTTGCCGGAATTGGAACGGAACACTTCACGCAAGAAGTTGTTGGCATCGGCATAGTCAGCCGTCCAACCAAGGGCATAGACACCGGGCGGATCGTTCTGGATGGTTTGTAGGTAAGTGCGGAATTCCTGCGAGACGATCTGGACATTGACGCCAAGCGTTTCCTGCCACATCTGCTGCACTACTTCGGCTACCTTGGAGACGGTGTCGTTGGCATACAGCAGCAGTGTGATCGGTGGCAGTTGATCGACGGTGATGCCCTTTTCCTTCAGGTATTCATCGAGTGAGGCTTTGGCCTTGTCAGGATCGTAACTGATACCGAGATCGGGATACTTTTCGAGCGTTGGCGCGGCGGCGATGCCCGGACGCGAGAACCAGCGCGCGGCGATACCGCTCTTGGTGACGTTGTCAACGATAGCTTGGCGGTCGATGGCCTGCGAGAAGGCAAGGCGGACACGCACATCATCAAACGGTGGCTTGGTGACGGTGAACCCGTAGTAGGCGCTGTTCAGCACGGGTGCTTCGGCAAGCTCGGTTTTGTAAGCTTCATCAGCACGGATGCGATCAAGGTCAGCCAGCGGCACCTTGGCAACGTCAATCGTCCCTGCCTGATAATTGTTGAAGGTAGCGGCTTCATCGAGCATGGTGAACACGACCTGATCGATGGTTGGCTTGGGCGAGTTCTCGATGCCGGGCCAGAACGGATTCTTGGTCAGCGTCAGACTGGTGTCGTGCTTCCACTCGGAGATCACGTAAGGGCCATAAGACAGCGAAGTGCCGGGTTCAAACCATGTCGCGCCGGATTTCTCGATGGCAGCTTGAGGCTGCGCGGCAGCATTGGTCAACGTGAGGATGTTGATCGCGTAGCTGGCAGGCTGCGTCAGCGTAACTACCAACGTCTGATCGTCTGTGGCCTTGACACCCACCGCATCACGCAGCGCGGTCAGGGCATCGCCCGTTTCTTTGGAGCCGTTGAATTCCGCCGCGCCCTTGATGATCGAGGTGAACACGTAGGCATATTCGGACGCGGTCGCCGGATCGAGGGTGCGCTTGAGGCCATACTCGAAGTCCTTCGCCGTCACGTTCATCACGTTGCCCGCATCATCCTTGGCCTCCACGACGGCGGAACCATCCCACTTTACCCAAGGAATGCCCGTGCGGATGGTGAAAGTGATGGTCAGGCCATCGGCGGAGACTTCCCACTTGGAAGCCATGCCCGGTTGAATATCGTTAAGATTATCTTCCTTGCCGCGTACCAAGGCATAGTGCGTTTCCGAGGTGATCTGCGCGGAAGCGTAGTCCGTCACGAGCGCGGGGTCAGCGGTGGTGAAATCGCCCGCGCCGATTGGATTCGGCAGATGCAGGACGGTTTGTGCCTGCGCAGGATGTTGGCCTAGACCAACACCAATCGCGACAAGCGCTATCACTAATAATAAGCGTGCTAACTTGCTTTTCATATGAAACCTCTTCCGTTTGACTACAGTGTGGGCCAAGAGTTGAGTGCGCTAAGTGTAGCACACTCAACCGAACACAGGGTACCTTCTCACACAATCGTTAACAGTCGAGGATCGCACATTCGGGAAGGGGCATGGTACTATCATATACGATCCATGCTTGTGAACGCCGTCCCCATAACTTATTGCCGTGTTGGGCGCGTCACGGTTGCATCCATAGAATACTTTTTAGAAACCTGACTGAGGTAAACCCATGCAATTCTTCAAACCCGACGAATACCAATACGTTCAGTACCTATGGGATGATGCCCGCGCAGCGGCGCTCGATCCCGTCGAGCGGTTGGTATATCGATCCAACATCCTTGGCGCTGACCAACGCATCACCAATACAGGCGGCGGCAATACGTCCGGCAAGTTCAGCCTGCCTGATCCGCTGACGGGCGAGGCGGTGCGCGTGATGTGGGTCAAAGGCTCCGGCGGCGATCTGCGCACGTCCAAGAAGGCCAACTTCGCCTCGCTGTACATGGATAAGCTGATGAAGCTCCAGCAGATCTATGACAAGGCCGAGGTGAAAGGCGTCAAGGCACCGATCGAAGACCAGATGGTGGATATGTACACGCACGCCGTGTACAACCTGAATCCGCGTGCGACTTCGATTGACACCCCGCTGCACGCTTTCATTCCGTTCGATCACGTTGATCATACGCATCCTAACGCGCTGATCGCGATTGCCGCGTGCAGTGACGGGCCAGCGCTGATGAAGGCCATCTACGGCGATGAGGTGGCATGGGTGAACTGGCAGCGTCCGGGTTTCGATCTCGGTCTGGTGTTGCAAGAAACCATCCGCCAGCAGCCTACCCTGAAAGGCATCATCCTCGGCGGGCACGGGCTGATCAACTGGGCGAACGACGACAAGGAATGCTACGAGCTGTCGCTGACGCTGATCGAGAAAGCCGCGCGCTATCTGGCAGCGCATGATAAGGGCAAGGCGACCTTCGGCGGGCAGAAGTTCGAGCCACTGAGCCTTGACCAGCGCAACACGGTGCTCGATGAAGTGCTGCCCACACTGCGCGGGATGGTGTCGCAGCAGAACCGCTTCATCGGCACGCTGCAAGCGGACGCCACGATCCTCGAATTCGTGAACAGCGCCGATGCGCCGCGACTGGCGGAACTCGGCACCTCGTGTCCCGACCACTTCCTGCGTACGAAGATCAAGCCGCTGTACGTGGATTGGAACCCGCAGACCGAAACTACGGTAACACTGCTGGAAAAGCTGCGCGCAGGGCTGTCGCAGTACCGCGCCGACTACGCCGCTTATTACAAAGAATGCAAGCACGACAACTCGCCTGCCATGCGCGACCCGAACCCGACCGTGATCCTGATCCCCGGCGTCGGCATGATCGCGTGGGGGAAGAACAAGAGCGAATCGCGCGTGACGGCGGAGTTCTACAACTGCGCGGTAGAAGTCATGCGCGGGGCGGAAGCGGTTAGCTCGTATGTGGCGCTGCCGCGTCAGGAAGCCTTCGACATCGAGTACTGGCTGCTCGAAGAGGCCAAACTGCGCCGGATGCCGCCGGAAAAGACGCTCGAACGCAATGTGGTGGTCGTGATCGGCGCGGGCAGCGGGATCGGGAAGACGGTGGCGCAGCGCGTCGCCAAGGAAGGTGCACACGTCGTTTGCGCTGATCTCAATCTGGACGCTTCGCAAGGCACCGCCGACGAACTGCTGAAGGTGTACGGCGTCGGGATCGGCGTGGCGGGCACGGGCGTATCCGGCTGCGGGCCAGCGATTGGCTTGAGCGTGGACATCACCAACCGTGCCAGCGTGCGGGCGATGCTGCACGAGATCGTGCTGGCGTATGGCGGCCTCGACAATGTGATCGTGACGGCGGGCGTGTTCGTGTCGCCGGACAAGACGGGGCATATCCCCGATGAGAAATGGCGCTTTACGTTCGATGTGAACGTGATGGGCGGTTATATCGTGGCGGACGAAGCGCGCGCGATCTGGGAGGCGCAAAAGCTGACGGGCACACTCGTGCTGACGACCAGCGTCAATGCCGTCGTCTCTAAGAAAGGCTCGGTGGCGTATGACACCAGCAAAGCCGCCGCCGATCACCTCGTGCGCGAGATGGCGGTCGAGCTGTCGCCGTGGGTGCGCGTGAACGGACTCGCGCCCGCCACCGTAGTCGAGGGCAGCAGCATGTTCCCGCGCGACCGCGTGATCAGTTCGCTGGTCAAGTACAACATCACGCATAGCGAGGAGGAAAGTACCGAGACGCTGCGTGCCAAGCTGGCGGAGTTCTATGCCCAACGCACGCTGACCAAACGCCCGATCACGCCGGAAGATCAGGCCGAAGTCGCGTACCTGATCAGCACCAACGCGTTCAGCAAGACAACCGGACAAATCTTCAGCGTAGACGGCGGTCTGAACGAAGCCTTTTTGCGCTGACCACACTACTGACCTCGTTTGCGACAACCGAGGGTGGATGGCGTCGGTTCCTCCACCCTCGTCCTCATCCTAGGCGGTTAGCTGCCAGCCGGAATATCGAAGCTGTGGCGGAAGTAGTTGTTGGGATCGTAGACCGCTTTGACACCCTTCAACTGCTGGTAGGCCGCTTCCGAGTAACCCTCTTTGGAGCGCGCACGGGCTTCTTCCCCGCTCAGGAAGTTCAGGTAAACACCGTCCAGATGCGGCGCTAGAGCGGCTTTGAAGCCAGCGATGTAGTCCGTAAGCTTGGTCTTGGCTTCCGACGTGGACGCACCACCAAACATCTGCATGACGTAGGGGGCGGTGCGATGGCTGAAGGCGGCGGACGTCTTGGCAACCCGCGCAATCGCGCCACCCGCGTGACGAATGTCCACGCCCGTGAGCGGTGAGCCGTTACGTGCCAGCGCGTACTGGATGATGGCGTCGATCGTCTCATCGCTCAGGTCTTTGAGCCAGCCACCCGACGACAGCCCTGCCGACGGATTGACCGGATCGTTGCTGATGGTGCCGACGGCGCTGAAGGGCATGGCCTGAAAGCTATCCGCGATGGGCGTCAGGCGGCTGCGCCAGAAGGCCAGTAACGCCTCGCCATCTTTGACCGATCCGCAGAAGCAGCCCTTAATCATGACGACCGATTTGCCGCGCAACGGTTCGGGAAGGGCGGGCGCGTTGGGCATGTTCATGATGGCGATGGAGGAGGTCAGCTCGTCGGGCGCGCTGGCGATCCATTCGCGGTAGAGCGTGAAGACCTGTTTGGCGATCTCGGCGGGATAGATCAGGTTGCCGCCGTAGACGGTGGTGACCGGATAGAGCTGGATTTCCATGCCCGTGATGACGCCGAAGTTGCCGCCACCGCCGCGCAATGCCCAGAAGAGATCGCTGTGTTCGGCGCTGCTGGCGTTGATGAGCTGCCCTTCGGGCGTGACGAGTTCGAATGAGCGCACGCTATCCGCCGCGAGACCGTACTTGCGACTTAACCAACCCATCCCACCGCCGAGCGTGTAGCCGACGACGCCGACATAGGGCGAGGAACCGAGCAGCGGCGCGAGGCCGTGCTTCTGGGCGGGTGTGAGCACCATGTGCCACAGCGCACCCGCTTCCACCCACGCCGTCTGCGTGACGGGATCGATGCGCACCTCTTGCATGGACGAGGTGCGGATGAGCACGCTGTCATTGGCGGGCAGCACAACACCATGTCCGGTGGATTGCACCGCGATGCCGCGTCCGGTGGCGCGGGCGAAGCGCACGGTTGCCGCCACATGCGCCGCGTTGTTCGCCGTCACGATCACGGCGGGATGCTGATCGACGGTCAGATTCCATGCTTTGCGGGCGTTTTCGTAGCCGTCATCTTCGGGCGTATACACGCCGCCCTGCACCTGTGCGCGCAGTTGTTCAAGCGGAGTCCAGAGCGAGATGATGGGGTTGCTGAGATGTATGGTGGTCACTTGAATGCTCCTCGACGCTATCCGTGGTCGTTGTTGCGTATCACAATGACCATCATGGTACGCGTCTTCGCGTTGGCATTCTTCCGTAATTACACCTAATCCGTCTCCTTCCATCGGAGGAAGTAAGGAGGAGGGAGGAGAAGACCGTGCTGAGTGCTGCGCCCTTAGTGCGGAGTAGCCTACTAGCGACTCCGGCATCTTCGCTCTGAGGGAGAGGGGGAGATGAGAAGTCCTTGCCACTACTTGTTCACCCGTGAGAGAGGGATGAACGCAATGATCCCGTTGATCGATAGGAATGGCGTGGTGGTGGCGGATTCGGGATTCGATGATCCCAAAAATGATCCCATGTGGCGGAGAAAGGGAAGCACATGCGGCGGGCTGAGAAAGTCTTATAGAAATCCTCGATCCACGTCTAGCTCCTTCCCCGCACGCGATGAGGGGCTTCCCAAAACAAGGTTTTTCGCTCGCACCACTTCCCGAAAGCGGATTCGGGATAAGGGTTTCGTCGGTTGCAGCCACTTTTTGAGGGCAAGCCGCTACGGGAGGGGCGGCGTTGGCGGTTGAAAAGGAAAGCGCCGCTTCCGGCTCGACGGCATGGTCAAGGCAAGGGATGGATGGCGCAGGCGGGTAGTCCGGGAAGGGCGGCGGGAAGTAAAGGATGGGCGCAGGCAGCGTGGACGGCGCTACGTTACAGGGACTAGGCGCTAGAGCAGCATCGGTGGTGGGCGACGGATCGGCATCGGGCGGCGCATCAGGAACCGCAACGATCAGCGCCGATGCAGGCGCGGCGATAGACAAGGCGGCGGGCTGATCGGTGTTGGCGGAATGCTGCACCTCTATCTTTTCTGCGTGGTCAGAGAGCGAGGATTCCGCAATGGTGTCAGCAGCGGCAACGGGCTGCGCAGCGGGCGGCACCATTGCATATGATGCGGGTGGGCCGAAATACGAAGAACGCGGCAATATCTGCACGGGAAGGTCTTCAAATTCACCGATGGTGATGTTGTCGGGCGACCAAGGCATGGGAAACTCCTTCAAGATAGTCCTTAGTGCTGAGTGCTTATAGATAACCGAAATTGATTTGACCTGATCATCAGGCTCAATGGACGCCACATGTGGCGTCCGTACGATGGGAAGAATTGTTGTCGGTATTCTATAAGTCCTTAGTGCTGAGTACAGAGCAAGAGAAGCAAGAGTGTGCTGAGTACAGAAGCACAAGGACGTGTTGAGCGCTGAGGCCATGCGAGATGGAACAGCGCGTCACGCATTACAAGGCACGAATGGATGTACAAACCGATGATTGAAGAAGAAGACGACCAAAGCGGGAAGACTGAGGTCGTTTTCTGCTGTGAGGATAGGATATAACGAGTTTTCGAGTTTGAACATCCTTACATTTGTACGCGTACAAATGTAAGCTTACAAATGTAAGGGGGTATGAGCACACCATGAAGAATCGTGAGCGTGGATAAGTGGGATGGCGGATCGGTAGTCCATCTGAAGACAGCACGAGCAAGCCCCCGATGATGAATCAACGGCCTGAAGGTAGTGGAACACTCCTAAATAGCGCTTGTTGGCTGATCTGGTAACAATGCAGCATTGTCGGACTTATGGTATGCGGTTGGATCACCGGATCAGCGTGTTTACGTGCGCCAGACGCGGCTATCTGCCCACCACGGCATGATCTCAACGCGCAGATGCCCGATCTTGACGTGGGGATCGCCGCCCATGATGTTCCGTGCGGTTTCTAGCGAGTCAACCTTCATGATCACGACCCCGCGCAGGTCTTCGGTGGGATCGTCGGTCGGACCGTAGACGAGGAAATGACCCGCGTCGTACTGTGCTTGCAGGTAGGCGAGATGCGCGGCCTGTCGCTGCGTGGACTCCGGCGTGACTTCTCCGCTCCAGATCGGCCCTTTGCGCAAGAAGACAAGGTAATACTGCTGTAGAAAGGCTGGCATCTCGTCGGCGTGATCGGTATCGTCCGTCATATTGCCCTCATGGTTAGACAGGAGGCCACGGATAGTTGGGGCCGGGGCCGGGACGCGGATATTCGCGGCGATTTAGCAGGCGGCGCAGGCGGGCTTGCAAGGCTTGGACTTCGACATCGGCTAGCAGTTTATCCAAGGCTTGACGCAACAGCGATTTGGCGTCATCGAGGTTACCTGCCATCCGCTGAAGGTCGTTCAACAAATCTTGCGGGACGGACTGCCCCGCGAAATCCCAGATCACCGTACGCAGTTTGGGCGCGGGGTGGAAGCAGATGCCATGATCGATGCCCCACACGTGATCGTGGGCGTCCAAGAGGCAGTGACCGCCTTTGCGATCCGCGTTGTTGGTGATGTAGTCGAAGGCCGCGATTTTGCGCAGTTGTTCGGCGTGACTTTCATCGAGCGCAAAATAGTTGATGTCCGGATTGTGTTCGATATACTGCTGGACAGACCCCACGCCGCGCGGCCCGTCGCGCAGCACGGTTGGCGGCACCACATCCCATCCCAACGCCATCGACACATGATAGGCCGCGACTTCGCGATAACACAGCGTCCCGTCGGGGAAATCCCACAGCGGACGTTCGCCCCGCTGTGGTTTGTATACGACCTTCGAGCGGCACTCGCTATCCGCGACGCTCATCAGGAAGGTGTAATTTGAACTCCAACGCAGTGCGCCGTTCGATTCATCGCGCAGCGAACCACAAGACAGCAATTGCAACAACCGCGCTGGATCTATCGATGGTTGATTGGGGTCACGCTCGCTCATACCTAACCACTCTCACGTCCAGTAATACAACATCCTACCGTTACTTTGAGGATCAACACGCCCTTGCCGCACCACATTTTGCGTATGCACACATAACGCCCGCAACTGCGGACGCGTCACCCAGAACCGCACCACACTAGGCTGCTCCGTGTCGGCGGTGGTGTCATCATCTTGCTGCAACGAAGACAAGCCAAGCAGTTCGATGGCCTCGATCAAGATCATATCGCGATCAGGATTGTAGCCAACGCCAAACTGCCCAACCCGGAAGCGCGGCTCGATTGGATCGCGCAGTTCCATGTTCAGCTTAACCATGTCGCTGGTGTCGCCGGAAAGCTGAGGATTACGCCGCAGCAAGTCATCTAATAATTCGCTGAGAGATTCCGCGACGGCGCGGGCTTGCTCCTTTTCAATCGTTAACGAAATTACTTCGGTGGAGGTGCCACCTTGCAAATAGAACTGCCGACGGCCTTTTGGCCCTACAGTCCCGATAGTGATGAAATCTACAGAATCCAATTCAAGTTCCGTGTGCGCCACAGTCTACAGTCCTTCTACGCACCCAATATCAACTCGCGCCATGTTAAGTTTCCGTCCGTCCACGTCGGGCTACTTGTCGCGCTTGTTCACCGAGTGTCCGCATTTGTTGGCGCGTTCCCCACACCTTTAATCGTCGCGGTGTGCCCTGCTCTGCACCAAGCAACTCGGTAAATTCTAACATGATCATATCATCGTTCTGGTCGTATTGTAGCGCGATTTTTCCCGCACGGAAGACGCTAGTCTGCGGATCGCGCAGGGCGACGGGTTCGCCCAAGGCCGGAGCGTCCAGCGCGCCCGTAAACAGCTTATCGATCTCATCCGCCAGCAGCAGCGCTTGAGTCTTCTCGATGTCCAGCGTGGTGAGCTGATCCTCGCCATGCTGCGCCTGAAAGTAAAACGTGCGCTGACCGGGCGCGCCCACGGCTTCCACGCTCAGCGTGTGGGCTGGACGGATGTCGATGACACTGCCGTCGCCTTTTTTTGGTTGCGGCAGATAGGTCGTCTCGTTGATCTGCTGCACGGTGATGCGCCCATAGCCCACGACGATGATCGAGATCGAGGCAGGCGAGACGTTGATGCGCTGGAACATGTCGAGCGGCGCACCGAGGTAAAAGGCCAGCACCAGTTTGATGATGTCGGCGTGAGAGAAGACGGCGATGCGTCCGCGCGGGTGCTGCTGTACCATCGCCTCCAATGCGTCCACCGCCCGGACTTGCGCTTGGCGGAAGGTCTCACCATTGGGGAATTGGGTGCGGCTAGGGAAGGCTTGCACCATGAACCACTGTTTGCGGCGATACAACTTACTCAGTTCCGCGCCCTGCCAGTCCCCGATCTTCAGCTCCCCGATGTCCTCAACCACTTGCAGTTGCAGGTCAGGATGGTGAGCGAGCACGGCCTGCGCCGTCTCCATGGTGCGATCTAGCGGGCTGGAATAGATTGCATCGAGTTTGGTGTTAGCGAGCCGCTCCCCAAGCGCCGCCGCTTGAGCGCGCCCCTCGTCATTCAGATGCACGCCCGGCGTCCAGCCCGCCAGTTTGCCCGTCTTGACGAAATCATTGACGGCGTGGCGAATGAGCAGAATTTCTGTGCCAGCCAAAAGCGGTCTCCTTTAGGTTGTGAGGGAGGAAAATTATCAGCGTAGGTAGACTCTAACAAGCTTTGCTTTGGATGTCACCTGCCCGCTCGATGGGGATTAGCCACCGCTGTGCAAGCCATTTTGACAGTTGGATGACCATGCAATCATTAATTGTTTACAGTCATCTCGCCAACGTTCCTATCAACATGTAAGGCGTATCATGATATTGTATCGTTTGCCGCGCTTTCGATTATGAATTTCGTAAAAATCCAAGAGTGCGTTCCCGTAATGAATAACGTAAAGAAATTCATGTTTAGGTGATTGTAAGTCAGCTTCTTTACTATGCATTTCAATAGAGTCCGTACAAGATGGCTAACCAGAATTGGTGTAGCGGTTTGTTTCAGCCAACGTGTGTAGTCCGTCCATTGGCTTAAAAGCACTGTAATTCTCAAACACACGGAAGCAACCACCACAACATTTACTCGTTACCTATCTGCGCACTGAGTTCTGTTGACTTCACAGCGAACCTATAAGTAGGAAGGTGCAATGAGGAGATAGTAACCGTCCATCATCGTCCATCATTACGTATGGCCTCGCTTATGCTGTCGTTTATCAGGTTCGCACAGTCGATGCAGGCTGGCGCGATCCTCAAGTTTTGTCACGGTTTGCTAGTGATTTCGACCTTCATTGATTGTAAGTAAGCGTGTTGTGACGCCGTTGCGCGTTGAGGAGTTCAAGCAATGTTTAATAACGTCTACCGTGGTAAGAAGGTACTCATTACAGGTAACACTGGCTTCAAGGGGAGTTGGTTGACCGTGTGGCTGCTCAACCTTGGGGCAGATGTCTACGGCATCTCGAATGAAGTGCCCACCACGCCCTCAATGTTTGAGACACTCAAACTGCGGGAGCGCATTTCGTACCACGAACACAACATCACAGATTTCAACGCAGTACGCGACCTCATCAACAAGGTTAAACCAGACTATATCTTCCATCTGGCGGGGCAACCGATTGTGCATACGGCATACGTTGACCCGATTGGCACGTTCGCCACGAATGTGATGGGCACGGCGCATATTCTGGAAGCGGTTCGACAGTCGAATCACCCCTGCAAAATGGTGCTGATCACCAGTGACAAAGTCTACGATAATGTCGAGTGGAAATGGGGCTACCGCGAAACAGACCCGCTCGGCGGGAAAGACCCCTACAGCGCCTCTAAAGCAGGCGCGGAAATGGCGATCAAGACTTTTTACCATTCGTACTTCAAACTGCCGGAGTCGAAGGCGCAGTTGGTGGTGTGCCGTGCTGGTAACGTGGTTGGCGGCGGCGACTGGGCAGCCAAGCGTTTGGTGCCGGACTGCTTCCGTCAATGGGGCGCTGAACAAACCGTCGAGATTCGGGAGCCACGCGCGACCCGACCGTGGCAGCACGTGATGGAAGCACTCAGCGGCTATTTGCACGTTGGACAGCAGCTCACCGAACGTCCTGAGCTGAACGGCGAAGCATATAACTTTGGCCCCAATACGGAGAAAAATTACAGCGTGCGGGAAGTCCTAGAAGTGCTGCGTAAGTACTGGGAATTTGACGGTGCGCAGGAGCCGATCCGCTACGTGGAAAACAACAAGTACCATGAAGCGGGCTTGCTCAAGCTGAACTGCGACAAGGTCAACTTCGATTTGAAATGGCACGCCATCCTGAGCTTGGAAGAATTGGGGCGGATGACGGCAGAATGGTACTTCGCCTTCTACCGTGGCAAGGGCACCGATATGTTCGCCTATACACAAGCACAGCTTGCCGAATATACCAAACTCGCGATGGAACGGGATTGCGTGTGGGCACAGCCCGTCGCTGAACCTACCGCCGTTAGCGCATAATCCGCAGACTCTCCTTGCGATGGGAAGCGCTAAGGTCGGTATCTTGGCGCTTCCGTCTGTAAAGTAAGTTAGGAAAGGTAAAGACTTGGTTTGAACTTTCCAAGTTAGGAGGCTGTAAGTTGGTTTCAATACCATCTGGAGATATGGTAAGGTGTCGATCATGATAGGAAACCAGAATTTGGTGTCGTAAGCTGGTTCGCTTAGTGCGGATGGCAACAGACATGATGATCCCCAATTTTATTAATGCCAACACGCCGGATCACTTGCGACAAAATTTGCTTGTTCCCTATCGATGTTTCCCTGAAACCAGTAACGAGGGCCTAGCTACCGTGGGAGGTGCGCGCTTTATCACCTAGCGTTGAACTGGCCTAGTCACTACTAAAAATGAGACCTTCATACGCCGGAAAAGCATAAGCAGCATTGCCGACTTTCCACCCAGTTTTTGAAGTGCTTCTGCGTGTAAACGCCCCGCGTAAGACTTAGCTCATTTCTCTGCTAGTGAAGCACATTATCAATTCCTATCGACTCTGAGATATCCACCTCAAGCGTTGAATTTCTGCTGCTAATTACAGTGGGGAGCTAGTTGAAATCATGAAGGCTTCAGAAGGACAATCTACAGCGGGATCACCCAAGAACAGTGCTCGCATTGACTATCTTGATGGTATCCGAGGGTTAGCAGCCTTAGCCGTTATTTTTGTACACGTTTTCGAGGCGTTTGGCCTCGATCAAGAGTGGGCGGGGATCATTTCGAATGGTCGTCTGACCGCCACTGGCATTGATCGGTTTATCCCGATTCTCAATAACTTGACGCGCTACGGCGCTTATGCCGTTCAAATCTTCCTCGTCATTTCAGGCTACAGCTTGATGCTGGCTATCGCCAAATCTAAGGACGGGAAGCCCAAAGGCGGGTTGAAGGGCTATTTTGTACGCCGCATCCGTCGCATTTGGCCTCCGTATTACGCAGCCCTGTTCATTGGCTTGTTCCTGATCGCGGTCGTGCCGGGGATGAACGTCAAGCAGAATATCTGGTGGGATCAGGCGCTGCCCGCCTTCAAACCCGATGTGATCCTTTCGCACATGTTGTTCTTGCATCACTTTAGCCCGGATTGGCTGCAAAAGATCAACCCTGCCATGTGGACTATCGCGATTGAAGAGACCATCTATCTGCTGTTCCCGTTCACACTGCTGCCGGTGTGGCGTCGGTTCGGGACGATCCCGATGGTGCTCACGGGGATCATCGTCGGCGCGGCTTCGTGGTATCTGTTCCACCCCTTGCTGCAAGTTGCCAACCCGTGGTTCCTCGGCCTGTTCGCCCTCGGCGCGATGGGTGCCAGCTTCGGGTTTTCTAACCGTTCGCAAGAACACCGGTGGCGGGAACGCATCCCGTGGATACCCGTCAGCATCGTCAGTTTCCTGTTGTTCATCGGCTCTGACGTGGCTAGTAAGCAGGTCTTCGTCAGCCGACTCGGGTTCGACATCAAGGGCAGCGCGCCGTGGTTGGTGGATGCCTTCTTAGGAATCGCGGTAGTGGCACTGCTCATCCACCTGACCGAGCAGTGGAAGACCAAGGAAGAAAAGGGCTTGCTGCGTATTTTGCACCTGCCGCCGATCTTGAAACTCGGCACCTTTTCATACAGTTTGTACTTGATCCACCCGCCGATCCTGACGTTGGTGACGCTGACCGCCATCCGCCTCAATCTGACGTCGTGGCCCGTGTATGTGTTCGAGGTGGTCGTAGGCGTGCCCGTCTGCATTATTGGCGCGTATCTATTCCATCTTGTCTTTGAACGACCCTTCATGCCAACCTATCTTGCCAAAGCCGAGCCAGAAGTGTTGACAACCACCAAGGTCGCATCGCATGGCTGGATGGGGCATGAGCAAAAGAGCGAACCCGCGAAAATTGACCAAGGCGTGGCGATGGCGACACCCATGTCCACAAGCGTCCCGGTTAACAGCGATAATATCGGTCAAGATTGACCATCGCCTTGAACCGAACGCTAACAGCATTTCAACTTACTTCCGCAGGTGGGATAGTTGTCTATCCCACCCGTTAAATTGTTAGTACTTTTTTAGGACTATTTTGATACTATGCCCTGCACAATCAGCGGGTTTCCATATAATTGAAGTTTGTTTAAACTCTAGCTTAAGAATCCATTGATGTTGCCAAAGGGCCATAATGAACTTAGTCTTCTTGGGCGGTGCCGATGAAGTCGGCGCAAGTTGCACCTTAGTTGAAATCGGCGGACAGCGTATCTTAATTGATGCCGGGATTCGTGTTGTCGCTAAGACATACCGCGATATTCAGGACGATCAACTGCCAGACCTGCAACTCCTGAATGAATATGGCACCCCAACCTGCATTTTCGTCACGCACGTTCATACTGACCACACCGGTGCATTACCACTCGTGGTCGAGCAGTTTCCGCATGTGCCCGTATTCGCCACAGAGCCGACCGTCGCGATGATGCGGGTTTTACAGGCCGATTCGCAGCGATTGATGACGCAACGGCACGAGCAAGAAGGGGAACTCCCCCTCTACGATGAAGTGTCGATTGCCCGTCTGATGGAGGCCATCCATATCGTCAATTTCGAGCAGCCATTTATGCTGAATGACCGCGTGAAAGCGACGATGTATCCGGCAGGACATATCCTCGGCGCAGCGTCGATTCTGCTTGAAAGCGATGACGGCAGTGTGTTGATGTCCGGCGATATTTCGCTGACTACACAGCGCGCCGTAGGCAGTTTCGAACTCCCGCACCTTCATCCCGATGTATTGGTGCTGGAAAGTACCTATGGCGGGAAGCTCCATCCCAACCGGATCGCTGAAGAAAAGCGGCTCGTGGCGAATATCGTGAAGATCATCGAGCGCGACGGCAAGGTATTGATCCCGGCCTTCGCGTTGGGTAGAGCGCAGGAAGTCCTTCAGATTTTACTGGCACATCGAGATGTCCTCCCGGTTCCCATTTATGTAGACGGCATGGTACGCGCCGTGTGTGAGCAGTTCGATGCTTTCCGCTCCTATGTGCCCGCAGCGACGGCGGAAGCGGCAGGCGAGGCGTCGTTGTTCTTCCGCGATAGAGTCAAGCCAGTGCAGGGGGGACGCCATCGCGACGCCATCATTCATGCCAACGAATCGGTGATTGTCGTCTCCAGTAGCGGTATGCTCTCCGGCGGGCCGTCGGTGGAGTATGCCATCCATTG